>CAYQRE010000087.1:0-1526 GCA_964420075.1 uncultured Thermoanaerobaculia bacterium | reverse complement strand
GTGGCCCGAGCCCACCCAGCTGCGCTCGCTCGAGGTCTACAGCATCGTGTTCCAGTCGGCGACCGCCGACTCTCCCGGCAAGGTGGTGTCGCTGCATCGTGGCGCCTTCACCCCCACCACGCCGAGCTCGCGGCTCGACGTGCGGGTGCCCGCCGAGGGCCAGTTCCTCTGGGGCGTGGTGGCCGTCGACGCCACCGACGGCGTGCTCTATCTGCGGCGCATGGCCGCCCAGCCACCGGCGGCCGCGACCGCCAGCGGCAGCGCCCGCTAGCCAGCGGGAGAGCAGCGCCTCGGCGCAGCCGTGGGACTGGCGCGGCTGGCGGCCGAGGAGGGGCTCGGCAGTCTTGCGGCGTTGCAGCCCGCGGTACGCAGGGCACTTTCCTGCGCAACGTCGGGCCATTCACGATAGGGTGGTGCGGTGGAGTCAGCAAGGGGAAGGGCGGGCGGAAACCAGTTTCGTTCGCGATCGGAGGCCTGCATGCGCTCGTTCCAGCTCGTCGCTCTCCTCACCGCCTCACTCGCCGCCGGCGCCCTGCCGCTCACCGCCCAGGAAGCTCCCGACGCTTCGCCGCCGACCTTCGGCGAGACGCTCTCCGTCGAGCTCGCCACCGTGCCGTTCTACGCCGTCGACCAGCAGGGCCAGCCGGTCTGGGACCTGCGGCCCGACGAGGTGGAGCTGTGGGTCGACGGCCGCTCGGTGCCCTTCGAGTCCTTCGACCGCTACGGCGCCAACGAGGCCCTCAAGGTGCCGGCCGAGACCGGCGAGCACCCCGGCGCTGAACGGCTGTTGCCGCCGAGCCAGCCCCGGCATGTCTTCCTGCTCTTCGATCAGGTGTTCTCCACCTCGCGTGGCCTCGCCGCCAGCCGCGAGGTGGCCGACCGCGTGCTCGCCCAGCTGCCGGCCACAGATTGGGTCTACGTGCTGAGCTTCACCTTCAAGGACGGCCTCAAGCAGCGCCTGGGGCCCCTGCCGGCGACAGCGGAGAACCGGGCGATGGCCAAGGAGGACATCGCCACCCTGGCGCCGGACGTCGGCCACGTGACCCGCCACGCCTCCCTCGACGCCCTCGGCGCCGCCGACTGCGAAAAGTGCATCTGGGACGACGGCGTCGCCTCGGCCTACCGCGACATCCAGTCGACGGAGCAGGTCAATTACCAGGCGATCGGCCGCGCGCAGGCCGCCGCCCTCGACTCCTTCGCGACCTTTCTGCGCCAGCTCAAGGGCCCCAAGCTCGTGCTCTTCTTCTCGCAGGGCATGGACACCAAGATCTACACCGAGGGGGTCGACGGCGAAAACGTTCGTGCTCGCCTCTACCAGGGCGCCTCCAACAAGCGCAGCGCGCCGGCCAAGCTGGCCTACGAGAAGCCGCTCCAGGCCCTTGGGCAAAGCGGCGCCTCGGTGATGTTCGTCAACGCCGTGGCCAACACCCAGGCCTTCGCCAACGACTACACCGAGTGGTACTCCGACGCCGACGCGGCGCTCGTCAACAGCATCTCGAGCGGCGAGTCGACCCTCGCCCTGATGG
>CAYQRE010000086.1:0-1602 GCA_964420075.1 uncultured Thermoanaerobaculia bacterium | reverse complement strand
CGTCGCCACCCGGCGGTTGAGCGAGCTGTTGAAGCCGCGGGTGTTGAGGTTGTAGTCGTAGATCCCGCTCTGGGTCACCTCCACGCCGGGGGTGAACTCGAGGAGCTTCGGGATCTGCCCGTGCGCGGCCTCGCGGGCGATCTCCTCGCTGCCGATCACGGTCACCGCCGCCGGGGCCTCGGTGATCTTCTCGGCCCGCCGCGAAGCCGAGTAGACGGTGATCGACTCGGCATAGCTGGTGGACCACGGCAGGGAGCGGTCGAGGCGGGTGGTCTCCCCGGCCGCGACCACGATGCCCGCGAAGGACTCCCGCTGGTCACCCCGGCTGACCGCGACGTCGTAGGTGCCCGCCGGGACGCCCGCGAGCCGGTAGGTGCCGTCGGCGTCGGTGAGGGTCGCCCGTCCGGCCCCGACGAGCTCGACGGTGGCGGCTTCGAGGCCGCTGCCGCCGGTGTCGGTGAGTCGCCCTGCGAGCGTCCCCTCCGGTTGCGCGCCCGCCGCCGAGACGGCAGCGACGCAGGTGAGCAGGAAGGCGGCAAGCCGAGTCGAGCGCATCGTCGTCTCCTCCGTTTGTCTCTGCAGGCGCCGGGGCCTGCCGGTGGGCGCTCACCCCGCGCCGGGGGTGGCAACCGCGAAGCCGTGGAAGTTGCCGGGGATCCTGCGAATTGTCGGGCTAGCCCGTCAAGCCGCAGAGCGGCGTTGCTGGCCCCGGCGGCACGGCGTCGCGGCGGGCCTGACGGCATGCTGCACGACGATGCCGGGCCCGCCGGCGGCATTCGCGACGGCGGCATACACTACGGCGATGGTCCTCAAGGCAAGCGGCCCTACGCCGATCCGGCTCCTGGTCCTGAGCTTCGTCGGCTTGGTGGCGATCGGTGCCCTGCTGCTGAAGACACCGCTCGCGACGCCGGACCAGCAGCCCCTCGGCTGGCTCGACGCCGTCTTCACCGCGACGAGCGCTGCCTGCGTCACTGGTCTTGCCGTGCGCGACACCGCGAGCGGCTTCACCCTGTTTGGGCAGGCGATCATCCTCGGCCTCATCCAGCTCGGTGGCCTGGGAGTGATGACGTTCTGGATCTTCCTCTACCGTCTGCTCGGCGGCCGGGTGTCGCTGGGCTTTCGCTCGGTCTTCGAGCACACCCTCTCGGGGGCTGCCGGCGACCACGTCTGGCCGCTCCTGCGCCTGGTCTTTCGGTTCACCTTCGGCTGTGAGCTCGCCGGCGCCGTGCTGCTGTGGTTGCGCTGGGCACCGGAGCAAGGTGCCGTGCCGGCGGCCTGGAGCGCGCTCTTCCATTCGGTCTCGGCGTTCTGCAACGCCGGCTTCGGTCTCCACCCGGACAGCTTGATGCGCTACGCCGCCGACTGGTGGGTCAACGCGGTGATCATGCTGCTGGTGATCTGCGGCGGCCTCGGCTTTTTCGTGGTCTTCGACGTCTTCGGCCGCCGTCGCCGGCCGGGCCGCCGCCTGTCGCTCCACACCCGCCTGGCGCTCCTCGTCACCGTCGCCCTGCTCGTCCTCGGGGCGGCCGCCTTCTGGGCCCTCGAGCTGCACAACACGCTGGCCGACCTCGACCTCGGCGAGCAGTGCCTGGTGAGCTTGTT
>CAYQRE010000085.1:0-2155 GCA_964420075.1 uncultured Thermoanaerobaculia bacterium | reverse complement strand
GCCGACGGTCGAGCCGTGGGTGCACTTGACGTCGTCGGCGAAGATCTCGAGCTGCGGGTTGGCGTTGACCATCGCCTCGCGGGAGAGCAGAAGGTTGCGGCTGCTCTGCTTGGCGTCCGTCTTCTGCGCCCCCTTGGCGACGAAGATGCGGCCGTTGAACACCGCCCGCGAGCGCTCGTCGAGGATGCCCTTGAACATCTCGTGCGAGGCGCAGTGCGGCTGCAGATGATCGACCCGCATGTGGTTGTCGAGGAACTGCGTGCCCCGGAGGACGTAGAGCCCGTTCAATGTGCAGTCGACGCCCTCGCCGTCGAGGACGGCGTTGACGTCGTTGCGCACCAGAGCGCCGCCCGTCGAGATCGACTGCGAAACGAGAGTGCTCGCGCGCTGGTGGTAGAACTGCAAAGTGGCGAGGTGAAAGGCCGCCGTCGACTCCTTCTGCACCTTCGAGTGGTCGAGCACCGCACCCTCGCCGAGCACCACCTCGGTGACGGCACAGGTGAGGTCGGCCTGCGCGGCCAAGCCCACGAAGGTCTCGATCACCACCGCCTGGCTGTTGGCGCCGGCAACGATCAGGTTGCGCGGGAAGGTAGCGAGCGCCCCGCCCGCTCCGCTCAGCACGTGGAGGATCTGAATTGGTGCTTCGACGACCACGCTCGGCGGCAGCTCGATGTAGGCGCCGTCGGTGAAGAGGGCCGTGTTGAGGGCGACGAAGGGGTGCTCGCGGTGGCGGGCGTGGCGGCCAAGGTGGGCCTCGAGGCGCTCCGGCTCGCGGGCCAGCACGCTGGCCAGACGGTCGACCACCACCCCCGGCGGCAGGCCGCCGAGCGCCGAGAGCTCCAGCGAGAAGCGACCGTCGACGAAGACCAGGCGATGGCCTACCTCGAAGGCGTGGGCCAGCACGGCCTCGCGGGCCGGCAGGGCGCGGAGGCCCGCCGCCGGCGCACCGGCGCGCACGAAGCGGCTCTTGGCGAGCGCGGCGAGGTTGGTGAAACGCCATTCCTCCTGGCTCGTGGTCGGTAGACCGAGGGCACCGAAGCTCTCCGCCGCCTCGCGGCGCAGGCCGGCGAGGAAGCCCGGCCCGGCAGGGCCCTCGGCGGCCGAGCGCGCGAGCTCGGCCGCGAGCCAGGTCTCGGCGTGCGGGGTGGTTTCGAGCAGGGCCTCGCTCATCGCCTACCTCGCCGCGCCGGCCAGAAGTGGCTGCTGCCCCGCCTCTTGCTCGAGCCAGGCGTAGCCCTTGCTCTCCAGCTCGAGGGCGAGCTCCTTGCCACCCGAGCGCACGATCTTGCCGCCCAGCAGCACGTGGACGAAGTCCGGCACGATGTACTCGAGCAGGCGCTGGTAGTGGGTGATCACCAGGAAGCCGCGGTCGTTGGCCCGCAAGGCGTTGACGCCGTCGGCGACGATGCGCAAGGCGTCGATGTCGAGGCCGGAGTCGGTCTCGTCGAGGATGCACAGCAGGGGCTCGAGCACCGCCATGTGGAAGATCTCGTTGCGCTTCTTCTCACCGCCCGAGAAGCCCTCGTTGACCGGCCGGTGGAGCAGCTTCTCGTCCATCTGCACCAGCTTCATCTTGCGGCGCACCAAAGCGAGGAAGTCCGCGGCGTCGACCTCTGGCTCGCCACGGTGCTTGCGCACGGCGTTGAGGGCCGCCTTGAGGAAGTAGGTGTTGGAGACCCCGGGGATCTCCACCGGGTACTGAAAGGCGAGGAAGACGCCTTCGCGAGCGCGGTCCTCGGGGTCCATCTCCAACAGGTCCTGGTCCCGGAAGCTCACCGAACCGCCGGTGACCTCGTACTCCTCGCGGCCGGCGAGCACCTGCGCCAGCGTGCTCTTGCCCGAGCCGTTGGGGCCCATGATGGCGTGCACCTCGCCGGGGCGGACGACGAGGTCGATCCCCTTGAGGATCTCGCGCCCTTCGATCGACGCGTGGAGGTTCTTGATCTCGAGCATGATGTGCGTTCTTCCATCCCAGGCCGGCAGCGCAGCCGGCTGTTTGCGATCTTGATTGGTGAGCGGGCGTTGCCTGGCCGCAGCCGGCGCCGCCTGCCGAGCTCCTAGCCGACGCTGCCCTCGAGGTTGACCTCGAGGAGCTTCTGCGCCTCGACGGCGAACTCCATCGGCAGCTCGCGGAAGACTTCCTTGCAGAAGCCGT
>CAYQRE010000084.1:0-2207 GCA_964420075.1 uncultured Thermoanaerobaculia bacterium | reverse complement strand
TTCTGCGCCAAGATCTTCGGTCCGATCACCGACTGGGAGTGCTTGTGCGGCAAGTACAAGCGGATGAAGCACCGCGGGGTGATTTGCGACAAGTGCGGCGTCGAGGTGACCCGCTCGCGGGTGCGCCGTGAGCGCATGGGGCACATCGAGCTCGCCTGCCCGGTGTCCCACGTCTGGTTCTTCAAGGGCCTGCCGAGCCGCATCGGCCACTTGCTCGACATCTCGCTGCGCGACCTCGAGCGGGTGCTCTACTTCGAGAGCTACCTGGTGATCGATCCGGGTGACACCGAGCTCAAGGACCGCGAGCTGGTCACTGAGGAGCGCTTCCGCGAGCTGCGCGACCAGTATGGCCCCGACGCCTTCGACGCCCGCATGGGCGCCGAGGCGATCAAAGAGCTGCTGTCGCGCATCGACATCGATGAGCTGGCCGAGGAGCTGCGCCTGGTGATGCGCACCGAGACCAGCCAGATCCGCCGGCTGAAGGCCGCCAAGCGGCTCAAGGTGGTGGACGCCTTCCGCCGTAGCGGCCATCGCCCGGAGTGGATGATCCTCGACGTCATCCCGGTCATCCCACCGGAGCTGCGTCCCCTGGTGCCCCTCGACGGCGGTCGTTTCGCCACCAGCGACCTGAACGACCTCTACCGCCGGGTGATCAACCGCAACAACCGCTTGAAGAAGCTCCTCGAGCTGCGGGCCCCCGAGGTCATCGTGCGCAACGAGAAGCGCATGCTGCAGGAGGCCGTCGACGCCCTCTTCGACAACGGCCGCCGCGGCCGCGTGCTCAAGGGCTCGAACAACCGGCCTCTCAAGTCGCTGTCGGACACCCTCAAGGGCAAGCAGGGCCGCTTCCGTCAGAACCTGCTCGGCAAGCGCGTCGACTACTCGGGCCGTTCGGTGATCGTCGTCGGTCCCGAGCTCAAGCTCTCGCAGTGCGGCCTGCCCAAGAAGATGGCCTTGGAGCTGTTCAAGCCGTTCATCTACAACCGCCTCGAGGAGAAGGGCCTGGTCGGCACCATCAAGGCCGCGAAAGAGCTGGTCGAAGCCGAGATCGATGAGGTCTGGGACGCCCTCGAGGAGGTCATCCAGGAGCACCCGGTGCTGCTCAACCGCGCGCCGACGCTCCACCGCCTCGGTATCCAGGCCTTCCAGCCGACCTTGATCGAGGGCAAGGCGATCCAGATCCACCCGCTGGTCTGCGCCGCCTTCAACGCCGACTTCGACGGTGACCAGATGGCGGTCCACGTGCCGCTGTCGCCCAAGGCGCAGATCGAGAGCAAGGTGCTGATGCTCTCGGCCAACAACATCCTGTCACCAGCCCACGGCCGCCCCGTCGCCGTGCCGAGCCAGGACCTCGTGCTCGGTGGCTACTACCTGACCCTGGGCAAGCCCGGGGCCAAGGGCGAGGGCCGCACGTTCGGCGATTTCGACACCGTGATGCTGGCCTACGCGGCCGGAGAGGTCGAGACGCAGTCGGCCATCCGCCTGCGCTACGCCGGGCCCTATATCAACCTCGATACTCAGTACGACAAGCAAGACGTGCTGCACGCCGAGGTCGAAGAGCTCGACGGTCAGCTGATCGAGACGACGGTCGGCCGGGTGATCTTCAACCAGCACCTGCCGAACGAGATCCCCTACATCAACGGCTTGCTCAAGAAACGCGGCCTGCAGGACCTGGTGGGCTACTGCTTCATCAAGCTCGGGCACGACGCCACCGTGCGCATGCTCGACGAGATGAAGGAGATCAGCTTCGCCTTCGCCACCCGCGCCGGCATCTCCATCGGCGTCGACGACATGGTGATCCCGGAGAGCAAGGCGACCCTGATCGCCAAGGCCAACGAAGAGGTGCTCGAGATCGAGAACCAGCGCTCGGCTGGCGTGATCACCGCCGGTGAGCGTCACAACAAGATCATCGACATCTGGCACCGCGTCACCGAGCGGGTCTCCGAGGAGATGTTCCGCGAGATGAGCCGGATCGAGCGCGAGAAGGGCGAGTTCAACCCCATCTTCATGATGGCGGACTCCGGCGCCCGTGGCTCGCGCGAGCAGGTGCGCCAGCTCGCCGGCATGCGTGGCCTGATGTCGAAGCCCTCGGGCGAGGTGATCGAGAACCCGATCACCGCCAACTTCCGCGAGGGCCTGTCGGTGCTGCAGTACTTCATCTCGACCCACGGCGCCCGCAAGGGCCTCGCCGACACGGCGCTCAAGAC
>CAYQRE010000083.1:0-2378 GCA_964420075.1 uncultured Thermoanaerobaculia bacterium | reverse complement strand
GCGATCGCCGCTCCCGCCTCCCAGGCCTCCGTCTACCTGCGCGGCTTCCTCCTTGGCCGCCTCGGCTCTCTTCTCGACGGCGAGCCGCGACAGGTCTCGACCTCGGCGCTCTACGCGATCCTCCGCCGCCTCTTTCAGGCCCTCTCCCGCGAGATGCGCCAGCCGGAGCCCCAGGCGCAACAGGTCGCCCAGGTTGAGGCCCTCCTCCCCATCCTCGTCGGCCTTGCCAGGGCGCTCGGCCTTGGCCAGCGAGTCGCGGACGGGCTCGCTCCCATCGCCGCCGGCACACGCTTCGACGAAGCTGCCGGCGAGGCTCTCACCGATCTCCTGGCGCCAGTCAGCCAGGACGAGGCCGACCGCCCTCTCGTCAGCCGAGTCGAGAGCGCAGTGCTCGCGCCCCTCGAGGAGGCCGCCCACTGGCACGTGAGGCCCTGCGGCGAGCCCCTTTTCGGCTGCGACAACCGGAAGGCCCGGCGCTACCCGCTGGCCAAGGCCATTCTGAGCCGGCACAGGAGGAAGTTTGACCTCTTCTTAATGGACGAGGCCCACGAAGCCAACCATTCGGACTCGGCGCAGTCGAAGGCCGCTCACCGGCTGGCGCGGCTCCCTGGTGTGCCGACGCTCGTCCTCACTGGTAGCTTGATGGGCGGCTACTCGTCCCATCTCTTCACCAACATGTGGTCGCTCTCGCCGACGTTTCGCAAGGAATTCGGCCACGACGATGAGCAGCCCTTCGTGGCGCGGTACGGCTTCCGCAAGATGTTTCGCGAGGCCGCCAAGGACGAAGGCTCGGCCCGCCGCCGTGGTGCCAGCTCCGACCGCGACCTCGACGGCCGCAAGGTCATCGGCGAGGCGCCGGGCGTGATGCCGACTTTCATCACGCGCTTCCTCCTGCCCCAGGCCGTCTTCGTCCACAAGTCCGAGCTCGACCAGGAGCTGCCAGTCTGCCGCGAAGTGCCAGTCGCCCTCGAGGGCCGCGGTACGGGCGAGTACGACGAGCTGCTCTTCGCCCAGTACCAGAAGCTCGAGCGGCTGCTGATGGCCCGCATCAAGAAGGACCGCTTCACCCAGCTCGACGGCCGCCTCTTCGGCGCGATGGGTCAGCTCACCTCCTACCTCGACCGCGCGACGGACGACCTGCCGCCCTTCGTGCTCGCCTACCCCGACTCGGTGGGAGGCACGGAAGTGGCGCGAGCGAGGATGCTTCCCGCGCACTACCGCACACCCAAGGAGCGGTGGCTGATGGCGAAGCTCCGCGAGTGCCTGGAGGAGGGCGAGAAGGTGCTGCTGTTCCTCTCGCACACGGGGAGCGCCGAGCTGCCGTCGCGGATCGTCAAGATGGTGCGCGAGGTGGCGCCTGCCGCCGTCTTCCTCGACACCAAGAAGGTGCCGGCCGCGACCCGCGAGGCCTGGATCGACGAGCACGTGATCGCGACCGAGGCTCCCGTGCTGGTGGTCAACCCCAACGGTGTGCGCACGGGTTTGAACAACCTCGTCGCCTTCTCGACCGCCATCTGGTACGAGCTCGACCTCTCGGCGCTGACCTACCGCCAGGCGAACGGCCGCCTGCATCGCATCGGCCAGACCCGTGCGGTGACCATCTACGTACCGTTCTACGCCAAGAGCTCGCAGGAGATCGCCTTCGAGCTCCTCGCCCAGAAGGTCTCCGCCTCGCTCAAGGTCGACGGCCTTGACCTGACCGCTGCGCTCGAAGCTGCTGGTGCCAGCGACGCGACGAGCGACGCCCTCGCCTCGGTGATGGGCATGGGACAGGCGATCTACCAGAGGCTGCTCGGGGGCGAGGAGAAGCCGGCGACGACCTCCGAAGACGGAGACACCGAGCCGGCGCCCGCCCTGGCCTTCCGTCAGCCGGCAAGGACGGAAGGCGGCCCCAAGCCATCGGCCCGCATGCGAGAGCCTGGGTCCGGCCGTCCTCGCTTCCCCCTCGGCCAGGTAGTGGCGACGCCTGGGGCGCTCGCGGTGCTCTCTCGCCAGGACCTCGACCGCGCTCTCTACCGCCACCAGCGGGGCGATTGGGGTGAGGTCGATTCGAGTGACGCCAAGGCCAACGACGGGGCGGTGAAGGCGGGCAACCGCCTCCTCTCCGCCTACCAGGCCGGCAACGGCACGAGGTTCTGGATCATCACCGAGGCCGATCGCTCGTCGACGACCGTGCTGCTGCCGGACGAGTACTGAAGAGAGGGTGGAGGGCAGGGTCGTCAGATCCCGCTCTCCGTTCGCTCGAGGCGGGTTCGCCGGGATACGGGTAGACCGTCCGCGGCCCTGGGCCCGCAAGTCTTCGGACTGCGTCCTCCGGGGGCTTCGCCCCGAACTTGCGGGCGGTCCGGCGGCCGGTCTCCTTGCCCAAGGCATGGCGA
>CAYQRE010000082.1:0-2384 GCA_964420075.1 uncultured Thermoanaerobaculia bacterium | reverse complement strand
CAAGGAGGAAGCCGCGCAGGTAGACGGAGGCCTGGGAGGCGGGAGCGGCGATCGCGAGCGGCACGGCCAGATCGAGCAGGAAGCGGGCGGCGAGGTTGGCCGGCTCGCGCACCTCGGCCGGGCAGCGCAGGCGCCGCTCGGCGTTGGTGCCGGCGTCGTGCTCGATGGGTGCGCCGCAGCCTCGGCAGCGTCCAGCGTGGCCACGAAAGCCGGGCCCCAGCTTCGCCGCCTCCCGCGAGAGGACGAAGAAGTCCCCGTCCTGGTCGAGATCGGAGAGGGTCTTCAAGATCACGACCTTCGCCGAGGGCACCACCGCCTGCACCTGGTCGGACCAGCTCTTGAGGAGATGGGGTGGGCAGAAGATCAGCGTGCGGCGCACCACCGGCAGCTTGCCGGCGAACCCGAGCCGGCTGAGCTGAGCGGTGGTTTCGGCGTGGTGCGCCGGTGCGAGCGCGGCGGCAACCATCAAGGCCATCGTCGACTTGCCGGTGCCGACCTCGCCAATGAGGAAGGGATTGCGCCCCTTGCCGAGCAGCTTGAGCATCGCCTGCACGGCCTGGTCTTGGACCTTGAAGGGCTTCCGAGCGAGAAGCGGCAGGTGCACGCGACCCGCTGGATCAGCCGGGTTATGCAGAGAGGGAAACTGGGCCGCCATTACTTCGGCGAGCGAACGATCGTAGTGGGTGATGAGGTCGGCGACGTTCCAACGCTCCAGGCTCGGCGAGCCGCTCGGGATGGCTCCCGGTGCGAGACTGAGAAACTCGCCGGTGTCGAGGCGCAGCACCGTGAGCTCGAGCTCGGGCAGCTCCAGCTCGACGACGCCGGTCAGCTGGCCGTCCTTGTCGTGCTTCTCGGAAAGCACCGTGTAGCGGCGCTGGAAGGTGCCCTTGGCGAGAAGCGCCGGGTGCCGCTTGGGGTTGTTGGGGTAGAGCCGCTGGCCGTTGAACATTCCCGAGGCGAGGGCGAGGGCGATGTGCGCCGGTTTGGGCGGCATCGCGGTCTCGAAGCGGGCGCCGAGCAGATCCGAGACCGGCTGGTCGATCCCGAGCGGCGATCCTTCGAACGGCGCGAAGCTCGCCACGGCTCCGGCGAGGTCGAGGCTCTCCAGGGTGTAGGAGAAGTTCCAGGCGCCGGGATAGCCGAGGCGCACCTCGTAGGGGTCCGGGCAGGTCTCGGCGAGTTCGGGGAGCTCCTCCGGGTGCTCGGCCCAGCGGGCCACCTTGTGACGGAAGAACTCGGCCGAGACCGGCACCGCGGTGGCGCGACCGACGAGGATCACCTGCCGGAAGTCGTTCCACTCGGGCTCGGGGAGCCGCCAGACGCGAAGGTCCCGGTAGTGGCGGGCCAGAAACTCGGCCGAGGCCGCGAGGGCGTAGAACGGCACTAGAAAGAAGAGGAAGCCGCCGGGCGTGAGGTGCGGCGTGAATCGCGCAAGGAAGCGCTGCTCGAGGCGGCCGTGCTCGCGGTCGGTGTCGTAGGGCGGGTTGAGCCAGAGCACGGAGGCGGCCCGCTTCACCTGGCCGCTCGCTGTGAGCTGGAAGGCATCGCCGTGGAACTTGTCGTCCCAGCGAGTTGGAAGCGCCTTCGACAGCACCTCGAAGCGGCCGGCCTCGAGCTCGCAGGCGGCGATCCTCGGCGTCTCGGGGGTCTGCCAGGGATCCCTGGGCTCGCGGGCGCCGTAGCTCTCGCCCCAGAGGCGCCGGAGGATAGCGATCGCCTCGCCTTCACCGGCGCAAGGGTCGATCAGCAGTGGCCGCTCAGCGGGCTTCCCCCACCGCAAGATCGAGGCAAAGCTGGTCAGGAGACGGCTCGGCGCCGGGAAGTAGCCGGCCACCTGCTGGGATTCGGGACGCGCCATGGCGGATCTCCTTCTCGAAGAACGAACGGTTCTGGTTGAGCAGGAACGTGGTGAACATCTCGGCCGACACCCGCACGGCGAGCGGCTCCTCGAAGCCGCCTGGGGACCAGCACTGGTAGCAGCAAGGCGTGTGAGAGTTGCCCTCCGGCACGGCCTCCCTCGTCCACGGCTCGCCGGCCGCGGCCCGGTAGAGGGCCAGGTGGAAGCGCAGATCGGGGTAGATCGGCAGCTGCGTGCGGCGCTCGAGGTAGGCGACGAAGAGCGCCGCGCGTGCTACCTCCCTCGCCTCCTCGCCCCAATCCGCCGCCAGAGCCAGAGACTCGCGATCGAGCCACCACGCCGGCGGCGCGAAGACGAAGGCGATGTCCTCGACGAACGGCGACAGCGGCTGGAGCTCGAAGAGCTTCGGCAGGTAGGCCGTCATCGCGATCCCACCCGCGAGCGGCTTCGCCTCCCAACGGTAGCCCGCCCTCTTCGGCAGCTCGAAGCTGAGATCGTCCGTCTCGCCCCGCCGGCCTCCGGCGAG
>CAYQRE010000081.1:0-2696 GCA_964420075.1 uncultured Thermoanaerobaculia bacterium | reverse complement strand
CCCCGCAGTTCTGCTTGCGCGCGGTGGCCAGGTCGTTCTTGATCCAGGCCCGGCAGAGGGGATCTTCGAGCGCCCGCCAGGCTTCGTCCCAGATGAGCAACGTCGGCCGCGACTGCGATCTGCGCTTGCCGAGCGCGTGGGCCAGGTAGAGCTGCACCGGCACGAGAGCGCGGGCGTCGGCCTCCAGGATGTGGCCCAGCTCGAAGCAGAGGTAGTGCGAGTCGGCCAAGGGATCGCTCGATCCCGCCAGCAGGCTCGCGAGCGGGCCGCCGGAGCCGTAGGGCTTGAGGTAGGCCTGGATCTCGGGGTCCGGCACCTGCAGGGCCAGCATGTCGAGGGTGCGGTGCTCGGGGGCCTCGTGGGCGAGGAGCACCAGGGCGCGGGCGATGGCATTGCGCTGTTCTGCCGTCGTCGTGAGTCCCTGGAGCCGCAGCAGGGTCTCGAGCCAGCTCGCCGCCCAGGCCCGCTCGCTTTCGGCGTCGACGTAGCGCAGGGGCTGGAACGGCAGGCTCGCGCCCCGCGGCGAGGCGAGGTCGTAGTGCACGCCGCCCGCGGCAAGGCAAGCCAGGTACTGCGAGTAACCCTTGTCGAAGACGAAGACCTGGGCCTGCGGATAGCGCAGGAACTGGAGCGCGATATGGGCCGTCAAGTAGCTCTTGCCGGCGCCCGTCGGCCCCAGGATGAAGCCATGCATCACGTCCTGGTGGTGGAGGTTGAAGCGGAAGGGAGTGGCGCCCTCGGTGCTCGTCCACAGGAGCGGCGGCGAGGCCGGGGGAAAGTACGGCGAGGGGATGGTCGAGAGGCCCGGCCAGCTCCCGGTGACGGGCAAGAGGTCAGCGACGTTGGCCGAGGGGATGGCGTCGCGGCGAAGGTCCGGCGTGCCGTGGCCGGGGAGCGAGCCCAGCCAGGCTTCGAGGGTGTTGACGGTCTCGAGGGCGGCTCCGAAGCCGCGACGCGCAAGGGCCTTGATGCAGAGCCCGGCCGCCCCCTCGGCGTGGGCCGGGTCCGCGTCCAGCACCACGAGCTTGGTGGTGTAGGCGGTCAGCACCTCCTCGCGGCCATGGAGACGGGCCAGGAGCTCGGCCGAGTCGGCGGCCATCGCCCGCGCTGAGCGGTCCTCGAAGATCTCGCGCTCGTCGGGATCGGCTGCCTGCTGGCTCGGCTGGGTGAAGGCGCGGCGCAGGCGAGCCCGGAAGTCCTGCCGGCGGGTGTACCAGCTCCATTGGAGGCTCTTGATCCGCGCGTCCGCCTCCTCGGGCGGCACGGTGAGCACCCGGGTCGACCAGCGGTAGGCGCAAGGCAGGTCGGCGAGCGGATCGAGGAGGGCTGGGGTCGTCGCCGTCGACGGGTAGGCGTTGACCCGGACGACGCGCAGATGCAGCGTTCCGATCCTCGGCTTCCAGCCTCCGACGAGCTCCTGGTCGGAGAGGATTCCGGCCAGGAGGAGGCCCGGCGCAGGCTCGGCCACGGGATGCTCGAGGCCGGTGAGGCAGAGGTGGAGGTAGGAGAGATGCTCGCCTGTGGTCAGCCGGTCGAGGTGCAGCACCGTGCCGAGGTGGGCCTCGAGGGTGGCCGAGAGGTCGTCGAAGCGAGCGAGCTGACCGTCGGCCTCCTGGGCGGCCTCTCCAACGTCCCGCACGAACCAGCTCTCAACCCGCCGGGCGGCGCGCGTCGGCGGCGCCCAAGTGAGAGTGAGGAAGAACTCGGTCTCGAAGTGGGGCTCGCGCTGGTAGAGCTCGAAGCGCTCCAGATCGAAGAGGTACGGCAGGCGATGCGGAAAGTGGGGGCCGGGCGGCGTCGGAATGGCGGGCTTGCGGACGGCGTCGGCATGGAGCATCACACCGCCACCGAGGCGGACCAGGGCTCGGTTGAGGACCTGGGAGAGGGTGTTGAGCTCTTCGGGTGAGGCCACCCGAGTGTCGACGCCGCGGTACCGCCAGGAGCGCAGGTAGGCGCCGTCCCGGTTCTGCACCACGCCGGGAGCAGCGACGAAGGCCCAAACAAGATTGTCGGCAAGAGCGGCCGGCCGCGGCTCGTAGGCCCGCAGGCGGTCGAGCAGCCCGACGAAACCCACGGCCAAGCCCCACGGCAGGAGGTCGAGCACGAGGTCGGTCACCCGGCTCACGCCAAGAGCCTCCGCGGGAAGGTGGGATCATGAGAGCTCCCAACCTCGGCTCTGCGCATGGAACCCGGCTGCGGCGCGGTTTCCCACCGTCTCGAAGACTCGACGGCGGGAGGCCCTCCGCGCCGGCCGTCCACGCTCCGAGCCTCCCCCCGTCGCTCCGGCACCGCAGGGGGCAGCGGGTCGTGGGTGGCGGGGTCCGAGGGTTCCCGCGAGGAGCGCAAACCGGCGCAGGCATGAGCACCGCAGCGGGAAACGGACCCCGGCCGGGTACCGCGACCCGCGGGGTGGGTTGGGTGCGGAGAGCCAGGGCCTGCGACGCCCGCCGTCGACTCCAGCACCGCCCAGGGCCGCGCGTAGGCCGGGTAGCGCACCGACCTGGCGAAGACCATCGCCAGCCGCCGGTCCTTGGCCGTCGCCCGAGCCAGTGCGAAGTGCGCCGCTGCCACCGCAGCCCCGAACATCACGAGCGGCACCCAACGCAGTCCCACCAGGTGGACGAACACCGCGACCGCCACCACCTCGAAGCCGAGGATCGGCGCCTCGACGCCAGCGAAGAGCGGCACGTGGAGCG
>CAYQRE010000080.1:0-2713 GCA_964420075.1 uncultured Thermoanaerobaculia bacterium | reverse complement strand
CAGGAGGCCCTGCGCTCGCTGGTCGCCACCTGGCGCGCCGAGGGCGAGAGCACGGCGGCCCAGCCGGGCCTGGTGGTGGCCTACCGCAACACCGAGGTGCAGGCGCTCAACGCGGCCATTCGCGCCGGGCGGCTCGAGGCGGGCGAGATCGACCCCGGGGTGCGGGCCGCCGGTGGTACGTACAGCGCCGGCGACCGTGTGGTCTTCCTGCGCAACGACCGTGGCCGGGCCGTCGAGGACCTCGGCGCCGAGGCTCTCTCGCCCGGGGTGCGCAACGGCACCCTCGGCACCCTGGAGGCGGTCACCCCGGGTCGCTTCGTGGCCCGGCTCGACGACGGCCGCCGGGTGGCCTGGGACCCGCGCCAATACGAGACCTTCGCCCACGGCTACGCCGTGACCCTCCACAAGAGTCAGGGGGTGACGGTGGGGCGGGCCTACGTGCTGGCCGACCCCCTGATGGACCGCCACGGCGCCTATGTGGCCCTGACGCGCCATCGCGAGGCGGTGCGCCTCTTCGTCGACCGCGAGACCTTCCGCCACCGCGAGGACCTCGACCGCGCCCTCTCGCGGCCGGGCCGCAAGGACCTGGCGCGGGACTACGCGGCAGCAGAGCTCGGCCGCCTGGCGGAGCGGAGGACGTACTACGAGACCCGGCGGGGGAGCCTCAGCGCCGAGCGCGAGGAGCTCTCCCGCGCCATGTGGGCGCACCGCCGGGTCGAGGACGGGGAGAAGGAGCTGGGGCAGGCGCGGGAGGCGCTGCGCCGAGAGGCGGCCCACGTCTACGCCGAGCCGGCCGCGGCGGCGCGCGCGTTGGGGGCGGACCCTCGCGCTGCTCGTTGGCTACGGGCCGGCCACCCCGAGCGCTACGGCGAGCTCGCCGGCCGGGACCGGCTCTTCCTCGGCCCGGATCGCCGCCGGCAAGAGGCCCTGGCACGCCTCCCGGGACTCGCTCAGATCCTGGACCGCCACGAGAAGGCCTTCACCCAAACTCAGGCCTCGCGGGGCGCCCTCGCGGCCCTGGGAGCTGCAGGCGCCGCCGAGGTCGGCCGGGCTCTCCAAGCCTTGCGAGCTCTGGGCTACCGGCTCGAGGAGCGCGAGGCCGCGCCCGAGGAGGCCCTCGACCGCCTCGCGAGCCGCCTCACGGACGCCACCGCCCGCACCGCCCTGGCTCTCCTGCCGGCCGTCACCCGCGAGATCGTGCGGGCGATCGTCCACCAGTCGGTGCGGGTGGTCGGGCGGGGGATGAGGATGTGAGGGGGAAGGAGGGCTCGATCGGGAGGGGAGCGAGGCGAGCCGCGGGGCGGGGTGCGCGTGACGCAACCGCGCCTCCTGTCGCCCCCGGTGATCAGCGCCGAGGATGTTCCTCTTCGTAGCGGGCGATAAGCGCGCGCACCTCGCCCACCAGCTCTTGCGGGACCGCCATCACGGTTTCGTGCGGGCGGGCGAAGGCGGCCTCATCCTCGGCGGCGGCCTCCTGCTCGTCCTGGCCTTCGTAGTGATCCAGGACGCGGCGCACGCGCGCCTCGTCCCAACCTGGAGGGAAAGTGGTCTTCTTCATCGTCGTTGGCGCCGCCGGAAGGCTGCCAGCGGCTTACCCCTGAGATCATACGCCGTGATGACGAAAGCGCTTCGACCGCCCGGATCAGGGGCGTAGATGACGCGCAGGATCCGACCAGCCACCGTGGCACCGATCGCAACCCGGCTCCCTTCCCGCCCAGCGCGATCCTCCACGGGGTCGCGGAGCACGTCCTCCACCTCCTCTTCGCTCACGCCATGCAGGGCAAGGTGGGGCTCTCCGGTCTCTGGGTCGAGGTAGAAGCGTAGGTCCATGGCTGCTATCCGGTGGAGGCTCGCGGGGTGGTCTCTTGTCTCGGAGCGTCAACTCCCGGCAGCTGCCCGCGATCTGTTGAGCGCCTACCCACCCCTTGGAACCGAGCCGAGAAGGCGGACGTGCAGGGAGTCGGGGAAGAGGTCGGCGAAGGACGAGACCAACCGCTCGGAGAGGTTTTCGTCGATCAACAACCGCATGACACGGGGTCAGGCGGCCGAGACGACAAGGCTGCGCCGCTCTCGCTCGGCGGCGTAGGCGAGGCAGGCGCGGATGTCTTCGCGGGAGAGCTGCGGGAAGTCCCCGAGGATCTGCTCTTCGCTCATTCCGCTCGCGAGATAGCCCAGCACATCCCCCACCGTGATGCGGGTGCCGCGGACCGTCGGCTTGCCGAAGCGGATTTGGGGATCGACGACGAGGTGTTCGAGCCAGGACATGGGGAAAGTGTAGACATCCCTTTCTTGAGGAGCAAGGCTAGCCTGGCGGCTCGTGACCGCCTTGCTAGGAGAGGATGCAACGCTGGCGCTAGCCGAGCCCGGCCTTGCGCAGTCGCGGCAGGGGTCGCGAGAAGCGCACCGCGGCGGTGCCAGTCGCCGCCCGCGCGGTGAAGTAGACCGCGACGCGCGGGGTCAACGGTGCCGCAGCTCCCGCAGGAGCTCTTCGGCAGGGATCAGCTCGCCACGGTCCGCCTCCGCGGCGGCGGCGAGAAGCGCCGCCTCGGCTTCGGGGCTGAGGTGGAACAGGCCTGGGCCGTCCGGCAGCAGCACGGTCGCCGTGGCACCTTCGACGAGGATCTCGCCCGGAAGCTCGATCTTTCCGTCGACAACCGTGCCGGTGGTCATCCGCATCTTGTGATGCTACTCCCTCCCCTGCCCACCCTTGCTT
>CAYQRE010000079.1:0-2780 GCA_964420075.1 uncultured Thermoanaerobaculia bacterium | reverse complement strand
GGCGGTTGACGATCCCAGAATGGGCGTTCGCCGCCCCCTTCGGGCGACCCGTCGAGCCGGAGGTGAAGATCACGTAGGCGGGATCGTCGGGAGACACGACGGGCAGCGCACCTCTGCCCCGCCCATCCTGGCCGCGGAGAGCCTCGTCCTCCGGCGAGCGAACCGAGGAGTCGGCGGCGAGGAGCCCACGCCCGGAAAGGCCGGGCCCCGCAGCCGGCGGCCCCTCGGCAAGCGAGCCTTCACCAGCGCCAGCGTCACCCAGCGAGCGAGCCGGGGAGTCGGCGGCGAGGAGCCCACGCCCCCAAAGGCCAGGCCCCGCAGCCGACGGCCCCTCGGCAAGCGAGCCTTCACCAGCGCCAGCGTCACCCAGCGAGCGAGCCGGCGAGTCGGCGGCGAGGAGCCCACGCCCCGAAAGGCCGGGCCCCGCAGCCGACGGCTCCTCGGCAAACGAGCCTGCGCACCGCTCCGCCCATCCATCCAACGTCACCACGGGCACGCTCACGCCAGGCAGCAGCCCCACGAACCGCTCCTGCGCCAGCAGCACCGCGAGGTTCGCGTCCTCCACCATCCCCACCAAACGCCCCTGCGGATACTCGGGATCGAGCGGCACGTAGGCACCACCCGCCCGCTGCACCGCCACCAGCGCCAACGGCAACTCCAGGCTGCGCTCCGCCAGCACCCCAACGAGCCGCCCCGCCCCCACCCCCAGCGCCACCAGCTCGAGCGCCAGCGCGCGCGTCTGCCGCTCCAACGCCGCGTATGACAGCGAGCCGTCCTCGAACGTCAGCGCCACCGCCTCCGGCGTCCGCGCCGCCTGCGCCTCGATCAAGCTCGGCAACGTCGCCGGCACCTGCGGGTAGCGCCGTCCACTGTCGTTCCACTCCAGGAGCTGCTGCTGCTCCGCCGGCGACAGCAGAGGCAGGGTCGCCAGCCGGGCCTCCGGGTCCGCCGTCACCGCCGCCAGCAGCACACCGAGCTGGCGGCCCCAACGCACCACCGTCGTGCGGTCGAAGAGCGCCGTCGAATACTCGAAGCTCCCCATCAAAGGCCCGTCCGCCTGCTCGAAGAACTGCGCCAGCAGGTCGAACTTCGCCACCTGCCCCGCCACCTCCACCGGCCGCAGCGTCACCCCCGGCAGCGCCAGCTCCCCTTCCGGCGTGTTCTGCAGCACCAGCATCACCTGGAACAGCGGGTTGTGGGCCAGGCTGCGCGGTACCCGCAGCTCCTCGACCAGTCGCTCGAACGGCAGGTCCTGATGCGCAAACGCCGCCAGCGCCCGCTCCCGCACCTGGTCGACCAAGTCGACGAAGCGCAGCGGCCGGCCAGGCGCAGGGTCGGCCAGAGTGCCGCGGAAGACCAGCGTGTTGACGAAAAAGCCGATCAGCCCCTCCAGCTCGCTGCGGTTCCGGTTCGCCACCGGCGAGCCCAGCAGCAAATCCCGCTGGCCCGAGAGCCGGCCGAGCAGCGCCATCACTGCCGCCAGCAGCACCATGAACAGGCTGGCCCCGCGCTGGAGGCCGAGCGCCGTCAACGGTGCCGCCGGCGGCAGCGGGAACCAGATCAAGCTGCCCTCGTAGCTCGCCACCGGCGGCCGCGGCCGGTCCGTGGGCAGCTCCAGCAGGTTCGGCGCCGCCGCCAGAGCGCGCTTCCAGAACTCGATCTGCGCCGCCAGCCGCTCCCCGGCAAGCCATTGCCGCTGCCAGACGGCGTAGTCCGGGTACTGCACCGGAAGCGGCGCCAGAGGGCTCGGCTGCCCGACGGCGAAGGCCCGGTAGAGCTGCACCATCTCCTGGATGATCAAACCCGTCGACCAACCGTCCGAGATGATGTGGTGCATGGTGAGCAAGCCGAGCCAGGCTCCGGCGCCTACCTTCACGAACCACATGCGAACGAGTGGACCGCTCGCCAAGTCGAAGGGCCGCAGGTAGGCCTCGCGGGTCAAGCGCGCGACCTCGCCCGCAGCCGCTTCCTCATTGGGGAAGGACGTCAGATCGAAAACCGCGAGGTCGAAGCGCGGCCGCGCCTGCACCACCTGCAACGGCACGTCATCGACCACCCGGAACGTCGTCCGCATCGATTCGTGCCGAAGGCCGATCTCGCGGAGCGCGCGCACCATCACGGCGAGGTCGAGGTCCCCCTCCATGCGCAGCGCGAAGTTCAAGTGATAGGCCGCCTGCCCCGGGGTCAGCTGCTCGAGGAACCACAGGCGCTCCTGCGCGAACGACAGTCCCACCTCCGGCGCGCTGCGCCGGGGGATCACCGGCGCTGCCTCAGCGCGGGCGCCCGAACGCAGCAGCTTGGCGAGGGCAGCTCGCTTCTGCTCGGAGAGTTGCGCACGGCGCTCGGCAAGCCTCTGCTCGAGCTGGCGAGTCGCCTCGGGATCGCTCATCGCTTCCAGGTCTTCCTTCGAGAGGGTGGACGAGGCCTCGGCCGGGGCTGGCCCGGCCGCGCCCTCTTCCTCCACAAGAGTGCTTGCCAGGGCCGTCTCGATGACCGTGGCAAGCTCACGCAGCTGCGGCGCCTGGAAGACCGCACGGACCGGCATCTCGACCCCGAAGCGCTGCCGGGCGCGGGACAGCATGCGGGTGGCCATCAGCGAGTGGCCGCCGAGGGCGAAGAAACTGTCGAGCGCCCCCACCGCTTCGAGGTGGAGCAGGTCACGCCAGATCTCGGCCAGCCCTTCTTCTACCTGGCCCTTGGGAGCTGCGAACGCGGCGGCGACCGGGGCCTCCGGCGCTGGGAGGGTCTTCAGGTCCACCTTGCCGCTGGGGTTGAGCGGG
>CAYQRE010000078.1:0-2847 GCA_964420075.1 uncultured Thermoanaerobaculia bacterium | reverse complement strand
CGAAAAGCGGGTCGACGCCATCCTGAAGTCCCATCGGATTCGCCGCATCTCCGCCGGCGACGTTGTCGCACACCTTCGCACGACAGCACTGCATGTGGCGCCTGGCACGGTCGAGGCCTCCGTCCAGCACATCACCTACGCGATCGAACGACTCCGCGTAGTCATCCGCCAACGGCGAGACCTCGCGCGTCAGCTCGAACGGCTGGTCACCGACTTCGCCGAGGGTCAGGAACGCGAGCATCGCGACGTCAACGTCCTCCTCTCCTTGACCGGGGTCGGGAAGAAAGTCGCCGCCGCGATGCTCGCCGAGGCCTCCACGGCCCTCGCTCATCGCGACTACGTATCCCCCCGGTCAACCCCAGCTGACCCGGTGCTCGCGCGCGGGTGACGATGGGCAGCGTGACAGCAGCCGCCCACACGACCTCACGCGGAGACACGCTCGGCTTGCTGCTGCGCGGCCTGCTCTGCGGCGAAGTGCTCGGGGAGCAGGGCCCTGCCAGCCTGGTCCTTGGACCACGCGCGACGAGCGAGGTGGTCGAACAACCACCGGAGGTACAGGCGGAGGTTGACCCCGTGAAGCTTGGCTGTGCCGACGATGGTGAACAGGACTGCGCCGGCGTCGGCGCCTCGCTTCGATCCGAAGAACAGCCAACCCTTCCTGCCGACGGCGATGGGTCGCAGGATCCGCTCCGCGGCGTTGTTCTCGATGGGGACGTGGCCGTCTTCCAGGAACATGCGGAGGTGCTGGCGCTGGTTCGTGAGGTACGTGATCGCGCGCCCGAGCGGGCTCTTCGGCGGGGCCTGTGCCGAGACACGGTTGATCTCGATCACGAGCATGTCGAGGACCGGCTTGGACTGCTCGACGCGTCGTCGCAGGCGTTCCTCATGGCCGATGCCATCTTCGGTGGCCTTGCCCTCGACCGCGAAGAGCTGGCCGATGAGGACGAGGAACGGCTCCGCGCGGTGGTCGCCCTTGTCTCGAGCCTTGACGAAGTACCGGCGAGCGTGGGCCCAGCAGCCGCAGAAGCGGCACGTGCCAGCCGTCTTCAGGATCGGCGCGTAACCTGCATAGCCGTCGCCCTGGAGCCATCCGGACTTCTTGCTCTTGAGGAACTGCCAGGCGTCTCCTGCCTGCCAGGTCTTCGTCGCGAAGTACGCGGCGAACCGCGAGTCGCCGACGCACCCCCACATGTGACCGATCACCCGGCCCTTCTCGGCGTCACGGTCCAGGATCTTGACCGTCGTGTCGTCCGCTTGGGTCAGGTGCGCGGTCGCGATGGCGCGATCACGGATCGCCTCGGCCACCGGGGTCGCCAGTTCGCCGGCGCCGGTGAACCAGTCGTAGACCGTCGACGCCGGCAGCTCCAGGCCGAGGCGAGTCCAGGCCTGGTGGATGCGGTTGACCGGCAAGTGGTCGACGACCTTGCGCTCGAGCAGCTCGGTGACGACGCTGGTGCCGGGGATCCCGCCGTCGAACGGCTTGTCGGCTGGTGGCGCGACGACGACGCCGTCGTGTCCCTCCGGGCACGCCAGCCGCTCACGCAGCAACCGCTCGATGTAGAACTGGGCAGGCTCGAACTGCAGAACCTCGCTCTCGTCGTGCCCGAGGCAGACCTTGTCGGCACCGCAGACCGGGCAGACGCGGTCCTCGACCCTGAGGACCGTGTCGCGGACGGGCAGCTTGGGGTGGCGCTCCGACAGACGGCCGCGTTTCGGCTTGCGCGGCGCGGGTGCAGGTGGAGCGCCAGGCGCCCCGCGATCCGCCGCGGGCCCACCGGCAGTGCCCTCATCCGAGGCCGCCTCGCCTGCCCGGTCGCTGTTTGCGTCCTGCGGTCCCGAGGCGCCTGCCTGGCCGAGTCCGGCCAGGACACTCAACAGGCTCAGCTGGTCTCGCCCGAGTCGTTCCGACGCACCCCCGGACCGCCCCCGCCGAAGCTCGCCGATCGCGGCTGCCAAACGCTGGATCTCGAGGTTCTGCCGCGTGACGATCCCGACCAGCAGGGCGATGGTCTGTGGCGACGCGTCGGGGAGCAACTCTTGCAAGAACGTCGTGAGGGCCTCGGGATCCTCGACGGGAACCCGGACTCTGTCGGCGTTGGCCTTGGCGTTCTTGGCGCTCACGGACCGAATGTAGCGTGTCCGGATCGGGCGTCCAGGCTCGCGAGATCAAAAGGAAGTCAAGGTTTGCGGCTCCCAACGCGGGCGGCGCTTGGCTCCGCGCAGGTCGATTCCCTCCAGCAGCAGCAGGAGCTCGGGGAGCTCCACCTCGAGCTGTGACGTCCCCGGAGCGAGCCGGTCAGGAAGGCGAAACACGCCGCGTTCGAGCCGCTTCGCGACCAACACGAAGCCCGAGCGGTCCCAGAACAGGAGCTTGCAGAGCCGCGGGTTCTTCCCGAAGAACACGAAGACGGCGCCGGAGAGCGGATCGCCACCGAGCTGGGCCCGTACGGCGGCGGCGAGGCCGTCGATCCCGCGGCGCAGGTCGACGGGCTCCGCGGCGACGAAGACCCGCACCGAGCCAGGGATCAGCATGACGCGTCCTCGATCGCGCGGAGCACCGGGCCGATGAGGGCCACGTCGTCCCGACTCCGGATCCGGATCACGTGGCCAGAAGGGCAGCCGATCTCGATGCATGCCGCGTCGGGCACGCGCGCGCGGACCTCGATCAGCTTCGGCCATGGGCTCGCGGACGAGCTCCGAAGTCGACGCCGCCAACCGTAGACGCGCTGGGGATCGAGGCGCTGCTGCACGCAGAAGTCGGCGACCGACAGACGGGACTGTTCGAGGGCCTCGAGGACGCGACGCGCATCCTCGGGCCCCCAGCGCGATGGCAACCCGGCGAGCAAC
>CAYQRE010000077.1:0-4038 GCA_964420075.1 uncultured Thermoanaerobaculia bacterium | reverse complement strand
AGCGAAGCGAGGGATTTTCGGCAGCCGAAAACATTGCTGGCACGGCTCCGGGCGGCGGGAGAGGTGTGCGGAGCGGCTGTGCGAGGGGGCGGATCAGGGTACTCGCAGGGTACTGAAGGGCGGGATGGGATCGCCCCGAACGGGGCGTACCTGGATAGCCCGCGGCGGGAGCCGCGGGAATGAGGCGGCCCTTCTCCCCCGCGCGGGGTTCCCACCCCGCGCTATCGAGGGTCGCCCCTACGGGCCTCAGAGGCTCGGACCACTCCTCTATTGAAGGGCCGACGAGGTCCGCCGGCCCTGGTGGCGCCACCCTACGGCTGCTCCTCGTGGATCTTGTGGCGGAGGATGCGGAAGTCGTCGATGACGATCTGGGTGAGGGTCTTGCCGGTCTCGAGCTCCACGGTCTCGCGGTGGCCGTGGACCTGGACGTGGTCGCCCTTGCGGCCGAGTCGCACCGCGATGTGCTCCATGGTGCGGTAGACGTTCCAGCAGACGAGGCGGTGCCAGGTGGTCTTCCACTGGCCTTCGATGCGCTGCTGCGTGGCGAGGGAGAGCACCGCGTAGGGCCGGCCAGGGATGGTGACCTCGACCTCCTCATCCATCAGGGCGACGCGGTTGCGGCGCTTCCTGATCTCGGTGCGCTCGGGCGTCCAGCGGATCTCGCGGTCGCCTCCCAGGTAGCCGGTCAAGGTCACGGCCTCAGAGGCCAGGGCGGGGGCAGGCGTCGAATCAGTCACAAGCGCTGCGGCGGCGGTCGTCATGGTCTCGCTCTCCGTTCGGTCGTTGGGCGGGTTCGCCATGACCTGAAGGAAGAGACCGGCCGCCGGACCGCCCGCAAGTTCGGGGCGAAGCCCCCGGAGGACGCAGTCCGTAGACTTGCGGGCCCAGGGCCGCGGACGGTCTACCCGTCTCCCGGCGAACCCGCGACGAGCGAACGGAGAGCGAAGCCTGACGACCCCGCCCTCCACCTCTCTCTTCAGTACTCGTCTGGCAGCAGCACGGTGGTCGCCGAGCGGTCGGCTTCGGTGATGATCCAGAACCGCGTGCCGTTGCCGGCCTGGTAGGCGGAGAGGATGCGGCTGCCGGCCTTCACCGCCTGGTCGTTGGCCTTCGCGTCGGTCGGGTCGACGTCACCCCAGTCGCCACGCTGGTGGCGGTAGAGCGCGCGGTCGAGATCCTGGCGCGAGAGCACCTCCAGGGCACCTGGAGTGGCGACCACCTGGCCCAGGGGGAAGCGCGGCCGACCGGAGCCGGGCTCGCGGGTGCGAGAGGGCGGTTTGGCTGCGCTGCCGGTCTTGGTGGGCTGGCGGAAGGCCAGCGCTGGCGCCGGCTCGGCCTCTTCGTCGTCGGAGTCGTTCGTTGCGGGCCCTTCTTCACCTCCGAGGAGCCGCTGGTAGATCGCCTGGCCCATGCCCATCACCGAAGCGAGGGCGTCGCTCGTGGCGTCGCTGGCACCGGCGGCTTCGAGAGCGGCGGTCAGGTCGAGGCCGTCGACCTTGAGGGAGGCGGAGACCTTCTGGGCCAGGAGTTCAAAGGCGATCTCCTGCGAGCTCTTCTCGTAGAACGGCACGTAGATGGTCACGGCTCGGTTCTGGCCGATGCGGTGCAGCCGGCCGTTGGCCTGGCGGTAGGTGAGCGCCGAGAGGTCGAGCTCGTACCAGATGGCGGTCGAGAAGGCGACGAGGTTGTTGAGGCCCGTGCGCACGCCGTTGGGATTGACGACCAGCACCGGCGCATCGGTCTCGATCACGTGCTCGTCGATCCAGGCCTCGCGGGTCGCCGCCGGTACCTTCTTGGTGTCGAGGAAAACGGCGCTCGGCGCCACCTCGCGGACCATCCTGACGATCCGTGAGGGCAGCTCGGCGCTCCCCGTGTGCGAAAGGAAAAGCAGCACCTTCTCGCCATCCTCCAGGCACTGGCGCAGCTTGGCGACGAGCCAGCGCTCCTTCGGGGTGCGGTAGCGGGCCGGCAGCATCCGTGCGCTGGCCACTTCCATGCCACCTACAGAGTCCGGGTAGGCGAGGACAAACGGCGGAAGATCGTCCGTCGCGCGGTCGAGGTAGGAGGTCAGTTGGCCCATGGCGCCGAAGAGGCGGCCGTCGAGCTGGGTGAAGCGATCCCTCTTGATGCGAGCCATGAGCTGGCGCTCGAGCTTCTGGTACTGAGCGATGAGCACCTCGTCGTACTCGCCGTCGCCGCGGCCCTCGATGGGCACCGGCACCTCGCGGCAGAGCGGCAGCTCCTGGTCGAGCTCGGACTTGTGGACGAAGACGGCTTGCGGCAGGAGGTAGCGGGTGATGAAGGTGGGCATCACGCCCGGTGCCTCGCCGATCACCTTGCGGCCGTCGAGGTCACGGTCCGAGCTGGCGCCCCGGCGGCGGGCCGAGCCCTCGTCCTTCGCCGCCTCACGAAACATCTTGCGGAAGCCGTAGCGGGCTACGAAGGGCCCCTCGCCGTCGTGGTCGAACTCCTTGCGGAAGGTCGGCGACAACGACCACATGTTGGTGAAGAGGTGGGAGGCGTAGCCACCCATCAGGCTCCCGGTCAGCACCAGCGTGGGCACGCCGGGGAGGCGGGCGAGGCGGTGGGCCGCCTTCGACTGCGCCGAGTCTGAGTGGTTGGCCTCGTGCGCCTCGTCCATCAGGAAGAGGTCGAACTTCCGCCGGTAGCGGCGCAGGATGGCCTTGGCCAGCGGGTAGCGCCGGGCCTTGGTGTGGTCGCAGGCGAAGAGGGGCTCGCGGCAGGGGCGGACTTCCCAGAGGGCGGCCTCCTCGAGCGGCGTCATAACGTCGCTCTCGATGCGCTTCACGAGCGGCCGGTCCGCCTCCTCCTGGCTGAGCGGTGCCAGAAGGCGGATGAGCGCGTCGCCCACGACCTCTTCGAAGGCGGTGCCTTGGGCGATCGGAGCGAGCCCATCGGCGACGCGCTGGCCGAGGCCGAGCGCCCGGGCCAGGCCGACCAGCACCGGGAGCATGGCCTCCACCTCGGCCACCTGCTGCTGTTGAGGCTCCACTCGGCGGATCTCGCGGGCCAGGGCCTGGAAGAGCCGGCGCAGGATCGCGTAGAGCGCCGAGGTCGAAATCGAGCGCGGCTCGCCATCGAGGAGGGCGCCGAGGCGGCCGAGGAGGAAGCCTCGCAGGTAGACGGAGGCCTGGGAGGAAGGAGCAGCGATCGCCAGCGGCACGGCGAGATCGAGCAGGAAGCGAGCGGCGATGTTGGCAGGCTCGCGCACCTCGGCCGGGCAGCGCAGCCGCCGCTGGGCGTTCGTGTCGGCGTCGTGCTCGATCGGCGCCCCGCAGCCGCGGCAGCGCCCGCCGTGCCCTCGGAAGCCGGGCCCAAGCTTCGCCGCCTCGCGAGAGAGGACAAAGAAGTCCCCGTCCTTGTCCAGGTCGGAGAGGGTCTTGAGAATGACGACCTTCGCGGACGGCACCACGGCGTGCACCTGGTCGCTCCAGCTCTTCAAGAGGTGAGGCGGGCAGAAAATCAACGTGCGGCGCACCACGGGCAGGCGGCCCGTGAAGCCGAGGCGACCGAGCTGGGCCGTGGTCTCGGCGTGATGGGCCGGAGCGAGTGAAGCGGCGACCATCAGCGCCATCGTGCTCTTGCCGGTACCGACCTCTCCGATCAGGAAGGGGTTGCGGCCCTTGCCGAGGAGCTTGAGCATCGCCTGCACCGCCTCGCTCTGTACCTGGAAGGGCTTCCGGGCGAGAGCTGGCAGGTGGATGCGCCCCGCGAGGTCGGCCGGGTTGTGGAGGGAGGGAAACTGCCCCGCCATCACTTCGGCGAGCGAACGATCGTAGTGAGTGATGAGGTCGGCGACGTTCCAGCGCTCCAGGGCCTGGGAGCCACTCGGCACCGCTCCGGGCGCCAGGCTCAGGAACTCGCCCGTGTCGAGGCGCAGCACGGTCAGCTCCAGCTCGGGCAGCTCCAGCTCGACGACGCCGGTGAGGTTGCCTTCCTTGTCGTGCTTCTCGGAGAGCACCGTGTAGCGCCGCTGGAAGGTGCCCTTCGCCAACAACGCCGGGTGCTTCTTGGGGT
>CAYQRE010000076.1:0-4146 GCA_964420075.1 uncultured Thermoanaerobaculia bacterium | reverse complement strand
GCCGTCGTCCCTGATGCGCGCCGTGTTGACGAGCTGCGTGACGCCCTCGGGGACCGAGGCAGCGGCTCGGAGGGCGAAGAACACGGCTCCGGTGCCACCGGCGTCGAGCGTGCCGAGAGCGAGCGAGCAGCTCCCGCCAGCCGTTGGTACCGAGCACGTCCAACCGGCGGTCGAGCTGGATGACTCGAAGGTGCTGTTGTCGGGCACGGTCTCCAGCAGCTCGGCGCCCGTGGCGCCCTGGTTTCCCAGATTGGCGTAGGCGAGGGTGTAGCGGACGATCCCGCCGAGGGCGACCGATTGCCCGCCGTCGGACTTGGTGATCGAGAGGTCCGGCGCCGCTCCCGTCACCGGTACCAGAGAGCAGCTGGTGCCGCCGGCGCCGGTCTGCGAGGCGTCGTAAGGGTGAATCTCGGCGCAGTTCTCGATGGACTCGACGCCGGGCGGCAGCTCGGCGTCGATCCTCGCCGCGAAGGTCGCCGTGCCGCTCTCGCCGGCATCGAGGCTCCCGATGTCGAGGCGGCAGTGGCTTCCCGCCGCGGGGCCCGGCTGGCAGTCCCAGCCTGACGTCGACGAGGCCGCGACGAAGGCCGTGTTTGCCGGCACGGTCTCCTCGAGCTGGTTGGCCGAAGAGCCCTGGTTGCCGGCGTTGCGGTAGTCGAGGCGCCAGACGAGCAGCCCACCCGGCCGCGGCTCCGAGCCCGCGGCGAGGGTCTTGGCGACGACGAGATCCGGCGCTGCCACGAGAGGCGTCACGTCGCTCGCCGTGTTGTCCGCCGGGTTGGCGTCGGGGCCGTTGGCACCGTCGTCGGCGATCGCGGCCGTGTTGGCGAGCTGCAGCGCGCCGGGCGGCAGCGCCGTGTCGACGGTGACCGCAAAGCGTGCAGTGGCGTTGCCCGAGAGCCCCGCGAGGCCACCGAGGGCCAGCCGGCAGGTGCCGCCGGCCGCTGGCGTCGTGCAGCTCCAGCCGGCCGACGAAGGCCCAGAAGTGAAGGTCGAGTACTGGGGCACCGTCTCGGTGATCGCGACGCCGCTTGCCCCGCGGTGGCCATGGTTGGCGTAGGTGAGGACGTAGGTCACCGTCTCGCCCGGCTGGCTGGTGCTGCCGCCATCGGTCTTGGTGAGGCTGAGATCGACGCGCGCCGCGGTCGTATCGATCGGGGTCGTGTCGGTCGCGGAGTTGTTGGCGGGAGTCGGGTCCGGCCCCTGGCTGCCATCGTCGGCCACGGTCGCGGTGTTGGTGAGCTGTGCGACGCCTGCAGGGATGGGATCGACCACCCGCACGGCGAAGGTCCGGGCCACCGAGCCCGAGGCCGCGAGCGAGCCGAGAGTCAGCCGGCAGGTCGAGCCGGGGTTGCCGTTCGGGGTACAGGTCCAGCCAGCCGAGGAGCCGGCGGCATCGAAGGTCGTGTTCGCCGGCACGGTGTCGCTGAGCACCACTCCCGTCGCGCCGGCGCGAGCCGAGAGGTTGCCTGCGGTGAGCGTGTAGGCCACCCGCTGCCCGGGGGCGGCGAGAGCGCCGCCGTCGCTCTTGCTGAGCGAGAGGTCCGGGTCGAAGTCGAGGGGCGTCGTCGTGGGGTCCGCCGTCCCGCCCTGGTCGGGGTCGTCGGTCGCCACCGCCTGGAAGTTCTGCCCAGAGACGCTGCCTTGGGTCGAGAGCTGGCTGATCGGTGCCGGGACGCTCGCATTGACCGTCACGTCGTAGCGGATCGTGACGATCGCGGAGCTGAGGGTGCCCACGGCTACCCGGACCGCTGTGTCCCCCGACGAGTTGCCTTCCGTCACCGAGCCGAAGCTGGTGCTGACCGAGCCCACCACCAGCCGCGAGAAAGGGTCGGGCGTGATCGCGAAGACCGTGCTGGGGGCGGTGATCGAACCGGTGTTGCGCAGTAGCGCCGTGTAGCGCACGCGATCGCCGGGGTCGGCCACCCCGTCGCCGTCCTGGTCAGCGGCGAGCGCGTCGGCGAGGGTCGCCTCGACGTGCACCGAGGGCGACGGCGGCCCGGCGCAGGGCTCGTAGGTCACCGTCGTGGGATCGGTCGTGCCGGGGAGAGCGGGGTTGTCGGTGAGGATCGAGGGGAAGTTGGCGCCCGAGAGCTGGCCCTGGACGCGGAGAAAGTTGAACGGGTTGGGAGCCACGATCTCGACCGTCCAGGCGACGGTCGGGCCGTTGACCGTCGTCGGGCAGGTGCCGGTGACGCAGACCTGGCCGAGATCGAGCGAGATCTGCGAGTCGCCCGGTTGGTTGCCCGAGAGGATCGTCACCGGCCCTTGCACGGGCACTGGCTGCGAGATGAAGAGGCTCGTGGGATCGAGACGGCCGTTGGTGGGGATCGTCACCTCGAAGTGGGCGCCTTGCAGAGCGACGAGGTTGGCGCCGTCGAGGGTGAGGCTGTAGCGGATGTGGTCGCCGCAGTTCGTCGTACCGGAGCCGTCCGTGTCCTCGACCAACGCGAGGAGCGAGGCGGAGGGCACGGCCGTCTCCTGCGCAGGAGCGGGAGGGACCAATCCGGTGGCGAAGGCTGCGATGAGCAGTAGAGCGCGGATCGTTCGCATGGTGAAAACCTTTCGTTCTGAAGCCTTGCGGCTCGGTTCGAGCTCTGCCCAGAGGCCCGTCACGGCCTTCGTCCGGGCAGAGCTGTCGCTTGGGGGGTCGAGCCCCCCGGCTTGACAGATCACGTTTTCGGCAGGGACTACGCCGGGATCTTGGCTAGCGCCGTGTTGAGCGCCGCCATCAGCTCAGAGTCCTCCTCGGGGATGGGATGGTTGAGGGAAAACAGCACGAAGCGGGCTTGGTGCGGTGCCAGGAAGAGGGTCAGCAGCTCGGGAACCTCGGCATGGATGAGCGATGCCGCAGCGGCCTCGTTGCCGGCCGAGGTCGTGGCGTCCGTCGCGGTGAGTGGAAGCTCCGGGAGCGGTCGTGCCCTCGGCTGATGGAGGCGAATCGCCTGCAGCGTGATCGGATCGCCCGTCTTCCGCGAGCGTTCGAGGATCTCGATCTGGCCGGCGCCGGCGAGGCGGGTGAAGGCACGGTAGACGTCGGGGTTGGCGATGCGGTGCTCGGCCAGGGCCTGCTGCGGCGCGCCGACAGCGCGGCTCATCGCGAGGCGCTGGGACACCCAGGTCGGCGAGCGGCCGAGGGCCTGGGCGAGGTCGCGCGCGGTTCCTCCGGGGTTCTCGAACTTCCAGAGCTTCCAGGCCTGCTCGACCGCCTGCGCGTCCTCCCACAGCGAGGTGTCCTTACGGCCGAGGTTTTCGTTGAGCTGGATCAATAGCGTCTGGAAAGCCCCCTCCGGGCGCGGCACCACCCGCGCCGGGATCACCGGCCAGCGGCGCAGCCGGTAGGTGCGGTACCTCCGCCCGCCGGCGAGCAGGCGGTACCGTGGCTCGTCGCTCCCCTCGAACCACGCCGGGCTCTCGTAAACGACGATGGGATGGAGAAGCCCCGCGATCCACGGCTCGGCCGAGGCCCCAGCCGCCTTCTCGATGTTGAGCGCGAGCTCCTCCAGGGCATCGCCCGCGAAGTGCTTTCGCGGCTGGTTGGGGTCCTCCTCGATGGCCGAGAGCGGCAAGTGGAGCACCTGGCCAGGGGCCTGTGACTCTTCGCTCTCGCTCATAGCCCGAGATCTCGGTTGAGGTAGACGACGAACCGCTCGCCGGCTCGGATGCGCACGGTGGGTGGCCGGCCCAGGCCCCGGGAAAGCACCTCGGCGGCGACGCGATCGAGCTCCAGGGCCATGCGGCTCGCCACCAGCTCGCCCGGCCGGAGGCGTTCGGTGGCGCCGCGGTCCGGCTGGCCGAGCTCGAAGCCGGCACCGAGCGCAGCCAGGAGAACGGCGCGGCCGAGGTTGGGCCAGACATGGCGGTTGACCTGGTCTGCCAGGCCTCGGGTGCCAGAGGTCTCCAGGGCCTCGAAGCCCGGCAGCTCGTAGGAGCCAGTCGGTAGGACAAGGCGCTCGAAGGCCACCAGAGCCCGGTCCTGGCCGTAGGCGAGCTGGCTGCCGACCGAACCGAGGAGCAGGGCCCCGGCCGGAATGAGCACCTGGCGGCCCGTGGCGCTGTCGAGCACGTCCCGCAGCACCCGAGCTGTCACGGGGCCTGGAGCGTCCGAGTCGATCGCCGTCTCGAGCCTTGCCGGGATCAGCGTGC
>CAYQRE010000075.1:0-4159 GCA_964420075.1 uncultured Thermoanaerobaculia bacterium | reverse complement strand
CGAGGCGCGGGCGGAACAGCCGCGAGAAGTCGGCCAAGTCCTCCGCGAGCTCGCGTGGCGTGTCCCCGCGAAGGGTCGTGTCGAGCAGCCGGCGCTCCGGCTCGCCATGCCCCTGCAGGTACTCGAAGAGCCTGCGCGCGTTGGCATGCTTGCGGGGGATCTTGGTGATCACGCGCGCGGCTCCTTACCATCGAGGAACGCGCGGAGCGCACGGTAGAGAGCGAGGATCTCGTGCACCGTGGGCAGCAACGTGAGCGGTGCCGAGCGAGTGTGAATGGCGCGGAGGAGCTGGTTGAGGTTATTGCCCTGGCGGCGGAGCTCGTGGAGAACGTCGGCCGCGAGCGCCGGGCGCGGAGCGGGAGAGCGTTGCGTGAGGAGGAGCTGGCGGACGAGCACCGTGAGGGGAAGCTCCGCCTCGGCCGCGAGCTGTTCGATCACAGCGAGCTCGTCGGGGCGGAGACGGACCACCACGCGATGCGAGCGCAGCCTCTTGGGATGCAGCGTCGGCCGCCCCACTCGCGCACTTTCCCGGCGCTCACGGGAAGCCGCCACTCTTATTCGTCCTCCGACTGAAACGCGTTTAGGATCCTAAACAAATCCCACCTCTTGCGATTGAACTGAACATGCTCCGGTCGCTTCCTTCGGCTCTCTCGGCCTGCTCACCGGGTCCTCGGTCGTCTTCCTAGAAAACAAATTTGGATGGGTGCAGAATTCGGCTCTCTTTCTTCCCGAGCGCCAGCGAGCGGGGTCCAGGGGAGTCCCCTGGCCAGCAAAGCGAGCTTGCGAGCGGGTTTGAGGCGACGAAGATCCCGAGCGAAGCGAGGGATTTTCGGCAGCCGAAAACATTGCTGGCACGGCTCCGGGCGGTGGGAGAGGCGTGCGGAGCGGCTGTGCGAGGGGGCGATTCGGGGTGCTCGGAGGGTGCTGGAGGGCGGCATGGGATCGCCCCGAACGGCGCACCCCTGGATAGCCCGCGGCGGGAGCCGCGGGTACGACGGCGACCCTTCTCCTCCGCGCGGGGTTGCCACCCCGCGCTATCGAGGGTCGCCCCTGCGGGGCTCGGCTCGGTCCGCTTCTCCAGCAGAGGGCCGACGAGGTCCGCCGGCCCTGGTGGCGCGACCCCTACGGCTGCTCTTCGTGGATCTTGTGGCGGAGGATGCGGAAGTCGTCGATGACGATCTGAGTGAGGGTCTTGCCCGTCTCGAGCTCGACGGTCTCGCGGTGGCCTTGCACCTGGACGTGGTCGCCCTTCCGGCCGAGTCGCACCGCGATGTGCTCCATGGTGCGGTAGACGTTCCAGCAGACGAGGCGGTGCCAGGTGGTCTTCCACTGGCCTTCGATGCGCTGCTGCGTGGCGAGGGAGAGCACCGCGTAGGGCCGGCCGGGGATAGTGACCTCGACCTCCTCGTCCATCAGGGCGATGCGGTTGCGGCGCTTCCTGATCTCGGTGCGCTCGGGTGTCCAGCGGATCTCGCGGTCCGAACCCAGGTAACCGGTCAAGGTCACGGCTTCAGAGGCCAGGGCGGGGGCAGGCGTCGAATCGATCACAAGCGCTGCGGCGGCGGTCGTCATGGTCTCGCTCTCCGTTCGGTCGTTGGGCGGGTTCGCCATGACCTGAAGGAAGAGACCGGCCGCCGGACCGCCCGCAAGTTCGGGGCGAAGCCCCCGGAGGACGCAGTCCGTAGACTTGCGGGCCCAGGGCCGCGGACGGTCTACCCGTCTCCCGGCGAACCCGCGGCGAGCGAACGGAGAGCGAGGCCTGACGACCCCGCCCTCCACCTCTCTCTTCAGTATTCGTCCGGCAGAAGCACCGTGGTCGCCGAGCGATCCGCCTCGGTGATGATCCAGAAGCGCGTCCCGTTGCCGGCCTGGTAGGCGGAGAGGATGCGGCTGCCGGCCTTCACGGCCTGGTCGTTGGCCTTGGCGTCGCTCGGGTCGACATCACCCCAATCGCCACGCTGATGGCGGTAGAGCGCGCGGTCGAGGTCCTGGCGGGAGAGCACCGCCAGCGCGCCTGGAGTGGCGACCACCTGGCCCAGCGGGAAGCGCGGCCGACCGGAGCCGGGCTCTCTGCTACGAGCTGGAGGTTTGGCTGCGCTCTCGGTCTTGGTGGGCTGGCGGAAGGCCAGGGCCGGCGCCGGCTCAGACTCTTCGTCTTCCGAGTCCTTCGTCGCGGGCCTCTCTTCGCTTCCGAGGAGCCGCTGGTAGATCGCCTGGCCCATGCCCATCACCGAGGCGAGGGCGTCGCTCGTGGCGTCGCTGGCGCCGGCGGCTTCGAGGGCAGCGGTGAGGTCGAGGCCGTCGACCTTGAGCGAGGCGGAGACCTTCTGGGCCAGGAGCTCAAAGGCGATCTCCTGCGAGCTCTTCTCGTAGAACGGCACGTAGATGGTGACGGCCCGGCTCTGGCCGATGCGATGCAACCGGCCGTTGGCCTGGCGGTAGGTCAGCGCCGAGAGGTCGAGCTCGTACCAGATGGCGGTTGAGAAGGCGACGAGGTTGTTGAGGCCCGTGCGTACGCCGTTGGGATTGACGACCAGCACGGATGCGTCGGTCTCGATGACGTGCTCGTCGATCCAGGCCTCGCGGGTCGCCGCCGGCACCTTCTTGGTGTCGAGGAAGACGGCGCTCGGCGCCACCTCGCGCACCATCTTGACGATCCGGGAGGGCAGCTCGGCGCTTCCCGTGTGCGAGAGGAAGAGCAGCACCTTCTCGCCGTCCTCCAGGCACTGGCGCAGCTTGGCGACGAGCCAGCGCTCCTTCGGGGTGCGGTAGCGGGCCGGCAGCATCCGTGCGCTGGCCACTTCCATGCCACCTACAGAGTCCGGGTAGGCGAGGACAAACGGCGGAAGATCGTCCGTCGCGCGGTCGAGGTAGGAGGTCAGTTGGCCCATGGCGCCGAAGAGGCGGCCGTCGAGCTGGGTGAAGCGATCCCTCTTGATGCGAGCCATGAGCTGGCGCTCGAGCTTCTGGTACTGAGCGATGAGCACCTCGTCGTACTCGCCGTCGCCGCGGCCCTCGATGGGCACCGGCACCTCGCGGCAGGGCGGCAGCTCCTGGTCGAGCTCGGATTTGTGAACGAAGACAGCCTGCGGCAAGAGGTAGCGGGTGATGAAGGTGGGCATCACGCCCGGCGCCTCGCCGATCACCTTGCGGCCATCGAGGTCGCGGTCGGAGCTGGCGCCCCGGCGGCGAGCCGAGCCCTCGTCCTTCGCCGCCTCGCGAAACATCTTGCGGAAGCCGTAGCGGGCCACGAAGGGCCCCTCGCCGTCGTGGTCGAACTCCTGGCGGAAGGTCGGCGACAACGACCACATGTTGGTGAAGAGGTGCGAGGCGTACCCGCCCATCAGGCTTCCGGTGAACACCAGCGTGGGCACGCCGGGGAGGCGCGCCAGGCGGTGGGCCGCCTTCGACTGCGCCGACTCCGAGTGGTTGGCCTCGTGCGCCTCGTCCATCAGGAAGAGGTCGAACTTCCGCCGGTGGCGCCGCAGGATGGCCTTCGCCAGCGGGTAGCGCCGGGCCTTGGTGTGGTCACAGGCGAAGAGCGGCTCGCGGCAGGGGCGGACTTCCCAGCGGGCTGCCTCTTCGAGCGGCGTGAGGACGTCGCTCTCGATGCGCTTCACCAGCGGCCGGTCCGCCTCCTCCTGTCTGATCGGTGCCAGAAGCCGAATGAGAGCGTCGCCCGCGACCTCTTCGAAGGCGGTGCCTTGGGCGATCGGAGCCAGCCCGTCGGCGACGCGCTGCCCGAGGCCGAGCGCCCTGGCCAGGCCGACCAGCACCGGCAGCATTGCCTCCACCTCGGCGACCTGGTGGGCTTGCGGCTCCGCCCGCCGGATCTCGCGGGCCAGGGCCTGGAAGAAGCGACGGAGGACTGCGTAGAGCGCCGCGGTCGAGATCTCCCTCGGCTCGCCAGCGAGGAGAGCTCCCAGGTGGCCAAGGAGGAAGCCGCGCAGGTAGACCGACGCCTGCGAGGCGGGAGCGGCGATCGCCAGCGGCACGGCGAGATCGAGGAGGAAACGACCGGCGAGGTTGGCAGGCTCGCGTACTTCGGCCGGGCAGCGCAGGCGCCGCTGAGCGTTCGTGTCGGCCTCGTGCTCGATCGGCGCCCCGCAGCCGCGGCAGCGCCCGCCATGTCCCCGGAAGCCGGGCCCGAGCTTCGCCG
>CAYQRE010000074.1:0-4339 GCA_964420075.1 uncultured Thermoanaerobaculia bacterium | reverse complement strand
GCCGATCCCGTCCTGGGCTTCCGGGGCCTGGATGCTGAGCAGCTCCAGGGCCTCCTCACCAAGGGCTGCGAGCCGGCCTGGGTGGTCAAGGTCGGCGAGCACTTCGACGTGCTGCTGCGGCCCCACAGGGCCCTCAGGGAGGAGGAGGCGCGGGCGCTGCGGGACCACCTCGTCGCGCAACACGGCTTGCCCGACCAGCGCGGCGTCTTCCAGAACGCGGTGCGCCTGCCCGGGCACAGCTACCCGGAGGACGGGAAGGTCGTCACGCCCGTGCTCCTCGAGGTGCGGGCAGAGCCCTTCTCGGCCTCGCGGGAGGTCCTCCACGAGCTCCGGCAAGCCCGGCTGCGCGAGCCCGTGGACCACACCGCCCGCGAGCTGCCGCGCATCGAGGAGCTGCGCACCGTGCCGCTCGTCGTGGCCAGCTGCCCTGCGCAGCCGCGGCCAACGCTGCCGAGCCCCGAGCACGAGGCCCTGCAGTCCAGGATCGAAGCCCTGGCGCGGGCCTACCGCCTGCCCGAGACGCACGAGCTGAAGGAGGTCACGGATGCGGCACTGATCGATCGCGCGCTCGCCGCCAACCGCGAGCTGCTGGCCCAGGAGCCCTTCTCGTCGCGGCTGCCCGTCGATCTCTCGACCTTGGAGAGCGAGATTGCCCATCGCAAGCGGGAGCTCATCCAGCCGCTGCAAGCCGTCGAGCGCGAGCTGACGCTCGACCTGCGCCAGGTGGAGGCCAGCTGGCTCGCCCTCTACAAGCAGGGAACGCCCGAGCGGCTCGCGGCGCACGGCAGCGACCTCGACCGCGCGCTGGCCGTGGTGACGAAAGTCGACGAGCTCTCTGCCCGTTGGCTGCGGCTGACCGCCGCTCAGCAGGAGCTGGATCTCGATCGACTGCGCACTGCGATCGCCGTCCAGCCCGCCAGCAGCGAGACCCTCAAGATGGGAGTGCTGCGCCTCCAGGACCTGCGATCCGCGGCCGATCGCTGCGAGCTCGCGCCGGCTGACCGGCTACGGCTGGCAGCCGACGCGGTGCTTCGAGGTGAGCAGACCGCAGAGGACCTGCGCCGCCTCAACCAGGCGATCTACGCGGTGGACCGCGTGGTGCCCGTGCCGCAGCGCCTCTCGGGCCTCGGCCGGGACCCGGCCGCCTGGGCCCAGGAGCAACACGGGGCCCTCGCGCGGATCCGCGAGCTGGCAGGCCTCGTGGCGCGCGGCGATGCGAGCCCGGAGTCCCTCAAGGCGCTCTCCGAGGCTTCGCGTGTGGCGATCGGCCTCCAGCGGCGCCTCGAGCTCACCGACCGCCAGGCCCGCGGCCTGCCCGAGCCCCACCCGGTTCCGAAGGGCCAGAGCGAGATCGTCTGGCGCGCGGCCTGGCTCCATCGTGCCCGCTACCTGGGGCTCAAGCCCCACGCGGCCGAGGCCCACCTCGCCAATGCCTACGCCTCACCGCTCGTCGCCGGACACCTGGCAATGCGGATCCCCGTCGTCCGCCTGGCCCTGGAGGCGGCGAGGACGGCGAGGGCAGGGCTGGAACGGGCGGTGGAGAGGGGGATGAGGTTGTGAGGCAGAGAAGAGGGAAGAACCTCACCCCCTCGGTCCCCCTCTCCTGGCCTCCCACGCATCCAGCCAGGAGAGGTGGAAGACGAAGCCGCAACCAATGGCAGGGAGCCTCCCCCTCTCCCGGAAGGGTGGACGGAGGTGTTGGAGAGGGGGATCGAGGGGGTGAGGGCCCCAACGAGGTGAGGCCATGAACCTTCCCTACCACCTTCCTCCCGGCGCTGGCACCGGAGCCGGAGCGAGAGATCTCTCGCCCCTCCTCGCCTTGGTGCTCGCTCTCCTCGGTGCCTCGACTCTCGTCTCGGCCTGGTGGGCGGGCGAGATGGGCTTCCATCCGGGGCTCGGGAAGCCGTGGCTCGAGGTCGTGCCCCTGGTGGGCCTGGTGCTCTCCGTGGCCTCCGTGATCGCCCTCCTCCCGCTTCTCGCCAAGAAGCCCCGCGAGCCGGTGACGCTGGTCGTCGGCGCCGTGCTGCTGCCAGCGGCGCTGGCGCTGACCACCGGGCGCCTCTATCCGCCGTTGGCCTGGTCTAGGTGGCGGGCGGAGCTGGTGCGGGCCCAGAGGGTGGACCCGGCGCTGCGCAGCGAGCGGCGGCGCCTCGACCACGCCCTCCTCACCGGGCTGGCGGGTGCGGTGGTGGTCGCCGGCCTGCGCGGCCTCGGGAGGTCTCGCAGCCAGGGGGACACCCACGGCTCGGCGCGCTTCGCCACCTCGGCCGAGATCGCGAAGCTGGGGCTGCGGCAGGGCAAGACGGGCGTCGTGGTCGGCGGTGAGCGGGTGGGGATGCGGCATCGGCCCTTCCATGCCGCGGAACGCCGCCACGTCGGGATCTTCGGGCCCTCCGGCTGCGGCAAGACGAGCAAGATCATCATCCCCACCCTGCTCAGTGAGCCCGCTTCGATGGTGGTGCTCGACATCAAGCGCGAGCTCCACGCCTTGACCGCCGAGCACCGCCGCGAGGCCTTCGGGCACCAGATCTACGCCTTCGCGCCGTCGATCGACGAGCCCTGGGTGGCCGGCTACAACCCCCTGCTCGACATCCCCCGCGGCCCCTACGAGGTGGCCTACGCTCAGGCCCTGGCGCTCGCCCTCATCGACCCCGACGGCCAGCTCAAGACCCCCGACTTCTGGCACGCCTCGGCCCACTCGCTGATCACCGCCGCCATCCTGCACACCCTCTACGTGGGTGAGGACAAGAGCCTCGCCGGCGTCAATGCTCTCCTCGCCAGCTCCGGCGACGGCATCAAGCAGCGGCTCAAGACCATGCGCGAGATGGCCCACGACCCCGACCAGCGCCAGGGCTGGCTGCACCCCGAAACCGGCAGGCCCACCTCGACGCATCCGGTGGTCATCCTTGAGGCCGCCAAGCTCCTCGACCTCGCCGCCGAGACCTGGACCGGCATCGTCGCCACCGCACGCAGCAAGCTCGCCCTCTTCCTCGACCCGGTGGTCGCTCGCAACACCAAGGAGCACGCCTTCTCGCTTGCCGACCTTGGCCGGCCGGGCAAGCCTTCGACCGTCTACCTGATCATCCCGGCGCGGGACATCGGCCGGCTCTCGGGGCTCTTGCGGATCTTCCTCCAGTTCCTCTCCTTCCACCTGACCGGCGGCCTCGCCCTCCACCCCCACGCGGCCAAGGCCGCCGGCGCCGAGGCCCCGCGCGAGCTGGTGCTGGTGCTCGACGAGCTCGCTGCCGTCGGCAAGCTCGACCTCATCGCCCGTCAGATCGCCTTCCTGCGCGGCTACGGCATCCAGGTGGTGGCGGCCGTGCAGACCGCCAACCAGCTCTACGAGATCTACGGGCAGCACGAGAACGTGCGCGGAAACCTGGCCTACCTGCTCGTCTTCCCCTCGACCGAGCAGAAGACCGCCGAGGAGATCTCCCGCCTCCTCGGCGACCAGACCCTCTGGGTCGAGAACCGCACCCGCAGCTCCGCCGAGTCCGTCTTCGCCTCGCGCCGCTCCGTCACCGTCAAGGACCAGAAGCGGCCCCTCCTCACCGCCGACGAGGTGCGCCGGCTCGGCAACGACAACCCGGTGCTGGTGGTCACCGGGGCGTACCCGGTGTGGAACCGGGTGCGGGGGTGGTGGGAGTAGGGGTGGCTGGTCACGCCGAGGCCGGGCGGCGAGGACGCCGCCAGGCCGTCCTTCGCTAGACTGTGCGCTCGGTGACACCGTGAAGGTGGGGAGCCGAGCAAGCTGCGGCCATGACCCGAGTCTTCCTCTCCTACGTTCGCGAGGATCGGCCGACCGTGGATCGGCTGGCCGCGGAGCTCAAAGCCCATGGTGCCGACGTGTGGCTGGACCGCGCCGCCATCAAGCCCGGCGAGCGCTGGGCAGATGCGATCCGCCGCGGTATCAGCGAGGGAGACTTCTTCCTCGCCTGCTTCTCACGGGCGTACTCCGCTCGCGGCAAGACGTACATGAACGAGGAGCTGACGCTGGCGATCGAGGAGCTGCGCCAGCGCTCGTATGACCAGAGCTGGTTCATCCCGTTGCGGCTCGACGACTGCGAGATCCCCGCTCGGCCCATCGGAGCTGGAGAGACGCTCAACTCCCTACAGCGCGTGGATCTCTTCGGCGACCGGGAGGAGGGGATCCGCCAGATCCTCTCCGTAGTTCGACCTCAGGAAGGGCCGATCTCCATCCGGCGCGAGGACCTGGCCATCCTCACTCACGAGCTCCTCAACGCCCTGCTGTCTGTCCGCTGGCATGTCGAGGCCCTGCGCCGCGGCCGAGAGCACGCCGCCATCGGCAGCGACGACGGTCACCGGCTGGCGGGTACCG
>CAYQRE010000073.1:0-5106 GCA_964420075.1 uncultured Thermoanaerobaculia bacterium | reverse complement strand
GCAAGGAAGCTCGGCTGAGCTATCACGGGCATCTGCTGATGGAGAACCGTCACGGTTTGGCCGTCGCCGCTCGAGTCACCGTCGCCAGTGGCACGGCCGAATGCGAGGCGGCGGTCGAGATGGTCGAAACGCTGCCCGGCCAGCACCGGATCACTCTGGGCGCCGACAAGGGCTACGACGTTGGGTGGCTGGTGGAAGCTCTGCGCGACCTGTCGGTCACACCCCATGTCGCTCAGAACACCTCGCGACGGCGCAGCGCCATCGACCGGCGCACGACCCGGCATCCGGGCTACGGAATGAGCCAGACACGGCGCAAGCTGGTGGAAACCCTCTTCGGCTGGATGAAGACCGTTGGTGGAATGCGCAAGACCCGCCTGCGCGGCCAGCCCCGCGTGGATTGGCTCTTCCAGCTGACCACCGCCGCCTACAACCTCGTGCGACTGCGCAACCTTCAGCTGGCTGCGGCACCACGGTGAGGTAGCGATGACCTCGACCAAGCTCCGACCACGCCGTCTCGCCGGAAAACCGCGAGCAGCACCCGATCGGCTGGCCTGCCACCGAGCCAACCACGACGCCATGGCTCGAACTCGGGCATCGAAGATCCTGCTGGAAACCGATCGCCCCATCGTCTCAGCCTGTTTTTCAGCAGCCTGCTAGTGGCTCGTCCAGGTGAAATAGGCGTCAGGATGAGCGATCATTGCTTGTTCCCGGAACCCAAGTCGTTCTCGATGACGCTGAGCGCGAGGAGCTCGAAGACCGTGTTCGATCGCGCAGAGGTCGCCCCGATGAGGCGCGTCGTGCACGGATGATCTTGATGCTGGCAGATGGCTGGACCACCCGAGCCATCGCCGAGGCATTGGACTGCAACCTGCCGTTCTTCTCGCGTTGGAAGCAGCGGTTTCTCGCCGAGAGGCTCGGCGGCCTGTTCTCGTAGCACGAAGGCTGCAAGCCGCGGGTGCTGACCCCAAAGATGGAAGCGCGCGTGGTTGCAGCCACGAAGAAGTCGCCGACCGACGGCTCGACTCACTGGAGCACTCGCCGGCTGGCTCAGCACCTCGGGTTCGCCATATGCCGGTAGCTCGAGTTTGGCAGCGAGCGGCCCAGAAACCGCATCTCTTGGAGCGCTGAATGACCTCGTACGACCCCGACTTCGAGACCAAAGCAGCCGACATCCCCGGGCTCTACCTGCGGCCACCGCAGCATGCGGCCGTATTCTGCGTCGACGACAGGGCAGCGACCCAAGCTCTCGACCGCCTTCCCGTTCTTCCGCTTTCGCCGGGCCGCGTGGAGTGCCACGGCTTCTAGTTCTACCGCCACGGCACGCTCCCGCTCTACGCAGCGCTGGAGACTCGCACCGGAGAAGTCCTCGGCAGGACGGTCCAACTCTACACCTCCGCGGAGTTCGTGGCGTTCCTCGGCGATCTCGTGGCTGATCAGCCTCGAGACCGGGAGATCAACGTCACCGCCGACAATCTGTCCGCCCTCAAGACCCAGCGGGTCCGCAACTTTCTCACAGAGCACACCAGCGTCTGTGCTCACTACCCACCGTCCTACTCCTCCTGGCTCGACCAAGTCGAGATTTGGTTCGCCAAGATCCAACGCGACGTGATCGCCCGAGGCGTCTTCACCTCCGTGGAAGATCTCAGTCCCAGGCTCATGCGATAGACTGACCTTCACAACCAGAACGCCATGCCCATCAAGTGGAAGTCCAACGACCCTGGTCGCAGGATCCGAGAGACCGATTCCAGTACAAGTGGCACAGGCCACTGGGCGAAACTACTCTTCGAGGAACCACGAGGCGACGTTGGCGACGTACTGCCGGCGGCGTGGCAGACACAGGTGGAACAAGCGGCTCCAATTGCGGCACCCCCCCGCAGTCTCGTGTGATCGAGAACCTCCCTGCGACAGCGACGCCTGCGCGCCCAGGTCCTTACCCCGCCGGCACGAAGCAGCCCTGCAGGCGCTCGGCGAGGAGGAGGTGGTAGGCGATCGCCTGGCCGTCCTCGAAGCCGTCCTGGAAGGCGCGGTTCTTGCCCGAAGGGCAGGAGCGCTTGGCGGCCCAGAAGGTGCTCCCCAGCCAGTCCGGGCAGTCGCTGTAGGAGAGCCAGCGCATCGCCTCCATGCCGGCGGCGAGGCCGGCGCCGTAGTCCGGGTTGTCGCTCGTGTGCTGCACGGCGCGCTTGGCCTCGCCCAGGGCCTGGGCGATCCGCTGGCCGACGGCGGCGTTGGTCTGCGCCACCTTCCAGCGCCGGTACTCGGCCATCTGCGCCTCGTAGTCGCGCGGCAGGGGGCCGCGCTCGCGGCGGTTCCAGCGCGGTGAGCCCTGCGCCGCGCGCTGGTCGTCGTAGCGCTCGAGGACGGGGACGAGCAGCGCTTCGAGGCTCGCCACGTCGCCTCGCTTGATCGCCTCGCGCGGCACCTCGAGCTGCAGCTCGACCTTGCAGGTGACCTCCTCGACGAGGCGGAACGGACCGTCCTCGAAGGGCGCCAGCAAGGGCTCGTCGACGTCGATCAGCACCTCGACCCGCGAGCGCTTGAGCTCGAGCTTGTGGACCCGCGCCAGCTCGCCGGGCGCGAGGCGGATCCGCCCCTTGCCGACGGCCCGGCGGCCGAGCACCTCGTTGTCGGTGTAGGAGGCGTTGCAGTCCGAGGTCATCTCCACGCCGGTGACCACCCAGGCGCCGCGCCAACGGGCCGCGAGCTGGTCCTCGAGGCTGCTGGCGCCGGCCGCGCCGGCACCGGCGAGCCACCCGAGAGCGAGCACCGCGCCTAGCCGAACAAGACCGCACCGCACTGCAGAGACCTGCCGCTTCTCCTCGCTCATGCCATCTCCTGGGCACGCCGGTACGGGTGCTAGCATCGCCGCTTCGCTCGCGCCGACGTCTCTGGGAGAAGAGTCTATGCCCAAGCCCTGGCCCCTGAACGTGCTCCTCGCTGCCGCTTGCCTCCTCCTCGCCCTGCCGGCCACCGCCGAGCCCACGGCGGCTCCCCCGCAGGCGGCGCCGGGGGCCGAGATCCTCTGGGACCAGTGGGGAGTCCCCCACATCTTCGCGAGCGACGACGAGCAGCTGTTCTACGCCGAGGGCTGGGCGCAGGCGAAAAACCACGCCGATCTCCTGCTGCGGCTGTACGGCCAGGCCCGCGCCCGGGGCGCCGAGTACTGGGGCGAGAGCTACCTCGATCAGGACCGCTGGCTCGCCACCATGGGCGTCCCCGAGCGGGCGGCGCAGTGGTTGGCGGCACAGTCGCCGACCACCCGGCACTCGCTCGAGGCCTTTGCCGACGGCATCAACGCCTACTGCCGGGCTCATCCCGAGGCGGTGGCCGACGAGGTCGAGCGGGTGCTGCCGGTGGCTGCCGACGACGTCCTCGCCCACGTCCAGCAGGCGATCCACTTCACCTTCTTGATCAACCGGGGCGCCGTGGCGGCGGCCGGCCGGCAGCTGGGCGAGGCAGGGTCCAACGCCTGGGCGATCGGCCCGCAGCGCTCGGCCTCCGGCAAGGCGTTGTTGGTGGCCAACCCCCACCTGCCGTGGTCGGGGTTGTTCACCTGGTTCGAAGCCCAGCTCACCGCTCCCGGCCTCGACGCCTACGGTGTGACCCTCGTCGGTACGCCGTTTCTCGGCATCGCCTTCAACGACCACGTCGGCTGGACCCACACTGTCAACACCCTCGACGGCGCCGACCTCTACACCCTCGAGCTGGCGCCGGGCGGCTACCGCTTCGACGGCGCGGTCAAGGCCTTCGAGGTCAGCACCCGCACCCTCCAGGTGCGCCAGGCCGACGGCTCGCTGCGCGCCGAGACGCTGACCATCCGCCGCAGCGTCCAAGGCCCGGTGGTCTCCGAGCAGGGCGACAAGGCCCTCGCCCTGCGGGTGGCGGGCCTCGATCAGCCGGCGATGATGGAGCAGTACATGGCGATGGCACGCGCCGGCAGCCTGGCGGAGCTCGAACGGGCGGAGGCGCGGCTGCAGATGCCGATGTTCACCTTGATGGCGGCCGACGACGGCGGCCACATCCTCCACCTCTTCGGCGGCCGCGTACCGCGGCGGCCAGCGGGGGCCTGGAACTGGTCCGCCAGCGTGCCCGGCAACACAGCGAAGACGCTGTGGACCGAGACCCTCGCCTACGACGAGTTGCCGCGTGTGCTCGATCCACCCAGCGGCTGGTTGCAGAACGCCAACGACCCGCCGTGGACGACCACCTTTCCCGTCGCCCTCGACCCCGACCGCTTCCCGCCCTACGTGGCACCGCGTTTCATGCACCTGCGCGCCCAGCGCTCGGCCCGCATGCTGGCCGACGACCCCAGCCTGACCTTCGACGAGGTGGTGACCGACAAGCTCTCGACCCACATGGAGCTCGCCGACCGCTGGCTCGACGACCTCGCCACGGCGGTGGCCGGCAGCGGCTCGCCGGCGGCAGAGAGGGCGATGGCGGTGCTCGCCGGCTGGGACCGCAGCGCCGACGCCGAGAGCCGGGGTGGCGTGCTCTTCGAGCAGTTCGCCAACCGCCTGCTGCGCGGCGGTGCCTCGCCCTATGCCGTCGAGTGGCGGGCCGACAAGCCGCTCAGCACCCCGGACGGCTTCGCCGATCCCAAGGCCGCGGTGGCGGCGCTCGAAGCGGCGGCCGCCGAGGTCGAGAAGCGCTGGGGCCGGCTCGACGTGGCCTGGGGCGAGGTCCATCGCCTGCGCCTCGCCGGCCGCGACCTGCCGGCCAACGGTGGCCCCGGGCAGCTAGGCATCTTCCGGGTGGTGAACTTCGAGCCCGCGGCCGACGGCCGGCTCACGGCCGTGGGGGGCGAGTCCTACGTCGCCGTCACCGAGTTCGGCAGCCCGCTGCGCGCCCGCGCTCTCCTGAGCTACGGCAACGCCTCGCAGCCCGGCTCAGCGCACCGCGGTGACCAGCTCGAGCTCTTCGCCCGCAAGGAGCTCAGGCCGGTGTGGCGCACGCGCGCCGAGATCGCGGCCCACCTCGAAGCGCACGAGGCCCTCCGCCGGCCGGCAGCCGCTGGCGGAAGTTGAGGTAGGCCTCGGCCAGCTCGGCGTAGGCGCGCTGCGCCTCGGGCAGCGCCTGGCTCGATCCAGCCAGCCCAGCACCCGGGCCCGC
>CAYQRE010000072.1:0-5259 GCA_964420075.1 uncultured Thermoanaerobaculia bacterium | reverse complement strand
GAGTGTCGCGCAGGTACTGCCAGAACTCGTCGTCGAGGGCGAAGCCGTAGCGCTCGCTCGCGAGCTCGAGCTTCAGCCTGCCTGGAGTCCCTTCGAGAAGGCCGACCGGCTCGTGGCTCGTTGGCACGAGGAAGAGACGGCGCACCCGGCGCTCGATCTCGTCCGTCTCCTCGATCCGCAGGGCGAGGCTCGACACGCGCTGCCAGCGCTCGCGGAAGCGACGGTAGTCAGCGCCGCTGCGATGCAGGCCGAAGGTCTCGAAGTACTCCGCCACTGCGGCGAAGCGGACTGTGCCGTCCTGGAAGGCCTTGGTGGTCACCCAGGCGAGAAGAGCTCGATCGGCCCCGAAGGGCAGGCCGAAGCGGGCATCCGTTGCGATGTAGGTGACGCTCATCCGCGCTGTCGTGCCGAGGCGGGCGGTGCGGGTCACCTCGCGCACCGCTGTGGGCTTGTAGGGCAAGCCGGTGAGGATGAGAGGGCGAGGCTGGAGCAGGATGCCGAGCCGGGGAAGGCTGGGCGGGCTCGCCGTGGGGACGGGGCAGGCACAGGGGCCTGCCTCTACAGCTGTGCCCTTGGCGCCGGCCTCTGGAGCGGCCTCCTGCACCGCCGTGGAGGCTTCTCCCCCCTCCTCCGCCGGCAGCCCGTGCAACCCAGCGCGGAGAGCCGAGGCGAGGCTGTTCATGGGTGCACCTCGCCCACGGTAAGAGACCAGGCTGCCGTCGTGCCGCTCTCGAAGCCGTCGGCGAAGATGGGGCCGCTGGCCTGGAGCACGACGAGCGGCAGCTGGTGGAGGTAGGTGGAGACCTGGGTACCGCGAGTGATGGTGAGGCGCGGCAAGTAGGTGCCGGCACGGTGGTAGACGTGGGAAGCGATGGGGACGGCGGAGACCTCGTCGGTGAGGCCGTCGCCGTCCCAGTCGTAGCTGTAGGTGGAGGGGTTGCCCTGGACCAGGGTGGTGAAGAAGACGGTCTCGCCGGTGTCGAAGATGCAGAAGCCGAGGTCGCAGAAGGCGGCCCAGACGAGCACGGCGAGCTGCGGTTCCTCGGTGACGGTGATGGTGAACGCCGCGCCGTTCTGCTGGGGATCCTCGCAGTTGCGGACGCGGAGTCGTGCTGAGTAGTTGCCGACGGCCGGGTAGGTGTGGGTGAGGGTGCGGCCGAGGCAGCCCTGGATCCAGGCACTGGTGACGCCATCGCCAAAGACCCACTGGTACTCGGTGGCGCCGGTGGCCTGGGCCTGGAGCTCGACGACGCGGCTTCCGAGGTTGGTCCAGACGGGCGTCGGCCCGGGTGAGAGGCTCTCGATCGAGAAGTAGACGGGCAGTGATCGGCGGGTGCCGTAGGCGTTGGAGACGGCGAGCTGAGCGCTGTAGGAGCCGGGGTCGAGGTTCTCGGTGTGGAGGGTGCCGGGGTTGCCCGCAAACCGGTAACCGTTGGAGACCTCCCAGGTGTAGGTGAGGGGCGGCAGGCCGGTGACGCCCTGGCCGGTGAAGGTGACGTCGACGCACTTGGGCCAAGAGTCGAGGCCGGAGCCGGCGACGGGAGCGAGGCAGGGATCAGCGAAGGCGGGCGTCGCGATCCCCAGGAGTAGGCAGAGGGTGACGCCGATGGCCTGCCGCGTTCGTGCAGAACGACCTTCCACCGCCCTGGCTCTTCGCGCGGAACCCGGCTGCGGCGCGGTTTCCCACCGTCTCGCGGACTCGACGGCGGGAGGCCCTCCGCGCCGGCCGTCCACGCTCCGAGCCGCCCCCCAGCGGTCCGGCATCGCAGGGGGCAGCGGGTCGTGGATGGCGGGGTCCGAGGGTTCCCGCGAGGAGCGCAAACCGGCGCAGGCATGAGCACCGCAGCGGGAAACGGACCCCAGCCGGGTACCGCGACCCGCGGGGTGGGTTCCGTGCGGAGAGCCGAGGTAGGAGGCGGCGCTCGCGAAAAGAGAGGCCGTGACGCTCACGCCCCCTCCTTGCGCTGCGCGAGCTTCGCGAGCGCACGCGGGAGCCTCTGCGTCTCGCGGATCATCTCGGCCCAGGTCAGAAGGAAGTCGGCCGAGCTCCAGGACGAGTCCCGCGCCGAGAGTCGGGCCCGGGAAAGCACCGCCTCGCGATCGACCGTGACGCCGAGCTCTTCTGCGGCCGCCAGCAAGTCGTCACAAGCGGCCTCGGTGGGCTGCGAGACCGCCCTCATTCGCCACCTCCCGTCTGGCTGCGCAGGTAGAGGAGGGCGAAGCCGGCGAGGGCGACGCTGAGGGCGACGAGCCCCCAGGTCGAGAGCGTGGGCACCTCGACGAGGCTCGTGGCCGTGCCGTCGTCGACCACCGGCGTCACGGTGGGATCGCTCGGCTCCGGCGTGTCCGGGTCGTCGGTCAGCAGCAGGGGGACGTTCGAGCCGACGACCTCTCCCTGGCAGGCGATGTGGTCGAGGCCGGGCGGAAATGGCGTCGAGATCCGCACCGTGAAGTTGACGGTGGCGACGCCTCCGGGCGGCAGGTCCGCGAGGTCGACCTCCAGGTAGCGGTCGCCAGGGTCGTTGCCGTCGACGACCACGCCTCCGGTCGCCACGACGCTTCCCGGGATCAGCTCGGTGTGGGCATCGATCGGGCTGGTGAAGACGAGCCCGACGGCGGCCGCATCGCCGGTGTTGGTGATCTCGACGTAGTAGGCGACCTCCTCGCCGGGGTTGGCGATGCCATCGGCGTTCGAGTCCTGCGCGAGGTAATCCGTCTTGGTGGCGACGAGCTGCGCCGAGCCGCCTCCGCCGCCCCCCCCTTCGATCGGCGTCGTGTCCGTCGCCTGGTTGTTGGCGGGATCGGTGTCGCTGCCGTTGGTGCCGTCGTCCCTGATGCGCGCCGTGTTGACGAGCTGCGTGACGCCCTCGGGGACCACGGCAGCGGCTCGGAGGGCGAAGAAGACGGCTCCGGTGCTACCGGCGTCGAGCGTGCCGAGAGCGAGCGAGCAGCTGCCGCCAGCCGTCGGGGCCGAGCAGGTCCAGCCGGCCGTCGAGCTGGATGACTCGAAGGTGCTGTTGTCGGGCACCGTCTCCAGCAGCTCGGCGCCCGTGGCGCCCTGGTTTCCGAGGTTGGCGTAGGCGAGGGTGTAACGCACGATCTCGCCGAGGGCGACCGATTGCCCACCGTCGGACTTGGTGATCGCGAGGTCCGGCGCCGCTTCCGTCACCGGTACCAGAGAGCAGCTGGTGCCACCGGCTCCCGTTTGGGTGGCGTCGTAGGGGTGAATCTCGGCGCAGTTCTCCACGGATTCCACCCCTGGCGGCAGCTCGGCGTCGATGCGCGCCGCGAAGGTCGCCGTGCCGCTCTCGCCGGCGGCGAGGCTCCCGATGTCGAGGCGGCAGTGGCTTCCCGCCGCGGGGCCCGGCTGGCAGTCCCAGCCTGACGTCGACGAGGCCGCGACGAAGGCCGTGTTTGCCGGCACGGTCTCCTCGAGCTGGTTGGCCGAAGAGCCCTGGTTGCCGGCGTTGCGGTAGTCGAGGCGCCAGACGAGCAGCCCTCCCGGCCGCGGCTCGGAGCCCGCGGCGAGGGTCTTGGCGACGACGAGATCTGGCGCTGCCACGAGCGGCGTCACGTCGCTCGCCGTGTTGTCGGCCGGGTTGGCGTCGGCGCCGTTGGCACCGTCGTCGGAGATCGCGGCCGTGTTGGCGAGCTGCAGCGCGCCGGGTGGCAGCGCCGCGTCGACGGTGACTGCAAAGCGGGCGGTGGCGTTGCCCGAGAGCCCCGCGAGGCCACCGAGGGCCAGACGGCAGGTGCCGCCGGCCGCCGGCGTCGAGCAGCTCCAGCCGGCCGACGAAGGCCCGGCTGCGAACGTCGAGTACTGCGGCACGGTCTCGGTGATCGCGACGCCACTTGCCCCGCGGTGGCCACGGTTGGCGTAGGTGAGGACGTAGGTCACCGTCTCGCCCGGCTGGGCGGTCATGCCACCGTCAGTCTTGGTGAGGCTGAGATCGACGCGCGCCGCGGTCGTATCGATCGGGGTGGTGTCGGTCGCGGAGTTGTTGGCAGGAGTGGGGTCCGGGCCTTGGCTGCCGTCGTCGGCAACGGTCGCCGTGTTCGTCAGCTGCGCGACTCCCGCCGGGATCGGATCGACCACCCGCACGGCGAAGGTCCGCGCCACCGAGCCCGAGGCTGCGAGTGAACCGAGGGTCAGCCGGCAGATCGAGCCCGGATTGCCGTTCGGAGTGCAGGTCCAGCCAGCCGAGGAGCCAGCGGCGTCGAAGGTGGTGTTCGCAGGCACGGTGTCGCTGAGCACCACTCCCGTCGCTTCGGCCCTAGCCGAGAGGTTGGTGGCCGTCAGGAGGTAGCTCACCCGCTGCCCGGGGGCGGCGAGAGCGCCGCCGTCGCTCTTGCTGAGCGAGAGGTCCGGGTCGAAGTCGAGGGGCGTCGTCGTGGGGTCCGCCGTCCCGCCCTGGTCGGGGTCGTCGGTCGCCACCGCCTGGAAGTTCTGCCCAGAGACGCTGCCTTGGGTCGAGAGCTGGCTGATCGGTGCCGGGACGCTCGCATTGACCGTCACGTCGTAGCGGATCGTGACGATCGCGGAGCTGAGGGTGCCCACGGCTACCCGGACCGCTGTGTCCCCCGACGAGTTGCCTTCCGTCACCGAGCCGAAGCTGGTGCTGACCGAGCCCACCACCAGCCGCGAGAAAGGGTCGGGCGTGATCGCGAAGACCGTGCTGGGGGCGGTGATCGAACCGGTGTTGCGCAGTAGCGCCGTGTAGCGCACGCGATCGCCGGGGTCGGCCACCCCGTCGCCGTCCTGGTCAGCGGCGAGCGCGTCGGCGAGGGTCGCCTCGACGTGCACCGAGGGCGACGGCGGCCCGGCGCAGGGCTCGTAGGTCACCGTCGTGGGATCGGTCGTGCCGGGGAGAGCGGGGTTGTCGGTGAGGATCGAGGGGAAGTTGGCGCCCGAGAGCTGGCCCTGGACGCGGAGAAAGTTGAACGGGTTGGGAGCCACGATCTCGACCGTCCAGGCGACGGTCGGGCCGTTGACCGTCGTCGGGCAGGTGCCGGTGACGCAGACCTGGCCGAGATCAAGCGAGATCTGCGAGTCCCCCGGTTGGTTGCCCGAGAGGATCGTCACCGGTCCTTGCACGGGCACCGGTTGCGAGATGAAGAGGCTGGTGGGATCGAGGCGGCCGTTGGTGGGGATCGTCACCTCGAAGTGGGCACCCTGGAGCGCGACGAGGTCGGCACCGTCGAGAGTGAGGCTGTAGCGGATGTGGTCGCCGCAGTTCGTCGTACCGGAGCCGTCCGTGT
>CAYQRE010000071.1:0-5369 GCA_964420075.1 uncultured Thermoanaerobaculia bacterium | reverse complement strand
CAGCTTGAGGGTCGAGAGCGATCATGAGCACCTCCGGGAGGTTGGGATCGAGGTTCGGTTGGGAAGCGGCCCTGTCGGAGCTCGGGAGGCGATGGCCGGGGTTCTGGCCTTCTCCCCGTACCCAGCAGGGCGGGGGCTGGCTCGGTGGTGGATCGGGCGCCTTGCGATCCGGTTGGCGGTGGTAGCTGGCCGAGCGAGGGTCGGGAGGTGGGCCCCTACCCAGCTCCGGGGTGGGGGGGATTTCGGCACGGCCGGCGCCGAAGCCGGGGAGCTCGTCCGGGCCCCGCTGCCGAGCGGAGGGTGCTCTACTGTCCTGCTCTTCTTTTCCTGCTTATCCTGCCTTTCCTGCACTAAGACGTCAGGCCGCGGTTTTGTGACACACATTCCCCCGGATCTGTGACCCAGATTCCCCCGTTTCCGTGACCCACATTCCCCTCCGCGCCGTGACATACATTGCCCTGAGAGTCCGCAGGATATCCGCAGGTTTTCCGCATAGTTTTCCGCAGATCTTGGATGCCCAAAGGTCTCGCCAGGTAGCTTGTTCTTGCCTGCGAGCGAGCGCTGCCGCCGCGGGCAAAGCGTAGTTGCTGCTGTTCTAACCAAGGTACACGTCCTCCGTGTGGCTTCCGCCGCCGTTGGCGACGAAGCGAAGTGGGTCTGGCTGAGAGCGCGCCACCCTCTCGACGGGTGGCGCCCGTTCCTGCTGGCGCCCGCGATCGGGCACGCTCACTCGCCCATCGGCATCCTCCAGGGCCGCACTTCGAGGCCGGTAAGCCCGGCGAGGAAGCGAGCAGGAAAGTCGGGATAGAAGCTGCGGACGGTATGGAGAACACCGGCCAGGTGGGACTTCAGCCGGCGAGGATGGGTGGTGGTGGTGCCGAGCTGGTGCAAGAGCTCGGCCCAGGGGATCACCGAGGCCGTGCGCGCCGAGTAGCAGCGGAAGAGGGCGAGCTGGCAGAAGTCCCAGGCTTGCGGCGCGTCGTGGAAGGCCCGCAGGAGGTCGAGAGGTGTGGGAATGCGGGTGTCGCGCAGGTAGCGCCAGAAGGCCTCGTCGAGGCTGAAGCCGTAGGGGCTGGGGTCGCGGTTGCGCAGGTCGCCCTCTACCCCGGGCTCCAGAGCGAGCGGCTCGCGGGCTGCCGGAGTCACGAAGAGGCGCCGGACGAGGCGTGCCTCGGCCGAGGTCTCCTCGATGCGCAGTGCCAGGTTGGTGATGCGCTGGTAGCGCTCGCGGAAGATGCGGTAGCCCTGCCCGCCCTCGTTGAGGCCGAAGGCGACGAAGTACTCGCGGATGGCGCCGAGGTGAGCGATGCCGTCCGCGAAGGCACGGGTCATCATCCAGGCGAGGAGGCCACGGTCGGCGCCGAAGGGCAGCGGCACGGCCGGGTCGGTTGCGAGATAGGTGACGGTCAGCCGACTGGCCGTGCCGACGCGAGCTACCCGGGTGACCGAGCGCTGCGCGTCATCCCGCTTGTAGGGCAGGCCGGTGAGGATGAAGGGGCGTGGTTGGAGGAGGAAGCGGAGCCGGCCTTGGGACGGAGGGCCGGGCTCCTCGCCGGCGAGCTCGGGGTTCTCACGCAGGATCTCGGCTTCGGCGGCCGCCGCGACCTCAGTTGCCGCCTCCTCGGGCAGGCCGTACAAGCCAGCGCGCAAAGCGGAGGCGAGGCTGTTCATGGGCGCACCTCGCCCACGGTGAGGGACCAGGCTGCCGTGGTGCCGCTCTCGAAGCCGTCGGCGAAGATGGGGCCGCTCGCCTGGAGCACGACGAGCGGCAGCTGGTGGAGGTAGGTGGAGACCTGGGTGCCGCGAGTGATGGTGAGGCGCGGCAAGTAGGTGCCGGCCCGGTGGTAGACGTGGGAAGCGATGGGGACGGCGGAGACCTCGTCGGTGAGGCCGTCGCCGTCCCAGTCGTAGCTGTAGGTGGAGGGGTTGCCCTGGACCAGGGTGGTGAAGAAGACGGTCTCGCCGGTGTCGAAGATGCAGAAGCCGAGGTCGCAGAAGGCGGCCCAGGCGAGCACGGCCAGCTGCGGTTCCTCGGTGACGGTGATGGTGAACGCCGCGCCGTTCTGCTGGGGGTCTTCGCAGTTGCGGACGCGCAGTCGTGCGGCGTAGCTGCCTACGGCCGGGTAGGTGTGGGTGACGGTGCGGCCGAGGCAGCCCTGGATCCAGGCGCTGGTGACGCCGTCGCCGAAGACCCACTGGTACTCGGTGGCGCCGGTCGCCTGGGCCTGGAGCTCGACGACGCGGCTCCCGAGGTTGGTCCAAACGGGCGTCGGCCCGGGTGAGAGGCTCTCGATCGAGAAGAAGACGGGCAGTGATCGGCGGGTGCCGTAGGCGTTGGAGACGGCGAGCTGAGCGCTGTAGGAGCCGGGGTCGAGGTTCTCGGTGTGGAGGGTGCCGGGGTTGCCCGCAAACCGGTAACCGTTGGAGACCTCCCAGGTGTAGGTGAGGGGCGGCAGGCCGGTGACGCCCTGGCCGGTGAAGGTGACGTCGACGCACTTGGGCCAAGAGTCGAGGCCGGAGCCGGCGACGGGAGCGAGGCAGGGATCAGCGAAGGCGGGCGTCGCGATCCCCAGGAGTAGGCAGAGGGTGACGCCGATGGCCTGCCGCGTTCGTGCAGAACGACCTTCCACCGCCCTGGCTCTTCGCGCGGAACCCGGCTGCGGCGCGGTTTCCCACCGTCTCGCGGACTCGACGGCGGGAGGCCCTCCGCGCCGGCCGTCCACGCTCCGAGCCGCCCCCCAGCGGTCCGGCATCGCAGGGGGCAGCGGGTCGTGGATGGCGGGGTCCGAGGGTTCCCGCGAGGAGCGCAAACCGGCGCAGGCATGAGCACCGCAGCGGGAAACGGACCCCAGCCGGGTACCGCGACCCGCGGGGTGGGTTCCGTGCGGAGAGCCGAGGTAGGAGGCGGCGCTCGCGAAAAGAGAGGCCGTGACGCTCACGCCCCCTCCTTGCGCTGCGCGAGCTTCGCGAGCGCACGCGGAAGCCTCTGCGTCTCGCGAATCATCTCGGCCCAGATCAGGAGAAAGTCCGCCGGGCTCCAGGACGAGTCCCGAGCCGAGAGCCGGGCCTGAGAGAGCACCGCATCCCGATCCAGCGTGACGCCGAGGTCCTCGGCCGCAGCGAGTAGATCCTCGCAAGCGGTCTCGGTGGGCTGCGAGACCGCCCTCATTCCCCACCTCCCGTGCGGCTACGCATGTAGACCAGCGCGACGTTGGCGAGAATCACCGTGAGGATAATCAGCCCCCAGACTGAGAGCGTGGGCACCTCGACGAGGCTCGTGGCCGTGCCGTCGTCGACTACCGGGGTCACGGTGGGATCGCTCGGCTCGGGCGTGTCCGGGTCGTCGGTGAGCAGTAGCGGAACGTTCGAGCCGACGACCTGGCCCTGGCAGGCGATGTGGTCGAGGCCGGGCGGAAACGGCGTCGAGATCCGCACCGTGAAGTTGACGGTGGCGACGCCACCCGGCGGCAGATCCTCGAGGTCGACCTCCAGGAAGCGGTCGCCGGGATCGTTGCCGTCGACGACCACGCCGCCGGTTGCCACGACGCTCCCCGGGATCAGCTCGGTGTGGGCATCGATCGGGCTGGTGAAAACGGGCCCGACGGCGGCCGCGTCGCCGGTGTTGGTGATCTCGACGTAGTAGGCGACCTCCTCGCCGGGGTTGGCGATGCCATCGGCGTTCGAGTCCTGCGCGAGGTAATCCGTCTTGGTGGCGACGAGCTGCGCCGAGCCGCCTCCGCCGCCCCCCCCTTCGATCGGCGTCGTGTCCGTCGCCTGGTTGTTGGCGGGATCGGTGTCGCTGCCGTTGGTGCCGTCGTCCCTGATGCGCGCCGTGTTGATGAGCTGCGTGACGCCCTCGGGGACCGAGGCAGCGGCTCGGAGGGCGAAGAAAACGGATCCGGTGCTACCGGCGTCGAGCGTTCCGAGAGCGAGCGAGCAGCTGCCGCCGGCCGTCGGTGCGGAGCACGTCCAACCGGCCGTCGAGCTCGACGACTCGAAGCTGCTGTTCTCGGGCACCGTCTCCAGTAGCTCGGCGCCCGTGGCGCCTTGATTGCCGAGGTTGGCGTAGGCGAGGGTGTAGCGGACGATCCCGCCGAGGGCGACCGATTGCCCGCCGTCGGACTTGGTGATCGAGAGGTCCGGCGCCGCTCCCGTCACCGGTACCAGAGAGCAGCTGGTGCCGCCGGCGCCGGTCTGCGAGGCGTCGTAAGGGTGAATCTCGGCGCAGTTCTCGATGGACTCGACGCCGGGCGGCAGCTCGGCGTCGATCCTCGCCGCGAAGGTCGCCGTGCCGCTCTCGCCGGCATCGAGGCTCCCGATGTCGAGGCGGCAGTGGCTTCCCGCCGCGGGGCCCGGCTGGCAGTCCCAGCCTGACGTCGACGAGGCCGCGACGAAGGCCGTGTTTGCCGGCACGGTCTCCTCGAGCTGGTTGGCCGAAGAGCCCTGGTTGCCGGCGTTGCGGTAGTCGAGGCGCCAGACGAGCAGCCCACCCGGCCGGGGCTCCGAGCCCACGGCGAGGGTCTTGGCGACGACGAGATCCGGCGCCGCGATGAGCGGCGTCACGTCGCTCGCCGTGTTGTCCGCCGGGTTGGCGTCGGCGCCGTTGGCACCGTCGTCGGAGATCGCGGCCGTGTTCGCGAGCTGCAGCGCGCCGGGTGGGAGCGTCGCGTCGACGACGACCGCGAAGCGAGCCGTACCGTTTCCCGAGAGCCCGGCCAGCCCACCGAGGGCCAGCCGGCAGGTGCCGCCGGCCGCTGGCGTCGAGCAGCTCCAGCCGGCCGACGAAGGCCCGGCAGCGAAGGTCGAGTACTGCGGCACCGTCTCGGTGATCGCGACGCCGCTTGCCCCGCGGTGGCCACGGTTGGCGTAGGTGAGGACGTAGGTCACCGTCTCGCCCGGCTGGGCGGTCATGCCACCGTCAGTCTTGGTGAGGCTGAGATCGACGCGCGCCGCGGTCGTATCGATCGGGGTGGTGTCGGTCGCGGAGTTGTTGGCGGGAGTGGGGTCCGGTCCCTGGCTGCCGTCGTCGGCAACGGTCGCCGTGTTCGTCAGCTGCGCAACACCGGCCGGGATGGGATCCACGACCCGCACGGCGAAGGTCCGCGCCACCGAGCCCGAGGCTGCGAGTGAACCGAGCGCCAGCCGGCAGGTCGAGCCCGGGTTGCCGTTCGGGGTGCAGGTCCAGCCAGCCGAGGAGCCGGCGGCATCGAAGGTCGTGTGCACCGGCACGATGTCGCTGAGCACCACACCCGAGGCGCCGGCCCTAGCCGAGAGGTTGCCTGCGGTGAGGGTGTAGGCCACCCGCTGGCCGGGCGCGGCGAGAGCGCCGCCGTCGCTCTTGCTGAGCGAGAGGTCCGGGTCGAAGTCGA
>CAYQRE010000070.1:0-5781 GCA_964420075.1 uncultured Thermoanaerobaculia bacterium | reverse complement strand
GATGGACTGCGACACCACCGGCGTCGAGCCCGACATCGCGCTCGTCAAGTACAAGCGGCTGGTGGGCGGCGGCATGATGAAGATCGTCAACCAGACGGTGCCGGCCGCTCTCGCCCGCCTGGGCTACGACGCCGGCGAGGTGGCGGCGATCGTCGCGCATATCGACGAGCAGGACACCATCGAAGGCGCCGCCGGCCTCAAGGACGAGCACCTGCCGGTTTTTGATTGCGCCTTCAAGGCCCACCGCGGCACCCGCTCGATCCACTACATGGGCCATCTCAAGATGCTGGCGGCCGTGCAGCCCTTCATCTCCGGGGCGATCAGCAAGACGATCAACCTGCCGGAAGAGTCGAGCGTCGAGGACATCATCGAGGCCTACCTCCAGGGCTGGAAGCTGGGTCTCAAGGCCGTCGCTATCTACCGCGACAACTGCAAGCGCTCGCAGCCGCTGTCGACCAAGAAGGAGAGCGGGGCCAAGGCCGAGGAGCCTGCCAAGGCCCTGGCCCTGGCGCTCGCGCCGGAGGGCCGGGTGAGCCGCCGCAAGCTGCCGGACGAGCGGCAGGCGATCACCCACAAGTTCTCGGTGGCCGACCACGAGGGCTACATCACCGTGGGGCTCTACGAGGACGGTCAGCCGGGTGAGATCTTCCTGGTGATGGCCAAGGAGGGCTCGACGATCTCCGGCCTGATGGACGCCTTCGCCACGGCGATCTCTCTGGCCCTACAGTACGGCGTGCCGCTCCCGGCGCTGGTCTCGAAGTTCAGCCACATGCGCTTCGAGCCGGCCGGCTTCACCAAGAACCCGGAGATCCCGATCGCCAAGTCGCTGATCGACTACCTCTTCCGCTGGTTGGCCTCGAAGTTCCTCTCCCGCGAGGAGAAGCAGGCGGCGGGAGTGATCCTGCGCGACGAGGTGCTGCCGCCGAGCCCGGAGCCCGGCCCGGCCGCGACGGCCGCCAACGGGGTGACCAAGGTCGCCTTCCTGCAGTCGCAGGACGCGCCGAGCTGCCATGAGTGTGGCTCGATCATGGTGCGCAACGGCAGCTGCTACAAGTGCCTGAACTGCGGCTCGACGAGCGGCTGCAGCTAGCCTGGTTGGAGTGGCGGCGGGGGATTGTCTATCCTTGCGGGATGATCGCGACCTCCCCCGCCCGCCGCAGCTTCGTCGTCGTTCTCTGCTCCCTCGTCGGCCTCGCCCTGGCCTGCTCGCCTCCGCCCGCTGCACCGGGAGGTGATCCCAACGCCCCGTTGGTGGGCAAGGCCGCCCCGGCCTTCGAGCTCAAGACCCTCGAGGACTCCTCGCTCAGCCTGGCGAGCTATCGCGGCAAGGTGGTGCTGCTCGATTTCTGGGCCACTTGGTGCAAACCCTGTCACGAGCAGACCAAGATCCTTACCCCGCTCTATGCCGAGCTCAAGGGACAGGGCGTCGAGTTCCTGGCCGTCAACTCGGGTGAGGAGGAGGACACCGTCCGCAGCTTCGTGGCCGACACGCCGTTCACCTACCCGGTCCTGCTCGATCCTGAGGACTCGCTGGCCGCGCCGTACGGTGTGCAGGCCTTGCCGACCCTGGTGGTAGTCGACCGCGAGGGCAAGGTCACCCTGTTCCAGGAGGGCATCTCGGACGCCGCCGAGCTTCGCCGCGAGATCGCCCGCGCCGGCGCCTGAGGGGGCATCGCAGGGTTTCGGTCCCGCCCGGGGTTCCCACCCCGCCCGGGGTTTCCACCCCGAGCGGGTGGCGCCGGGGGCTGAGGTGTGTAGCCCGGGGATTCATCCCTGGGCGTGCGCGCTGATCGCCAGGCAGCGTCGGAGTTGCGGGGACGGGCGGCGGCCGGCGGCAACCCGCCGGCCCGAGAGGAGGGACTTACTGGAGGACGACGAGGACGACGCGGCGGTTCTGCGCCCGGCCCTCGCGGCTGCCGTTGTCGGCCACCGGAGCGCTCTCGCCGTAGGAGATCACCGACATCTTGTGCAGGGGGATGCCCTGGGTGTTGAGGTAGCGGCGGACGGCCTCGGCCCGCTCGAGCCCCAGCTGGTAGTTGTAGTCGGTGCTGCCCACCGAGTCGGTGTGGCCCTGGATCTCGATGTAGACACCCCTGTTCTCGGACTTCAGCCGATCGGCGAGCTCGCCCAGGGCCTTCTCACCCTCGGCACCGATCTGCGCCTTGTTGAAGGCGAAACGCACCTGGTCGTCGGTCAGCGAGACCTCGTAGAGAAGCTTGCCCTCGGCGAGCTTGCCGGCGGCGGCGGCGCGGTCGAGCGCCTCCTGGGCGGTCTTCGAGGCCTGCTGGGTGGCAGAAGCGTTCTGCTGGATCTGCTGGTCGTGGCTGGCCAGCGCTTGGTCGTGCTTGGAGAGACGGTTCTGAGCCTGTTCGACCTGCCCTTCCACCGAGTCGACGCGAGTGTTGACGGTGTCGATCTCCTGGCCAACGTACTTCTTGGTGGCGCAGCCGGTGGCGACCAGCCCAAGGGCGAGCAGCAAGAGTGGCGTAGTCGGTTTCATGGTTCAGTCTCCTTCCATGTCAGGCGCACTGGAGGTCAGTGCTTCAATTAATATATCGCCAAATTTCTAACAAGCGGCCACGCTCAGCGCGGCGGCGCGGTCCCCTGATAGCCCTGGCGAGAAAGGACTTTCACTTTGCTACGGGCGACCTCCACCCGCAGGCGATGCTGGCGGGGCCGACCCACACCGGAGGTGGGAAAGCCCAGCACGTATTGGTGGCGCAGGTCGTCGGCGACACTGACGACTGCCTCCTTGAGCTCATCGACGCCCTCGATGGCGAAGTAGTGGCCGCCAGTGTAGAGCGAGAGGAGGTTCAAGAGATCGGCGTAGCGGTGGGCCTTCTGGCCATCGCGCGCGAGCTCGTAGGGGCTCCCCGAGTCGAGCCCAAGCACGTAGACCGGCACCTGCGCGGCGCGGACCAGGTCACGCGCGTCGTTGGGGTTGATGGCGCTGGCGTTGTCGGCGCCGTCGGTGATCAGCACGGCCGCGCGCTTGGCGTGGCTGCCGCTGCCGGTGATCTCCGGCAACCAGGAGACGGCGTCGTGGAGGGTAGTGGTGCCGTAGGCCTCCCACTGCAGGAGGGCCTCGCGCAGCGCTGTGAGGTCGGAGGTGAAGGGCACCTCGACGTTGGTCAGGCCACCGGCGAAGCTGGCGATCGCGAACTCGTCGGCCTGGGTCGCCTGGTCGAGGAAGTAGCTGACGGCCTCGCGGCTCGCGTCGAGCTTGCCGGCGTTGGCCATGCTGCCCGAGAGGTCCTGCAGGAAGACCACCGAGATCGGGGCGTCCGAGCGCTTCTCGAAGCTGTCGAAGGGCGTCGGCTTGTCGTCGACGAAGAGCTGGAAGTCCTTGGCCTCGAGGTTTTTCACGTAGCCGTCCTGGCTGCGCACCACCACAGGTACCAGGACGTAGCCGACCGAGACCTCACCGCTGAACCCCGTGTCCGGGGCCTGGGCGCTGAGGGCCGGCCCGGCGAGCAAGAGCAGCACGCCGAGGGCTGCTAGCCTAAGCGGCGAGGAGGCTCTCATGCACCACCCGATCGACATCCGCAACATCTCCATCAAATGCGGTCAATGCGGCAACTACCAGACCCTCGTGGGGTTCGCGCCGCGCGACGACTGGCATGTCTACACCTATGAATGCGAGAACGACGTCTGCGCTCCGGACGTGACCCGCACGCTGGTCGAGGTACCGGCCCACCTCGATGAGTTTGCCCGCCGCGACCCGGACTGGCGCGGTGGCGGCAGGCACGGGGAGTGGGGCGAGGCTGCGCCGGAGGACTAGCGGTCGGCGAGCCGGTGCGACGTCGGCGAGGTGGCTGTCGAGCGGCGATATACTAACGCGGCTCGCATCCAACCGTCGCGCGGCGGTCGCCCGCCTGTCGGCATCCGTCGTGTTTTCACTCTGAATCGAGGGCTCTATGAAGACGATCGTGCACATCGTGGGCACCGGTACCATCGGCGAGCCGCTGATCGGCCTATTCACCGATTTCCGCGAGCGGATGGGGATCGACGAGGTGACCTTCCACAAGCGGACGCCGATGCCCGCCGACCGCGCGAAGATCCGCCATCTGATGGACCGCGGGGCGCGGTTGGCCGCCGACGCCGGGGTGCGCGAGCAGTTCGAGAAGCTGGGGCACCCGGTGAGCTACGACAGCCGGGAAGCGCTCGAGCGGGCGACGGTGATCATCGATTGCACGCCGGCCGGCAACGACAACAAGGCCGAGATCTACGAGGGCCTCAGCGGCCCGCGGGGCTTCCTCGCCCAGGGGAGCGAGGAGGGCTTCGGCAAGCCGTACGCCCGCGGCGTCAACGACGAGGCGCTGGTGCCGGGTGAGGACCGCTTCGTCCAGGTGGTCAGCTGCAACACCCACAACATCACCACCTTGGTGAAGACGATCTGCGCCGAGCCGGACGGTTCCTACAACCTCGAGCATGCCTCCTTCGTCTGCATGAGGCGCGCCAACGATGTCACCCAGGCTTCGGACTTCGTGCCGGCGCCGCAGGTCGGCAAGCACGACGATCCGGAGTTCGGCACCCACCACGCCCACGACGCGCACCGGGTGTTCACCACCATGAACCTCGACCTCGACCTCTTCTCGAGCGCCGTCAAGCTGAACACGCAGTACATGCATTCGATCTGGTTCAACTTCCGCCTACAGCGGGAGATGACCCGCGAGCAGGTGGTGGAGCGGCTGCAAGCCAACCCACGGGTGGCGCTCACCGACAAGCGGGCTGCCAACCTCATCTTCAGCTTCGGCCGCGACCACGGCTACTACGGCCGCATCCTCTCGCAGACCGTCGTCGTGCTGCCGACCCTGATGGTGCGCCGGGGCCGCGAGGTCTACGGCTTCTGCTTCACCCCCCAGGACGGCAACTCGCTGGTGTCGTCGATTGCCGCCGCGCTCTGGCAGATCGACCCCGAGGCGGAGAGCGTGAGCCAGCGTCTGGCCTCGATCCGCCGCTGGGTCTACACCGAGATCTGAGCGCCTCCCGCCGTCCCGCCAGGAGCCGGAAGCGTGAGCCGTGCGGTGATCCAGCTCGATGGCTTGCGCATCGAGGGCTGGTCGCTGGCCGGCGAGGAGACTTGGTTCCGCGTCCACCCTCCCGGCCTCGCCCTCGACGCCGGGAGGGGGGCCCCGGCGTTGGCCGGGGCGGACGATCTCTTGCTCTCCCACGGCCACCTGGACCACGCCCTGGGCGTTCCCTACTACCTTTCCCAGCGCTGCTTGCACCACCGCGGCAGCAGCCGGATCTTCTGCCCTCGCGAGCTGGCGGCCGACCTTGAGGCCTTGATCCGGGCGGCCGAGCGGATGGAGCACGCGAGCTACCGCTACGAGCTCATCCCCCTCGATCCGGGCTCGCGCTGCGACCTCTCGCGCGACTTCGCCATCGAGGCCTTCCGCACCGACCACGGGGTGGCGAGCCTGGGCTACTTCCTGGAGAAGCGGAAGCGGCGCCTGCGGGCCGATCTGCGCCATCTGGAAGCGCCCGAGATCGCTGCCCTGCGGCGGAGGGGGGAGTCGGTCGAGCAGGAAATCAGGGAAATTTTCCTCGCCTACTGCGGAGATACCGGTCCAGCGGTCTTCGACAGCGAGCCGCGCGTGCTGCAGGCGCCCGTTCTCCTCCTCGAATGCACGTTCCTGGGCTCGGCGATGCGTGGCAAGGATGGCGAGCACCGCCACCTCCATCTCGAGGAGGTCCTGGCGCGGGCCGACCGCTTCGCGAACCGCGCCGTGGTGCTCCACCACCTGAGCCGCCGGCATACGCCTGCACAGCTGCGCG
>CAYQRE010000069.1:0-6280 GCA_964420075.1 uncultured Thermoanaerobaculia bacterium | reverse complement strand
AGATCGCGCTGGTAGTCGGCGCGTTCGGGCTCGGAGGCGGCGAGCCGCTCGGCGATGGCGAGGCTTTGGAGGTAGGCGTCTCGGGCCTTGTCGCCCTGTCCCAGGGCGCGGTAGAGGTCGCCCATGCGCTCATGGCTGACGGACAGATCGCGCTGGTAGTCGGCGCGTTCGGGCTCGGAGGCGGCGAGCCGCTCGGCGATGGCGAGGCTTTGGAGGTAGGCGTCTCGGGCCTTGTCGCCCTGTCCCAGGGCGCGGTAGAGGTCGCCCATGCGCTCATGGCTGACGGACAGATCGCGCTGGTAGTCGGCGCGTTCGGGCTCTGCCTGTGCCCGTTCTTGGTGAGCCCCTAGCAGGGCTTGATAGCGGGTGGTGGCCAACGCTGTGTAGCCCAGCGCGAGCCAGGCCTGGGCTTCGGCGTCGGCGACCGGGGCGTAGTTGGGATGGTCGAGCGGCAGCAGTCCCAGAATCTCGCCAGCCAGCGCCGCCAGCTGCGCCGACTGCCGGAAGCGCCTCAGCGCGTCGAAGCAGGCGAAGGCAACGGTGGTCGCGGTGTCGAAGTCCCTTCCGGCGAGATGGTTGCGGACGGCCTCGGTGGCATCTCCAAGATCCTGGGTCTCATTCTGGACCCGCCACCAGCGGTAGCGCCCGGCCCGGTTGGCACGGTCCTGAGTAGCCTCCAAACCCTCCAGGTTGGCGAGCCCTTCGGCGGTCCAGCGGTGCATCCAGGCGGAGCCATCCTCCCGTCGAACAGCTAGCGAGAGAGTTTCCAGCCGTGCCAACGCCAGCTCGATGTCAGGTTGCTCCGCCGGAGCGTCGGCGAGCATGTGAGCCAGGCCCCCGGGCGTGACCGACAGGTTGGACACCGCCAGCTGCAGCAGGGGCTCCGACAGGTGCTCTGCCCGGGCGATGGCCAGCAGGTCCGCTAGCAGCACGTCTCGCGCACCGAGGAGCACGGTTTGCTGGATCGCCTCGCTGAGGGAGGCGAGCGGGCTCGACAGGTCGATGCCGGAGTCACTCGCCAGCAGGGCGAGCCGCTCCGTCACCTTCGCGAGCCTTCCCTTGCCTCCCTTCAGGACGGCATCGAGAAACTCCAGCATCCGCGGGTGGCCACCCACGACGCGGAGCACTTGCACCAGCTCGGCCCGCGGCAGCTCAGCCAGAGCTGGCAGGCGCAGGAGCAGCTTGCGGCTCTCAGAAGGCGTCAATGGCCCGAGCGGCAGGTGATGCAGCGAACCCTCGAAGCCCGGGATCGGATGACGGCAGGTGGCGAGCAAGCGACCTCGCCGCGCGCTCTCGGCCAGCAGACGGAGCACCTCGGCTGTGCCGGGGTCGGTGAACTCGCCTCCGCCGATGGCGAGGTTCTGCTCGAAGTCGTCGAGCACGAGGAGGATCGGTTCCTCGGCGAGCACCTTGGCGAGCAGCTGAAGGCGGAGCCGGTCATCGAGCTGCGGATGCGCAAGCGTTTCAGCCGCCGGGATCGCAGCCTCGCCGTTTCGCTGCACCAACGCGGCCCCGATGGCAACGCCAAGCTCGACCAAGCTGAGCTTGCCGACGTGAGTTGCGATGCCGAACCCGTGCTCGGCCATCCGCCGCATCACGCGCCCCGCCAGCGCGCTCTTGCCCACGCCGCCGATCCCGGTGAGCACCATCCCTTGCCACCTAAGCTCCTTCGCCCGCAGGACGCCCAACGTCTCCCGCAGCTCCTTGCGCCGGCCGATGAGCTGATCCAGGCTGAGCTGGGGAACCGGCCCCGCGAGGTCGTGCACTGGCCGTTCCTGAAGCGGCTGCTGGCCGAGCGAGAAGTCTGCGAGGCGGCCTTCCTCACCGGCCACGAAGAGCGTGGCTGTGGCGTGCTCCAGCAGAAACTGCCAGGTGGCCGCCCCGCCCTGGCGAAGGGCCTGCTGCCGCTCGCGCTCGACCTCCTTGCGAGCGGTGGCCAGCGCACGGCTCACCAGCACCGGCTCGCGGGCCGCGAGCGCCTCGTAGAACGCTCCCGCCAGCTCGGTGGCGTAGCCGTCGGACACCGAGGCCTGCATCGCCACCACGGCCGGCACGCCGGCCTCGAGCAGCCCCCCGGCGAGGCTCGCCGTCTGCTCGGCCTCGACCCCGCCTTGGCAGCTGTTGAGGAACACCAGAGGCAAGGGGCGGCCAAGCTCGCGCACGGGCGCCAGCAGCTCCTTGGCGGATGCCTCGAATGCGTCGCCGTCCTCGGTCTCCAGCTCGAGCTTGCCCGGTGAGCCGTGGCACGATAGATGGAGGACATGGTAAGCGTCTCGCCTGAACGCCTCGGCGATCGGCGTGGGATGCCCGACTTCGAGGAACCGCACCTCGACGGTCTCGCGGCGCCGGGCGCGGTCCACCGCGTCGAGGATGTTCTGAGACTCCCGCTCGTGGTCGAGCGCTACAGAGAGTGTCTTGTCCTCATCCGGCGCTCCGATGGCGACGAGAATCTTGATCGGCCCGGCGAGGGGCGAGAAGGGCTTGGTCGGTCGGCCCGACGACCGTCGCAGGACGATGACCTTGGGATGCAGTGCGAGCGACCCATCACCCGGCAGTCGCAGGGCCTCGAAGGGGAGTCCGAGCAGCTCCGGCGCGTCGGCCTCGAAGACCACCTCCACGACGGTCTCCAACGGCGAGCCCGTGAGGAGCGAGGTCAGCGCCGCAGCGCTCTCGCCCGGTAGGCAGAGCTTCGCGAGCGCGTCCCCTAGCTCCACGAGGATCTTCTCGTGCGCGGCCCTCATGGCCTGCTCGGGGCTGCGCATCGGGACCGAGCGGAAGCCCTTCAGGAACTCGCTGCGGGCCACGACCAAGGCTCGCGGCAGCTCTTCGTAGGTCGTCGCCGAGTGCTCCTCACCGCCGATCGAGACGGTGATGCCGACCCCGGACTCCTCATGGCGCATGAGGCTGACCAGCACCCGTTCGACCTTGCCGTCCTCGGGCCGGCGGGCGACCGGTGGTGCTCCGGTGCGCGAGCGCAGCGCCCCGACGATGGCCTCGACCTCCTCGATCCCGCGCCGAGCCAGGGGGCGAAGCAGCGGCGGAACGTAGGCGTCCTCCCCGACGACGACCGGAATGAGCGCTTTGCCCTCCTGGATGCGGGCGTAGGTGAGGTAGGCCACCTCGGCCGCCACCCACGGGCTCTCCTTGGAGGCTGCCGAGAAGACGATCACCCCGGCCTGGGCTTCCTCCAGCCCGGCGTTGATCTTGTCGACGATGGAGTCCCCGGCGGCGATCTCCCAGACATCAAACCAAGGCGTGATTCCGTGCTCCACCAGAGCCCGCGCCAGATTCTCGACGGCGGGCTTGTCCTTCGACGAGTGGCTGATGAAGACGCGCATCCGGCCAGGGGCCTCCAGGGAGCAGCGAGGTGGTGGACGCGCGGAGTATACCCTCGCTTGAGAGATTCCTGATTGACTATGGAGAGGCGGTTGAGGCACGAAGCCGGGGCAAGAGTCAGGGTCGGAGCTGCGAGTCAGCTGCGGTCCAGGCTCAGGCCAAAGGCGTTGTATCCTTCTCGTTACCATGACCGAAGAGCAGCTCTTGGAGCGCATCACCGTCAATCCGGCCATCTTCGGTGGCAAGCCGATAGTGCGCGGCCATCGGCTGGCTGTCGAGCACGTCCTCGGCATGCTGGCAGCCGGCGACAGCGCTGAGACGCTTCTCGAAGGCTATCCGTGGCTGGAGCGAGAAGACATCCTCGCTTGCCTGACCTACGCGCGGCGGGTCGTAGGGCACGAACGGGTCGAGCCGCGCCTCCAGACGCCCTCCCCTTGAAAGTCCTACTCGACAGCTGTGTGTGGGGTCCCGCTCGCGAGGGCCTCGCCAAGGCCGGGCATGATGTCGCCTGGGTAGGCGACTGGCCTGGAGATCCCGGAGATGAGCAGATCCTGGCGACGGCAAGCCGCGAAGGTCGAGTGCTGGTGACGCTCGACAAGGACTTCGGTGAGCTTGCAGTGGTCCGAGGCCAGGCTCACTCGGGGATCATTCGCCTCGTGGGCTTCTTGGCTCGCGAGCAGGCTCTCGCCTGCCTGGAGATCCTGGGGCGCTACGGGGATGACCTCCTGGCTGGCGCCCTCGTCACGGTCGACCCGTCGCGAGTGAGAATCCGGCCAGCAGGTCGACACTGAGAACGAGGCACCCAAAGGCTTCTTCTGTCGATCGCTGTGGAGCGGCTCACTTCCGCCGCACCGCCGCCACTCCTTCCGCCGCCTCCTTCATCGCTCTCGACCGCGCGTTGGCAGCCGCCCTCAAGTGGTCCGGGGCGAAGTGGCTGTAGATCTCGGTAGCCTGCACGCTCTTGTGGCCGACATTGGCGCCGGCCACCTTGAGGCTCACGCCGCGGGAGACGTCCCAGCTCACGGCGTTGTGCCGCAGGTCATGGACTCGGAAGGCGCCGAGGTCGTCGAGGCCCGTGAGGCCGGCCCGCTCACGGACCCGATCCCAGATCCGCCGCACGGTGGTGCGCGGCCGGCTGAGGTCGGCGCCGGGAAAGACCCAGGGGCATCCCTCGGGCCGTGGCAGCGCTCGAAGTACCTGGAGCGCTTCGTCGGGAAGGCTCCGATGCTCCTCGTCGGCCGTCTTCGTCCGCAGCAGCCGTGCGAGCCCGGTTTCGAGGTCCACGTCCGCCCAGCGCAGCCGCAGGATCTCGCTGTGCATCCGCCAGCCGGTCCAGAACGCGAAACGAAGCGCGGCGATCGTGATGAAGTCTGTTCCCGCCTGCTCTTCCTCGTCCAAAACTTCGAGCAAGCGAGAGATCTGGGTGGGGGAGAGCATCGCTCCCTTCTTGGCGCCCCGGCGCACCTCGCGGTAGTGGTCGATATGGCGAGTGGGGTTGCTGCCGGGTTGCCGCCAACCCCAACGCTCGGCGAGGTTGAAGGCGCGGCTGAGGACGGCGAGCACCCGGTTGGCCTGGTAAGGCGTCTCGCGGAGCTGCCCATGCAGCCGCTCAACGTGATGGGCCGTCACCTCCGACACCCGAAGCCGGCCGAGCTTCGGCAGGAGGAAGCGCTCGACCAGCCGCCGGTACTCGTGGAGCGTCTTGGCTCGTCGCTCCTGCATCTCGAGGTAGGACAGCAGCCGCTCGCAAAGGTCTCCCACGGTGGGCGCTGATTGGTCCGCCTGGAGGCGCGTGCGCTTCTGGCCGATGGGGTCGAGCCCTTGGTCGACCAGCGAGCGCAGGCGGCCCGCCTCCTTGCGGGCCTGGTCGAGCGTCCACGGCGCTCCGAAGCGACCGATGCTGTAGCGCTGCGACGGCTGGCCGGCCAACCGGTACTCGAAGACGAAGGTCTTGGTGCCGCTCGGCTCCACCTTGAGGGCCAGCCCAACGCTCTTGCTGTCCCGCAGGAGATACCTCTTCGGCCCCGGCTTGGCACCCTCCAAGGCGCTGGTCGACATCTTCACCTGCATGGCGAAACCCCCGATTCAGACGTGTCCTGCTGATTCGATTCCCGGCATGCGCCTGGCATGCGGCTGAGGTACAAAAGGAGGCAACTCCGTCACAAAAGAGCATACCTTCTACCTCCGCAACGTCAATATTCTTCGCAACTTGTCCATGTCCAGCCAACTCGGGTATGTCACGAGGCGACCAATTCGTAATCAGCAGGTCGTCGGTTCAAATCCGACCGTCGGCTCCACGGAAACTCAAGAAAAACCAGGTAGTTAGCGGCGAGGCCGAAGCCTCGATTTCGAGCCGTCCATTTTCGTGTAACGGTGGTGTAACGGGAATCGGCGGGATGGAACGGGCGGGAACCGGCGGGAACCGAACCGAAGCCGATTCCCTCCCTGGAGCCTACTGCACCCTCTCGCTGTTCAGCTGCCGGCTCATCCCGAGATCCCCTGCTCGATCTCGGCGGCGACACCGGCGAGGCGGTCCGCCCAGCCCATCGCCTGGCGGGCGAGGAGCCCTTCCGGGGCACTGAGGTCCGAGGCCGTCAGCGAGGCCACGACGTTCGCTCGCAGGTGCTGCTCCAGGTGGCGAAGGTCGGCGGCTGCCGCCTTGAGGTCGCAGACGACCTCGGGCTCCTCGGCCTTCGGCCAGAAGCGGCTGATGTCGAGGGCCATCTCGAAGAACAGACTGCCGAGGTGCCGCACGGCCTTCTCGTCCTCGGGCTGCGTCAGGTGGCGCAGGAAGGTCTCCCGGAACGGGGCCAGCTCCTGCCAGGTCGGAGAGTCGGTTCGAGGGGTAGACTGCTCCCGGTCGCTCATGGTGCACGCCTCCATGGGTGGCTAGGAGCCCGCGCGGCAGGATGGTTCGAGGCCGTTGGTGACGGCAGGTCTGGCT
>CAYQRE010000068.1:0-6353 GCA_964420075.1 uncultured Thermoanaerobaculia bacterium | reverse complement strand
CAGGGGATGAGCGAGGGCTGGCGCGCCGAGTAGCAGCGGAAGAGGACGAACTGCGCAAAGTCCCAGGCCTGCGGCTGGTCGTGGAAGCGCCGTAGCAGGGCGAGAGGCGTCGGGATGCGGGTGTCCCGGAGGTACTGCCAGAACTCACGGTCGAGAGCGAAGCCGTAGCGCTCGCTCGCAAGCTCCGGCTTCAGTCTTCCTGAAGTCCCTTCGAGGAGATCGAGCGCCTCGCGGCTCGTCGGCACAAGGAAGAGGCGGCGCACGCGCCGCTCGATCTCGTCCGTCTCTTCGATGCGCAGAGCGAGGCTCGACACCCGCTGCCAGCGCTCGCGGAAGCGGCGGTAGTCGGCGCCGCTGCGATGCAGGCCGAAGGCCTCGAAGTACTCCGCGACCGACGAGAAGCGCACCGTGCCGTCCTGGAAGGCCTTCGTGGTTACCCAGGCCAGAAGGGCTCGATCCGCCCCGAAGGGCAGCCCGAAGCGGGCGTCCGTTGCGATGTAGGTGACGGTCATGCGGGCCGTGGTCCCGAGGCGAGCCGTGCGACTCACCTCGCGCAGAGGCGTGGGCTTGTAAGGCAAGCCGGTGAGAATCAGGGGACGAGGCTGGAGCAGGATCCCGAGCTTCGGGAGGCCAGGAGGGCTTGCTAGCGGGACGGGGCAGGAACGGGGGCCTGCCCCTACAGCTCTTTCGGCTGGCGGCTCGGTAGGGGCGGCCCCCTGTGGCCGCCCGTCGTGGAGATCAGGCTCAGAAGCAGCCTCCTCGACCAGCGCCGCGGTCTTCTTGGCCACCTCCTCGGGCAACCCATGCAGGCCCGCGCGAAGGGCCGACGCGAGGGAATTCACGGATGCACCTCGCCGACGGTGAGGGACCAAGCGCTCGTCGTGCCGCTCTCGAAACCATCGGCGAAGATCGACCCAGTGGCCTGCAGGACGACGAGCGGCAGCTGGTGGAGAAAGGTGGCGACCTGAGTACCGCGGGTGATGGTGAGGCGAGGCAGGTAGGTGCCGGCGCGGTGGTAGACGTGCGAGGCGACGGGGACGGAGGCGACCTCGTCGGTCAAGCCGTCGCCGTCCCAGTCGTAGCTGTAGGTGGTGGGGTTGCCCTGGACGAGGGTGGTGAACAAGACGCTCTCGTCGGTGTCGAAGAGGCAGAAGCCAAGGTCGCAGAAGGCAGCCCACACGAGCACGGCGAGCTGCGGCTCCTCCGTGACTGTGACGGTGAAGACGGCTCCGCTCTGCTGTGGGTCCTCGCAGTTGCGGACGCGCAGGCGCGCCGCGTAGCTGCCGGTGGCGGGATAGGTGTGAGTGACGGTGCGGCCAAGGCAGCCCTGGATCCAGGCACTGGTGACGCCGTCGCCGAAGACCCATTGGTATTCGGTGGCTCCGGTTGCCTGGGCTTGGAGCTCGACGACCCGGCTCCCGAGGTTGGTCCAGACGGGAGTCGGCCCGGGTGAGAGGCTCTCGATCGAGAAGAGGACCGGGAGCGAGCGGCGGGTGCCGTAGGCGTTGGAGACGGCGAGCTGGGCGCTGTAGGCGCCGGGGTCGAGGACCTCGGTGTAAAGGGTGCCGGGGTTGCCGAAGAAGCGGGTGCCGTTCGAGACCTCCCAGGTGTAGGTGAGGGGAGGCAGGCCGGTGACGCCCTGACCGGTGAAGGTGACGTCAACGCACTTCGGCCAGGAGTCGAGGCCGGAGCCGGCCACCGGGGCGAGGCAGGGCTCCCCGGTGGCGGCCCGAGTGAGAAGAAGGCCGAGGAGAGCCGCCGGAGCAGCCCTCCTCAGCCAGGGCGCGACCGAGGTCACGCGCCTTCCTCCCGCCCTGCGATCCTGGCGAGGGCCCGCGGGAGCCTGCCGGTCTCGCGGATCATCTGGGCCCAGGTGAGCAGAAAGTCCGCCGGGCTCCAGGATGAGTCCCGCGCCGAGCGCCGGGCGCGGGAGAGCACTGCGTCGTGGTCCAGCTGGACGCCGAGCTCCTTGGCTGCGGCAAGTACGTCGTCGCAGGCGACCTCCGTGGGCTGCGACGCCGATCTCACTGCCCACCTCCCGTGCGGCTGCGCATGTAGAAGAGGCCGAATCCAGCCAGGGCGACGGTCAGAGCGATGAGGCCCCAGGTCGAGAGCGTGGGCACCTCGACGAGGCTCGTCGCTGTGCCGTCGTCGACCACCGGAGTGACCGTGGGGTCGCTCGGCTCGGGCGTATCCGGGTCGTCGGTGAGCAAGAGGGGGACGTTGGCGCCGACCACCTGGCCCTGGCAGGCGATGTGGTCAAGGCCGGGGGGAAACGGCGTCGAGATCCGCACCGTGAAGTTGACCGTCGCGACGCCGCCGGGCGGCAGGTCCGCGACGTCGACCTCGAGGAAGCGATCGCCGGGGTCGTTGCCGTCGACGACCTGCCCGCCGCTCGCCACCACGCTTCCGGGGATCAGCTCGGTGTGGGGATCGATCGGGCTGGTGAAAACGCCGCCGAGGGCCGCGGCGTCGCCGTGGTTGGTGATCTCGACGTAGTAGGCCACCTCCTCGCCGGGGTTGGCGGTGCCGTCGGCGTTGGTGTCCTGGTCGAGGTAGTCGGTCTTGGTGGCGACGAGCTGCGGCACGCCACCGCCGCCGCCTCCCTCGATGGGCGTCGTGTCGGTCGCCTGGTTGTTCGAGGGGTCGGTGTCGGCTCCGTTGGTGCCGTCGTCCCCGATGCGGGCGGTATTGACCAGCTGCGTGACGCCCTCGGGCACCGAGGCGGCGGCTCGCACGGCGAAGAACACGGCGCCCGTCGCTCCCGCATCGAGCGTGCCCAGGAGCAGCGTGCAGGTCCCTCCCGCCACGGGCACCGAGCAGGTCCAACCGGCCGTCGAGCTCGCCGACTCAAACGTGCTGCTCTCGGGCACCGTCTCATGCAGCTCGGCGCCCGTTGCCCCTTGGTTGCCCAGGTTGGCGTAGGCGAGGGTGTAGCGGACGAGGCCCCCGAGGGCGACCGTCTGCCCACCATCCGACTTGGTGATCGAGAGGTCCGGCGCCGCCTCGGTGACCGGCACCAGGGAGCAGCTGCTGCCACCGGCGCCGGTCTGCGTGGCGTCGTAGGGCCGGATCGCGGCGCAGTTCTCGACCGCTTCGACGCCGGGCGGCAGCTCGGCATCGATCCGCGCTGCAAACGTGGCGTTCCCGCTCTCACCGGCCTCGAGGCTCCCGATGTCGAGCCGGCAGTGGCTGCCTGCCTGGGCGTTGGGCTGGCAGTCCCACCCCGGCGTCGAGGAAGCGGCGACGAACGTCGTGCTCGCCGGCACCGTCTCGTCGAGTTGGTTGGCCGAGGAGCCCTGGTTGCCAGCGTTGCGGTAGTCGAGGCGCCAGGCAAGGAGGCCTCCCGGCCGGGGCTCCGAGCCCCCGGCGAGGGTCTTGGCAACGACGAGATCGGGCGCCGCGACGAGCGGCGTCACGTCGCTCGCCGTGTTGTCGGCCGGGTTGGCGTCGGGGCCATTGGTGCCGTCGTCGGCGATCGAGGCGGTGTTGGCGAGTTGGAGACTTCCAGGAGGGAGTGCTGCGTCGACGGTGACCGCGAAGCGAGCCGTGGCGTTGCCCGAGAGGCCCGCCAGGCCGCCGAGGGCCAGCCGGCAGGTGCCCCCGGCCATTGGCGTCGTGCAGCTCCAGCTGGCCGAGGACGGCCCGGCCGCGAAGGTCGAGTACTGCGGCACCGTCTCGGTGATCTGGACCCCGCTCGCTCCGCGGTGACCTCGGTTGGCGTAGGTCAGGACGTAGGTCACCGTCTCGCCCGGCTGCGCCGTGATGCCGCCGTCGGTCTTCGTCAGGATGAGGTCGACCTGGGCCGCGGCCGGATCGATCGGAGTGGTGTCGGTCGCGGTGTTGTTGGCGGGAGTGGGGTCCGGGCCCTGGCTGCCGTCGTCGGCGACCGTGGCGGTGTTGGTGAGCTGCGAGAGGCCGGCCGGGATTGGATCCACCACCCGCACGGCGAAGGTCCGGGCCACCGAGCCTGAGGCCGCGACCGAACCGACCGTCAGCCGGCAGGTCGAGCCTGGGTTGCCGTTCGGTGTGCAGCTCCAGCCAGAGGATGAGCCGGCGGCGTCAAAGGTTGTGTTCGCCGGCACGGCGTCGGTGAGCACCACACCCGAGGCCCCGGCCCTAGCCGAGAGGTTGCTTGCGGTGAGGGTGTAGGCCACCCGCTGCCCGGGTGCGGCGAGGGCGCCGCCGTCGCTCTTCGCGAGGGAGAGGTCCGGGTCGAAGTCGAGGGGCGTCGTCGTGGGGTCCGCCGTCCCGCCCTGGTCGGGGTCGTCGGTCGCCACCGCCTGGAAGTTCTGCCCAGAGACGCTGCCTTGGGTCGAGAGCTGGCTGATCGGTGCCGGGACGCTCGCATTGACCGTCACGTCGTAGCGGATCGTGACGATCGCGGAGCTGAGGGTGCCCACGGCTACCCGGACCGCTGTGTCCCCCGACGAGTTGCCTTCCGTCACCGAGCCGAAGCTGGTGCTGACCGAGCCCACCACCAGCCGCGAGAAAGGGTCGGGCGTGATCGCGAAGACCGTGCTGGGGGCGGTGATCGAACCGGTGTTGCGCAGTAGCGCCGTGTAGCGCACGCGATCGCCGGGGTCGGCCACCCCGTCGCCGTCCTGGTCAGCGGCGAGCGCGTCGGCGAGGGTCGCCTCGACGTGCACCGAGGGCGACGGCGGCCCGGCGCAGGGCTCGTAGGTCACCGTCGTGGGATCGGTCGTGCCGGGGAGAGCGGGGTTGTCGGTGAGGATCGAGGGGAAGTTGGCGCCCGAGAGCTGGCCCTGGACGCGGAGAAAGTTGAACGGGTTGGGAGCCACGATCTCGACCGTCCAGGCGACGGTCGGGCCGTTGACCGTCGTCGGGCAGGTGCCGGTGACGCAGACCTGGCCGAGATCGAGCGAGATCTGCGAGTCCCCGGGCTGGTTGCCGGAGAGGATCGCCACCGGTCCCTGGACGGGCACGGGCTGCGAGATGCCGAGGCTCGCGGGATCGAGGCGGCCGTTGGTCGGGATCGTCACCTCGAAGTGCGCGCCCTGGAGGGCGACCAGGTCGGCGCCGTCGAGAGTCAGGGTGTAGCGGATGTGGTCGCCGCAGTTGGTGGTGCCGGAGCCGTCCGTGTCCTCGACCAGAGCAAGGAGCGAGGCGGAGGGCACGGCCGTTCCCTGCGCGTGGGCCGCAGACACGAATCCGGCGGCGAGGGCTGCCAAGAGCAATAGAGCGCGGATCGTTCGCATGATGAAAAACCTCTCGTTCTGGAGCCTTGCGGCTCGGTTCGAGCTCTGCCAGGCGCCTCTCGCGGGCTTCGTCCGGGCAGAGCTGTCGCTTGGGGGGTCTTGCCCCCGGTTCAAAAAGGCCTCGGTTGCGGCGGGGACTACGCCGGGATCTTGGCGAGCGCCGTGTTGAGCGCCGCCATCAGCTCAGAGTCCTCCTCGGGGATGGGATGGTTGAGGGAAAACAGCACGAATCGGGCCTGGTAGGGCGCCAGGAGCAAGGCCAGCAGCTCCGGCGCCTCGGCGTGGACGACGGCCGGCGAGAGCTCTTCGGGAGTGCCCGGAGGCGGCGATTCGATTTCAGACTGGGTACTCTCCGCGGGAGTGGCTGACGGTGCCTCCGCAACGCCGCGGAGGCGTTGCCCGCGGGGAAGGTACTGGCGAGCGAGAGACAACGTGATCGGTTCGCCGCTGCGTCGCACCCGGTTGAGGATCTCGATCCGCAGCGTGGGATCGATCTGGGCGAAGGCGCGGTACGCCTCGACGTGGCGGATGCGGCCCTCGACGAGCGCTTGTTTGAGGGTGCCCTCGGCCTTAGTGAGGGCGAGGTGCTGGGACACCCAGGAGGCGGAGCGGCCGAGGTCCTCGGCGAACTCCCGTGCCGTGCCAGCGGGATGCTCGAAGCGCCAGAGGTGCAACGCGTCCTGGATCGCCTGAGCGTCCTCCCAGAGCGTCGTGTTCTCGCGGCCGAGGTTCTCGTTGAGCTGGGTGAGCCGCAGCTGGAAATCGCTCGCTGGCGCTCGCATGAGCCGAGCTGGAATCACCGGCCAGCGCCGGAGGCAGTACGTGCGCCAGCGCCTCTCGCCGGCGAGCAGGCGATAGCGAGGCCCAGGCATGCCTTCGACCCAGGCCGGGCTCTCGTAGACGACGATGGGATGAAGCAAGCCATCGATCCACGGCTCGGCGGAAGCGCCGGCCGACTTCTCGATGTTGAGCGCCAGCTCCTCGAGCTTGTCGTCGACAAAGAGCCGCCGCGGCTGCCCCGGATCGGGCTCGATCGCGTCGAGAGGCAGGAGGAGGATCTCCTGGCTCACAGCCCGAGGTCCCGGTTGAGGTAGACGACGAAGCGCTCGCCGGCCCGGATGCGCACGGTGGGCG
>CAYQRE010000067.1:0-6499 GCA_964420075.1 uncultured Thermoanaerobaculia bacterium | reverse complement strand
CGGCCGACGTTCTCCACGAGCTCCGCCGCCAGGGCAATAACCTCAACCAGCTCCTGCGGGCGATCCACACGCGTTCGGCGCCGCTCGCCTTGCTGCCCGCGGTGCACGAGATCCTCGCTCTCTACCGTGCGCTGCGCTCGCTTCTCGACGGCAAGGAGCCGCGCGCGTGATCACCAAGATCCCCCGCAAGCACGCCAACGCGCGCAGGCTCTTCGAGTACCTGCAAGGGCACGACGAGCCAGAGCGCCGGCTGCTCGACACGACCCTTCGCGGGGAGACGCCGCGCGAGCTCGCGGAGGACTTGGCCGACTTCTCGCGGCTGTTCCGCCCGCGCCTCGAGCGGTACGTCAAGCACATCATCCTTTCGTTTGCGCCGGGCGAGGAGCTGAGCGACGACGAGCTCCGCAAGGTGCTCGCGCACTACCTGGAGAAGATGGGCTATGGCAACGCGCCGTTCGCCGCCTACCTCCACACGGACACCTCGCATCCGCATCTTCACATCGTCACCACCCCCACCTCGTTCGATGGTTCCAAGGTCAACGAGAGCTGGGACTGGCCGCGCTCGGAGCGCGTTGCGCGGGAGATCGAGAAGCTCTGGCACCTGCGCGAGGTGGCACTGTCCAAGACGGCGCAGTTTCATGCCGCCAAGTCCCCCGAGCATCACGTCGAGAAGCGTGGCGCCGAAGCGTCGCAGCGCAAGGCCTTCCAGAAGGAGATCGCCCAGGTCGCGCGTCGGGCGCGCACGCTGCCGGAGCTTCTCGAAGGCCTCGCAACCCGCGACTTCGAGGTGCGCGTGATGATCGATTCGGGCGGACGAGTCCGAGGTTTCTCGTTCGGCCGGGATGGCACGCGCTTCAAGGGCTCCCAGCTCGGCCGCGCCTTCAAGGGCGAGGGACTCTTGACCTCGTTTGGGGTCGACTTCGATCCCAGGCGCGATGCGCCGCTGCTCAGAAACCTTTCCGAACGCTACCCAGGGAGGATCACTGCGATGGCGATCACCGATGGTCAAGCCGCTGCCGCGCCGGTCGAGCCGGCACCGAGCGCACTACCGGGCCCTTTTGCCATTCCACCGGGCCGCTACGACATCGCGGCGGTCGACGCCCGCAAGGTGGGGCCGTTCCTCGAGAGACTGGAACGCCAGGATCTGGTCGAACCGCGCTTCGGCTGGGAGCACGAGACGATCGCTCGTTCGCGGGGCTGGATCGACTCCTTCAACGGCTCGCGAGTCTTCCTGCTGCGCACACCTCCGCGCGAAGAGCGAGTACTCGGTTTTCGCGACCTCTCGTCCGATCACGTGCGCGCCCTCGAACGAGCCGGCTACGAGCCCGCCTGGACGGTGAGAGTCGGCGAGCGCTACGACGTGCTGCTGCGGGCCCATGAGCGACTCGGCCCGAGCGAGGTGACGGCCCTCCGCAATCTGCTGATCAAAAACTTCGAGCTCCCGGTGCAGACGGGTGTCTTCATGGATGCCGTGCGCCTGCCTGGAGCGGCGGTCCAGCTGCCCGGCGGCCGGCGTGAGGTGGCCGAGCTGGTGGGCTTGCGCGAGGAGCCCTTCTCGGCTTCGGAGCGCTTCGTCGAGGCGATCCGCGACGCTCCCGAGCGGGCGGCGGTCATGGAGCTCGCGAGCCGCTTGCCGCAGCAGCTTTCGGTAGAGGTCGAGCCGCCTTTGGTGCTGCCACGGGACTCGCCGGTAGCCGGCCTCCAGGAGCAGGTCGAGGCGGCAAGGCGGCTCGGGCTCTCGGTCGATGCCACGGCGTGGAGCGAGCACGACCAGGCCCAGCTCGTGGAGCACGCCCGGGCTGCCCAGCGCGAGGTGCTGGCACCGCTTGGACAGAACCCGACGGCGGCGGTCAGCGAGCATCCCGGTGTCAGCCAGCTGCTGGAGATCGAGACCGAGCTTGCGCGGCGGGTGCGGATCGCCGAGATCCAGCTCTACCGCACGGAAGACTGGGCCGGCGAGCGCCTGCAGCAGCTCGAGCCCCTGGCCCGGCAGGTCGAGCAGACGCCGACGCTCGACGGGATCCATCGCTATCAGGTGGCCGTCCAGGCGCACGGCGAAGCCGTCGAGGAGTACCAGCGGACGGTGCGGGCTCACGCTGGCCTGCTCCAGGACCAGGCCCTGCTCGATCGCGAGAGGCTGGCGGCGGCCGTCAGCGCCCAGCCGGTCGACCGCGACCTCATCGAGCGCTACCAGGCCGGCCTCGGTCGGGAGATTGAGCTGGGTCGGCGGGCCGGGCGAGAGGCCGTGCTCTCACCGAGCCGCGAGGAGCTCGCGGCGATCGTCCGCCGGCTGGAAGCTGTGGAGGGCTCCATCCGGCAGCTCCAGGGCGGGCTACGAGCAGGCCGGGCCGAGGCGCTGCCAGCCTGGGAAGCGGCCTCCCGCGAGCGGCTCACCCTGCGGGACGCCGCCGAGCTGGCCCGCGCACGGGCGGCGCCCGGCCCGGAACGCCTCCGCGAGTCCCTCGCCGCGGCCAACGGGCACCAGCAGACGCTGAGCGCTTGGAGCCACCACCAGAGCGCCCTGGTGGGCCGCTCGGCGATCGAGAGCCGCTTCCAGGTGGACCTCGCCGACCCGAGCGAGCGCCTGCGCGCGGCCGCCGACCGTGTGCGGCAAGGGGACTTCTCGCCCGAGGCCCTACGGCGCTTGAACGCCGAACTGGTGAGGAGCCTGCCGGCTGAAGCCATCCCGACGCCCGCAGCCCTCAAGGCCGACCTCACCGACGCCAAGGCCCTGGTCGAGCGCTACCTCGCTCTGCGCGAGGACATCGTGCCCCTCGCGACCCGCGCCGCCCAGGGTGGCGACATGGACCCGGCCGGTAGGGTGGCACTCCTCGCACGGTCCTCCGAGGCTGTCGGGCTTCACCAGCACATCGAGCAGCTGCAGCGGAAGATGCTCGGCGTCATCGAGCCCGGTGGTCCGCCCGCTGGCATCTCCGCCTCCGCCTGGAACCTCGCCTGGCTGCACCGGGCGGTCGAGAAGGGCTTGCTGCCCGAAGTGGCCCAGGCCCAGCTGGCCAACACCGCCCGCGTGGCCTCCGCCGTCCCGGCAGCCGGGCGCGCCCTTTGGCTCGCCTACACAGCGGCGCGCACCGTCACCCAGACCCTCACCAACCCGATCAGAAGGGCGCTGACGCAATGAGCCCTCACCCCTGGCCCCTCTCCCAGCCCGACCTCCCCGACCGCCCGGGAGAGGGGATTCCGTCGTTCAATCGAAGCTTCTCACCTGCGCCTCCCCCTCTCCTGGGAGGACGGCGGCAGGGCCAGGAGAGGGGGCCAGGGGGTGAGGTGCCTCTCGGCATCTCCCTCTGCTTTCTCCTCGCCACCTTCCTCCTCGCCTTTCCCGCCTGGCTGCCCGGTCGCGCCCCCCTGCTCCTCTGGAACCAGAGCGCCAGCGTGCCGGTCGGCCTCTACCTGCGCGCGGGGGATGAGGCAGCGATCGGGGATCTGCTCGCGGCGTGCCTTCCCGAGGCCGTGGCTCAGCTGGCGGTCGAGCGCGGCTATCTGCCGGCGGGAGGCCTGTGCCCTGGCGACTCTGCGCCGGTGCTCAAGCATCTCGCCGCCACAGCCGGAACGGTCGTCGAACTCCGAGCCGGCAGCCTTGCGATCGACGACCACGAGTGGCCTGCGGGAGCTCTCCGCCAGCTCGATCGACAAGGCCGGTCCATCCCGCAGCGGGTGACCTTCCCCTTCACCGTAGCCGCTGGCGAAGTGCTGCTGCTCGGCGACGACGCAGCGTCCTTCGATGGGCGCTACTTCGGGCCGGTGCCGGCGGCGAGCGTGCTGGGGGTCTACCGGCGAGTCTGGAGGTGACCATGCAACCGCTCCGTACTCCACCCGGCCCGCAGTCTGGCGTTTCCGCTTCCGAGCAGGGCTTGCCCATCCCGGACGGCAGGTACCGGCTGACGGCGGTGTCTCCGCAGCTGCTGCTCGACCCGAGCTACCGCCTGGAGCGGCAGGACACGGCGGGCACCCGCTTCGACTTCGGCGGCCGGGCGCTGGAGAGCTTCCGGCCGGAGCTGGCAAGCCAGCACTCCCGCCAAGCGATCCTGCTCTCTCCCGAACCGAGGGCCGATCCCGTCCTGGGCTTCCGGGGCTTGGATGCCGAGCAGCTGCAAAGCCTCCGCGCCAAGGGCTGCGAAGCAGCCTGGGTGGTGAAAGTCGGCGAGCACTTCGACGTGCTGCTGCGACCGCACAAGGCGCTCAGCGAGGACGAAGCACGGGCGCTGCGGGACCACCTCGTCGCGCAGCACGGCTTGCCGGATCAGCGTGGCGTCTTCCAGAACGCGGTGCGCCTGCCCGGGCACAGCTACCCGGAGGGCGGAAAGGTCATCACCCCCGCGCTCCTCGAGGTGCGGGCAGCGCCCTTCTCGTCCTCGCGGGAGATCCTCCACGAGCTCCGGCAGGCCCGGCTGCGCGAGCCCGTGGACCACACGGCCCGCGAGCTGCCGCGCATCGAGGAGCTGCGCACCGTGCCGCTCGTCGTGGCCAGCTGCCCTGCGCAGCCGCGGCCAACGCTGCCGAGCCCCGAGCACGAGGCCCTGCAGTCCAGGATCGAAGCCCTGGCGCGGGCCTACCGCCTGCCCGAGACGCACGAGCTGAAGGAGGTCACGGATGCGGCACTGATCGATCGCGCGCTCGCCGCCAACCGCGAGCTGCTGGCCCAGGAGCCCTTCTCGTCGCGGCTGCCCGTCGAGCTCTCGACCTTGGAGAGCGAGATCGCCCATCGCAAGCGAGAGCTCGTCCAGCCCCTGCAAGGCGTCGAGCGCGAGCTGACGCTCGACCTTCGCCAGGTGGAAGCCAGCTGGCTCGCCCTCTACAAGCAGGGAACGCCCGATCGGCTCGCGGCGCACGGCAGCGACCTCGACCGCGCGCTGGCCGTGGTGACGAAAGTCGACGAGCTCTCTGCCCGTTGGCTGCGGCTGACCGCCGCTCAGCAGGAGCTGGATCTCGATCGACTGCGCACTGCGATCGCCGTCCAGCCCGCCAGCAGCGAGACCCTCAAGATGGGAGTGCTGCGCCTCCAGGACCTGCGATCCGCGGCCGATCGCTGCGAGCTCGCGCCGGCTGACCGGCTACGGCTGGCAGCCGACGCGGTGCTTCGAGGTGAGCAGGCCGCAGAGGACCTGCGCCGCCTCAACCAGGCGATCTACGCCGTGGACCGCGTCGTGCCCAAACCGCAGCGCCTGGCGGGCCTCGGCCGGGACCCAGCTGCCTGGGCCAAGGAGCAAGACGGGGCCCTCGCGCGGATCCGCGAGCTAGCCGGCTCCGTCGCGCGCGGCGACGCGAGCGCGGAGTCTCTCAAGGCGCTTTCCGAGGCTTCACGCCTGACGATCGGCCTCCAGCGGCGCCTCGAGCTCACCGAGCGCCAGGCCCGCGGCCTGCCCGAGCCCCATCCGGTGCCGAAAGGCCAGAGCGAGATCGTCTGGCGCGCGGCCTGGCTCCATCGCGCCCGCTACCTGGGGCTCAAGCCCAACGCGGCCGAGGCCCACCTCGCCAACGCCTTTCCTTCGCCGCTCATTGCCGGCCATCTCGCGATGCGGATCCCCGTGGTCCGCCTGGCCCTGGAGGCGACGAGGACGGCGCGGGCAGGGCTGGCGAGGGCGGTCGGAAGGGGGATGAGGTTGTGAGAGCAAGAAGAGGAAAGACCCTCACCCCCTCGGTCCCCCTCTCCTGGCCTCCCACGCACCCAACCAGGAGAGGGGGAAGACGAAGCCGCAACCAATTCCACGGAGCCTCCCCCTCTCCCGGAAGGGTGGACGGACGTGTGGGAGAGGGGGATCGAGGGGGTGAGGGCCTAATGCAGGTGCGGTTGTGAACCTCCCCTACCACCTCCCTCCTGGCGCAGGCACCGGAGCCGGAGCGAAGGATCTCTCGCCTCTGCTCGGCCTGCCGCTCGCCCTCCTCGGCGCCTCGACGCTGGCCTCCACCTGGTGGGCGGGCGAGATGAGCTTCCATCCGGGGCTCGGCGGGCCGTGGCTGCGTGTGCCACCGCTGGTGGGCCTGGTGCTCTCCGTGGCCTCGGTGATCAGCCTCGTCCTGCTCGTGGCCAAGAAGCCTCGCGAGCCGGTGACCTTGGTCGTCGGGGCCCTGCTGCTGCCGGCGGCGCTGGCGCTGACCACCGGCCGGCTCTATCCGCCTCTTGCCTGGGCGAGGTGGCGGGCGGAGCTGGTGCAGGCCCAGAGGGTGGATCCAGCGCTGCGCAGCGAGCGGCAGCGCCTCGACCATGCCCTCCTCGTCGCGCTGGCAGGTGCGGTGGTGGTCGCCGGCCTGCGAGGACTGGGGAGGTCTCGCGGCCAGGGGGACACGCAGGGCTCGGCGCGCTTCGCCACCTCGGCCGAGATCGCCAAGCTGGGGCTGCGGGAGGGCAAGACGGGGGTCGTGGTCGGCGGCGAGCGGGTGGGGATGCGGCATCGGCCCTTCCATGCCCCGGATCGCCGCCACGTGGGGATCTTCGGGCCCTCCGGCTGCGGCAAGACGAGCAAGATCATCATCCCCACCC
>CAYQRE010000066.1:0-6636 GCA_964420075.1 uncultured Thermoanaerobaculia bacterium | reverse complement strand
TGGACGGTGCGATCCTGGTGGTGTCGGCGGCGGACGGTCCGATGCCGCAGACGCGGGAGCACATCCTTCTGGCTCGTCAGGTGGGCGTGCCGTACATCGTGGTGTTCCTCAACAAGTGCGACCTGATCGACGACCCCGAGCTGCTGGACCTGGTGGAGCTGGAGGTGCGTGACCTGCTGAAGGCCTACGACTTCCCGGGCGACGACGTGCCAGTGATCCGTGGCGCGGCGGTCAAGGCGCTGATGGGCGAGAAGGGCGAGATGGCGGACGAGTCGATCATCCGTCTGTACAACGCCCTCGATACGTACATTCCGGTGCCGGAGCGCGACGTCGACAAGCCGTTCCTGATGCCGATCGAGGACATCTTCTCGATCCAGGGCCGTGGCACGGTGGTGACGGGTCGCGTGGAGCGCGGGATCGTCAAGGTGCAGGACGAGGTGGCGATCATCGGCATCCGTCCGACCGTGAAGACGATCGTGACGGGCGTCGAGATGTTCCGCAAGCTGCTCGATCAGGGCCAGGCGGGCGACAACATCGGCGTTCTGCTGCGCGGCACGAAGAAGGACGAGGTGGAGCGTGGCCAGGTGCTGGCGAAGCCGAACTCGATCACGCCGCACACGAAGTTCAAGGCCGAGGTGTACGTGCTGTCGAAGGAAGAGGGTGGTCGTCATACGCCGTTTTTCAACGGCTACCGTCCGCAGTTCTACTTCCGTACGACGGACGTAACGGGCGTGGTGACGCTGCCGGAAGGCACGGAGATGGTGATGCCGGGCGACAACACGGCGGTGTCGGTGGAGATGATCGCTCCGATCGCGATGGAGAAGGGTGTTCGCTTCGCCATCCGCGAGGGCGGCCGTACCGTCGGCGCCGGCACCGTGACCGAGATCGTCGAGTAGCTCGTGGTGCAAACCTGGGAAGGCCAGTAGCTCGAACTGGTAGAGCGCCGGTCTCCAAAACCGGATGTTGGGGGTTCGAATCCCTCCTGGCCTGCCAAACCTCGAAGGACGACAGCACACGGTATGAACTGGGAGCGCTTCAACTGGCTGGAGAAATCCAAGAAGTTCCTCGCCGAGGTGCGGATGGAGATGAGCAAGGTCTCCTTCCCCTCGCGCGATGAGGTGGTTGGGACTACCACCGTCGTGGTCGTGACGAGCGTGATTTTTGCCGTCTACCTCTGGCTTGTCGATGCCGCGATCACGGTTGGGTATCGCTGGATCGTGAAGACGCTGGGCTAATGTCCGGCGCCGAGGCGTACATGGATCACGGTAGCGACATCGAGAGGCGTTGGTACATCGTTCACACCTACTCCGGTTTCGAGGAGCGGGTGAAGGAGACCCTGCGCCAACGAGCCGACGCGCTCGGGATGGGGACCGCCTTCGGCGACATCCGTATCCCGACCGAGACGGTGGTGGAGTACAAGGGAGGGAAGAAGCGCGAGATCGAGCGCAAGTTCTTCCCCGGCTACATCCTCGTCGAGATGGAGATGTCCGACGCGGCCTGGCACGTGGTGAAGAACACCCCCAAGGTCACCGGCTTCGTCGGTACTGGCAAGAAGCCGACCCCCCTGACCCAGACCGAGGTCGACCAGATCCTCGAGCAAGTGGTGACCGCCAAGGAGAAGCCGAAGCCGAAGTACGTGTTCGAGAAGGGTGAGCCAGTCAAGATCATCGACGGCCCGTTCAACAACTTCTCCGGCATCGTGGATGAGATCAACCTCGACCGCAACACTCTCAAGGTGATGGTGACGATCTTCGGACGCCAGACGCCGGTCGAGCTCGACTTCGTACAGGTTCAGAAGCTCTAGGGACTCGATATGGCTTGAGAGCGCCGCGTGACCCTGGCGTTCTTGGTGCGAGGCAAGGATGGCGAAAAAAGTCGTAGGTCAGATCAAGTTGCAGGTCAATGCCGCCCAGGCGACGCCGGCGCCGCCGATCGGCCCGGCGCTGGGTCAGGCCGGCGTCAACATCATGGACTTCTGCAAGCAGTTCAACGCCCGGACGGCGGCGCAGCAGGGTCTGGTGATTCCGGTCGTGATCACGGTCTATGCCGACCGCACCTTCACCTTCATCACCAAGACGCCGCCGGCGGCCGTGCTGTTGGCCAAGGCGGCGGGGATCCCGAAGGGCTCCGGCGAGCCGAACAAGAACAAGGTCGGCAAGGTCACGCAAGCGCAGGTGGAAGAGATCGCCCGCACCAAGATGCCGGACCTCAACGCCGCCAGCCTGGAGACCGCGATTCGGACGATCTCGGGCACGGCGCGTTCGATGGGGCTCGAGATCGTCGCCTAAGGGGCGGCAAGCAAGGCGCGGCTCTTCAGCAGGATCCTGAAGGAGGCAAGGGTGGCAAAGCACGGAAAGAGATTTCGCACCGCGAGCGCCAAGGTCGAGAAGAAGGCCTATCCGCTCGCCGAAGCGATTGGAATGACCAAGGACAACGCCACCGCGAAGTTCGACGAGACGGTCGAGATTGCGATGCGCCTGGGCGTCGACCCCCGCCATGCTGACCAGATGGTGCGTGGCACGGTGGTCCTGCCGCACGGCATCGGCAAGACGGTCTCGGTGCTGGTGTTCGCGGATGGTGAGAAGATCAAGGAAGCCCAGGAAGCCGGTGCCGACTATGTGGGTGGCGACGACCTGGCGCAGCGGATCCTCGAGGGCTGGTTGGATTTCGACGCCGTCGTCTCGACGCCCGACATGATGCGTGTCGTCGGCCGTCTCGGTCGTGTGCTCGGTCCCCGTGGCCTGATGCCGAACCCGAAGACGGGCACCGTGACCGCAGACGTCACCAAGGCCGTCCAGGAGATCAAGGCCGGTAAGGTGGAGTTCCGGGTCGACAAGACGGGCATCATCCATGCTCCCCTGGGCAAGGCGTCGTTTGCGGCCGACCACCTCAGGGAGAACGCCGACGCGCTGATCTCGGCCGTCTTCCGCGCCAAGCCGGCGGCGGCGAAGGGACGCTACGTGAAGTCGGTCAACATTTCCTCGACCATGGGCCCCGGGGTCAAGGTGGACGAGAACGCCCTCGGTGGGGCGGAAGCCTGAGGAGACGGGAGCCATGGCACTCACCAGACAAGCCAAGTCCGAGCTGATTCAGGAGTACGAGTCATCGCTCGCCGAGGCCCCTCATGCCTTCGTCGTGGGCTACCAGGGGGTCAATGTGCCGCAGGTCACCGATCTGCGCGACAAGGTCCGGCAGAGCGGTGGCAGCTATGTGGTGGTGAAGAACACCCTGGCGCTGCGGGCGCTCGACGGCAAGGCGCTCGGCGAGCTCAAACAGCACTTCACCGGCATGACGGCCGTAGCGTTCACCTACGGTGATCCCGTCGCGCTGGCGAAGACGCTGACGCAGTTCGCGAAGGACGTGCCTGCTATCCAGTTCAAGGGTGGCGTCGTGGATCGTCAGCCCATCGCTGGCGATCAGGTGAAGGACATCGCCTCGCTGCCTGGCCGCGAGGAGCTGATCGCCAAGCTGCTCTTCCTGCTGCAGTCGCCCATCACGCGGCTGGTCAGGACGCTGGCAGCCGTCCCCAGAGAGTTCGTGGTCGTCCTCGACCAGATCCGTCAAAAGAAGGAAGGCGTGGCCTAAAGAGATACCGCAACGGCCCCCTTGGGGTCTGGTCGGTGGAACAAGGAGAGGGAAATGGCAGTCGCGACCGAAGATTTCATCAAGCAGATCGACTCGATGACCGTGCTCGACCTCAACAACCTCGTCAAGGCTCTCGAGGATCACTACGGCGTTTCCGCGGCGGCTGCTGCAATGCCCGTGGCGATGGTCGGTGGTGGCGCGGCTGCGGCTGAGGCGGTCGAGGAGAAGACCGAGTTCGACGTCATCCTGACCGAGATCGGCGCCAACAAGATCAACGTCATCAAGGCCGTCCGCGAGGTCACCAGCCTCGGTCTGAAGGAGGCCAAGGACCTGGTCGAGGGTGCACCCCAGCCGATCAAGCAGGGCGTCACCAAGGAAGAGGCGGCCGACATCAAGAAGAAGTTCGAAGACGCCGGCGCCAAGGTCGAGGTCAAGTAAGCCAGCTCTCGATCCAAGAGGTCGTGCAGGGTCGCGGCAGGGCCGCGACAGCTCTACGGCCGGCACCAAGGCAGAACGAGGGACGGACCGGGTGAGGCGCCCTTGCCGCACCCCAAGGCTCAGACTGAAGCGCACTTGCTACTCTGCTCAGAGCGAACCATGCCCACTCTGGCCCAACCGCGAAGGGGGCCAGAGTTGGGGCATGGTTTCTCTTGTCTTGCCGCATTTGGTTTTTCGGACTGTCAGACCGAGTCGCCCACGCGGGTTGAACCCGGCGTCCTCGAGTACCCACGCCAGGTAGCAGGAAAGGCGATATGACACAGGCAAACTACCGGCAGCCCAGTCAGCGGAAGGACTTCGCCCGCATCAAGGCGACCCTCCCCATTCCCAACCTGATCGACGTCCAGCGTCGGTCGTATGAACGGTTCCTGCAGATGAACCTGCTCCCCGAAGAGCGGGCGAACCAGGGGCTGCAGGCCGTCTTCTCGAGCATCTTCCCGTTCTCGGACTTCCGCGAGACGTGCTCTCTCGACTTCGTGCGCTATTCGATCGGCGACTGGGAGTGCAAGTGCGGTGAGCTCAAGGGACTCGAGTATCTCCGCATGGTGTGCACCAGCTGCGGTGCGAAGATCGCCACCGACCACCCGCACGAGGAGACCGTCACCTGTAGTGAGTGCGGCTTCGTCAACAAGAACCGCGTCACCAAGTGCGACATCTGTGGCAACCCGGTCGACCTGCAGCTGAAGTACGACATCTCCGACTGCCAGGAGCGCGGGATGTCCTTCGCCGTGCCGCTCAAGGTGACCTTCCGCCTCTTCGTCTATGACAAGGACCCCGAAACCGGCACGCGGATGATGCGCGACGCCAAGGAGGAGGAGGTCTACTTCGGCGACATCCCGTTGATGACGGACAACGGCACCTTCATCATCAACGGCACCGAGCGGGTCATCGTCAGCCAGCTGCACCGCAGCCCGGGCGTGTTCTTCACCAAGGAGGGGCCGCGCACCTTCCTCGCCAAGATCATCCCCTACCGCGGCTCCTGGGTGGAGTTCGAGTACGACCAGAAGGACGTCCTCTCAGTCCGCATCGATCGCAAGCGGAAGTTCCACGGCACGGTCTTCCTGCGTGCCCTCGGCCTCGAGTCGAACGATGCCATCCTGCGGCAGTTCTACACCGCCGTGCGGCTCGCACCGCAGCCGATCGAGGAGGGCAAGGCCGCCCGTTGCGTGCTCACCCTCTCGCCGCGCGTGCTCGAGACAGAGAGGCTCCGGGACCGCAAGAGCACCGGCCGCCGCGATCGCTACGCCCTGTTCGCCGGCTTGACCCTCGACGCCGCGCAAGCGTCCAAGCTCGAGGCGGGCGAGCACCTCGACACCGAAGTGCCGATGAGCGACCTCGGCCGCGCGCTGTTCATCTCCGACATCGTCGACCTGGACACCGGTGAGGTGCTCTTCGAGGCCAACGACGCCGTGCCGGAGGACCTCGCGGCGCGTCTCGACGGGCGCAGCACCAACACCCTCGAGGTCTTCTTCCCGGATTGGGAGCTGATCGGCAACACGCTCTGCAACACGCTGGCGAAGGACAACACCCGCGACGCGCGCGAGGCCTTGATCGAGATCTACCGGCGCATGCGCCCCGGCGATCCGCCGACCATCGAGAGCGCCCGCTCGCTGTTCTACGGGATGTTCTTCGACGCCAAGCGCTACGACTTCTCGCGCGTCGGACGCTTCAAGTTCAACATCAAGCTCGACACCGAGGTTTCGGTCGACCAGAAGACCCTCTCGGCGGACGATTTCTATCGCGTGATCGGTTACCTGCTGCGCCTGCAGCGCGACATCGGCCGGGTCGACGACATCGACAACCTCGGCAACCGCCGCGTGCGGGCCGTGGGCGAGCTGCTCGAGAACCAGTTCCGGGTCGGCCTGGTGCGCATGGAGCGAGCGATCAAGGAGAAGATGTCCGTCCACCAGGACATCGACTCGGCGATGCCCCACGACTTGATCAACTCGAAGCCGGTCATCGCGGCGATCAAGGAGTTCTTCGGCTCTTCGCAGCTGTCGCAGTTCATGGACCAGACCAATCCCCTCTCCGAGGTCACGCACAAGCGGCGCCTCTCGGCCCTGGGGCCGGGTGGTCTGTCGCGGGAACGTGCCGGCTTCGAAGTGCGCGACGTGCACTCGACGCACTACGGCCGGATCTGCCCCATCGAAACGCCGGAAGGTCCGAACATCGGCCTGATCTCGTCGCTCGCCACCTACGCGCGGATCAACGACTACGGCTTCATCGAGAGCCCGTACAAGAAGGTCGTCGGCGGCCGCGTGCTCAACCACTACCGAGTCGTCAAGGTGGGAGACGGGCCCTACAAGCTGGGCCAAGTCCTCACCTCCGACGAGCTCGATGAGGTCAACCGCGGGCTCAAGAAGGCGAGCAAGCGGCAGGTGGAGGTCGAGTCCCACGCCTTCTACCTGTCAGCCTGGGAAGAAGAGAAGTACATCATCGCGCAGGCCAACGTGCAGACGGACGACAAGGGTTACTTCGTCAGCGAGCGCGTCACGGCGCGCGCCGGCGGCGACTTCGTCACCGTCGAGCGCGACCGCGTCGAGTACATGGACA
>CAYQRE010000065.1:0-6898 GCA_964420075.1 uncultured Thermoanaerobaculia bacterium | reverse complement strand
GGTTCTGGTAGCGGCGGATCGTCTGCTCCAACATCTCGGCGAAGGAGCGCGCCTGAACGAGGTTCTTCTTGCGGCGCTGGGCAAGCTCGCCCTGGAGGAGCTTGCGTAGCAGCTCGACGGCGAGGTTGCGCTGCTGCATCGTGCGCACCTCGGCGAGGAAGTCCTCCGAGAGGATCGAGATGTCCGGCTTGGCGAGACCGGCGGCAGCGAAGATGTCGATCACGCCCTCGGGCGCCACGGCGCGGGAGAGGATCTGCCGCACGGCGTGGTCGAGGTCCTCCTCGGGGCGAGGGTCGCCGGGCGCCCGCTTGGCGAGCACGGCCTGCACGGCCTGGAAGAAGCTCACGTCGTCGCGGATGCGGAGCGCCTCTTCGTGCGGTACGACGAGCGCGAAGGCTTGAGAGAGCTCGCGCACCTGGCGCCTGAACCGGTCCTGGACGTCGCCGCCCTGGGCGAGCAGAAACTCCTGCGCCAGGGGCAGCAGGGCCAGCCGCTCGGCAGGCGGGCCGCTCGTCCAGCCGGCGCGGTTGAAGCCGTGGAAGAAGGCGCAGCAAACCTCGTGGCGCTCCAGCATCACCGCCACCGCCTCGCAGATGTCGAGGGTGGTGCGGCCCACGCCGCCATTCTCGGTGTAGGTCACCAGCGCTTCCTTGAGCTCCGGCGCCAGGCCCAGGTAGTCCACCACCAGGCCGCCCGGCTTGTCCCGGAAGACGCGGTTCACCCGCGCGATCGCCTGCATCAGGCCGTGGCCGCGCATCGGCTTGTCGAGGTACATGGTGTGCAGGCTCGGCACGTCGAAGCCGGTGAGCCACATGTCGCGCACGAGCACCATGCGCAGGGGGTCGCCCGGGTTGCGGAAGCGGTTCGCCAGGGCCTCGCGGCCGGCCTTGGTGCGGATGTGCTGCTGCCAGGTGAGCGGGTCGCTCGCCGAGCCCGTCATCACCACCTTGATGGCACCCCGGTCGTCATCCTCGTCGTGCCAGCTCGGCCGCAGCTTGACGATCTCCGCGAAAAGCTCGACGCAAATCCGCCGGCTCATGCAGACCACCATCGCCTTGCCGTCCATCACCTCCAGCCGCTGCGCGAAGTGCTCGACGAGGTCGCGGGCGATGAGGCCGAGGCGCTTGTCGCTGCCGACGATCGCTTCGAGCTGCGCCCACTTGGTCTTCAGGCGCTCCTTGCGCTCTACCTCTTCCCCCTCGGTCGCCTCCTCGAAGTCGGGGTCGATGTGGGGGCGCTCGGCCTCGTCGAGGCTCAGCTTGGCGAGGCGGCTCTCGTAGTAGATGGGAACGGTGGCGCCGTCCTCGACGGCTCGCTGGATGTCGTAGACGCTGATGTAGTCCCCGAAGACGTGGCGGGTGTTGGCGTCCCCGAGCTCGATAGGGGTGCCCGTGAAGCCGATGAACGAGGCATTGGGCAGGGCGTCGCGCAGGTTCTTGGCCAGGCCGTGGCCGAGATACGCCGTCCCGTCCTTGCGCTTGACCAGATGAGAGCCGAAGTCGTACTGGCTGCGGTGGGCCTCGTCGGCGATCACCACGATGTTGCGGCGGTCGGAGAGCAGGGGGTGAGCGTCCCCTTGGGTCTCGGGGAAGAACTTGTGGATGGTGGTGAACACCACGCCCACGCTCTGGCGCCGCAGCAGCTCGCGCAGCTCGGCCCGGCTGCCGGCCTGGATCGGCGGCACGCCGAGCAGCGCCTGGCAGCGCGAGAAGGTGCCGAAAAGCTGATCGTCGAGGTCGTTGCGGTCAGTGAGCACCACCACCGTGGGGCTCTCCATCGCCGGCTCGCGGAGGATCCGCCCGGCGTAGAAGGCCATGGTCAGGCTCTTGCCCGAGCCCTGGGTGTGCCACACCACCCCCACCCGGCGGTCCCCCGGCTTGCCGCCCGGCCCGCGCGCGCCGTAGCGGCCTCGCGCCTCGGCCACGGCGTGGCGGTCACGGCCGAGGAGCGCCGCCCGCAGGGTCTCCTCTACCGCCACCTCGACAGCGAAGAACTGATGGTAGCCGGCGAGCTTCTTCACCGTGCCGCTGGCGCCGGCCTCGAAGACGGTGAAGTCCCGCAGCAGGCGCAGCAGCCGCTGCGGAGCGAGAAGGCCCTGGATCATCACCTGGAGCTCCACCGTGTGCTCCGGCGCGAGGGCCTCGCCGCTGATCGTCCGCCAGGGCTTGAACCACTCCCGGCCGGCGGTGAGCGAGCCGACGCGTGCCGTCGTGCCGTCCGAGATCACCAGCGCGGCGTTGGTGGTGAAGAGCGAGGGGATCTCTTGCTTGTAGGTCTGCAGCTGCTGGTACGCGCTCCACACCGTGGCCGTCTCGCTCGCCGTGTTCTTGAGCTCGATCACTACCAGCGGCAGGCCGTTGACGAAGAGGACGATGTCGACCCGGCGGGTGCGCCGCTGCTCCTGGACGGAGAACTGCGGCACGGCCAGCCAGTCGTTGGCCTCGGGGTGCTCGAAGTCGAAGGCGCGCACGTAGGCGCCGCGGATGGTGCCATCCGCCAGGCGGTGCTCGACGTTCACCCCGTGGACGAGCAGGCCATGGAGGTGGCGATTGCGCTCCACCAGGTCCGCGCCCACCGGCTGCAACAGGCGGCGGAGGGCGTCCTCATGGGCCTCGGCGGGGAGCTCGGGGTTGAGGCGGGCGAGCGCCGCCCGCAGCCGGCCGGCGAGCACCACCTCCGCATAGCTCTCGCGCTCGGCCCCGGGCTCTCCCGGCGCGATCTGCGCCCCGGCCACCACCCGCCAGCCGGCACTCTCCAGCCAGGCGAGGGCGACCTCTTCGACCATCGATTCGGCGAAGGCAGTCATCCCTGCACCCAGTGCTCGACGGGCCGGGAGAGGAAGGTCTCGAGGTCCACGCCGTCCCCTCCCACCAGCAGCAGCCCTTGAGGCTGGAAGGAGGCGGCGAAGGCGTCCAGCCCCGGCTGCGCTTCGCGCGCCCGGCCGCTCTTCACCTCGATCGCGGTCAAGGTCCGGCCCTGCTGGGTCACGAAGTCCACCTCCCGGTTGCGGTCTCGCCAGTAGTAGAGGCGGCAGTCCCCGGCTGCCGCCGCGTTGGCCAGGTGGGCGCCCACCGCCGACTCCACCAGCCGGCCCCAGAGCTCATGGTCGGCGCGCGCCTCGGCCAGCGTGAGCCCGGTATGGGCGGTCATCAGAGCGGTGTTGAGCACCTGGAGTTTGGGGCTCGAGGCGCGCTGGCGCACCGCCTCGCCGGCGAACTTCGGCAGGCCGGTGAGCAGGCCGGCCGCGGCCAAGAGGTCCAGGTAGTGGGCCAGGGTCGTGGTGTTGCCAGCGTCCTGCAGCTGCCCGAGCATCTTGGTGTACGACAGGATCTGGCCCGAGTAGTCGCAGCCGAGGAAGAAGAGGCGGCGCAGCAAGGCCGGCTTGTCCACCCGCGAGAGCAGCAGCACGTCGCGCGAGATCGTGGTCTCGACGAGCGCGTCGAGCACGTATCGCGCCCAGCGCTTGACCTCGCCGATCAACGGCGCCGCACCAGGGTACCCGCCATGGAAGAGGTACTGCTCCAGCGACCAGCCGAAGGCGTCCCGCATCTCCGGGTAGCTCCAGTGCGGCAGGTGGAGCACCTCGAAGCGGCCGGCCAGGCTCTCGGTGAGGCCTTCCTGGAGGAGCAAAGGGGCCGAGCCGAGCACGGCCACCTTGAGGGGCCGGCCAGCCCGGCCGTCCTCGTCCCACAAGCGCTTGACCGTCTCCGGCCAGCCCGGGAGCTTCTGGATCTCGTCGAGCACCAGGAGGGCGCCCTCGCTCCCGGCGTCGTCGGCCTCGAGGCGTGCCGCCTGCCATTGCTGCTCGAGCCAGGCCGGCCCCCGTAGAGCCGGCTCGTCGGCGCTCGCGAAGCGCGTGGGCAGCCCGGAGCTCGCGGCCACCTGCTGCACCAAGGTGGTCTTTCCCACCTGCCGCGGGCCGGTGATGGCCAGGATGAAGCGGCGTGGCTCGGCCAGCCGCCGGGCCAACACGGCAGCTTGGGGACGTTGGAAGCTGGCAGACGATTTACTCACCATGATGAGTAATTTTACTCAGTGTGGCTCGCAAAGCGACCCGCCGTGTCCGACCTGAGCTCAAAGCGAAGAGGGGGTGTCACTGGGCCTCCTCCGCCGGCTCTTGCGCACTGTCAACCAAGTACACCCTGTACGACTCGGGCTCCATCCTGAAGAGGACCTCACTGGCGCGAAAAAGCGCCTCGTAGATACGTATAGGTCCATGAAGCTCGTCGACCAGTTCGTTGAACCCCTGATGGTCTTCGTAGCGCATGTCACGCAGCGCATCTGGAACTCGGTCGAGCCGATGGACCCGGTGCAGGAAGCCCACGATCGCGTCTGCAGCCTCGGCTGCGAGCAAGGCCTGCGCAGGGCCCATCGCCGGCCGCGGCCGGTCCCGGCCATGCGAAGCGAGCCCACACGCGTTGCGGAGCTCACAGATACCCTGCACAGCCGTTTGCAGGCCACTGAGGGTCTTTCGCAGGCTGTCGCGAACAGCCGCCTCCTCGCTCGCCTCTTGCGGCAAGAACGGCAGTACCCGAGTCGCGTTCCGAAAGAGTGAGGGTAGGTCTTCGTCGGGACCGAAGGCAACCTGCCGGTCTCTAAGCACCGTGCGCACGGCGCTCTCGACGAGTGTCTTCGCAAGATCGAAGGCGAGGTCAGGGTTCTCGAAGACCGCGGCTTCGAGGGCTTGAACCTGACGCTCGACATGCGCGAGGCCCAGGGCCATGGCCTCGCGGGTTGCACGCATGACGAAAGTGGCTCCCAGCTCGCTAGCGCTCATGCTGCTCCCGCTACGAAGGATTCCGCATCCCTCACGCGCAGCTCGCCGGAGATGAGCTTCGGGAGAAGGGTGTCGCGGAGGGCGGCGAGGGTGCGGGACTGCTCCTGTGCCTGTGACGACCGTGCAACCACCGATTGGACCTGCTGATCGAAAGCACGCTGCAACTGCCTCGGCGGGAACAGTTGCTGGTTCATGTACGCGAGATTTCTGTTCAGTCCCGGGACAGCTGAGTCAGCACTTAGTACCTCGAGCTTCTGGTGCCCAAGCGCATGGTAAAGAAAGTAGATACTCGTCTCACCTCGAGGCACTACATAGAAGGCGGTGTCGATTGCGAAGAACGCTGCCGGCGCCCAGACAATGACCCCTGGGTTCCCCTTTCTGCCAACAACTATTCCCGGACCGCCCACCAGTGACTCATCGTGCCAACCCACCTGCCCATTCGAGCCGAAGACGGGGACGCCTCCGACTCGCCGGTCCTCTGCTTTGAGTGCCCTGCCGTAGGCCAGTTCCATGAACTCGCCCAGCCGCCCCACCTCCCACCCCTCCGGGATCTCACCCAGCTCGCTCTCCACCAACCGGCTCGGGAAGAGGTCGGCGAGGTGCTGGGGCAGGCCTGGATCGCGGCCCTCGGCCTTGGCGCGCACGGGCTCGAAGTCCACGAACCAGGACTGGAAGAGCGCCCGCGCCATCGCCTCCAGGGTCTCGTTCATCCGCCGGTTCAGCTCGATCTTGTCGTCGAGCGTGCCAAGGATGTGAGCGATGGCGCGTTGCTCCTGAAGGGGCGGCACCGGAAGTGCCGCGGCCCGAAGTGTCGAAAGCGGCGAGTGAAGTTGGGGAACTCCGACCTGGGACACGCGGCTGAGAAGGTACTGCCTGCCTGCCGTAGATGACAGCCAATAGTAGAGATACTCTGGAACGAGCTTCTCGGGGTCACAGCGCACTCGCATCATGCTGTTTCCCATGATGTACCGCGGGAAGCGCCGTCGTGCGGGCATCAGACCTATCTGACCGAGAGTTCCTTTGTGAACTAGGAGTACATCGCCGGGAAACGACTCGAATTTCGCGAGTCGATTCGCGGTATCAGAGTCAACAAACACGAAGTCATCATCATGGAACCTGCCGCGATTGACGTTCACTCCACGAAGTACCGGGACGCCAAGGACCGAGTACTGGTCTGCCATCAGTGCCTTGCCGAATGGCCCAATCTGAGTTGAGTATGGCTCCTTGGCTGCGCACTCAGCGATCGTGCGGACTTGCCACTCACCCCCCATACCCCAGCTCCTTCAGGTTCCGGGCGATCGCCGCATCGAGCTTCGCCGCCTCGGCCTGCTGCTCGCGAAACTCTGCAACGAGTCGGGCCATCTTCTCACCGAACGGCTCGCCGTCTTCCTCGCGAGCCTCGGTCCCCACGTAGCGCCCGGGGGTGAGCACGTGGCCGTGCTGGCGGACCTCGTCGAGGGTCGCCGCCTTGCAGTAGCCGGGCACGTCGGCGTACTTCCCTGCCGCCGCCTCACCCCGCCAGGCGTGGTAAGTGCCGGCGATCCTGGCGATGTCCTCGTCGGTGAGCTCGCGGTGGGTGCGGTCCACCATGCGGCCGAGCTTGCGGGCGTCGATGAACAGCACCTCGCCCCGGCGGTCGCGGAAGGAGCCGTGGCTGCGGTCCCGCGCCAGGAACCACAGGCAGACGGGGATCTGCGTCGAGTAGAAGAGCTGGCCGGGCAGCGCCATCATGCAGTCCACCAGGCCGGCCTCCACCAGGTTCTTGCGGATTTCGCCCTCGCCCGACTGCTGGGAGGACATCGAGCCGTTCGCCAGCACGAAACCCGCCACTCCGCGCGGCGCGAGATGAAAGGCGATGTGCTGCACCCAGGCGAAGTTGGCGTTGCCCACCGGCGGCACGCCGAACTGCCAGCGGCGGTCGTCGCGCAGCCGCTCGCCGCCCCAATCCGAGATGTTGAAGGGAGGGTTAGCGAGGATGAAGTCCGCCCGCAGGTCCGGGTGGCGGTCGTTGTGAAAGGTGTCGCCGTGGGCGATCTGGCCGTCGATGCCGCGGATCGCCAGGTTCATCTTGGCCAGCCGCCAGGTGGTGTAGTTCGACTCCTGGCCGTAGATCGAGATGTC
>CAYQRE010000064.1:0-7073 GCA_964420075.1 uncultured Thermoanaerobaculia bacterium | reverse complement strand
CGACGCCCCTCGACTTCGACCCGGACCTCTCCCTCGCGAAGAGCGACGGCGGCGCTCTCGCCGCGCCTGGCCAGCGGGTGAGCTACCTCCTGACGGCCACCAACCTCTCGGCTCGCGCGGGGGCGACGGGGGTGGTGCTGACCGACACCGTGCCGGCCAACACGACCTTTGACGCTGCGGGCTCATCCTCGGGCTGGAGCTGCACACCGAACGGCAACCCCGGCTCGACCTGCCGGCTGCCTCTCGGCTCCCTCGCAGCTTCGGGCTCGGTGGCCCGGACCTTCGCCGTGCGGGTGGTCGACCCGATCCCTGCCGGCCTCTCGCAACTCACCAACACCGCCACGGTCGCCGACGACGGCAGCCAAGGCCCGGACCCGACCCCTGCCAACAACACTGCGACCGACACGACGCCGATCGATCCCGCGGCGGCCCGGGTCGATCTGACCCTTTCCAAGACGGATGGCGGCGTCACGGCCCAACCGGGCGAGACGGTGACCTACGTCCTGACCTACGCCAACCGCGGCCACCGCGGGGCGGTCGGGGTCCAGATCACCGAGACGGTGCCACAGTACGCGACCTTCGCGGCCGGGCCATCCTCGGCCGGCTGGAGCTGCACGACGCCAATGGCAGGAGGCACCTGCCGGCTGGCCCTCGGCGGCCTGGCGGGCCTCTCAGGCAACGCCACGGCTCGCTTCGCGGTCACCGTCGACGCAGCACTCCCTCCCGGAAGTCTCCAGCTCTCCAACACCGCCTCGATCGCCGACGATGGCGCCAACGGACCCGACGCCAACCCGGCCGACAACACGGCGAGCGACGTGACGCCGCTCGTCGCAACGCCCGATCTCGTCGTTGCCAAGACCCTCGCCGGGGGCTCGGAGCCGCAGCCGGGAGGCCTCCTTGCCTGGCGCCTCGACTATCGCAACGCCGGTAACCAGGGCTCCTCGGCCAATCAGCTCGAGGAGACGGTGCCTGCGAACACGACGTTCGTCGCCGCTTCCTCGACGCCGGGGTGGGACTGCCAGCCGGACGCTCAGGCGGGAAGCCACTGCAGCCTGGACATCGGGAGTCTTACGGCCGGCGAGAGTGGCACGGCGACCTTCGCCGCGCGGATCGATGCGGAGCTGCCGCCCGGCGTCGAAGCGGTCGAGAACTGCGCCGCGATCCGGCCCTACGACGCCACGCAGACCGGCGCCGGTGGCAGCAGCTGCTCCCTGGTGCCGGTCACCGAGGCGGCGCCGGACCTCTCGATCACCAAGTCGGACGGCGGGCAGACGGTCGCCCTTGGGGGCCTCGTCCGCTACACCCTGGCCTATGCCAACCTGGGCAACCAGGGGGCCACGGGCGCCGAGCTCCACGAGACGGTGCCTGAGAACAGCACCTTCGACGCGTCAAGCTCGACGGCGGGCTGGACCTGCACGGTGCCCGTGGCGGGAGGGACCTGCACGCTGCCGCTGGGCACGCTCGATGCGGGAGCGACGGGCGCCGTCTTCTTCGCCGTGCGCGCCGCTGCCTCGGTGCCCGAGGGCGTGACCCAGCTGGTCAACACCGCCCGCATCGGGGACGACGGCACCAACGGAGCCGACACCGACCCCTCCAACAACCAGGCGACCGACACGACGCCCATCGAGGGCGGCGGCGGCGGTGGCTCGCCGCAGCTCGTCGCCACCAAGACCGACTACCTCGCCCAGGACACCAACGCCGACGGCCTCGCCAACCCCGGCGAGGAGGTGGCCTACTACGTCGAGATCACCAACACCGGCGACGCCGCGGCCCTCGGCGGCGTCTTCACCAGCCCGATCGACCCCCACACCGAGCTGATCCCGGGAAGCGTGGTGGCGAGCGGCGGCGTGGTCGTCGACGGCAACGACCCTGGCGATCGCTTCCTCGAGGTTGACCTCGCGGACCTGCCGCCCGGCGGCGTCGCGACGGTCAACTTCACGGTGCGGATCTCGACGCCGTTTCCCCCCGGCCTTGACCACATCGCCTGCCAGGGCCAGGTGGTCGGCGCCAACGTCCCCCTCTTGCTCACCGACGACCCGGATACGCCCGAGCCGAGCGACCCCACGGTCACTCCGGTGGTCGACGACGGCACAGCGACGAGCCTCGTCGAGGTGCCCACGCTCTCGACCTGGGGCCTCATCGCTCTGACCGTCGCCCTGGCTGGATTCGGCCTCTTCTACATGCGCAGCCGCACGGGAGGTGGGCAGTGAGATCGGCGTCGCAGCCCACGGAGGTCGCCTGCGACGACGTACTTGCCGCAGCCAAGGAGCTCGGCGTCCAGCTGGACCACGACGCAGTGCTCTCCCGCGCCCGACGCTCGGCGCGGGACTCATCCTGGAGCCCGGCGGACTTTCTGCTCACCTGGGCCGAGATGATCCGCGAGACCGGCAGGCTGCCGCGGGCTCTCACCAGGCTCGTGCAGCGCGAGGAGGGGGCGTGAACGTCATCACCTCTCCTTCGGGAAGCATCTACCGCCCCGGCTCTCCGCACGGAACCCGGCTGCGGCGCGGTTTCCCACCGTCTCGCGGACTCGACGGTGGGAGGCCCTCCGCGCCGACCGTCCATGCTCCGAGCCTGCCCCCTGCGGTCCGGCATCGCGGGGGGCAGCGGGTCGTGGATGGCGGGGTCCGAGGGTTCCCGCGAGGAGCGCAGACCGGCGCAGGCACGAGCACCGCAGCGGGAAACGGACCCCAGACGGGTACCGCGACCCGCGGGGTGGGGGGCATGCGAAGAGCCGAAGGTTGGGCCCAGCGTACTGCACCAGCCAGGCTGGCCATCCGCGTGGCCCTCTGCCTGCTCCTGAGTCTCGCCGCGCCGACCTTCGCCAATCCCTGCCTCGCCCCGGCGGCCGCCTCCGGTCTCGACTCCTGGCCCAAGTGCGTCGACGTCACCTTCACTGGCCAGGGCGTCACCGGCCTTCCTCCGCTCTCCTACACCTGGGAGGTCTCGAACGGCACCCGCTTCTTCGGCGACCCCGGCACCCTCCACACCGAGGTCCTCGACCCCGGCTCCTACAGCGCCCAGCTCGCCGTCTCCAACGCCTACGGCACCCGCCGCTCGCTCCCAGTCTTCTTCTCGATCGAGAGCCTCTCGCCCGGGCCGGCTCCCGTCTGGACCAACCTCGGGAGCCGGGTCGTCGAGCTCCAAGCCCAGGCGACCGGAGCCACCGAATACCAGTGGGTCTTCGGCGACGGCGTCACCAGCGCCTGGATCCAGGGCTGCCTCGGCCGCACCGTCACTCACACCTATCCCGCCACCGGCAGCTACGCGGCGCGCCTGCGCGTCCGCAACTGCGAGGACCCGCAGCAGAGCGGAGCCGTCTTCACCGTCACGGTCACGGAGGAGCCGCAGCTCGCCGTGCTCGTCTGGGCTGCCTTCTGCGACCTTGGCTTCTGCCTCTTCGACACCGGCGAGACCGTCTTCTTCACGATCCTCGTCCAGGGCAACCCTACCTCCTACAGCTACGACTGGGACGGCGACGGCTTGACCGACGAGGTCGCCGCCGTCCCCGTCGCCTCGCACGTCTACCACCGCGCCGGCACCTACCTGCCTCGACTCACCATCACCCGCGGTACTCAGGCCGCCACCTTCGTCCACCAGCTGCCGCTCGTCGTCCTGCAGGCCACCGGGCCGATCTTCGCCGATGGTTTCGAGAGCGGCACGACGAGCGCTTGGTCCCTCACCGTCGGCGAGGTGCACCCGTGAACTCGCTCGCGTCGGCCCTGCGTGCTGGGTTGTACGGACTGCCCGAGGAGGCAGGAAGGCAGGCCGCGGGAGCGATCGAAGCCGAGATCCTGCGTGAGAACCGCGAGTTCGCTGGAGAGGAGACCACCGAAGCCACGCAGGGCCGGCTCCGCTTCCTCCTGCAACCACGGCCCCTCATCCTCACCGGCCTGCCCTACAAGCGCGACGATGCGCTGCGCTCGGTGACGCGAGTGGCGCGCGTCGGCGTGGGCAGCCGCTTGACGGTGACCTACCTCGCCACCGACCCGGCAGTGCCCCTGCCGTTCGGCGCGGACCGTGGCCTCTTGGCCTGGATGATGACCCGAGCCTTCGCCGACGGCATCGCCCACCTCGGGGCGATCCGCGAGTACTTCGTGGCCTTCGGCCTCAGCGAGGGCGGCCAGGGCTACAGGATCTTCCGTGAGCGCTACCAGCGCATCACCAATCTGGCGCTTCGCATCGAGGAGACCTCTCCTGAGGCGCGCACCATCCGGCGCCTCTTCGTGACCCCGGCGGCCCGTGAGCCCCTGGCGCTCGAACCGGGCGCCGAGGGCGCCCTGCGCAGCCGCGACCACAGCCCCTACGGCTTCAGCCTCGACGAGGGTTTCTGGCGCTACCTGCGCGACACCCGCATCCCCACACCGCTTGACCTCCTGCGAGCCTTCCACGACGCGCCACAGGCCTGGGACTTCTGCCAGCTCGCCCTCTTCCGCTGCTACTCGGCGCGCACGGCTTCGGTGATCCCCTGGGCTGAGCTCTTGAACCAGCTGGGCACCACCACCACCCATCCTCGCCGGCTGAAGTCTCACCTCGCCGGCGTTCTCCATACCGTCCGCGGCTTCTATCCCGACTTTCCGGCCCGCTTCCTCGCTGGCCTCACCGGCCTCGAGGTACGGCCCTGGAGGATGCCGATGAGCGAGTGAGCGGACCGCGGCATCTCCAGATCGCGATCGCGAGAGGCCACCCCTCGAGAAGGGGTGGTGCTCTCTCAGCCAGACCTGCTTCGCTCCGTCGCTTGCAGCGCCGGAAGCCCTAGGAGGACGTGTACCTTGTTGAGACGAGTCGAAAGGACCAAAAGAATATCGAGCTTCGGTGCTCATTCCCGTAGGAACGCTGGGAGATGTTGCCTGCTGGCCGGCCTCTCTTCTGTGGAAAACTCTGCGGAATTTCTGCGGATATCCTGTGAGGATGCGGGGCAATGTGTGTCACGGCACGCAGGGGAATGTGGGTCACGGAAACGGGGGAATCTGGGTCACAAATCCGGGGGAATGTGGGTCACAGAACCGGCGCCCTACGTCTTAGTGCAGGAAAAGCAGGATAGGCAGGAAAAGAAGAGCAGGACAGTAGAGGCCCCTGCGCTCGGCGGTGAGCTCTGGGTGAGTCTCTCGGCTTCGGCGCCGGCCGTGCCGAAATCCCCCCCGCCCCGGAGCCAGGTAGGGCGCCACCTCCCGGCCCTCGCTCACCCAGCTGCCACCGCCCGTCGGATCGCCAGGTGCCCGCTCTGCCACCAAGCCAGCCCCCGCCCTGCTGGGTACGGGGTGAATGCCAGAACACCTGCCAGCTGCACGGACACCAAGCGAAGCTCGTTCGCCAACCCGAGCTCGCCCACCAACTCGCTCTCAACCTCCCGGAGGTGGTCATGATCCCTCTCGGCCCCGAAGAGGCTCGTTCCACCACGACCAGACGCCCTCGCGGAGCGCGGAAGGCCCGGCCGAAAGCGCGAGCTCCCCGGCCCCTTGGGGTGGCCTTCCTCGACGCTGCGGGCACCGTGCTCGCCAGCCTCGAGCTTCCTCAGGGTGGCTTTCCACCGCTGCCCGGCGAGCGGCAGCTCCTCATCCGCCGCGCCGTGGGCCTCGCGGCCTGCTCGGTGGTCCTGGTCCGCCGCGGCCTCGAGCCGCCCTTCCAGCTCCGCCTGGGTGAGCTTGCGGTCTTCGCCGAGCTTGCGGAGACCCTCCATCGGCGTGGCGTGCTCTTCGTGAGCTTGCTGCTGCTCTCCCGCGACGGCAGCTTCCTCCACCTCCACCTCGACGAGGACGCGCTTCTCTGGGCCCCCGGCTACGCCGGCCAGCTGGAGATGGCGACCGCCGTCTCGGAGCCGTCGTGATGGGGCCGCCGTGCCCTTGCTCGGCCGCTGCGACAGTCCGGCGCTGGCAGGAGATCGGTGGATCTTCTCCAGGAGCGCTCGCGGGCTCGCGAGCGCCAGAAGGGAGGCCCCGAGATGGAGCTCCTGACCGCCACCCCGAGCTCGACCGCTCGCCTCGCGGCGTCCACCAGCGCCTCGGCTCTGGTGGCTCGCTTCCTCGGAGACAACGGCGATCTGCTGCGCGAGGTCCAGGTCTGCACCGGGGCACGGGGCTTCAACCGCTGCCACGTGCTGCCCATCTTCCGCGAGGCCATGAACAGCCCCATCCCGCGCTCCATCGTGCTGGCGCGCCTGGTACCGCCGGACCGCTCGATTCGCCTCAACGAGGCCCTCGCCCTCTGCCACCTCGCCGCCGCGGCAGCTCGCATCGAGATCACCCCGATCACCCTGCGCCACGAAGCAGCGTTGGGCGTCTCCGAGGTCTCCGTCGAGGTCTTCCGCGGCACGCCTCCTCGAGACTCACTGCCGGGGTGGCTGGTCGTCGAGCGCATAGTGGAGGGTCGCCTGCAGGTCACCGGAAGCGAACTGCGGCAAGTGCTCCAGCTGGCGGTTCTGGCGGGGGGAATGGGGTTGCGAGGAGCGTGCTGGAGGGAGGTGCCAGCTGGTGGAGCCAGGCTCGGCGTCGCGGTGAAGGCCCAGGTCAGCCGTGGCTCTCGGTAAGCCGGGCGGGAGCAGGCCTGCCAGGCTCTGAGGTTGGCCGTCGAAGAGCGAGGCACATCAGCGTGCTGCCGGGAAGGCGACGCCACGACCCTCGCACCGGGAAGAACTCGCGTAGAGAACTAAACCTCGCCGGCAGGAGTCGGGTTCCTCCTGGCGAGGGATCGAGAAAGGGCGAACGGCTTTTCGCCCCTGCTCCCCGACGCCTGGCCGTCGAGCTTCGCCTGGGAGGTCTGGGGATCCCCAAGGCGTGGAGGCCCTGAGATGTCGACGCTCTACGTGACCGAGCAGAACGCCTGGATCCGCAAGACCTCGGACCGGCTGGTGATCGAGAAGGACGGCGAGGTGCTGGCGGAGGTGCCCTGCCTGAAGCTTGAGACGGTGTTTCTCTACGGCAACGTGCAGTTCACCACCCAGGCGCTGGCCGAGATGTTAGATCACGGCATCGAAGTGGCCCTGTTCACCATGTCCGGCCGCCTGCGCGGCCAGCTGACGCCGCCGAAGGCCAAGAACGTGGTGCTGCGGATGAAGCAGTACGAGCTGGTGCGCT
>CAYQRE010000063.1:0-7210 GCA_964420075.1 uncultured Thermoanaerobaculia bacterium | reverse complement strand
TCAGCCCCCGGCCGCTCAGCCCCCGGCCGCTCAGCCCCCGGCCGCTCAGCCCCCGGCCGCTCAGCCCCCGACCGCTCAGCCCCTGACGAGCAGCGGGGGCTGGTCGCCCCCGCCTCGCTATAATCGTCTCCTGCCCGGAGTGCTCGCAGAAAGGACCTTCATGACCTGCCGCTTCACCTCGTCGCTGGCATCGTGGCGCCCGATGGCGCTGCTACTGCCGTTCGCCCTGGCTGCTTCGGCCGCCTTTGCTGCGCCGCCGGAGGAGCCGCCGGCGAGCGCTTCCTTTGGCACCTCGGTGACAGTCACGGTGGTCAACGTCGACGTCTACGTCACCGACAAGCAGGGCAACCGCGTCACCGGTCTCACCCGCAACGACTTCGAGGTCCTGGAAGACGGCCGGCCCGTGGCGATCACCAACTTCTCGACCGTCGAGGCCGGTCAGTTCCGGCGCATGGTCGAGAGCGAGGATGCGACCACCGAGAGCAGCAAGCCGGCGGCGACCACGCCGGCGCCCCTGCCGGAGGACCAGCGGCTCCATCTGGTGGTCTACATCGACAACTACAACATCCGGCCGTTCAGCCGCAACCGGGTGTTGCGCGAGCTGCGCGACTTTCTGCGCAACAAGCTGGACAAAGAAGACCGCGTGATGCTCGTCACCTACGATCGCGAGCTGCACGTGCGCCATCCCTGGACCAGCGATCCGGCGATCATCGCGGCGTCTTTGACCGATCTCGAGACGATGAGCGGCCAGGGGGTGAGCCGGGAGTCCGACCGTCGCGACGCCCTGGAGCGCATCGACGAGTCCGAGACCGGCCAGGAGGCCCTCTCCTTCGCGCGCACCTACGCCAGCGCCCAGGCGAACGACCTCGCCTTCTCGATCGACGCCCTGCGTGACCTCACCAACGGCCTGGCCGGCATGCCCGGCCGCAAAGCGGTCCTCTATGTCAGCGAAGGCCTGCAGATGGTCGCCGGTGAGGACCTCTTCTACGCCGTCCAGCAGAAGTTCCCGGACTACTCCGTCCTCACCGAGGCCTTCGAGTTCGACAACTCGCGGCGCTTCAAGGAGTTGACCGCGACGGCCAACAGCAACCGGGTGACCTTCTACACGATCGATGCGGCCGGCCTCAGGACCTATGGCTACGGTGACGCCTCGAAGCAGGGCGCGGGGCAGGGCGCCTACGTGGAGCAGGTCTACGTCTCCGGGCTACAGGCCCCGCTGCAGCAGCTGGCGGAAGAGACGGGGGGCAAGGCGATCATCAACGCCAACCGGGTGCTGCCCTCCCTCGACCAGGTGGCCAACGACTTCGACTACTTCTACTCGCTGGGCTACCAGCCGGCGCATGCTGGCGATGGCCGCTACTACAAGATCGACGTCAAGGTGAAGGGCAAGCAGGGCTACACCGTGCGCCATCGAGAGGGCTACCGCGACAAGGCCCCCTCGGTGATGATGGCGGACGGCACGATGGCGGCCCTGCTCCACGGCTTCGCTGCCAACGAGATGGGGATCAAGCTCGATTTCGGGCCGGGCAAGGCCAACGACAACGGCCAATACCTGGTGCCCGTGCGGGTGACCATCCCGCTCGGCAAGCTGGTCCTGGTCCCTGGTGAGAACACCCACGAGGCGCGCGTTTCGCTCTTCGTCGCGGCGATGGACAGCGATGGGAACACCTCGGAGGTCCAGGAGCAGCCTCTGCCGATCAGCATTCCCAACGCCGAGGTGGAGAAGGCCATGGGCCAGCTCTACCTCTACCAATTGAGCCTGCTGATGCGGCCTGGACCGCACCGGGTGGCGATCGGCATCCGGGACCAGGTCGGCGCCGAGCAGGCCTTCGTCGTCGGCAACGTGAACGCGGGGGGATGATGAGCGATCAGCAGAGCTGGGTGGTGCTGTCGCGCGAGCTCGTGGCCGATGTCCTCGAGCTCGCCGATGCCGAGCTCGAGGTGGTGCGCGAGGAGATCGGCGTCGTCGCCATGCGGCTCGCCAAGGCGGCGGTCCTGCTCGGCGCGGCCCTCGCCCTCTCCTTCTGGGTCGTCGCCCTCGTCGGCTATGTGTTGGTGGCCGTGCTCAGCCAGTGGCTGCCGGCGTGGGGGGCCGGGCTCATCGTGGCGGGTTTCTTCCTGCTGCTGATCGCCGCTCTGGCGGCGATCGCGATCGTGCAGATCAAGCGACTGGAGAGCCCGGTGGACATTGTCTTCCGACACCTGCGCGAGCACCTGGACTGGTGGCGGCGCGAGGTCACCCTGCGGCCGCGGCCGCCCGGGGAGGAGCTGCCATGAGCCGGGTCGAGGAGAGTCGCCGCAAAGTCCAGCAACGCCTCACCGAGATCGGCGAGCAGGCCGAGCGTGAAAAGGCGCGGGTGCAGCGAGTGAAAGATGCGGCGGTGGCGGTGGTCGCGGCGGTCGGCGTCTTGCTCGCCGCTCGCCGCCTGCTGCGGGGCCTCGGCCCCGGCGCGGGCAAGGGCAAGGCCAAGCGTGGAGCCGAGCGGCAGGGGAGCCGTCCGCCGCGGGGCAAGGCGCGCTAGGCAGGCGCCGGGCTCAGGAGGCCGCGAGCGGCCGCTTGAAGATCATCGCGACGTTGTCGGTCGCTCCGGTCTTGAAGTTGACGGAAGTGATCGAGACCAGCTCCCAACCTTCCGCCCCGAGCTCGTTGAGGTATTGCGCGGTGGATTTCTCGCCGGGGGTGCTGCTCTGCGGGGGCCAGACCCCGGACCGGCCATTGGGATCGAGCCGGTAGTTTTCGCTGCGGACGTTGATGATCTTGTACTCCCACTGGGTCATGGCGCGCTCCTCCCTTCCCGGCGGCCTTGTGGGGGGCCGTACAACGTGCAAGAAACCATTGTAGCCGAATCGGTTGCGGCGGACCGGTGAATTCTGCGCCGGTCCCGGCTCAGCCCTCGTTGGGCAGGAGCACCTCGACCGCCGTGCCGACGGTGACCCGCCAGCGGTTCGCCAGATGCTCGTGGTTGGCGGAGAGCTCGAGGGTGCCGAGCGAACCGACGAGCGCCGCCGCCTCGCCCACGCCGAGCTCGGCGTAGTGGCTGACCAGTCGTTCGACCCTGTGGTACCCGACGGCCACGCAGGAGAAGCTGCCTGCCAGCCAGGCGGCCGGCACGTCGGTCACCAGATTGCCGTAGCGATCGATGTGGATGACGTGCCCGGTGAGCCGCTCCGCTCCGCGGCTCGGCGGCGGCAGAGGGAGGCGGACGGGGTCTTCGATGGCGGCGCCGAGGTCGCTCGCCTGGCCGCCGCAGAGGAGGAAGGCGGCCAGGGGGGCGAAGCGGTCCCGGCCGTGGAAGGTGGCACCGGGAGCGGCGAGGTAGAGGTCGGGGCGGTCGACGGCGTAGCAGGAGGCTTCGGGGTGTCGCTCGAGGACCCAGGTCGCCAGGCCGTTGTCCGGCGCCAGGTAGACACTGCCGCCGGCTGCGATGGCGAGGATGCGCCGGCCGCTGCCGACGCCGGGGTCGACCACCGCGAGGTGGCAGCAGCCGGCGGGGAAGCTGGCGGTGGCCGCTGCCCAGACAAAGGCTCCGGCGGCGACATCCCCGGCTGCCAGGTCGTGGCTGAGGTCGACCAGCGTGGCACCCGGAGCGAGCCCCAGGACCACGCCCTTGACGGCTCCCGCGTAGTAGTCCGTCGTGCCGAAGTCGGTGAGCAGGGTGAGGATCGTCATGGTCGCTGGTGGCCCTGCCGTCGGAGGGGCGCTCTAACCCGGGGCCTTGAGTACAATCGCGGGGTGAGCGAGCGCTGCCTCTTGCTGTTCACCAAACCGGCGATGCCCGGCCGGGTCAAGACCCGCCTGATCGGCCATCTTACCGCCGAGCAAGCCGCCGAGCTGCATGCTGCCTTTATCGATGACGTCCTGGCCGAGCTGGCGGCGGGTGATTTCGACCGCCGTATCGCCTGGGCGCTGGCCGAGGGAGAGGAGCCGCCGCGGCGACAGCCGCCGCCGCTGCGCCAGAGCGGGGACGACCTCGGAGAGCGGCTCTACCGAGCCCTCGCCGCGATGGCAGCGAGCCACCGCTATGTGGCGGCACTCGGCAGCGATCATCCGACGGTCCGCAGGGCGGAGATCGAGGCGGCGTTTCGCCACCTCGAAACGGGCGCCGACCTGGTGCTGGGCCCGGCCGAGGACGGCGGCTACTTCCTGATCGCCCTCTGCGCAGCGGCCGTCCGGCCCGAGCTCTTCGCTGGGATCGCCTGGAGCACGGCGGGCGTCTTGGCGGCGACCTTGGAGCGGGCGGCGGGGCTCGGCCTCACGGTGGAGCTGCTGGCGCCGGGGGCCGATGTCGACACTGCGGCGGACCTCGCACGGCTCGCCGCACGGCTCGCCGCCGACCACCACCTGGCGCCCCGCACCCGCGAGCTCCTCGCTGCCTGGGGCCGCCTGCCGGTGGCGTCATGAGAGTGCTCACCGCGGCTGAGATGCAAGCCTTCGATCGCCGAGCGATCGAGGTCTGGGGCGTGCCGGCGCTGGTCTTGATGGAAAACGCCGCCCTCGGCGTCGCGGATGCCATCGGCGCCCGCTACCCGCAGGCGCGCTCCGTCGCCATCTTCTGCGGCCCGGGCAACAACGGCGGCGACGGCCTCGCCGTGGGCCGCCAGCTCGCCACCCGTGGCTGCGAGGTGGCCCTGTGGGTCTTGGCCGGAGAGCACGGCCTGCGCGGCGATGCCGCGACGCAGCTGGCGATCGTCCGTCGGCTCGAGCTGAACGTAGAGGAGCTCCCGGCCGCGCTCGGCGAGGAGGCGTTGGAGGCCTGCCTGGCCGCCGCGGCGCGCGCCGATGTGGTGGTCGATGCCCTTTTCGGCACCGGCCTCACGCGCGGGCTGGCGGGGGACTGGGCGGCCCTGGTGGCGGGGATCAACCGGCTTGCCGTGCCCCGCGTGGCCGTCGACCTGCCGAGCGGCCTCGACGCCAGCCGGGGTGGCCTCATCGGTCCCCACGTGCGGGCGGACCTCACTGTGACCTTCGCCTGCCCGAAGCTCGCCCATGTCCTCGCGCCCGCCGCCGAGGCTTGCGGCGAGGTCGTCGTCGCCGACCTCGGCGTACCGCTGTGGCTCGACGAGGAGGGCGAGTCGGTCGAGCTGCTCGAGCCCGAGGACGTGGCGGCCTGCCTGCCGCCGCGGGCCGCGGACAGTCACAAGGGGACCTATGGCCACCTGCTGCTGGTCGCCGGCGGCGAGGGGCATGCCGGCGCGGCCATCCTCGCCGCACGGGCGGCGGTGCGCACGGGCGCCGGGCTGGTGAGCGTTGCAACGCCGGCGCCGCTGGCCGAAGTGGTCGATCTCGGCTCGCTCGAGTCGATGACCCTCGGCCTGCCGGTCGGTCCCGGGCGTGGCCTCGCCGTCGAGGCCGCAGGTGCCCTCGCCGTGGGCCTGGCCGGCAAGACGGCGCTCGCCGTCGGCCCCGGTCTCGGCCTCGCAACGGGGACCCAGACGGTGGTGCGCGAGCTGGCGCTCACCAGCGAGCTGCCGTTACTGCTCGACGCCGACGGGCTCACCGCTTTCGCCGGGTGCCTGGCCGAGCTCGCGGCGCGGCCCGCGCCCACCGTGCTGACGCCCCATCCCGGCGAGATGGGGCGGCTGCTTGGATGCACCGCGGCGGAGGTTCAGGCCGACCGCCTGGCGGCAGTGCGGACGGCGGCGCGGACGAGTGGGGCTGTGGTGGTGCTCAAGGGGCACCGCACCCTGGTGGCCGAGCCGTCGGGGGCCGTGCGGGTCTCGCTGACCGGCAACCCGGGGATGGCAAGTGGTGGCAGCGGCGACGTCCTAACCGGTATGATCGGCTCCTTCCTGGCCCAGGGGCTGAGCGCCTTCGCCGCAGCCTCGGTGGGTGCGTACCTCCATGGCCTGGCCGGGGACCGGGTTGCCGCGCGGGCGGGCGAAGTGGGCCTCAGGGCCGGCGACCTGGTCGAGGAGATTCCTCGCGCCCGGCGTTCCCTCCAGGACGAAGCCCGTTGAGGCGCCGCTGGACGAGCCATGACGAGGCGGACACGCGCGCCCTCGGGGCGCAGCTGGCCGCCGAGCTCGCCCCCGCCGGTGTGCTCCTCCTGGAAGGCGAGATCGGCAGTGGCAAGACCGTGCTCACCCAGGGGCTGGCAGCGGCCCTGGGGCTGGACCCGAAGGAGGTGCAGTCACCCACCTTCACCCTCGTCCGCGAGCATGGCGCGGGTGCCGGGCGGCTGGTCCACGTGGACCTCTACCGCCTGCAGCCCGCGGAGGTCTTCGGCCTCGGCCTCGACGAGCTGTTGGCCGGGCCGGGGATCAAAGTGATCGAATGGGCCGAGCGATTGCCCTACGGAGTGCCCGCAGCGCGGCGCCTGCGCCTCGAACGGCTCGCCGAAGGCGGTCGCCGGATCGAAGAGCTGGAACCCTAAGGAGCGATGATGAGCATCAAGACGGTTGGAGTCGTTGGCTGCGGCCTGATGGGCGCGGGAATCGCCGAGGTAGCGGCCAAGGCCGGATACAAGACGATCGTACGAGAGGTGAACCAGGGCCTTCTCGATCGCGGCCTGGGCCGCATCCGCAGCTCGCTCGACAAGGCGGTGGAACGCGGCAAGCTCGAAGCGGGGGCCCGTGACGCCGCCCTCGGCCAGCTGAGCGGTACCCTCGAGATCGCTGACCTCGCCGATTGCGATTTCGTGGTCGAGGCGATCATCGAGAACCTGGACGACAAGCGGGCGACCTTCCAGGCGCTCGATGCTGCCGTCAAGCCGGCGGCGGTCTTCGCCAGCAACACTTCCTCGCTGACCATCACCCAGATGGCGATGTTCACCCAGCGGCCCGACCGCTTCGTGGGCCTGCACTTCTTCAACCCGGTGCCGGTGATGAAGCTGGTCGAGGTGGTGCGCACCCTGATGACCTCGGACGAGGCCTACGGGCTGGCCTTCGAGCTCGCCCGCGGGTTGGGCAAGGAGCCGGTGGCAGCGCGCGATAACTCGGGCTTCATCGTCAACCGCCTGCTGGTGCCCTACCTGCTCGACGCCATCCGCGCGCTCGAGGAGGGCGTGGGCTCCGTCGAGGACATCGACAAGGCCATGCAGCTGGGCTGCGGCTATCCGATGGGGCCGTTCACCCTGCTTGACTTCGTGGGCCTCGACACCACCTACTACATCGCCAACATCATGTTCGACGAGTACCGCGAGAAGCGGTTCGCACCGCCGCCGCTGCTCAAGCAGATGGTCCAGGCCGGGCGCCTGGGCAAGAAGAGCGG
>CAYQRE010000062.1:4598-7835 GCA_964420075.1 uncultured Thermoanaerobaculia bacterium | reverse complement strand
GTGCTCATGGGATACCTCCTGGCCACCGCGGCACCACCGGCGGCCACCACGGTCCCGGCGCCCGCGAGCGGCTCGACCTAGCGTGGGCAAAATATCGAAGCCGCAGCTTAAAAGCGATGAATATGGAGGAACGCGAGCGCAGCTTACACCGCACCGGGCCACGGTGTTGCAGCCGGAGGCTGCGAGCCCTGCCGGGAGGGTTCCCCCACGGCGGTCTCTGGACGGTGAACGAAGTTCTAGGGGGCGGGAAGCACGCGCGCCGCTGGGGAAAGATGCGGCTCGGCCTGGAGTGCTACAGCTCCGCGGCGTGAGGCCGCGGGATGTCGGGCCGCTGGACCTACTCGGCCCTGGCCTTCTTGGCTCTCTTCTGGGCGCGCTCGAGGATGGCGGCCATCGCCTCTGCGGCCTGCTGCTGGTCGGGCGGCAAGTTGTCCCAGTGCTCCCAGAACGCCTTCTCGAGGACGACGTAGGCGTGCTCGTCCAGGACCTGGGAGAGCGCCGCTAGGCGCACCTTGGCCTTGGGCGTGAGTCGAGCCGTGAAGACCTGCAAGCCTTCCGGCCGAGTGGAGGGGCGACCGACTTTCTTGCCTGCCATGAGCGGATGTCCTGGTGGCGAAAAGTCTAGCCATCTTACTCCCAAAAAGCCAGGGCGGTAGCTGGCTCTACTGCCCGTAGCCAGGGTGGGCGGATCGGCAGGGTGGTGGCGGGCGTGCCAGGGGCGCCGCAACGGGGACTGCGAGCAGCCCCCCCATTCCGGCCGCGGACGAGAGCTTCGCAAGTGAGCCCGGAGGCTAGCTCGATGTCTTCTGCTCAGGCCACCGAGACAGAGACGGTCCCAGCGGTCTGTCCTTCGGCCGGGGGACGGATGACGATCTCGACATCCCAGCCGAGGCGGGTCAGGAAGCCCAGGAGCCGCTCGGAAGAGAAGCGGCTCAGCTTGTAGTGCTTGAGCTCCGAGACGTGGGGTTGCGGGATCTCGAGAAGGCCCGCGGCAACTTTCTGGGTCAAGCGACGCTCGGCCAGGATTTCGTTGATCCGCATCGCCAGTTTCACCCGGAGCTGTCGCCCGCCAGCATCCTCGAGGCCGAGATCACCGAAGACGCTGCCGCTTCCTGGGTTGATCGGCTCAGTCGGGCTCGCCATGGCACTCCTCTCCGCGACGGGATGACGATCTCTGGGTCGGGCCGACCGAGTTACCACCAGTCATACCACATTGGGTATACCACCGTCTCGAGCTTCAGGGTCTCGCGGGCTCTCCGCGCTCTTCCTCGCGGCACGCTCTTGATCAAATTGTTTTGCTGCTATTACCAGCAAAGACTCCTTTGCTTGCACTACCACCAAACCATGCTTTACCATCAAACCCAGCTTTGAGGGCTTTGCATGCGAACCATCGCCGTGATGAACCAGAAGGGTGGGGTCGGCAAGACCACAACCGCCGTCAGCCTGGCTGCCGCGCTCGGTGAGCGGGGTGTGCGGGTGCTGTTGATCGACCTCGATCCCCAGGCCTCGGCCTCGGCCTGGCTAGGAGCGCAGGACGACGGCAAGGCGCTCCTCGAGGCGCTGACCGAGGAGCGCTCTCTCGCCGAGCTCGCCCGGCCGAGCGTCAGCGAAGGGGTCGAGGTCGTCCCTGCCGGCCCCGAGCTCGCCCGCGCTGAGCGGGCCCTCGCCGGCGACGTGGGAGCGGTCGCCATCCTGCGCGACGCGGTCGCCAAGCTCCCTAAGAAGCGCTGGGGCTACGTGTTGCTCGACACCCCGCCGAGCCTGGGAAGTCTCGCAAGCGCCGCGCTTCTTGCCGTGCGCGAAGTCTTGATCCCCGTCGAGGCCTCGTCGATGGCGGTCGCCGGCCTCGCCGCGATGCTCGAGACGGTCAAACGCGCCGGGCGGCTCAACCCCGAGTTGCGGGTGGCGGGGATCGTCGCCTGCCGGGTGGACGGCCGTACCCGCATCGGCCGCGAGGTGCCGGAGCTTCTGGCGCAGAAGTTTCCCGACCTCACCCGCAAGAGCCACGTGCGCGAGTCGGTCCGCTTCCGGGAGGCCTGGGCCCACCGCCAGCCCATCACCCAATTCGACCCCGCGGGCCCTGGGGCCGAGGACTACCGCGCGCTCGCGGCCGAGTTCGAGGGAGGACCCTGACCATGGCCAAGCGACAGGCGCTCGGCGACGTGCTGGACGTGCTGCTCTCCCCCACCCCGGAACCCGCCCGCTCGGCACCGGCCCCGCCGGCCCTCCGCAGCGAGCCCCGCCGAGCAGCCCGGCCCGTCGCCGTGGCGCCGGCTCCCCCACCCCCGGAGCGCGAGGAGGAAGCGCAAGGCAGGAAAGACCGCGTCACGGTCGTCCTCGGCGCGGGGTTGCTCGACAAGGCCCGCGACGCCGCCTTCTACACGCCGGGCCTCAGTCTCACGGACCTCGTGGCCGAGGGACTGCGCCGTGAGCTCGCCCGGCGCGAGAAGGAGCGCGGCGAACCGTTTCCCCACCGCACCGCGAACCTGCGGCCCGGCCGCAAGGTTCGTTAGCAGAAAAGCTGCTTTTACGGGTATTACTGGTAATTATGGCTTTGAGGCGCCCGCCACGCGAGGTCGATGCTCGGTCCTCGAGCACGCTGCCGGCGTTGGTGTTCCGGCCGGGCAACGTCGCCACCTACCGCGGCCGGCGGCAGAAAGAGCTCGTCTGGCTGCTCGAGATCCTTCCCGCCGACGAGCCCACCTCTGAGCCAGCGACGGTCGAGGTCTCGACCCTCGAAGGGGCGCCCGCCTACCAGCTGGTCGCGAGCTTCGCCCTCGCCGGCGTCGGCTTGCAGTCGTCCTCGGCTCTGCGCGAGGAGCTCCTCGCCCTCCTGCGAGCAACCCTCGACGACACCAGCTGGCGGATTCGGGCCGGTCGGGGGCGCCCGGCGAAGCCGCGCGACGAGGCCCGCGAGTACCTGGCCACGGCGGCAGCAGCCATCGCCGATGCAGGCGTCTGGCCGGCCGGTCAGCTGCCGAGCTGGCTCGCCCCCGGGCCGCTTCTCCAAGAGCAGCTGCCGATCCCCAGTGTCGGCCACTACGTCGCCCTCCAGCAGGCCCTGGCGCGAGGTTTCTTCGAGGAGGTCGAGGGCACACGCTTTCCCCGTGCCCTGCTCGAGAAGGGCGGGGTGCGCGGCCATGCCGAGCTGCGCCAGATCACCCCGGAAGAAGAGCTCTCGCTGCCTCCCGCCGAGGCCGAGGCCCTGGCGCGGGAGATGTGGCGCCAGCGCGACGA
>CAYQRE010000062.1:3058-4498 GCA_964420075.1 uncultured Thermoanaerobaculia bacterium | reverse complement strand
CGGCTCGACGGCACGATGGACGTCGAGGCGCTGCTGGTGACCCCCGGCACGGCCTTCGGCCGCTTCCTCTTCGGCCCCGGCCGTCAGGTGGCCCTTCTCTCGGCCAACGCCCTGCGTTACGACCCCACGCGCCAGAAGCCGGAGAAGCGGTTGGTGCGCTACCTCAGCTGGCAGTGGCGGGTCGCCGCCAGCACGGGGGAGCTGCGGCGCAGCTACCGCGTGCAGACGCTCCTCGAGGAGATCGGCCTCGAGGCCAGCAAGAACGACCCCGCCCGCCTGCGCGCGCGCCTCGAGAAATGCCTCGACACCCTGCGCGAGGCCGAGGACATCGCCGGCTGGCAGTACGAGGCTGATTGGGAGGAGGAGCTCGCTTCCCGGCAGGGCTGGCTCCAGCACTGGCTCGAGACCAAGGTCATCATCGAAGCGCCGGCGGCGATCCAAGAGGCCTACCTGCGCATCCAGCCGCCGCCGGCGGAGGAGAAGCCCTCGCTCCCCGCGGCCGTGACGGAGGCGAGTTACCCGTGGGCGGAGAAGGTGGTCGAGCGCCGCAAGGCAGCCCGTCTCTCCCAGAACCAGGCGGCGCGGGAGATCGGCATCTCCCAGCCCTTCCTCTCTCAGATCGAGGCCGGCCAGCGCACCCCCTCGGAGCGCATCGCGGTGCTCCTCCAGCGCTGGCTCGAGCAGGGCTGACGGCCCCACGCTCGAAAATTCACCCCTCACGCTGCCGCGTATCCGAGACAGTTTGAGACAGTCTCAGGTCATTGCAGACAGCGTACCCTGCAATAAATGTCGGGGTTAGCCTGCGGGAGTTGGCGTACGCCGGCGTACGTACACAGGCTGATTCCTGAAAGGGTCCCGGTTGCAATAAATGTCGGGGTGACCTTGCGGGAGAGTCGGGGTAACCATGCGGGAGTGTCGGGGTAACCGTGCGGGAGTTTGCCCTCTAAATCCTTGGCAGCAAAGGACTATTGCAGCCTAATAAGTATCATTATTTGCAATCGGCCCCGGCCCGCAATAGCGGGGCCGGGGCTCTGCGAAGATTCCCCCGCCCAGTGGGAGCCTTTTCCGGCCGCAGGGTGAGGGGGAGATGAGCCAGGGATCGAAGCGTCAACGTCCCCACAGTGCCGAGTCCGAGCGGGCCGTGCTCGCGGCCGTCCTGCTGCGCCCCGAGCTGCTGGCCGATCTCGACCTGGTGGCCGGGGACTTCTACCTCGACCGCCACCAGTGGATCTTCGAGACCTACCGTGACCTCGCGGCGGCCGGCGAGCCGATCGACCTGCGCACGGTGCAAGCGCGCCTCGAGCAGCGGGGCGAGCTCGCGCGGGTAGGGGGGCTCGCCTACCTCGCGGGTCTCGACGTCGACCTGCCCGACCTGGGGCGGCTCGACGCCTACGCGGCGATCGTACGCGAGCGCTCCCTGCGCCGCCGGTTGCTCGAGAC
>CAYQRE010000062.1:0-2958 GCA_964420075.1 uncultured Thermoanaerobaculia bacterium | reverse complement strand
GACACCCGGGCGCGGGTCGACGCCCTGGGCGGCGAGCTGATCGACCTCGCCCGGCGCCTCGATGGGCCGGTTCTCGCGCTCTCCTCGCAGAGCCGGGTGGGTGGGGCCTACGGCAAGGGTGGGGGAGAGGCGGCCCTCGACTCGCTGAAGGAGTCGGGCGACCTCGAGTACGCGGCCGATGTGGCGCTCTTTCTGACCGCGGCCAAGGAGCGCACGGCGCAGCCTCCACTGCGTGCGGTCGACCTCACGATCGGCAAGAACCGCCACGGCCCGACCGGGATGGTGCCCCTCGTCTACCGGCCGGACCGCGGCTGGCTGCGGGAAGAGGCCGTGGGGTGAGGCCACGAGGCTACTTCCGGGTTCCCGTCGATCGCCATGAGTGCCCCTCCCGTGAGGTTTCCGATATCGCGGCTGCCAAAAACCCGTCGCCTTTTCTAGCGTTTTCAAGCACTTCCGTTTTGGGGCGAGATTTCTGGCGGCGACGATTTTGTTTACCTCTCCAGAAGCCTGCCCTCGGAGAGCGAGAGGGTCGCTTGTCTACGCGGTAGACAAGCGGAGCCTTTCTCGCCTTCGGCTCGAAAGGGACCCCACCCGGGGCGACCGTGGCGAGGGGGACCCTGAGCGCTCCCTGGGGCAGGCGGGAGGAGAGCCTTGGCGAGGGAGGAGCGGCGATCGGCCCCGGTGAGCTTCCGTCTGAGCCCGGCGGAGCACCGCGCGCTGGTGGCCCAGGCGATGGCCGCGGGCCGGAGCTCCGGCGAGTGGGCGCGCGAGGCGCTGCGCCGGCTGCTCGCGGGGGAGGACGGGCACCCTGAGCTCGCAGAGCCGGGGGAGCCGCCCGTTCCCGCCGGCGAGGGCCAGGCCCTGGGCAAGGTGGTGACGGCGCGGCTCAGCGTGGTACAGGGCGAAGCCCTCGAGGCCGCGGCAGAGCGCTGCGGCCTCACCGTCTCGCGCTACGTGCGAACGGTGCTGTCTGGGACGGTGCCGCCGGCGCGCCGGCCGCTCGCCCGCTCGGCGATCGCGGCCCTCAACCGGATCGGCAACAACCTCAACCAGCTCACCCACCTGGCCCACGAGGGGCGGCTGCTCTCGGCCGAGCTCATCGCCGTGGTGGGGGAGGTGCACGCGGCGGTGCGGGCGCTGCGCCAGGAGCTCGAGGAGGGCGAGCCGTGAGGTTCTTCCGCGGCGGGGACCGCACGGCGAGCGGCGATCGCTCGGGGCTGGGGAGGAGCTTCGCCGGCGTTTTGCGCTACCAGATGGAGGGGCACCGGGAGCAGCCGAACCCGGAGCGGGTGGCCTGGGTGGCGATGCGCCACCTCGACACCGACGACGTGCGCTCGGCGGCGAGGATCCTGCGCGCCCAGGCCGAGGAGAACCCCCGGGTGCTGCGGCCGGTCTACCACTGCGGGCTTTCGGCACCGCCCGGGGTGCACCTCGACCGGGAGCAGTGGGAGCGGGCGGCCGACCGGCTGCTCGCGGGTCTCGGACTTGCCGGTCACTCGGCGGTCATCGTCGCCCACCGCGACACCGACTGCGAGCACGTCCACCTGGTGGTCAACCGGGTGGGGCCGGACGGCCGGGCCTGGAACAACCACCGCGACGGCGCCAAGGCCCTGGCCGTGGTGCGCGAGCTCGCGCAGGAGCTCGGCTTGCCGGCGCCAGGGCTCGACCGGCTCTCGCCGCGGGCGCTGCCGAGCGCGGCGGTTCAGGAGTCGCGGCGCCGGGGTGAGCCGGCCCTCGCCGAGCGGGTGCGGGCGGAGGCGGGGGAGGCCTTCGCGGCGGCGGTGAGCTGGCAGGACCTCGAGGCCCGGCTCGGGGCCTTGGGCTTGCGGCTCGAGCGCGCCCGGCGGGGCTCGGGCGTAGTGGTCGCCGAGGGGGCGCGGCGCGTCTCGCTCTCGAAGGTCGACCGCGGTCTTTCGGGCCCCCGCCTCGCGACCCGCTTCGGGGAGAGCTTCGCGTCCTACCGGGCGCGGGTGCCGGAGCCGGCTCCACCCCCACGGCGGCGGGCGGAGCCCTTGGCCGGTTCGACGGTGGGGGAGAGGGCGTCCTCGCTCGTCGGGCGCCTGACGGCGACGCGAGCGACGTGGAGCAAAGCGGACCTCGTGCGCGCCGCGGCCCACGAGCCGGACGGCCGGGAGCTCGTGCGGACGGCCCTGACGAGCCCGGCCGTGGTTCCCGTGGGGGAGGGGGTTGCCCGGCAGCCGCGCTACAGCACCGTGGAGTACCTCGCGGCCGAGGAGCGGCTCTTCCGGGCTGCCGAGGGCCTCGCTGGGCGGGGGAGGGCGGCGCTCCCCGTGGTGGCCGTCGAAGCGGTGCTCGACCGGACGTCGCCGGCGCTCTCGGCCGAGCAGCGGTCGGCGGTGCTCCACGCGACGAGCGAGGCCGACCTGGCGCAGATCGTCGGTCGTGCCGGGACGGGCAAGACGACGGTGGCGCGCGCGATCGCCACGGCTTACCGCGAGCACGGCTTCGCGGTGGTGGGCACGGCGCTCGCCGGCAAGGCAGCCGAGGGCCTGGGGCGTGAGGCCGGGATCGAGGCGCGAACACTCGCCAGCTGGGAGCTTGCCTGGCAGGAGGGCCGGGCCGTGCTCAGCAGCCGCTCAGTGCTCCTGGTCGACGAGGCCGGGATGGTCGACACCCGGCGGCTCGCCTGGCTGCTCGGAGCCGCCCAGGCGGCGGGCGCGAAGGTGGTGCTCCTGGGCGATCCCGCACAGCTGCCGCCGATCGGCGCCGGCGATGCCTACCGGGGCCTCCTGGAGAGCTTCCCGGCGGCCCGCCTCGAAGAGATCCGCCGCCAGGCCGAGCCGTGGATGCGCGAGGCCTCGGCAGCGCTTGCAGCCGGTCGGGTGGGAGCCGCCCTCGATGCCTACGACCTGGCGGGGGCTCTCCACGGCGCGGAGAGCCGGCAGGAGGCCCTGCGCTCGCTGGTCGCCACCTGGCGCGCCGAGGGCGAGAGCACGG
>CAYQRE010000061.1:0-8267 GCA_964420075.1 uncultured Thermoanaerobaculia bacterium | reverse complement strand
GCCGCCCACTGTCATTCCACTCCAGGAGCTGCTGCTGCTCCGCCGGCGACAGCAACGGCAGCCGGGCCACCGGCGCCTCGGCAGCTTCCACCACCGCCGCCAGCAGCACACCGAGCTGCCGGCCCCAGCGCGCCACCGTCGTGCGGTCGAAAAGCGCCGCCGAGTACTCCAGACGCCCCTCCAACCCATCCCCCTGCCGCTCTGCCAGCTCCAGCAGCAAGTCGAACTTCGCAACCGGCGGCGCATAGGGGACCATCTCCGCCCGCAGCCGCGGCAGCTCCAGCTTGCCTCCCAGCGGCACGTTCTGCAGCGCCAGCATCGCCTGGAAGATCGGGTTCTGCCCCAGGCTGCGAGGTACCTTCAGCTCCTCCACCAGGCGCTCGAACGGCAGCTCCTGGTGCGCAAACGCCGCCAGCACCGTCGAGCGCGCCCCATCCAACACCTCTGCGAACGTCAGCGGTCGGCCCGGCACCACGTCCGCCAGCCTCCCCCGCAGCACCACCGTGGTGACGAAGAACCCGATCAACCCCTCGAACTGCGTGCGGTCGCGGCCCGCCACCGGCGAGCCCACCAGCACCTCCGCCTGCCCTGACAACCGCGCGAGCAAGGCCTGAAAACCTGCCAGCAACACCATGAAGAGGCTGCTACCGCGCCGGCGGCCGAGCGCCACGAGAGCGTCCACCAGCGGCCTCTCCACCACCAGCGGCACCGAACCACCCACCACGCTCCCCGCCGGCGGCCGTGGCCGGTCCGCCGGCAGCTCCAGCACCAGCGGAGCCTCGGCCAACGCTCGCCGCCAGTAGCTCACCTCCCGCTCCAGCACCTCCCCCTGCAAGCGCGCCCGCTGCTCCAGAACGTAGTCGGGATAGTCCACCGCCAACGGCTCGAGAGGGTTCGGCCGGCCCGCCGCGAAGGCCGCGTAGAGGGCGGTGAACTCGCGCACCAGCACCCCCATCGACCAGGCGTCCGAGACGATGTGGTGCATCGCGAGGAGCGCCAGGTGGCGATGCGGCGCCACCTTCGCCAGGCTGATCCGCAGCAGCGGCCCCTTCTCCAGCCGGAACGGCCGCAGCGCCGCCCGCTCCATCCAGCGCTCGGCCCGCGCCTCGCGCGCCGCCGCCGGCTGCACCGCCGCAAGGTCCACGATCTCGATCCATGGCCGGGACCGCGGCTCCACCACCTGCACCGGCGTCTCCCCGTCCAGGCGGAACACCGTGCGCAGCGCGCTGTGGCGCTCCCCCAGCTCGGCGAGCACGCGGACGCAGACCGCGAGGTCCAGCTGCCCCTCGAGGCGCAGCGCCGAGCAGAGGTGATAGGTCGCCGCCCCCGGTTCCAGCTGCTCGAGGAACCACAAGCGCTCCTGCGCGAAGGACAACGGCAGCCGGCGCGCTTTCCCCTCGGCCGCCGGCCTGCCCACTCCGGCCGCAACCCGCGGCACCGCCGACGCCGGCAGCCGCTCTGCGAGCTGGGCGGCCAGCTTCGCCACCGTCGGCCCCTGGAACACCGCCGAGAGCGGCAGCTCCACCCCGAACCCGTCCTCGATCCGCGCCAGCAGCCGCGAGGCGGCGAGCGAATGCCCGCCGAGGGCGAAGAAATCGTCCTCCAGCCCGACCACCGGCTGCTCCAGGACTTCCGCGAAGAGCGCTGCCAGGCCCTCTTCCAGCGCCGTGCGGGGCCGCTCGGTCCCGGCCGAGGCCACCGGCGGCGCCAGCGCCGCCAGAGCCTTCGCATCGATCTTCCCTGCCGGCGTCAGCGGCAGCTCCGGCAGGGCCACCACGCTCGCCGGCACCATGTACTCCGGCAGCCGGGCCTGGAGGAACGCCTGCAGCTCGGCCGGCTCGACCCGCCGCTCCGCGTGGCTCGCCACGTAGGCCACCAGGCGCCGCTCCAGGCCGGCGCCTCCCACCACCACCGTGCGCGCCTCCGCCACCGCCGGATGAGCATCCAGCGCGGCATCGATCTCGCCCAGCTCGATGCGGTAGCCGCGGACCTTGACCTGGTCGTCGCGGCGGCCGTGGAACTCGATCCAGCCATCGGGCCGCAGCCGGGCCAGATCACCCGTGAGGTACAGCCGGCCGCCAGGCTCCGGCGCCAGCGGGTCTGGCCGAAAGCGCTCCGCGGTCAGCGCCGGGCGGCCGAGATAGCCGCGCGTCACCCCGGCGCCGGCGATCGCCAGCTCGCCCAAGGCACCCAGAAACGCCGGGCGTAGCGCTGCATCGAGGAGCAGCAGGCGGGTCCCGGGGATCGCGCCGCCCACCCACTCGTTGCCGCCAGCGGGCCCGGCCGCGTGTACCCGCCGCGCCGCCGACCACACCGTCGTCTCGGTGGGCCCATAGAGGTTCCACAGCCTGCCTGCGCGGCCGCCGGCCGTCAGCCGGGCCAACAGGCGCTCGGCGAGCGGGCTGGGCAGGGCCTCGCCGCCGCAGAGCGCCAGGCGGAGGTCGGCCGGCTGCCAACCCGCCTCGGTGAGGAGCAGCCAGCTGGCCGGGGTCGCCTGCAGCACCGTCGCCCGCCGTTCGGCGAGCTTGGCCGCCAGCGCACGGCCGTGGCCCGCCTCCGCCCGGCCGGCGAGCTCCAGACGCGCCCCCACCCAGAGCGGCAGCCACAGCTCGAGCTGCGCGATGTCGAACGAGAGCGTGGTGACGGCGAGAAGCACGTCGTCGCCCGTCAACCCGGGATCCTCGCGCATCGCCGCCAGGAACGCCGTGAGCGCCGCCCGCGGCACCGCGACGCCCTTCGGCCGCCCGGTCGAGCCCGAGGTGAAGAGCACGTAGGCGAGGTTCTCCGCCAAGGCCGGCCACGGCCGGCTGCTCGGCAGGCGAGCCAGCGAAGCGCGTTCGAGGCTCAGCACCCAGGCCTCGGGCGCCGCCGCGGCGGCGAGCTCCCGTGCGGCGCCCTCCAGGCTCGGAGAGCACAGCACCACGGCCGGCTGCGCGTCCGCCAGCACCCAGCGGTGGCGCTCAGCGGGGAGCGCCGGGTCGAGGGGCACATAGGCGCCCCCGCTCGCCGCCACTGCCAACAGGGCCACCGGTAGCCAGGCGTCGCGCTCGAGCAACAGGGCCACGCGCGTCTCCGGCCCCACCCCGAGGCCGGCTAGCCCCGCCGCGAGCTCACGGCTGCGGCGCGCCAGCTCGGCGTAGGAGAGCGCCGCGTCCCCCGCCGCCACGGCGATCCGCTCCGGCACCGCCGTCACTTGGTCGAGGAAGGGCGCCAGCGGATTGCCCGCCGGCCCGCACGGCCACGCCCCGTGACGCGCGCTCGCCAGCTCCACGGAGAGCTGGTGGCGAGCCGCCCTGCTCAGCACCGGCAGCTCGCTCAGCCGGCGGTCGGGACCTTCAACCGCAGCAGCGAGCAGGCCGACCCACTGCTCCATGAGCCGCACCACCGTCGAGCGGGCAAAGAGGTCCGTCGCATACTCGAGCACCGCTGACAGCCCGTCGCCGCGCGGCACCATCGCGAGCGTCAGCTCGAACTTCGCCGTGCCGCTGTGCAGCCCCTCTTCGCACACCTCGAGGCCCGGCAGCGCGAGCGACTGCGGCGCCTCGGCCTGGAAGATGAACATCACCTGGAAGATCGGCGACCGGCCCAGGCTGCGCTCGGCGTGCAGGGCCGAGACCAGGCGCTCGAACGGCAGGTCCTGATGGGCGAAGGCAGCGAGGGAGGTCGTCCGCACGGCAGCGAGGAGCTCGCTGAAAGTACGCTCGACGCCGCCGCTGCGCAGCGCCGCCCGCAGCCCCAGCGTGTTGACGAAGCAGCCGATCAGCCCTTCGATCTCCGAGCGGTTGCGGCCGGCGACCGGCGTTCCCACCACCAGCTCGTCCTGGCCGGACCAGCGGCCGAGGAGGGCCATCCAGCCGGCGAGGAGCACCATGAAGGGCGTCGCCCGCTGCTGCCGGCTGAGCTCACGGACCCCCGCTGCCAGCGCAGCGGGCAGCTCGGAGCGCAGCTCGGCACCGGCGAAGCTCTCGATCGCCGGCCGGGGAAAGTCCGCCGGCAGCTCGAGGGCCGGCGGCGCGCCGGCCAGCTGCTCCTGCCAGTAGGCCAGCTGCTGCGCCCCCAGCTCGCCGTCGATCTCGGCACGCTGGTGGGCCGCGAACTCCCCGTACTGCAGCGGCAGCGCTGCCACCTCCAGCGCGCGGCCGGCATGCCGAGCCGTGTAGAAGGCAACCAGCTCGCGGACCAGCAGGCCCATCGACCAGCCGTCGCCGGCGATGTGATGCAGGTTGAGCACCAGCGCCCAGCGGTCGGCGGCCGGCCCGGCGGCGAGGCGGACGAGGTGCACCCGCAGCAACGGCCCGTGGGCGAGATCGAAGGGCCGGGCGGCCTCCCGGCGGGCGAGGCGCCGCGCCGCTGTCTCACTCACCGCCGGCTGTAGGCCGGCGAGGTCCACCACCGGCAGGCTCAGTGGCCGCCAGGGCAGCACCTCCTGGAGCGGCAAGCCACCGGCGACCACGAAACGGGTGCGCAGGCTCTCGTGCCGGCGCAGGATGGCATCGAACCCGGCGCGCAGAGCGGCGACGTCGAGCCGGCCCGCGAGCAGCAGCAGGAAGGGCAGGTTGTAGACCGCCGAGTGCGGCAGCAGGCGGTCGAGGAACCACAGCCGCTCCTGGGCAAAGGAGAGCGGTGACGCCGCGGCCGGCGGCGGCGAAGGAGACACCACGGGCGCCGGAGCCGGCGGCGCCGCCTCGACGGGCGCAGCCGTCCCGCTGGCGAGCGCCAGCCGCGCTGCCTTGAGCTTCTTCGCCAGCAGGGCCTGCCGTGCGCCCACCAGGGCCTTCTTCCCCCCTGCCCCCCTTCCGACCTGGTCGTGCGCCACGTCCTCGTCCTTCGTCTTCATAGCAGCTCGGCGATCTCCTCCTCGCTCAGGCTCTCGATCTTCGCGATCAGCAGCCCCTCGACCACCAGCGCCAGCTCGGCGAGGGTCGGGGCCTCGAAGATCGCCCGCAGCGGCAAATCCACGTCGAAGGCGCTGCGCACCCGCGTCACCACCTGGCTGGCAAGGAGCGAGTGGCCGCCGAGGGCGAAGAAGCTGTCCCCTGCCCCGATTCGTTCGACCGGCAGCACCTGCTGCCAGATCTCGGCGAGGGCCTCCTCCGCTTCGGTGCTCGGCGGCACGAAATCCGCGACTGCCGCCGCCGTCCAGTCGGGATCGGGCAGGGCCTTGCGATCCACCTTGCCGTTGGCCGAAAGCGGCAGGGCCGCCAGCGGCACGAGGGCCGCCGGCACCATCGCCGCCGGCAGCTCGCGCGCCGCGAAGGCCCGCAGGTCCGCCAGGTCGAGCTCGGTCCCGCCCCTCGCCACCACGTAGGCCACCAGCTGGCGCTCACCCGGTGCCGCCTCGGGGGCGGTGACCAGGGCCTGCGCCACCGCGGGGTGGCGAGCGAGCGCGGCCTCGACCTCACCCGGCTCGATGCGCAGGCCACGCACCTTGACCTGGAAGTCCACCCGGCCGAGGAACTCGAGGTCTCCCGAAGGCAGCCGCCGCACGCGGTCGCCGGTGCGGTAGAGCCGGCTGCCCCCCTGACTCGACCACGGATGGGGCACGAAGCGGCCGGCGGTCAAGGCAGGCTGGCCGAGGTAGCCGCGCGCCAGGTTCTGGCCACCGAGGTAGAGCTCGCCGGGGACACCTGCTGGCAGCAGCTCGAGCCCGCCGTCCACCACCCAGAGCTCGGTGCCGGCGAAGGCCTGGCCGATCGGCACCGTGCCGAAGGTGGCAAGCCCGACAAGGTCGCCGGCCAGGAAGCGGGTGCTGTCGATCGTCGCCTCGCTCACCCCGTAGGAGTTGTAGATCGCCGTCGTCGCCGGCAGCAGGCCGCGCAGCGTCGCGTGCTCGTCGCGGTACCAGGCCTCGGCGCCAAGCACCAGCAGGTCCACCGACGCGGGCCAGGGCACGCCATCGGCGAGGAGGCCGAGGAGCGAGCGCACCACCGCCGGCACCGTCTCGATGCCGCGCACCCCGGTGGCCGCCGCCAGCGCCAGCAGCCTGGCCGGTTCGAGCACGGCCTCGCGCGGGCAGAGCACCAAGGTGCCGCCAGCGAAGAGGGTGCGGGCGAGATCGCCAGCGAAGACGTCGAAGGTCGGGTTGGCGACCTGCAGGTAGCTCCCCGCATCCGCGACCACCTCGTAGGCTCGGCGGTAGGCGTGGGTGGCGTTGACCCAGCTGCGGTGCTCGACCATCACGCCCTTGGGCGTCCCCGTCGAACCCGAGGTGTAGATCACATAGGCGAGGTTCGCCGGCGCCACCGCGGCCGCCGGCGGCGCGCTGCCCGTCGCGGCCAGGGCTTCGAGGCTCGCCGCCAGCGCTTCGACCGCGAAGACCGGTGGCCCGTCGCCCGGCAGCGTCGCACGGGTCGCCGCCTCGGCCAGCACCAGCCGTGGCTGGGCCGCCAGCAGCACCCGGCGGAGCCGCTCACCGCCGCCCTCGGGGTCGAGGGGAACGAAGCAGCCACCGGCCTTCAAGGTGGCGAGCACGGCGATCGGCAGGGCGAGCGACTTGCCGAGGCAGAGCCCCACCCGCTCCTCGGCGCCGACGCCCTGGTCCCGCAGCCAATGCGCCAGCTGGTTGGCGTGGGCGTCGAGCTCGGCGTAGGAGAGCGAGCGCTCGCCGTCGATCACCGCCGGGTGCGCCGGCCGCTCCCGCGCAGCGGCCTCGAAGAGGCGGTGCGCGAGGCCGCTCGGGCCGGCCGCCTGGCCGCCCACCGCCTGTTCGGCGAGGAGCTCGCGCCGCTCGCCCGCGCCCAGCAGGGCGAGACGGGCGGCGGGCTTCGCCGGTGCGGCGATGGCGCCTTCCAGCAGCCGGCAGTAGACCTGCCACCAGCGCGCGATCGTCGTTTCGTCGAAGAGCGCGGTCGGATACTCCAGGCCTCCCACGTAGCCGTCCGGCGTCTCCACCAGGTCGAGGGTCAGCTCGAACATCGAGGTCGCCGAGTGGAAGGGCAGCGGCTCGACCCGCAGCACCGGCATCTCCATCGCCTCGACGCTCTGGTTCTGCAGGTTGAACATCACCTGGAAGAGGGGCGTGTGGGCCTGGCTACGCTCCAGGTTGAGCGCCTCGACGAGGCGCTCGAAGGGCAAGTCCTGGTTGTCGAAGGCGGCGAGCGCCGCCTGCCGCAGGCGCGCGACCACCTCGGCGAAGCTCAGCCCCCTCCCGGCCTCGTCGGCGACCCGGCCGTGCAGCACCAGCGTGTTGACGAAGAGGCCCACCGTCTCCTCGATCTCGAGCCGCGGCCGGTTGGCGACCGGCGTGCCGACCAGGACCTCCCGCTGGCCGGTCAGCCGGGAAAGCAGGGTGACGAAGGCAGCGAGCAGCACGACGAACGAGGTCGTCCCGGTCTGGCGCGCGAAGCCAGCCACAGCGTCTCGCGTAGCCCGCGACAGGTGAACGTGGAAGTAGGCCCCGTGCTCGTCCAACCGCGGCGGCCGTGGGCGGTCGGTGGGCAGCTCGAGGAGGGTGGGCGCCCCCGCCAAGGCGGCGCGCCAGGCCGCCAGCTGGCCTTCCAGGCGCTCGCCGGCGAGCCACTCGCGCTGCCACTCCGCGTAGTCGAGGTACTGCATCGCGGGCTCGGCCAGGGCCGGTTCCTCACCGCGCAGAAAGCTGGCGTAGAGCGTCATCAGCTCGCGCACCACCATCGCCATCGACCAACCGTCGGAGACGATGTGATGCATGGTGAGCAGGCCGAGCGTCTCGTCGCGGTCGAGACGCACGAGAGTGTTCCGCAGCAGTGGGCCTTGCCGGAGGTCGAGGGGGATCGTCGCGGCTCGCGCCAGCAGCTGCAGCGCCACGGCCTCGCGGTGCGCGGCGGGCAGGCCGCCGAGGTCGACGACGCCCAGCGTGGGCTCGAAGGCGCCGTGGACGACCTGCCGAGGCCCGCGCGCAGTGAGCTCGAAGACGGTGCGCAGCACCGCATGGCGGTGGCCGATCTCGGCGAGCGCCAACCAGAGCGCCGGCACCCTCAGCTCGCCACGCATTCGCAACGCGAAGTTGAGGTTGTGGACCGGCGTGCCGGGCGTCAGCTGCTCGAGAAACCACATCCGTTCCTGAGCGAACGACAGCGGACCCTCGCGTTCGACCAGCGGCTCGTCCAGGGCGGCTTCCTCCTCGCTGGCCGCGGGCGCGGCGGCTTGCCCACCGGCAGGCATCGCCATCACCTCCGTCGTCGCCGGGGCCGGCGCGGCCTCCGTCGCGGGCCCCTCCGGCGCGGCCACCTCCTCGGGCAGCCGGCCGGCGAGGGCGACGGCGAGCTCGGCGACGGTGGGCGCGTCGAAGA
>CAYQRE010000060.1:0-8450 GCA_964420075.1 uncultured Thermoanaerobaculia bacterium | reverse complement strand
ACCGCTTCGACGCCGGGCGGCAGCTCGGCATCGATCCGCGCTGCAAACGTGGCGTCCCCACCGTCTCCTTCTTTGAACCAGGTGCAGCGGTTCTTGGAGGAGATCGAAGCCCTCCGCGAGGCATTCCATGACCCACCGACCCCCCTAGGAGTCGAGCCCGAAGGCTCGCCTTCTAGCGGGGTCGTGTGTCCTCCCTAGCCTCCCTCCGGGAGCACCTTCCCCGGCTGCTCGGGGCGGAGGTGTGTGCGGCGCTGGCCGACCCCGAGGTGACGGAGGTCTACTCGGTCGAGGGAGACGGCTGCCTGTGGGTGGCGACGCAGGGCGAGGGGCGGCGGCGCACGGGGATCGCTCTCGCGGCGGATTGGGCGGAGCGGGTACTCAACGCGGTCGCCTCGGCGAAGGGCGAGGCGCTGGGACCAGGGCGGCCGATCCTTTCAGCGGACCTGCCGGATCGCCTCGGGCGCCTCCAGGGGTTCGTCTCGCCGGTGACGGGCCGTTGCTTCCTGGTCCTGCGCAAACCGCCTGGGCGGATCCCTTCGCTCGTCGAGCTGGTCGCCTCGGGTTTCGTCGCCGAGACCACGGCCGAGCTGCTGCGGCAGGCGCTCGTCGAGCGCGAGACGATCCTGATCGTCGGCGGCACGGGGACTGGTAAGACCACCTTCCTCAACGTCCTCCTCGCCGAGCTCGCGGCTCTCTGCCCGCAGGACCGGATCGGCATCCTCGAGGACACCCCCGAGCTCGCTCCCTGCTCGCCGGACTCGTTCCGCCTGCGCACGGCCGAGGGGCTCGACCTCCACCGCCTGGTCAAGGAGTCCTTGCGCACCAGCCCGACGCGCCTGGTCGTCGGCGAAGTGCGTGACCAGGCGGCCCTCGCCCTGCTCGACGCCTGGAACACCGGCCATCCTGGCGGCCTCGCGACCCTCCACGCCAACGGCTGCCACGAAGCCCTGGTGCGGCTCTCGACCCTCGTCCAGAGGGCCGGCGTCCCGCCTCAGCCGGAGCTGATCGTCGCCACGGTCTCTCTCCTCGTCTACCTGGAGGGCACCTCGCGCGCCACCCGCCGGGTGGCCGAGATCGCTCGCGTGACGGGCTTCAACCCCACCACGGACCGCTTCCAGGTCCAGACCCTCTACGAAAGGAACGACCGATGAGAACTGCCTCTTCGAGGCTCACGCTCGGGGTGTCTCTCGCTCTCCTGGCTTTCGCCTCGCCGGCCTGGGCGAGCAGCTCGGGTGCGCTACCGATCGATCAGACCCTCAACCGCATCGTGCAGTGGCTGTCGGGCGGCATCGCCACGGCTCTGGGGACGATCGCCCTCGTCGCGGCGGCGTTCGTGTGGATGTTCTTGCGCCACGAGCGCGGTGCGGACTTCGCTGTGCGAGCTCTGGTGGGCACGGCGATCGCCATCGGCGCCGGACAGATCCTCTCCTTCTTCGTCTCCGGGGGCGCGCTGCTGTGAGAGCCGCCTCTGCCCCTGAGGGGCTCGCTCGGCACCCGCTGCCGCAATCGACGCTCCACGTGCCGCTCTTCGCCGGCGTCGAGGCTCCGATCCTCGGCTTCGAGGTGGTGACGGCCGCGGTGGTCGTCCACATGGTGGGCCTCCGCTGGCTGCCGCTGGCGATGTTCGCAGTCGGGCTGGCAGCAATGCACTTCACCCTGGCGCGGGCGACGGCGAAGGACCGGCGCCTGGCGATGGTCTTCGCGCGGTCGGTCCGCTACCCGGCCTATGCCCGGCCCTGGGCGGTGCTCACCGGCACCGACCCTCTTCTGAAGCGGCCGGGCTCTGCCCCGACCGGCTCTTCGCCGGGAAACCAGGCCCGCCCCGGCTCTGGGGAGCCCACCTTCCCGCGGAGGCTGCTGGCGTGAGCCGGGTGAGCGACCTCGCGTTCGAGCTCTTGCCCTGGGGCCTTGCCGTGGGCTTCGCCGGGCTGCTCGACCGCCTGCGCGCCTACGAGCCGCGCCCGGCTGCTCTCTCGGACAATCTCGCCTGGGCGGCGGTCGCCACTCCGGGCGTCATCCAGAACCGCGACGGCGCGTTTCTTCGCACCTGGCGCTACCGCGGCGTCGACACCCGGGTGGCCTCGCCCGAGGAGCTCAACACTCTCTCCCAGGTGCTCAACCGGGCCCTGGTGCGGCTCGGCGGCGGCGTGATGCTCCACGCCGATGCCGTCCGCAAGCCCGCCGCGCCGACCCCGCCCGGCCCGCACTTCCCGCACCCGCTGCCGTACCTTTTCGACCTCGAGCGCTTCGAGCTCTACCAGCGCGAGCCCCACTTCGAGACCGAGTTCTTCCTCACCCTGACCTGGTCGCCTCCTCCGAGAGCCGCGCGCCAAGTCGAGCGGTGGTTTGTGCGCGACCTCGAGGAGGCAGCCACCGCAGCCGAGGGGCAGCTCGGGCGCTTCGACGACCTCTGCGCCACGCTGGAGAACCACCTCGGCTCGGTCTTGAGGCTCGACCGGCTTGCCACCGCCGAGCAGCTCGCCTACCTGCATCTTTGCCTGACCGGCCTCGACCACCCGGTGGCCGAGCCAGCCCCGGGGCTGCTCCTCGCCGGGATCCTCTCCGACCAGGAGCTCGTCGGCGGCTGGAAGCCGCGGATCGGTGAGAAGCACCTGCGCGTCGTGCGGGTCAACGCCTACCCGACGACGGCGACCACGCCGGCCCTCCTCGACCCCCTCGCCGACCTGCCTTGCGCCTATCGCTGGTCGACCCGCCTGCTGACCGTGCCTCCCGAGGAAGCGGACGCGCGGATCAAGAGCCTGCAGTGGAGCTGGTACACCCGCCGGCAGGACTTCCGGGCGCGGCTGCGGCGCGCCTTCACCCAGCCGAGCCAGCAGGCGGCGGACCCCGACGAACGGGAGATCTTCGAGGACCGTTCGGCACGGGCGATGGCCGCGGACTCGGCCGAGCTGCTCGCCCGTCTCCACGGCCGCGAGGAGGTGCTGACCGCCTACACCACCAAGCTCGTGGTGCTCGACGAGGATCCGACGCGCGCCGAGGCAGCAGCCGGGCTCTGCATCAAGGCGCTCGCCCGAAGGGGCTTCGGCGCCGCTCTCGAAACCGTCAACACCCTCGATGCCTGGCTGGGCTCGCTTCCCGGGCACGGTACGCCGGACCTGCGCCGGGACGCCATCCCGTCCGCCAACGTCGCCGATCTCTTGCCCGTCACCGGCAGCTGGCCGGGCCTCTCGACGATCCCCTCGCCGTACTTCCCGCCCGCCTCGCCGCCCTTGATGTGGACCAGCACCGAGGGGGCGACGCCGTTCCGCTTCAACCTCCATCACCAGGACGTGATGCACGGCTTCATCCTGGGGCCGACCGGCGCTGGCAAGAGCTACCTCACGGCGCACATCGCGCTCCAGTTCCTGCGCTACCCGCAGGCGCAGGTCTTCGTTTTCGACAAGGGCTACTCGCAGTACCTGGCCTGCCTTGCCGCGGGGGGCGTGCACTACGACCTCGCCTCGCCACGGGGCGCGAGCCTGCCGTTCCAGCCTCTGCGCTACGTGGACCAGGAAGCCGAGCGGGCCTGGGCCGCGACCTGGCTCGAGACCTTGCTGCGGCTCCAGGGTCTCTCGACCACCGCCGAGCAGAGGAACGCCATCGCTCGCGCCCTGGTGCTCTTGGCCCACGAGGCGCCCGAGCATCGCACCCTCGACATGCTGGCCTTGCAGGTGCCGGACCCCGAGATCCAGGCCTACCTCAAGCCCTACGGCTCGACCGGATCCCTCGCGAGCCTGCTGGCCGGCAGCTCCGACCCGCTCGCCGACAGTCACTACCTCTGCTTCGAGCTGGGCCACATCCTCGAGGCCGACGCCCGGGCTCTGGTACCCGTGCAGCTCTACCTGGCGCATGCGCTCGGCAAGCGGCGCTCGCAGTCCCGGCCGACGCTGCTGATCTGGGACGAGGCCTGGCGGGCGCTCGAAGACCCGCTCTGCCGAGCCTGGATCAAGAACGACCTCGCGACCGCCCGCAAGCAGAACTGCGGCGTGCTGCTGATCACCCAATCGCTCGCCCAGGTGGCGGAGCCGGACCTGCGCACCCTGATCGATGAGGCGGCACAAACGAAGGTGTTTCTGCCCAACTCAGCAGCGACCAAGCCGCAGACGCGGAAGCTCTACGAGGCGCTCGGGCTCTCGGAGCGCCTCTGCGAGCTGACCGCCGGCATGACGCCCAAGCGCGAGTACCTCTATCTCTCGCGCTACGCGGCCCGGATTTTCCAGCTCGGCGAGGCCGACCTCGCGCGAGCCCTGCTGTCGCCGCCTCCCCACACCACCGAGGAAGCTCTCGTCGAGCACATCCGTGCGCTGCGCGCCGAGCACGGCGAGGAGTGGCTCGCCGTCTACCTGCGCCAGCGGGGCTGCCCGCGCTGGGCCGAGGCTCTCGAAACCCATCTTCAAGAAAAGGATCACTCGTGAGGAAACCATTTTCGAAGCGGCTCACGCTGCTCGTCCTGACAGCTCTGGTCGGCGTGGGAGTCGCCTTGCCAGCGCCACCGGCCTCGGCGCAGATCCCGGTGTCGGACATCGCGCACACAGCGCAGACGATCATTCACTACGTCGGCCGGCTGATCGAGATCGCCCAGAAGTACCAGCAGATCTACAACCAATACCAGCAGATCGCCAATGAGTACCGACAGATCGCCAACCAGCTGCAGGCGCTCGAAAAGCTCGACATCCACTGGGCCCGCAACATCGTGGGCACGATGGGCCGGATCGAGCAGATCCTGCGCCAGGACCGGCTTCCCTCGCACGTCAACGATCTCGTCGAGGAGATCCACCGCGAGCTCTTCCCGGGCTGGCAGCTGCCTCACGACTACTGGCATGAGGAGGAAAGCTCGGCGGTCGCCGCGATGGCGACGCTCCGCGAATCGCTCGGGGCGCAGCACGAAGCGTTTGTGACCAATCGCGATCACATCCGCACTTTGATGGAGATCAAGAACCAGATCAAGACGATCGACGGCACCCAGAAGGCGCTCGAAGTGATCGCGGGCATCAACGCCTTCCACGCCGAGGTCGCGACCCTTGACGAGCTGGCGCAGGCGACGACGGCCGATGCCGCGAATGCTTTCTATTCCTACACCCTGAACGCCAGCGCGCGGCAGAAGAAGGCCATCCAGGAAGCCCTCGCGCAGTCGAACCTGCAACCTCCGACGCTCGAGCCCGGCAGCGGGTGGGGCGCCCTACCTACATGGTGGCACTGATGAGCCCGGACCCGATCCAGATCCTCCTCGACTCGTACCAGAGCGCGACCCAGACCTGGCTCGGCCATGCGATCGAGACCGGGATGAGCCTCTTTCGCAAGTTGGCGGCGCTAGAGCTCGTGGTCTTCGGCCTCCTTGTGACGATCAAGGCCCGGGGCGGCGCCGCGGCCATCATTCCCGATCTCGCTTGGAAACTCTTTCTGATCGCACTTCTCCTGACCGGCCTCTTGCTCTACCCGCTCTGGGTGCCGGCGATCACGCCGAGTTTCTCGCAGTTGGCCGGCGAAATTACAGGGTTTTCGACCCTCAACCCGGCCGTCGTCGTCGAGCAGGGGATCGCGCTCGCGCTCGCCATCGTCGCTGCCGGCTTTTCGGCTGGCTGGTTTGGGCCGGACATCGCCGGGGCGCTGTGGGCGGTGCTTGCGGCCGCTGGCGTCCTGCTGGCCTACATCGCAATGGCGGCGACACTGACGCGGGCGCTGATCGAAAGTTGGATCGTGCTCGCAGCGGGGCCGCTGTTTCTCGGCTTCTCACCCTTTCGGCTAACAGCGCAGGTGGCGGACAACTTCATCGTCTACGCCTTCCAAGTCGGGATCCGACTGTTCTTTTTGATCGTGTTGATGAGCGCCGGGCGGGGTGCGGCCGTAGCCTGGGTGCAGGCGCTCTCGCAGTCGCGGCTGACGGACTACAACCTGCTGCTCGGCATCCTCGCCGGGGCGATCATCCTGGCCTACGCGCTGTGGAGCGTGCCGCAGAGGATGGCTGAAGCGCTGACGCGCGGCTGGCAGCTGGGCCTGCGCCAGGGGCTCTCCGAGTGAGCGTCCTCCAGCGCTCGGACCTGTTCCTGGGGCTTGCCAAGACCGCGCGGTCCTGGCAGCTGGTGGCGTTTCTGCTGGGAGCCGCCAATGTGGTGCTGGCCGGCGGGTTCTTGCAGCTTGCTCTCTCGACGCGCCTCGTACCCTACCTGGTCGAGGTGGATCGCTCGGGAGAGGCGCGCTTCGCGGGGCCGCTCGAAGCGACAGCGCTGCCGGAAGAGAGGCTTCTCCAAGCCCAGCTGCGCGGTTTCATCTGGGATCTCCGCGTCGTCGTCAACGATCCTCCCGCCCAAGCCGAGCTCCTGACCCGGGCCTACGCCTTGGCTTCGCCGGAGCTGCGACGGAAACTCGATCGCTACTACGGCGCCTCCGAGAACGATCCCCGCCAGATCGCGCCCCGAGCCAGCCGCTCGATCGAGGCCATCACCTTGCTGCGTCTGCCAGGCAGCGACAACACCTACCAGGCCGAGTGGCAGGAGATCGAGGCCGATCGCACAGGCCTCGGGCTCGCACGCCGCCGCTTCTTCCACGGCCTCCTGACCGTGACCACCGTGCGCCTGGAGAGCGCCGAGGCGCTCGCCCGCAATCCCCTCGGCCTGCTGATCACCGACTTCAACTGGACGGAGACGACGCTCGGAGACGACGCTCGGAGACGACGCTCGGAGACGACGCTCGAGGAGCGCGTCCCGGACCTCCCCACCGATCCCGCCAAGGCGCCGTTGCCGCCAGCGGCATCCCACCCCTGAAAGGAGCTTCTCGTGATGCGTAAGATCTTCCTCTGCCTCGCGACTTTCTTCCCCTTGGCGGCAAGTGCCGCCCCCCTCGCCGGCCCGCCCCGCGAGCCCACCCGCGTGCTCTCGTGGGGCGAGCCTGCGCTGATCGAAACCGCTGTTCTGCGCTCGACTGGGATCCTGCTCAATGCCGACGAGCGGCTGAAAAGTGTGTCGCAGCCCGACTCCGAGCGCTGGCAGGTCGACTTCGCCGAGTACGGCCCCGAGGGGGAGACCGTGCCGGTGATCACCGTCACCCCGAGCGACTGCGGCCTCGCCACCAACCTTCTCGTCCTCACCACCAAGCGGGTCTACCCGCTGGCCTTGCGCTCGGCGGGCTGCGAGCTCCCCAAGGGACTCGACCCTCAGCAGGCCTTCGACGCCCTGGTGCGCTTCCGCTACCCCGACGACGAGCGCCTCAAGTCCGCCCCAGCGGTCGCTGAGCCCGTGAAGGCCCGCGAGGCGGTCCCGGTCGGCGCGCCGCTGGAGCAGCTGATGGATGCCACCTCGCGGTTCCGCTGGGAGGCGAAGAAGGGTTATCGCGGCCCGAAGCCCGTGCTGGTCACCGAGGACGAGCACTCGACCTACCTCGTCTTCCCGCGCGGCTCCTGGCTCGCCCAGGACCTGCCGCTCTTCTTTCTGCTCAACGACAAGGGCCAGCGCGAGCTCGCCAACTTCGAGGTCGAGGGCACGACGTTCGTCGTGCGTTCGCGCTTCCAGGAGGCCGTGCTCGTCGCCGGGGCCGGCCCGAGCCGCAAGCAGCCGTATCTCCGCATCCGTCGCATCCCCTGATCGATTTTGAGGAGGAGGCAAGGACCATGACGACCGATCACGAAACCGATCACGTTGCCGATCAGCACTCCGACGATGCGCCGCGCGACGACGTGCGCACCGTGCGCCGGCCGCCCGTCGCGGGCCCGCACTACCGCAACCTCGCCCTCGCTGCGCTGGCGCTGCTGATCCTCATCGCCGTCGCCGTGCTGGTGGCGCCGATGAAGCCCAAGGCCTCGGCGCCCGAGGCGCCAGCCGCGACCGCGGCCGAGACCACCTTCCTCAACTCACCGCCGCGGCAGAGCGAGGAAGCGGCGACGCTCGACCCGCGGCGGCCGTGGTGGAAGCAGCTCGCACGCTCGCACCAGGGCTCGGAGGGTGAGGCCGAGCCGCCGGCGGAAGACCACTACGTCGCCTGGCCCAACGAGCCGCCGGGAGGCTCCTCGGCCGACCCGCTGTCGGCAGCGCCCGACGCTCGCCAGCAGGCGCTCGATCGAGCGCTGCGCTCTTCCCGACTGAGGAAAGCCGACGAAGCGCCGCAGCTTCCCGGCCGCACGCCCGCCGCGGCAGCGATGGACCCGATGCTCTCTGCCGCGGCCTCGGTGCTCCCCACGCCCGAGCAGGTAGCGACGATGCTCGCCGGGGCCGGCGGTGTCGATCCCCTGCAGCGGCCGGCCTCTGTGCCGGCCGTCGACGAGGCCATCACCACTGTTCGGCCGGGCCAGAGCCCGGCCGCTTCAGAAGAGGGCCGTGCCCTTCTCGCGGCCTACACAGCCTTGCCGATCTCGGCAAGCGGTCCGCGCGTGCTACGGGCGGGTACACTCATTCCGGCAAGGCTCGAGACAGCGATCGACTCGGACGCGCCCGGGCCGGTCACCGCCAGGGTGCTGCGCG
>CAYQRE010000059.1:0-8453 GCA_964420075.1 uncultured Thermoanaerobaculia bacterium | reverse complement strand
GGCAGCCGGCCGGCGAGGGCGACGGCGAGCTCGGCGACGGTGGGCGCGTCGAAGAGGACCTCGAGCTCGAGGCTGACGCCGTAGCGGTCCCGCAGGCGGGAGATCAGCTGCGTGCCGAGGAGCGAGTGGCCGCCGAGGTCGAAGAAATTGTCATGGCGGCCGACCGGCGCCAGGCCGAGGAGGTCCTGCCACAGGCCGGCGAGGGTCTCTTCCAGTTGGCCTACCGGCGCCGCGTAGTCGACCGGCAGCTCCGGCCGCGGATGCAGGCCTTCCGGCGTCGCCGGCACCTCGACGACCGCCGCCGCTTCCTGATGCGGCTGGGCCAAAGCCTCGGTCCCGTGACTCTCGCGGTCGTTCCCCTCGACGGCCGATGCCGGCACCGCCGCCACCACCGGCCCCGGCGGCTCGATCCAGTACCGCCGGTGCTCGAAGGGGTAGGTCGGCAAATGCACCTTCCGCCGCGTCTCGCCCTGGTAGAGCCGCGCCCAATCCACCCTCGCCCCGGCGAGCCAGAGCCGCGCGAAGGCGCCGAGAAGCACCTCGACGTCCCCCTTGGCCTCGCGCGGATGCCGGCAGGAGGCGACCACTGCCCCCGGCACCTGGCCGCGCGCCAGCGTGGCGAGCGCGTTGCCCGGCCCCACCTCCACGTAGAGCCGCGCCGGCTCGGCGGCGAGGCTCGCGAGGCCGTCGGCGAAGCGCACGGCTCCCCGCAGGTGGGCCGCCCAATACGCCGGGTCCGTCGCCTGCTCGGCGGTCGCCCAGGTGCCGGTCAGGTTCGAGAGATAGGGCCGCTGCGGCGCCGCCCGCGGCACCCGTGCCACCTCGGCCCGGAAGGCCTCCAGGATCGGTTCCATCATCGCCGAGTGGAAGGCGTGCGAGGTCTTGAGCAGCCGCGTCGCGACGCCAGCCGCGGAGAGCTCGGCAGCCAGGGCCTCGATCGCCGGCGTCGGCCCCGCCACCACCACCCGCCCCGGCTCGTTAACCGCGGCGAGCGACAGCTCGCGGTGCGCGGCGAGCTTCTCGGCCACCGCCTCTTCGGCCAGCGAGACAGCGAGCATCGAGCCGGCGGGCAGGCCGTCCATCAGCCGGCCGCGGGCCGCCACCAGTGTGAGGGCGTCCTCCAGGCGGAAGACCCCGGCGAGGTGCGCTGCCACGTACTCGCCGATCGAGTGGCCGAGCATCGCGGCGGGCACGATCCCCCAGCTCTCCCAGAGCCGGGCGAGCGCCACCTCGAAGGCGAAGAGCGCCGGCTGGGTCAGGGCCGTGCGTTGCAGCTGCTGCTCGGCCGCCGCGCCTTCGGCGAAGAGCACGTGCCGGAGGTCGAGGCCCAGGTGCGGGACGAGCAGCTCGGCAGAGCGGTCGAGCTCGCGACGGAAGACGGGCTCGGTCGCGTAGAGCTCGCGGCCCATGCCGAGGTATTGCGAGCCCTGGCCCGAGAAAAGAAACACGATCTCGCGCTCCCCCGCCGCCGCATCCGCCGCCTGGCTCAGCACCCGCGCCGGATCGTTCTGGCGCAGGGCGTCGACCACGTCGTCGACGCCGTGACCGAGCACCACCCGGCGCTGGGCGAAGGCCCGCCGGCCGGTGCCGAGGGTGAAGGCCACATCGGCGAGGTCGGCCGTCGGATGGGCCTCCAGCCAGTCGGCGAGCTGGGCCGTCTGCGCCGCGAGCGCATCCTTCGTGCGGGCCGAGAGCGGCAAGGCGACGAGCGGTCGCGAGTGCACCGAGCCGGCTGGCGCCGCCGGCGCCTCTTCGAGCACGACGTGCAGATTGGTGCCACCGATGCCGAAGGAGGACACGCCCGCTCGCCGGGGGCCGCGGCTCGCCCACGGCCGCAGCGCCGCGTTGACGAAGACGGGGCTTGCCGCGAAATCGATCTCGGGGTTTGGGGTCGCAAAGTGCAGGCTGGGCGGAACCTGCTTGTTTTCGAGTGACAGGACGACTTTCGCCAGGCCCGTCACCCCGGCCGCGTTGTCGAGGTGGCCGACGTTGGTCTTGACGGAGCCGAGCGCACAGAAACCTTTTTGTTCGGTCTCGGCGCCGAGCACCTCGCTCAAGGCCGCGATCTCGATCGGGTCGCCGAGGGCGGTGCCCGTGCCGTGCGCTTCGACGTAGCCGAGCGATGCCGCCGGCACCTCGGCGAAGCCCAGGGCCTCGGCGATCACCGCCGCCTGGCCGCTGACCGACGGCGCTGTGAAACCCACCTTCTGCGCACCGTCGTTGTTGGCGGCCGAGCCGAGGACCACGGCGCGGATGGCGTCGCCGTCGGCGACGGCGTCGGCGTAGCGCTTGAGCACCACCATGCCGGCGCCCCCGCCGAAGACCGTGCCCTGCGCCGCCGCGTCGAAGGCCCGGCAATGGCCGTCGGGGGCCGCGATCGAAGCTTCCTGGTGGAGATAACCATACAAATGCCCCACCGGCAGCGAGCTGCCGCCGGCGAGAGCCACGTCGCATTGCCCGAAGAGCAGCGCCTGGCAAGCCTCGTGGACGGCAACCAGCGAGGTCGAGCACGCCGAGGCCACCGTGAAGCTCGGGCCCTGGAGGTCGAGGAGATACGAGACCCGGGTCGCCACCGAGTCGGCGGCGTTGCCCAGGAGCATCTGCATGGGGTCGAAACCGCGGCCGAGCACGGCGTGCGGCATCAGGTTGTAGAGCAGATAGCTCGACAGCGCGGCACCCGCGTAGACGGCGATCTCCTGGCCGGCACCGGCGAGGCCAGCGTCTTCGAGCGCCGCCCAGGCGACCTCCAACAGCAACCTTTGTTGGGGATCGATCAGCGACGCCTCGCGGGGATTGATCCCAAAAAAGCCGGCATCGAATTGATCGAAGCTCGCCGGCACCGCCGAGGCGCGCACGAAATGCGGGTTGGCGAGCAGCTCCTCGGCAACGCCCTTCTCGCGCAGCTCCTCGACGCTCCAATGGCGGATCGCCTCGACGCCGTCGCGCAGCAGGGCCCAGAAGCGCTCGATGTCCTCGGCACCGGGGAAACGCCCGGCGAGGCCGACGACGGCGATCCGCACGTCGTCGGTGGCGAGGGCCTGCCGCCGCGCCAGCGCCCGCTCGCGGCCCCGCCGCAGGCTCGCCGGCTCCTCGCCGCCCGGCTGGATCGCCCGCACCAGGGCCTCGACCGTCGGGTGGCGGAAGAGGTCGAGCAGCACGAGCTTTTTCACCCGCTCGCCGGGCAGCTCCTCGCGCAGGCGGGCAAGGAGCTTCGGCAACAGCAGCGAGTGGCCGCCGAGGTCGAAGAAGTTGTCCGTCAGGCCGACGCTCGCGACCCCGAGCACCTCGGCCCAGACGGCGGCCACCGCCCGCTCGAGCCGGCTCTGCGGCGCGGCCGCGACGGCACCCAACGGCGCCTGCGGCTTCGGCAGCGCCTTGACGTCGAGCTTGCCGTTGGCGGTGAGCGGGATCGCCTCCAGCGTCACGAAGGCCCGTGGCACCATGTAGTCCGGCAGCCGCGCGGCGAGGAACCGGATGAATTCCTCCGCTCCGGCCGGGCCTTGCGCGGCAGCCACCACGTAGGCCACCAACCGCCGGTCGTCCGCGCCGCCGTCCTCGCGCACCACCACCCGCGCCGCCGCCACCGCCGGATGGGCGGCAAGGGCGGCCTCGATCTCGCCGATCTCGATGCGGAAGCCCCGCAGCTTGATCTGCTGATCGGCGCGGCCGAGAAACTCGAGATCGCCATCGGCCCGGTAGCGCGCGAGGTCGCCCGAGCGGTAGGTCCGCCCGCCCGGCGACAGCTGCCGCGGGTCGGGCCGGAAGCGCTCCGCCGTGAGGCCCGGCCGCCCGAGGTAACCCCAGGCGAGGCCGGCCCCGCCGACGACGAGCTCCCCCGCCACCCCCACCGGCACCGGCCGGCCGCTCTCGTCGAGCAAGGCCAGGCTTTGGTCGGGGATAGCCCCGCCGATCAGCCCCACGCCGGCCCGCGCCTCGGCCACCCCCAGCGGCCGGTAGGTCACGTGCACGGTCGTCTCGGTGATGCCGTACATGTTGACCAGGCGCGGCGCTCCTTCGGCATGGCGGGCCAGCCAGGGCAGCAGCGTGCGCGGGTCGAGCGCCTCACCGCCGAAGATCACCTCCCGCAGCGCCAGCGCCGCCGGCTTCTCCAAGCGCTCGTCCGCCGCCACCAGCTGGCGGAAGGCCGAAGGCGTCTGGTTGAGCACCGTCACCCGCTCGGCCGCGAGCAGGCCCAGGAACTCCTCCGGCGAGCGGCTGGCGAGATAGGGCACCAGCACCAGCCGGCCGCCCCGGCCGAGCGCGCCCCACAGCTCCCACACCGAGAAGTCGAAGGCGTAGGAGTGGAAGAAGGTCCAGACGTCCGCCGGCCCGAAGCCGAACCAGTCGTCGGTGGCGCCGAGCAGCCGCACCACGTGGCCGTGGGGGATGAGGACGCCCTTGGGCTTGCCCGTCGAGCCGGAGGTGTAGATCACGTAGGCGAGGTCGGCGCCGCTCAAGGCGGGCAGCTCGCACGCCGCGTCGCCAGGCCCGTCGACCGCTCCCTGATCGACCGACACCCGCTCGACGCTCGACGGCAGGGCCCGCTCGACGCGGCCATCGCTGACCACGAAGCGAGCGCCGGCATCCCCCAGCGCGAAGGCGAGGCGCTCCTCGGGGTAGAGCGGGTCGAGGGGCAGGTAGGCCGCCCCCGCCATCAGGGTGCCGAGGATGGCGACGATCTGCCCGGCACCGCGCTCGAGGAGGAGGCCAACCCGCTCGCCGCGCTCGACGCCCAGGGCCACCAGACGGGCGGCCAGGGCTTGTGAGCGCGCAGCCAGAAACTCGTAGCTCCAGAGCGCACCGTCGTCGACGAGGGCGATCGCTTCCGGCCGCTCCGCCACCTGGCGGGCGAAGAGCTCGACCAGGCTCGGCAGCGAGGGAAGCCCCACCTCCGGCGTGCCGGCGTTCCAGCCCCGCAGCTGCTCCGCTTCGGCCGCGGTCAGCCAAGGCAAGCTGGCGAGCGAGGCGTCCAGCCCCTCCGCCACGCCGCCGAGCAGGGTCTGGAAGCTCGCCGCCCAGCGCTCGGCCGTGCCGCGGTCGAAGAGGGCGGCGGCGTATTCGAGCTCGCCCGAGATCCCCGCCTCGCCCTCGGAAAGCGAGAGATTGAGCTCCCACTTGGCGGTGCCCGGATGCAGAGGCTCGGGGGCGAGCGTCAGCCCCGGCAGGGCCAGCGTGCCCGTCGGCACGTTGTGCAGGCCGAGCAGGGCCTGGAAGAGGGGCGGCCGCGCGAGGTCACGGTCCCCGGCCAGCTCCTCGACGAGGCGCTCGAAGGGCAGGTCCTGGTGGCGGTAGGCGCCGAGGGCGCGGTCGCGCATCTGGGCGAGGAGGGCGCGGAAGGGCAGCGTCCGGCCCAGCTCGGCCCGCAGGACCAGGGTGTTGACGAAGAAGCCGATCAGCGGCTCGATCTCCGGCCGGTTGCGGTTGGCGACCGGGGTACCGAGGAGCAGATCGCGCTGCCCGGAAAGCCGCCCCAACCAGCCCGCGAAGGCCGCGGCGAGGACCATGAAGAGGCTCGCCCCCTCGCCGCGCCCCAGCTCGCGCAGCCGCTCGACGAGCTGCGGCTCCAGCCGGAACGGCACCACGCCGCCTTCCACCCGCGCCACCGCCGGCCGCGGCCGGTCCGTGGGCAGCTCCAGCACCTGCGGCGCCCCGGCCAGCTCGCCCCGCCAATAGGCCAGCTGCTCCGCCAGCACGTCCCCTTCCAGGTGCTGCCGCTGCCACGCCGCGAAGTCCCCGTACTGGATGGGAAGGGGGGGGAGAAGGTCGGCGGGGCGCTCCGCCGGCTCCCGCTCCGGCCGCAGGAACGCCGGGTAGAGCTTCGCCAGCTCCTCCACCAGCACTCCCATCGACCAACCGTCCGAGGCCACGTGGTGGATGGCAAACAACGCTCGGTGCTCGGTCGGCGCGCGGCGCAGCAGGCACGTCCGCAGCAGCGGCCCTCGCTCGAGATCGAAGGCCCGCCGGGCAAATCGCTGCGAGAGCGCCGCGAGCTCTGCCGGGGGTTGAAACCCCCGGCTACTCTCCGGCGCCTCTGCCGGGGCGCCGAGCTGCGGGTCTTCGGGCGACTGCCCAGGTCGTGCGCCAGCACCTCCCGACACGTCCACCACCGGCACGTGCACGGCCGCGGGCGGCAGAACCCTTGCCGCGGGCTCGCCGCCGACCTCCGTGAACACCGTCCGCAGCGCCTCGTGGCGCGCCACGATCGCCGTCAGGCTCGCGGCGAGCGCCATCACGTTGGGATGGCCCTCCAGGCGCAGCGCCCGCGCCTCGTTGTAGAGCGGGTTACCCGGCTCCAGTCGATCGATGAACCACAGGCGCTGCTGGGCAAACGACAAGGGCGCTGGCGTGCCCGCCGGCCGGCGCGGGATCGGTGCCAGGCCCTCTTCCGGCGCCGCTGCCCGCGCCGAGGCCACCAACGGCGCCAGGCCAGCGATCGTCGGGGCGTCGAAGAGCGCGTCGAGCGGCAGGTCGGCGTGGAGGTCGCGCCGCAGCCGCGACATCAGCTGCGTGCCGAGCAGAGAATGCCCACCCAGCTCGAAGAAATCGTCGTGGACCCCGACCTCCTCCACCCCGAGGAGAGCCCGCCAGATCCCCGCCAGCGCCGCCTCCATGCTGTCGCGCGGTGCCACCAGCGGCGTCGCCAGGGCCGGGCGCGGATGCAAGCTCGCCGGTGCCTCGACGAGGGCCGCCAGCTCGGCTTGCCCCGGCAGCGCCGTCGCCGGCACCGCGCTCAGCGCCGGCGCCTCGATCCAGTAGCGCTCACCGTCGAAGGCGTAGCCGGGCAGCGAGACCCGGTGCCGCGCCTCGCCCCGGAAGCGTGCCTTCCAGTCCACCGCCTTGCCGTCCAGGAAGCGGCGCGCCAGCGCTGCCTCCTCACTGCTCGCGGCACCGGCCGCCAGGGCCAGCGGCTCGGCCGTCCCCAGCAGGGAGATGGCCTCCTCGACCGTGCTTGCCACCACCGCCCGCCGCTTGGCGAAGGCCCGCCGGCCGAGCTGCAGGGTGAACGCCACGTCGGCCAGCGGCAGCTCCGGGTGCTTGGCCAGGTGCGCCGCCAGCCGCTCGCTCATCGCCGCCAGCGCCGTCGCCGTCTTCGCCGACAGCACCAGCACCTGGAAGGCATGCCGCGAGGCCGAGGACGCTAGCCGCGGCGGCGCCTCCTCGAGCACCACGTGGGCATTCGTACCACCGAAACCAAAGGACGACACCCCTGCCCGGCGCGGACCGTCCGTCTCCCACGGCCGCAGCGAGGTGTTGACGTAGACCGGGCTCGCCGTGAAGTCGATCTCCGGGTTGGGAGCGTCGAAGTGCAGGCTCGGTGGCAGCTGACGGTGCTCCAGGGCGAGGACGGTCTTGACCAGCCCCGCCATGCCGGCCGCCACGTCCAGGTGGCCGATGTTGCTCTTGATCGAGCCGATGGCGCAGAAACCACGCTTCTTCGTCTCGCCCTGGAAGGCCCGGGTGATCGCCTGGATCTCGATCGGGTCGCCCAGCTTGGTGCCCGTGCCGTGCGCTTCGAGGTAGCCGAGTGACTCGGCCGACACACCCGCCGCCCCCAGGGCCTCGGCGATCACCTCCGCCTGGCCCGAGACCGCCGGCGCCGTGTAGCCCACCTTCGCCGAACCGTCGTTGTTGACCGCCGAGCCCAGGATCAGGGCGCGGATCGGGTCGCCGTCGCGCTCCGCCTCGAGCGCCCGCTTGAGCACCACCACCCCGATGCCGCTGCCGAAGACCGTGCCCGCCGCACTCGCGGAAAACACCCGGCAATGGCCGTCTGGCGACAGGATCGAGTCCGGCGTGTAGCGGTAGCCCGCCCGCTGCGAGAGGTTGATCGACACCCCGCCGACCACCGCCACGTCGCACTCTTCGTTGAACAGGCTCTGGCACGCCGCATGGAGGGCCACCAACGATGTCGAGCACGCCGAGGCCACCGAGTAGCTCGGCCCGGTCAACCCCAGCTTGTAGGACACCCGCGTGGCGAGCGAGTCCCCGGCGTTGCCCACCAAGAGCGACAACGGGTCCACCTCGCGGCGCAGCGCCGCGTTCGGCAGGAGATGAAACAGCAGATACGTCGAGGTCGTGGCGCCGGCGAAGACCCCCACCAGCCCCGGCACCGCCTGCGGGTCGTAGCCGGCATCTTCCAATGCCAGCCACGCCGCCTCCAAGAGCCAGCGCTGCTGTGGATCGAGCACCTCCGCCTCGCGCGGGCTGAAGCCGAAGAACGGGGCGTCGAAACGCTCGATCCCCTCCGGCATCGACACCGCCTTGACGAAGCCCGGCTCCGCGGACTCCGCCGCCGACAGCCCCAGGCCCGCCGCTTCCTCCGCGCTCAGCTGCCGGATCCCCTCCCGGCCCGCCGACACCAGATCCCACAAACCATCCACGTCCCGCGCTCCCGGAAAACGACCCGCCATCCCCACGATGGCGATCGCACCCGAGAGTGCCGACCTCTGCTC
>CAYQRE010000058.1:0-10694 GCA_964420075.1 uncultured Thermoanaerobaculia bacterium | reverse complement strand
GTTGATGCCGATGACCTCGCCGCGCAGGTTGATCAGGGGTCCGCCCGAGTTGCCGAAGTTGATCGCAGCGTCGGTCTGGATGAAGTTCTCGAACGAGACGTCGGCAATGCCGATCGAGCGCCCCTTGGCGCTCACCACGCCGACGGTGACCGAGCGCTCGAGGCCCAGGGGGCTGCCGACTGCCATCACCCACTCCCCGACGCGAGTCTCGTCCGAGTTGCCCAGCTTGAGATACGGCAGGGTGCTCCCGGCGTCGATCTTGAGCAAGGCGATGTCGGTGGCCGGGTCGGTGCCGCGGACCTCCGCCTTGTACTCCCGCCCCTCGAGCAGGACCTTCACCTCGGTGGCGTCCTTGATGACGTGGAGGTTGGTCACCACCAGGCCGTCGGCGCTGACGATGAAGCCACTGCCGCCGGCGTCCTGGCGGAACTGCTGGTCCTCGGGTTGGGGACGCTGCGGCTGCTGGCGCTGCCGTGGGCCGCGGGGCCCGAAGAAGAAGTCGAAGGGGTTGCCCTGCTGGCCCTGCTGGCGCTCGGGGCGAGACTCGATGGTGGCCGCCTGGATCGACACCACGGCCGGGTCGACAGCGGCGGCGAGGCTTGCGAAGTCGGGAAAGCCGGCGCTCACGGCGGCGCTCGCAGGAGCGCTGACCGCCTGGGCCGGGTTGCTCGAGGCGACGGGGGTCAGCTCGAGGCCTCCGGCCAGGACCATCCCGAAGACGACGGCCCCGAAGACCAACAAGACATGAAGGAAGCGGCGGCTAGGCTGGCTCATCGCGAGTCGAATCTCCTTCCTCGAGGCGTGGCCCCGAGATGGGTTGGTAGACGCATGCCCGCCCCTAGTGCAAGCGTCCTGCCAGGGCGATCCAAGCGTGGGGCCTAGGCTCAGGGCCTGACGGCGCGCCAATCTGGCACTGTCCGGCGAGGAATGGCGAGGGGTACGGCCTGTGCTTGCGAGGGCCAGCCGCATTGCCCTATACTCATCCAGCCAACTGATGTCCGGACGTCGGAAAGTGGGCAGTTTGCCCACTTTTTTTGTTGTTGGCGGCTTGGTTGGCAGCGAGGGAAGAGGAAGGACCACCGAGAGTCGATGACTGCCGCGAGCACCAAGATCAACGACGAGCTGCAGCAGGAGCTGGCGGCGATCGCCGGCGTCGTTGGCTGTGAGCTGGCCCACGTGGAGTTCAAGGGAGGGGTGTTGCGGCTGATTCTCGACCGATTGGATGGCGGCGTCACACTGCAGGACTGCGAGGCCGTGTCCCGGCAGGCCTCGGCGCTCCTCGACGCGCACGAGTACGGCGCTGGCCGCTACACCCTCGAGGTCAGCTCGCCCGGCTTGGACCGTCAGCTCTACGGACCCCAGGACTACTCCCGGTTCGTGGGCTCTTTGGTCCGGGTCACCTACTTCGCCGGTGAAGACAAGGTCAAGAAGACGGTCGTCGCCCGCCTGGCGGCGGCCCATGGCGAGCCGGTGAGCGAGATCGAGCTGCTCGACGAGCGGACGCAGGAGTCGTCGAGTGTTCCCCTCAACCGCATCAAGGTCGCTCGGTTGGAAATCGAGCTCTAGGTCCAGTCAAGGAAGTGGCGATGCCGCAAGCACAGACAGCTGACGTAAACCTCTCCGAGATCATCCGCCAAGTCGCGCGCGAGAAGGACATCGACGTCGAGCGCTGGATCGCCGCGCTCGAGGACGCGATGGCCTCGGCGGCGAAGAAGCAGCACCGGATCAAGGAGCCGGTCCGCGCTCGCCTTGATCCCGCCACGGGCCGCTTCGACGCCTTCATCGTCAAGCAGGTCGTCGAGGAAGTCCTCGATCCGCTCGCCGAGTGGACGGTCGAAGAGGCGCGGGAACAGCGGCCGGACGCCGAGGTCGGTGACGAGGTGCACATCCCGATCTCGACCGAGGGCCTCGGCCGCATCGCTGCGCAGTCCGCCAAGCAGGTGCTCTACCAGCGCGTCCGCGAGGCGGAGCGCGAGAACATCTACGGCGAGTACATCGGTCGCGTCGGCGAGATCGTCAACGGGACGGTCAAGCGCTTCGAGCGTGGCGACATCATCGTCGACCTCGGTCGCACGGAGGCGATCGTCCCCCGCTCGGAGCAGGCGCGCCACGAGCGCTACAGTCAGGGCGAGCGGATCCGCGGCGTCATCGTCGATGTCCACACCCAGCCCAAGGGGCCGCAGATCGTCATCTCGCGCACCGACCCCCGGCTCCTGGTCAAGCTCTTCGAGATGGAAGTGCCGGAGATCTACGACGGCACGGTGGTGATCCGCAACGCGGTCCGCGCGCCTGGCGAACGCGCCAAGGTCGCCGTGCTGAGCCGCGAGCGGGACGTCGATCCGGTGGGTGCCTGCGTCGGCATGAAGGGCTCGCGCGTCCAGTCGATCATCCGCGAGCTGCGTGGAGAGAAGATCGACATCATCCAGCACAGCGACGACCTGGTGACCTTCGCCCAGAGCGCCCTGGCCCCGGCCAAGATCACCCGCGTCTCGATCACCCACCAGGGCGAAGTGCCCCACCTCGACGTGATCGTCGAGGACGAGCAGCTCTCGCTCGCGATCGGCAAGCGAGGCCAGAACGTGCGCCTGGCAGCCGAGCTGATCGGCGCCAAGATCGACATCAAGAGCGAGTCCGACGTCAAGGACGAGGTTGCCGACGCCCTCGCGAAGATGTTGCAGACGGCCATGGCGCAGTCCACGGCCGAGGCCGTCGCTCTCGACTTGAGCGAGGTGGAGGGCATCACTGAGGAGGCCGAGACGGCCCTGCGGGAGGCTGGCTACGACTCCGTCGACGCCTTCCTCGAGGCGACGCCCGATGCGCTCACCGCCGTCCCCGGCGTCAGCCCCGAGCTCGCGGAGTCGCTCCTCGGCTGGGCGCAGGAGAAGGAAGCGGAACGCGCCGCCTCGATCGACCTCGGCTTCGGCACCAGCCTCGAGCTCGAGGAGCGTTCGACCCCGATGGACGACTCGGATTTCATGGCGGCGCTCTCGCGTGCTTTCCAGGAGAGCGAGCGGCTCAGTACGGCGAGCTCCAGTGACGGCGACGAGGCGAGCGAAGACACGGCGGATGAGCAAGAGGAATCGACCTGATCGCCGCAAGGCGAGCGGTTGATGGTAGCTTCTAGCTTCGGCAAGAAAACGGGACTTCGAGGAGAGTATGGGAAAGATTCCGGTCCAGGACCTGGCCAAGATGATGGGGATCTCCAACCAGGATCTGGTCTTCAAGCTGCGTTCGATCGGCGTCCGTGTCGAGGGCGAGAGCGCTCACATCGACACCGACATTCTTGCCGCGATCTTGCAGGGCAAGAAGCTGCCGCATCCGAAGGAGGTCATCCTTCGCGATGAGCCTGCTCCTGCCGCCAGGTCGACCGAGCGCCGCCCGGCCTCTCCTCCCCCGCGCCGCGTGGCCGCCAACCCCTTGCGACCGAGCAAGCCGCGGACGGTGATCCAGACCGTCGAGGGACGGATCCAGGAGATCCCGACGCAGGAGCGCCCGAGCGTGCCCGTGGAGGACGAGGTGGCCGCCCCGCGCCTCGCCGCCGAGGCCGAGGTCGAGATCTCTGCCCCTGGCCCGGCCGCCGAGGAGGCGCCGGCGGCACCGGCTACCCCCCAGGCCGTGGCCGGTGGCGACGAGGCAAAGCCAGCCAAGCCTGCCGAGAAAGCGCCCGTTCGTTCCGGGGCTCGTCTCATCGAGCGCGGCTCGGGCGTCAGCGGGGCCCGTTTGATCGAACGAGGCTCCGGGCAGCTCCCCGAGCGCTCGGGCGCCCGCTTGATCGAACGCGGCACCGGCGTTCGGCCCTACGACCGCTCGAGTGGCCCGCCGCGTCCGGGAAGCCGCCCCGGGGGCGGCCCTGGAGGCCCCCCCCGGCCCGGGGGTGGGCGCCCCGGAGACCGCGGCCCGATGCGACCTGGGGAGCGCGGCCCGCTGCGCCCCGGCGACCGTGGCCCGGCGCGGCCGGGAGATCGCAGCGCGGCACCCCGCATCGGCTCCCCTCCCCTGCCGCCACGGCCAGGAGAGCGACCGGCGGAACGGCCCGTGCGCCCCGAGCGCAGCCGCAGTGATGCCGACGCCGGTCGCACCACGCGGGACGACAAGAGCCCGAAGCGCGGCAAGAAGGGCCCCAGCCTGCGCCAACCCCTCGATGCCGATCTCTCGGCCTTCCGAGGCTCACTGCGTTCGATCGAAGACGTGGAGGACGCTGCCGATGTCCGCCCCGCGACGGGCGGCAGCCTGCGTCGCCGGCGCCGCGTCGAGCGCAAGCAGGAGGAGTTCAAGGCTGCCGAGTCCGGCAAGGTGCTGTCCTTCCGCGACACCGAGCCGAGCGGCCCGGTGATGATCTCGGAAGGGATGACCGTGCGTGACTTCGCCGAGAAGCTGAGCGTCAAGTCCAAGGACTTGATCAAGGCCCTGTTCTCGCGCGGCATCCTCGCCAACATCAACCATGTGATCGACCCCGAGCTCGGCCAGGAGATCGCCGCCGAGATGGGCGTCGAGGCGATGGTGGTGAGCTTCGAGGAAGAGGTCCAGTTGCGCCAGGAGCAGACCTCCAAGACCGGCACCGAGACGGGCGCGCGGGTGGCGCGGGCTCCCGTGGTCACCATCATGGGCCACGTCGACCACGGCAAGACCTCGCTGCTCGACGCCATCCGCTCGTCGCGGATCGCCGAGGGCGAGGCAGGCGGCATCACCCAGCACATCGGTGCCTACCAGGTGAAGGTCGGCGAGCGCCCCATCGTCTTCCTCGACACCCCCGGTCACGAGGCCTTCACGATGATGCGCGCCCGTGGCGCTCGCGCCACCGACATCGTCGTCCTGGTGGTGGCGGCGGACGACGGCGTGATGCCGCAGACCCTCGAGGCGATCAACCATGCGCGGGCTGCCAAGGTGCCGCTCGTGGTGGCGATCAACAAGATCGACAAGGACAACGCCAACCTCGAGCGGGTCAAGAAGCAGCTCGCCGACCACGGCCTCCTGATCGAGGAGTGGGGCGGCGAGACGGTGGCGGTGGGGATCTCGGCCACCAAGCGGCAGGGCATCCCGGAGCTTCTCGAGATGATCTTGCTGACCGCCGACCTGCGAGACCTCAAGGCGAGCCCGGAGATGCCGGCCCAGGGCACCGTGCTCGAGGCCCGCAAGGACATCGGCCGCGGCATCGTGGCGACGGTCCTCGTCCAGGACGGCACCGTGGCGGTGGGCGACCTGTTCGTCTCCGGCGCCACCTGGGGGCGGGTGCGAGCGATGGTCGACGACACCGGCAAGCGGATCGACAAGGCTGGTCCTGCCACCCCGGTCGAGGTGACCGGCTTCTCCGAGCTGCCGGAAGCCGGCGACCTCTTCCAGGTGGTCGAGGACGAGGTCAAGGCACGCAGCATCGCCGAGTTCCGCCGCGCCGAGCAGCGGCGCCGCGATCTCCTGCCGGTGGCCGGCAAGCGAATCTCCCTCGAGCAGCTCTTCGACCGCATCCAGGAGGGTGAGGTCAAGGAGCTGCCGGTGATCATCAAGGCCGACGTGCAGGGCTCCGTCGAGGTGCTCCGCGACACGATTGAGAAGGCCTCGTCGGAAAAGGTCAAAGTGCGCGTGATCGCCGCCGCTGCCGGGGCGATCTCCACCAACGACGTTCTGCTCGCCTCGGCCTCGGGAGCCATCATCATCGGCTTCAACGTCCGGCCGGAGCGCAACGCCGCCGAGCTGGCCGACAAGGAAGGCGTCGACATCCGCCTCCACACCGTCATCTACGAGCTGTCCGACGAGCTCAAGAAGGCGATGACGGGCTTGCTCGAGCCGCAGTTCGAAGAGGTCACCCGCGGCCGCGCCGAGGTGCGAGAGATCTTCAAGGTGCCGAAGGCCGGGGTGGTGGCCGGCTGCCATGTCCTCGATGGCACGGTGCCTCGCAACGCGCAGATCCGCTTGCTGCGTGACAATGTCGTGGTCTTCGAGGGGCGCATGGCGTCGCTGCGGCGCTTCAAGGAGGATGCCTCCGAGGTCCGTGCCGGCTTCGATTGCGGTATCGCTCTCGAACGCTTCCAGGACCTCAAGCCTGGCGACATCATCGAGGCCTACGTCCGCAAGGAGGTAGCGCCGACCCTCTGATCGAGGGCTTCTGTCGTAGCCGGGAGGGTGCGGGGCGAGGCCCCGCAGCGAGGTCGAAATCGGCAACGTGGGTGTGGCCGGGCCGCACCCACGCGCTGTCGCCTCGGACCCCTCCCCTACTCCACGACCCGTGCATGGAACCTGACCGATGGTGATCGGGATCTCCGTCATCGAGCTGCACATCCCGGCAGCTCGCAGCCTCAAGGACAAGCGACGCGTCGTCTCGTCCCTGATCGAGCGTTGCCACCAGCGCTGGCGGGTGTCGATCGCCGAGACGGACCATCACGACCTGCACCAGCGGGCTGAGATCGGCGTCGCCATCGTGACCCGCTCCGAGAGCGAGGCAGAGCGTCTGCTCGACCAGGTCCGCGCGCTGTTCGACAGCGAGCCCGAGGCCTATCTCACCCTGTGGGAACCGCAGGTTCTCGTCAGCTGAACGGAGACCGGGAGATGAGCTACCGTGCCGAACGCGTCGCCGACCTGCTGCGCGCCGAGATCTCGGCCATCCTGCAACGCGAGGTCAAGGACCGTCGCGTCCATCTGGTGACGGTGACCGAGGTCCACGCGAGCCCGGACCTGCGCCATGCCCGGGTCCGCCTGTCGATCCTCGGCGACGACGCCGAGCGCGAGCTGGTCCTCAAGGCCGTCCAGCATGCCGGCGGCTTTATTCGCCGGCAGCTGGGCAAGCGGCTGACGACCCGCGTCACCCCCGAGCTGGTCTTCGAGCTCGATCGTGGGGCCGAGTACAGCCAGCAGATTTCCGACCTTCTGGAGGAGCTACACCATGATGAGCCGGGCACCTGAGGATCTGCTGAAGCGCTTGCGGCAGGGCCACCGATTTCTACTCACCAGCCACACCAACCCGGACGGCGATGCCATCGGTTCAGAGATCGGCCTGGCGCGCATCCTGCGAGCCATCGGCAAGAGCGTGACGATCTGGAACCGTGATGCGGTGCCGAGCGTCTACCGCCACCTGCCGGGTGCCGACCGGATCTATGTCGGAAACGAGCCGCCGACGGGCTTCCCGCAGTCCTTCGACTCCGTCGTGGTGCTGGAGTGCCCCAGCCTCGATCGCTGTGGCCTCGAGGAGCCCTTGGGGCAGCTGCCCCTGCTCAACGTCGACCATCATCTGGGCAATCAGCTCTACGGCGTCGTCAACTGGGTGGACTCCGCGGCACCCGCCGTCGGTGAGATGGTCTACCGCCTCGCCCACGGCCTGATGGTCAACCTCGACGCCGAGACGGCCACGGCGCTCTACCTGACGCTGGTCACCGACACCGGTGGCTTCCGCTTCGCCAACGCCACGCCGCTGGCCTTCGAGGCGGCGGCAGCGCTCGTCCGCGACGGCGCGCGGCCGGAGCAGGTCTCGCAGTGGCTCTACGAGAGCTATCCCCTGCCGATGATCCGGCTGGTCGGCGAGGTGTTGCGGACCCTCGAGACCCACCTCGATGGCCGCATCGCAACCGCCGTCGTGGATCAGGAGATGATGGCGCGGGTGGGGGCCAGCGCCGGTGACACCGAGGGCCTCACCGACTATCCGCGCTCGATCGCCGGGGTCGAGGCGGCCGCGCTTCTGCGTGAAAAGGCGCCGGGGCTCTACAAGGTCTCGCTGCGCAGCCGGGGCGCCGTGGACGTCGAGTCCGTCGCCCGCCAGTGGGGCGGTGGTGGCCACCGCAACGCCGCCGGTTGCGAAGTGGAGGGCAAGGTCGAGGCCGTCCGGGCGACGGTCGTCGAGGCCCTCGAACAGCTTCTGGACGGGAGCGAGAAGAGTGCTTGAAGCCTATCGTCACGGCCTCCTGTTGGTTGATAAGGAGCCCGGCTGCACGTCCCATGACGTGGTGCAGAAGGTCCGCCGCCTGCTCAAGGAGAAGAAGGTCGGGCATTGTGGCACCCTCGATCCGGCGGCCACCGGCGTGCTCGTTGCGACGGTCGGTAAGGCCACGCGCCTGACACGCTTCTTGATCCGCGCGCCGAAGGTCTACGAGGGCGTGCTGCGGCTCGGTTCGAGCACGGACACCTACGATGCCGAAGGGCGGGTGACTGCCGAGAAGGACGCCACTGGCGTCCGGCGCGAGGACGTCGAGACCGCCATGGCGGGCTTCGTCGGCACCTTCGAGCAGCAGCCACCACCCTACTCGGCGAAACGGGTGAAGGGCGTCAAGCTCTACGAGCTCGCCCGGCGCGGCGAGACCGCGGAGGTCGAGAGCAAGGAGGTGACGGTCTTCGAGTTCTCGCCCCTCGGTGAGCTCGCCGAAGGTCGCCTCGGCTTCCGGCTCGCCTGCACTTCCGGCACCTACGCCCGCTCGCTGGTCCACGACGTCGGCCAGCGTCTGGGTTGCGGGGCCCACCTCGAGGCCTTGCGCCGCACCGCCGTCGGGCCGTTCAAGATCGACGAGACGGCCACCGTCGAGGCACTTGGCGCGCGTCTCGCGAGCGGCGAGGGCCTGGGAGCGAGCTGGGTGCCCTTCGACGCCATTCCCCTTCCCTTCGAGGAAGTGAGCACCGACTCGCAGCAGGACCAGCGGGTCGAGAACGGCCAGACCGTCCTGGTGCGCCAGCTCTCGGGCGCCGAGGGTGATTGGGTCAAGCTGGTCAACTCGCGCCGTCAACTGATCGCGGTGGGCACGGTGGTCGAGCGCATCGGCGCTGCAGGGGTCGGTGTGGTGCAGCCGAAGGTCGTGTTCAAATAGGCCACTGTGGTACGATTACAAGGTTGTCTAGGGAGGAGTCTCCGTTGTCCCAAAGCTCTGAAGCCAAGACCAAGGTGATTGAAGATTTCCGCCGCCACGAGCAAGATTCCGGCTCCCCGGAAGTGCAGGTGGCCCTGCTGACCGGTCGGATCACCGAGCTCACCGAACACTTCAAGTCGCATCCGAAGGACCATCACAGCCGCCGCGGCCTGCTCAAGCTGGTCGGCCGTCGCCGTCGCTTGCTGGATTACATGAGGCGCAAGGACGTCGAGCGCTACCGCACGACGATCGAGCGTCTTGGCATCCGCAAGTAGCCAGCGCTGCGCCGCGCGGTTTCCGCACATCGGGCCCGCCAGGATGGTCCCACCCGACCGCGGTGGGATCTCCCGGGCTCGCGTACATCATCCGTAGAAGGAAAACCATGAGGCAAATCAAGTCGATCTCCGTCGGTGAGGAAACGATCACCTACGAGACCGGACGGCTCGCCAAGCAAGCTGATGGCGCCTGTACGGTTCGCGTGGGCGAAACGGTGATCCTGGCCACTGCCGTCGCCGCCAAGGGTGCCCTGCCGCCCCGAGGCTTCCTGCCCCTCACCGTCGACTACCGCGAGGCCACCTCGGCCGCCGGTCGGATCCCGGGCGGCTTCTTCAAGCGCGAGGGCCGGCCGACCGAGAAGGAGATCATCACCTCACGGTTGATCGACCGCTCTTTGCGGCCGCTCTTCCCCGATGGCTACCAGACCGAGACGCAGATCATCATCTCGGTGCTGTCGGCAGACGGCGAGAACGACCCCGACATCCTGGCGATGAACGGCGCCTCGGCCGCCCTCGTGCTGTCGCAGATCCCCTTCTACAACCCGATCGCTGCCGTCCGCGTTGGCCTGGTGAATGGCGAGATCGTCATCAACCCGAGCAACAGCATGCGGGACGTCTCCGATCTCGACCTTATCGTCGCCGGCACGGAAGAGGCCGTGGTGATGGTCGAGGCGGGTGCCAACCAGGTCTCCGAGGAAGTGATGCTCGAAGCGATCTGGAAGGCCCACGCCGAGATTCAACCCTTGATTCGCTCGCAGCATGAGATGTTTCGCGCCGGCGGCCTGCGCAAGCCGGCCTGGAACACCCCCGAGGCCTACCCGCGCGAGGTCTACGAGCAGGTCAAGGCCGCGATGTACGGGCCGCTCAAGAACGCTCTCCACACCAAGGGGAAGTTCCAGCGCCGCGACGCGACCCATGCCGTCATCGATGGCTACCTCGCCTCGCTGCCCGCCGAGGCGGAGACCTTCAAGGAGCAGGCCGGCAAGGTCCTCCATCACCTCGAGGAGGAGATCCTCCGCGACTCCGTCCTGCGCGATCGCCGCCGCTTCGACGATCGTGCCGTCGACGAGATCCGCGACATCGACATCGAGGTCGGCCTGCTACCGCGCACCCATGGCTCGGCGCTCTTCCAGCGCGGCGAGACGCAAGCGCTGGTCTCGGCGACCCTCGGCTCGAAGCGCGACGCCCAGATCATCGAGGAGTACGAGGGCGAGAGCGTGCAGCGCTTCCTCCTCCACTACAACTTTCCGCCCTACTCCGTCGGCGAGGTGAAGCCCCTGCGCGGCACCAGCCGGCGTGAGATGGGCCACGGTGTGTTGGCCCGCCGGGCGCTGACCCCCGTCCTCCCCCACGAGGACGACTTCGCCTACACCGTGCGCGTCGTCTCGGACATCCTGGAATCGAACGGCTCGTCGTCGATGGCCACGGTCTGCGGCGGCTCCCTAGCCCTCTTCGATGCTGGCGTGCCGATGCTGGCGCCGGTGGCAGGTGTCGCCATGGGCCTGATCAAGGGCGAGGGCAGTGAGTTCGTCGTTCTCTCGGACATCGCCGGCCAGGAAGACCACTACGGCGACATGGACTTCAAGGTCGCCGGCACCCG
>CAYQRE010000057.1:0-11436 GCA_964420075.1 uncultured Thermoanaerobaculia bacterium | reverse complement strand
CGCAGACCGGAGCATCGCCGCCTGATGCTGTTTACACACTTCTTGACGCGACCTCTTCGGATCACCTCTTCTGTTCTAAGGTGGTGTCTCCAGATAGCAGAGTTCTACGAGAACATCGTCTACGCCCTCAATGGTCAGGTATTGATGTCCAGACTCACCATCAGCTACGAGAACCTGCGCCTTCTCGAGGCACTCCTGCCAATACTCAGAAGTACCACTCCAGCGTAGCTCCGTGCCCTGCGGGCCAAGAGCTCCTGCAGTGAGGGTCTTGAGCCTCGACTTAGAAACGCGAGACATCAAGAGTCTTGACACGCCCCCTGCTTCGGCAATGACAGAGCGAAGGACGTCGACCTCTTCGGTAGCCTGGGTGGCCAGAGCTTCGAAGAGCTCGACTACTTTTCGAAGCTCCTCAGGATCATGAGTGTCAATTCGAAGCGTTGGGCCGTAGGCCCCCTGATACAGATCTAGAACGATCGCCATGGCTACCCATCCACCGTTGGGCCTGGGGTCTGACAGAGGCTCGGTACCACCAGGCAGGGGTTTGCCGTAATCAAAAGCGGTGACCGAAACAGCGATCGCAGACGTACCCACCAGGGCACTGGAGTTGGTTCCGGCTCGACCGTCTCAGGTAGGCCAGGACACTGGTCATGAGGCACGTTCTTCCACTTCGAGTTCCATTCATCCCAAGGGTTGTGGTCCCAGTGCCCCTCTGTATGCCACCTGTCTTGATGCCAACGCCACTCCCCTCCTTCCGGGTCGAACCAACGCGGCCCCGCTGGTGCGGTGCCCTCGGGATAGCGCCATTCCCACGATGGCTCCCAGCCTGGCGGAAGTGGCTGTCCGACAGGAGGTGGTGGGGCGAGCCCGCTCGGGTCCGTCAGGTTCACCGGATCGCCGACCACGTACCCATACAGGTTGGTGTCGCCTCCGCCAAACCCGATGGGATCCTTGCTGGTCCAGCGGCCTAGCTCGGGGTCGTACTCGCGGGCGCCGAAGTGGACCAGGCCGGTGTGGGTGTCGTAGAGGCCACCGGCGAAGCCGAAGGGCTGGAAGCCGGGGTTGCTGTCAAAGAGCACTCTTCCGAATGCGGAATAGTCTACTCGTTGTGCGACGGTGCCGGTAGTGGCGTCGACGACGAGGCGGACGGAGCCGAGGTGGTCGGTGATCAGCCGGTACTCGGTGCCGTTCTTGATCAGGACTTCCGGCACGTGGCCCTTGCGGCCGTAGACGAAGAGCGAGACCACGTTGCCGGCGGCATCGAGCTCGGCGACCGGGGAGCTGCCGGCGTAGAGGAAGCCCTGGGCGAGGGTGCCGTTGACCTTCTTGCCGACCCGGCGGCCGGCGGCGTCGAGCACGTAGTCGAGGCTGATGCCGCCGGGCAGGCTAGCGCCGAGGAGAGCGCCGGTGGCGTCGTAGGTGTAGGTCGCCGTCGTGGTGCCGTCGGTTTTCGCCAGCAGCTCGCCGTTGGCCGAGTAGGTGAAGCTGAGGCCGTCCAGGGTGAGCAGCCGGTCCTGCGCGTCGTAGGTCGCTGTGTGGCTGCCCCAGGCATCGGTCCAGCTGGTGCGGTTGCCGTTGGCGTCGTAGCTGAAGCTCTCAGCGGGGACGGCGTTCTTGGAGACGGCGGAGAGGCGGCCGGCGAGGTCGTAGGTGTAGAGGTAGCTGTCGAGCGAACCGCCGAGGACCGCCTCGGTGCGGGCCACGATGCGGCCGCCGTCGTCACGGGTGTAGCTGGCACTGAGGAGCGGATCGGCGTCGTAGCGAGCCAGGTAGCTCGACAGCTCGCCGTAGGACGTGAAGTGCAGCTCGTCCGTGACCGAGCCCAGCGCCGAGGTGGTCGGTAGCCCGGTCGCGCCGTCGTAGGCCAGGCTGAGCGAACCGGCCTGGGTGACGGCGCCATCGAGGTCGTAGCTGTAGCTGGTGGTGTGCGGGCCGTCGGACCCCGTCACCGTCTGCGTGATGGCCTCGAAATGGTTGTTGTAGGTCGCCGCCACCGAGCCGGACACTGCGCCGCTCCAGGTCACCGCCAGGGGCAGAGAACCGTCGTAGCTGAAGGCGAGGCTGCCACCGGACGGGTCCGTGATCGAGGTGACGTTGCCGGTCACCGGGTCATAGCTCGGCGTGGTGGCGCCCAGGGGAGTGGTCACCGAGAGCAGGCGGCCCTTGGCCGGGTCGTAGGCCAAGGTGATCACCTGGCCGTCGGGGCGGCTGATCGAGGTGGGCTGGTGGTCGAGGTTGTAGGCGTAGGTCGTCGACCAGGTGCCCGCGCCGAGGTCCGGCGGGCTGTAGAGCGTGCCCTGCCCCGCCGCGTCGTAGCTGAAACCGTGCGCCGGGCGCGACGGCGGGGCAATCGACAACAGATTGCCCGCCGCGTCGTACTGATAGCTCACCTGCCGACCGTCGGGAAGCGTCTGCGAGGTCACCTGGCCCACCAGGTCGTAGCTCAGCTGGACCTGCCGCCCCAGCGGGTCCGTCACCGAGGCCAGGAAGCCCTGCTGGTTGTAGAGATAGGTCGTCGTGCGCCCACCCTGGGTTGCGCTCGCCAGCCGGCCGTCGCTGTCATAGGCATAGGTGGTCGCCGCAAACCCTGGCGAGCTCGCGGCAACCAGCCGGCCGTAGACATCCGTGGTGGCCGTGCTCGAGCGGCCCGCGGCGGTCGTCACCGTCAGAGTGCGGGTGTTGAAGTCGTAGCCGCTGGTCGTCGTCCGGCCGTCGACCGTCACCGTGTCGGTGGCATGGAGCAGGTTGATCGCGTCGCTGGGAGCGGTGCCTGGGACCAGAGGCGACACCCGACCGACCGTGCGGCTCGTGCTCGTCGTCGAGCTCAGCCCCGACGGCAAGGTCACGCTCGCGGTCTCGATCAAGGGCGTCAGCACCCCGAAGCGTGGGTCCGCCTTCGGCGTCAGGGTCGCGATCGTGCCGTCCGGGTAGGTGGTACGCCGGCTGTGGTCGTTGGCCTCCTCGACGAGCAGCGTCGTGCCGTCCGGCGAGGTGATCGTCCGCCGCTCGCCACCATCGGTGAGCTTCTCCGTGCGATAGAGCGTCGAGCGCCCCAGCGCCGTCGACTTGACCACTTCGAAGCCTCGGGCGCGCTTCTGATCCGGCGCCAGCTCGGTTCGGGCCAGAGAGGTGGAACCGCCCAGCGGGTCTTCGTCGTGGAGCAAGCGGCCGAGGCTGTCGTAGCTGAAGTGCGTCGCGTGACCCAAGGGATCGGTCAGTTGAGTCAGCAGGCCATCCTGGTCGTAGGCCAGGCTCGTCGTGTGATTGGCCGGGTCCTTGACGCTCGTGAGGTATCCCCCGGCGCCAACCGTCAAGCGGGTGATGTGACCGAAGGGCCCAACGATCCGCGTGGCGTCATGGTTGAGGTCGCGGTCGATCGTCGTCACGTGGCCGAAGGCGTCGGTGAGCGAGATCAGGTAGCCAGCCGTGTCGTAGCCGAAGCTCAAGAGAGCGGTGTTGGTGCGTGCCTCGACGGTACGCAGATGGCGCCCCTCGACGTCGAAGACATAGATCTCGCCACCACCCTCCGAGGGGATCTGGATCGTCTGGTCCTGCCGCTGCTCCTGGTCGGCCTCGAGGGGATCTCCGGTCTTGCGGACCCGCTTGTTGCCCGCATCCAGCACGAGCAGCGAATCGTCGGGCAGGGCCACGGCGTCCGCGGGGTCTTCGAAACAGGCCTGGGTGGCATAGCCCTGGTCTCCGGTAGCCCCTCCCACCGAGCTCGAGGCGATGCCGGTCCCGGCCAGGGTGAGGATCGTCCCACCCTCGTCCACCATGCGGATGCGCTGGTTGCCGGTGTCGGCGAAGATCAAGGCGCCGGACGGCGTCGCGCCCATCTTGCCGCCGTTGATCGCGATCTCGCCGCCGCCTCCGGGGCAATCCGCCCAGGACGGCAGACCCGTCGCCGGGCAGCCGTCCCCGGAGAAGAAGGGGCCAGGATTCGGGTCCTGGTAGCCGGGGTCCGGGTTGCCGGTGACGTTGCCCGCCACCTGCTGCACCCAGCCGTCGAACGTCGCCCGCAAGATCCGGTCCCCTTCCGAGAGCACGAGGTCGCCATTGCTCTGGGCAGCGAGAGCACGCGAGCGCACGAAGTAGTGAGCAAAAGCGTCCGCTTCGCGGTGCGCTTCCCAGGACGGGCCATAGAAGTTGTAGAAGTGATCGGGCTCGGGCGGCCACTCCTCGTTTCCGCCGGCCACCCGCTGGTTGGAGCCCGGGCTGGTGAGCCGGTAGAGCGAGGCCAGGAGGAGCGGCCCCGAAGCGGCTCCGAAGTAGACGTCGTTGAAGGCGTCGACGGTCAGGCCGCGGATCAGCGCCCCGGTCCCCCAGGAGGCCATGACCGTCGTCTCCCCGTCCGGCGAGATGCGATAGAGACGGGCGATCCAATCGCCGTGGGAGTTGCCCTCACCGAAGACGTAGTTCGCGAAGTCCGTCACATAGAGGTTGCCCGTCAGATCGGCTTCGACGTCGCTGGGGTTGAACAGGCGGATGGTCGTCGCCGGCAGGCCGTCGAGGGCATCGTCGAGCCAGACATGCTCGGAGGTGCGACCGACCCCGCAGCCGCCGGCCCCCATCACTGTGCTGGTCGAGCCGTCCCAGCGCACCATCTTGACCTTGCAATGACCCGTGTCGACGATGTAGTAGCCGCCCGAGCCGGCGGGGTTGCCGGCGCTGCGCACGGGCGGCGCCAGCTCCATGTCGGCCGGCAGGAAGAGCCGGCCGTCATCCGCGGCGGCTCCCGGCGCACCATTGCTGGGAAGCAAGGTGAGGGAACGGATCACCTTGGCTTCGCGGATCTCACGGCGGGTGCCGTCTCCGAGGTAGAGGGTCTTGTCCGCCGGGTCATAGGCGTGGTGGGCCGAGATCGTCCAGCCTCCGAGCCGTTCCTGATCGAGGGCGTTCCAGGTTCCCAACCTGCCCGCGTAGGACTGCGTGTCGCGCATCTCCAGGCGGGCCGGACCGATGGGCTCGGCACCGCTCTGGCCGAAGCACGGCCCCAGCTCGCAACGCTCGGGTTGCCGGTACTCGGCGTCGTAGACGTAGCTCACCGTCGATTGGTAGCGCTGGCGGCCCTGGACCTGCCGGCCGTAGCCATCACGACCATCCCAATCGAAGGAGAACTCCTGGTCGGGGCCGGGCGGGAAGACTTGCGTCAGGGTCTGGCCGGCGACGTCGAGCTTGAGCTCGATCCGCTTCAGGCCGGCCGGAGGCAGCGGACCCGACAGCGGCACCTCGAGCCGGTTGGCGATCTTGCGACCAGGGACCCGATCGCTCGCATAGTGCAGGGTGAAGCCGGTGCCGGTGAGCGGCAGGACCTCGCCGAGGATCTGGTTCGTGCACTCGATGATCGAGCCACCCGCGATCTCGTCGCAGGGCCGCTTGTCCTGGTCGCCGCCGCGCGGAGCGGGCTGGCCAGGGGCAGTGCTGCCCGGTGGCGACTCGACCGGGAAATTGAAGTCCCAGGGCGTGAAGTGCGTCACCCGGACGCGCCAGAAGCTCGTTCCGGCTGCGAACCTCCCGGCGATGGCTTCTTGTTCCGCCGCGTCGATGCCGAGCTCGGCGAGCGCCGCCGGTGCCGCTGGCTGGCCAGAGCCATCGAGGTCGAGCTCGGCCAGGCTACCGGCAAGACCGAGGACCGCCATCACCCGACCGTTTTCGCTGGGCACCCAACGCGCGGCCTGGCGGTCGAAGTAGGCGGAGGGGACCACCAATCCGGGGGAGAATCCCAGGAAGTTGTCGGTGTAGACGACCACGGGTTGACTGAAGCGAAGGCTCTCGCCGCGGTCGACCTCGGCCTCGTCGGCCGCGAGCTCCACGGCGTAGGTGTAGCCGCTGCGGGCCGGCAGAGGCGCTGGCATGGCGAGTGGCCCCAGCGGCCCAACTGTGTACTCGGTGCTACGAAAGGTAAACGAGGCCAGCTCTTGACGACCACCGCCCGCCGTCTCGAGGTACGCCTGCGTGCCGGCCGGGACGAGCAGGGTCGTCTGCCGCGTGCCATCGGCGTCCGAGACGCTTGGCCCGGTGGCGAGCTGTGCCGCCGCCGTGGTACCGACGCTGAGGGTGGCGGCGACCGCTGAGCGCGGCGTCAGGACGACGTCGTCCAGGGTCGCGTAGTCGCTCCAGGGTGCGTCGACGCCGCGCTCGAGGGGGTAGTAGCCCTCCTTGCGGACCAAGACCCGCAGCCGGCCACCACCCAGCACGACGAGGTCGAAGCGGCCGTCCGCTCGGCTCAGGGTATCGCCAAGCTGAGCCTGGCCAGCGGCGGCGACCAAGGCACCCGCAAGGCCGTTGCCGGCGGAGTCCAGCACCCGCCCACGGATCACCGCCGAACGCCGACAGTCGCTCCCGAGCGGCTCGGGCGCCGGCTGGATGGCATCCGCTCCGGTGGTCAGAAAGGCGGTCGCGGCGCAGAAGTCCGTCGCCACCGTCGAGCTCAAGAGCGGAGCGACCGTGGCGGGGTCGCTGGGTAGGTCGGGGGTCCCGGGGACCTGGAAGAACCGCGGCTCACTGAGCAGACCGTTCGCGCCCGCGACGAGGACGGCCAGACGATCGCCACCGCGGGCCGTGAGGCTGCCCACGAAGCTGCCGTCCGGGTTGAGCGCGGTCGTGGTGGTGTTGCCGTTGATCTCTCGCCGGAGGCGAACCTGGGCCCCGGGGGAATAGACGGCGGCACCGGCCGCCCCGGTCACCGTCACCCGCGCGTGGTCGCTCGGTGAGACGGCCACCTTGCTGGCGTCGACGGGCGCGGGAATCGCCGGATCCAGCGTCACCGGGACCTCCAACACCGTCTCGTTGCCGCTCGCATCGACGGCCCGCAGCAAGAAGGCGTTGAGCCCCGTAGCAAGAGCGACCGGGCCGTGGACGAAGCTGAGGTCCGCCGCCACCGAGATCGGAGCTCCGTCGAGCGTCAGGGTCGCCGGCTCGCTCAGCTCGCCGCGGAAGAGCTGCTGCTGCTGAGCGGTCACCAGGCCGGGGACCGGCTCCAACAAGGTCAGACCGGGTGGATCGAGATCGACACCCGGATGCGTGGCGAAACGCACGGTGAAGCGCCGGGACACGTTGCCCGCCAGGTCCGCGACGGTGACCCCCAGCAGAACGGCGTCGGAGCTGATCGGCGAGCTCAGCCGACAGGTTGCCCCGGTGCCGCAGACCTCGCACGCGGCTACCACCGCCGTCCCATTGGCGTCGAAGTGGATCGCGGTGCGATCGACCCCCTGACCGATGTCGCCGAGCACCAGGCGGATGGTCTCGAGGTTGGGGTCGAAGACCGTCGCGGGCAGGGGCTCGAGGATGGCGACCACCGGGGCGACCGTGTCAGGAGCGGCGCCAGCGGGAACGATGAAGCTGCGCTCGGCCCAGCTCGAGAGGTGGCCCGCCTGGTCGGCGATCCGCGCCCGCAGGGCGACCGTGCCGGTGGGCAACGGCTGCGCGGGGATGCAGTTCGCTGTCGTACCGGCGAACGTGCAGCTCACGGCCAGCGGCCCGCCGGCGAGCTCGACCTCGAGGCTCGTGGTGGCGACCCCCGAGCTGGCGTCGCTCACCGCGAGCTGCAGGGCGGGCTGCGTGGTGCTGACGGTCGCTCCCGCCGGTGGGCTGGTGAAACTGATGGTTGGCGGTTGTGTGTCGACGGTCAGCGTTAGCGCAGCCGGCAGCGAGCGGTTGCCCGCCCGGTCGAGGACGAAGGCGCTCAGCGCGGTGGCTCCCTCGGCGAGCTCCGTCACGGGCAGGCAGTGCAGCTCGGGTGGGGTCCAGGTGCAAGCGGCCGCGAAGGAGCCCCGGTTCGAGGCCCAGGTGAGCGTGCCGGGATCGACCCCGGAGCGCTCGTCGGTCGCCGCGAGGACGAGCTCGACCAGCGGGTCGACGAGCAATGAGCCGGCCGCCGGCGCCAGGAAGGAGAGCAGGGGCGGGGTGAGGTCCCAGCGCTGCTCGGCCGCACAGCTGAGCGGCGCGCGCCAGCGGGCCACGAAAGGCGAGAGCACGCCGTCCACCGCGCCGAACTCACCGCCGAGATAGAGGGCCGCGCCACCGCCGTCGTCCCAGCGGATGAGGGTGCGCACCGGCCCGTCGGCACCGGCGCCGAGCGGCGACCAGCTGCTGCCGTCCCAGCGCGCCACGTTGGCGGCGGGGAGCCCGCCGGCCGAAGTGAAGGCACCGGCGGCGTAGAGCGCCGTTCCGCGGCCATCATCGAAAGCCGCGAGCGCATCGACCTCCGGGCTCACCGCATCGACGCCGACGCCGAGCCCGGACCAATGCGTGCCGTCCCAGCGCGCCACGCCGTGGCCCGTGGGGTTGGTGGAGGTGGCGAGCGAGCCGCCGGCGTAGAGCTGTGGCCCGCCGCCGAGATCGACGACGGCCAGCGTCTTGACCGTCCCGAGGAGGCCCTCTCCCAGTGCCGACCAGCTGCCGGCGTGTAAGCGTGCCAGGTTGCTGACGGCAACCCCTCCGGCGAGACTGAAACTGCCACCCACGACCAGGACCGGGGTCCCGCCGTCATCCCAGGGTTGCAGGGCCCAACCCTCGCCGTTGAGGCCGCTGCCCACGGCCGACCAGCTGCTGCCGTCCCAGCGGGCCAGCCGCGAGGCGGCGACGCTGCCGGCGACGTTGAAGCCGCCGGTCGCATAGAGCCGCGGCCCCTGCCCGTCGTCGAACACGGCGAACGCGCGCACCGGGCCGTTGCCGGTGAGGCCGCCTCCGACCTCCTGCCAGCCCTGGGCCGTCCAGACCGCGACTCCGTCGATGTTGTTGGCGCCGTAGGCGGACATCTCGCCGCCGGCGTAGAGCCGTGGCCCGCCGCCGTCGTCGAAGACCGCCAGGGTCAGGACGGTGTCGTGCAGACCTTCGCCGACGGCCGTCCAGCGTTGGCCATCGAAGCGGGCGATCCTGCGCGCCGGCGTGCCGCCGACGCGCAGGAAGTCCCCCGCGGCGTAGAGGGCGGGGCCGGTGCCATCGTCGAAGACCGTCCACGCGCGCACCGCGCCGTCGGTGCCGGAGCCGACGGCGGAGAACTGCTGGCCGTCCCAGCGTGCGATCCCTCCCACCGGCTCCGGGCCGGCGTCGTCAAAACTGCCCCCGACGAAGAGGCGCGATTGGCCGTTCTCGGTGTAGACGGCGAGCGCCATGCCGCCGACCCCGCCCTCCGTGAGCCCACTCTCGACGGACCGCCACTCGACGCCGTCCCAGGCAACCAGGTGTGCCGTCGGGCTGCCGCCCGCGGCCTGGATGTCACCGGCGGCATAGAGGCGAGGGCCCGTGCCGGCGTCGAAGACGGCCAGCGCCTGCACGCCCTGCGGCGTCAGCTGGCCGAGGATCCCGCCGGTGCTCAGACCGCGACCGACGGCCCACCAGTGCCCTCCCTGCCACTTGGCAAGACCGGCGGTCGCGGTGCTGGCCCCGGCATAGTTGAACTGGCCACCGACGAAGAGGGCCGGACCGGAGCCATCGTCAAAGACCGCGAGGGCAGCCACGTCGACCGCGACGCCGTCGACCGACCCCGAACCCACCCCGTCTCCGAGCGCCGACCAGCTGCCGCCGTTCCAGCGCGCGATCCGCCGTGCCGTGAGGCCACCGGCGGTATTGAACACGCCGCCGGCGTAGAGAGCAGCGCCGCTTCCATCGTCGAAGCTGGTGAGGGCCCAGACGGCGGCCAACCCCGTGGTGCTGGCGAGGCCGGAGCCGAGAGGCGACCAGCTGCCGGCCCGGTAGCGAGCGACCCTCGCCGCGCTCTGGCCGCCGGCGGTGGTGAACGTGCCACCCGCATAGAGGGCCGGCCCGGTGCCGTCGTCCCAGCTCACCAGCGCGTAGACGTTGCCCGTCGTGGTGGTGCCAACACCACCGCCGACGGCCGCCCAGGTAGAGCCATCCCAGCGCGCAACGTGAAGCGCGGCCACTCCGCCAGCGGTCGTGAAGCTGCCACCCGCGTAGAGGGCAGGGCCGCTGCCGTCGTCGAAGACCGTCAGAGCACGGACAGCACCATCGGTCCCACCGCCGACGGCGGACCATGCCTGTCCGTTCCAACGCGCCACGTACGGAGCCTCGACACCCCCGGCGCGACTGAAGGTCCCACCGACGAAGAGTGCCGGCCCGGAGCCATCGTCGAAGACCGTCATCGCGAGCACGCGGCGACCACTGCCGCTGACGCCGGCACCTTCGAAGAGCCCTGGAGAGACCTGCGGCGCGCAACCCGTCGCCAGCGCGATGGCGCCGACATCGGTGGTGCCGCCAGGTACCGGGATGGCCTCTAGAGACCCCAGCTGAGGCTCATTGCCGAGGAGCGCGCGGGCCACCACGGTGAGGGTGTGGTCGCTCTCGACCGCGACGTCCTGAAGCGTGAAGCCGCCGCCGGAGCTCGTCTCCCCTGCGGCAGCTCCCAGCACCTCGACCGCGGCGCCGTCCACTCCGGCGCCGAGGCCATCGACGACGCTGCCGACCACCGTCGTCGTCCGCGGCGGCGGCTCGGCCTGCACCGTCAGGGAGAGAGGGACGGAGTCGCCACGGTTGCCGGCGAGGTCTTGCACACTCGCCGTCAGCGACCGCTGGCCATCCGCGAGGTCGGCGAGTGGCGCGCAGACGGCGAGCTGCGCGTGCCCGGTGCAGCTCGCCAGGATGGGCAGCCCGTCCACCAGGAAGGCCAGGCTCTCCGGGTCGACCGCCGAGCCGGTGTCCGCGAACGCGAGCTTGAGCAGCGGCCGGCTGCTGAAGACCTTGCTGCCCTCGGCGGGCGCCAGCCACTCGATCGACGGCGGTCCACTGTCGCGGAACACCTCGACCTCACTCGTCAGCGTCGAGTGACCGCTGCGGTCCGCCTCGACGAGGAAGCGGTTGCTGCCTTCAACCAGCGCGAGAGGGCCGAGGCTGAAGTGGAGGTCGGGACCGGCCAGGGCGCGCCGCTGATTGACCCACACGGGCCAGAGCTGGGTCGTGAAGCCCTGAACGCTGAGGGCCGCCTGGCTGGTCAGCAGTCCGTCGAGCGGGCTCTCGACCACCAATGCGTCGGCAGGGCAGCTCAGCGGGGTGGTAAGCCCGGCGAAGAAGCGCGATGGCACACCGCCAGGGCTCAAGAACGAGCCCGCGAGATAGAGGATGGCAGCGCCGTCGGCGCTCGCCGGCAGGAGAGCCGAAACCGGCGCATCGACGCCGCCCCCAGCTTCACTCCAGCTGGACCCCGACAGGCGCGCGAGGTTGCGGACGGTGAGCCCGCCCGCAACGCTGAACCCGCCGCCGGCGAAGAGCACCGGCCCGCTACCGTCGTCGAAGAAAGCCAGTGTGTTGACCGTCTCGCTGCTGCTGAAGCTGCTGGAGCCAAGGCCGCTGCCGACGGCAGACCAGCTGCCGCCATTCCAGCGCGCCAGCCGCAGGGCCGGAGCGCCACCCGCCGCGACGAAATCGCCGCCGACGTAGAGCCCCCCCTGATCGTCCCCCACCAGGCTGCGCACCGCGGCCGAG
>CAYQRE010000056.1:0-14016 GCA_964420075.1 uncultured Thermoanaerobaculia bacterium | reverse complement strand
TGGTGTCCCCAACGGGATTCGAACCCGTGTTGTCGGCGTGAAAGGCCGATGTCCTAGGCCTCTAGACGATAGGGACGGATGAAGCAGCGGGTCCGTACAGCAGGACGACTTGCCGGACGGCGGGCGAAGACTACCACAGGCGGCTAGCGCTGCCGCAGGTCGAGCCAGACGAGATGGTGGTCCGAGGCGCGTGCGGCGAGATCGGCCCGCGCTGGCTCGTCGACCGGCGAGGGCCAGACCACGGCGCCGCGCAAGATCGCGAGGTCCGCCGACGGCAGCAGATAGTCCACCCGCCGGCCGCCGAGAAAGCTCGCCGTGTTGCGCTCGGGGTGGTTCGGCGGCCCGGCCGGCCTGCCAGCCTGGGAGAGGGCGCCCGCGCTGGTGAGGAAGGGGCCCGAGTCCTGCACCTGCGGGAGGCGCAGGAGCTGGTCGATGGCCGCCATCCCTTCATAGCTCACGTCCGCCGTGCCGGGGCTGGCATTGAGGTCCCCGACGATCACGAAGGGTGCCGTGGCGGCGTAGCCTCCGCGACCGCCGGCGTCGTCGTAGAGCTGCGCCTCGCCGTGCAGATACGCAGCCCAGAAACTGATCTCGTCGAAGTTGCGCCGGCCGTTGCGGTCCTCGGGGCCATCGAAGGCAGGTGGCGTCGGGTGGCTGATCCACAGCTGCACCGGCCCGCCGGGTGTGGCGACGGTGAGGTCCCAATGCGACTTGCTCGCGAGGCGCAACAGCGCCTGAGCTGCTGGCGCGTAGAAATCCACCGGGAGGTGGTTCCCCGGCAGGTCGCGCCAGAGGAAGCGCTGGAAGGTGCGGGCGGGGCCCAACGGGAACCGCGACAACACCGCCATCGAGTACTGGCCCGGGTAGGCGCCATAGCCGAAGCAGTCGTTGCCGTAGCGGCGCTCCCCCACCTCCGTGGCCGTCGACGCGAGGCCGTCGCCGTCGAGGTCGAGGCCCGTCAGCACCCCCGTGTTGGTCGGCGCCGCGAAGGCGTAGGGATAGCGCAAGGGGTGATCACCGTAGGCGAGATAGGACTCGGCGAACTGGCGGACGTTGGCGGTCAAAGCCTGGAGGTCGCTACCATCCTGGGGCTGATCGATCTCCTGGACGACGAGGACGTCCGGCGCGACCCCCTGGATCAGCGCGGCGGCCGCTAGCAGCTGCGGGTTGGTGCCACGGCCTGCGGGGTCACGCTCGTCGAGCTTCGCACGCGACAGCTCCTCGATGTTGAAGAGCGCGAGGCGAAAGCTCCTCAACGGCTCGGCCACGGGCGCGGGCGTCCTGCCACAAGCGGCGCTCAAGAGCAGCAGGCTGAGAGCGAGGCACAGAGAGCGGATCATCGGCGCCGTGGCCTCAGCCGGCACCCGCGAGCCGCTCGGCCAGGGCGTCCGCCAGCCGGCGGGCGATCTCCAGCTTGCCGACCATGCGCTCCGGGGCGCGGTCGGCGGCGACGAGGTGCGCCACCTGCTCGCCGTGCGGCCCGCGCTCCTCGCCGCGGTTGGCGACCACCAACGGGAAGCGGTCGAGGCGGCTGCGCGCGATCGCCATCAGCTCATCGTGGCTCAGGTTCTCCTGGTACTTGAACGTCATCATCAGGAGGTCGGGATGACGCTCGCGCACCTCGTCGATCACCTTCGGCACCGGCACGAGGTCGAGGCGCTGCAGAGCGCCGCCGCTCGGCGTCTTGCCGGGGAGGACGACCGCGGGGCGATAGTCCGCCACCCCGGCCGAGAAGACGCCGGCCACGAAGGCGCCGCTGCCCAGCCGCTCATGCACTCGCGCGCGGTACTCCTCGTAAGTCGCCACCCGGTCGCAGGGCAGATGCGCCGGCGGCTGGAAGCTGCCGGCACCATGAATGAGACGCACCGCGGCGCCGCGCAAGTAGAGCTCCTCGGCGATCCGCGCGCCGAGCTCGCCGGTGAAGACGTTGGTGATCCGCCGCACGCTGTCGATGGGGACCGGCGTCGGACCGCCGGTGACCAGGATGCCCTTGCCCTGGAGAGGGGACTTCGAGACGGCACGACAGACTGCCGCCACCAGCGCTTCTTCGGGCGGCAGATTGTGCTTGCCGTAGTCGTCGCGCGGCGGCACGATGACGCAGCCCAGCTCGGCGAGGAAGCGCAGGGACTCGGTGAGGATCGCGGTGTGCAGCGAGCCGTGCATCGTGGGGGCGACGAGCACCGCCGTCCGTCCCTGCTCCAGCCGGCCGAGGGCCGAGGCCAAGGCCGCGGTGATCACGCCGTCGGCGATGCCATGACGCAGCTTGTTGATGCTGTTGTAGGTGGCGGGAGCCAGCAGGTAGGCGTCGAACGGCGCGGCATCGCTCAGGTGCTCGGCCTCGGCCGTCAGCTCACAGACCAGTCGGTGGACCGTGGCCCACTCCAAGGCCTCGCGGGCGACGTAGCGCTGGGCCTCCGCCGAGGCAAAGGCCACCACCTCGGCACCCTGCTTGCGCAGCGCCCGAGCGACCAGCGGCGCCTTCATCGCGGCGATCCCGCCCGTGACCATCAGGGCGATGCGCTTGCCGACGAGATGGCGGCCGACCAGCGGCACCTCGCGGTCACCGAGGTCGCTCGGGGAAGGCGGTTCGAAGCTCCAGGGATCGGTCACGGCGGTGGGCTCGCGGGCCCCTGCAATCTAGCACAGCGCAGTGCGCCGGCCGCGCTCAGCCCCACTCGACCCAGGACGGCGGTGCGAAATCCTCCAGCGCGCGGCCAATGCCTTCCTCGCGCGCCCGATCGAGGGCCAGCCGTGCGACGGCGAGATCGAGCACGCCGAGGCCGAAGGGGCTGAACACCGTCCGCGGCTTGTCGGCGACGCGCGGCGGCTGCGCACCAGTCAACACCTCCGCCAACGTACAGCGCACGAACTCGCGGTGCCCCACGTGTTGCTCGGCGAGATGCAGCGAGGTCCGTTCGCGGACAGCGTGGTCGATGTCGTCGACGATGTTGTCGGCCTCGAGGACAACGGCCGGTTCGAGGTCACGCAGCGAAATGTGGAGCACCACGCAGTCCTCGCGGGTCGGCGCCAGGCTCGCCACGTGAGGGGCTGCGGCCGTGGTCGCGAAGCTGACCAGGTCGGCGCCATCGAGGGCCGCCGGGAGGCCGGCGGCGAGCGTGCACTCGAGGCCGAGCCGGCGGCTCAGCTGCTCGCTCAGCTGGCGGCTGCGCGCCGGATCGAGGTCATAGAGACGCACCGTCGCCAGCTCCGGCCAGACGGCGCGGAGGAACCGCGCAATCTCGAATTGGATCAGGCCGCAGCCCACCAGGACGAGCTGCTCCGGCGGAGCCTTCATCAGGTGGCGGGCGGCCAGCGCGGCGCTCGCCGCGGTCCGCTTGGCGCTCACCACCGAGCCCTCGAGGAAAGCCAGGGGGCGGCCCGTCTCGGTCGAGTTGAGGATCATCGCTGCCGAGGCACGGTCGATCCCCCGCTCGAGGTTGCCGGGAAAGGACGCGATCCACTTGATGCCGGCAAGCTCGAAGTCGCCACCCAGGTAGGCGGGAAGAGCGATGATGCGGTCCCTTGGCTGCTCGGGGAAACGCAAGAACATCGAGTGCGGCAGCGAGCTCTCGCCCAGGTAGTGCGCCACGTAGGCGTCACCCACCACCTTGAGCAGCGTGCTCTCCTGGCCTCGCAGCAGGCCGAGGACCTCACCACCGGTCAGCAGGTAGATCGAGTCGGCTTCCACGCCATCCCTCCCTTTGGACCTCGCCCCCGGGCTCGGCGCCCGGGCTGCTCTGTGCTGGGGCTTGGGGCCGCTCACCCCAGGTTGCCAGCTCTTCGACGAGGGTACCAAAGTGCTCGCTCACCCAGCGCCGTGAGTAGATCGTATCGAGATAGCGCTCGCCGCGGTCGCAGAGCACCGCCACGCACGTCGAACCCTGCGGGATCGCCGTCGCGTGCTGGGCGATGGCAGCGAGGATCGCCCCCGAGGAGCCGCCGGCGAGGATCCCCTCGCGAGCCAGCAGCTGGTGGCAGCCACGGATGCAATCGGCGTCCGTGACGTGGATCGTGCGCGTCACCATGCCGTCACGGAAGAGCGGCGGTCGTACCGCCGCGCCGTGGCCGGGGATCAGGCGCTTGCCACGCTCACCGCCAAAGATGACGCTCCCCACCGCGTCGACCCCCACCAGCTGGGTGGCGAGCCCGTGGGCCTCGATGTACTCGGCGCAGCCACGCACGGTGCCGCAGGTGCTCGCCGCCACGAAGAGAAAGTCTGGGGGGCCCCCGAGGTCGGCGAGGACCTCCTCCATGGTCTGCTGATGGGCCCGGGGATTGTCCAGGTTCGAGTACTGGTCGGGCCAGTAGGAGTTGGGGATCTGGCGTCGCAACTGCGCCACCCGCTTCAGCCGGGCCTGCAGATACTCACCCGTCTCCGGGTCCGGCAGCACGACCCGATCGACCTCGGCGCCGTAGGCCTCGAGGATCGCCGCGTTGGTGGCCGTGATCTTCGGATCGACGACGCAGATCAGCCGCAGCCCGAGATAGCGGCAGGCGCTCGCCAGGCCGATCCCCATGTTGCCGGAGCTCGACTCGATGACCACCGTCTGGGCATCGATTTCGCCGCGCTCGCGCGCCCCCTTGAGGATGCTGACGGCGGCGCGGTCCTTGATGCTGCCACCGGGGTTGCAGCCCTCGAGCTTGGCGATCACCTGGAAATCGTGAGGAGGAAAGAGCCGCGACAGGCGCACCATGGGGGTGCGGCCCACGGCCTCCAGCAGACCTTCGCAAACCCGACGTCGTTCCAAGGACCCACCTCCCGTGGCCAGAGACTGGCCTCCCTCAAGGGAGTGCCTGGCAGGCGGGAAAGCGATCCAACGTGGGGAAAAAAGCGCCCTCGGCGGCGGCACGCGGCCGCCGCCCGAGGGAGAGCGAGCAGGTCAGCGCCGAGGGCCGCCGCTATTCGTCGACGTAGCCGCCGCGGTGGCGGGCGCGGCTGAAGCCCTTGGCCTCGACCTTGACCTTGTGCCAGCTGCCGTCGCCGCGGGCGTTCGACGGGTAGTAGCCGATCACGTACTGCTCCCGAAGCTCGGCGAGGATGGCGCGGAAGGCGCCGGCGAGCTCTTCGGGCTCGGCGATCTTGTAGATCTCGCCGCCGCTCGTCTCGACGGCGTCGCGCAGGAGCTGGGCCTCCTCCTTCGACGCCTCGCCGTTGCGCCAGGCAGTGGAGATGGTGTCTCCCCCCGCCTTGCCCTCGCCCTCGAGGGAGATCCAGTAGAGGAGGGCCTGGCTGCGGCTCGCCTTCCACACCACCTCGCGCATCGAGAGAACGCTGTGGACGTCGGTGCCGTCCGAGAAGAGGACGATCACCGGCCGCCCCGTCGGCTGGCCATCGAGCTGCTTGAGCGCCAGGTAGACGTGGTCGTTGACCGCCGTGCCACCATGCGCCTCGACGCCGGTGAGGGCGGCGTGGAGGACCGGACGCTGGTTGCTGAAGGCCGTGGTCCGTACCACGCGGTCCGAGAACAGCAGCACCATCGCCTGGTCGAGGTCCGCCAGCCCGTCGACGAAGATGCGGGCACCCTCCAGGGCCTTGGCGAGCCGCTCCCCGACCATGCTCTCGGAGACATCGAGCAGCACGACGGCGGTGATCGGCACCTCGCCGCGCTCGAAGGTGATGATCTCCTGCTTCTTGCCGTCGTCGTAGACCTCGAAGTCCCCGCGGTCGAGGTTGAGGGCGCGCTTGCCGCCGCTGGTGACGGTGACGTAGAGCTGCTTGAGGTTCACCTGCACCTGCTCGTCGACGACGATCGCCGGGGTGGTCACCGTCGCCTCGGTGTTGCCTAGCCGCGAGACGGCCACCACGCGGTAGCTGTGGGCCTGGTTCTCCCAGCCGACATCGACCTTCAGGCGGAAGGGCGGCGCCTTGCGCGAGCCGGCAAGGCGGCCGTCGACGTAGAAGTCGACCCGCTCGAGCTGCTCGACGCCGGTCACCTCGGCGGCGACCTCGAGCTCGCCGTAGGAGGTCTCGGTCGCCTTCGGATAGACGATGCTCACCTCGGCTGCCGCAGCCGCTCCGGCGAGCCACAGGCCGGCCAAGACCGCCAACCAGATCACCTTCGGCGCCTGTGCTCTGCCCATCATCGCGCCCACTCCGACTTGTTGAGGCCGGCGATCACCCGTGCCAGGACCGGGATCCGGCTGGTCGCGGTGTTGGCGAGCTCGAGACGGAACCCCTCGAGCACGTGCGTCGGCCACTGGTTGTAGGTGAAACGAGCGCTGTCGAGGTCTTCCTGGCTGCCCACCGGCAGTTGTTCCAGGAGGACGCTCGCCTCGCGCATTCGCCCGCGGTGGTCGAGGACGTTGGCGAGCTGCACGTAGAGGCGTTGCTCGCGCGGCAGCTGGTCGATGGCAGACCGCAGGAGGCTCTCGGCGGCGGCATAGTCAGCAGCATCGGCTGCGGCCCGCGCCAGCTCTTGATAAGCCAGTGAGCGCACCCAGGGCTGGGCCTCGGTCGACAGGGCCTTGGTCAGCCAGGAACGGGCGGCCTCCCGCTTGCCAAGCCGGCTGAGGTTGACGCCGAGGCGCAGCCAGGCCTCGCTGTTGCCGGAATGCGCCGCGGTCAGCGTCTCCAGGAAGGGCACCGCCGCCGCGTACTCGCCGATCTTCTCGGCATAGGCGGCCAGCGCGAGGAGGGCACCCTCGTTGGTCTTGTCGAGGTCGAGGGCCCGGCGGAAGAGGCCATTGGCGGAAGCCGTCAAGCCCGCCTGCTGCAGCGAACCGCCGAGGCTCGCGAAGACGGACGCGGCCAGCTCGGTCGGCTTGCCTCCGGAGCGCACGTAGAGCTCGGCGAGCTCCTGCACCATCACCCGGCTGTGACGGTTCAGCAGGCGCGAGTCCCGCCGGCGGTACTCCTGGTACGAGTTCTCATGCAACAGCATGACCGGGATCAAGCTGTCGGGGTCGCGGTCCGCGAGCTGGCGTGCGGCCTCGCTCTCGGCGCGATGCAGCGCTTCGAGGAGGACGTCTTCGTTCGCCGCCGCTTCCGCGAGCTCCATCCTGACCAGCTCTTCGACGGCATCTCGCTCGCGACCGCTACCGAGGAGAGCCAACACGTCCTGGTAGGGTCGCGCCAGGGCCGCGGTCCGTTCCCGCAGGCGCTGCGAGCCGACCGCGGGCCCCAGACTGCCGCCGTCGGTGGTGAGGATCTCGCCGGCTGCCGCTTCGACGGCCCCACCGCCGCTCCCGGCCTCGACGACGATCGGCAGCGCGGCGAGCTGGCGGCTGCCGACGCCGCCGGGCAACGAGATCTGGAGCGTGTAGCGACCAGGCGGCACGCCGTCGACCTCGAGGACGGACTTCAGGCGCTCGAGGCCGTCCGCGTTGGCCGGGTAGCGGTCGAGCACTGGCAGCTGCCGGCCCTGCACCACGTCGCCCCGTTCGTTGACGATCTGGGCGTTGAGCGCCACTTCGCCGCCGAGGTTGTAGGCGAAGACCCCCAACGGGACCCGCTTGCCCGCCACCAGCGACGGCGCCGCCGCCGGGACGAAGGACTCGTCGCTGCCGAGAACGAAGGGATAGGCCGGCTCGCTCAGCCCCGGGCGCGGCGGCTGGCGGATCATCAACCAACGGTCGAAGGAAAGCTCCGGGACGAGAGGCGGCAGCAGCGTCACGGCCCGGTTGTCGAAGGGCGGCACGTCGATGCTCGCGGCGGCGATCCCTTGCTCACCGGTCGCCGGGTTGCGCACCAGGACGCGCAGGGTGTAGTCCCCTGGCTCGAGGTCGACACCGCCGTAGAGCCGGATGCCTCCTTCACGAACCTTGCTGCCGACCTTGGCGAGATCGAGGGTGAGGGTCTGGAAGAGGTGGTCGGCCACTCCTCCTTGTGCGTCGAGGGCGTAGCCGTAGACCTCGGCTGCCACCTGCCCGCTGGTCGCCGTGCCGAGCAGCGAGCTGCCATCCATCTCGATCAGCACGGGCACATGGGCGCGCGAGCTGGCGGTACGAAACGGCACGGCGAGGAGCGCGACGCCGATCTTGCCGCCGGTGCTGCCCGCGAGCACCTGCCCGGCCAAGTCGAGCTGTCTTTCCCGGGCGCTCTGCCCGCCGTCGGGCCGCGGTGCGAAATAGCCGGGCCGGTGGACCAGGCGCGAGCCCGGCGGGGCGTTTCTCAGCCGAACCTTGAGCTCGCGGAACTTGCCGTCGGCCTGGACGTCTTCCGGCTGGAAGGCGAGCAGATAGGTGACGCTGGTCTTGGTGAGCAGGCGGTCGAGGGCCTGCCCGAGATCGTTGAAGTTGCGGAAGAGGTCGCCCCCGGTGCCCTTCGCCATGGCAAAGAGGCCGTCCTGGCCGCCGGGCAGGCTGTTGCCTTCGCCCTCGCCGCGCAGGCCGCCGATGTCCACCGCCTCGACGATGCAATCGGCGCGGCGGAACTCCTCGAGCATCCTCTCGAGGCTGTTCTGCAGCTGGCTCGAACCAAACATCTGGGTGGTGTCGACGCTCCACAGCTCGCCGGAAGCGATGTTGCGGTTGTTCTCCTCCTGGTCGGTGCCGCCTGCCTCACCGGTCAGCAGGCGGCTGTCGAAGCCTTCGGAGAGGTAGACGACGTACTTGCGGCCGTCGACCGAGCGCATCAGCCCGGCGAGGTCCGCCATGCCACGCACGAGGCCCTGGACACGGTTGGTCTGCGCATCGCGATCGTTGCGGGCGGAGACCTTCTCCTGCTCGGCGAAGAGCTGACGGACTTCCTCTTCGAAGGCGGCGCGGTTGCTCGCCCCCTCACTCACCCCGCCACCGCCACCGGCGCTGCTCGTGGGGTTCAGCACCTCGAAGCGATTGAAGTCCTTGACCAGGAGGCCGAGCGGGTCCGGCGTGCGGTCGACCAGCTGCGGCGCCCCCAGGGTGTCGATGGCGTAGCTCACCTGCTGGCGGTCCGTGGTGAACGAGAGCAAGAGGTTGTTGCCCTTGAGCAGGCTGAAGGTGGCGACCGCCGCGAGGTCGCTCGGATGCAGGTGGCCGAGAACCCCCTTGGCAGCGTCGCGCGCCTTGAGGATCGACGTCGGGTTGGCGAACGAGAGATCGAAGAGAAAGAGGAAGTGCCGGCGCCCGGCGGGTGGCACCACGGCAGCCGCCTTTTCCTGCGGGGACGCGCGATCGATCACCTCGAAACTGGTGATCTCCCGCTCCTTCTTGCCCTCGAGGACCACGAAGTTCTCGGGGCCGAGGCCGCGGACCGGCTCGCCGTCGCCGTCCACCACCTGGACCGGCACTTCCACCAAGACGACCGAGGTGGATTCGGCGAAGGCAGGGTCCGGCTGGCTCGCTGCCCGGGCGGGGAGAGTGGCGAGGGCCGCGACGAGCAGCGACGCCAGCGCGGTCGAGGGGACCCAAGGAGCACGGATCGCAACCTTTTTCATCGGTGATTCCCCGTATTTAGACTTTTTTCAAGCTACGCCAGCATGGGGGCGAAGTCAACCGATCGCAGACTATTTCCGCAGCGAAGCAATCATCGCTCGGCGGCCCCCGGGCCGCGCTCGCCCGGTCCCGGGGAGGTCTACTACAATAGTCGCAGACCGCGCCGACCTCCCGACAAGGCGGAGACACCCTGACGCATGCCCCAGCTCGTTCGTCGATGAAGCTCGCCCTGATCAGCAAGAAGGGCGGCGTCGGCAAGACGACCACCACGGTCAACCTCGCCGCCGGCCTCGCCCGGCTGGGCCACCGCGTCTTGCTCGTCGACCTCGACAGCCAGGCCTCGGCGTCGCTGTCGGTGGGCCTCGGGCGCGGCTCGATGGCACCCGGCGCCGCCGACCTCCTGCTCGGCACGAGCAGCGCCCACGAGGTCGTGCACGCTACCGCCACACCGAACCTCTCGATCATCCCGGCGACCCCCGACCTCATCCATGCCGACTTCGAGCTGGGAGGCTATCGCGCCAAGGAACGGCGCCTGGCCGACCGCATCGCACCCCTCGCCGGCGAGTTCGACTTCATCCTCTTCGATTGCCCGCCCTCGCTCACCCTCCTGCCGCTGAACGCCCTGGTGGCGGCGGATGGCTTCCTGGTGCCGGTGGTACCGCAGTACCTGGCCTGGGAAGGGGTCGAAAACCTGCTCTCGGCCGCCGAACGGATCACCGCGCGAGCCGGCACCAAGACTCCCCTCCTCGGCCTGCTGCTGACGATGGTGGACTACCGCCTCCGCCTCACCCGTGAGACCGTCGACGCTTTGCGCAGCCGCTACGGCCCGCAGGTCCTGGCGGTCGAGATCCGGGTCAACGTCCGCCTTTCCGAGGCCCCGGCCGCCGGCCAGCCGATCTTCGAGTTCGATCCCACGGCCACCGGTGCCATCGCCTATGAGTTGCTGACCGAAGAGGTGCTGCTGCGCTGCGGCCACGGCCGCCCTGCCGCGCCCGTTGTCCCGGCTCCCACCACCGACAGCGAACCAGCTTCCGAGCCCGTTCTCACCACTGAGTACGAACCACCAGGAGAACCCAGATGAGTCGTTTTCGTTGTGTCTCGAGTCTCGCCCTCTGCGCCCTCGTCACGGTGCCGGCCGCGGTGGTCGCCAAGGCCGCCAAGCCCGCGGCGCCGCAGCCGGCAGCGGAAAAGAAGTGGGACGTCGACAACCCCGGCGGGCCTTCGACGGACGTCGCGCTCGACGTCCGCGAGGGGACCTGGCTGAGCCTCGACGTGGCGCCGGACGGCCAGGAGATCGCCTTCGACCTGTTGGGTGACCTCTACACCCTGCCGATCGCCGGCGGCGAGGCCAAGGCCCTCACCGCGGGCGTCGCCTGGGACATGCAGCCGCGCTACAGCCCGGACGGCAAGACCATCGCCTTCACCTCGGACCGCGCCGGTGGCGACAACATCTGGCTCGTCGACCGCGACGGCAAGAACCCGCGGACGGTCACCAAAGAGAGCTTCCGGCTGCTCAACAGCCCGGTATGGCTGCCGGACGGCTCGATGCTCGCTGCCCGCAAGCACTTCACGGCCGAGCGCTCGCTGGGCTCGGGAGAGATCTGGCTCTACCACCGCACCGGCGGCGACGGCCTGCAGATGACGAGCAAGCCCAACGACCAGAAGGACGTCGGCGAGCCGGCGTTCTCGCCGGACGGCCGCTACCTCTACTTCAGCCAGGACGCCACCCCCGGAGCCTTCTTCCTCTACAACAAGGACTCGAACGCCGGCATCTACGTCATCAAGCGTCTCGATCGCCAGACGGGCGAGGTCGAGGTCTTCCTCAGCGGCGCCGGTGGCGCCATCCGCCCGACGCCGTCGCCGGACGGCAAGTCTCTCGCCTTCATCCGCCGGGTGCGCGGCAAGAGCGTCCTCTATCTCGTCGATCTCGCCTCGCGGGCCGAGCGGCCGCTCTACGACGGCCTCGACCGCGACCTGCAGGAGACCTGGGCCATCCACGGCGTCTACCCCACCATGGCCTGGACGCCGGATGGCACGTCGATCATCTTCTGGGCTGGCGGCAAGATCCAGCGCCTCGACGTCGCCAGCGGTGCCGTCGCCGACATCCCCTTCCACGTCAAGGCGAGCCGCAGGGTCGCCAAGGCCCTCCACTTCGAGCAGGCGGCCTTCGCTCCCCAGGTGGACACCAAGATGCTGCGTTGGGTGGAGGTCAGCCCGCAGGGTGACCGCGTGGTCTTCCAGGCCCTCGGCCACCTCTACGTGCGCAGCCTGCCGGACGGCGAACCGCACCGCTTGACCACCGCCGAGGACCACTTCGAGTTCTACCCCTCGTTCTCCCGCGACGGCCAGTGGATCGTCTACACCACCTGGAACGATGCCACCCTGGGGAGCGTGCGGGTGGTGGCGGCGAGCGGTGGCGAGGGCAAGGTGCTGAGCGACCGCCCTGGCCATTACATCGAGCCCGCGATCTCGCCCGACGGCAAGAATGTCGTCTTCTCGCGCATCGCCGGTGGCGGCATCCGCACGCCCACCTGGTCGCAGGAGACCGGCCTCTACGTCGTGCCGACGGCCGGTGGCACGCCCCGCCGCCTGCGCAAGGAGGGCGGCAGCGCGCCGCATTTCGGCGCCGAGCCGGATCGCGTCTACTTCCTGGAGTACGTCGACGGCGGACGGCGGGAGCTGCGCTCGCTCGGCCTCGACGGCACCGAAGAACGCACCCACCTGGCGAGCGACAACGCCACCGAGTTCCGGGTCTCCCCCGATGGGCGCTGGGTGGCCTTCACCGAGCGCTTCAACGCCTACATCGCCCCCTTCGTCGCCACCGGCAAGACGGTCGAGATCGGCCCCAAGGCGAGCTCGGTGCCGCTGACGCGGGTCAGCCGCGACGCCGGCGAGTACCTGCATTGGGCCGGCGACAGCAGCGCCCTCCACTGGTCCCTCGGCCCGGAGCTCTACACCCGCGAGCTGAAAGACGCCTTCGCCTTCCTGCCGGGAGCTCCCGAAAAGCTTCCCGAGCCGGCGAGCGGCGGGCGCAAGATCGGCCTCGTGGTGCCGGCCGACGTGCCGACGGGCAGTGTCGCCTTGGTCGGCGGCCGGGTGATCACCATGAAGGGGGACGAGGTGATCGACGACGGTACGGTCCTGGTGCGCGAGAACCGCATCGTGGCCGTCGGCCCGCGCAGCGACGTCACGGTGCCCGCCGACGCCAAGGTGATCGACGTCCACGGCAAGACGGTGATGCCCGGGCTGATCGACGTCCACTGGCATGGCTCGCAGGGCAGCGACGAGATCATCCCGCAGCAGAACTGGTTCAACTTCGCCGCCCTCGGCTTCGGGGTCACCACCATCCACGACCCCTCGAACGACACCAGCGAGATCTTCTCGGCCGCCGAGATGCAGCGCGCCGGGCTGATCACCGGGCCGCGGATCTTCTCGACCGGAACCATCCTCTACGGTGCCAAGGCGCCCTTCAAGGCAGAGATCGACAGCCTGGACGACGCTCGCGCCCACCTGCGGCGCCTGCAGGCCGTCGGTGCTTTCTCGGTCAAGAGCTACAACCAGCCTCGCCGTGACCAGCGCCAACAGGTGATCGCTGCCGCCCGCGAGCTCGGCATGCTCGTCGTGCCGGAGGGCGGCTCGCTCTTCGAGCACAACATGACGCAGGTGGTCGACGGCCACACCGGCGTCGAGCACACCATTCCCATCGGCCGCATCTATGAGGACGTCAAGCAGCTGTGGAGCGGCACCGAGGTGGGCTACACCCCGACTCTGATCGTCGCCTACGGCGGCCTCTGGGGCGAGGAGTACTGGTACGCCAAGACCAACGTCTGGGAGAACCAGCGCCTGCTCAGCTTCGTGCCCCGGGAGGCGATCGACGCCCGCTCCCGCCGCCGCGAGACCGCCCCCGACGAGGAGTGGAACCACTTCAACCAGGCGAAGGTCGCCGCCGACCTCGAACATCGCGGCGTCAAGGTCAACATCGGTGCCCACGGCCAGCGCGAGGGCCTGGGGGCCCACTGGGAGCTCTGGATGATGGCCCAGGGGGGGATGACCAACCACGAGGCGCTGCGGGTGGCCACCCTGAACGGCGCCCACTACCTGGGGATGGACCACGACCTCGGCTCGCTCGAGGCCGGCAAGCTGGCCGACGTGATCGTCATCGATGGTAACCCGTTGGCCGACATCCGCAGCTCGCAGAACGTGGTCTACACGCTGGCGAACGGCCGGCTCTACGACGCTGCCACCATGAACCAGATCGGCAACCATCCGGCCGAGCGCAAGCCCCTCTGGTGGCAGACGGCCGCGACCGCCGCTTCGACCGGCGCCGTCGGTGCCGCCCACACCGACGACTGACCCGCGCCTGCCAGCCCACGGGCCAGCTCTCCCGGCCCGTGGGTGCTCGCCCGCCCCACTCCCTCGTCGAAGCTCTTCATAAGGCCTATGGCCGCCGCCCGTCGCTGCCCCCGCGATGAGCGGCCATCCCGTCTGGAATCAGTCTCTTGGCACTTCCCAGCTCGGCTCGTCGCGGGCCCCGGCGGCTGGCGCGGGGCTTGCGATACCTGGGCGCGATCGGCAGAGAAGGACCTCGGCCAACCACCGCCGCCGGCAGCTAGGAGTCTGCGCGGCAGGAATCGGTGTGGGTAGAATGGTTCATGCCGACGA
>CAYQRE010000055.1:0-14113 GCA_964420075.1 uncultured Thermoanaerobaculia bacterium | reverse complement strand
CTCATCTTATCTCGGATCCGAAGATCCGGCCGAGTTTTTCAGCGACCTGCTAGAGAGCCAATGACCGGCACCCACGCAGCTGGGCTCCGAACCCGTCCGCGCAGCAGGTGGATAGTCCCGAGCACCAGGGCGAAGACTCCAACATAGAGCGGAATCATGTACGCGTATGCCCAAGCGAGCTCGGCTCCGTGAATGAAGTGTTCTGACCTCGCCCGAAGCAAGAAGACTAGCCCCAGCAGTGCCAGTGCAGCTGAAAGATATCCCGCAAGACCGAATCTCGGCGAGGTAGTGGTCTCGACAGCCAACGATCTCTCCGCCGCCGTTAACGTTCATCGCCTCACCGCAGCGCGCCAGCGCTGGCGGTGCAGGCAGCTGTTGTGCGGCTTCCAAACAGCGCCGTTCCTGCCAGCATAGGCCCTTTGCACGAGGCCTGGTATCTCATGGGTGGGCGATCTCGAAATCTACAAGACCCATGTTTGGTGTCTCAGGGGTGAAGGCCCTTTCATAGACTTGCAAGTCGTAGTTAGCTTGGGCAGCTGAAATCACGCCGTCTGCAGCCTCACGGCGGACGAGATCAAACCAGTAGTAGGGGTAGCGAGAAACGCCGGTCAGATGGACTCTTGCATGCTGAACGGGGACGAGTTCCTCGGGCAACACCCCCCAAATGTCTGCATCCACCACGATCATGGGGTGAAAAACAGTGATAGTGAACACTCGGTCACGTATCTGCGCTACGATCTCGCTGTATAGATCGAAGTCTTCACTGCCGGCGGCCATCTGCCTAAGGCGTGCAAACTGAAGCGCCAAGAGCAACTCTTGTCTGGAGAAATCAAGCTCTTCCTGGGCGAGAGCTTGAGCCGCAGACTGCAGAGCCAGTCGTGCTTTCCAGACGACTGAGGCACCCGGCTCCTCAGGCTTCCCTTCACCGTTCTTTGCTTCGACGAACCCCGCTGCATGCCACTGAGCAGTTGCAGGCGGCCGTAGTAGATTCGGCGCACCGGGCATGATGTCAGCTACGTTTCCCCCAACCTCTTGATCTACTCGATGAGCGAGGCGAGAGTCGAGCCCAACCTGCTCATAGGCCTCGAAGCGTTCCCTACTCCGTCGCTGAGAGCCTAGCCAGTCGAATATGATCGCCTGTCTGAGCGGTTCAAATCGCGGCAGAAGCAGGTGCTTCTCGGCTAGTCGCTTCGATTCAACCAAGATAACAACCTTAAGGCGAATAGGTCGCTTCTGAAGGAAACCTCTCCACGCACGGAACGCCACGGCGTCCGCCTCCCGCCACTGGTTGCTGCTGATGTCCATGTAGTAGTGGGAGTGCACTGCGACCCAAGAAGGCTTGTCGAGGATGCTCTGCAGGCGGACCTCATCGCGAAGCGACTGAAGCGCCTTGGCGTTCACCAATTTTGAACGGTCATCCAGCGGTGCGCTCATCAGGGGGGGGACTCTCCGGTGCATGTGTTAAGGCCGCCAATCTCTCGTCACGGGCAGCTAGCCTTCTTTGCAGTCCCGCGATTGTCATGCCGCACAACGTTTATCGCCTCACCGACGCGCGCAAGCGCGGGCGGTGCAGGCAGGTGTTCTGCGGCCAAGCCGCATTTCTAAACCTGCGGAGCGACATGGGCCCAACTTCGTGTGGTGCCGCCGAGGCAAGGGGCTATGCGGCGCCCTGTCGCCGGTCGCCATGACTCATCCCCGGAGTATCCACATCAGAGGATCGGTGACCTTTACGGGCTGTAGGACTTCGGGCGGCGCCCCATCGTCTCCAGGAGTCTCTCCAAGTGAAGATACGAAGAAGTAGCGAAAGCGTCGGCACCTTCGGCTTGCAACGGCAATTAGATTGTCGAATCGGCGAAGGACCACGCCTTCGCTAGTTCCCTGTGCCTTGGCCTCGAGCACGTCTGCTTTGCTAAAGACGAGTGCAACTGGCACGGCGAAGGGAAGTGTAGGGTTTTCAGTCCTCTTCTCGATCATCGCATTCAGGGTTGTAATTAGGGATGCCTCGAGTTGAGCGAGCGACGGCCCGCTCGCGCAAAGAATTCGCTCGCAGTCGACCATCATAATGACCGCATCACCATGGAGAATGAGTCTAAGAAGGGCAGGCTCATTCAGGTGCCATTCTGCGATACCAGCGAGATGCTCGCCAGCGGAGTCAAAGACCTGAATGCGATAGTGGCGACCGAAGGGGCCTCCGAAACGTGCTACAGCCTCGTAGGACTCGAGCTGGCCGGGCGTTGTTGGTGGTGGAAACATTCTTGACGCAAGAAGCGCAAAGTTTCTGGCGACCCTGAGTGCTGTATTGTCGCCAAAAGGCGCAAAAATTAGATTCCCAACCTTACCCGTCTCTAGCTGCCTGAAGAGAACTGTAAGGAAAACCGTTTTGCCAACTCCTGGCGGGCCGATAAGGAGAATTTGAAGAGAGCTCGGATACTTACTGAGGGCCGATACAGTAGAATGAACAGCAATAGAAATGCCTACTCCGGTCATTATGATCAAGACGCTCCTCAGAATTGAGGAAGGAACCACTTCAGTTGAGAGCATGAGTGATAAGGCAAGCGAAATAAACCCGATTAAAAGCGCGAGCGCAGTGTAGCGCTTTGTGCGGCTGACCACGATCATTCCTCCCCTAGGCCGTAGCGATCGCGCAAAACCAGGCCGGCGAGCACGAAGAACATGCCGAGCCCGACTACTGAGTACAATATTCGTGTCAGGATGCGTTCGCTCTCATTCCCGTCAAGAACGTTTCGTAGGCTTGCGATGGCGTCGGATGATGCAGGGGTTGCAGCCTCGAGGAGTGTGACGGCCTGCTGAAGCGCAAATTGGCGGCCAGACTCAAGGCGAGACAGCTCGACTATCGAGAACGCGAACATTGAGACGAAGATAGCAACTCCGACAACGAAGACGGCGAAAGCAAGCTCTCTTGACTGAGCGTCGTCAAGCCTACGAGCGGACGCTACGCCGAACAGGCAAAGCATAGCCAGAGAGAACGAGAGCTCGGCAGGATCGAAGCATCGCCAGGATAGGGCACCTGCCCAGACCCAACGAATCGCGAGCCCAACAAGGAATGGCGCTAGAGGGAGCAGGAGGTACTTGGCGATCCAGCCGACGAGAGGGGCTCGTTGCGCGACCACTGGAGGAGTTGGTGGGTCAATCAGACTTTGAGGCTCCACTGCGCCCTCCTCTAAAGGCGATAGGGTCGTCATCTCTTTGGAACCGCCGCAGAACTTGTGCTTCTCCATTCCACGCCACTGCGGCTCAGCGGTCTAGCCGACGGCGCCCTGTCGTGTAGCGTGCCGAGGCAGCATCGGAGGTCGCCGACAAGTCGTTCTCTTTCAATAAGCTTCTAGCAGGATACGACAGTCTCTAGAGGAAGAAAAGAGGCAAGCGCGTGCAGATTGGCCTCAGAAGGCACCGGGGAACGCGAGTCCCGGGCCGAGAGGCTACCCAGCGAGACGGCTGGAGCGAAGGCGACTTCCAACCAAGACGGCCAGAAGGAGTTGGGAGACCCTGCTGAGCCGACTCACGCCCCGCGGTCCCTTGCCCCCTCAGCAGATCCGCGGCAGCTGTTCTCCCGAGAGCAGGTCGACCACCCGCAGGCCGCCGATGGTCGTCCGCAGGGTGACCATGCCGGGGTGGTCGGCGACCACCTCGCCGAGCACCACCGCCTCGGCACCCAGGGGGTGGGCGCGCCAGAGGGCGAGGGCCTCGTCGGCGGCGGCTCGCTCGACGAGGGCCAGCGCCTTGCCCTCGTTGGCGACGTAGAGCGGGTCGAGGCCGAGGATCTCGCAGGCGCCGCGCACGCTCTCCTCCACCGGAATCCGGCTCTCCTCGATGCGGATCCCCACCCCGGCCTTGGCAGCGATCTCGTGCAGGGTGGTCGCCACCCCACCGCGAGTGGGGTCGCGCAGCATGTGGACGCGCGAGCCGAGGCGGTCGAGGAGCTGGCCCACGAGGTCGTGGAGGGGCGCCGAGTCGGAGACGATGGGGCTCGCCATCTCCAGACCCTCGCGGACCGAGAGGATGGCCACCCCGTGGGCGGCGATGGCGCCGGAAAGGAGCACGACGTCGCCGGGCTGCACCCGCTCGGCGGCGATCTCGATGCCCTCCGGCACCAGCCCCACGCCGGCCGTGTTGACGTAGAGCCCGTCCCCCTTGCCGCGGTCGACGACTTTGGTGTCTCCCGTCGCGATCGGCACCCCGACGCGCCGGGCAGCGTCGCGCAGCGAGCCGACAATCTGGCGCAGCGTCGCCATCGCCAGGCCTTCTTCGAGGATCAGTCCGCAGGAGAGGGCGAGCGGGCGGGCGCCGCACATGGCGAGGTCGTTGACCGTGCCGTGGACGGCGAGCGAGCCGATGTCACCGCCGGGAAAGACCAGCGGGCGAACGACATACGAGTCCGTCGTGAAGGCCAGGCGGCCGGCCGGCACGGGGAAGATGGCACCGTCGTGGAGAGCGGCGAGGAGGGGGTTGTCGAAGCTCGGCGCCAGCAGCTCGGCGATCAGCTGCTGGGTGAGGCGGCCACCGCCGCCATGGGCGAGCTGCACGGTCGGGTAGTCGGCGAGCGGCAGGGGGCAGACGGGCCCCCGGGCGAGGCTCGCAGCGGGCGGCGCGGCCTTCTCGTCGCGGCTCATGAGCCGAGCTCCCCCAGACGGCCGTAGCGGTGGTAGGCGGCGCAGGCGCCCTCGCTCGACACCATCGGCGCGCCCAGCGGGTGCTCCGGCGTGCAATCGCAGCCGAAGGCCGGGCATTGGTGCGGTTTGGCCTGGCCGCGCAGCACCTCGCCGGCGATGCAGCGGGGGGACTCTTCGGCCTTGAGGCCGCCGACATCGAAGCGGCGCTCGGCGTCGAACTCCGTCCACTCCGGCCGCAGGGCCAGGCCGCTCGCCGGGATGGTGCCGATCCCCCGCCACTTGCGGTCGCACACCGTGAACACCTCGGCGACCCGCGCCTGCGCCGGCAGGTTGCCGTCGCGGGTGACGGCCCGGGCGTACTGGTTCTCGACGCCGTGGCGGCCTTCCTCCAGCGCCTTCAAGGTGAGCAGGATGCCGTGCAGCAGGTCGAGGGGCTCGAAGCCGGTGACGGTGATCGGGATGCGGTAGCGCGCGGCGAGCGGCTCGTACTCGCGGTAGCCCATCACGGCGCAGACGTGGCCGGCGGCGAGGAAGCCCTGCACGCGGTTGTCGGGGGCGCCGAGGATGGCCTCCATCGCCGGCGGCACCAGCACGTGCGAGGTGAGGATCGAGAAATTGCCCAGCCCCAGCTGGCGGGCCTGCCACACCGCCATGGCGTTGGCCGGAGCGGTGGTCTCGAAGCCGACGGCGAAGAACACCACCTGGCGCTCGGGGTGCTGCTGGGCGAGCTTCACGGCGTCGAGGGGCGAGTAGACCATCCGCACGTCGCCGCCGGCGGACTTCACGGCCAGCAGGTCCGTCGTGCTGCCCGGCACCCGCAGCATGTCGCCGAAGGACGTGAAGATCACCTCCGGCCGGCGGGCGATGGCGAGGGCGCGGTCGATCAGCTCGAGGGGCGTCACGCAGACCGGGCAGCCGGGGCCGTGCACCAGCTCGACGGTCTCCGGCAGCAGCCGGTCGATCCCCGAGCGGATCAGCGTGTGGGTCTGGCCGCCGCAGATCTCCATCAGCGTCCACGGCCGGGTCGCCGTGCGGCGGATGGCGGCGAACAGGGTCTCGGCCTCGGCGGCGCCGCGGTACTCGTCGACGAAGCGCACCGCCCTAGCCCTCCCCCACCGGTGCGGCGGCAGCTGGCGGGCGCGGGAGCTCCTCCTCCATGCCCTCGAGGTCACCGATCTCCGCCAGATAGCGGAAAACCTGCTGGGCCTCCGCCTCGTCGATCGTCGAGATCGCGAAGCCCACGTGCACCACCACGTACTGGCCCGGCTCGACCTCCGGCGTGTAGGCCAGGTTCACTTCCTTGACCAGGCCGCCGAAGCTCACCTTGCCGGTGGGAACGCCGAGGGCGTTGGGGATCACTTCGAGGACCTGTCCGGGGACTCCCAGGCACATGGTAGACCTCCGTGCTCAGGCAGCCAGCCGCGCCGCGGCGACGGCGAGCTGGCCCAGGGCGATGCCGCCGTCATTGGCGGGCACCTGGCGATGCAGCAGGACGCGGTGGCCGCCGGCGCGCAGGCGCGCGACCGTGCGGCGCAGCAGGAGCCGATTCTGAAAGCAACCGCCCGAAAGTGCCACCCGGGCGACGCCGGCGCGAGCGGCGAGCTCCGCCGCAGCAGTGGCGAGGGCGTTGTGAAAGCGGGCGGCGAGCACCGCCGGCGAGGTGCCGCGCGCCTGCTCGGCGAGGAGCGTTGCGAGGAGCGGCCGCCAGTCGAGCTCCCAGAAGTCGTCGCTCGCGGCCTGCCCAGGGGCGAGCCCAGGCGGCGCGGCGGCGGCCACCAGCGGCAGCGGCAGGCTGCCCCGCTCGCGGCGGTCGGCGAGGGCTTCGAGGCGGACCGCCGCCTCGCCTTCGAAGCTCACCCGGCCCTCCGGGGCGAGGCCGAGGAGGGCCGCGACGCCGTCGAAGAGGCGCCCGGCCGAGGACGTCCACGGCGAGCGCAGGCCGCCGCGCAGCAGGGCGGCGAGGGTCGCCCGCTCGGCGTCGCTCCAGCCGGCAAGGGCGGGCAGGTCGTGGCGCCCCAGGGCCGCCTCTCCAGCGAGCTCGTAGAGCAGGGCGAGGGCCAGCCGCCGCGGCTCGCGCACGGCCGCCTCGCCGCCGGGCAGGCGGAAGGGCCGCAGGCGGGCCAGGCGGCGGAACGAACGAGCGTCGCCGAGCAGCGCCTCGCCTCCCCAGACAGTGCCGTCCGGCCCCCAGCCGGTGCCGTCGAAGGTCAGGCCGAGCGCCTCGCCGCCGGCACCGTGCTCGGCGCAGCAGGCAGCGAGATGGGCGTGATGGTGCTGGACGCCGAGGCGTTCCAGCGGCGCCGAGGCCTGGCCCAGCCGCGCCAGCAGGCCGCCCGCCGCGGTGGCGGCGCTCGCGGCCCAACGGCTCGAGAAATAGTCCGGGTGGAGGTCGTGGGCGATCGCCACCGGCGTCACCGCGTAGAGCCGCAGGAAGTCGGCGATCACCCGCTCGAAGGCGGCGCGGGCCTCCGGGGTCTCGAGGTCTCCCAGGTGCTGGGAGACGAAGGCCTGGCGGCCGACGGCCAGCGCCACGGCGTTCTTCTGGTGGGCGCCGACGGCGAGCACGGTGGGCATCGGCGCCGCCAGCAGCACGGGAAGCGGCGCGTAGCCGCGGGCCCGGCGCAGCAGCTGCGGCGCGCCGCCCACCACCCAGGCCACGCTGTCGTCGACGTGGCGGGCGATCGGCCGGTCGTGGGCCAGGAAGCGGTCGGCGATGCGCCCCAGGCGGCCGACGGCGTCGGCATCGTCGATCGCGATCGGCTCGTCCACGAGGTTGCCCGAGGTGGCGACCAGCGGGCCCCCGAAGCCGGCCAGCAGCAGGTGATGGAGGGGCGTCGTGGGCAGCATCACGCCCAGGCGGGGCGCACCGGAAGAGACCGCCGGGGCGACGGCCGCGCCTCGCCGGGGGGCGAGGAGGACGATCGGGGCCTGCGGCGAGGCGAGCAGGCGCGCCTCGGCGGCGGTCGGCCGGGCGATCGCGCGCGCTGCCGCGAGGTCCGGCACCATCAAGGCCAGGGGCTTCGCCGGCCGGTGCTTGCGCTGGCGCAACCGCGCGACGGCCGCCGCGTTGGTGGCGTCGACCAGCAGCTGGTAGCCGCCCAGGCCCTTGAGGGCGACGATCTCGCCGCGGCGCAGGGCGGCGACGGCCCCGGCCAGCGGGTCACCGCCGAGGGTCGCGCCGTCGGCGGCCAGGAGCGCCAGTCGAGGCCCGCAGCGCGGGCAGGCGTTGGGCTGGGCGTGGAAGCGGCGGTCGCGCGGCTCGGTGTACTCGCGCTGGCAGTCGGGGCACATCACGAAACGCCCCATGGTCGTTCGCGGGCGGTCGTAGGGCAGCTCGTCGAGGATGCTGAAGCGGGGCCCGCAGCTGGTGCAGTTGGTGAACGGGTAGCCGTGGCGGCGGTCCTGCGGGTCGAGCACCTCGCGCCGGCAGTCGGCGCAGGTGGCGAGGTCGGGCAGGATGACGGCCGTCTTCGCCGCCGCGGCGTCGCTCGCCACGATGCGGAAGCCGGCCTCCCCCAGCCAGGGCAGCGCTTCCTCGTGGATCGACTGCACCACGGCGGCGGCCGGCGCCTCGGCGCCGAGGCGCCGGCGCAGCGCGGCGAGGGCCGCCGACGGGCCCTCGACCTCGAGGTCGACGCCGCGGGCGTCGTTGCGCACCCAGCCGGCGAGCTGCAGCTCTTCGGCGAGGCGGTAGAGGAAGGGCCGGAAGCCCACTCCTTGCACCGCGCCACGGATCTCGAAGCGAAGCCGGCGAAGGTCGCTCATGGCGGCGAAGGGCGAAAGTGCACCATTCTCCCCCTGCCGCGAGCCGGCTCCCCCACCCTCGGGGGCGGTGGTGGGCAGCCGGTGCCGGGCCGACAATCGCGCCAGCATGCGCCGATCCCGGCTGGAACGCCTCCTGGTCAGCCTGATCGCCGCCCACAGCGCGGCGGTGGGCGCCGCCCTGCTCTTCGCCCCCGCCTGGTCGGCCCGCTTCGGCGGCTTCGGCGCGCCCGCCCTGCTCTTCTTCGCCCGCCAGGCCGGGGCCTTCCACTTCGTCGTCGCCCTGGGCTACCTCGGCGAGCTCAGGCGCTACGGCGGCGTCTCGCTGCTGGTCGCCACCAAGTGCATCGCCGTCCTCTTCCTGCTCGGCATGTGGCTCGCCGGGGAGACGGCCTGGGCCGTTCCCCTCTCGGCGCTGGCAGACGGCTTGATGGCCCTCGCCGTCGTCGGGCTCCATCGCCTGGTGTTGCGTGAGCGGGCGAGCGCCGCCGGCTCAGTCTGAGCCGTCGGGCCGTTCGGCGGCGAGGATGGTCGCGATCCCCAACCGGCGCTCGTAGACCTCCTCGACGGCGTCGATCCCGAACTCCAGGGTCACCGCCACGCGGTCCCGGAACAGCAGCTCGAGGCCGAGGCTCTCGGGATCGCCGGCGAGCACGCCGCGGCACACCCGCTCGAAGGTGGCCAGCGCCTCGCGCAGCTCGGTGAGGGGCACGCCCTGGTCCACCCGGCGCTCGGCGAGGTCCCGGCAGTACGCCATGAAGGTGCCGCGCTCGCCGTCGCGGGCCGAAACCAGCAGGCTGTGCATCAGCAGGCGGTGGTTCCAGCTGTGCTCGGTGGGCGCCATCGCGGCGTAGTGCGCCAGCCGGTGCTCGCCCTCGCGGGCCACCAGGGCGCGGGTGAAGGTCTCGCGGATCTCCTCGGCGTGCGCTTCGAGGAGACGGATGAGGCGCACCACCGGCGGCAGGTCGGCGAGGTGAAGGGCCGCCTGGTTGCGCTGAAACCACCAGGCAGGGTCCGAACGGCGGTTCTCGAGCAAGAAGGGCAGGCGGCGCAGGACGGAGAGGCGCGGGCGCGGCAGCCAGCCCAGGCGCTCGCGCGTGCGGCGGGCGTCGACGGTCAGCGCGAGGTCGATGTAGCGGGCCATCCACGGCCGCTCGAAGGGCTCACGGCCACGCAGCCGGCAGAGCGCCAGACGGCCCGTCATGCCGAGGGCGGCCACCGGCTTCGGCACCCCGAAGGCCCGCCGCGGCGTGCCGAAGCCCCAGGCCGTGGCGGCGCGGTAGAGGTCGCGGTGGCTCACCGCACCGTCTGGGCTCGCCAGGAGCACCTCGGCCGGCGCCAGCTCGCGGCGGCGCTCGATGGCCCGTTCGAGGAGCACCATCAGGTCGCGGACGTGTAGATAGGGGATCGCCGAGCGGCCCCGGCCGCCGAGCACCCGGGCGTTCCAGCCCTGGCCCAGCCAGGTGCCGAGGAAGACGGCGAGTGGGCCGTACTCGCACCAGTCGGAGAACAGGGCGGCGAAACGCAAGATGGCGGTCGGCACGCCGGTGGCGGCGCGCATCAGCTCCTCACCCCGCCGCTTGCTCGCGGCGTAGATGTGGTCGCCGTCCGGCGGGCTCGCCTCGTCGAGCGCCTTGCCGGGGGCCGGAAAGCTGCAGGCGGCGACCGAGCTGGCGAAGAAAAAGCGCTCGAGGCCGAGCTCGCGCGCTGCGGCGAGCACCAGCTCGGTGCCGCGGACGTTGGTGCGCTCATACTCGGGGTGAGGGTCGCCGGTGAAGTCGTAGTAGCCGGCGAGGTGCAGCAGCACTTGAGCGCCGCCGCTATCGCGAAGGCCCCGGAAGCAGCGCGCCAGCGATTCGGGCTCGGCGATGTCGAGCTTGTGCCAGGTCACCCCGGGGTAGTCGGGCAGCCGGGCCTCTTCTTGCGAGTGGCGGTCGACGGCCTCGATCCGCCAGCGCCCCTGGAACGTCTCGATCACCCGCCGCCCCACGAAGCCGGAGGCGCCGGTGACGATGAGGCGGGGCTGGCTGCTCATGGGGCCTCGGCAGCGCTCGCCCACCAGAGGTCGGCGACCTCCGGCGTCGGCCGCGGCTCGACGGCCGCCCCAAGTCGGGCCAGCTCCTGGGCCGCCGCGGTGACCGCCGCCGGCACCGCCGCCGCGACCGGCGGCGAAAGCCGCGTGCCGAGCTCGACTTGGTTGGGCACGACGCCGACGATCACCACCTCGGCAGGGGCCTCGCCGGCGAGCGAGAGAACGCCGAGGGCCTCGCCGAGGTTGGGGTCGTGGGGGCTCAGCCGACCCCGGCGGTTGCGCAGGCGCGAGAGGTCCCGTTCGACCACCACCGTGCCGGCGGGAGCGTCCGCGTGCACGGCGTCGAGCACCAGCACGGCCGCAAAGCCGCGCAGGTGCTCGGCGAGGTACGGGCCGGGAGTGCCAAGGTCGAGAGCTTCGACCGTGGCTGGCAGCTGCCAGCGGGCGACCAATTCGGCGAGGACGACGGCCCCCACGCCGTCGTCCGCCTCGAGGACGCTGCCGAGCGCTACCAGGGCGATTCGCCGCCCGGCCCCGCCGGCGATCACCCAAGCCTCACAACGCCCTCACCTGCGACACCTCGTTGCCGGCGAGATCGAGGGTATGGATCGCGCAGGCGATGCAAGGGTCGAAGGAGTGGACGGTGCGGATCACCTCCAGCGGCCGTTCGGGATCGGCCACCGGGTTGCCCATCAGCGACGCCTCGTAGGGGCCCTGCTGGCCCTCGGCGTCCCGCGGCCCGGCGTTCCAGGTGGAGGGCACCACCGCCTGGTAGTTGGCGATCTTGCCGTCGCGGATCACCACCCAATGCGAGAGCGTGCCGCGCGGCGCCTCGTGGACGCCGAAGCCGCGCTGCTCGCCGCTGGGGAAAGTAGGTGGGTTGAAGCTCGTGGTGTCCCCCTTGCCGATGTTCTCGGCCAGGCGCTGCCAGTGGTCGAGAGACTGGTCGGCCAGGACGGCGCAGCGGATCGCCCGCGCCAGGTGGCGGCCAAGGGTGGAGTGCACGACACCGGCACCGACCGCGTGGCCCACCAGGCTCGAGAGCTGCGAGAGCGAGCCCTCGACGTATTTCTTGAACAGCGGGTGGCCGGCGGCGTAGCCCATCAGCACCTGGGCGAGCGGCCCCACTTGCATGGGCCGGCCGTCGAGGCGGGGCGCCTTGATCCACGAGTACTTGCCCTTGTCCTCGAACTCGCCGTACTTGGGAACCGTGTCCTCCTCCCAGGGATGGCGGGTCCAGGCGCCGTCGTACCAGGAGTGGGCGATCGACTCGGCCACCTCATCACGGAAACCGGCGTCGGTCCACGAGGTCATCGCCCGGAAGCTCGCCAGGTTGCCGTCCTGGATCACCCCACCCGGCAGGTCGAAGGTGGTGGCCGCGGCGTCGGTCGGCAGGTCCGGCACGGCGAGGTAGTTCTTCACCCCGGCGCCGTAGCCCAACCACTCGGGGTACATCGAACCGATGGCGATGACGTCCGGCAGGTAGACCTGATGGACGAAGGTCGCCACCTCGGCAAGGAGATCGCGCACGGCGTAGAGCTTCGCCATGTTGAGCGTCGCCTCGTTGTCGAGGTTGATGGCGTTGGCCACACCGCCGACGGCGAGGTTCTGGATGTTGGGGGTCTTCGAGCCGAGGATCGCCACCACCTGGTTCGCCTTGCGCTGGTATTCGAGGGCCTGCAGGTAATGGCTTACCGCCAGCAGGTTGACCTCCGGCGGCAGCTTCATCGCCGGGTGGCCCCAATAGCCGTTCTCGAAGACGCCCAGCTGCCCGGAGGCCACCAGGGCGGCGAGGCGGTCCTTGGTGGCCTCGAGCTCGCGGCGGCCGTTGCGCGGCCACGGCGAGAGGCCCTCGGCGAGCTGCGCTGCCTTCGCCGGGTCCGCCTTGAGGGCAGCGACGACGTCCACCCAGTCGAGCGCCGACAAGTGGTAGAAGTGGACGATGTGGTCGTGCAGGCCGTGGGCGATGAGGATCAGGTTGCGGATCAGCTGGGCGTTGAGGGGGATCTCGAGACCGATGGCGTTTTCCACCGCCCGCACCGAGGTGATGGCGTGCACGGTGGTGCAGACGCCGCAGATGCGCTGGGTGAAGAGCCAGGCCTCCCGCGGGTCCCGGCCCTGCAGGATAAGCTCGATGCCGCGCCACATCTGGCCGGACGACCACGAGTTGCGGACCACTCCGCCATCGACCTCGACGTCAATGCGCAGATGTCCTTCGATGCGGGTCACCGGATCGACGACGATTCGGGTTGCCATGGTCAGTCCTCCTAGCGCGCCGCGGCCGGGTTGCCGGCGAGGATGGGCAAACGCTTGACGGCCCAGAGGTAGAGCGCCACCTCAAGGGCCACGATGCCGAAGGTGATCGCCAGCTCGGGCAGGGCCGGCGTGTAGTGCCACCACTCGCCGGGACGGAAGGCGACGAGGTAGCTGTCGATGCGGTAGAGGGCACCACCGACGACGAGCAGCAGGCCGGCACGCACCTGCCAGGTGGGGCTCGCTCGCCGAGCAGCGGAAGCCAGGATGCCGGCGGCCCCGGCATGGAGGGCGATCTCGAGCACGACGAGAGCACCGGCAGCGGTCGCCAGCAGGGCCAGCTCACCCGACCAGGTGATCTCCGCCAGGCGGAAGACGGCCCAGAAGAGGGCGACGGCGGCCGCCACCTTGGAAAGCGAGGCGAGCATCGCCGTCTCCTTCTCGCGGTGGAAGGCGCGCGACGAGAAGGTGGCTTCGAGCACCACCACGCCGTAGCCCATCACCAGGCAGCTGACCAGGAAGAGGAACGGCAGCCAGGGGGTGAACCACAGGGGATGGAGGCGCGGCCCGGTCAACAGGATCATCGTGCCCAGCGACGACTGGTGCATGGTCGGCAGCAGCATGCCGAGGGCAAGGATCCACGGCAGGGCCTTCTCCAGGCGCGGCAGCCAACGCTCGGCCAGGGCGTGCCAGCGGGGCTTGCCCTCGGCGGCCAGCTTTTCGAGCCAGGCCGGCGCGAGCTCGATCATCAGCACCACGGTGTAGGCGGCGACGCAGAGGGCCACCTCGAGCTGCGGCGAGCGGGTCCACCGCCAGTAGAAGAGCGGCACCTTCCACAACAACCAGGGCCGGCCGAGGTCGATCGACACCGCCAGCACGGCGAGGCCGTAGCCGAGCAGGCTGGTGAGGACCGCCGGCCGCACCAGCCGGTGGTACTTGCCGCGGTTGAGGACGTAGACGAGCAGCGCGACGGCGTAGCCACCGCAGCCCAGGGCGGTGCCGACGACGACGTCGAAGGCGATCCACAGGCCCCAGGGGTAGCCGTCCGAGAGGTTGGAGACCGCGGCGAGGCCGGCGGCGAAGCGCCAGACGGCGGCCGCCGCGCCCAGGGCGACGAAGGCGAGGAGCACCTTCATCGGCTGGGTAAGGACGGGGCCGCCGACCGGAGCGTGTTCGAGGGCATGGCTCCTGGCGCTCATGACGGCCTCCCCTCCGCCGCATCGCCATCCTTGGGCTCGACGGCGCGGTTGCGCAGCATCACGGCGGCGAGCAGGCCGTAGAGGGCCACCGGAGCGATGAAGCCCTTGTAGATGCCCTCCTGCACGGTGTAGGCGACGGTGGGCACGCCCTTGTCCGGGTAGCTCGGCAGGCCGAGCTTGGCGAACGGCACGTGCGACAGGTAGAGCACCTGGGTGCCGCCGGCCTCGTGCTCACC
>CAYQRE010000054.1:0-16492 GCA_964420075.1 uncultured Thermoanaerobaculia bacterium | reverse complement strand
GGCGGCGACCTTCGGGCTGGGGAGAATTCGCGTGGAGAACTAAACCCTGGGTGTGGGAACGGGGTTTCCCTCAGGCATGGCAGGAAGGAGGGTCGATGCAGCACGTCCTGACACTCGCTCTGGGGCCCGTTCAGGAGTTCCTGGTCGCGGCCCGTCGCACGCGGGACCTCTGGTTCGGCTCCTGGCTCCTCTCGGAGCTGGCCCGAGCCGCCGGGGAAGCCATCGCCCGGCACCCCGGCAGCCGGCTGGTCTTCCCCGTCCCGCGCCATCTCGCCGACCCCGACGCCACCTTCACCAACAAGGTCCTCGCCGTCTGCGAGGGGGACCCCGGTGCGCTGGCCACCGCGGCCAGAGCGGCGGTCGACCAACGCCTCGCGACCTTGCGTGAGGAGGCCTTCGCGGGCCTTGGCGCTCATCGGCCTCACTTCGTCGAAAAGACCGCGATCGCCCAGGTGGCGGACCTCATCGAGGTGCAATGGGCGAGCGCCGAGATGGCGAAGGAGGCCGACTACAAGCTGGCGCGGGACCAGGCCGAGGGCCTGCTGGGGGCCGCCAAGAACACCCGCCTCTGGGGCCCGGCGGTGCTTCCGGCCGCGGTGCCGAAGTCGTCGATCGACGGGCAGCGCGAGTCGGTTCTCCTCGATGAGCTCTTCGACGCCCAGAGCGGCTGGACCGCCGAGAAGCTCTACACCGTCTTCCGGGTCGGCGAGAAGGAGCGCCTGTGCGGCGTCGGCCTGCTCAAGCGCCGCGGCAAGCGCCGGAGCTCGCGCTTCGATCACCACTTCTTGAGCACCGGCCACCTCGCCGCCTGGCCCCTCCTCGAGCGCATCACCGCCCTTGCCGCCCTTTCACCGGAGCAGCACGCCGAGCTGCTGGCCGGCTGGCAGGCCTTCCGCGGCGCCCTCTCCCAGGCCGGAGCCAACCTCGAGGAGCAGAGGGTCTACCGGCAGGGCGAAGGGCACCCGATCCTCGGCTCTTTGGACGGCAGCCTGCTGTTCGAGAACCGCCTCCCCGATCTCTTCCCGGACCTCCCACGGGCGGCGGAGCGCCGCAAAAAGGCGCAGCCGCTGCAAGAGCAGCTGCGGGCCTTCTTGAAGCTCACCGGCGGCTTTTCGCCGTGCCCCTACTTCGCGATCCTGGTGGCCGACGGCGACCACATGGGGGCTGCGATCGACCGCGTGACCGAGGTGGGGACCCACGACGCTCTCTCGGGCGCGCTCTCCGAGTTCGCCCGGCAGGCTCGCCCGATCGTCGAGAAGGACCATCACGGCGAGCTGGTCTTCGCCGGTGGCGACGACGTGCTCGCCTTCGTGCCCCTGCACCGGGCGGTGAGCTGCGCGCGGGCCCTCGCCGAGGACTTTCGCCAACGGCTGAGCCCCTTCGTCGGCGGCGACGGCACCAGCCCGACGCTTTCCGTGGGTGTCGGAGTGAGCCACTTCCAGGAGCCTCTGTCACGGGCCCTGGCTCTGGCCCGCGCCGCCGAGCGAGCGGCCAAGGGGCTCCCCGGCAAGAACGCCCTGGCGGTGAGCCTCGACAAGCGCTCGGGACCGGCTCTCACCGTCGCCGGCCGGTGGGGTGAGCTCGACCCGGTGCTCGACGCCTTCGTCGACCTCCACGTGGAGGACCGCGTGCCGGATGGCCTGGCCTACGAGCTGCGGGAGCTGGCGCGGCTGGGCGAGGGCGCCACGGGAGCCCAAGGGGAGGCGCTCACCAGCCTGGTTCACAAGGAGGCCGAGCGGATCCTGCGCCGCAAGCAGCCCGGCCACGGGGAAGAGGCGAACCTGGAGGAGGAGACGCTCAAGCGTCTGCGAGAGTCCTTCCGCCTGGCCAGCGAAGAGCTCGGCCGGAGCAGCCTGGCCGCTGCCGCCGACGCCCTGATCCTCGCCCGCCTCCTCGCCGAAGCGCAGCTTCAGGCCACGCCACCCAAGCTCGACGAGAAGGAGAAGCGATGAAGACGTGGCTGATCGAGCCGCGGGACCCGCTGATCGCCCGCGACGGCCGCCCGAGCGCCCTCGGCCGCTTCGAGAGCCTGCCGTTCCCCTTGCCATCCACGATTGCGGGTGCGGTGCGGACCCGGCTGGCGAGCGGAGGGGGTGCCTTCGCTCTACCCGCGAAGCAGGCTCGCGAGCTGCTGCGCCTCGCCGTGCACGGCCCGCTTCTCGCCGAGCTGGCCGCGGCGGCCGACCCCGCGGCCGGCAGCGCCATCCACCTCTGGGCACCGGCCCCTCGCGACGCAGTGCTCTTCGCGGGGACGAGCCGGGAGAAGGCGCTACGCCGCCGCCTGGCGCCGGCTCCCATCCCAGCCGGGGCGCAGGTCGGAGACCTTGACGCGCGCGGCCTCGCGCCCTTGCAGTTTCCCTCGGCAGCTGGTGCCGGCGGCGGGACCGTCAAGCCGCTGCCAGCGCCACCTGCCTTCTGGAGCTGGCCGACCTTCGCCGCCTGGCTCGAAGCCCCTTCCGACGGCGACGAGCTCGACCTTCCCGCGGCCACCCTGGCCGGCCTGCCCCGCGAGCGGCGCGCCCACCTGGCGATCGAGCCGGGAGAGCGGGTGGGCGTCGAGGGCGCCGTCTTCGAGACGGAAGGGCTGCGCTTCGCCGCCGGCCCTGAAGGTGCTCTCGCGCCGCGCCGGCTCGCCCTCTCGCTGCGGGCCGAGGAGGATGCCGCGGGAACCCTCCTCGGGATCCCGCTTTCGCTGCGCGAGGAGCTGGCACCGCTCGGCGGGGAGCGGCGGCTGGCGCGCTGGCGCCCCAGCCTCGCGGAGTGGCCGGCCGTTCCGGCGAGGGTTCGCGAGCGCATCGTGGCGGCTCGCCGTGCCCGGCTGATCCTGCTCACCCCGGCCTACTTCGCGGCGGGCGCCCTGCCGGCGTGGCGGGCCAGCCCGGTTACCGGGCTCGGCAAGGTCCAGCTGACCCTGCAGGCCGCCGCGGTGCCGAGAGCGGTGGTGGTCTCCGGCTGGGACCTCGCTGCAGGGCAGCCGAAGCCCACGCGGCGGCTGGCCCCGGCCGGCAGTGTCTACTTCATCGAGCTCGCCGGCAGCGAGGCGGAGATCCGCTCCTGGGTGGACGCTGTCTGGCTCCAGCCGGTGAGTGACGACGAGCAGGCTCGGTGCGATGGCTTTGGGATTGCGGCGCTGGGCGTTTGGCCCGAGGAGGTTGCATGAGGCCCCTACCGCAGGATCCCGCGACCGATCTCTCGACCCAACGGCGCGCCGACGGGTCGCAAGAGGTCGAGATCACGCTCATCAGCCGCCTTTTCGGTGGCGGCGCCCGGACGCGGAAGCTCGACGAACGGGCCTGGCTGCGGTCCGCGGCGCTCAAGAGCGCCCTGCGCTTCTGGTGGCGGGCCGGCCAGGCGCATCGCTTCCCGGATCTGGCGACCCTGCGCGGCGAGGAGGCTCGGCTGTTCGGGGAGGCGGCTCGCTTTGGGCCCAAGGGAGCCATCCAAGGCGGGCCGGGGCTGCTCTCGGTCGAGGTCCCGGATGCACAGCTGCAGGGCCTGGGCCAGGAAAGCTACGAGCCCGTCGAAGGCGAAGCGGTCAACATCGCCTACTTCTCGGCCGCCGAGCAGAAAAGGAAGGGAATCGACGCTGCGAAGCTCGGCGTGCCGCAGAAGGGCACCAAGGCGAAGCTGGTCCTGCATCTGCCGGTAGAGGCTAGCGAGGCGGACCGCGAGCAGATCCTCGACGCTCTGCGCCTTTGGCTGGTCCTGGGCGGCGTCGGCTCCCGCACCCGGCGGGGTGCCGGCGCCGTGGCGGTCACCAAAGAGGCGGCCGCTGCCGCCCTGGGCGTCCCCACCAGCCTGGCCGAGCTGAAGGCCTTCCTCAGGCGCTGGCTACATCCCCCCAGTGACGAGCTGCACCAGCACCCGGGCCTCTGGGCGCTCGCCCAGGCCCAGGCTGTGCTCCTCGGGCGCGGCGAAGGCTCGGCGGAGGCGGCCCACGAGCGCCTCCTCGCGGTGCTCCGCGAAGTTCGCCAGGACCGACCGCATCCACGCGAGTGGAAGGGGCCGAAGGACTGGGGGCAGAGTCGCTGGCCCGAAGGCGATGCCCTTCGCCTGCGCGTGGGGGTCAAGCCGGGTGCAAAGCACCCTCCCAGGAGCACCAACGCCGAGCGCTACCCCCGGGCCACGCTCGGCCTGCCGATCGTCGTGCACTTCAAGGACGAAGGGGCCGGCGGCGACCCCGCCGACCACTCGATCTCCGCCGCCTTGCCCAGCGGCGGCGGCTGGCTCCGCCTCAATCGTTTCGCGAGCCCGCTCCTGCTCCGCCCGGTCCAGGTGTGGGAAGAGGGCCAGCCCAGATTCGTGCCGGTCGCCTGGGTCGGCCCCTACACGTTGCCATCTGACGCCAGGCCGTTGGTGGAGCCGACGGCCGGGGGGGTGCCGAGCACCGTGCCCGCGAAGGCCATAGCCACCACCTTCGATCTCGCCGCCGAGAGCAAGTCCGTCTTCGACCGCCTCATCGCCGCCTTCCACCCGAGCGCGGGATTCACCCGCTTGCCCTGAGGAGCACCCGATGACCACCAACCTCGTCTTGATCCACGCGCTCTCGCCGCTTCACCCCGGCACCGGGCAGGCCGTGGGCGCCATCGACCTGCCCATCGCCCGCGAGCGGCCCACGGGGATCCCGCTGCTGCCGGGGTCGTCCCTCAAGGGCGCTCTACGGGCTCGCGACACTTCGGCCCTCAAGTCCGTGGTCTTCGGGCCGGAGACCCAGAACGCCTCCGACCACGCCGGTGCGGTTCACTTTGGGGACGCGCATCTGGTGCTCCTGCCCGTGCGCAGCCTCGCCGGCACCTTCGCCTGGACCACCTCGCCCTACCTGCTCTCCCGCCTAGCTCGGGACGCCCGCGAGGCGGGGACCGACCTGGGCCCGCCACCGGCCGTCGCCGCGCTCGACCGCTGCCTCGTCCTTGGAGGAACACTCACCGCCAGGGTCGGGCAGCACCAGCGGGTCGTGCTCGAGGACCTCGACTTCGCGCCGCAGACGGAGGCCTCCCCGGAAAAGGCGCCGGGTCCCTTGCGCCGGCACGCGGACTTTCTCGCAGCGGCGCTCTACCCGCGCGCAAAGGACCCCGCCGACCTCGCGGCCCGCGCCGCCTTCCTGAACCGCCTCTGCCTAGTGCACGACGACGCCATGGCCTTCCTGCTCGAAAGCGCCACCGAGGTGGCTGCGCGCATTCGCCTGGCCGAGGAGACCAAGACCGTGGCGCGGGGCGCGCTCTGGTACGAGGAGGCGCTCCCCGTCGAGAGCGTGCTGGTGAGCGTGGCGGTGGCGAACCGCGTGCAGCGCAGCGGCACTACCTATGAAGCGGTCGACCTGCTCGATCACGTTCGCAAGGTGGGCCATGGCCTCGTGCAGCTGGGAGGCAAGGCTACCGTGGGGCGAGGCAGCTGCCGGGTGCTGCTGGCCGGAGGTGCACCGTGACCCTCGAGCAGACCCGTGCCGTGCTCGCCTACCGGCACGTGGCGCAGGTGGGCGAAGACTTCGCCGAGGGCTCGGCCGAGCGCAAGTCCTACGGCTCCTTCGCCTGCAAGCTGCCGGCGCTGCTGCGCTCGGCGGGGCTGTGCCAGACGGTCCACTTCCTCAAGTCTCGCAACAAGGAGACGGCTTCGCGCTTGCTCGCCCATCTGGCCGAGCAACTGCATCGCATCGACGCCGCGATCGCCCCGCTCGACGCCCCCGCCCGTCTCGTGGAGGCCTTGTGCAAGCAGGCTCGTGAGGCCGAGCTGGCGAGCTACGTCTGGCTCTCCCGCGAAGCCGTGGCCGCCGCCACCTGGTACGCGCGGTTGGCCAAGTCGGAGTTGGGCTACGAGCCGGGCGAGGAGGGCGAGGCATGAGCCGGCGCATTGCTCTCGCCGCGGCTGCCCCGGCCCACGGCACGCACGCGGGTCTGTGGTTGGACCGCTTCGTGCCCGAGCTGGGCGCCACGGCAGCCGCCAGCGGCCACTTCGAGAAGGCCCTGGCCGCCCTCAAGGTCCCCGAGGGCTACGCCGCCTTCTTTCGGCGCTACGAGGCCGCCCTCGCCGAGCTCCCTCCCCACACCCACTTCGCGGACGCCACCGTGCGTGGGCGCTTGGCCATCGGTCTGGGGGCCGAATCCGTGCTGGAGACCGCGATCACCCTCCATCGCACCTGGGGCGTACCCTACCTCCCAGGCTCCGCCCTCAAGGGCCTTGCCGCCCGGGCCGTGCGCCAGCAGCTGGAAACGCCCTGGGAGGCCGACAGCACGCCGTACCTGACGCTCTTCGGCAGCACCGAGACGGCCGGCCACGTGACCTTCCACGACGCGCTCTGGGTGCCCTTCGACCGCAAGGGCGGTCCCATCGAGGCCCTTCCTCTCCTCCTCGACGTGATGACCGTGCACCACGCCGACTACTACGCCGGCAAGCCCATGCCTCCCGCCGACTGGGACGACCCCAACCCCGTGCCGTTTCTCACCGCCCAGGGCACCTACCTCCTCGCCCTCACCGGGCCGCCCCGCTGGGTCGAGGTGGCGCTCGCCATCCTCACCGAGGCGCTGCGCCACGACGGCCTCGGCGCCAAGACCGCGGCCGGCTACGGGCGGATGACGGTGAAGGCTCGGGAGGCCACCAAGGAGGCACCGGCCTAGCCGGTGAAGGGATCTCGCCATGCATGGCAAGCTCTGGTCGAACCTGTGGGACCCGCTGCGCAACCCCTGGCTCTTCGTCGTGGTGCTCTACCTCACGGCGATCAGCACCAACCTCTGGTCCGCCCTGATCGACGACCGCTCGCCTTGGTGGTGGTTCTTCGTCGCCCTCTGGCCCCCGATCCTCGGGCTGGTCGCCTGGCGGTTCGTCCGTTTCCGGGCTCAGTCTGCCGCACGCCGGGCGGAGCCGGCTCGCGGACTGGTGGTCCTGGTCAGCGGCGGACCAGGCTCCAGAACCGCCGCCGCCGCGGCCCGCCACCACCTGCCGCGCCTCGAGCACCTGTGGCTGGTCCACTCGGAGGCCTCGAAGAAGCCCTGCCAGGATCTCCAGGCCGAGCTGATCGCCGCAGGCTCGCTCGCCGCCGGGCAGCTCCATGCCTTGCCTCTGACGGACGATGCCTTCCAGGACCTCGAAGCCGTTCGCCAGCTCATCGAGGCCGAGGTCTTCGGCGCCCTGCCGGGCGACTTGCAAGAGCGCGACGTGGTGATCGACTTCACGGGCGGCACGAAGGAGACGAGTGCGGGAGCCGTGCTGGCAGGTCTGCCGCCGGGGCGAAGGCTCCAGCGCACGCCGATGCTGCAGAAGGACCCCACGCGACTGACCGGCCTCGAGCCCGGCGAACCGATCGAGATCGACATCAACTACCGGCTGCGGCCCGTGCGACGCCGATGACCCTCGACCTCTCGCTCGCCAACGCGCAGCTCTACGCCGGCCTCCAGGTGCAGCGGGTGGCGGGCAAGTTGACGCTGCTCGATCCGCCGGCGGTCGCGGTCGAGGTACTGGGCAAGAACCTCGAAGCGGTGCCCGTGGACCCAGACGAGGTGACGCTGACTGGTGCGATGGCGATCTGGGCCTACCTGGTGGCCTTCCACTTCCTGCACGGCCGCACGCGGCGGATCCTCTACCAGGACGGGCGCGGCGAGCGCGTGCTGGTGGCGGCCCATGGCTGACGACCGCGCCTGGCTCGCCGAGCTCGCCGACCGCTCGACGCTGGGCCGGGCCTGGGAGCGGGTGCGCGACAACCAGGGCTGCCGCGGCGCCGACGGGGTGACGCTCGGGCAGTTTGCCGGCGACCTCGAAGGCGAGCTCGACGCCCTGCAGGCGAGCCTGCTCTCCCGCCGCTACTACCCGCTGCCGCTCCTCGAGATCGCCGTCCCCAAGAAGAGCGGCGGCAGCCGACGCCTCGCCATCCCGGCGGTACGCGACCGGGTGGCCCAGGCGGCCGTCTACCTGCTCACCCGCGAGGTCTTCGAGCGCGAGATGGAAGAGGTGAGCTTCGCCTTCCGCGAAGGCCTCGGGGTGCGCAAGGCCATCGCTCGCATCGCCGAGCTGCGCGACCAGGGCTTTCGCTTCGTGGTCGACGCCGACGTCGCGGCCTTCTTCGACACCATCCCTCACGAGCGGCTGTTTGCTCGCCTGCACAAGCTGCCCTTGCCGGCGGCCTGCTTCCGCCTCTTCGCGCTCTGGGTGCGGGCCGAGATCTACGACGGCGAGAGCCTGCGCACTCTGGAGCGCGGCATACCGCAGGGCGCCGTGGTGAGCCCGATGCTCGCCAACCTCTTCCTCGACGCCCTCGACGAGGCCTTCGCCCGGGAGAAGCGCCAGATCGTCCGCTTCGCCGACGACTTCCTCGTGCTCTGCCGCACCCCGAGCGAGGCCGCGGCGAGCCTGGAGCTCACCGACGAGCTACTCGAGAAGCTCGAGCTCGACCTCAACCGCGAGAAGACGGTCGTCACCTCGTTCGACCAGGGCTTCAGGTTTCTGGGGGCCGTCTTCTTGCGCGACGAGGTGCTGCTGCCGTTCCCGGCGCCCAGAAAGGAGCAGGAGCCACCGCGGCTGCCGCCGCCGCTCACCCTGCGTCGCTACCTCGAGCTCCATCATGCCCAGCTGCGGGTCCCCGCCGCGTGGAGGCCTTGAGATGTCGACCCTCTACGTAACCGAGCAGAACGCCTGGATCCGCAAGACCTCGGACCGGCTGGTGATCGAGAAGGACAGCGAGGTGCTGGCGGAGGTGCCCTGCCTGAAGCTCGAGACGGTGTTTCTCTACGGCAACGTGCAGTTCACCACGCAGGCCCTGGCCGAGCTTCTCGATCACGGCATCGAGGTGGCGCTCTTCACGATGTCCGGCCGCCTGCGCGGCCAAGTGACGCCGCGGAAGGCCAAGAACGTGGTGCTGCGGATGAAGCAGTACGAGCGGATCGGTGACCCGGAGTTCCGGCTAGCCTTTGCCAAGGAAGTGGTGCAGGCCAAGATCGAGAGCTCGGTGGCGGTGCTGCGGCGCTTCCGCGCCAACCACCCGGAAGCGCTCCGCAGCGACCAGGTGGCAGAGATCGTCGAGATGCTGCCGCGGGTGGGTGAGGCCGAGTCTCCGGCGTCGCTCCTGGGGATCGAGGGCACCGCGGCCTCCCGGTACTTCCCCTTGCTCTGCGCCATGATCCCCGAGCCCCTGCGGCCGCCTCGCCGTGCTCGCCGGCCGCCGCCGGACCCGTTGAACGCCGTCCTCTCCTTCGGCTACGTGCTGGTGGGCAACGAGCTGCAATCCCTGCTCGACGGCATGGGCTTCGACCCCTACCTCGGCCTCTACCACGAGGTCGAGTACGGCCGGGCCTCGCTGGCGCTCGACCTGCTGGAGGAGTTTCGGCCCGCCCTGGTAGACCGCTTCGCAGCCACCCTGTTCAACCGCGAGCAGCTGCGCAGGGACGACTTCACCCGTGGCCCGGAAGGCGGGGTGGTGCTGCATCGCGAGGCGCTCAAGCGCTTCTTCCTCGCCTGGGAAGCCGAGCTGGCAGCCCCCATGGACGTCGACGGCGAGGCCCTCGGCTTCCGGCAGGTCTTCCGCCGCCAAGCCGAGCGGCTGGCGAGAGCGATGCGCGGCGAGGAGACCTACCGGAGCTTCCGCCTGCCATGCTGACGATCATCACCTACGACGTGCCCGATGACCGGCGGCGGACCAAGCCCGCCCATGCGCTCAAGGACTTCGGCGAGCGCGTGCAATACTCGGTCTTCGAGTGCCATCTCGACGACGGGGAATTGCAGCGGATGCGTTCGAGGTTGTTGAAGCTGTTGGACCTAGAGGACGACAGCCTGCGCATTTACCGGGCTTGCGCTGGCTGTGAGCGGCTTGTCGAGGTCCATGGCCTCGGACGGACGACGGAGGACCGGGAGACTTTGGTGCTCTAGCCGCTTGTCTAGCTTCTAGCAAGGACCGCGCCAGCCTCATCGGGCATTTTGCCCTGGGGGTAACGGGAATCCGGGAAGTGGCCTTGAATCAGTAGGATAGACGGGAGGAGGTGAGGCGATGAAGCGGAAGCGAAGCGTAGGAACCAGCACTGCTTGGGGAGGTAACGGAAAATGCTCCCGCAAGGCCCCTGGGATCAGTGGTTTGGAAAGGGCGGGGTCGGAAGAGACCTGATCTTCACGGTGGGATTGAGACTCTGCGACCGCATTGCCCCGTAGGTCTCGCAGACCACGGTCGGAAGAGACCTGATCTTCACGGTGGGATTGAGACGTTGCGAGACGCCATCGTCCACCTGCCTGACCTCGGCGCGTCGGAAGAGACCTGATCTTCACGGTGGGATTGAGACGCTACAGGAACCCCGTAGGGTACCGATAATGGCCCATACGATGTCGGAAGAGACCTGATCTTCACGGTGGGATTGAGACCTTTCTTCGGTCCCAGCCTTCAGAAGCTCGACCTGCCGTCGGAAGAGACCTGATCTTCACGGTGGGATTGAGACGCCTGGAAGTACGGCCGGCCCTCTGCGTCCAGTCGTTTGCGTCGGAAGAGACCTGATCTTCACGGTGGGATTGAGACCGTAAAGCAACTATCCTGACCGACCTCGATCTGCTGGGTCGGAAGAGACCTGATCTTCACGGTGGGATTGAGACTGCGATCTGCTGCAAGGCCAAGAGAGCTCTCTGGGTCGGAAGAGACCTGATCTTCACGGTGGGATTGAGACCGCGAGGTGCTCCCCGGGCAGGCACTGGCGATGTTGGGTGTCCCTCGTCGGAAGAGACCTGATCTTCACGGTGGGATTGAGACAAAGCGACGGCGAATCCCATAGTCGCCACGAGCGACAACAGTCGGAAGAGACCTGATCTTCACGGTGGGATTGAGACGCGGGTGTTGCCGGCCTTGAAGATCACGCCGATGTCGTGTCGGAAGAGACCTGATCTTCACGGTGGGATTGAGACTTGGCGGTGGGCCTCCTGCCAGAGCGACTCCAGCAGGCCACGGTCGGAAGAGACCTGATCTTCACGGTGGGATTGAGACCGATGCAGGCAAGCTCGCACCGTCCGAGGCAATTGTAATAGGTCGGAAGAGACCTGATCTTCACGGTGGGATTGAGACATGCCATCTCTGTCCAGTAGAGGGACAGACGCATGCTCTGTCGGAAGAGACCTGATCTTCACGGTGGGATTGAGACCTTCGCGATCACGGTCAGCGCGGTGTTGTCCTTGGAAGGTCGGAAGAGACCTGATCTTCACGGTGGGATTGAGACTCCTTCAGCTCCTTGGCATCCTTCCAGGCCGCGTTGGTCGGAAGAGACCTGATCTTCACGGTGGGATTGAGACCTGCCGCCTTGGCCGAGACCGTCCCCGGAACCAACCTTCCGTCGGAAGAGACCTGATCTTCACGGTGGGATTGAGACACCAGCAACAGCGAAATGCTCGCCACGTAGGAACAACGTCGGAAGAGACCTGATCTTCACGGTGGGATTGAGACATGCACTCGACGACCAGGTGGTTGTCGTGAATCGACGTCGGAAGAGACCTGATCTTCACGGTGGGATTGAGACAGAGAAGAAGCCACCAGGGCAATGGCGAGACCCGGCCAAAGGTCGGAAGAGACCTGATCTTCACGGTGGGATTGAGACGGTCGTAGCGTGGCTGTCGTAGGAGCTAGGTTCGAACCAGCCCCTACAGAAGAGAAGCGTGCCTGTGCGCGGGGCGTTGCAGAATGTGGTTCTTCAGCGCGATGCGCAACCCTCATCGGAGCAGCAGAACCTGATCAGAGCGACTGGCCTATCGGACGCGCCGCGGAGACTGGGGCGGTTGGGACGAGCCTCAGTGGGCCGTGGCTGGCGATCGCCAGCGCTCTTCGAGCAGTCGGAGGGCTTCCCGGCCCGGCCAGATGACCTCCTCGAACGCCCTGCCGCAGCGACAGGGAGTTCTGGCGAGGAGGTGCTGAGCGTCCAGAAGGTCCTGTGGCTCCCAGCCGTCGCTCGGTAGGCAGTAGGGCAACGCCTTCGCGAAGTCGACCATCGTGCCGAGAACAGAGCGGTCTTGCGTGCGGCCCACCAGGACCGGCTGCATCGCTGCCTCTTCGGCGGCGACCCAGAGCAAGTCTCCGCCCAGCCGCCGGAGACGGTCCGCTATCCGCTGAGGAAAGCGTCCCGCCAGGTGACGCACATCTCGCGCAGGCAGCAGCAGCGCGAGAAGAGACCGTGAGCTGACGTAGAGCAAGAACGGTTGGCGGTGGACGACGATGCGGTTGACGTACCAGTCGCCGAGCGCCGTGGTGGAAACATCACCCTCGCTCGCTGTTCGAGGCAGAGAGCGCAGCACCTTCCTGGTCGCTCGCAGTACGGTCATCGGCTCGTTCCCCGGCTCCTCCGTCGAGGGCATCCAGGGCCCGACACGAGCACAATTCGATCCGTCGAAGCCCTCGCCGCCAAGTCCCTACCCAACGGCAGCCATGCGCTCGATGGGCCTTGCGGGCCGGCTGCGCGCCAGATCGTGCGAGGACTGCAGGTTGAGCCAGAACTCCGGCGTGGTGGCTAGAGCCTGGGCCAGCAGCCACGCCGTCTCTGGCGTGACGCCGCGCTTGCCGCGGATGAGCTCGTTGACCCGTTGCACCGGGACCCCGAGGTGCGCCGCGAAGGCCACCTGCGAGACCCCCAAGGGGAGGAGGAACTCCTGATGCAGGACGACACCTGGATGCGTGGGGATGCGGTTCTCGGGGATCACGGTCGATCTTCCTTCTCAGTGGTAGGCCATCAGGCGGACCTGGTGAGCGTCGTTGCCCTCCCACCGGAAGACCAGTCGCCACTGGTCGTTGACCCGGATGGAGTGGCAGCCCTTGAGGTCGCCCTTCAGGGCCTCGAGGCGGTTGCCCGGCGGAGAGCGCAGGTCGAGCAGCGACGTGGCGGCGTTGAGCATGTCCAGCTTCACCAGGGCCGTCTCTACCACGTCGCGAGGCAGCCGCAGGGCCCGCCGGCTCGGCCGGCCGTGGAAGAGGTCCTCGGTCGCACGGTCCCCGAACGAGACGATCATCCGCCCTCCTGCTCGAAGCCATCCTACGCGCTTTCACGGGTACCGTGCAAGCGGGAAGAGGCTGACCTTGCTGGAAGGGCAGCGTCGGAAGAGACCTGATCTTCACGGTGGGATTGAGACCACGCGCAGTCGGGCACCAGGCACGTAGCGGGATCAGCCCGCAGTCGGAAGACACCTGATCATCACGGTGGGATTGAGACCGAGGAGGCCGCGCAGTGCCATGTCAGAGATCCCCATGGGTCGGAAGAGACCTGATCTTCACGGTGGGATTGAGACACGTTAATGGGGTCGGGTAGTTCCGCAATGACTGCGGATCCGCCGGAAGAGACCTGATCTTCGCGGTAGGATTGAGACGGTGACGAAGCCCTGCTGCGACCACACCGACCAGTGCGCCGTCGGAAGAGACCTGATCTTCACGGTGGGATTGAGACCGTATTTGGGGGGCACCCAGTACCGCCGCATCCGGTCGTCGGAAGAGACCTGATCTTCAGGGTGGGATTCAGACGTTGTTTTGGAGCGTCGTGACAGCCGTCAATCCGATCGTCGGAAGAGACCTGATCTTCACGGTGGGATTGAGACCAGCACGCGCTTGTTGGGGGCCAGCAGCACCAGCTTGCGTCGGAAGAGACCTGATCTTCACGGTGGGATTGAGACGCCTGGACCCCTGGCGGGACCAGGGCGTGCACCTCGAGGTCGGAAGAGACCTGATCTTCACGGTGGGATTGAGACTGAGCCCTCTCGGCCAGCTCCATGTACCTCACTTCCTCTGCGGTCGGAAGAGACCTGATCTTCACGGTGGGATTGAGACGTAAGGATCGCGAGCAGCTCGGGCGCGGCGATCACGGCGGCGGAAGAGACCTGATCTTCACGGTGGGATTGAGACCAGGCGTTGGCGACGGCGACGAGGTTGGGCTGGTATCCGACCCGGGCGGAAGAGACCTGATCATCACGGTGGGATTGAGACTCGGGCACGGTGCGGTTGAAGACGAAGCCGGTGACCTCATCGGCGGAAGAGACCTGATCTTCACGGTGGGATTGAGACTCCCGTATCCTGCGGCACGTACTCCTTGCCAGTCTCGGGCGGAAGAGACCTGATCTTCACGGTGGGATTGAGGCGGTAGGTCGGGGCGAAAGATCCTTCGCCCCTACGCCTCTACCCGGCTGAGGCAGTGATCGGACCCGCGACGTTGTAGGGGCGGGTTTGAAACCCGCCCCTACGCTGCGGCTTCGTGATCCTTGATCTCGCCGGGCCACGACCCAATCATTGCTACTGATCGATCCGCAGCACCCTCTCGCTCGCGCCAACCTGGCCCGGCCCGCTTCGTCCTCTTCGATCACTGCTCAGAGAAAAGCCCCGGAGATCAGTTCCAAGGCAGGGCAAAGAAGCTCGTTCCGAGCTTCTCAACCTGAAAGGAGCTGATCGTGAACAAAGTCCTGCTGACGGGAAACCTGGGTGCGGCGCCGGAGGTGAAGGAGTCGAAGGGCGTGACGTTCTGCCGCTTCTCGCTGGCGACCAACGAGCGCTGGAAGGATCGCGCTGGAAGGCCGCAAGAGCGCACGGACTGGCACCAGGTGGTGGCCTTCGGTGGCCTGGCGAAGAGCCTGCGGAGCCTCGAGAAGGGCGCCAAGTTGGGGGTGGAGGGCAAGCTCCGGGTGCGGCGCTACGAGAAGGACGGCGAGACGCGCTACGCGGTGGAGGTCCATGCCGACGAGATCGAGTTCCTGAACCGGCGGCACCGCGACCACGAGCCGGAGCCGGACGAGGCACGTGGCGGCGAGCCAGAAGAGCACGAGCCAGGCGAGCCCGAGCCGTACCTCGACGACGACGAGATCCCGTTCTGATCCCTCCTCCCGGCCCGCCCGCTTTCGAGGGGGCGGGCCTACCCGTCCAGGTTCACACCTCCACCCACCAGCCAAGCGAAGAGATCGGAAGGCGCCGAGGCCGTGGCGGCCTCGCCTGGACGAGCGTCCGTCCCCTCATCGAGCGCCACCTCGGAGGCCTCTCCCTCCCCATCGAGGTCCATGAGCCGCGGTAGGTCGCGGTTCCGCTCCTCGCGGTTCAAAGCCCGGAGATCAGGTCAGTGGGGTCTCGCGACCGAGGCCCGGTGGGCGGGCCTCGCGAGAGAAGGGAGAGACCCCATGAGCTCCAACCGATCGTCCGTCGCCGCCCAAAAGGTCCTCGAAGCGTTCCGTTCAGGAGCGATCATCAAGGCTGCCGAGCTGGTCTTCGTGCCTCAGGCGCTCGCCGAGGATGCGCCGTGCCGCCACTGGTCGCTGGGCAACCGCCTGCTGGCCGCGCTCTCGGGTTCGGCCGATGCACGCACCTTCAAGCAGTGGCTGGAGGCCGGCCGGGCGGTGCGCAAAGGGGAGAAGGCCCGCGGCTTCATCTTCCTGCCCGTCTTCTCGCGCCGGAAGGAGGACGGCGATGAGGTGGAAGAGGAGCGAGTGGAGCCGGTGGCCTTCTTCGCGAAGGTCGTCTTCGGCTACCCGCAGACGGACGGCGAGCCCATCCCGGCCTATGCCGAGCAGGGATCGTTCCTCTCCGCGCTGCCTCTGGTAGAGGTCGCTGAAGCCTGGGGGGTGCCGGTGCGCGCATCGAGCGAGCTGGTCCGCACGGGCGCTCTCGGCCTCCTGCAGCACAGCCGGCAGATCGAGGGTGCGCAGATCGTCCTCAGCGTCGAGAACCCCGAGGTCTTCCTGCACGAGCTCGTCCACGCCGCGGAGCTGCGCCGCGGCACGCTCCACCCGGGCCGGTCCGAGCGGCCCGGCAAGGAGATCGTGGCCGAGTTCGGAGCCCAGATGCTCCTCGCCGCCCTGGGCCACCCGCCCGTCAGCGACCGGTCCTTCGAGTACCTCAGCCACTACGCCAAGGTGCTCGACCTCGACCCCGAGGCGGCTGCCCTGCGCTTCCTGGAACGCACCGCAGCAGCCGTCGAGATGGTCCTGCAGACGGCGGAAGAGCTCGCCACCCAGACGGCAGCGGCTTGAGGGAGGGGACCGTTCCGCGACGACCGTGCTGCTGCCGGACGAGTACTGAGAAGAGAGAGTGGAGGGCGGGGTCGTCAGATCTCGCTCTCCGTTCGCTCGACGCGGGTTCGCCGGGTGATGGATAGACCGTCCCCGGCCCTGGGCCCGCAAGTCTCCGGACTACGTCCTCCGGGGGCTTCGCTGCGCTGCGCCCCGAACTTGCGGGCGGTCCGGCGGCCGGTCTCTTCCTTCAGGTCATGGCGAACCCGCCCAACGACCGAACGGAGAGCGAGACCATGACGACCGCCGCCGCAGCGCTTGTGATTGATTCGATGCCTGCCCCCGCCCTTGAGGCCGTCACCTTGACCGGTTACCTGGGGAGCGACCGTGAGATCCGCTGGACCCCGGAGCGGACTGAGATCAGGAAGCGCCGCAACCGCATCGCCCTGATGGATGAAGAGGTCGAGGTGACCATCCCCGGCCGCCCCTACGCCGTGCTGTCTCTCGCCACCCAGGAGCGGCAGAACGGCCAGTGGAAGACCACCTGGCACCGCCTCGTCTGCTGGAACGTCTACCGCAC
>CAYQRE010000053.1:0-16507 GCA_964420075.1 uncultured Thermoanaerobaculia bacterium | reverse complement strand
CTGGCGCGTGGAGATGCACGCGAAGACCGAGGCCCTGTGCGCCGAGCTCGCGACCCGGCTCGGCCCGGCCGGCGAGGCGCCGGTCGGGGCCACCGCGACCTGGCAGCGCAGCCCCTGCCTCGGCCACTGCGAGCGGGCTCCCGCCGTGCTGGTGGTGCGGGCGGGCGAGCCGGCGAGCGCCACGACGCTGGCGCCGGCGACGGCGGACGCTGCCGTGCTGGCGGCGCTCGGCGGCGAGGAACCGGGCCCGGCCGCGCGCCGCGCCGCCCTCGCGGCCTCAGTGCCCCAGCTCGGCGAACCGGGCCTGCGGCTGCTGTCGCGGGTCGGGCGGGTGGACTCCACGAGCCTCGACGCCTTCCGGGCGAGCGGCGGCTACCAGGCCCTCGACCGTGCGCTGGAGCTGGGGCCGGACGGGGTGATCGCCGAGGTGATCGCCGCCAAGCTGGTGGGCCGCGGCGGCGCCGCCTTCCCCACCGGGCGCAAGTGGCAGGCGGTCGCGGCGCAGCCGGCGACGCCCCACTACCTGGTCTGCAACGCCGATGAGTCCGAGCCCGGCACCTTCAAGGACCGCGTCCTCCTCGAGGAGGACCCCTTCGCCCTCATCGAGGCGATGACCATCGCCGCTTTCGCCTGCGGCTGCCAGCAGGGTTTCGTCTACCTGCGCGGCGAGTATCCGCTCGCCCACCAGCGGCTCGGCAGCGCCATCGCCGCCGCCCGTGCGGCGGGCCTCCTGGGAGCCGATGTCGCCGGGGCGGGCTTCGCCTTCGACCTCGAGGTCCGCCGCGGCGCCGGGGCCTACATCTGCGGCGAGGAGACCGCCCTCTTCAACTCCCTCGAGGGCAAGCGCGGCGAGCCACGCTCGAAGCCGCCCTTCCCCGTCGAGGTGGGCCTCTTCGGCAAGCCGACGGTGGTCAACAACGTCGAGACCCTGGCCAACGTGCCGTGGGTCCTGCGCGAGGGCGGCGCCGCCTTCGCCGGCACCGCTGAGGGCAGCTCGACGGGCCCCAAGCTCTTCTGCGTCGCGGGCCAGGTGGCGCGCCCCGGGCTCTACGAGGTGCCGTTCACCACCACGCTGGGCGAGCTCCTGGCGCTCGCCGGTGGGGTCGCCGGCGGCCGCGCCCTCAAGGCCGTGCTCCTGGGCGGTGCCGCCGGCGGCTTCGTGGGCCCCGAGGCCCTCGCCATCCCGCTCACTTTCGAGGGCGCCCGCGCTGCCGGCGCCAGCCTCGGCTCGGGCGTCGTGCTGGTCTACGACGAGACGGCCGACCTCGGCGACGCCCTGCGCCGCATCGCCGCCTTCTTCCGCCACGAGTCCTGCGGCCAGTGCGTGCCCTGCCGGGTGGGGACGGTGCGCCAGGAGGAGCTCCTCGCCCGCCTCGCGAGCGGTCGCCCGCTGGGCTCGCGCCAAGACGAGCTCGCCCTCTTTCGTGAGCTGGCGCAGGCGATGCGCGACGCCTCGATCTGCGGCCTCGGTCAGACGGCGTCGTCCGCCGTCGAGTCCGCCCTCGCCCGCTTCGACCCCTTCCCTGCCGGAGGCCCCGCGTGAGCGCCGATCCAATCTGGTTCCAGCCCCCGCCGCGCCCGCAGGCCGTACCAGCGGCGCCGCCCCGCGCGGCCCGGCCGCAGCTCACGCTGACGATCGACGGCACGGCGGTGAGCGTCGAGCAGGGTGCGAGCGTGCTCGACGCCTGCCGCGCCGCCGGTAAGGACGTCCCCACCCTCTGCTTCCTGGAGACCCTCACCCCGGTCAACGCCTGCCGGATCTGCGTCGTCGAGGTCGCCGGCTCGCGGGTGCTGGTGCCGGCCTGCTCGCGGCGCGCGGAGGCGGGGATGGAGGTCAAGACCCGCTCGCCCCGCGTCGACCTCGCCCGCAAGCTGGTGCTCGAGCTGCTCGGCTCCGCGGTCGACCTCTCGACGGCGCCGGGCCTGGCCACGCTGATGGCGACCTACGGCGCCGACCCGGCTCGCTTCGGCGCCGCCACCGCCGAGGCGGCGACGGTCGCGCAACCGGTCAAGGTCGACAACGAGCTCTACGCCCGCGACTACGCCAAGTGCGTGCTCTGCTACAAATGCGTGGAAGCCTGCGGGGTCGACGCCCAGAACACCTTCGCCATCGCCGTCGCCGGCCGCGGCTTCGACGCCCACATCTCGACCGAGCACGACGTGCCGCTGCCGCTCTCGGCCTGCGTCTATTGCGGCAACTGCATCGCCGTCTGCCCCACCGGCGCCCTGGTCGCCAAGCCGGAGCTCGACCTGCGGCAGAGTGGCGGCTGGGACGAGTCCCGGCAGACCGTCACCGACACCATCTGCGGCTACTGCGGTGTGGGCTGCACACTCACCCTGCACGTCCAGGACGAGCGCATCGTCAAGGTCACCTCACCGCTCGAGAACGCCACCACCCACGGCAACCTCTGCGTCAAGGGGCGGTTCGGTTTCGAGCTGGTGAACCTGCGCGGCGAGCGCTGAGACGCCGGCCTCAGCTCGCCTCGTAGGCCTGGCGCAGCCAGCCGACGAGCTCGGCGTCGACCTGGGCCAGCTCCTCCACCCGCACCCGGTGGCTCACCATGCCGTTGAAGCTGCCAGCCGCCTCCAGGCGGCCGCCCGGCGGCACGCCCTTGAGCTGGATCCCGACATCCACGCGCGTCGCCGTCGACGGCTGGATCAGGCCGAACTGCTTGTTGCGGCGCAGGCTGACGTAGGTCTTCTTCTGCGCCAGCTCGACGTCCGGCCCGAAGCCGGCCACCGCCGCCGCCAGCCGGTCGTAGATCGGCCGTAGGCTCGCCTTGGCCCCGGAGTATTGCGCCCCCACGAGATCCTCACCGGCCGCTTGCGCGGACGAGGCGTCCGACGCGAACGTCTTGTGGGCGATCAGGTTGGCATAGCCATGGGTAAGGCCGTGCGCGGCCTTGAGGTGCTGGACCAGCTCACCGTGCTTGGCGAGCCGGGCGCCACGAGCCACCGCCAGCCACTCCTCGAGGTCCTTGCCGGTCTTGGCCTTCAGGCCGGCGATCATCGTCTCGAGCATCTCTTCGGGGGACTTCGCCATCGGAGCTCTCCTGCGGGTCGGGTTGAGGGCGGGCGCCGTGGCACCCGCCCTCATGTTACCCGGCCGCGCCGGCTCCTTTGGCCCTCGCCGGCGAGGCGACGGCGGGGATCAGAAGTGGCAGACGCCGACGCAGCGGTACTCGTACCACCACTCGGCGCTGTTGAAGCGGCAGATCCGCCGCTCGCGGGTCTGGGTGAGACAGCAGCCGTAGTACAGCCAGCTGCCGCAGGTCACCGCCGCCTCGGTCATCCCCTCCTCGTTGAAGAAGGGCTGGTCCTCCGGGGCCGGGGTGGCCTCGGCGGCCGGAGCGTCGTCGGCGAAGAGGGTGCTGGCGGCGGCGCAGGCAGGGGTCACGGCAGTCATCTTGCTCATCCCGCCACCGGCGCTCTCGCCGGCCTGGGCAGCCGGGGCGAAAGCCAGGAACGCTACGAGAAGACCGACCACGACGAGGGTTGCTCGCTGCATGGTGATGACCTCCAGCCGTGCTCTGCCCGGGCGCCGTGCCCGGCAAGACGGCCTACCCGTCACTGTGCTCGCGGCGGCCGCCAGGGAGACGGCGCTCTCACCAGGCGCTGGCAGCGAGCAGGGATTCGAGGTCGATCTCCTCGCTCGGCAACCCCTTCGCCGCCGGGCTGGCGAGCGGCGGGTAGAGCCGGGAGTGGACCACCCCACCGCTCACCGCGGCGGCGCCCGCCGGCCACGGCGGCTTCCAGGCCAACCGCACGCCCTGGGGCAGGTCCGAGAGCGCCACGAGGGGCCGCAGGCGAAGGCTCCGGCCCCGGCCTTCGGCATCGCGGGAGAGCTCGAGGCCAAAGGCCGCCCGAGCGGCATCGCCCCCCAGGCTGCGCACGTCGAGCCGGTAGGTGCGGGGCAGGCGATCTCGGTAGAGGCTGAGGCTCGCCCCGGTGCACCGCGTCGCCGCTCCGTCTGCCGTACAGACCTCGGCGCGCAGCAGGCGGCTGAGAGTGGCCAGGGTGCGCAAGTCTTCGGGCCGCAGCTTGCAGTGGTGGGGTGCGACGAGCTCGCCCCAGGCACGGCCGAGGCTCACCGCCGCGGCGAGCTCCGGCCGCCCGGCGACGTTGCCCAGCAGGGCCGGCTCCGCCGCCTCGTCCGGCGGCTGCAGCTCGACGAACAGCCGCTGCGCCGTGCCCCGTGCCACCAGGTCGCTGGCCAGCGGGTCGCGTTCCAGCCAGAGGGCCGGCAGCGGCCGGCGGGCCGGGTTGCGCGGCAGTCGCTCGGGGCTCGCCAGGACTACGAAGGCGAGGTGCACCTCGCCCGGCAGCGGGGCCTCGCCCTGCCAGCGGTGGAGGACGGCGAGCCCCTGGTAGGCGCCGCAGCGCCCGCCGAAGGTGTAGGTGAGCTCCAGAGCATCGCCGCTCGCCGGCGCCGTCAGGCGGGTGGCGCTCGCCAGGGCGGCGAGCCTGGCACCGTCCGCCGCCACCTCGGCCGCGGTGAGCTCTCCCTGCCGCGCGAGGACGCTGGCAATGAGCAGGAAGGCAGCGCTGCTCACGATCCCCACGAAGAGGGCCACGGTGAGCGTCGGCGAGGCCTTGCGGGCGGGCTGCCGGCTCATCGCGGGATCACCGCCGCGAGCACCCGGTAGCGGACCATCCACCAATGGGCGGCGAGCAGCAGAAGCGTCGCGGCGAGCAGGCGGACGGCGTGGCCGGCAAGCTCGAAGGGCAGGTGCGGCTCGACGATCAGCCGCGCGGCGTTGAGCAGGATGTGGACCAGGAACACGTAGAGCGCGCTCTGCCCGAAGGGCAGGAAGAAGGGCCCGAGGAAGCGCGCGACGGGCTTCCAGAAGCGGTCGACGAGCAGGAAGAAGGAGGCAAAGGCGACGGCGAGGTTGACCACCCGCACGGCCCCCAAGTGCTCGCGGCCGACGGCGTTCCACAGGTAGCCAGGGTGGAGGTCGAGGAGGCCGAAGTGGCTCGCCCGCTCGAAGACGATGAAGGCGAGATAGACGGCGAGCGGCAGCCAGAAGCCGGCCCAGCGGGGCAGGCGGCGCCAGGCTTGGGCCAGCGCTTCACGATGAAAGCCCACCACCATGCCACCGAAGAACAGCAGCTGCCAGGCGACGAGGAGGAAGCCGCCCGCGGGGTCGGGCTCGAGGAAGGGCACCTGCAGCCGGTATCCAAGAAGGAGGTTGGCGAGCCAGAGGCCGCCCGAGGCGGCCACCACCCAGGCCGTGCGGCCGGCGAGCAGGGCCTGCAGCACGAAGGGTGCGAAGGCCAGGTAGACGGCGTAGCGCGGCAGCATCTGCAGGAAGTAGGGCTGGCTGACGCTGAAGAAGTCGGTCCAGGCAAAGCCCTCGTGCCAGAGGTAGCGCGAGTGCAGCCAACCCTTGGCCTCCAAGGCGAAGACGAGGAAGACGAGAGCGAGGTTGGCGACGTAGAGGTGAAGGCTCCGCCGCCACAGCCCCTGGCGCGCCACCGCCAGGCCCTGCTCACGGGCCCGGCGGCCGTAGACGATCGCCGCCACCACCCCGGAGATGAAGAAGAAAGCCTCCGCGGCCGTCAGGTAGCCGATCCAGTCCTGCACGGCATGCAGCGGCGTGTGCCAGAGATGATTGAAGATCATCTTGGCCAGGCAGAGGCCTCGCAGGAGGTCGAGCCGCAGGTCGCGGCCACCGGCTCCCGCCTCGTAACTCCAGTCGCGCATCGCGGTCAGGCTCGCCATTCTACCGCCCGCGCGGCGAGCGGCCGCTTCAGTCGGGCTGGTAGGTGATGTGGACCTTTAGCTTCTTGGCCCTCTCGAGCCCGTACTTGAGGGTCGAGAGCGTCACCGTCTGCTCGTCGTGGCGCGAGTCGTTGTCGAGGTTCTCGTCGTCGTTGTAGCCGTCGATCGCCTTGCCGTCGCCGTCCAGCCACTCGAGACGGATCCGCGCCTCCCAGTCCTTGCTGGCGTCGTTGGTGAACTCGAGCTGGATCTGCACGTCGCGCAGATACTCGCTGTTGCCGGGCCGCATCAGCTTCGACTTGGTGAAGCCGCTGTGCGCCGCCAGGCGGATGCGGTGCAGGGTTACGGGGCCGTCGTTCGAGTTGAGCTCGATCCACTGGTCGAGGGCGAAGGGCACTTCCTTCTCCACCTCACCAGCTCGCAGAGATGGTGCCGCGAGGCAGGTGGCGGCCAGCAGGGCAAGGGTGGCACAGCGACGGACGAGGCGTGGACGCACGAGAGGACCTCCTTGGTGAACGCGCCGCCGGCGCGACGGCCTCGGCCGCCCGCCGCCGACGCAGGTGGTGGACGGCGATCTAGGCGGCGAGCACCAACGCCAGGGCGATGGCGGCGGGGAGCGCCTGGATGAAGAGGATCCGCCGGCTGGCGGTGGCGGCGCCGAAGAGGCCGGCGACGAGCACGCAGCCAAGGAAGAAGAGGAGGATGGAGCGCCCCGCCGGACCCTGCCACAGCCCCCACAGCAGACCGGCGGCGAGAAAGCCGTTGTAGAGGCCCTGGTTGGCGGCCAGGGCCCGGGAGGCGGTGGCGAAGTCCGGCTTCAGGCCGAAGGTCCGGCGACCGAAGGGCGTGTCCCAGAGGAACATCTCGAGGACCAGGAAGTACACGTGCAGCAGGGCAACCAGGCCCACGACGATCTTGACGGCGACGGCCATCGCGGCTCCTCCTCGGTCGACTCGGCGCAGTCTACCCCGGCGGCACCGCCCGCTGCCCGCTCAGCGCCCGAAGGCCCAGCCAAAGACCAGGCTCGCCTCGTAGTCGGTACCGTCGTAGGCGATCGTCACGCCCTCGGTCAGCTCGTCGGCCGCCGGCTCGTCGTCGAAATACCGCCGCACCCGCACCTCGGGCCGCAGGAAGAAGCTCTCGCCGAGCTGCCAGCGGTAGGCGACGCCGGCGTGCGCGGTCCACACCTGGGTGCTCGCCGAGTCCTCGAACACCAGGTCGAGGAAGCGCACTCGGGCGCTCGCCTCCACCTTCGCCCGGCCAGGGCCGGCGAAGACGACGAAGTTGCCGCCCTGCGGGTACCAGGCGAGCGAGAGGTCGAGGGCCCAGAGGTCGGCCTCGAGGTCGATCGCGAGCCCCGGCAGCCGTGGACCGTCGTCGGCGAGGGAACCGAAGTCGACGTGGGCCAGCGCTCCCTCGATCCCGAGGTCGGGCCGGAAGCGGTAGCCGCCCCGCAGGCCGTAGACCGCCTCACGACCGCTGTTGCCGTCCGGCTCATAGGTGCCCACCGCCCCGGCCACGAAGCCCTCGGCCTGGGCCGGCGGGCTCGCCGTCGCCAGGATCACGAGCCCCACCAGGGCCTGGCCCGCGAGCCGGGCGAACGTCCGTGTCATCGTGCTCATCATGCCCAGAGCCATCTCGATCCCTCCTTCTGCGGGCGCGGCCCATCCGCGCCCCGCACGCGGAATGCGTGCTTTGGACGTTAGATACGTCAAGGCAGGCCGTGGGGGGGACACCGCGGGCTCGACGCGGGCTAGAGGCCCCAGAACAGCGCCAGGCCGGCGAGGAGGGTGAGGAAGGTGACGGCGGTCATCCCCAGCCCGGGCTTGAGGAAGTCCCGTGGCTGGTAGCCACCGGGGCCCATCACCAGCAGGTTCACCGGATGGGCGATCGGGGTGAGGAAGGCCGCCGAGCAGGCAATGGCGACCGCCACCGCAGTGGCTCGCGGGTCGACGCCGGCAGCGAGCGCCGCCTGGACCGCCACCGGGCCGAGCAGCAGGGCGGCGACCTGGCCACCCACCACCAGGGTGAAGGCCAGGGTGATGAAGAAGAGCCCGGAGACCAAGGCGTAGCTGCCGAGCGGGGCCAGGGTCACCAGCAGGGCGTGGCCCAGGCGGTCGGCGAGACCGCTGTTCGACATCGCGATCGACAGCGGCAGCAGGCCGGCGATGAGGAAGATCACCCGCCAGTCGATCGCCCGGTAGGCATCGTCGAGGTTGATGCAGCCGGTGAGCGCCAGCGCCGCCACCCCGAGCAGCATCGCCTGCGAGGTGGGGAGCAAGCCGAGGATCGACACCAGGAGGACGAGGCCGGCGATCGCCGCCGTGAGGCCTCGCTTGCCGGGCAACGCCGCGGGCTTGGGGTCGTTCTGGTGGAGGACGAGGAAGTCGGTCTCCTCGGCGAGCCGCCGCCCTTCCTCCGGGCTGCCCACCAAGAGCAGCGCGTCGCCGACGTCGAGGCGCAGTGCTCCCACGCCCGACCGGTAGCTCTCGCCGTGCCGCCAAAGGGCCACGGCGGTGAGCCCATAGCGATTGCGAAAGGCGACCTCGGTGAGCGTCTTGCCGACCAGCCGCGAGCGCGGCGGGATGACGATCTCGGTGAGGTCCACCCGCGGCGCCACCTCGCTGCCCGCCGCCGGCCGGCCGGGTTCGAGCCCCAGCTCGTGGGCTGCAGCCAGCGCCTCCGCCGTGCCCTGCACGAGGAGCAGGTCGGAGCGCGCCAGCTGCAACGAAGGAGACGGGTTGAGGATCGCTTCCTGGCCACGCCAAACGGCGAGGACGCGCAAGCCCAGCGTCTCGCCCAGCCGGCTCGCGGCGAGGGTCGAGCCGATCAAGGGGCTGCCCACGCCGAGCCGCGCCTCCCAGAGCTCGGTGCCCAGCTCGTAGGTGTCGTAGAGCTCGCGGGAGGAGCCGCGCGGCCGCAGCTGTTGTGCTGCCGACTCGCGCTCGGGCAGCCAGCGGCGGCCGAGAAAGGCCATGAACCCCAGGCTGGCGACGACGATCAGACCGCCGGTGGGCAGGAAGTCGCGCAGCTCGAGACCGCGCTGGCCGTGGTCCCGCAGCACCCCGGAGAGGATGATGTTGGCGGTGGTGAAGTAGGTCGCCATGCCGCCGACCAGGGTGCCGAAGGCGAGCGGCATCAGCAGCCGCGAGGCCGGCACCCGCGCCTCGCGGCCCACCTGCACCGCCGCCGGCAGCAGCACGGCGCCAGCCGCGATGTTGTTCATCAGCAGCGAGAGCAGCGCACCGGCCCCCATGAAGACGAGGATCAAGCGGCTCTCCGAGCCGCCGCTCAGGTGGCGCAGGCGGGTGGCGAGGCCATCGACCACGCCGCTGTCTTCGACGGCCTGGGTGATGATGAAGAGCCCCAGGATGGTGATCACCACCGAGCGGCTGAACCCCGACAAGGCCTCGGCGTAGGTGACCGTGCCGGTCAGCGGCAGCAGGGCGAGCACCAGCAGGGCCACCAGGTCTGGCCGCAGCCGGCTCGCCAGCAGCAACACGACGGCGATCACCAGGATGCCGATCAACAGGCCCTGCTCGATGGCGATCATGCTCGCGAGGATGCGCTCGGCGCGGGCGAGCGCCGGCAGAACGTAGCAGCTGACTGCCTGGCTGTCGAGCTGAAGCGGCTCAGCTCTGCTCGCGCGCCAGGCCGTGGAGGCCGAGGCGGGCCTGGAGGGCGAGCACCCGCTTGAGGACGGCCGGCACGGCCAGGGGAGCGTCGCAGTCGGCAGCACGGGCGCGGGCCCCATGCGCCGGACCGGGCCGCCCGGTCTCGTCGAGCAACACGGCGAGCCAGAGCCAGAGCTCCTGCTCGTCACTCGCGCTCTCCACCAGGGCCGCCCGTCCGAGCAAGCCCTCGAGCTGCTGCTGGACGGCGGAGGCCTCACCCCGCGCCCAATGCCAGAGCATGCGGACCCGCTGCACCTGGATGGCGGCGAGAAGGTCTCCCGAGCCCATGGCGAGGAGGGACTCGGCGTGGCGCAGGGTGACGTCGGCGCTCGCCAGGCTGCCGGTGGCGAGGACCTCGCGGGCGAGCACGGACCAGGCCTCGGCGGCCAGGTCGCGCCGCAGGCTCGCCGGCACCACCCGTGGATCCAGCCCTTCGATCAGCTCCACCGCCAACCGCGCGAGGTCATCGGAGCGCTGATGGTCTTCGTAGGCGCCATGCCGAAGGTAGGAGAGCAACGCCGTCACGACTTCCGGCCGATGCCAGGCGCCGCGCTGTGACACCGCCTGCCAGCGCTCCTCCGGCCGCAGCGCCAGCAGCTGGCGCAGGGCCTCGCCGGGCGTGATCTCGCCCTCGGGGTGCAGGCGGCTCAGGGTCTGCCGCAGGGTCTGCATGGCACGTTCGACCAGGCCCTCGTACTCCGCGGGCGCCGTCGGGGCGCGGCGCGCCCGGCCGGCGCCGGCCTCCAGCCCGGCGGCCCCCACCGGGAACGCGGTATCGCCCGCCTCGAGATCGGCCAGCAGCTCGAAGATGATCTCGTCGGCGGTGAGCTCGTCGCCACCGCTCAGCTCGTCGATCACCGCTGCTGCAAATTGCCGGCTCACCCTGACCTCCTTGTCTTGGTGTCCGGCGGCCCTCTCGCGGCGCCATCCGTCACCCAGCTGTCTTCAAGTGGCCAACGCACTGTCGATCGGGACAAAACCTTATCCGCTACCAAATCACCGGCATTCATAATGTTTTCTCGCTTTCGACGATCATGCCCCGGGGGCCACCGCGCCGGGATCGGCTAGAGTGAGTAGGTGGCGAACCCGGCCTGCCTCGAGAGGTTGCGGCGCGGTCTGCGCCAGCTGCTGCGCGCCCGTGCCCTCACCCTCGCCGAGGCCAGCGCCGCCCTCGGCCGCCATCCCAACTACCTGTCGCGCTGCCTGTCGGGTCAGCTCGCCCTCAAGGTCGACGAAGTGCTGGCCCTCCTCGCCGTCGCCGAGACGGCGCCGGAGGACTTCTTCCCGCCGCTCTTCCCCTTCGGCCGCCGGCTGGACGGCGTGCCCGGCGGCCCCTTGCCCGAGGCCGTGCGAACGGCGCGCGCCGCGCCGGCCGCAAGCCCCAGGGAGTTCACCGAGCGGGTGCGCCAGGCCCTCAAGGTGACGCTACGCCGACGGCGCTGGAGCCAGCGACGGGTGAGCCTCGCCCTCGGCCTGCGGCCGCACACCCTGTCCCTGGCGCTCAGCGCCAACACCCGCATCACCTGGGAGCTGGTCTGCGGCGCCCTCACCGCCTCCGGCGCCTCGGCCGGCCGCTTCGTGCTCGACCTCTTCGCCGAGCCCGACGGTGACCCGCACTTCGAGCAGCAGTGGGCGAGCCACCTCGACGAGCTGGAGGAGCTGCTCGGCGAGCTCGACGAGGCCTAGAGGGGGCCTAGACGGCTGGAGGCAGGTCGAAGAAGTCGACCTCCCCGGTCTCGAGCGAGTACTCGGCGCCGACGACGAGCAGGCCGTCCTCGGCGATCAGCTGTTCGAGCACCTGGGAGGCGTGGCGCAGGTGGTTGGCCGAGGCACGGATGTTGGCTCGCACGGCCTGGTGCACCAGAGCGTCGAGGTCGTCGCGCAGCTCGGTCGCCAGCAACCCCTCGACCGAGGGCCGCACGCGGTCGACGATCGCCCGCAGGTTGGGGGACTGGCTCTCGGTGGGCCGGCGCAGCTCTTCGAGGGTGGCGAGGATGGCGCCGCACTGGGAGTGACCGAGGACGACGACCAGGCGGGTGCCGAAGCGCTCGGCGGCGAACTCGACGCTGCCGGCGAGCGACGGCGCCACGATGTTGCCGGCGACGCGGATCACGAACAGATCGCCCAGGCCCTGGTCGAAGACGAGCTCCGCGGGTACCCGCGAGTCGGAGCAGCCGAGGATGATGGCGAAGGGCTGCTGGCCGCCGGCGAGCTCGAGGCGGCGCGAGGGGCTCAGCAGGGCGGCGGACTGCCGCATGTCGGAGACGAAGCGTCGGTTGCCCTCGCGCAGGCGGTCGAGGGCCTCACGGGCCGGGATCATCGCTTGGGGTTCCTCTCGTCGAAGGCCGCCAGGTGGGCGGCCCGCAAGAGTATGCCAGGACGCGGCGGGCGCTCAGGCGGCGCCGGCTCCCCGGCGCAAGGCCTCGAGGCGGCTGATCGCCTGCAGGATGAGGGCGCGGTCCGCCTGCTCTTCGAGGGCAGCGTGGGCGAAGAGCAAGAGGGCGGCCGACGCCTCGCGCGGGATCTGCTGGGCACGGAACACCTCATACATCCCGTGGGCGAGGCTACGTACCCGCGGGCGTTCGCCGAGCTCGGCGAGGGCCAGGGCCAGGTCGAGGCTGACCAGCGCGGCGTCGTAGAGCAGGTCACGGGCGAGGAAGCCCTGCCGGACCTCCTCGAAGAGGACAGCGGCCTCGCGCTGCAGCCCCAGCCCGGCGTGCAAGCGGCCGTTCAGCCAGCGGCCCCGCAGGGCGCCGAGCGGACCGGTGAAACGCCGGTAATGAGGGGCCAGGGCGTTGGCCAGGCTGAGGGCGGGGGCCGTCTTGCCGAGGTCGACCAGGACCCGCACTTCCTGGTGGAGGGCGAAGAAGAGGAGCTTCCCCTCCCCCAGGCCAGCGAGCTGGCGCTGGGCCTCGAGCACCCAGCGGCGAGCCGCCCGCGGCTCGCCCTTGACGCTGAGCGCCGCCGAGAGCTCGAGGCAGTACTGGCCGGCGCATTTGCGGTCGCCGAGCCGGCGCGCCTCGGCGAGGGCGGCATGGAGGTCGGCGACCGCCTCCGCATGGCGGCGCTGGTCGACCCGCAGGCGGCCGCGCAGCCAGTGGACGAGGGCGACGTGGGGGCCGCTTGGCGCGGCGTGCCGGGCAAGGCGCCCGACCTGGCGCCAGGCGCGTTCGGCAGCGTAGAGATCACCCCCGACTCGCCAGGCGTTGGCGAGCGCGGCCCAGGCGCTGATCCGCAACGCTGCCCGGCCGGCCAGGTCTCCGCGAGGCGCCAGCCGGGCGCAGGCACGGGCGGCGAGCGCCGCGGTGATCGCCGCCTCGGCGTCCTGGTGGACGGCATCGAGGCTGGCGGCGACCAGTGCCGCGACGACCTCGGCCACCGGCTCGCCGGCGAGCCGCGCGCGCAGCTCCTGGCGCCAAGAGAGGCACCAGGCCGCCGCCGGCAGGCCAGCCAGGCGGGCGATCACCGTCGGCTGCTGGGCCGCAGGCGGAGAGCTCACCGACCTTCTCCCGACCGGCGGGGACCGGTTCGTGGACGGGGCCACGAGCGCGGCCCGTTCTTCGCTGGCATCTTGGACAAGAGCATAGCGGAAGAGCGGCCTCTGCGGCAGCCCCTCGGCGCACTTTGCGACCGCTCTGGCGGCGCCAGCGTGGCTCTGCTCAGCGTGCCAGGCGGCCAGCTACGACCGCGGAGCGCCGCTCTGCCGAGTCGCCCGCGCGGCGCTCGGCATCAGCACCGGGCTGTGGAACGGCTGCCCGCTCGGCACCAGGTCCGGGCCGGCCTTCGCCGGGTCACGGTCGACGGCGGCAGGCGCCGGCGCGCCACCCGTGCCCCAGGCGCCGAACCGCTCGACGACGGTTGACGCCCAGCTCCACAACGCGCCCCACCAACCGGCGTCGCCGGGAGCGCTGCCGGAGTGGGGAGCCGCCATGGCGGCCGGCGCGAGCAGCAGGGTGAGGACGATGGCGAGGGCGGCGGTACGCCCGGGGCGAACGCGACGAAGAGTGCGAGCCATGGCTGGTCCCTTCCGCAGCGGAACGTCCAGAGGCCACCATGGTCCCGGCGCCCGCGAGCGATCTCCCACCCGGTCCAATGCCGGATCGCACCGGCCAGGCCCGGGCAAGTCCATCAGCGCCCAAAAAGGAGCGCTTAAATATTATGAATAGAGGTCATTTCGGCGAAGCATACACCGCCGTTGCGGCAGGGCACAGGTTCTTGCGCCCAGGTAGGGAGGGGCCGCCGGCCGCTTGCGGCCCAGCGGCAGCCCGGACCGAGCGGCGCGGCGGTCGCCTGCTGCACGGCAGGGCAACCCCAACGACAACGGCCCGCCAAGAGGGCGGGCCGGTCGCGAAGCGCAGTGAGAGCGACAGGGTCAGCCGAAACGGCCGGTGATGTAGTCCTCGGTCTGCTGCTTCTGAGGCTTGATGAACAGCTTCTCCGTCGCCCCGAACTCGATCAGCTCACCGAGGTAGAGGAAGGCGGTGTAGTCCGAGACGCGGGCCGCCTGCTGCATGTTGTGAGTGACGATGACCTGCGTGTAGTCCTTCTTGAGGTCCTGCATCAGCTCCTCGATCTTCGCCGTCGCTACCGGATCGAGGGCCGAGCACGGCTCGTCGAGCAGGATCACCTCGGGCTCGACGGCGATCGCCCGGGCGATGCACAGGCGCTGCTGCTGGCCGCCCGAGAGGTCGAGGGCGCTGCCGTCCAGGCGGTCCTTGACCTCCTCCCAGAGCGCCGCTCCGCGCAGGCTCTTCTCGACGATGTCGTCGAGCAGCGAGCGACGGTTGATGCCCTGGATGCGGCAACCGAAAGCGACGTTCTCGTAGATCGACTTCGGGAACGGGTTCGACTTCTGGAACACCATCCCGATGCGCTTGCGCAGCAGGTTCACTTCCACAGACGGGTCGTAGATGCTCTTGCCTTCGAAGCGGATCGCCCCCTCGATCCGCACGCCGTCGACGAGGTCGTTCAGGCGGTCGATGCAGCGCAGCAGGGTCGACTTGCCGCATCCCGAAGGGCCGATGAAGGCGGTGATCTTCTTCGCCGGGATGTCGAGCGAGATGTCCTTGAGCGCCTTGGTCTCGCCATACCAGAGCGATAGCCGGTCGATCTCCAGGATCGGGTCGCTGATCTGCAGGTCGCCGGCGCTCATACCGCGCTCCCCTTGTAGCGCTCCCGCAGCCGGTTGCGCACCGCGACGGCGAACAGGTTGAGGGCGGTGACGACGAAGATCAGCAGCAACGCGGTGGCGAAGACCAGGGGCTTGGTCGCCTCCACGTTGGGGCTCTGGAAGCCGACGTCGAAGATGTGGAAGCCGAGGTGCATGAACTTCCTCTCGAGGTGGATGTAGGGGAAATGGTGGTCGATCGGCAGGGTGGGCGCCAGCTTGACCATGCCGACGATCATCAAGGGCGCCACCTCACCGGCGGCGCGGGCCATCGCCAGGATCACCCCGGTCAGGATGCCAGGGGCGGCCGCCGGTAGCACGACCTTCCACGTCGTTTCCGCCTTGGTGGCACCGAGGGCGAGCGAGCCCTCGCGGACGATGCGCGGCACCGCCGCCAGGCCCTCCTCGGTGGCGACGATCACCACCGGCACGGTGAGCAGCGCGAGAGTGAGGGCCGCCCACAGGATGCCGCCGGTGCCGAAGGTCGGGGTGGGTAGCGCCTCGGGGAAGAACAGGCGGTCGATGGTGCCGCCCACCAGGTAGACGAAGAAGCCGAGCCCGAAAACGCCGAAGACGATCGACGGCACACCGGCCAGGTTGTTGACGGCGATGCGTACGGCGCGGACGAGCGGCCCTTGCTTGGCGTACTCGCGCAGGTAGAGGGCGGCGAGCACTCCGAAGGGGGTGACCAGGAAGGTCATCAAGAAGACCATCATCACCGTGCCGAAGATCGCCGGGAAGATGCCGCCCTCGGTGTTCGATTCGCGCGGATCGTCGAACAGCAGCTCGCCCATCCGCGAGAGATAGAGCCGCAGCCGCCCCAAGGTACCCAGCTGGTTGGGCCGCACGGCGCGCACCACGGCGCCGACGGCGACCTCCTTCCTGGTCCCGTCGGCGGTCTCCATCACCAGGTGCTCGCGCAGCAGCGTCTCGCGGGCGGCGAACAAGCGCTCGGAGAGGGTGTGGTACTCGGACTGCAGCTCGGCGTTGCGGGCGTCGATCTGCGCTTGGCGACGGGCCTTCTCGTCCGCTGAGAGCGTGCTCAGCTCGAGCTTGCGCTCCGCCAGGCGCAGCTTCTCGATCTCGTAGTTGACGTCGCCGATCGGGCCCTTCTCCAGCTTGGCGAGCGACTTGCGCAGCTCGACTTTCTGGGCATGGAGCCGGGAGAAGGCCGGCCACACGGCGTCGCTGCCGCTGGCAAGCACCTCGTCCCCAGACTTGAGCTCGGCCATGCGGCCATAGAAGGGCCCCCACTCCAGGCGTTCGAGCAGCACGATGTCCCGCGGCTCGCTGCGCTCGGCGATGGCGCTCTCGTCGAGCCACAGGAAGTCGGCGCCGGTGACGTCGCGGTTGCCCACCTTGAGGCGCACCCGGTAGAGAGGCTCGTCCGGGTTCTTCCACTGCCCCACCGGCACGGTCTCGCGCTGGTTGATCTCGCCCATGAGCAGGCGGTCGTCGGTGGTCTTGACCAGGGTCACCGGCGCCTGCCAGAAGTAAGCCAGGCCCTCGCGGGCGATCAGCCCCAAGAGGCCGATCACCAGGAGCAGGTTGAGGGCGAGGGCGCCGCCGCACAGCCAGGTGAAGGCGAGGCCGAGGCGCTCGGTGCGCCGCCGCCGGCCGGCTTGCTCGTTGAGCTCGGCCTCGCGGGCCGAGGGCGGCGAGTTCGGGGAGTTCTCGAGGGCAGCCATCCGTCGATCTCAGAGCCGCGAGTAGCGCGAGCGCAGCCGCTGGCGCACCACCTCGGCCGCGGTGTTGACGAGGAAGGTGAGGATGAAGAGGGCGAGGGCGGCGAGGAAGAGCGTGCGGTACAGCGTGCTGCCCGCCGGCGCCTCGGGGATCTCCACCGCGATGTTGGCCGAGAGGGTGCGGAAGCCGTTGAACGGGCTCCAGTCCATGATCGGTGTGTTGCCGGTCGCCATCAGCACGATCATCGTCTCGCCG
>CAYQRE010000052.1:0-16577 GCA_964420075.1 uncultured Thermoanaerobaculia bacterium | reverse complement strand
CCCGCTCAACCCCAGCGGCAAGGTGGACCTGAAGACCCTCCCAGCGCCGGAGGCCAAGGCAGCGGCCGCCTACGAGGCGCCGGTCGGCGAGGTCGAGGAAGGCCTCGCCGAGATCTGGCGCCAGCTGTTGGGCGTCGACAGTGTGGGCGGGCGCGACAGCTTCTTCGATCTCGGCGGCCACTCGCTGATGGCGACCCGCATGCTGTCGCGGGTCCGCGCCCGCTGGGGGGTGACCGTGCCGCTGTCGCAGGTCTTTGCGGCGCCGACCTTGACCGGCCTGGCGCGGGTGGTGGGCGCGCTTCGCCCAGGGGCCGCGCCGGCCCAGCAGGTCGTGGCCCAGCAGGTCGTAGCCCAGCAGGTCGTAGCCCAGCAGGTCGTAGCCCAGCAGGTTGCGGCCCAGCAGGCTGCGGCCCAGCAGGCTGCGGTCAGGCAGGCTGCGGTTTCCCAGCCGGCGCCGCCGGCCATCCAGGAGTTGGCCCTCGCCGACGAATGGCGGATCGACCGGCGAACGGCCACCGGCCCGGCGGTGCTCTCGTTCTCCCAGGAACGCCTCTGGTTCCTCGACCAGCTGGAGCCGGCGAGCGCGCTTTACAACATGCCGTTCCAGATCGATCTCGCCGGGCGCCTCGATCTGCCCGCGTTCCTGACCGCGCTGGGCGACGTGCTGGTGCGCCACGAGTCGCTGCGCAGCCACTTCCTGGCGGTGGAGGGCGAGCCGCGGCAGGAGGTCCGGCCGCTCGTGGCCGGGGCGCGGCTGCCGCGCGACCTCGCCGCTCTCGCGGTGGTCGACCTGAGCGGCCTGCCTGCGGCTGCCGGCGCCGCCGAGAGCGCCGCCTTGACCGCTCGCGAAGCCGGCCTACCGTTCGATCTCGGTCGTGGCCCGCTGCTGCGCTGGCGCCTGTTGGTCGACTCCTGGCAGGGCGCCGCACCGGCCGCGGCCCGCGCTCTGCTGACCGTGCACCACATCGTCTCCGACGCCTGGTCGATGGGCGTCTTGGTGGCGGACGTCGGGGAGGCCTACCAGGCCCGCAGCAGGGGGCTCGCGCCGCAATTCGCGCCGCTTCCCGTGCAATACGCCGACTACGCCGAGTGGCAGCGGCGGACGCTGCGAGGCATCGCCCTGCGCCGCCGCCTCGATCGCTCGCGCGAGGTGCTGGCCGGCGCCCCCACCCTGCTCGAGCTGCCGACCGACCGGCCGCGACCGGCCGTCGCGGAAGCGGCCGGAGCGACGCTCGAGCGCCAGCTGCCAGCCCACCAGGTGGCGGCGCTGGCGCTGCTCGCTCGCCGCCGCGGCGTCACCCCGTTCATTCTCCTGCTGGCGACCTTCCAGGCCCTGCTCTCGCGGCTCAGCGGCCAGAGCGATTTCCTCGTCGGCAGCCCGGTCGCCAACCGCCCGCATGTCGACCTCGAGCGGCTGATCGGCTTCTTCGTCAACACCGTCGTGGTGCGGGCGCGGGTCCGGCCGGAGCAGAGCTTCGTCGAGCTCGTGGCCGAGGCCCGCAAGGCCACGCTCGCCGCCATGGCGCTCCAGGACGTGCCCTTCGAGCGCCTCGTCGAGGAGCTGCAGCCGGAGCGCCAAGCGGGCGTCTCGCCGCTGTTCCAGACGATGTTCGTGCTGCAGAACGCCCCCGTCGAGGTGCTGCGGCTGCGCGGCCTCGAGCTCGTCGGCGAGCCGCTGACCAACGGCACGGCGAAGTTCGATCTCAGCCTCTTCTGCCGGCTCGACGGCGACGTGGCCTACATCGCCTGCGAGTACCGCCGCGCCCTCTTCGACCGCACCACCGTCGAGCGCTGGCTCGACACCTGGGAGCGCACGCTGGCGGCGGTGGTGGCGACGCCAACCCTCGCTGTGCGTGATCTGCCGTGGCTGGCACCGGGCGAGAGGCAGCAAGTCCTCACCGAATGGAACGACACCACCTCGGCCTACCCCCGCGCGGCGCGAGTGGATGCCCGGGTGGCGCTCCAGGCTGCGGCCCGGCCGGAGGCGATCGCCCTCGCCTGGGGCGAGGACCACCGTAGCTACGCCCGCCTGGAGGCCGAGGCCGGTGAGCTCGCCGGACGGTTGGTGGCGAGTGGGCTGGCCGCGGGCTCCGGCGAGCGGGTGGCGATCGCCCTCGAACGCTCCCCCGAGCTGGTGCTCACCATGCTCGCCAGCCTCAAGGCCGGCGCGGCCTACGTGCCGATCGACCTCGCCTATCCGCCGGGCCGGGTGGCAGTGCTCCTTGCCGACGCGGCGCCGCGTGTGCTGGTGACGAGCGGCGAGGTGCTGGCCGGCTGGCCGCCGGAGCTGGCGAGCCTCCCGGGCGGCACGACACTGCGCCTCGACGAGCCCGCCGTGACGGCGCCGGTGCCGGCCGTGGCGCTGCCGGCCGAGGCCCTCGCCTATCTCATCTACACCTCGGGCTCGACGGGCGTCCCGAAGGGCGTCGCCGTGCCCCATGGCGCCATCGTGCGGCTGGTCGAGGGCACCGACTATGCGCAGCTCGGGCCGGACGACCGCGTGGCCCAGGTGGCCAACACCTCCTTCGATGCCGCCACCTTCGAGGTCTGGGGGGCGCTCGTCAACGGTGGCCGGCTGGTGGGGGTGCCCCGCCAGGTGGCCCTCGACGCCGTGGAGCTGGCGGCGACCTACGAGCGGCTGGCGATCACCGCCTCGTTCCTCACTGTCGCCCTCTTCAACCAGGTGGTCGCCGCCCGGCCCGCGGCGCTCGCCAGCTTGCGGCACCTGCTCACCGGCGGCGAGGCCATGGACCCGGTGGCCGCCCGCCGGCTGTTGGCGGTCGCTCCGTGGTCGCCCCTGCGCAACGCCTACGGACCCACCGAGAGCACGACCTTCTCGACGACCTTCGACGTGCGCGGCGTGGCGCCCGAGGCGCGCTCGATCCCCATCGGGCGGCCAATCGCCAACACCACGCAGGTGGTGCTCGACGGCGCCCTGGAGCCCGTGCCGCGCGGCGTCGTCGGTGAGCTCTGCCTGGGTGGCGATGGCCTCGCCTGGGGCTATTGGCGGCGCCCGGCGCTCACTGCCGAACGCTTCGCGCCGGCTCCCTACGGTGGGCCCGGCAGCCGCCTCTATCGCACGGGGGACCGCGTCCGCCAGCTCGCCGACGGCGCCGTCGACTTCCTGGGCCGGGCCGATCAGCAGGTCAAGCTGCGCGGTTTTCGCATCGAGCTCGGCGAGATCGAGGCGGTGCTCGCCGAGCACCCGGCGGTCGCCGAGGCGCGGGTGCTGGTGCGCGCCCTGGGCAGCGAGGCGGCGGACCGCCAGCTCGTCGCCTACCTCGTCTTGCGGCCTGGCGCGGAGGGCGAGCCGCCGGTCTCCACGGCTGAGCTGATGGGCTTCGTCGAAGGTCGCCTCCCGGCTTACATGGTGCCGCGGGCGTGGATGGTGCTCACCGCTTTCCCGCTCACCGCCAACGGCAAGCTCGATGTGCGGGCGCTGCCGGCGCCGGAGGCGGCCTCGACGGCTGCCTTCCAGCCGCCGCGACCAGGCATCGAGGAGGAGCTGGCGGCCCTCTGGCGCGACCTCCTGAGCGTCGAGCGAGTGGGCCGCGAAGACGACTTCTTCCAGCTCGGCGGCCACTCGCTCCTCGCCACTCGCTTGACGGCGCGGATCCGCAGCCAGCTGGGGGTCGAGGTGCCGCTGGCGCGGATCTTCGAGGCGCCGGGCCTGGCGGCGCTGGCGGCTGAGGTGGAGACGGCCCGGCAGGGCGTCGAGGTCGTCTTGCCACCGATCGTGCCCGCACCGCGGCCGGCTCGGCTACCGCTGTCCTTCGCGCAGGAGCGCCTGTGGTTCCTCGATCGTCTGGCCCCCGGCGACCCGAGCTACAACGTGCCCTTCGGCCTCGCCTTGCGCGGCCGGCTGGACCTCGCCGCGCTGGTGGGGGCCGTGGCGGCGGTGCTGCGGGCCCACGAGAGCCTGCGGACGACGTTCGGCCTGGTGGACGGCGAGGCCGTGCAGCGGATCGCGTCGCCGCCGCGGCCGGCTTGCCCGCTGGTCGATCTCGCGGGCCTCGCCCCGGTGGCGCGCCAGGCGCTGGCGAGCGAGCTTGCCCGTCGCGAGGGCCGGCGGCCCTTCCGCCTCGACGCCGACCCCATGCTGCGGCTCTGCCTGCTGCGGCTGGGCGGCGCCGAGGCGCGCTTGCTCGTCACGCTGCACCACATCGCGAGCGACGGCTGGTCGATCGGCGTCCTCATCGAGCAGTTCGCCCGCTCCTATGCGGCGCTCGTCGCGGGCCGCGGGGGCGAGCTCGCGCCGCCGCCGGTGCAGTACGCCGACTACGCCCTCTGGCAGCGCGGCTGGTTGGCCGGCGCCGAGCTGCGGCGCCAGGTGGAGCATTGGCGGGCCGCGCTCGCCGGGGCGCCAGCCCTCCTCGAGCTGCCGCTCGACCGGCCGCGGCCGGTCGAGCAGAGCGCCGCCGGGGCCGTGCGCCTCGTCCAGCTGCCGGCGGCGCTACGCGACCGCCTGCTGGCCCTGGCGCAGGGCGAGCGGGCGACGCTCTTCATGGCCCTCCTGGCCGGTTTGCAGGGCTTCCTCGGCCGCCTCACCGGCCAGACCGACCTCAACATCGGCTCGCCGGTCGCCAACCGCCGCAAGGCCGAGATCGCCGAGCTGATCGGGTTTTTCGTCAACACCCTGGTCCTCCGCGGCCAGCTGCTGGCGCCCGAGGACGGCCGGCCCCTGGGCTTCCGCGAGCTGGTCGCCGCGGCCCAGCGCAGCGCGCTCGCCGCCTTCCAGCACCAGGACCTGCCGTTCGAGAAGCTGGTCGAGGAGCTGCAGCCGGAGCGCAACGCCAGCCACCCGCCGCTCTTCCAGGTGATGCTCATCCTGCAGAACGCCCCGGCCGGTGAGCTCGCCCTACCGGGCCTGGTGGCGAGCCCCGTCGACGTCCACAACGGCACCGCCAAGGTCGACCTGACGCTCGCTCTGGTGGAGACCGCTGAGGGCCTCGCGGGCACCCTGGAGTACGCCACCGCCCTCTTCGACGCCACCACGGCCGAGCGTTGGGCGCGCGCCTTCGCCGCCTGGCTGACGGCGGCGGTGGCCGAGCCGGAGCGGCCCTGGAATGAGCTCTCCTGGGCCAGTCCGGCCGAGCGCCAGCAGCTGCTGGTGGAGTGGAACCAGTCACCGGCAGACGGTACCGAGCGCGGCTGGGAGCTCGATCTGGTGGCCCGCCTGGCGCGCGAGGGGCTCGCCGCGCCGGAGCGCGTGGCGCTGGCGGCGGCCGGTGAGCAGCTCTCGGCCGGCGAGCTCTGGCGGCAGAGCGCCGCCCTGGCGCGCCAACTGACTGCGCTCGGTGTGGGGCCCGAGGTGCGGGTGGGGCTCTGCCTCGGCCGCTCGCCGCGGTTGCTGGTCGCCGTCCTCGGCGTGCTCGCTGCTGGTGGCGCCTATGTGCCCCTCGACCCGGCCCACCCGGCCGAGCGCCTGGCGCTGATCGTCGCGGACGCCCGCCCCGCCGTGGGGCTGAGCGAGGGCGAGCTCCTCGCTCTGGCCGGCGATCTCGTGGCGCGCGCCGGGCTCGCGGTGCCGGTGGTCGATCTCGCCGCCAGCGACCTCGCCGCCACGGGTCTCATGGGTGCGGCGCTGTCACCTTTGCCTGCCCACCCGGCGCAGCTCGCCTACGTGCTCTTCACTTCCGGGTCGACGGGGCGGCCGAAGGGGGTCGCGGTGCCGCGCGGTGCCCTGGCGCAGTTCCTCGCCTCGATGGCCCACGAACCCGGCCTGGGCGCCCACGACCGGTTGCTGGCCGTCACTACGCTCGCCTTCGACATCTCCGGCCTCGAGCTCCTCCTGCCGCTGTGGGTGGGGGCCCGCATCGAGCTCGCCGGCCGCGACGAGGCGGCGGACGGCCACCGGCTGGCGGCGCGCCTCGCCGCCTCGCGGGTGAGCGCCCTGCAAGGCACGCCGGCCACCTGGCGGTTGCTGCTCGAGGCCGGCTGGGCGCCGTGCCGCGATCTCGCTGTGCTCTGCGGCGGTGAGGCGCTGCCGATGGAGCTCGGCGTGCGGCTGGCCGGCGAGGACGGCGGCGCGGCCCGCCTCTGGAACCTCTATGGCCCGACGGAGACCACGGTGTGGTCCGGGGTGCTGGCGTTCCGGGGCAGCGAGCCGCGGGCGAGCGTGGCGGTCGGGGCGCCGGTTGCCGGCACCGGCCTCTTCCTCGTCGACCCTCGCCTCGAGCCCGTCGAGCTGGGGGTGGCAGGAGAGATCGCGATCGCCGGCGAGGGGGTCACCCGCGGCTACCTCGGGCGGCCCCGGCTGACCGCCGAGCGCTTCGTCCCCGACCCGTTCGCCGCCCTGTCGCTGCGGCCGGGCGCGGTGGGCGCCCGCCTCTACCGTACCGGCGACCTCGCCCGCCGGCTGGCCGACGGGCGGATCGAGTTCCTCGGCCGCCTCGACCACCAGGTCAAGGTGCGCGGCTATCGCATCGAGCTGGGCGAGATCGAGGCGGTGCTCGCCGCCCTGCCGGAGGTGGCTGAGGTGCGGGTGATCGTGCGCCAGGACGGTGCCGGCGCCCTCGACGCCCGCCTGGTGGCCTACGCGGTGCCCGCCGCCGGCAGCCTGGTGGCCGAGGACGTCCTCGCCGCCGCCCGCCGCCGGCTGCCCGAGTACATGGTGCCGTCGGCGCTGGTGAGCCTCGAGGCCTTCCCTCTGACGCCCAACGGCAAGGTGGACTTGAAGGCCTTGCCAGCGCCGCAGCTCGCGGGGGAGGTGCGGCCCTACGTCGCGCCCCGCAACCCCCTCGAGAGTGAGCTCGTCGAGGTCTGGGCGGCGCTTCTGGCCGGCGCCGGCCGGCCGGCCGAGCGGCCGATCGGCGCGGCGGACGACTTCTTCGCCCTGGGAGGGCATTCGCTCCTTGCCACCCGCCTGGTCTCGGAGGTCACCCGCCGTTTCGGGGTCGAGCTGCCCCTGCGCCAGGTGTTCAGCCAGCCGACCGTCGCCGGCCTCGCCCGCGCCATCGAAGCCGCGCTGGCCGGCGGCTCGGTCGTCGAGCAGCCGCCGCTCACCCGCGCCGAGCGCCCGGCCGGCGCCGCGGGCCCGTTCCCCCTCTCCTTCGCCCAGGAACGGCTGTGGTTCCTCGACCAGCTGGAGCCCGGCTCGCCGGCCTACAACATCCCTGCGATGGTGGTGGCGCGCGGCGAGCTCGACGTCCAGGGCTTCGCTTGGTCCTTGGGCGAGGTGGTGCGGCGCCACGAGGCGCTGCGGACGGTCTATCGCGAGAGCGACGGGGTACCGCTCCAATGGGTGGAGCGCTGGGCGCCCTGCCGGCTGCCGGTGGTCGACCTGCGCCGCCTCGACCCCGACCGTGCCGCCATCGAGGGCGAGCGGTTGGGCCGGCGGAGCGCTGCTCTGCCCTTCGACCTGGCCGGCGGGCCGGTCTGGCACGGTGAGCTCATCCGTCTCACCGAGGACCGCTGGCTGGTCCATCTCGCGGTGCACCACATTGCGACCGACGGCTGGTCGATGGGGCTCCTGGTGCGCGAGGTGGCGGCCCTCTACGGTGCCCACCTCGGGGCCCGGCCCCAGCCCCTGGCCGAGCTCGCGGTGCAGTACGGAGACTTCGCCGTCTGGCAGCGCCGCTGGCTGACCCGCGAGGTGCTGGCCGAGCAGGTGGACTTCTGGGCCGAGGAGCTCGCCGACCTGCCGCCTCTGCTCGAGCTGCCCACCGACCGGCCGCGGCCGGCGATCGCGTCGAGCGGCGGGCAGAACGTGCTGCGGCTGCTGCCGCCGCCCCTGGTCGAGGCGCTCGAAGGGCTGGCCCGCGAGCACGGTGCGACCCTCTTCATGGTGCTCACCGCCGGCATCCACGCCCTCCTCGGCCGCCTGGCGGACGCCAGCGACGTGCCGCTCGGCACGCCGGTGGCCAACCGCCGGCGCAGCGAGATCGAGGACCTGATCGGCCTCTTCGTCAACACCTTGGTGCTGCGCGGGCGCTTGAGCCCCGGCGGCCTGGCGCTTTCCTTCCGCGCCCTGCTCGACGCCACCCGCGAGACGGCGCTCCAGGCCTTCTCCCATCAGGACCTGCCCTTCGAGCGCCTGGTCGAGGAGCTGCACGTCGGTCGCGACCTCGCCTACAGCCCGATCTTCCAAGTGATGTTCGTGCTGCAGAACACCGGCGCCCGCCTGCTGCCGCTGCCCGGGGTGGAGCTCGAAGCGCCGTTCTCGCCGCCCAGCTTCAGCAAGTTCGACCTCCTCTTCGCGGTGACCGAGGACGACCGCGGCCACTACCTCTGGCTCGAGTACGCGGTAGCCCTCTTCGATCGTTCGACGGCCAGCCGCTGGAGCGCCGCCCTGCTGACCTTGCTCACCCGGGCGGTCGCCGAGCCGCGGCGCTCCTGGCGGGAGCTCTCCCTCCTGACCCCGGCCGAGGAGCGCCAGCTGCTCGACTGGAACGGCCTCGCGGCCCCGGTGGACCCGGAGGCCCTGCCGAGCCTGCTGGCACTCTTCGTGGCGCAGGTGGCCGCGCGCGCGGATGCCGCGGCCGTGCTCGACGGCGAGGCGGCGCTCTCCTACGGCGAGCTCGCCCGCCGGGCCGAGGCCCTGGCGGCCCGCCTGGTGGCCGCCGGGGTGCAGCGCGGCGATCGCGTGGGGCTCTTCCTCGAGCGCTCGGCGGCGCAGGTGGTGGGGGTGCTCGGGGTGCTCATGGCCGGCGGCGCCTACGTGCCGCTCGACCCCGTGCACCCGGACGAGCGGATCGCCTACACGCTGGCCGACGCCGGCGTGCGGGTGGTCGTCGTGGCGGCCCCGCCCCGGCCGCTGCCAGCCGTCGAAGGCGTCGTCGAGCTGAGCCTGGAAGGCCCGGCCCCGCCGGCTGGTGCGGCGCCCCTGCCGGAGGGCCTCGGCGGTGCCGACCTCGCCTACGTGATCTACACCTCGGGCTCGACGGGGCGGCCGAAGGGCGTGCTGATCCCCCACGGCCACGTGGTGCGGCTGCTGACCGCGACGGCGCCCTGGTATGGCTTCGGCCCGGCCGACGTCTGGACGCTCTTCCACTCCTATGCCTTCGACTTCTCGGTCTGGGAGCTGTGGGGCGCCCTCGGCCTGGGTGGCCGCCTGGTGGTGGTGCCCTACCTGGTGAGCCGCGATCCGGCCCACTTCCTGGACCTCCTCACCGCGCTGCGGGTGACGGTGCTCAACCAGACGCCGTCGGCCTTCCGCCAGCTGGTGACGGCCGAAAGTGAGCGCGCGCGGCCGAGCGAGCTCGCCTTGCGCGAGGTGATCTTCGGCGGCGAGGCCCTCGATCCCCGCTCGCTGGCACCCTGGCTGGCACGCCATCCCGAGGGCAGGCCGCGCCTGGTCAACATGTACGGCATCACCGAGACCACTGTGCATGTGACCTACCGGCCGCTGGGTGAGCGCGAGTGCGCGGCCGCGACCAGCCTGGTGGGGCAGGTGATCCCCGACCAGACGCTGCAGGTCTGGGAGCGCGGCGGCACCCTGGCGCCGATCGGCGTCGCCGGGGAGGTCCGGGTGGGCGGCGCCGGCCTCGCCTGGGGCTACCTCGGCCGCCCGGCGCTCACCGCCGACCGGTTCCGGCCGGACCCGACGGGCCCCGCCACAGGCGCCCGGCTCTACTGCTCGGGTGACTTGGCGCGCTACCGCGCCGACGGCGATCTGGAGTACCTCGGGCGGATCGACAGCCAGATCAAGATCCGCGGCTTCCGCATCGAGCTCGGCGAGATCGAGGCGGCGCTGGCGAGCCACCCGGCGGTGGCCGAGGCGCGGGTGCTGGTGCGCGAGGGGGCCGGGGACGCCGACGACCAGCGGTTGGTGGCGTACTTCGTGCCGGGGCAGGGCCAGGCCGCTGCGGAAGAGCTGATGGGGCATCTGGCGGCGCGGCTGCCGGACTACATGGTGCCGCGCGCCTTCGTGGCCCTGCCGGCCTTCCCGCTGACCGCCAACGGCAAGCTCGACCTCAAGGCGCTGCCGGCGCCCGGCGCCGAGAGCCTGGCGGTGGCGGCGAGCGAGCCACCGCTGCCGGGGACCGAGGAGGACCTCGCGGCGATGTGGCGTGAGCTCCTCGGCGAGGTGCGGATCGGCCGCGGCGACGACTTCTTCGCCCTGGGCGGCCATTCGCTGCTCGCGACCCGCCTCCTGGCCCGCATCCGCAGCCATTTCGCCGTCGAGGTGCCGCTGTCGCGGGTGTTCACCGCGCCGACCCTGGCGGGTCTGGCGGCCGAGATCGAGACGACTCGTGCGGCCCGCGGCTTGGGTGCCGTCCGCGGTCCCAGCGAGGCAGAGAAGCCGGTCCCTGGTGAGAGCATGGTGGAGGCGGCCACGGTGGCCCCACCCAGCCCGCTGGCGGCCGCGAGCCCGCCCGCGAGCGAGGCGCCGGCCGCGGCACCGCGCCGCTCGGCGGCGGCACAGAGCGCCCTCGAGGCGGCGCGCCGGGCCCTGCTCGAAGCGCAGCAGCGGCTGCGCGAGGCCGAGGCGACGGCTGCCCAGGCGGCGGCCTCGGCGGCGGGGGTGTTGGCCGAGAGTGGGCCGCTCGAGACAGTGCAGGCCGGGACGGTGCCGATCGAGACTGGGCCAGCGGCCGTGATCCCCCGCCGGCCGGCCGAGCTCGCCGGCGAAGCGCCCCTCTCCTTTGCCCAGGAGCGGCTGTGGGTGCTCGAGCAGCTCCATCCCGGTACCGCCACCTACAACCTGCTGACCGGCTTTTCGCTGCGCGGCCAGATCGATCTGCGCGCTCTGCTCACCGCCCTCGATGGCGTCGTCGCCCGCCACGAGACCCTGCGCACCCGCTTCGTGGCCCACCGCGGTGAGCCACGCCAGCGGGTGCTGCCGGCGGGCCGCGAGCACGCTCAGCGGCTGGTGGTCGATCTGCGCGGCCTCGGCAAGGCAGCAGGTGGTCCGGTGGCTGAGCCGCTCGCCCGCGCCCTCGAGCGCCGCCTGGCGGCGCGGCCCTTCGACCTCGCGCACGGGCCGTTGCTGCGGCTCGGCGCCTTCCTGCTCGCCGCCGGCGAGCTCGACGTCGCGCTCTGCCAGCACCACGCGATCTCCGACGGCTGGTCGCTCAACACGCTGGTCGCTGAGATCGCCGAGCTCTACCAGGCGGCGGTCGTCGGCCGTGCGGCCCGCCTCCCGGACCTCGCCCTGCAGTATGCGGACTATGCCGTCTGGCAGCGGGGCTGGCTCGCCGCGGGTGAGCTCGACCGCCAGCTCGGCTTCTGGCGGAGCGAGCTCGCCGGCATGCCGCCGGTCCTCGACTTGCCGTCCGACCGCCCGCGACCCCAGCGGCCGGACCCCCGTGGCGGCTTGGTCGCCGTACGGGTGTCGGGCGAGGTCGGCCACGCCATCGCCGCCCTGGCGGCGCGCGAGAAGGTGACGCCCTTCGCCCTCGTCCTGGCCAGCTACGCGGCGATGTTGGCGCGCCTGGCGGCGCAGCGCGATCTCGCGATCGGTATCCCGATCGCCAATCGCCCCCGCGCCGAGCTCGAGCCGCTGATCGGGTTCTTCGCCAACACCCTGGTGCTCCGCGCGCGTGTCGGCAGCGCCGCCAGCACCACCTTCGGTGCGCTGGCGCACGGGCTGTGGGCGGCGGCGCTGCCGGCGTTCTCGCACCAGGACGTGCCGTTCGAGCGCCTGGTCGAGGCCCTGCACCCCGAACGTAGCCTGGTGGCCCCGCCGCTCTTCCAGGTGAGCCTCGCCTACCAGGGGCCGCCGCCGGCCACAGGGCTCGGCGAGATCGAGATCGAACGCCGGGAGATCCACAGCGGCAGCAGCAAGTTCGACCTCACCCTCGGCCTCGTCGAAGGCGGCGGGCGGCGCGGTGGCAGCCTGGCCCAAGACGGCCTGGTGGGGGCCATCGAGTACAGCGCGGCCCTCTTCGACGCCACCACGATCGAACGCTGGACGGCCCTCTGGGTCCGCCTCCTGGCAGCGGGGGTGGCGGCGCCGACGGCGCGCCTCGCCGAGCTGCCGTGGCTGTCGGTGAGCGAGGGCCAGCAGCTGCGCGGGGAGTGGAACGACAGCGCGCGGCCCTATCCGCGGGCGAGCCTGGTGCATCGCCGCGTCGAAGCCTGCGCCGCAGCCACGCCGGGGGCGCCGGCCCTCGAATGGGGCGGCGTGGTGTGGAGCTACGCCGAGCTTGATCGCCGGGCGAACGCCCTCGCCGGGCAGCTCGCCGCGGCCGGGGTCACGCCGGGTGCGATGGTGGCCCTCTGCCTGGAGCGCTCTGCCGAGCTGGTGGTCGCCCTGCTCGCCATCCTCAAGGCGGGAGCAGCCTACCTGCCGCTCGACCTGGCCTACCCGCCGGAGCGCCTGGCGCTCTTGCTGACTGACTCGGGGGCCCGCCTGCTGCTGACCGAGCGCGGCCTCAGCGAGCGTTTCGCGGCCTGGCTGGCGGCGGGTGAGGCGCACCGGGCGCTTTTCTTGCGCGAGCTGGCGACGGTCGACGAGGCTGCCGGCAGCGTGTGGGCGGCTGCGGAGGACTTGCCGTCCACCAGCCTCGCGGCGCTGTTCTACACCTCGGGCTCGACGGGAGTGCCGAAGGGGGTCGGGGTGCCGCACCGCGCCATCCTCCGCCTGGTGCAGGGCGCCGATTACGCACCGCTCGGCCCCGGCGATCGGGTGGCGCAGGTGGCGAGCACGTCGTTCGACGCCGCGACCTTCGAGATCTGGGGGGCGCTCGTCAGCGGCGCCACGGTGGTGGGCGTCCCGCGCACCGTCGCGCTCTCGCCACGAGCGCTGGGTGAGGCCTTCGTGCAGCTGGGGATCACCGCCTCGTTTCTCACCGTGGCCCTCTTCAACCAGGTGGTGGCGGAGCACCCGGCGGCCTTCGCCGGCCTGCGCCACCTGTTGGTGGGCGGCGAGGCCCTCGATCCGGCAGCGATCCGCCGGCTGCTCTCCGCCGCGCCACCGGTGCGCCTGCTCAACGCCTACGGCCCCGCCGAGAGCACGACCTTCTCGACCACCCTGAGGATCCACGCGGTGGCGCCGGAGGCGCGTTCGATCCCCCTCGGCCGGCCGATCGCCAACACCGTGCAGCACGTGCTCGACGCCGCGAGCTGGCCCTTGCCGCTCGGTGCCGTGGGTGAGCTCTTCCTGGGCGGCGATGGCCTGGCGCGCGGGTATTGGCGGCGCCCGGCGCTGACCGCCGAGCGCTTCGTACCGGACCCCTGCGGTGCACCGGGAGCGCGGCTCTATCGCTCGGGGGACCGCGCCCGCCTGCTGGCGGACGGCAACGTCGAGTTCCTCGGCCGCAGCGATCAGCAGATCAAGCTGCGCGGTTTCCGCCTCGAGCTCGGTGAGATCGAAGCGGTCCTGGCGGAGCACCCTGCGGTGGCCGAGGCGCGGGTGCTGGCGCGCGCCGACGCGGGCCGCGAGCGCCGGCTGGTGGCGTACGTCCGCTCGCCCGCGGCCGCGAGCCCGCCGGAGCCCGCGGCGCTGGTCGCCTACCTCGGGCAGCGCTTGCCCGAGTACATGGTGCCGCGGGCCTTCGTCCCCGTCGAGGCCTTCCCGCTCACTGCCAACGGCAAGCTCGACGTCGCAGCCCTGCCCTTGCCGGAGCGTGCGGCGAGCGCTGCCGAGCGGCTGATCCCGCCGCGCACGGCGGTCGAGGCCCAGCTCGTCACGCTCTGGCGTGAGCTCCTCGGGGTGGCCGAGGTGAGCGTCGCAGACAGCTTCTTCGACCTCGGCGGCCACTCGCTGCTTGCGGCGCGGCTGCTCGCCCGGGTGCAGGAGGCCTGCGGGGTCGAGGTGCCGCTCGCCGCCCTGTTCGCCGACCCGAGCCTCGCGGCCCTGGCCCGCGAGGTGGAGACGGCGACGAGGGGCGGCGGCCCCCGCCTTGCGCACCTGGCGAGCCCCACGGCGCCCCTCTCCTTCGCCCAGGAGCGCCTGTGGCTGCTCGAGCAGGTGAGCCCGGGCACGGCGACCTACAACCTGCCGTTCGCCATCCGCTGTGCCGGTGAGCTCGATCTCTCACGGCTGCACCGGGCGCTGGTCGCCCTGGTGGCGCGCCAGGAGTCGCTGCGCACCACGCTGGAGGTCGAAGCCGAGACGCCCTTGCAGCGCATCGCGCCGCCGTGGCGGCCAGCGCTGCCCCTGGTGGACCTCGCGCTTCTCCCCCCGGAGGCCCGCACCCAGGAAGCCGCGCTCCTCGCGGCCCGCGAGGCGCTGCGGCCGTTCGACCTTCGCCGCGGCCCGCTCTTCCGGGTGCGACTGCTGCGCGCGACGGCGCAGGAGGGCGTGCTGCTCGTCTCCCTCCACCACGCGATCGCCGACGGCTGGTCGACGGGCCTCCTCGTCGATGAGCTGGTGGCGCTCTATCGTGGCGAGCCGCCGCTCGCTCCGCTGTCGCTCGAGTACGGCGACTTCGCCCGCTGGCAGCGCGAGCGCGAGCACGGCGAAGCGGCCGCGGCGGGCCTTGCCTTCTGGCGCCAGGCGCTCGCCGGAGCGCCGTTCGTTCTCAACCTTCCCACGGACCGGCCGCGGCCCGCGGTGGCCGACGAGCGTGGCGCGACGGTGCCGGTGACGCTGAGCGCGGCGGAGACGGCGGCCATCGCGGCGCTGGGCAAGGCGGCGGGCGCGTCGCTCTTCATGACGCTTCTCAGCAGCTGGTTTGCCCTCCTGGCGCGCCTCTCCGGCCAGCGCGACCTGCTGGTGGGGACGCCGGTGGCGAGCCGGCCGGCGGCGGCCCTCGAGCGGGTGATCGGCTTCTTCGTCAACACGGTGGTGGTGCGCGGGCGGCTGCTGGACGCAGCGAGCGGCCGTCCGCTGTCGTTCCGCGCCCTGCTGGCTGCTGTGCGCGAGGCCTCGCTCGCCGCCTTCGCGCACCAGGAGGTGCCGTTCGAGCGCTTGGTGGAGGCGCTGGCGGTGCCGCGCGCCCTCGCCACGCACCCGCTCTTCCAGGTGATGTTCGCGCTGCAGAACGTGCCGCTCGGCACGCTGGAGCTGCCCGGCCTGCAGCTGTCGCCGGTGGACCCTGGCGTCGTGATGGCGAAGTTCGACCTCGAGCTGGCGCTCGTCGAGGCACCGGAGGGCCTGCGCGGCAGCCTGGATTACGCGATGGCGCTCTTCGATCGCACCACGGTCGAGCGTTGGGCGCGGGCCTGGCGGCATCTGCTGCTGGCGGCCGTGGCGGCGCCGGAGCGACCGTGGTCGGAGCTCGAGCTGCTCTCGGCGAGCGAGCGGCAGCAGCTACGGCTGGCGCCACCGGCGGGCTCGCCGCTGCCAGAGCTCGAGCCGGCGCTGGTGGAAGAGGCGCCGCTGTCCTCGGCCCAGGAGCGTCTGTGGTTCGTCGATCGCCTGCAGGGCGACTCGACGGCGTATCACCTCTGCGAGGCCCTGGAGCTTTCGGGGGACCTCGATCTCGCCGCCTGCCAGCGCGCGCTGACCGCGATCAGCCTGCGGCACGACGCCCTGCGCACGCGGTTCCGGCTGCGCGGTGAGGAGGTCGTCGCGGAGGTGGTGGCGGCGCTCGCCCCGCGCTGGACGGTGACGGACGTCTCACGGCTGGCCACCGCGGACGCTGCCGGGCTCGCGCGCCGCTGGCTGCAGGTGGCCTCGTTGCGGCCGTTCGACCTCGGTCGCGGGCCGTTGCTGCGGGTGGAGGTGCTGCGCTGGTCGCGCGAGCGGCACGTGGTGCTTCTCACGATGCACCACATCGTCTCGGACGGCTGGTCGATGGGGGTGCTGGTCCGCGAGCTGATGACGCTCTACGCGGCGTTCCGGGCGCACCGTCCGAGCCCTCTGCCGCCGCTGGCTCTGCCCTTCGCCGGGGCGGTACGGGAGCAGCGGCGCAAGCAGACCGCTGAGTGGCTGGCGGCGGAGCGGGCGCACTGGGTGCGCACCCTCACCGGTGCACCGCTGCTGCTCGAACTGCCTGCGGACCGGCCGCGGCCGGCGAGCCTCGAGGCTCGCGGCGGGGCGATCCCGCTGGCGATCCCGCCGGGGTTGGCGCAGGCGCTGCGGGCGCTGGGGCGCAGCCGCGGCGCGAGCCTGTTCATGGTGCTCTTGGCAGCGTTCCAGGCGCTCCTGGGCCGGCTCACGGGCCAGCGGGAGGTGCTGGTGGGCTCGCCGGTCGCCAACCGCTCGGGCCGTGAGGTCGAAGGTCTGATTGGGTTCTTCGTCAACACTGTGGTGCTGCGGGGAGATCTCGCCTCGGTGGTGCCCGGCCGGCTGCTGACCTTCGCGGAGCTGTTGGATGGCGCGCGCACGACGGCCCTGGCGGCGTTCGCCCACCAGGAGCTCCCCTTCGAGCAGGTGGTGGAAGCGCTGCGGGTGCCGCGGAGCCTGGCGCACAACCCGGTCTTCCAGGTGATGCTGGCGCTGCAGAGCGCGCCGCCGCGGCAGCTGCAGCTGGCAGGGGTGACGGCGCAGGTGTTGCCGTTCGCGCCGCCGGTGACGAAGGTCGACCTGCTGCTGCACCTGGTGGAGATGCCGGGGCACGAGGTGGTCGGCCGGTTGGAGTACGCGGCGGCGCTGTTCGACGCGACGACGGTGACGCGGTGGGTGCACCACCTGGAAGCGTTGCTGGCGGCGGTGGTGGAAGCTGCCGAGGCGCCGGTGGCCCGGCTGCCCTTGCTGTCGCCGGCGGAGCAGCAGCAGCTCCTGGAGTGGAATGACAGTGGGCGGC
>CAYQRE010000051.1:0-17768 GCA_964420075.1 uncultured Thermoanaerobaculia bacterium | reverse complement strand
GCAGACCGGAGCATCGCCGCCTGATGCTGTTTACACACTTCTTGACGCGACCTCGGTCGTTCTCGAGGTTGTGACTCTCTGCCTGTCCCTGGCTGCGGCGTCGGTAGCGGCTGAGCGCGCTCTCGCCGTAGTCGCGCACGTCGACCTTCCGCCACTCCCCTACCTGCTCTGGGGTCTGGCACCGCGCGGAGTGTTCGAGAATGATCTCACCGGCGGCGGTGAGGAGGGGGCCGGTGGCGACCAAGAGCTTCTCGAAGGCGCGGAAATCGTAGGGCGGGTCGGCGAAGGCGAGGTCGTAGGTGCCCAGGCGAGTAGCCGAGAAGGCGGCCAGGCCGCCGGGCAGGCTGAGCCGCCGCACCTCAACGCTGCCGGGCACGAGCCGGGTCGCGTTGTCCTCGATGAGGCGCACGGCCCGCAGGTCCGACTCCAGGCAGGTGGCGCTCGCGGCGCCGCGGCTGATCGCCTCGATGGCCATACCACCGCTGCCGGCGAAGAGGTCGAGGAAGCGCGCCCCGGGCAGCTGCTCCCCCCAGATTGAGAAGAGAGCCTCCCGGACGCGGCCGGTCGTCGGCCGCGCGCGGCCGGGCACGGCCACCCGTTGCCCGCGGAGGCGGCCGCCGGTGATGCGCAGCGAATCGGGGCCGCGCATCCCTACCGGTGGCCAGACTCGAAGAGGATGGCGCTGAACGCAGCCGGGACCTGGTCGAGCGCGACGTACATCGTGATCGGCTGGTCGAGGCCTTCGAGCTCGATCCCTTTCTTGTCTCCCGTGAAGCCGACCACCCGGAAGCGCGCACCGTCCGGGCGTTCGAGGACATCGCCGCGGGCCGGGACGTACCCCTCGCGCAGCGTGCGCTCGCGCAAATTGGCGCTGTCGACCTTGTCCTCCATCTCGCGGAGCACTGCCACCACCCGCGACAGCGCCAGCGAGAGGCTGGCGTAACGGTCGAAGGCGAAATGCCGGGGAGCGTGGTTCGGGAGGGCCAGCACGAGCTTGCAGTGCTCGACCCAAGGGCCTTCGGCCCCGGTAGCGACGCTGTCCGTCTCCCCGAGGTCCTCGGCGGCCAGGCGGTTGAGATAGGCGGTGAGGTCTTCCTCTCCGAGCTCGAGGAGGCGCACTTCTTCGCCGCGCGGCGGTCCTTCGCGGAGCCGCAAGGTGCCGTTGGCGAACAGGGTCACTGCTCGCCGGCCGACCTCGCTGCGGCAGTCCAGGCTGGCGAGCTCGGTGCTCCGCGGGTCCGCCTCGCCCTCCCCCTCCACGGAACTCTGCTGCCCAGCCCCGCCGCCGGCGACGAGGACGCTGGCGAGCGCGCAGGCGAGGAGGAAGAGGCTAGGTCGCAGCAGCGGCATGCGCCAAAGCGTAGCGCAGTTCGCCCGCCGCGCCGATCTCGCCATCGAGGCGGGCGCGGCGCGTGGCGGCGAGCGCTCTGCCGATCGCCGGGCCTGGGGCGATCCCAACCGCAATGAGATCGCCGGCGCGGATCATGAGCTCGAAAGGCAGGGCTTCCCGCCAGTAGCGTTCGAGCTGCTGGCGAGATGTCTCACCCTCAAGCGCGGCCAGGGCGCACTGCTCGAGGGGACGGAGTGGTCTCAGGATCGCCTCCAGTCGGCCGAGAGAGGCGGTGCCGGCGAGCTCGGGAGCAGCGACCCGGCATCGCGTGGGGGCTTCCAGGAGGGCATGCCGCTCCCGGCCGACCAGCCCCAAGCGGGAGGCCAGGGCCGCAACCTGGGCCGGCAGCGAGATGCCGAGGACGAGGAGGGCGATCTCCCAGCTTGGGGCCGGCTCATCAGCGAACGGGGAGGCCCGCCACGCGGCGACGAGGGCCCGCCAGGCCGATTCCTGGGAGCGCGACCACCCGAGCTCGGGAGCGATCGCCTGCCAGAGGCCCAGCTTGGCGAGCTCGGCCGCGGTCGCCAGCGCCTGCTCGGTATCGGTGGCGAAGCAGAGCTCGAGCTCCCGCCGCAGGCGCGAGGCCGAGAGAGCCGTGAAGGCGCCGTGTTCCTGGGCCAGGCGCAGCCAGAGCAGGGTCTCTCGGTCCCAGGTCAATTGGAGCCGCGTGGCGAGCCGAGCGCCACGGAAGGCACGCGTGGGATCGTCGACGAAGGAGCGCTCATGAAGCGCTCGCAGCCTACGGGATGCCAGGTCGGCGAGACCCCCACATGGATCGAGCACCGGCCAGCTCGCGGCCGGCTTCAGCCGCACGGCAAGGGCGTTGAGGCTGAAGTCACGGCGGGCGAGGTCGCTCCCCAAGTCTCCGGCCTCGACTGCGGGGAGGGCGGCCGGCTGGGGATATCTCTCCCGCCGGGCTGCGGCGAGATCGATCTCCTCACCTCCCGGTAGCTCGACGGCTGCGGTCAGAAACACCGGAGTGCTCCGTACGCGACCACCGAGCCGCCGCGCGAGCTCGGCGGCCAGGTGCTCGACGGGGCCGAGCACCGTGACGTCGAGGTCGCGGACGGCGAGCCCGAGCAGACCGTCCCGCACGGCGCCACCCACCAAGTAGAGGGGCAGGCCGAGGTGGGCGCCCACTGCGAGGAGCACCTCGAGCCTGGGCTGGATGGTGGCGCCGAGGTCGGCTCGGTGCAGGAGTGACCTTGTCGGGCTGAGCGACCCGGTTTCCCCGGCGGTCGCGGGCTTGCGGCTCACGGACCGGTGGCGTACTGCGGGCGGGCGCATCCGCGGCCCAGGAGCCCCTCGACCGACGCGATCAAGGCGGCGTCGCAACTCACCCGGAAGGACTCTCTGGGGTTGACCTCGATGGTGCAGTGCCCCAGGCGCACCCGCAGGCGCACTGGCACCTCGCCCGGGTGCTCGGCCAGGAGGTCACGCAGCTCGAGCATGCGACCGGTCGGCAGGTTCTCGCTCAACGTGAGCTCGACCAGCTCGACGGGGCGCTCGGTCAGCTGGTCGAGGGGTGTGATGTCTTCCACCGAGAGCTCGATCTCGCTCCCCCGCATCCGCACCTGCCCTTTGACCAGGACGACCGCTTCTTCGTCCAGCCGATGCCCGAACTGCTGCAGCTGGTTGGCGAAGAGCGTCACCGGGATGCGGCCGTAGAGGTCCTCCAGCACGAAGCGGCCCATCATCCGGCCAGCGTTCGGACCCGTCTTGATCTTGGTCCGCCGCACCTCGGTGACCAGGCCGCCGATCACCACGCTCTGGTCGACCGATTCCTTGAGCATCTCGGTGGTGTGGCTGGCGAAGGCCTCGATGTCCGCGGCGTGCTCGGAGAGGGGGTTGCCCGAGACATAGAAACCCAGGACCTCCTTCTCGTAGCGTAGGCGCTCCTTCTCGTCCCAAGGGGCGAGCTCGGTGTCGATCGGCGGGTCGAGCGCGGCGCTGTCGCCAAAGAGGCTCACCTGCCCCTCTTCGCGCTCCCGGCGGCGGCGCTGCGCGTGGTCGAGGATGGGGTCGAGGGCGGCCCACAGGGCGGCCCGATGGACGCCCGTGGCATCGAAGCAGCCCGCCTTGATCAGACACTCGAAGACCTTGTGATTGACGGCCCGGAGGTCGACCTCGGTCGCGAAGTGAGCGAGGCTCTGGAAACTGCCCACCCGCCGCCGCGCTTCGAGGATTGCCTCGACGGCCCCCTCGCCGATCCCCTTGACGGCACCCAGACCGAAGCGCACCCTCTCCCCCACCACCGTGAACCACCAGTCGCTGTGGTTGATGTCCGGCTGCAGGACCTCGATGCCCATCTGCCTGCATTCGTGGACGTACTTGGCGATCTCGTCGGAGGAGGAGAGCTCCGAGTTGAGCATCGCCGTCATGAAGGCGACCGGGTAGTGTGCCTTGAGAAAGGCCGTCTTGTAGGCCAGCATGGCGTAGGCCACGCTATGGCTCTTGTTGAAACCGTAGCCGGCGAAGGGCTCGATGTAATCCCACAGCTCGGCGGCCTGCTCGCGCCGGTGCCCGCGGGTGACCGCGCCGGAGACGAACTTCTCCTTCTGCTCGGCCATCACCTCGAGCTTCTTCTTGCCCATCGCCTTGCGCAGAACGTCGGCCTCGCCCATGGTGAAGCCCGAGACGGCCACGGCGATCTGCATCACCTGCTCTTGGTAGACGATGACCCCGTAGGTCTCTTCGAGGATCTCGCGGGTCTCGGGCAGGATGTAGCGCACCTTCTTCTTGCCCGTCTTGCGGTGGATGTACTCGTCTACCATGCCCACCGAGAGGGCACCAGGCCGGTAGAGGGCGTTGAAGGCCGCGAGGTCTTCGAACTTCGATGGCTGGGCCCGGCGCAGCAGGTCCTTCATGCCCCGTGACTCGAATTGGAAGATGCCGTCCGTGCGGCCGTCGCAGAACAGCCGGAAGACCTCCGCGTCCTCGAGCGAGACGGCGTCGAGATCGAGCTCTTCGCCCTGCTGCTGAAGGATGGCGAGGGCGTCGTAGATCACCGTCAGGGTGCGCAGGCCGAGGAAGTCCATCTTGAGCAGGCCGAGGCTCTCGATGATGTCCTTGTCCCACTGGGTCATCACCTCGTCTTTGCTGCTCTTGTAGAGGGGCACCAGCTCCTCGAGCGGCCGCGGCGCGATGACCACCCCGGCGGCATGCACGGAAGCATGCCGGGTGAGGCCCTCCAGGCGGCTTCCCACCTCGATGATCTGGGCGACCTCCGGGTCCTTGGCCGCTTCGACCTTGAGCGGCTCCACCTCGCGCGCCGCCTCGGCCAGGGACTTGGTCATGTCGGGGACCAGCTTCGCCACCCGATCGACCTTCGAGTACGGCAGGCCGAGCACGCGGCCGACGTCGCGGATCGCTGCTTTCGCCGCCAGCGTCCCGAAGGTGATGATCTGCGCCACGTGATCGCGGCCGTACTTCTCCGCCACGTACTGGATCACCTCGCCCCGGCGGCGCATGCAGAAATCGATGTCGATGTCCGGCATGCTGATCCGCTCGGGATTGAGGAAGCGCTCGAAGAGGAGCTCGTAGTGCAGCGGGTCGATGTCGGTGATCCTGAGCGCGTAGGAGACCAGCGAACCAGCCGCCGAGCCCCGCCCGGGGCCTACCGGGATGTCGTTCTCGCGGGCGTAGCGGATGAAGTCCCAGACGACGAGGAAGTAGCCCGGGAAACCCATCTGCTTGATGACCTCGATCTCGCGCTCGAGTCGCTCGCGGTAGCTCGCCGCTCCCCGCCGAGCCAGGGAGGGCGAGCGCTGGACGGCGAGCTGGGCGAGGCGCTCCTCGAGGCCGTCGCGTGCCACCTTGGCGAAGTAGGAGTCGAGGGAAAAGCTCTCCGGGACGGGGAACTCGGGCAGGTGGAACGAGCCCGAGTCGATCGCCAGGTCGCAGGCCTCGGCGATGCCCACCGTGTTCTCGATCGCCTGGGGAAGGTCCGGGAAGAGGGCGAACATCTCGTCCGCCGTCTTCAGATAGAAGTTGTTCGAGGCGTAGCGCAGGCGGTCCTGGTCGGCGAGCGCCCGCTGCGTGCCGATGCAGAGCAGCACGTCATGGGCGAAGTGGTCGGACTTCTCGAGGTAGTGGCAGTCGTTGGTGGCCACCAGGGGAACGCCGACTTTGGCCGAGAGCCGCCGCAGCCGCTCGTTCAAGAAGCGCTGCTCTTCGATGCCGTGGTCCTGGACCTCGAGGAAGTAATTGCCCGGCCCGAAGAGGTCGCGGTACTCGCAGGCCAGGGCCTCGGCCTCGGCGTCGCGGCCGCCCACCACCCGCTCCGCGAGCTCGCCCTTGAGGCAGGCCGAGAGGCAGATCAGGCCCTCGTGGTGCTCGCGCAGCAGCTCGTGGTCGATCCGCGGCTTGTAGTAGAACCCTTCGAGGAAGGCGCGCGAGGAGAGGCGGATGAGGTTGCGATAGCCGACCTCGTTCTTGGCCAGCAAAACGAGGTGGTTGCTCGAACCACGGTCCGGCCGGCGGTCGTGGCGGCTGCCCTGGGCCACGTAGGCCTCCATGCCCACGATCGGCTTGATACCGCCCTTGCGCGCTCGGTTGTAGAGCTCGATCGCGCCGAACATGTTGCCATGGTCGGTGAGCGCCACGGCCGCGCCACCGTGCTCCTTGACCTTGTCGACGACGTCGCTCAACCGGTTGGCCCCGTCGAGGAGGCTGAACTGGCTGTGCAGGTGGAGGTGGACGAACTCGGCCACGGCTAGGCCTCCCCCGGCTTGGACTGCGCCGCCGCCATCATCCGGTGGGCCAGGAGGATGTAGTTGAGGCCCGAGGCCACGGTGAGCGCTGCAACCAGGTAGGCCGCGGAGAGCGCCGCCAGCTCGGCGCGTGGCTCGATGGCGGCGAGGAGCACAAGCAGCACGGCGATCACCTGCACGGCAGTGGTGACCTTGCTGATCCAGGCGGGCGGAAAGCGGCGGATGCCGAGGGCGAGGTAGAGCACCAGCGAGACGACGACGATCACCACGTCACGGGCGACCACCAGGACTGCCACCCAGGCCGGCATGTTGAGCCCCGGGCTCATCCCGGGGATCGCCAGCGTGGCGTAGGCGGAGACCAGGAGGAGCTTGTCGGCCATTGGATCGAGGTAGGCGCCGAGCTGGCTCTGCTGATGCCAGAAACGAGCGATCAGGCCGTCCAGCGCGTCGGTGACACCGGCCACGAGGAAGATCCCCAGCGCTTGCAAAGCGCGGCCGTTCGCGATCGCGATGATGAACAGCGGGATCAGTCCCATCCGTAGTAAGGACAGGAGGTTGGGGATCGTCAAGGCAGGTGCTCCAGCGGGCTCAGGGCTCCAGGCTGCGGCGGATCAGCTCGGCGGCGGCACGCCCCGAGATCGGCTCGCGCGAGCGGCACTCCACCTCCGTCGGCACGAGCCCGCACGCCATCGCCAGCTCGCAGGTCTCCGCCGATGCTACCCCGCCGGCCGCAAAACAGGAAGCGGCCCGCAGGCGGCCCAGCCGCACCAGGGCCGTCAAGGCATCGAGGCGGTTGAGGCTCGCTCCCGGCGCGAAGCGGTGCAGGTTGGTATCGACGTCCATCAACCCCAGGTTGACGACTCGCGCGACCGCCGCCTGCTGCGGGATGTCGAGGATGTCGGTCGCGATCCGGCCGCCGGCAGGCTTGCGATAGCGGACCTCGGGGACGAGCCAGTAGAGGAGCTCGGCGAACTGCGCGCGGCTCAGTGGGTCGCTGCTGAGAACGCCGCTGACCGATCGAGGCAACAGGGAGAGGCGCCAGCGAAAGCGCGCCGCGCTGAGCTCGTCCCGCAGCTCGGCATCCGACGGCGCTGACTTGCTCAGCAGTTGGAGGAGATCCAGGGCCGTTGCCGCGTCTCCCACCTCGAGCTCGAGGTGGGCGCGACGGCGTTGCCGGGCGACGGGTTCGCCCGCGTCCAAGGCAGCCAGCTGCCGGAGGGCTGCGAGCTCCCGCTCTGCGACGCCCTGCTCGCGCGCCAGCTCGGCGGTTGCCAGATAGGTGGCGCGCGAGGATGGAGCGATCTGCGCGAGGAGGGCCAGGTGCTCCTGGGCTGCCTCGACCTCGCCCTGCGCCAGCGCCGTCGTGACGGCTTCGCCAAGAGCTGCCTCGGCCGCGGGGAGGAGCTCGCCGGCTCGCTGTGCGGCGATGGCGTTCTGACCAACGATCGCCTGCAGCTCGGCAACGGCTGCACCAAGGTCGCCCAGGACCTCGTAGGTGCGTCCCAGGAGCAAGCGTGCGGCCACATAGGTGGGAAAGTCGTGGACCACGGGACGAAGAAGGTCGCGGGCCGCGCCCCACTGGCCTTCGACGAAGCTCACTTGCGCGGCCAGGAGGCTCGCTGCCGGCAGACGCGGGTCGATGTCGAGCATCTCGTGGGCAGCTCGCCGCGCCACCGCCGCCTGGCCTTCGTCAACCAGGGCGCGGTAGGAACGGGTCAGGCGCTCGGCACGGCCAGCGTCAACGGCCTGGGAGAAACCAGCGAGGGGATCGAGCAGGAAGGGGCGATCGGCCTCCGAGACCAACAGGAGAGAAGCGCGCAGGGAGTCATCCCCCACCGGCCGCTGCGAGGCACACGCCCCGGCGAGGACGCCGGCGGCCAAGGTCAAGGCAACGCTCCGGGCGAAGCCACGCTGGCGGCCATACCGCGGGCCACCAGCCTGCAGATCACGACGCTGGAGCAACCGTCGAGATGGCATGCTTGTAGACGAGGATCTCCTGGCCCGCGCTCTCCAAGACCACCGCGAAACGGTCAAACCTCTTGAGCCGTCCGAGGAGGCGACGGCCCGTGATCAGCTCCACCTCCATGGGCTTGCCTTCCTTCAGGCTCTGGAACAAGAAGCCATCCTGGATGTTGATGGGATGCTTCGTCATACGGCTCCCCCCCGACGCTGCAACGCTCAATGTAGGCTCCTACTCGCTTCAAAGTGGTAATGGGTTCCAGGCTCTCGAACCAAGTGATCTCGGGCTCCTTGCGGAACCAGGTGAGCTGACGTTTGGCGAACCGACGGGTCGCCACCCCGATCGCCTCCACCGCCTCCTCTTGGGACATCCGCCCTCCGAGGTGGGCGGCCAGCTCGCGATATCCAATCGCCTGAAAGGCCGGGAGCGTCGTCGAAAGCCCGCTCGCCAGCAGAGATGCTACCTCCTCGAGCCACCCCTGCTCGAGCATCCGCCGTGTTCGCTGCCCGATCCGATCGTACAAGATGGCTCGAGAAAGCGTCAAACCGATGCGCAACGCCGAAAGTGGGTGCTCACCGAAGGGTTGCTCGCGGATCCAGCTCGACAGCGGCCTCCCGGAGACGAGCGCGACCTCCAGGGCGCGCGTGATGCGCTGGCTGTCTCCCGGCATCAGCCGTTGGGCGGTCTCCGGGTCCAACGCTGCAAGCTCCGCCCGCAGTGGCGCCAGACCTTCTGCTCTGGCTCGCATACGGAGAGCCTGCCTCACTGTTTCATCGCCGGGCGGCATGGGTGAGATCCCCGCGCACAGGGCCCGCACGTAGAGGCCGCTGCCCCCCACCACGATCGGCAGCCGGCCGCGCGCCTGGATCTCGGCGATCGCCTGCCGTGCGCGGCGGGCGAACTCGCCCGCGGAGTACCGCTCGTGGGGCTCCAGGATGTCCAGCAGGTGGTGGGGCACGCGCTGCCGCTCGGCAGTGCTCGGTTTGGCGGTCCCGACGTTGAAGCCGCGGTAGGCCTGTAGTGCATCGGCGTTGACGACCTCGCCGTCGTACAGCCTGGCGAGCTCGAGAGCCAAGTGACTCTTGCCCACCGCGGTCGGCCCCACCAGGATCACCGGCGATCTCACGGCCCGAGTCTACTGCGCCCCGCAGACATCGAGCAGCGCCTTGCCGAGATCTGTCACCTGCACACGGAGACATCCTTCGCGGTCGGTGCGCAGGACCGTGGCACCGGTCGCCTGGAGCCGCTCGACGACTTGTGCCGCGGGGTGTCCGTAGCGGTTGCCGCGCCCGGCAGAGATCACGGCCACTCGCGGCTGGACGGCGGCGAGAAAGGCCGAGGTCGTTGAGCTGCGGCTGCCATGATGGCCGACCTTGAGTACCGTGGCACCCAGGCCCGAACCAAGTTCCGCCAACAGCTCGCGCTCGCCCGCCGCTTCGAGGTCGCCCGTGAGCAGGACCTTGAGGCCCGCTGCCTCGGCACGCACGACGACCGAGGAGTCATTGTCGGCGGTCCCGCGGGGGACGTCGGCCTTGAGCACGGTCAGGAGCCAGCGTCCCGCGCGGAGCTGGTCCCCCACCACCGGCCGGCGGTGCGCCTGGAGCGCCTTGGCTGCCAAGAGAGACGCGCAGCTCTCTCCCAGCGAGGCCGGCGGTGGAGCCACCCACACGGTCCTGACCGGTAGGGTCCCAACGAGCTCGAGAAGGCCGCCACAATGATCTCGATCGTCGTGGGTGAGGAGCACCGCATCGAGGCGATGGACTCCCTCCGCGAGGAGGGCTGGGACGAGGACGGTGGCGGCGAAGTCACCGCGTGCCCAGCCTCCCCCATCGACCAGAACGGCCCGCCCGCCGTCGCGCAGCAGGATGGCATCCCCCTGCCCCACGTCGAGCACCACGAGCTCGGCGTGGCCCGTCGCAGTAGCTGGCACTCCTCCCAGAAGAGACGCCAGGAGGCACAAGCCGGTCAGCCGGTTGCCACGCACGAGCTGCCCGTAGAGGACCGCCGCGAGCACCAAGGCAGCGCCGGGCGACAGCAAGACCGGGATCGCGAACCACTCGCTGCCCGACCAGCCGGCAAGCCGCAGAAGGGGCCAGGCCATGACCTCCGGCACCCAGCGGAGAGCGGCCCCGGCGGCAGGGACCAGGGCCGCCAGGGCACACCACGCCAGGTCAGCTAGGAGCAGGGCGCCAGCCCAGGGGACGAGCAGCAGGTTGGCGAGTGGCGCGCCAGGGGTCAGCAGGTGGAAAGCCGGTGAGGCGGCAGGCAGGGTCGCCAGCTGGGCGCCGAGCGTGGCGGCGAGGGCGCTGCCCGCGCGCCAGGGCCAGTGAGCCCAGCGTCGCGCCAGCGGGGGTGCCAGGAGGAGGAGACCCACCGTGGCACCGACGGTAAGCTGGAAGCCGAGGTCGAGCACGAGCCGGGGGTCGGCTGCCACCAGGGTGAGGGTCGCCAGGGCAAGGGTGTTGATCACGCTGGGTGGCCGCCGCAAGGCCAGGGCCAGCATCGCCAGGCCGGCCATCAGGGCGGAGCGCAGCACCGAGGCCGAGGGGCCCACGAGGAGAACGTAGAGTGCGATGCACAGCGCGGCTCCCGCCAGCCGGGCGAGCCGCGGAGCCCGCAACAGCACGAGGAAGGCAAAGCCACCGACCAGGCCAACGTGCAGCCCGGAAACGGCCAAGAGATGGCTGAGGCCGAGCCGGCGCAGGCCGCGCAGGGTCTCGCTCGCGAGGCCTGAGCGGTCACCGAGGACGAGCGCCCGGGCGAGCTCGCGGCCCTCTCCCTTCGGCGCCAGCTGGATCGCGGGTAGCAGCCAACGGCGCAGGCGCGTCGAGGTCCGCGCCCAGAGCGGCGGTGGCCTCCCCGCGCGGACGAGGCGCGGGCTCTTGACGGTGAGGAGCCAGCGACCGGGGGGCGTTGGCGCGAGGTTCCAATAGCCCGCAGAGCGTCGCAGATGGCCCTGCACCAAGAGCTCGCTGCCGAGCCCCGGCGGCTCGGCAGCGCTCGCCAGGCTGAGCGTCACGCGCTGTGACTCGTGCCAGCGCCGACCACCCTGCTCGATCTGGTTCACTTCCAGGTCGACCAGCCAGCCGAACGTCCCCCGGCGCCAGTGGCTAGCGACCCGCCCCACGACCTCTACGGAGCGGTCCGGTTGGAGCCGAGCTGCCAGGTCGTCTGCCGGTAGGCCCGCGACGAGGGGCCACACGAGCCCCACCGCGAGCCCGGCGACCGCACGCCCCAACGGCCCGTGCAGGGCGATCGCCAATCCCAGGAGGACGACTGCGACGCAGCTGTGCGAAGGGGGTCGCTGGAGGGCCAGGGCAACGCCGAGGACGAAGCCCACGGCGAGGGGGAGTGCGGGCCAGGGACGCTGAACGGGCTCCATGCCGTCAAGAAGACGGCAACGGACCGCAATCTCTGACGGGTCTCGCTAGGCCGTGGCGGCCTTGCCGCTGCCTTCGCCATTGAGCTTGCGAGCTCGCATCTCGACCTTCCCCTTGAGGAAGGCGCCTTCGGCGATCACCACCCGCGCGGCAGAGATGTTGCCCTCGAGGATGCCCGTGGGGGCGATCTCGACCAGCTCCTTGGCCTTGACGTTGCCGACGATCTTGCCGGTGACGCGTACCGATCCGGCCTCGACGTCGCCTTGCACCAGGCCGCCGGCACCGACCGTGACCACGGCGTCGAGCTGGACATTGCCCAGCACCTCGCCCTCGACCAGGAGGTCGCAATGCCCGGTCAGGTCTCCCTTGATCTGCAAGCCGGGAGCGACGACGGCGGCACCCGCACCCCGGGCGGGAACGAGCGGAAAGCGTCGCTGCGTGGGGTTCTCGTTGTCCATGGTGGGCGGTGGGCTGTCGCGGCGGAAGAGACTCATCGGTTGCTAGCTGCACCTCTCCAGGAGTCACCAGGCCCCTGGTCGCGGGTTCTTGGGTTCGCCTCCTCCGGGGCGACCGTGGCGTTGACCAGGTCGCGAAACTCCCTGGGCGTCGCCGCCCTAGATGCTGACGCGCTCGCGGTCTCACCGGCAGCGGTCGGCAGGGTGCGACACGAGATCATGGGCTGGACGAGGCAGGCATCACCGCACGGCCGGCGGGTCTCGAACCCGCATCCTCGTACTTCCCCAAGGAATGTCTGCCGCGCGGCGAGACTAGCACGCGCCCCAGCCCTGGTGAAGCCTTGCAGCACGAGCCCCGAGCGGCCGGCAGCCCCTCGTTCATCCCTCTCCGGCGCAGGCGCAGAGGCTCGCTCCCAAGGGGCAGATCTCAAAGCGACCGGTCGAGAGCTGGTTGGGTCGGAAGGTACCGGGGCGCGCGCCGTCCGTGCAGCGGCAGACCGCACCAGGCGCCGCCGGGGCCACGACGCAGGGCCGGGTTGGCGGTGGCTCTCCACCCGGCGGGACCTGCAGCCTGGCTCCCACCACCCGCCATTCCCCTGCCGCGTCCTCCGCCCAGACCTTCGCCCCGTAGGAACCTGCCGCCGCGTAGGTATGGACGAGCTCGGAACCGCGGAGGCCGTCTCCCCACTCGACCTCGACCCTTCCCCCGTGAGCCGGCGGGACCACGGTCGCCACCACCTGCAGCTCGCTCACCGTGAACCGGGCCGAGAGCATCGCGAGCGCCCAGACGGGATGGCCCTCCGGGATGGTGAAAGCGACGTCGACGGCCTCCTGGGGCGTCGGTACCCCGTTGCACTGCGCCGCGAGCGTCAGCCCCAAGAGGTCCGGCCCACCGGCGTCCAGCACGGCCCGCGCCAGCTCGAGGGCTTCCGCATTCTGGTAGCCGCGCTCGTTCTGCCGGCCCGAGAAGGGGTAGATGTTGCCGCTCGCGGGCATGCCTTGCCAACGCTCGCGCGGGTCGGCGGCGGTGGCGTCCGCGAACGGGCCAGCGGTGCGCCAGGGTTGACCGATCGCCGGTCGCCAACGCGCCGTGGGTTGCGGCGGATAGCCGGCGCAGGCCGGCTGCCGTGTCTCCGTGCCCGCAGGCCGCCGTTCGGCACGGCCGGGCCCTTCGGCGCTGGCCCGGGCCTCGACCGTCACGCTGCGGGGGGGCAGCGGCGGAGGCTGAGGAGCCGTGCGCCCCCCGGCGCAGGCCAGAGCGATCGCTCCGAGGCCGCCAAACCACCAGGGGCGCGCGAACCCTCGACCAGCGTCGCGGGAACCGGCCCTGCGCCCATGGCCCGTCTCGATCTCCCGTCCAGGGCCCGCAGCCCGTTTCGACACCATGAACGACCTCCCCCGTGCTGGTCTCGCGAGAGGAGGCGCAACGCTTCCTGGCCCCTTCGCCGCCCCTTCGCCCCCCCACAGCGGCCGCAACAGGTGGCAGCCCTCGGCGCGCTTGGCTCGATAGAGCCGCCTTGGAGAGAGCGGCGGTGATCACGAGACGGTGCTTGAAGACAAGGTGCCGCGGAGCCCGCGAAGAGGACACGGAAGTTTCGAGGAGCTCTGCCGCCGCGGCGCGACAGCGGCCCCGGCCAGGGCGCGGCCGACGTTGGCCAGGGCACGACGCTGGGCAGAACGATGAGGGGGATCTTGGAGCGGGCAACGGGACTCGAACCCGCGACATCAAGCTTGGGAAGCTTGCACTCTACCAACTGAGTTATGCCCGCTCGCGGCGGCTAATCTAGCCAACGCGCCCTCAGGCGGTCAAGCGCTCCCTCGCCAGGCTACGGCCCGGCGCGGGGAGCGCCTTCAGGGTCGACCGTCTCGCGGGCTAGTCACCATCGAGCAGGTTGCCGAGGCCGCCGAGGATCGAGCCCTCCTCGCGGCGCTTGCCGGTCACCGAGGCAGCGGCCATGATGCGTCCGGCCATGCGGCTGAACGGCAACGATTGCAGCCAGACCTTGCCGGGGCCGGTCAGAGTGGCAAAGACGATGCCCTCACCACCGAAGAGGGCCGTCTTGATGCCGCCGACCAGCTGGATGTCGTAGTTGACGCGCGGTTCGAGAGCGACCAGGCAGCCGGTGTCCAGGCGCAGGGTCTCGCCGGCGGCAAGGTCACGTTCGACGATGGTGCCCCCGGCGTGGATGAAGGCCAGGCCGTCGCCGTCGAGCTTCTGCAGGATGAAGCCCTCGCCGCCGAAAAGGCCGGCGCCGATCTTGCGCTGGAAGGCGATCCCCACCGCGACGCCCTTGGCGGCACAGAGAAAGGAGTCCTTCTGGCAGAGGATGCTCTGACCGAGCTGCTTGAGGTCGAGGGCGACGATCTTGCCCGGATAGGGCGCGGCGAAAGAGACCCGCCGGCGCACTGAGGCGCCGTTGGCGAACACGGTCATGAACAGGGACTCGCCGGTCAGCACTCGCTTGCCGGCAGACAGCAGCTTGCCCATCAGGCCGCCCTGGTTGGCCTCGCTGCCATCCCCGAAGATGGTCTGCATCTCGATGCCGTTCTCCATGAACATAAAGGCACCCGCCTCGGCGACGCAGGCCTCGCCAGGGTCGAGGGTCACTTCGACGAACTGCATCTCCTCGCCGAAGATCTCGTAGTCGATCTCGTCGGCACGCGCCCGGGCGCCGGGGGGCGGCGGGATCGGCCCGCCGGCGCCGAACGCAGCGGCGAAAGGCTCCTGGCTGCCGACCGGCACCCAGCTTGGCATGCCCTGCGCGAAGACGTAGGCGCCGTGCGGCAAGCGGCCGGCACGGATGCGCTCGACGATCTCGGCCTCGGCGAGCGGGCCCTCTTGCTGGCCGTTGACGGCCAAGTACCAGATACCACTCATCTCTCGTCTCTCCTGCTGCGATCAGAACCGGCTTCCCGGTTTCTCTGCCGGGCCCCAGTCCGGGATGGGTTCACCCGAGGCGGGATCGTAGGTGGGGATATCGAGCTTCAGGAGGCTGAAGAAGGGCACGTCGAAGGGCCGCTCCAGGCCGCTGCGGTCGATGATCGCGCCGACAGCGACCCAGCTTGCACCGGCCGCCGTCGCCACGGCGGCCGTCTCGCGGGTCGATTTGCCCGTGGTCACCGCGTCTTCGAGGATCACCACCCGTTCGCCACGAGTGAGGGCGAAGCCACGGCGCAGCCGCATCTCGCCTGCCTTGTCGCGCTCCGTGAAGCGGAAAGGGACTTTGAGGGCCCGCGCCACCTCGTGGCCGATGATGAGCCCACCCAGGGCCGGTGCGAGGACCGACTGCGGGCGCAGGGGAGCGAGGCGACGAGCCAGGGCACGGCCGGCCCGCTCGGCATGCTTCGGGTGCTGCAGGAGGAGGGCGCACTGCACGTAGAGGGGCGAATGCAGCCCTGAGGAGAGGATGAAGTGGCCGTGCCGGATGGCCCCGGTCTCTTCGAGCAGCGTGCGCAGCTCATCTTCGCCGAGCGCCTCAGCTCTCACGGCTGTCCTCCTTGCGGTGGATGTCGTACTGCTCCATCTTCTTGTAGAGGTTGCTGCGCGGCGTGTCGACGGCCTGCGCCGTCTGGGTGATGTTCCAGTCGTTCTCGTCCAGCTTGTGGAGCAGGAAGAGACGCTCTGAGACCTCGCGGAAGTCCCGCAGGGTCTTGATCGCCATCAGGCCCTGGGCGAGCTCGGGTTGCGAGCTCCCGGTCGCTGCCAGGACGTCCTCACGGCGGATGACGTCGTCGCCGCTGAGGATCAGCAGGCGCTCGACGAAGTTCTTCAGCTCCCGCACGTTGCCCTTCCAGGGCAGCATCGCGAGGTGGGACATCGCGTCCTCGCTGAAGCTCTTCGGGCGGCCGTTGTTGGCCGCCGCGTAGCGACGCACGAAGTAGTCGACGAGGAGGGGGACGTCCTCGGCGCGCTCACGCAATGGCGGCGTGCGGACCGGGATCACATTCAGGCGGTAGTAGAGGTCCTCGCGGAAGCGGCCCTCGGCGATCTCCTTCTCGAGATCGCGATGGGTCGCCGCGACCACGCGGACATCAACGCGCTCGGTCCGCTCGGCCCCAACCGGTTCCACTTCGCCGTTTTGCAGGACGCGCAGCACCTTGGCCTGGGTGCGGGCCGACATGTCGCCGATCTCGTCGAGGAAGATGGTGCCGGTGTGGGCGGCGACGAACTTGCCGATCTGCCGCCGCACGGCGCCCGTGAAGCTGCCCTTCTCATGGCCGAAGAGCTCGGACTCAATCAGCTCTTCAGGGATCGCCGCGCAGTTCACCTGCACGAGCGGCCGGTCGCGACGCGGGCTGCCGGCGTGGATGGCCCGCGCCACCAGCTCCTTGCCGGTGCCGCTCTCGCCGGTGATCAGGACCGTCGCTGCCGTGGGCGCCGCCTTTTCCACCATCTGGCGCAGGCGCAGCATGGCTGGCGAGCTGCCGATCATGTCGTCGTGGTCGAGACGGAGGTTCCGGTTCTCCTCGGCCAAGCGGTAGCTGGCGATGGCATTGGCGAGGGAGAGCAACACCCGCTCGCGCTGCAGGGGCTTCTCGAAGAAGTCGTAGGCGCCGCGCCGGGTGGCCTCGACGGCGGTGCCGATATCGCCGTGGCCGCTGATCACCAAGACGGGCATGTCGTGGCCGCGCTCGCGCAGGTTCTGCAGAACCTCCAAGCCGTCCATCTGCGGCATCTTGATGTCAAGCAGGAGGGCGGCGAACTGTCGCTCCTCGACGCGCCGCAGCGCCTCGGTCCCCGCGCTCGCCTCTTCCACGCGGTAGCCCTCGAACTCGAGGATCATCCGTAGGCTCTCCCGGATGGAGCTCTCATCGTCGACCACCAACACCGAAGCGCGCACCGCTTCACTTCGTTTGCTCACGGCTCCCCTTCTCCACGGACTCGGCTGCAGGATGGACGCGACCGGCGTTGACCACGCCGCCGCCCGACGGGCGGCCGAAGTCTAGCAGCGCCGTGCACCGCGGAGCTGCCGCTAGGCCGGTCAGCAGGCGGTCGGCGGGCGAAAAAGAAGACGGCCCGGCGTTAGGCCGGGCCGTGGTCGCAGCGAGGGTGGTCCGAGCCGCTACGGCACGGCGGGGTAGGAGAGCACAGGCTGCTGCTCTTCGCCCTGCACGAAGCGACGGATGTAGAGGCGCAGGCGGCTGCCCGGTTTCGTAGCCTTGACCACCCGCTCGAACTGTTGGACGTCCGCGATGGCTTCGCCGTTGACGCTGGTCACGATGTTGATGACGTTGTCGGCCCGCACGCCGTCCTCGTAGAGGGGGCTCGAGGGCGACACCGAGGTGATCCACACGCCCTTGACGTCCTCGGGCACCCCGTGCGACCCGCGCAGGCTGGGGCTGAGGTCCTGATAGCGGATCCCGAGCCACTCGACACCGCTCTCCTTGGTGTCCTCGTGGGTCTCGCTGACCTCCTCGGCCCCGTTGCTGCGTTCCGCCAGCTTGACCTCGAAGCGCTTGTGCGAGCCGTTGCGCAAGACGTCGAGGACCACCGTCGCGTCCGGTCCCTTCGCGGAGACGTAGTCGATGAGGTCGCGGGTGGTTTTGACCGGCCGGTCATCGACCTTGACCACGATGTCTTCAGCCCGCAGGCCAGCCTTGGCAGCGGGCTGATCCTTGACCACCTCGGCGACCAGGGCGCCGTCCGGCGAGCTCAAACCGTAGGCCTCGGCCGCCGCGAAATCGAGGTTGCGCACCGAGAGACCCAGGTAGCCACGGCGCACCTTGCCACTCTCGCGCAGCTGCGGCAGCACCTGGTTGACGGTGTTCGACGGCACCGCGAAGCCGATGTTGTCGGCGCCGTAGTTGATTGCCGTGTTGATGCCGATGACCTCGCCGCGCAGGTTGATCAGGGGTCCGCCCGAGTTGCCG
>CAYQRE010000050.1:0-18892 GCA_964420075.1 uncultured Thermoanaerobaculia bacterium | reverse complement strand
TAGACCGTGTCGGGGTCGTCGAGCGCGGGCTCGAGGTGCCAGACGCGCTTGAACTCCCAGGGGTGGGGCGTGCCGTCGTACCACTGGTGGGTGCCGGGAACGCCGTCGTACTTGAACTCGTTGCCCATCGTCTCCCAGGTCTTGCCGGCGTCGTCCGAGCGTTGGATGACCTGGCCGAACCAGCCGCTCGACTGCGAGGCGTAGAGCCGATTGGGATCGGCAGGCGAGGCCTTGAGGTGGTAGATCTCCCAGCCGGCGAAGTGGGGCCCGTCGACCGTCCAGTGCTCGCGCCGCTCGTCCGCGCTCAGCACGAAGGCACCCTTCTTCGTCCCCACCAGAACTCTGACTCCGCTCATCGGTCGTCTCCTCGATCGTCCCCTGCCCTGGGGGTGGTCTTGCGGCGGGCAGCCTATCGCGGATCCGGGCAGCGGGCTTGGTCGGAGGGTGCAGCGTGCCCGTGCTACGCTCGCCGGCCAACCTCCGGGCCCGGAAAGGCGGCGATCATGCGGCGTGTCTCCCTCGCTCTCATCCTCATCGGCCTCACGGCCGTCCTCTCGCCACCCCTCGCGGCCACCTGCGGTGGTGGCGGTGGAGGCGGCCTCGGGGGCGCGACACCCGGCGGCGCCGAGCCGCAGGTCTACCGGGTCGCCTGGAAGGTCACGGCGGCGGGGAGCAGCCTGCCGGCGGCGCCCGAGGCTGCCCTGGTGGTCGCCTGGTTCCCCACCTCCTCGGCCGCTGCTCGCGCCTCGGCCCTGCAGACCTCGCGGGCCCTCTCTCTCGCCGGCGCGCGCTGCGTGGCCGACGCCCTGGTCACCCCCGATCACGGCGAGCTCCACGAGCGCCTCAAGGTGCCGGCTGGGCAGGAGATGGTCGTCCTCTTGGGGGGCGATGGCGGCGAGCTGGGGCGCGTGGTGGCGGGCGAGCAGGGCCTCGATGTGCGGGCCGTCGAGAAGCTGCTCCAGCGGGCGATCGACGAGCGTGAGAAGAGCCTCGAGGAGAGCTTCAAGGCCGCCGAGAAGCGCGCGCAGGACGGTGATGCGACGGCGGCCGAGGCGCTGCGGCGGGTCTGGGACGAGCGCTGCCTGGTGCCGTCGCTGGGGCGCAAGGCAGCCAAGGCCCTGAAGAAGCTCGGCGTCGAGGTCGACAAGGCCGCTCTCGACGGCCTGGGGCCCGAAGGCCTCGCCGATCCCGACGTGCGGGGCGAGCGGGCTGCCACTGCGGGAGTGCTGGCGGCGGGGCTCGCGGCCGAGGAGGCGGGCCGCTACCGCGAGGCTGAGGGCCTCTACCGCGAGGCGACCAAGCTCGATCCGGCGGACCCCACGGCGCTGCGTTTCCTGGGCGAGCTCTACCGCCACCACACCGGGCAGTGGGACCTCGCGACGAGCACTTTTCGCCGGGTCCTGGCGCAGCCGGCGGACCCGGTCTCGCGTGCCGTGGCCCTGCACGGCCTCGGCAAGATGACCATCCACGGCGGTGAATACGCGCGGGGCCTCGCCCTCTTCGAGCAGTCGATCGCCACCTACCCGCTGCCGATCACTTACCGCAACCTCGCCGTCTACTGGTTCTCCGAGAAGCAGACGGACAAGGCGACGGGCTACATGCGGCAGGCGGTCGCCCTCGAGCCGGAGGACGGCTACAACCAGATCTTCGCCGCCGTCTACCTCGCCGTGGCGGGTCAGAAGGAGGAGGCGCGGCGTATCGCCGAGGCCAACGCCGGCGTCCTCGCCGCGAGCTACAACCTGGCCGCGCTCTGGGCGCAGGTGGGGGACACGAAGAAGGCGATGGAGCTGCTGCGCCGGCACTTCTACGAGTACGAGCGCTTCGACGCCGTGCGGGCGATGGAGATGCAGGAGGCGCGGGACGACTACATGTTCGCCGCCCTGCATGCCGATCCCGGCTTCGTGGAGCTCACCAAGCTGGCGAGCCGCCACCAGCTCTGAGGCGGCGAGCTCAGCGGGGCGCTGCTGAGGCAGCCTGGGCTGGTTCGGCGGCCGGCTCGGGGGCTCGGCTCCAGCCGAGGGCCGTCATCGCGGCAGCGACCGGCTCCTGCCGGCCCTGGCGGACGGCGAGCTCGACGATGTCGCCCGCCGCCGGCTTCCATTGATCGGAGACCGGCAGCGAGCTCTCGCCGCGGCGCACCACCAGCGGCAGGACGTCGCTCGAGGGCTCGCCCTTGTCGTCTTGGGGGAAGGTTGCGCCGTCCTTCGGCGGCTGCCAGCGCTCGATCGCCAGCAGGCCCTGCTCGGCGCGCACCGCCCACAGGTTGAGGTTCCGCTTGCCGTCGAAGAGGCGGTGGATGCGCGCCGGTGCCAGCATCTCGGTGCCGATGCCGGGATGGTCGCGCCGCAGGGCCACCCAGATCTCGGCGCCGCGCAGCGACTCGCGCACCCGTCGCCCGAAGAGGAAGTTCACCTCTTCGTTGGGGGTGAGGGCGAGGAAGCGGCCCCGTTCGCCCAGGTGCGCCGCCTCGAAGGCTTCCTCTTCCAGCGGATTGCCACAGAAGACCTGAAAGCCGGCCTTGGCTCCTTGGGCGCACGAATCATGGTTGGCGTCCACCAGCAGCACCTCGGCGGGCGGCGCCAGGCGGGTGGCGAGCAGCCGCGAGAGGCCATTGGCCCCGAGCACCGCCCAGCCGGTGGGCTTGGGCAGGGCGACGCGCAGCAGGCGGGCGACGAGGCCGCCGGAGAGGCCCTGCACGGTGACGGTGACGGCGATCACCAGGAAGACCAGGGCCTGGAGCTCGCGGCCGCCCGGCCGCCCGGCCGCCGAGAGCACGCTCGCGAAGTGGGCAGCGACCGCCGCGGCGACGATGCCGCGCGGGGCGAGCCAGGAGAGGAAGAGCTGGTCACGCAGCGACAGGCCGGTGCCGGCGGTCGATACGAAGACGTTGACCGGCCGCACTACGAAGATCAGCGCCGCGACCACCAGGGCACCTCCCAGGCCGAGCTGGCGCACATCGGCCAGGCGCACGTCGGCGGCCAGCAGCACGAAGAGGAGGCCGATCAGCATCACCGTCAGCTCCTCTTTGAACTCCCGCAGCCGTTGCAGGGGCTGGCCCTTCAAGTTGCCGACGAAGAGACCTGCGACGATCGCGGCCAGGATGCCGCTTTCGGTCTGCAAGGCGTTGCAGGCCTGGTAGAAGCCGAGCAGGAGGGCGAGGGCGGTGACGTTGCGCAGCTCTTCGGGGAGCAGCCGCTCGAAGCGGATCACTGCCGCCAGCGTGATGCCGGCGAGGAGGCCCCCCACGCTGCCGAAGGCGAGGCGGAAGAAGAGGCCGAGGGCGCCCTGGCTCAAGGTGTCGCCGGGTGGTGCCATGAGCACCTCGAGGGTCACCACGGCAAGGGTAGCGCCGACCGCGTCGCCCAAGATCCCTTCGGCCTCGAGCACCGTGGCGAGGCGCGGCAGCACCCGCACGCGGCGCAGGATGGGCTGGATCACCGTCGGCCCCGTCACCACCACCAGCGAGCCGAAGAGGAGCGAGGTGGCCCACGGCCAGGCGAGCAGCCCGCGGGCGGCGAGCGAGGCGAGGACGGCGGTGATCAGGATGCCGACGGTCACCAGGCGGCGGATCGCCAGGCCATGGCGGAAGAGACCGCGCAGGTCGAGGGCGAGGCCGCCCTCGAAGAGGATGATCGCGACGGCGAAGCTCACCAGATCGGCCAACCCATGGCCGAGCGCCGACGGGTGCAGCCAGCCGAGCCCCTCGGGCCCGGTGGCCACACCCAGAGCGAGCAGCACGACGATGCCCGGCACGCGCAGATGGCGAGCGAGGACCTGCCCCAGCATTCCCAGGGCGAGCGCGAGACCTACTTGGAAGGCGGCGGAATGGAAGTCGGGCTGCAGCACGCGGGGGGTAGTAGATCAGACCCCGGCGTCGGCTGGCGAGCGCGACCGGGCGGCTGGCGCCGCGCCGTCAGTCGAGCTTGAAGTTGAAGGTGAGCATGTAGAAGACGGCGACCGGCTCGCCGTGGAGCGTGGCAGGCTCGAAGAGCCAGCCACGGGCGGCGTCGACGGCCGCCTGGTCGAGCTCCGGGTAGCCGCTGGTGCCCTTGACCAGCAGGTCGGTGACCTTGCCTTCAGTGGTGATCGTCGCCTGCACGATGACCACCCCCGTCTTCCCCTGCTCCTTCATCGCCGCCGGGTAGACGGGGGCCTCGGCGTGGAGCTTCTTCGGTGGCACGACGTCACCCTCGACGGCGATCGGGGTGGTCGCCGCGACGGCGCGCTGCGCGAAGGGGAAGCTGGCGAGCCCCGCCACCGCGATGGTGGCGAGCGTGGCGGCGGTCAGCAACAACGAGGCGAAACGGCGGAGTGGGGACATGGTGACCTCCCGGGTCAGATGCGCCACCCGCTCTTGCAGATGGCGGCGGTTGAGGAAGGCGGTGCCGGTGAGCGGCGGTGGTGCCGGCCGGCAGGCGAGCGCGAAAAGGGCTTCGAGATAGGTGCGACGGGCGCCGGTGAGGCGCACCACCTCGCGGTCCACGGTCTGCTCGCGGGCGAGGTCGAGCTCGGCGAGGAGGAAGGGTAGGAGGGGCTGAAACCACAGCACGGCCCGCAGCAGCTCCTCGACCAGGAGCAGGCGGCCGTCGCGCCGCCCGGCGTGCAGGAGCTCGTGGCAGAGGATGCTGCGCGAGGCGGCCCCAGGCTCGGCCAGCAGGCCCGCGGGGAGCAGCACCGTGGGGCGGAAGAAGCCCAGCGTGATCGGCCGGGCGAGCTCGGTGGTCGAGCGCACCTCGGCACCGGCGCCGACGCTCCGCCGCAGCTCCTCGAGCTCGGGCGGGAGGGCGAGAAGCGCCGCTCGCCGGCGGTAGGCGCGGATGCGCAGCAGGCCGACGCCCAGCCAGGAGAGGCGAGCGAGAGCACCGCTCGCCAGCACGAGCACGAAGACGCCACCCAGGGAGAGCCGCCAGCCGGTGCCGCTGGGGCTCGCGGCGAGGGCGTCGATCTGCAGGCTGAGGCCGCCCGCAGCGAGCCCGCCCGCTGCCGTGCCCAGCCAGGCGCCGGCTGGCGGCAGCCAGGGCAGCACGAGGCAGAGCGCGAGCACGGCCCGGCACAGGGCGAGCCGCCAGGCCGGGGGCTCGATGGGCCAGCGGCGGCAGAGCAGGGCGGTGCCGCCCAGCAGGAGACCGCTCTGCAGGGTCCAGACGGCGAGGTCGGTGGCCAGGTGGTCGAGGTTCATGGCTCCTCCGGCGGCAGGGACGCGATCTGCTTGGCGATGGCGTTGAGCTCCTCGCGGCTCAGCTTCTGCTCGCGGAGCAGGGCGAGCACCAGCGGCTCGGCGGCACCGTCGAAGACCCGTCCCACGAAGTCGTCGACCAGGCGGGCGATGGTCGCCCCCTTGGGTTCCACGGGCCGGTAGAGGAAGGCGCGGCCCTCGGGCTCCTTCTGCAGGTGGCCCTTGGCCTCCAAGATGTTCATCATCGTCTGCACGGTGGTGTAGGCCACGCTGCGCTCGCGGCGCAGGGCCTCGTAGACATCGCGCACGGTGGCGGGGCCCAGCACCCAGACCACCTTCATGATCTCCAGCTCTTGCTCGGTGAGAGTTCGGCTCTTGGTTCGCATGACTCCGAAATTATTAGTACTAGTCTCGTCGGATGTCAAGGCCTACCGCGGGCCGGGGCCGTGGGACGCGCCGGCTTAGCTGATGGTGATCGTCTCGGCGGCGGAGACGAAGAGGACGTCGCCCAGGCTGGGGTGGCGGCGTAGGAGCTCGCGGCCGCGGCTCTCGAGGCGGGCGCGGGTGAGCCCGAAGAGCACGAGGTCGGCGTGGCTCGAACGTTCGGCGACGAGGGTCTTGAAGTCGGTCTCGTCGTCGGTGGGGATGACTTCGAGGTTCTTGCGGCTGATCGGCAGGCGGCCGCTCTCGACCAGCTCGCTCAGCCGTGCGTGCTCGCGGGGTGCATCCTCGCGGGGGAAGGCGGCGAAGATGCGTACCTCGGCGGCGCTCCAGTCGGGGTGACCGAGGAGCACGTAGACGATGAGGATCATCAGCGGCGCGTTGTCGAAGTCGTGCCAGGTGAGCCAGAGGTGGACCTGCTGGCGGCTGCCGAAGAAGCGCTCGCCGTGGCGCAGCACGATCGGGCTCAAACCCGCCTCCCAGGCCAGGGTGCAGCCGTCGACGATCTCGGCGATCTCGCCGTCCGGGCTCTGCGGGGTGAGCGAGAAGAGGGTGGCGTTGTGGTCGCGCCCCGTGGCGCTCGGCATCTGGAAGGCCTGGGCGAGGGCCGTGCGCAGCGAGGGCGAGACGATCGAGTCCACCACCAGGCCGCTGCCACGGGTCTGCGACAGCTCGACGAGCAGGGGCAGCACCTCCTGCCGCTGCGTCTGGGTGGAGCTGTCCAGGCGGCCGCGGATGAGGTGGATGAGGGTGCCGAAGCCCTGGCGGCGGCAGATCCAGGTCAGCAACTGGATGGGGGCGGCCCGCTCGAAGGTGTGGTCGGCGACGACGATGATGTTCGGCCGCCAGTCGCGGGCGAGGGCCGCCGAGCGCTGCAGCTGGATCTGGAAATAGCGCGTCGTCTGCGCCATCACGCCACGAAACATGTCGGCGAGATCGTCGTGGCGGTCCGTCGAGCGGATGCCGAGGTAGATCAGCACCATCACGGCGATCGCCAGCAGCGCGTAGGCGGGGTCCATCTGGAACATCAGCAGCAGGCAGAGCACGGCACCCAGGAGGCTCAGGTACCACTTCGAGCGAAAGGTCGGGCGGTAGCTCGGGCGGGCGGCGAAGTGCTCGAGGAAGCTGATCGCGCACAGCGAGCCGTAGGTCACCATGAAGAACATCGAGACCATCCGCGCCACGAAATCGATCGAACCGCCGGCGACCGTCACCGCGGCGATCACCGAGGTGACCAGGGTGGCGTGGCGCGGCTCGTTGGCCGCGCCCTCGCCGCGCGCCAGGACCGCGTTGAGCTTCGGCCAGGGAGCGACACCGTCGCTGGCCAGCGCCTGCAGCGTGCGTGGCGCCACCAGGATCGAGCCGAGGGCCGAGGACAAGGTGGCGCAGGCGAGACCGATGGGCACGATCGGCGGCCAGATGGCGATCCGGGCCATCACCAGCGGCTCGCTCGCCAGCAGCGCCGCGGGGGCCGAGAAGGCGAGCTTGGCGACCACGGCGAGGTAGATCACCAGGCCCACCGCGGTGGCGGAGAGCACGCCGAGGGGGATCGAGCGCCGCGGGTTCTTGAGGTCTCCCGACAGCCCGACCCCGGCCGTCATGCCGGTGAAGGCGGGGAAGACGATGGCGAAGACGAGCATGAACGGGTCGCCGCCGGCGACGCCGTGGAGGAGCGCGAGGGGCTCACCGGCCGTCTCTGGCAGCGCCCTGCCGGCGAAGAACATGGCGAGCGAGAGGCCGAGCACCACGGCGATCAACCACAGCGCCTTGACGCCCACGTTGGCGCCGCGAGTGAGCACCAGGACCATCATCAGGGTGGTCGCCGGCAGCGAGATCAGCCGTGGGTCGAAGCTGAGGCCCGTCCACGCCGTGAGCGCTGGGGCCAGCGGCCGGAAGGCCTCGGCGAAGGCGATCATGTAGAAGGCCACCGAGACGGCCTGGGAGAGATAGAGGGCGATGCCGATCGCGGCGCCGATCGTGCGGCCGAACGAGCGCGAGATGATGAAGTACTCGCCGCCGCCCTCCACCCGCCGGTTGGTCGCCAGCTCGGCGATGGCGAGCGCTGTCGGCATCGTCACCAGGTGGCCGAGCAGGACGATCAGGACGGCCCCGGCCATCCCCACGTTGCCGACGGCATAGCCGAAGCGCAGGAAGAGGATGGCGCCGAGAATGGTGCTGATCGAGGCCAGGAAGACCGGCGCGGTGCCGAAGCCGTGGCCGGCGGGGGGCGTGGCGCTAGCGGGCACCGCGATCTCCGCGCCGGCCGCGGGCTCGGAGCTCAAGCGCCGCTCTCGGGCGCCGAGCTTGGTGCCGCGGGCGGGGCGCCGCCGGAAGCTGGCGGCAAGGCCCCCGGCGCCTCTGCTGCCGGTGCCGGCTGCCGGAAGCTCGCCGGCCGCACGGCGTCGCGCACCACGTCCGGGCGGTAGGCGAGCCAGACGATGGCGAGCACCTTGCCACCCTCGATCACCGGCGCGGCGACCTCGACGACCCCGGGCGTCGCTGCCTCACGCTCGCTGAGCTCGCTCGCCGCCAGGGCCCAGGCGGCGCGGTCGTCGGCTTGGCCGGTGGTGGCGTACTTGCCGTCGCTCGAGTAGAGCACCGAGCCGTCGGGCCGCAGCACGTGGAGGGCCGTCACCCCCGCGACCCGCAGGAGGCCGACGGCGGCGAGCTCCAGGCTCTCGCGGCGCTCGGCGAGGAGCGCGGGGTTGATGCCGGCGAGGAAGCCCCGGAAGGTACCGATGGCAGAGCGGCGGGCCACGGCCCCCGCCCAGCTCTCGGCCTCCTGGCGCAGCTGCGCCTGTTCACCGGCCGCCTTTTCCTCGGCGGCGGCGAGGCGAGCGCCCCAGGCGCGGTCCTGCCATTTCCAGATGGCGTAGCCCGCGCCGGCAGCGGTGGCCAGAGCGAGGATCAGCGTCAACGGCACGGCGACGGTGCGCTTGCGATCGGTGTCGGTCATGGTATCTCCGAGGATATCGAGGCGCGGAGCCGGACCGCTAGCTCCCAGCCAAGCCGCGGCCGGTCACCAGGTAGACGGCGAAGCTGCCCAGCCAGTGGCCGCCCTCGTAGTGCTCGCCCGTCACCGCGGCGAGGCCGGCGCGGCGGTGGGCGTCGGCGGTGGCCCGCAGGGCCGGCAGGCGAGGGTCGTCCGCCGGCAGGCCGTGGGCGATCCCGGCGAGCATCCAGGCGCGGCTCAGGTTGAGGCCGTCGAGGTGGGCGAGCTTGGGGTCCGTGGGGTCGGTGACCACCGCCGGCGGCAGCCACTCGGCTGCGGCGCTCGCCGGGAGTTGCGGCAGGAAGCTCGTCAACCAACGGGCGAACTCCGCCGGCGGCATCACCCGGCGGAGAAGGTCCGCCTCGGCGAGGCATGGGGAGAGAAAGTCCTGGCCGCCCGGCTCGTAGGCGAGCGGGCAGGCCACGTCGCCGGCATAGAAGTCGAGCACCCGCGAACGCAGCAGCGCGGCGAGCCCCTGGTCACCGCTCACCCGGGCCCAGTCGAGCACCAGGCCGAAGGCGAAGGCGGTCTGGTCGTGCTCGCCGATGCGGATCGGGCGCGAGAGCTTCGGGAGCCAGGTGCGGAAGCGGTCGGCCGCCACCGCCTCGAGCGGCGCCAGGGCCTGGCGCCAGCCGCGGGCGGCAGGGTCGTCCCATTCGCGCAGCTCGGCGGCCAGCTGCAGCAGCCAGGCGAGGCCGTAGGGCCGCTCGAAGGAGACCCGCCCCGGCCCTTCGAGGTAGGCGACCTCGCGGGCGATCTTCTCCGGGGTCAGGCTTGCCGCGAGCGCCGCCCGCGCCGGCGCCGCGAAGGGGGCGTCGGGATAGGTTCGCGCCAGCCGGGTGAGCAGCCAGTGCCCGTGCACCGCCGAATGCCAGTCGTAGCAGCCGAAAAACGCCGGCGTGAGCTCCCGCGGCGGCTTGACGTCGGCGTCGCTCGCCAGCACGTGGGCGATCTTGCCCGGGTACTCCTTGCCCACGCAGGCGAGCGCCAGGTCGGCGAAGCGCTGCGCCGAGGCGGCGGGGAAGTCCCCGGGCGTCGCCGCGGCGAGGGAGGGCAGGCCCGCCATGAGAACGAGAAGGCACAAGAAGGATCGCATGAGGGCGAGTGTAACGTGCGGGGAGGGCCCCACTCGGCCGCTGCAGCGCCGGCTCAGCCGCTCTCGAAGGCGTCCACGTGCGCCTGGCCGCAGATCTCGCCGGGCGGATTGAGGTAGGACCGCTCGCTGCCGGTCGAGGTGTCGCGGACGTGGATCGTGTACTCGACGTCGGAGAGGGCACCGAAGAAAAACCAGAAGTTGCCGTTGATCGGCGTACCGTCGAGCATCTTCACGACCAGCTCAAGGTTGGCAGAGTTGAAGAAGGAGAAGAACCCGCTTTTCTCGGTGCCGGCCACCGCGCTCCCTCGACCGGTCGTGCCGGTGCGCTGGTCGCGCCAATCGACGGAGACCTCGAAGCGGCCGAGGAGACAAAGTGTGTCCGCGGTGCTCGTGCAGCTCGTCGCTGCTGCCGCTGGCTGGGCATCGGGCTTCCCAGCGCCGGGGAAGACGAACGAGCTCGCCTCGGTGAAGAACGCCGGCACGGGCAGCGAAAACGTGTCTCCGACGCCGCAGATCTCCCCTTGAGGGTTGTGGTAGGTCTTGGCGGTACCCGTCGCCAGGTCGGTCACCTCGAGCCAGTACTCGACGTCCGAGAGAGCGCCATAGAAGGTCCAGAGGTGGCCGTTCACCGCGGTGCCATCGAGGACTTTGACCACCAACTCCAGGTTCTCGGCGTTGAAAAACCAGAAGAAGCCCGTGCGGTCGGAGAAGGGCACTGGCGTCCCCTCACCTTCTTGACCGCTGCGGGCTTCTCGCCAGCGCACCCGCACGCGGACCCGCCCGTCCCGCAAACAAAGGTCACGGGCCTCGTCGCAGCTCACCAAGGACGTGAGCGGCAAGGCCCACAGCGCCTGGCTTCCGCTGCCGTCGTCGGCCACGAAGTAGAGCTCGTCGCCCACCACGTTCATGGCGAACGGGTTCGACGAGCGCGGGCCGGGCGCGAGGTCGGCCACCATCTGGGTCCCTCCCGCCGTGCCGTCCGAGACCCAGAGCTCGACACCATGGATGCCATCAGAAGCCTGGAACACCACGCGCTCACCGACCGCGGCAAGCTCGCGAGGGAACGAGGAGAGCCAGCCGGGCAGGAGGTCGGCGACGAGGTGCGTGCCGGCCTCGCTGCCGTCGCTCACCCACAGCTCGCGGCCGTGGCTGCCGTCCTCGGCGACGAAGAAGAGCCGGTTGCCCACGGCCGTCAGCGAGTCGGGAGCGCCGCTACCGAAGTCTCCAGGGTAGATGTCCTTGACGAGAGCGGTCCCGGCCGCCGTACCGTCAGTACGCCAGAGCTCGACACCCGCGGCGGCGTCGCTGTTGGCGAAGTACAGCTGGTTGCCGAGCACGGCGCGCTGATACAGCACCTCGGTGAAGATAGCGGGCCCCGCGACTTCGGTCGTCGTGGTGCCGTCGGTGCGCCAGAAGGCGCCCGTGCCGCTCGTCGCTCCCTCGCTGGCGAGGAGGAGCTGATTCGGCAAGGCGGTGAGGAACCCCTGCCTGACCTGCGAGGGGGGAAGGTCGAAGTGCTTGGTCGTCCCCGCAGCGGAACCGTCGCTGCGGTAGAGGTCGCCGTCGACTCCAAGGAAGTAGAGATTGCCGGCGAAGGCGATTGGGGCCTTGCCCGTGCAGTGGGCCGGCCCCAGGCCCGCGGCAACGAGGTGAGTGCCGGCCGGCGTGCCGTCCGAGGTCCAGAGGTCCGGGACGAACTCGCCGTCCCTGAAATAGGCCCTCCCCCCAAGGCTCTCCATGCCGCAGTACTGCAGGCCGTTGTTGAGGTCAGCGAGGTGATGGGTACCGGCGGCCGTGCCGTCCGTCGACCACACGCCAGCACCATCGAAGCCAGTCTGGCTGGCGACGATGGCTCTTTGCCCCAAGACGAGGGGCCGGCTGAGCGGCCCGGATTGCTCGTTGCTCCCGCTCAGCACTGCGGTGGCGACCGCCGGGTTGCCACCGAAGTGCCAGAGAGCCCATTCCGCCGCTCCTCTGGAGGTGAGGAGGAGGCCAGCGCCGAAGGGCACGGCGCTGAAGACCTGCAAGGGGCGTAGATCGTCCCGTCCGATGTTGCGGACCAATGCCAGGTCTCCGGCGCTGGCGCTGGTTTTCCAAAGCTCGTGCCCGGCTGCTGGGCCGCCGGCAATTCGGGCCGAGAAGATGAGCTCTCCTGCCGCATCGACGACACCCGGGACGACGGTCTGTACCTCGAGCGGCGAGATCTCGGTCGTGCCGGCGGGAGTTCCGTCCGTGCGCCAGAGGCGCGTTCCCAGCCGGAAAACGAGTCGACCTCCTACCTCTCCGGCCACACCGAGGTCACAACTGCGCTCACAGGGGGCGAGGAGAGCCTGGGTGCCCGCCGTCGTGCCGTCGGTAGCCCAGATCTGTGTGGGCGCCCCCGGGCCGGTCACGAAGACGAACCGACTTCCGGCCCAGCCGAGCGTTCTCACCACCGAGCTGCAGGTGCCCGGGCAGCCGTCGCGCACCAACGCCGTGCCGAGCGCGGTGCCGTCGGTCGACCATAGCTCCTGACCGGTGGCTGAGGTCGTCCAAAGAAAGAAGTACCGCGGACGCGCAGGTCCTGCCTCGACGGCGGCTGCGAGGTCCTCAAAGCCGCCGCCGTTGGCGAGGAGCTGGAACGTTCCGGCTGAGGTACCGTCGGTGCGCCAGAGCGATTGGGATCCCTGGCTGCGCAGGCCCAGGACCACAGCGTATTCCTGACCCGCGAAGACCACCGACTGATAGGGGTAGGGCGCGAGGGCGGGAACCAGCTCGTCCAGCCGCAGCGTCCCGGCGGGAGTGCCATCCGAAACCCAGAGCCGTTCGCCGCCCTCGGCATCCAAAGCCGCCGCCAGGGCACGGTCGCCGACGACAGCCAGCCGGGCCTCGCCTCCGGGGTCACTCAGTCGGCGCAAGAGTCGGGTCCCAGCGGGCGTGCCGTCGCTCACCAGCAAGCTCCACCCCAGCGGATCTCCCGAGTTCCCCAGCAGGTAGGCGAGGCGGCGACCGGCGGCGATGGCTCCGATACGAGCTTGCCGGTCGTTCGAGAAGTTTCCCAGCGCGAAGGTGCCGGCTGCCGTGCCATCGCTCACCCAGGGCTCTCGGCCTCCAGGGCCCCAGGGGGCGAAGATGAGCTTGTGGGCCTCGGGGAGCCAAGCTCCCAGCTCATCAAACCCGAAGACCTGCCCGGGCCTGGTCAGCACCTGGGTGCCCGCGCTCGTACCGTCGGTCACCACGAGCTCCTGCACGAAGTTGCCCACATCGGCGAGGTAGAAGGCCAGATCGTCGCCGGCAGCGATCGGCGAAACAGCCCCGCAGGGGCCGGGGCAGAAGTCACGCAGGAGGTCGGTGCCGGCCGTGGTGCCGTCCGTGGCCCACAGCTCGTATCCCTCGGCGTGGGTTCCCGCAGCAAGCACCACACGGCTGCCGATCCGCGTCAACCAGCCCGGCACGCTCGACAGCCCTTGGGCTGGAGCCATCTCGTTGAGGTCGGCGGCGCGGCGCGGACCAGCGGCGCCGGCAAGCGCCGGCAGCAGGGAGAGCAGGCAGGTCCAGATGGAGAACGTACGTGATGTCATCGGCGGCGTGGACTTCCTCCTGCAGTTTCTGTAGATCCTAAGTATAGAGGAAGCAACAGGCGCGCCTGACAAGGGTGCCAGCATCCAGTAGCAGCATCCTGCAGGGACGCCGTTCGGAGTCAGCCGGTACGCCTTGGCGGGCTGGGGCGAGAAGCCAGCGACGGCTCGCGACCTCGGCCCACAAAGCGCCACGCCCGCACGAGCTTCAGCCGTGCCCCTTGCCCCGCCTCGGCGGCAGGATGTCCGTCACCGTGCCCTCGTAGACCTCGGCGGCGAGGCCGATGGTCTCGGAGAGGGTGGGGTGGGCGTGGATGGTGAGGGCGAGGTCGGCGGCCTCGGCACCCATCTCGATGGCGAGGCCGGCCTCGGCGATGAGGTCACCGGCATTGGGGCCCACGGCGCCGGCACCGAGCAGGCGGTGGGTCGCCGGATCGAAGAGCAGCTTCGTCGAGCCCTCGTCGCGGCCGAGCGACAGCGCCCGGCCACTCGCCGCCCACGGGAAGGCGCCCTTCTCGTAGGCGATCCCTTTCGCCTTGGCCTCGCGCTCGGTGAGCCCCACCCAGGCCACCTCGGGGTCGGTGTAGGCGACGGCGGGCACCACGCGGGCATCGAAAGCGCTCTTCTGGCCAGCGGCCACCTCGGCGGCCACCTTGGCTTCGTGCACGGCCTTGTGGGCGAGCATAGGTGCCCCGGCGACGTCGCCGATCGCGAAGATGTGGCCGACGTTGGTGCGCATCTGCTTGTCGACCGCGAGGAAGCCACGCTCGGAGACGGTGAGGCCGGCCTTGGCGGCGTCGATCTGGTCGCCGTTGGGCCGCCGGCCCACCGCCACCAGCACACGGTCGAACGGCGCCGGCGGCGGCGACTTCTTGCCCTCGAAGTGGGCCGTGAGCCCGTCGGCGCCTCCTTCGAGGTGGGCGACCTTGGTTTCCAGGTGGATCGCCTCGCAGCGGCCGGCGAGCCGCCGGGCGAGGGGGCGGACGAGGTCGGCGTCGGCCTCGGGGATGAGCTGGGAGGCCATCTCGACCACCGTCACCCGTGCGCCGAGCGCGAGGTAGACGCAGGCCATCTCAAGGCCGATGATGCCGCCGCCGATCACCAGCAGGCGCTCCGGCACGTCCTCCAGGGCCAGGGCGCCCGTCGAGTCCATCAGCCGCGGATCACCGAGGTCCATGCCGGGCAGCTGGACGACTCGCGAGCCGACGGCGACGATCGCCTGCTCGAAGCGAAGGCGCAGGGGGCCCTCGGCGGTCTCGATCGCCAGGTGGTGGGGGTCGGCAAAGCGGCCGACGCCCTGGATCACCCGCACCTTGCGCCGCTCGGCCATCTGCGTCAGGCCGCCGGTCAGCCGGCCGACCACCGAGGCCTTCCAGTCGCGCAGCTTCGCGAGGTCGATCTGCGGCGTGCCGAAGTCGATGCCGTGTGCGCGGAAGGCGGCGGCCTCGTCGATTACCCGCGCGGCGTGCAGGAGCGCCTTCGAGGGGATGCAGCCGACGTTGAGACAGACGCCGCCGAGAATGGGAAAGCGCTCGACGAGGGTGACCTCGAGGCCGAGGTCGGCGGCACGGAAGGCGGCCGTGTAGCCGCCGGGGCCCGAGCCGAGCACCACGAGCTGGGTGCTGTCCTCGCGGCCGTTCGCTTGCTCGGGGGCGGGTGCGTTCGCGCCGCCGGTAGCCGGCGCGGTCGCAGCGGGCTCGGCTCGCGGGGCCGCCGCGGGAGCCTCCGCCTCGGCCGTCTCGCGGACTGCGAGGCGGGCCACGAGCTGGCCTTGGCGCACCTTGTCGCCAGCCTTTACGTGGAGCTCGACGACCTCGCCCGCCGCCGGCGTCGGCAAGTCGAGCGAAGCTTTGTCGCTGGTCAGCACCACGAGACCGGCGTCCTTTTCGACGCTCGCCCCCACGGCCACCAGCACCTCCGCAGCCTCCACCGCCTCGAGCCCACCGAGGTCGGTCACCTTGACGTCGAGCGTTCCTCGCATCCGCGCACCTCGTCAGTCGTTCCGCCGGATGATCTCACAGGGCAGGACGGCGCCTCCGAAGCGCAGAAGCGAACGGGCGCCCTCCCCCGGACGGCGTGGCCCGCGGCGAGGCCGGCCCCGCCAGGGGCCGAGGTTGAGCCTGCGGCCAGCACAGAGGCCGGCCGCTTCAGAAGAGGGGAGGCGCTGGGTCCTGGCTGTTACAGGGCCGTGGTGCGTCTCACAGCAACAACCGTCGCAGATCTCCCAGCACGCGGCCCAGATAGGTCGTGAAGCGCACCGCGGCGGCGCCGTCGATCACCCGGTGATCGTAGGAGAGGGAGAGGGGGAGAAGCAGACGCGGCGCGAACGCGCTGCCGTTCCAGACCGGCTGCAGCGCGGAGCGGGAGACGCCGAGGATCGCTACCTCGGGGGCATTGACGATCGGCGTGAAGGCCGTGCCACCGATGCCGCCGAGGCTCGAGATCGAGAAGGTGCCGCCCTGCAGATCGTCCGGTCGCAGCTTGCCGTCGCGGGCGCGCGCCGAGACCTCGGCGAGCTCGCGGGCGAGGTCGAAGAGGCCCTTCTGGTCGACGTTGCGCAGCACCGGCACCAGGAGCCCGTCGGGGGTGTCGACCGCCACGCCGAGATGGAAGTAGCGCTTGCGGATCAGGCTCTCGCCGTCGGCGGCGAGCGAGGCGTTGAAGTCCGGGAAGGCCTTGAGCGCCGCCACCGCGGCCTTGAGCAGGAAAGCGAGAGGGGTGAGCTTGACACCGGCCGCCTTGGCTTCCTCGGCGAGGCCCTGGCGAAAGGCCTCGAGCTCGGTGATGTCGGCGTGGTCGTGCTGCGTCACATGCGGCACGTTGAGCCAGGCGCGGTGGAGATGGGCGGCCGAGAGCCGCCGGATGCGCGACAGCGGCACGGTCTCGATCTCGCCGAAGCGGGCGAAGTCGATCACCGGGATGGCGGGAATGCCGCTGCCCGCCGCCTGCGGCGCGGGCGTCGCGAGAGCTTCCTTGACGAAGCCCTGGACGTCCTCGCGCAAGATCCGGCCGCTGCGCCCGGTGCCGTGCACGCGCCCGAGCTCGACGCCCAGCTCGCGGGCGAAGCGCCGCACGGCGGGGCTGGCGTAGGCGGCAAGGAAGCCGTCCTCGTCGAGAGGGTAGATGCCCGGCGGCGGCGGCGGCGAAGGCTGCCGGCCGGTCGTCGACCCTGTCGCGGGCGGGGCGGCCACCGCGGCCGCCGGCTTGGTCTCGGCTGGTTTGGTGTCGGCCGGTTTGCTCTCTGCCGGTTTGCTCTCAGCTGCCTTGATCTCAGCTGACTGGGCTTCGGTGGGCTTTCCCTCGGCCGATTTGGCTTCGGCGGCCTTCGCCGCCGGGGCCTCGGCTGCCGCTTCCAGGGTGAGCACCAGGGCCCCTTGCCCGACTTTGTCACCCGCCTTGACCTTGATCGCGCGCACCGTGCCGGCAAACGGCGCCGGCACATCCATGCTCGCCTTGTCGCTTTCGAGCGTGAGCAGCGACTCGTCCCGCTGCACCGCCTGCCCGGGCGCCACCAGCACCTCGAGCACGTCGACGGTGTCGAAGTTGCCGATGTCCGGCACCAGCACGTCCTTGATCTGACCCATCGCAGCTCTCCCTGGGGCGCCCATCAGACGGTGATCGGATCCGGCGCGTCGCTGCGGATCCCGAAGCTCTGGATCGCCTGCTGCACCGTCTTCGCCGGCACGGCGCCGCCGTCGGCGAGCGCCTTCAAGGCCGCCACCACGACGTGCTGGCGGTCGACCTCGAAGAAGCGGCGCAGGTCCTCCCGGGTGTCGCTACGACCGAAGCCGTCGGTGCCGAGCACGCTGTACGGGGACGGCACGAAGGCGCGGATCTGGTCGGCGTAGGCCTTGATGTAGTCGGTGGCGGCGATCACCGGTCCAGGGTGGCCGCTGAGGCAGGCGGTCACGTAGGGCAACGCCGGCTGGGCGGTCGGGTGGAGGCGGTTGGCGCGTTCCACGGCGCGACCCTCGCGGGCGAGGAGGGTGAAGCTGGTGACGCTCCACACCTCGGAGGAGACCCCGTAGTCGCGGGCCAGGATCTCGGCCGCCGCCTCCACCTCGCGGAGGATCGCGCCCGAACCCAGGAGCTGGACCCGCAAGTCCCTGCTCTTGCCACGTTTGGTGGCCCAGACCTCGCGCAGCCGGTAGAGGCCCTTGAGGATCCCTTCCTCGACGCCGGCCGGCATCGCCGGCTGCGGGTAGTTCTCGTTGAGCACCGTGAGGTAGTAGAAGACCGGCTCGAGGTCGGCGTACATCCGCTTGAGGCCGTCCTGGAGGATCACCGCCAGCTCGTAGGCGTAGGTCGGGTCGTAGGGCACGCAGTTCGGCACCGTCGAGGCCAGCACGTGGCTGTGGCCGTCCTGGTGCTGCAAGCCCTCGCCATTGAGCGTCGTGCGGCCCGAGGTGGCACCCAGAAGGAAGCCCTTGGCTTGCATGTCGGCACCCGCCCAGATGAGGTCGCCCACCCGCTGGAAGCCGAACATCGAGTAGAAGATGAAGAAGGGGATGGTGGTCACGCCGTGGTTGGCGTAGGAGGTACCGGCGGCGATCCACGACGACAGGGCGCCCGCCTCGGTGATGCCTTCCTGGAGGATCTGGCCGCCCGAGTCCTCGCGGTAGAACATCAGCTGCTCGGCATCGACCGGCGTGTAGAGCTGGCCGAAGGGCGCGTAGATGCCCACCTGGCGGAACAGCCCCTCCATGCCGAAGGTGCGCGCCTCGTCGGCGACGATCGGCACCAGGCGGGGGCCGATCTCCTTGTCGCGCAGCAGTGTCGTCAGGGCGCGGACGAAGGCCATGGTGGTCGACATCTCGCGGCCGCCGCTGCCCTCGAGGAGGGCCTTGAAGCTGTCGAGGCCGGGCACCGGCAGCCGGCTCGGGGTATCCAGGCGCACGGGGAAGGGGCCACCGAGGGTGGCCCGCCGCTCGCGCAGGTAGACGATCTCGGGGCTGTCGTCCGCCGGCCGGTAGAACGCCGCGTCGGCCACCTGCTCGTCGGAGATCGGCAGGGCGAAGCGGTCGCGGAAGGCGCGCAGGTCTTCCTCGTCGAGCTTCTTCTGCTGGTGGGTGGGGTTTTGGCCCTCGCCCGCGGCACCCATGCCATAGCCCTTCACCGTCTTGGCGAGGATCACCGTCGGCTGCCCGGTGTGGGCCACCGCCGCGGCGTAGGCGGCGTAGACCTTGTCGGGGTCGTGGCCGCCGCGCTTCAGGCGCCAGAGGTCGTTGTCGCTCATGTGCGCCACCGCCTCGGCGAGCTCGGGGTATTTGCCGAAGAAGTGCTCGCGAATGTAGGCGCCACCCTTGGCGGCGTAGGCCTGGTAGTCGCCGTCGACGGCCTCTTCCATGCGCCGCCGCAGCATGCCGTGCTGGTTCTGCATCAGCAGCGGGTCCCAGTTGGCGCCCCAGATCACCTTGATGACGTTCCAGCCGGCACCGCGGAACACGGCCTCGAGCTCCTGAATGATCTTGCCGTTGCCGCGCACCGGGCCGTCGAGGCGCTGGAGGTTGCAGTTGACGACGAAGATCAGGTTGTCGAGCTTCTCGCGCACGGCGAGGGAGATCGCGCCCAGCGCCTCCGGCTCGTCCATCTCGCCGTCGCCGAGGAAGGCCCAGACCTTGCGCCCGGCC
>CAYQRE010000049.1:0-20999 GCA_964420075.1 uncultured Thermoanaerobaculia bacterium | reverse complement strand
AGCCGCTCGTAGAGCAGCCGCTCGTGGGCCACGTGCTGGTCGATCAGGTAGAGGCCGTCCGGGCCTTCGAGGAGGATCAGCGTGCCCTTGTACTGGCCGAGCAGGCGGAAGGGGCGGGCCGGCCCCGAGCGCCCCGAGAGCGGCACGATCGGCCGTTCGACGGGAACATAGGACGGCTCGGCGAGGCGTGGCGGCGGGCCGGGGGCCGGGCTGGGCTCCGCGGCCATGTCCGCCGGGCCCGCTGGCCCCTCGCGAACCTCCCAGCGCTCGCCGGGGCGGTCACCGTAGGCGGCGCCCGGCGAGGTGCTGCCGGCCAGCTGGCGGGCGGTGAGCTCGCGGGCCCCGAAGCCCCCCACGCGCTCCCCCAGGCCCTGCCAGGCGAGCGGCTCGGGGGGGAGACGCTCGAGCGGGCGCAGCGGCGCCGGCACCTCTCCCAGGGCGCTCTCCAGGCCGGCCCGCAGGCGACCCAGGAGGCGGTCGAGCAGACGCGGATCGCGAAAGCGCACCTCTGCCTTCTGTGGATGGACGTTGACGTCCACCTCGGCGGGGTCGAGGGAGAGGAAGAGGAAGAGCGAGGGGAACTCCTCGCTGCGCCAGGCGTCGCGGACCGCCCGGTAGAAGACGGCGGTCACCGCTCGATCGCGGATCAGCCGCCGGTTGACGAAGACGAAGAGGCGACGGTTGCGCGCCGTCTCGGGGCCGCCGACGAAGCCGCGGATCTCCTCCGCGGCCGGCGCCGTCGGCTCGCGGCCGTCCTCCGGCAGCGCCACCAACGCGTCGGCGAAGCCGCTGCCAAAGATCTGCCCGATGCGCCGCCGCGCGCCCTCGATCCCCTCCCCCGCCGGCAGCGCCTCGAGCAGGCTCCGGCCCTCGTGCAGCACCTGGAAACGCACCTCCGGCCGGGTGAGGGCGTAGCCCTGCACCACCTCCAGGGCCTTGCGCAGCTCGGTCGGCGGCGCCTTGAGGAACTTGCGGCGGGCCGGCACGTTGAAGAAGAGCGACGCCACCTCGATCGTCGTGCCCCGCGCCCGCGCCACCGGCTCGGCACCGCGCACCCGCCCGCCCTCGATGCGCACCCGCGTGCCCTCGCCGGCATTCTGCGCCGTCGCCAGCTCCACGCGGGCCACCGCCGCGATGGTGGCGAGCGCCTCGCCCCGGAAGCCCAGGGTGCCCACCCGTTCGAGGTCGTCGAAGGTCGCGATCTTGCTGGTGGCGTGACGATCGAAGGCCAGGAGAGCGTCGTCGCGGTCCATGCCGCAACCATCGTCGGCGATCACGATCCGCCCCTTGCCGCCGGCCTCGAGCTCGACGCGCAGCGCCGTGGCCCCCGCGTCGAGGGCGTTCTCGACCAGCTCTTTGACTACCGAGGCGGGGCGCTCGACGACCTCGCCGGCGGCGATCTGGCTGACCAGGTGATCGGGAAGGAGATGGATGCGGGGCAACGGTCGGCCTCGGCGGCAGCGTAGCAAAGCGCCGCGGGAGCTGTCGATGCGCAGAGAAGGCCGGCGGCCGATCACCACCGCGATGGGCCTCAACCTCCGGCGCATTCGCGTGTCAGTAAGAAGGGGCGGCCGCGGCGCGTGTCTCTGCGTCCCAGAGCCTCGGCCGCCGCAGCCAATCGCCATCAAGGCGTGGCAAAGGAGCCAGCCAGTGCAAGGTCGACCTACGAACCGCTGGGGCGTCGCGGCCTTCGTCACGCCCCTTCTCTTCGCCCTCTCCGGCAGCACCGCGCTCGGCCACGGTGGCGGGCTGGACGCCAACGGCTGTCATACCAACCGCAAGACGGGCGAGTACCACTGCCACGGCCAGCCGCGATCCTCGCCGAGGAGCGAGCAGGCCCCGCCGGCGAACAGGCGGGAGGCCACACCGCAAGCGCTCTTCTCGCCGCCACAGGCCGCGACCGGAGAGACGTCGCCGGCCCTCTCCCCCTGCGCCCTGACCAGCGAGCAGGACCTCATCACCACGACGCAGCTTCTGCTCAAGCGCCTCGGCCTCGGCGCCGGGATGGCGGCCAATGGCGTGCTCAACCCCGACACCGTCGCCGCCATCAAGGCCTTCCAGAGACGGGCTGGAATGCGCGAGGACGGCCGGATCTCCGGCCGGCTCTTGGTGGCCCTGTCGCTGGAGGTGGCGACGGCGCGCTGAGGCCGGATGAGACGGGGCCGAGGTGAGGGCTCACCCCGGCCGGGAGAAACGGGCGGCGCCTAGCCGCCGACCTCGGTCGCCTTGGCGAGGCGGGAGCGGGCGGCGGCGAGGCGGGCGATCGGGATGCGGTAGGGCGAGCAGGAGACGTAGTCGAGACCCACCTTCTCGAAGAAGGCGATCGACGACGGGTCGCCACCGTGCTCGCCGCAGATGCCGAGCTTCAGGTCCGGCTTCGTCGCCCGACCCTTGCGGCAGGCCATCTCGACCAGGGCACCGACCCCCTCGGTGTCGAGGCGGGCGAACGGGTCGTGGGCGAGGATGCCGCCGTCGACGTAGTGCGGCAGGAAGCGGGCCGCGTCGTCGCGCGAGTAGCCGAAGGTCATCTGGGTGAGGTCGTTGGTGCCGAAAGAGAAGAAGTCGGCCTGGCGGGCGATCAGGTCGGCTACCACGGCTGCGCGCGGCACCTCGATCATCGTGCCGATCAAAGTCGCTACCTCGACGCCCTCCTCGCCGTAGACCCGCTTGAGCACGGCGGCCGTCCGCTGGCGCAGCACGGCGAGCTCCTTCTCGGTGCCGACCAGCGGCAGCATGATCTCCGGCCGCACCTCGAAGCCGGCCCGGGTGCGCGAGACGGCGGCGCGAGCGATCGCCTCCACCTGCATGTCGTAGATCTCCGGCGCGGTGAGGCCCAGGCGGCAGCCGCGGTGGCCGAGCATCGGGTTGAGCTCGGCGAGGCTCGCCACTTTGTGCGCCACCTCCTCGTAGGAGATGCCGATGTCTCTTGCCAGCTCTTCGAGGTCTTCCTTCTCCTTGGGCAGGAACTCATGGAGTGGCGGATCGAGCAGGCGGACGGTGACCGGCAGCCCCTCGAGGGCCTCGAAGATGCCCTCGAAGTCCTTCTGCTGCATGGGCAGCAGGGCGGCGAGCGCCTTCTGGCGGTCGGCCGGGGTGGCGGCGAGGATCATCCGCTGCACCCAGGGGATGCGCTCGGGCTCGAAGAACATGTGCTCGGTGCGACAGAGGCCGATGCCCTGGCCGCCGAAGGCGCGTGAGACGCGGGCGTCGTGAGGGGTGTCAGCGTTGGCGCGCACCTTGAGCCGGCGCACGTCGTCGGCCCAGGAGAGCAGCTCGACGAAGGCCTCGACGGCCGCCGTGCGGCTGCCCTTGCCTTCGAGAAGAACCTGCACCACCTCGGACGGCTTGGCTGCCAGCGCCCCGGCGATCACCTCGCCGGTGGTGCCGTCGATCGACAGCTCGTCGCCCTCGTGGAAGACCTTCTCCCCCACCCACACCTCGCCCTTCTCGCTCTCCACCACCAGGGCGCCGGCGCCCACGATGCAGGGCTTGCCCATGCCGCGGGCGACCACCGCGGCGTGCGAGGTCATGCCGCCGCGCGAGGTGAGGATGCCCATCGAGGCGTGCATGCCGACGATGTCGTCCGGCGAGGTCTCCTCGCGGACCAGAAGCACCTTGGCGCCCGTCGCCGCCATCTCGGCCGCCTTCTCGGCGGTGGTGGCGATCTTGCCGGCGGCTGCCCCCGGACCGGCCCCCAGGCCCTTGGCGAGGAAGCGCCCGCCGGCGATCGCCGCCTGCTTCTCGGCAGGGTCGAAGATCGGCGCCAGCATCTGCTCGAGCTGCTCGGGCTCGACGCGGGCGAGGGCCTTCTCCTTGTCGATCCGCCCCTCGCGCACCATGTCGACGGCGATCCGCACCGCCGCCGGGCCGGTGCGCTTGCCGGTGCGCGTCTGCAGCATGTAGAGCTTGCCGTGCTCGATCGTGAACTCGACGTCGAGCATGTCGCCGAAGTGGTCTTCGAGACGCTGGCAGACGGCCTGGAACTCGGCGAAGGCCGCCGGCAGCTCGCGGTCGAGGCCGCCCGTGCCGTCGGTCGAGACGATCGGGTGCGGGGTGCGGATGCCGGCCACCACGTCCTCACCCTGGGCGTTGATCAGGAACTCGCCGAAGAGGCGCGGCTCGCCGGTCGCCGGGTTGCGGGTGAAGGCCACGCCGGTGGCGCAGTCCTCACCGCGGTTGCCGAAGACCATCGCCTGGACGTTGACGGCGGTGCCGAGGTCGTCCGGGATGCGGTTGATCTTGCGGTAGGCCTTGGCACGATCGATGTTCCAGCTCTCGAAGACGGCGGCGATCGCTCCCCAGAGCTGCTCCTTGGCGTCCTGCGGGAAGGGGCGCCGGCCGTGCTGGGCGATGATTTCCTTGTAGTCGGCGATCACCCGCTCGAGCTCGGCGGCCGGCAGCTCGGCGTCGGTCGCCACGCCGGCCCGCTGGCGGGCGGCCGCCAGGGCCTTCTCGAAGGCCTCGTGGGGGGCGCCCAGCACCACGTCGCCGTACATCGAGAGCAGGCGACGGTAGGAATCGCGCAGGAAGCGCGGGTTGGCACCGGCGGCCGTCTGCGCCGCCACCGTCTCGTCGTTCAGACCGAGATTGAGCACGGTGTCCATCATCCCGGGCATCGAGATCGCGGCGCCGGAGCGCACCGAGACGAGGAGCGGGTTGGAAGGGTCACCGAGCTTGCGGCCGAGCAGGCCTTCGAGGGTCGCGAGCTGGGCATCGAGCTCAGCGGCAAGCTCCGGCGGATAGTGCCCGCCGTGAGAATGAAAGAAGGTGCAGACCTCCGTCGAAATCGTGAAGCCAGGGGGCACGGGCACTCCCAGCCGGCTCATCTCGGCGAGGCCAGCGCCTTTGCCGCCGAGAAGCGTCCGCTGGTCGCCTTGCCCTTCCGCCGTGCCACCACCAAATCCGTAGACGTACTTCGTCATGGTTCCTCCAGGTTGAGGGCTCGATCCTACCCGCGCCCGGCGCGTGGACCTCCCACCCGCGGGCGTAGGCCGCGAGCCCCTACTCGCCGTGCCGGGCGCGGTGCTCGGCGCGGTCCACCACCACTTCGGTCAGCCGGGCAGCCCGCCCGATCGCCGCCGCCACCGCCTGCAGCAGGGCGATGCGATTGCGTCGCACCGACTCATCGTCCACCATCACCATCACCTCGAGGAAGAAGCGGTCGAGGGGCGCCGCGAGCTCGGCAGAGCATCGCAGGTAGCTTTCCCAATCGCCCTGCTCGGCGGCCGCGGCCAGCGCCGGGGCGCGAGCGCCGAGGGCAGCGGCCAGGTCGCGCTCGGCCGCTTCGCTGAGGGCAGCCGCGGCGAGCTCGGCCACCGGCGCGTCCTTGACGATGTTGGCGATCCGCTTGGCCGAGAGCACCAGCGAGAGGAACTCCTTCTCCTCGCGCACGGCGTGCAGGGCCGCCACCCGTGCGGCGACGTCCGGCAGCGGCGCCGGGCCGCTCGCCAACACCGCCTCGATCTCGTCGTAGGCGTAACCGCTGAGGCCCAGCAGGTAGCGCACGCGGTCGGCGAAAAAGGGCCGCAGGTTGCCCTGGATCTCGGCCAGCGGCCGCTTGAGCCGCTCGCCGTAGAGGCGGGCCGCCTCGGCGATCGCTGCCTCCAAGTCGAGGGCCAGGCGGCCTTCGAGGAGGATCCGCACCACCCCCTGGGCCGCCCGCCGCAGGCCGAAGGGGTCGCGGCTGCCGGAGGGCACCAGGCCGAGGCCGAACATGCCGACCAGGGTGTCGAGGCGATCGGCCAGGCCGACCAGCCGGCCGGTCTCGCCGCGCGGCAGGGGGTCGTCCGCCGAGGCCGGCAGATACTGGTCGTAGATCGCCTGCCACACCGGCTCCGGCTGGCCCTGCTGGCGGGCGTAGAGGCCGCCCATCACGCCCTGGAGCGAGGTGAACTCCTTGACCATCTCGGTGGTGAGGTCGACCTTGAGCAGCCGCGCCGCCGCCGCCACCTGGGGCCCCGCCGCGGCCGCGCCCAGGGCCGTCGCCAGCCAACCGCCGAGGCCCTCGAGGCGGGCCGTCTTCTCGGCGTAGCTGCCCAGCTCGGCGTGGAAGGTGAGGTTGGCGAGGTCTGAGCGTCGCTCTTCGAGGCTGCGCTTGCCGTCCTCGCGGAAGAAGAAGCGGGCGTCGGCGAGGCGGGCCTCGACCACCCATTCGTTGCCGGAGCGCACGCGGCCGATCGGGTCGTCCGGGCGGTCCATCACGGTGAGGAAGAGCGGCAGCAGGGCGCCGTCGCGCTCCACCGTGAAGGCGCTCTGGTGGTCACGCAGGCTGGTGATCAGCACTTCCCTCGGCAGCTCCAGGTAGGCGGGGTCGAAGCTTCCGGCGAGCACGCCCGGGATCTCGCAGATCGCCGCCAGCTTGGCGAGGAGCGGTGGGTCCGCCACCAGGGTGCCGCCGTGCGCCGCCGCGGCCGCCGCCATGCCGGCGGCGAGGGCGTCACTGCGCTCGGCGGGCCGGATCAACACACCGCGCGCGGCCAGCTGGGCCAGATAGTCCGCCACCGAGCGCACGTCAAACGCCGCCGGTGAGAGCACCGGGTGCCCCACCGTGGTGCGCCCGGCCTGGATGCCGAAGAGCGCGCAGGCAACCACCTCGCCGTCGAGCAGCGAGAGGAGGCCGTGGACGGGCCGCGCCCAGGGGCCGTGGCCGGCGCCCCAGACCATCGTCTTGGCCCAGCCGAGGCCAGCAACCAGGCGGGGCACCAGCTCGGCCAGCACCTCGTTCATCGGCCGCCCCAGCCGCCGTTCCTGCGCTGCCACGTACTCGCCCTTGTCGGTCGCCACCCGGCGCAGAGCCGCGACGTCGACGCCCAGCCGCTTGGCGAAGCCGAGCAGGGCCGGCGTCGGCTGGCCATCGGCGCCGTAGGCCACCCGCACCGGCGGCCCCACCACCTCCTGCTCGCTGTCCGGCTCCTTGGCCGGCAGGCCGCGCAAGATCACCACCAGCCGGCGCGGCGTCGAGCCGGTCTCGACCTCGCGCGGCGCCACCCCGCGGCCCATCAGCTCCTCGAAGAGGCGGCTGCCGAGCTCACGGATGGCCGGCTCCAGCATGCGGGCGGGGATCTCCTCGGCCCGCACCTCCAAGAGGTACTCACTGCCCACGATCGGCTCAGCCATGGGTCACCTCCGCGCTCGCCTCGCCGCTCGGCAGCAGGGGCCAGCCCAGCTCCTCGCGCCGCTCCAGGTAGGCGCGCGCCGCCGCCACAGCGAGGTCACGCACCCGCTTGATGATCGCCACCCGGCCGGTCACCGAGATGGCGCCGCGCGCATCGAGGACGTTGAAGAGGTGCGAGCACTTGAGGGCGCACTCGTAGGCCGGGATCACCAGCCCGGCCTCGAGGCAGCGCCGCGACTCGCGCTCCCAGCCGTCGAAGTGGCTGCGCAGCATCTCGACGTCGGCCACCTCGAAGTAGTACTTGGAGGACTCGACCTCGTCCTGGTGCCGCACCTGCCCGTAACGCGGCCCGCCGGGCACCCAATCGATGTCGTAGACCGAGCGGGTGAGGCCGAGGAACATGGTGATGCGTTCGAGGCCGTAGGTGATCTCCGCCGAGATCGGCTTGAGGTCGATGCCGCCGGCCTGCTGGAAGTAGGTGAACTGGGTGATCTCCATGCCGTCGAGCATCACCTGCCAGCCCACCCCCCAGGCGCCGAGGGTCGGCGCCTCCCAGTTGTCCTCCTCGAAGCGCAGGTCGTGCTGCTTGAGGTCGAGACCGAGGGCCTCGAGGCTCTGGACATAGAGGGCCTGGATGTCCGGTGGCTCGGGCTTCAAGATCACCTGGAACTGATAGTGCTTGCCGAGGCGGAACGGGTTGTCACCGTAGCGGCCGTCGGCCGGCCGCCGCGACGGCTGCACGTAGGCCACCCGCCAGGGCTCGGGGCCGAGCACGCGCAGGAACGTGTCGGGGTGCATGGTGCCGGCACCGACCTCGATGTCGTACGGCTGCTGGAGGACGCAGCCCTGGCCGGCCCAGAAGCTGGACAGGCGGAGGATGAGATCCTGGAACGCTTGCATGCGGGTCCTTTCGCGTGGGAACGGGCTCAGCCGGCCGCGGGGGCGACCGATCCCAGGGTCTTGCGCATCACATCGTAGCTCTTGAGCTCGTGACCGAGGAAGGCGCGGCGCACGCGGCCCGCCAGCGCCTCCACCTCGGCAAGGGCCGCGGCGGCGGGCGGCTCGGCGGTCAGCTGGGCGAGGTTCTCCCGGCCGCAGCGCCGCAGCAGGGCCAGGGCCGCCGGCGAGACCGCCACGCCACCCTCGGCGCCGTGGCCGCAGTCGGCACAGACGACGGCGCTGTGCGCCAGGCTGAGCACGGCGGGCTCGCCCGGCGGCAGCGCCCGGCCGCACAAGGGGCAGCTCCCGGGCGGCGGGAAGATCCCGGCGAGCCGCAGCACCCAGACCTCGACGTAGCGGGCGCAGAGCTCGTGGTCGGCGCCGGCTTCGAGGGCGGCGAGGGTCGAGTCGAGCAGCCGGAAGAGGGGCTCGTTGGCCTCGCCTTCCTGTGCGAAGACGGCGAGCTGCTCGGCGAGGTAGCTGCCGAGGAGGATTCCTTCGAGGCTCGACTGGAGGACCTGCGGCGAGCGCAGCAGCTCCACCTCGTTGATCCGCACGAGCTCACGGCCCTCCTTCTCGAACCACGACAAGCTCACCTTGGCGAGCGGCTGCAGGCGACCGGCGAAGCGGCTGTACTTGCGCCGCGCCCCCGGTGCCACGCCCCGCCGCTTGCCCAGGCTGGGAGTGAGGAAGGTCACGATGCGGTCGCGGTCGTGGAGATCGAAGACATCGAGCAGCAGCGCCGGGGTGGTCAGGGTGCGCACGCCGGCTCCGCCTCGGCTCAGCGCACCAGGCGGTCGATCAACAGCCCCGCCAGCCCGAAGTAGACGAGGATCCCCGTGATGTCGCTGCTGGTGGTGACCAGCGGCCCGGCGGCGATCGCCGGATCGACCCCGAAGCGCTGGAAGAGGATGGGGATCAACGCGCCGTTGAGCGACGACAAGATCAGCGCGAAGAAGAGCGCGCCCCCGACCACCACGCCGTAGGCAACGCTTGACTTGAGGGCGAGGGCGACCGTCCCGACGAGCGCCCCGGTGGCGAGGCCGAGGAGGGCGCCGACCTTGACCTGCTGGAGGAGGAAGCGCAGCACCTTGCCCTGCCCCACCGGCAGCTGGCCGGTGGCGAGGCCGCGGACGGTGATCGTCGAGGTCTGTGAGCCGCCGTTGCCGCCCGTACCCATGATCACCGGCACGAAGGTGAGCAGGAAGAGGGCTTGTTGAAAGCTCAGCTGGAAGTGCGACAGCAGCAGGCCGGTGAGCAGGCCCCCCACCAGGTTGACCAGCAGCCAGGGCAGGCGGATGCCGGCCACCCGCCACGAGCGCCCCTGGTAGAGCAGCTCGTCGGCCGACGAGCCGACCATCTTGAAGGCTTCCTCGGTGGCCTCCTCCTGCACCACGTCGACGATGTCGTCGACGGTGACGATACCGACCAGCCGGCCCTCGTCGTCGGTCACCGGCACGGCCAGCAGGTCGTAGCGGGCCGCCACCGCCGCCACCTCGTCCTGCTCGGTCGAGGTGTGCACCTGGATCACGTCGCGCTGCATGATCTCGGCGAGACGGCGCTGCGCCGGCGAGACCAGCAGCTGGCGCAGCGAGGTCACCCCCACCAGGCGGCTCTCGGCGTCGGTCACGTAGAGGTAGAAGATCATCTCCACCTCGCTCTGCCGCTGCACCGCCGCGATCGCCTCGCCTACCGTCGTCGACTCGGGCAGGGCGAAGAGCTCGGAATCCATCAGCCGCCCGGCCGAGCCCTCCTCGTAGGTCAGCTGGCTCTGCACCTCCTCGAGCTCGCCCTGGAGATCGCCGCGCTCGAGCAGCCGGCTGCGCAGCTCGGCGGGCAGCGACTCGACGAGGAAGACGGCGTCGTCGACCGCCAGCCGGCGGAGGATGCCGGCGATGGTGTCGAGGTCGAGGCGCTCGAGGATCTCGACCCGCTGCGCCGCCTCGAGGTCGGTCAGCACGTCGCCAGCGGTGTCGGGGAAGCTGTCGTTGAGGATGCGGAAGGCGGCGAAGCGCTCGCCGGGCGTCATCCCCTGCAGCATCACGCTGACGTCGCCCGGCCGCAGCCGGCCCAGCAGGCGCACCAGGTTCGGCCGCGCCCCCCGCCGCAGCAGGCGGCGCAGGGTCTCTCTCAGGCGCTCGAGCGAGCGGTTGGCGGCCGCATCCATCGCGCGCGGATGCTAGCAGCCCACGCCGGCAGAAAGGGCGCAGCCGGGGCCGCCGGGGCCTGGATGTGGCCCCCGGGCTGCTGTGCCGTCCTGCCGGCGGTGGGCCTGGAGGGCGGCGAGCAGCTGGTGCCCATCCCGAGCTCAAGCCGCGGGGCGCGACCGGGGGCGGCTGTCGCTATCAGCGTCTTGCCGCCCCTTTGGCAGCGGCCCTGGTTCCTAGCCGTCGTCGCCGCGGGGCTCGCCTTCGGCGGCAGGCTGGCGATGCTGATGGACATCGGCCGGGCAGCGAGCGAGCTCGCAGGCGGTCGCCAAGGCGATGCGCTCCGGCCTGATCTGAACGGTCGCGGCGGCGGAATCGGCTATCATCGAGCCAAGTGCGGGCGGTCCGTGCGCCCACCTTCGACCCCACCGCGAGCGCGGCCCTCCAGCACCGCGGGCCGCAACACCAGGTCTCTCTAGGAGGAACCCTTGACGAGATTGTTGATCGCCCTCGCCCTCGCCGTCGGCTGGCTGTCGCCGGCCCTGGCCGCCGCCGAGGGCACGCCCGAACCGGCACCCGCGAAGAGACTCTTCCCCTACCCCACCCACACCGAGAAGCTACCCAACGGCCTCACCGTGGTCGTCATCCCGATGCGCTCCGGGGGCCTCGCCGCCTTCTGGACCGTCGTCCGCACCGGCTCCCGCGACGAGGTCGAGCCGGGCCGCAGCGGCTTCGCGCACTTCTTCGAGCACATGATGTTCCGCGGCACCAAGAAGTACCCCGCCGACGTCTATGGCGCCAAGCTGACGGCGCTCGGCGCGAACTTCAACGCCAGCACCTCGACCGATCTCACGCAGTACTACTTTGGGATCGCCGCCGAAGACCTGCCGACGGTGATCGACCTCGAGAGCGACCGCTTCCAGAACCTCTCCTACGAGGAGGGCGCGTTCAAGACCGAGGCCGGAGCGGTCTACGGCGAGTACCGCAAGAACCGCACGAGCCCCTTCTTCTCGCTCTACGAGGCGATGCGCAACACCGCCTTCGACGCCCATACCTACAAGCACACCACGATGGGCTACGAGGCCGACATCAAGGCGATGCCGACCCTCTACGAGTACTCGAAGGAGTTCCTGGCCCGCTTCTACCGGCCGGAGAACTGCGTGGTCCTCGTCGTCGGCGACGTCGAGGTCGCGCCCACGATGGCGCTCATCCGCAAGTTCTACGGCGACTGGAAGCCTGGCTACGTGGCGCCCAAGGTGCCCACCGAGCCGGAGCAGAAGCTCGAGCGGCAGACCGAGGTGCAGTTCTCGGGACGCTCGCTGCCGATGCTGTGGATGGCCTACAAGATCGACGGCTTCGATCCGGCCAGCCGCAGCGTAGCGGCCACCGAGCTGCTGGCCGAGCTGGCCTTCGGCGAGACCAGCGACCTCTACCAGAAGCTGGTGCTCGACACCCAGGTGGCGCAGGTGCTGCGGGCGAGTGGCGACGCCGGCCGTGACCCCGGTCTCTTCGACATCATCGCCATGGTCAAGGACGAGGCCAAGGTCGGCGACGTCCGCAAGGCGATCGAAGACACCATCCGCAGCTTCCAGGACAACCCTCCCGACGCCCAGCGGCTGGCGGACCTGAAGAGCCGGATCAAGTACTCGTTCCTGATGGGCCTCGACACGCCCGACTCGGTGGCGCGCAGCCTGTCGCGTTTCATCGCGCTCACCGGCGGCATCGATCAGCTCGACACCTTCTACGCGTCTCTCGACGGCGTGACGCCCGCCGACATCCAGGCCGCAGCGCGCCGCTTCCTGGTGCCGGCTCGGCGCACGGTGGGAATCCTGCGAGGAGTGAGCCCATGAACCCCCGCCCCTACCTCTCCTGCTCCCTGCTCCTCGCCGTCGGCGGCCTGCTGCTCGGCGGCCTGCTCCTCCCTGGCTCGCCGGCGAGTGCCAGCAGCAGCGCCGAACCGGTCCTGCTGCCCGTCGCCAACGAGCCCACGGTCAGCTTCAGCTTCTGGTTCCGCGTCGGCTCCCAGGACGATCCACCGGGCAAGGAGGGCCTCGCCTTCCTCACCGGCAGCCTGCTCGCCGAGGGTGCCACCCAGGACCACAGCTATCCCGAGATCCTGCAGGCCCTCTTCCCGATGGCGACCAGCTACGGCGGCCAGGTCGGCTACGAGATGAGCAACTTCTCCGGCACGGTCCACGTCGACTTCCTCGCGCCCTACCTCGATCTCATCACCGCCGCCGTCGTCCGCCCGAAGTTCGACCCGGCCGATTTCGAGCGCCTGCGTACCGACTTGAAGAACAGCATCGAGAAGGGGCTGCGCTATTCCTCCGACGAGGAGCTCGGCAAGGCAGCTCTGATGAACTTCGTCTACGCCGGAACGCCCTACGGCCATATCCCACCGGGGACGGTCGAGAGCCTCGACGCCATCACCCTCGACGACGTCAAGGCCTTCTACAAGGGCCACTACACCCGTGACAACGTCACCTTCGGCCTCGGCGGCGGCTACCCGGCCTCGCTGATCGATCAGGTCCGCACCCGCCTCGCCGCCTTGCCCGAGGGCACCCCGGCAGCCGTCGCGGCACCGCAGCCGGCGGCGATCCTCGGCCGCCAGGTGCTGCTCGTCGCCAAGCCGGACGCCGATTCCTCGATCAGCATCGGCGTGCCGATTCCCGTCCGGCGCGGCGAGCGGGACTTCTACGCTCTCTGGCTCGCCAACTCCTGGCTCGGCGAGCACCGCAACTCGGCCTCGCACCTCTACCAGGTGATCCGTGAGGCCCGCGGCCTCAACTACGGCGACTACTCCTACATCGAGGCCTTCCCCCAGGGTGGCTTCCGCAGCGTGCCGCCCGCCAACGTCGGCCGGCGTTCACAGATGTTCGAGGTCTGGATCCGCACCCTGCCGAACGACCACGCGCTGTTCGCGCTGCGCGCCGCGCTGCGCGAGATCGATGCGCTGGTGGCGAACGGTTTGACGGAAGAGCAGTTCCAGCTCACCAAGTCCTTCCTCAGCAAGTACGTGCTCCATTTCGCCGACAACACCGGAGGCCGCCTCGAATACGCCATCGACGACCGCTTCTACGGCATCACCGGCGACGGCCACCTGCAGCGGTTCCGCAGCACCATCGCCTCGCTCACCCGCGACGAGGTCAACGCCGCGATCAAGAAGTACTTGTCGACGGCCAATCTGAAGATCGCGATCGTCACCGGCACCGCCGACAAGCTCAAGGCCGACCTGGTTTCCGGGTCCGCGACGCCGATCACCTACCCCTCGGAGAAGCCGCCCGCAGTCCTCGACGAGGACAAGATCATCGCCGCCTATCCGTTCGGCATCCGTGCCGAGGACGTCAAGATCGTTCCCATCGCGGAGATGTTCCAGAAGTAGCGGGGGCCCGCCGGGCGGCCGCTTGGACCGGCTGCCCGGCGTCGCGCCGCAATTGACGCTCACTCCGAACGGGTCTAGACTGCCGCCACTTATGCGGCGTTGCTGGCTTCTCGCCTGTGGGCTCCTCGTGGCGGCGCTTCCCGCCAGCGCCGAGGAGTTCCGCTTCCTGCAGCCGGCCGCCGGCGAGACGATCCATCCCGGCGAGGTCGTCGCCATCCAGTGGACGGGGGCGCCGCAAGGCAGCCGCGAGATGGAGCTCCTGCTCTCCCTCGACGGCGGCAGGAGCTTCAACGTCCGCCTCACCCACGAGCTCAACGGCAAGGCCAACGCCTACCTCTGGACGGTGCCGAACCTGCCGGCGCAGTCGATCCGCCTCGCCCTACGCGCCGAGTCCTGGGGCGCCGAGCGAATGGTCGGGCAGAGCAGCGAGGTCCACGTCGCCCCCCTCCATGAGAGAACGGGCAGCAGCTTTTCTCTGCAAGTGGCCCGCGGTGAGATTTGGCTGGTCGACTCCTGTGCCACGGCCGTCGAACCGGCTTGGGAGCATCCGCTCGACCTGGGGGCGCGGCCCGTACCATCCGAGCTGGTCTCGGCGACCGGCGAGCTCGCCGCCCTCGAGCTGCGGCCGGACACCGGCGGCGAGACCGCGGCGAGCCGCGCTCTGGACCCCACCGTTCGCTCCGAACCTCTCCCGCAGGTACTCGGCACCGCTCGCAGCCTGCGCCGTATCGCGCCACTTCCCCTGCGAATTTGATCTCCGTCCCCACGGACGGCCCTCGTCTTCTCCCGCCGGCTGAGCCTGGCCGTGCCTGCTGCGCGGTCGGTCGCTCCCGCGAACGCTCGCGCCGGTTTCGTTGACGAGCCGTGCTGCCGCACCAGCCCCACCCGGGCGCGTGTGGCAGGCCCTGACGGCGCACCCTGGCCAGAGCCTCGGTGCGACCGGCTTCGAGGCCGTCCGCTCCGAGGCTCCGCAGGGGCTGCTGGAGCCAAGACTCAGGAATCAGGAAGTCAGGAACCGGCCGGGCTCTCCCCGAAAGAGCTCGGAAGGTAGCAAGGCAGTAGCACAGGCAGAGATTAGGGGTCTGCCCCGGTCAGGTGCCGCAAGCAGTCTGGCCCGGGCGGACCCCCCTTTTTCGATCGTGCTCCACGCCGTTGCTGCCTTGATCTTAGCGCGATTCGATTCGCAAGGGTCACGAGCGCTTCGTGGTCAGTCGTCGAGGCCGAGGTCGACGTCGCGATCGAGCTGCGCCAGGATGCGGGGGTTCTCCCGCCAGTTGGGTTCGACGCGCACGTTGAGGTCGAGGTAGACGCGCTGGCCGAGGTGCTCCTCAAGGTCGAGCCGGGCGGCCGTCCCAATCTCCTTGATCTTCTGCCCCCCCTTGCCGATCAAGATCTTCTTCTGCCCCTCGCGCTCGACGAGCAGGCTGGCATGCAGGCGCAGGAGGCCCTTCTCCGCTACCTCCTCCCAACGCTCGATCACCACCGCGGTAGTGAAGGGCAGCTCGTCGGCCGTGGCCGCCAGCACCTTCTCACGGATCCGCTCGGCGACCAGGAAGCGCTCCGGGTGGATGGTGAGCAGCTCGGGATCGTAAGCCGGCGCGCCTTCCCCGAGGCGCTGCCAGAGGAGGTCGAGGGCGAGCTGGGCGCCGTCGCCGCTCTTCGCCGAGATGGGGACGATCTCGACAAAGCTTCCCTCGCGTGCGTAGCGCTCCATCAGCGGCAGCAAACGGGACTTCTCGATGCGATCGATCTTGTTGAGCAAGAGGACCTTCGGCTTCTCCACCCGGTTGACGAGGTCGAGCAGGTAAGCGTCACCATGGCCGCTCGGCGCGGCAGCATCGACCAGCACACAGACGACGTCGGCGTCGGCGAGCGCATCCAGCGCCGCCTGGACCATCTGGCGGTTGAGCCGGTAGAGCGGCTTGTGCATCCCGGGGGTGTCGAAGAAGACGATCTGCCCTCGCTCTTCACTCAGGATCCCAACCATCCGATGGCGGGTCGTCTGCGGCTTGTCGGAGACGATCGACACCTTCTCGCCCAGCCAACGGTTCATCAGCGTCGATTTTCCGGCGTTGGGGCGCCCGACCAGGGCTACTCGCCCGCTCTTTGCCACTACCCTTCCTCCCCGCCGGCACCGACGCCGGCGCGCTCGACCCGGACCCGTTCGATGCGGCGCTCCGAGACCTTTTCAACCGTGAAACGCAGGCCCGCGATCTCCACCTGGGCGTCGACCTCGGGAACTTCGCCGAGCTCCGAGAGGAGGAGACCGGCGACCGTCTCGTTGACCTCGTCCTCGAGCTCGACACCGAAGATCTCCTCGAGGTCGGAGAGCTTGGTGCGCCCCTCCATGCTCCAGGCGCCGTCCGGCAGGGGCGCCGGCCGCACCTCGAGCTCCTCGTGCTCGTCGCCGAGATCACCGACGATCTCCTCGACGAGGTCCTCGACGGTCACCAACCCGGCAGTGCCGCCGTACTCGTCGACGACGATCGCCATCTGCGCGAAGCGGGCCTGCAGCTCGCGCAGCAGCTCGTCGAGGGCCTTGGTGAGCGGCACGTGGTAGGCCGGCTTGGCGAGCGCCACGGCGGACGGCCGCGGTTCCGAGCGCAGACCTCGCAGGAGGTCGCGGATGTGGAGGATCCCGATCACGTGATCGACCGAGTCGGCGTAGAGGGGGATCCGCGAGCAGCTCGACTCGATGAAGCGATCGGCGAGCTCGTCGAGGCCCGTCGTCGAGGGTGCGGCCACGATGTCGATGCGGGGCGTCATCACGCTCTTGACCTGGGTGTCGCCGAAGTCCACCACGCCACGCACCAGGTCACCCTGGCCTGGCTCGAGGATCCCTTCGCGGGTTCCCACGTCGATGAACGCCTCGATCTCCTCTTCGGACGCCTCGTCATCCTCTTCCGGCTCGTCGTGGCGGTGCGCCTTCGGACGCGGGATCAGGGGCGCCACGAGGGCGATGCCCGGGGCGAGGAGCAGCTGCGCGAGGCGATAGGACGGCGTCAGCTTGGCGAGCGCCAGCTCCGGGTAGTTGCCGACCAATACCCGGTTGAGCAGCTCGATGCCGAGGATGAAGAGCCCGGTCGCCACCAGCGCCCAGAGCATCGCCCTGCCGTCGCCCACGCCGAGGGCACGCAGCAGCTGCAGCAAGGCCGCGGCGAACGCCGCCGGCAGCACCTTGGCCCAGAAGGACAGCAGGTAGCGAAAGGCCTCAAAGCGGTGTGGCGACTCGAGAAGCTGGCGCAACCGGCCGCCGGCCTCCTCGCTGAAGTGCCGGAGCCGGATCGGGCCACTGCGCTCCAGCAAGGCCGAGAGCACCATCAGGCCCGCGGCGAAGAGGGCGAGAAGGGCCGCCGCCCACAGCCACCAGGAAGGGTCAAGCATGGACGATCCACTGGCGCCGCAAGCGCCGTTCGAGACGCTCCATCTCGCCGTCGTCCGTCTCGTGGTCGTGGCCCAGGCAGTGCAGCACGCCGTGGAGGATGAGCACCTGCAGCTCGACCTCCGACGGGTGGCCGGCGGCCAGGGCCTGCCGGCGGGCGGTCGGCACCGAGATTACGACGTCCCCCACGTGCGTGCCGTCGAGCCCATCCTCACCGGGGAAGGACAGGACGTCCGTCGTCGCGTCCTTACCGCGGAAGTCGCGCGACAAGCGGCGCATCTCGCGGTCGGAGACGAAGCGCACCACCAGGCTGGAGCGCGCCGGGCAGAGCGCCGAGGTCAGCCGCTCGAGCCAGGGGCGCAGTCGGCGGGCGCCGGCCTCGGGGTACTGGCAGGGGTTCTGGATCGTCACGTCGGGTGCCGTCTGCCCCGCGGGCGGTGCCACCTCCGCCATGGACTGCAGCTGCATCGATCCCTTTCTCAAGATGCGCGGGCCCCCGAGAGAGGGACGACCTTCGCGCCCTTCTTCTCGCCCGCGCGCTCTCGCTCGCCGTGGGGCCGGGCGTTGAAGTCGAAGCCCGGGTAGTCGACCCGCTGGTGGAAGATGTTGGTCAGTACTCGCACGAACGACTCCTGGACGCGCGAGAGGTCGGCGAGGGTGAGGTCGGTGTCGTCGAGCTGGCCGTCGTGGAGGCAGTCCTCGACGATGGTGCGGATCAGCGTGCGGATCTTCAGCAACGACGGCTCGAGCAACGTCCGGCTCGCCGCCTCGATGGCGTCGGCGAGCATCAAGACGCCCATCACCCGGTTCTGCGGCCGCGGCCCCGGGTAGCGGAAGCTCTCCTCGCGCACCTCGCCGCCGAGCTTGGCCTGCTGCTCGACGGCGCGGCTGTAGAAGTACTTGATCAGCCGCGTGCCGTGGTGCTGCTCGATGGCGTCGAGGATCGGCTGCGGCAGGTGGTGCTGGCGGGCGAGGTCGACGCCGTCCTTGACGTGGCTGGTCAGCACCAGGGCGCTCATCGACGGCTGCAGCTTGTTGTGCGGGTTGTCGCCTCGCTGGTTCTCCACGAAGTAGTCGGGGCGCAGCATCTTGCCGACGTCGTGGTAGAGCGCCGCGGTGTAGGCCAGCGGAGCGTCGGCGCCGATCGCCTCGCAGGCGTGCTTGGCGAGGTTCGCCACCATCAGCGAGTGCTGGAAGGTGCCCGGGGCCTCGTAGGCCAGCCGGCGCAGCAGGGGCAGGTTGGTGTTCGCCAGCTCAGCGAGCTTGATGTCGGTGGCGAGCCCGAGAACGGCCTCAAAGATGGGCAGGGCCGAGCTCGCGACGGTCGCCGCCAGGACGCCGCCGGCGACGCCACAGAGGATGTCAAAACCGAGCTGGGCCGAGCCGCCGGGCCGCCCGCCGGCGAGCGCCCAGAGCAACAGGGCGAGCAAGCTGTTGACGCCCCCGACGGCGAAACCGAGGCGGGTCATCACCAGGCGCTGCTTGACCTGGTAGTGATCGAGCGAGTAGATCACGGCCAGCGAACCGGCCAGCGAGAGGAGCATCACAGTGCCGGCGTCTGCCGGCGCGAAGCGGCTGGCGAGCAGCGAGAAGACCAACGCGATCGCCACCGCCGTCGGCCGGCCGAGGAGCAACGCTGCGCAGAGCCCGAGGGCGGCATAGGGCACGCCGTAGAGATAGCTCAGGTTGGAGTCGAACGGCGCCTGGTCGAAGGAACCGGCGAGGGCCTCGGCAGTGATGAAGCAGAGCTTGGCGCCCAGGAGCGACACCACCAGCAAGAACATCGCTTCGCCGTAGAGCCGGCGGCGACCGACCTCGCCCAGCCGCTCGCCGCCGAGCGTCAGCCACAGCAACCAGGCAGCGAGCGCCAACAGCACCAAGACGCCCAGGATCGGCAGCGCCCGGCCCCAGAATGGCGCCCCGGTCGACTGGTAGGCGGTGATCCGGCGCACCGCGGTAGCGTCGAGCTGGTCGCCCTGGCGGGCGATGATCTGGCCGCGGCGCACCTGGTTGAAGCTCGGTGCCGTGGCGCGTTCCGCCTCGGCCTGCCGCGCCACGGTCTCGCTCTTGTTGAAGTGGAGGTTGGGGGTGAGATTGGCCTGAAGGAAGGCCACTAGCGAGCGGCGCTGCGCCGAGGTCAGGTTGGGCCAGTCGCGGACGTCGCTGTCCAGGAGCTCGCCGACCTCGGTCGGGAAGGCCAGGTAGCTGTAGAGGTCGAGGGCGGTCGTCTCGGTGCCGGTCTGCAGATTGCGCAGGCTGATGCCGCGCAACCGGTTCTCGAGCAGGGCTTGCTTGCCGAGCACCATGCCGCGGCGTGCCGCCCGTGCCGCGACGCCACGCAGGCGGTCTTCGAGATCGGCCGAGAAGTTCTGCTCCAGCAACAGGCTCGCCTGCGCCGCCGACGCCTTGAGCCCGCTCCCGACCACGATCTCGTCCAGCCGCGTCTGGACCGTCTCGCTCTTGCGGCGGGCCGGCGCCAGCTGGGCGAGCTGGCGGCCGTCGGCGAAGAAGTTGGCCAGCCGCTCGTCGAGGCCGGTGTCCGGGTCGTAGTCGTAGACCGGTAGGACGCTCTCACGGGCCCGTTCCTGGCGGGCTCGCGTGGTCTCCTCGTCGGGGAGAAGGAGGTCGTGCGGAGCCACGTAGTCGCGATCGGCGATCGCGCCCACCTCGACGCGCGGCACCAGCAGCTGGCTCCACGGGGTCAGCGCCGCGCCACCCACCAGGCCGAGCACCGCAAGCCAAACCACCGGCATCGACAGCGCGCGCTGCCACAGCTCGAAGCTCCGCGCGAACAATCGCGCGAAGCGCCCCGGGCGACGCTCGGGGACGGCAGGATGGTCCGGTCGATGGCCTTTGACCGCTGGCATCAGCGGTGATCTCGATCCGGCGCCGGCAACCTGCCCGCCGCCGGGGAGCTCCCGATCTGTCGTTGTTCGTCCCAGCGATTGTAGGCGGTAATGATCCGTTGCACCAGCACGTGGCGCACCACGTCGCGCTGGTCGAACTCGATGAAGCAGATGCCTTCGACGCCGGCGAGCACTTGGCGGGCCTCGAAGAGGCCGGAGGGCTTGCCCGCCGGCAGGTCGACCTGCGTCACGTCGCCGTTGATCACCGCCTTGGAGTTGAAGCCCACCCGGGTGAGGAACATCTTCATCTGCTCGGAGGTGGTGTTCTGCGCCTCGTCCAGGATGATGAAGCTGTCGTTGAGGGTGCGGCCACGCATGAAAGCGAGCGGGGCCACCTCGATGGTCCCGCGCTCGAGCAAGCGGGCCACCTTCTCATAGCCCATCAGATCGTAGAGCGAGTCGTAGAGCGGGCGCAGATAGGGGTTCACCTTGTCGGCCAGGTCACCGGGCAGGAAGCCCAGCTTCTCCCCCGCCTCGACCGCCGGGCGGGCGAGCACGATGCGGCGCACTTTCTTCTCGTTGAGGGCGGCCACCGCCATCGCCACCGCGAGGTAGGTCTTGCCGGTGCCGGCGGGCCCGACCGAGATCACCATGTCGTGGTCGATCATCGCCTGCAGGTAGTCCTGCTGCTTGACGCTGCGCGGCGCCACCAGGCGGCGGACGGCGGCGAGCGGACCGTCCGGGCGGAAGAAGCTCAGCAGCGAGGTCGTCGGGTCCTCGGCGAGGACGCGGATCGCCGTCGGGATGTCGCCCGGGCGGAAGCGATAGCCCTCCTCCACCAGGGTGCAGAGCTCGCGCACCAGCCGCTCGGCGGCCTCGACCCCGGCGGGCTCGCCGGAGATCTTGAGCTCGGAGCCGCGCGCCGCGATCGAGACGCCAAAGGCGCCCTCGATCCGGCGCAGATGCTCGTCGTGGGTACCGAAGAGGACTTCGAGGCCAGAGTCAGCAACGTTCAGGCTTGCCATCGTGCTTTCTATGCGGCTTTCCCGGCGGGGCAACGGCGGGCGGCGGCCGGCTGGCGGCCGCCCGAGCTCCCCGGCCCGCTATTTCTTGCTGTGATCGTAGAAGCCCCGCCCGCTCTTCTTGCCCAGGCGCCCGGCCTGGACCATCTGCTTGAGCAGCGGCGGCG
>CAYQRE010000048.1:0-22608 GCA_964420075.1 uncultured Thermoanaerobaculia bacterium | reverse complement strand
AACGACCCGCCATCCCCACGATGGCGATCGCACCCGAGAGTGCCGACCTCTGCTCATCACTCATCCGTCGTTCTCGTCGGTCTCGTTCGTGCCCCGCCCGCAGCGCGGGCCAAGGAGACTGCGTTGACTCGCCGAAGATTGCAGCGTGGAACCCTCAGAAGTGGGCGGCTGAGCGCGGCCCGGCTTGAAGGCGGTGGCACTAGCAAGCGTGCCCTGGGCACGCTTGATCCCTACTAGTGCACTGTAGAGGGGGAGAGCGGGACGCGCTCTTGTATCTGTGTAGTTTATCTTGCAGAAATTCAATACAGTGAACGGGCACGTCTCCGAAGCCTCTGCTCCAGGGCGCCCGCTGGCGCCGACGCAGGGTTTCCGCTGCCCAGAAAGGGGCCTCCCATGCTGGTCGTAAAGAAGATGCTTAAAAGGAAGAATCTCGCTGTTTTCGCCTTGGTCCTCTGCCTCACCACCGCTGGTGCCGCCGACGCTCAGAAGAACGCCAAAGAGGCCGAGGCACCGGCGCCCGCCGACCTCGCCGAGTACTACAGCACCCCCAACCAATCTCATCGCGCCATCGACTGGCTGGAGGGCAGTTGGGAGGGCAACCTGACCATCTGGGGTTACGGCTCCCCCCCGCCCGAGGCCCACATCTACGCGACGATGGACAACCACTGGCTGTACAACGGCCGCTTCCTCGAGTCCGACCTCAAGGACTTCGAGGGCTCGACACCCGCAGAGCTCGCCAAACCGCCGTTCTACCAGTCGACCAGCTTCTTCGGCTACGACAACAAAGAGCGGTCCTACTGGAGCCTGGTCCTCGGGACCGACTACACCACCTATCTCCAGGCCGCAGGGTCGCTCGACGCCAAGACCGAACGCCTCGAGCTGCTCGGCTCGCAGGTCTCGGCAGTGACCGGTGACAGCTTCACCCGCATCGAGGTCTTCGAGCACAAGGCTTCCGGCGAGATCGACTACCAGGTGCGCTACGGCTTCCAGGACGGTTCTGAGATCACGGCCATCAAGGGCACCTTCAAGCACCACGGCTAGCCGCCTGGCTCGCCCCGTCGCTGCCGCGTTCCGGCCCTAGGCTGCACTCTAGGGGTGCAGCGTTGGTGGGGGTGCGCCCACTGCGGCCGAGCCCGTTCGCGGACCGGTCGGCGCTGCTAGATCAGGCGCCCCCGGGCCATGGCTCGACAGCCACCCGCGGGACCGCCTTCAACTCGAGCAAGGGGGTCGGAGAGTGAACAAGCAGCGACTGGCTGTGACCTTGTTGTGCCTTGCCGCGGCGATGCCGGGCCGTGCCCAGACGACGGCCAAGGAGGCCGAGCAACCCTACGACCGTGAGCTGTCCATCTACTACGCCACGCCCCACGACAGCCACCGGGCGATCGACTGGATGGCGGGCAAGTGGAAGGCGGCGACCAAGGTCTGGGGCTTCGGCTCGCCACCGCCCATGCACATGATCACCACCACGATGGACAACCGCTGGCTGCACGACGGCCGCTTCCTCTACGGCGTGATGCAGCGCATCGACACCGTTGAGGCGGCCGAGCTGGCGACCAAGAAGCCCTTCTACCACGGCGACAACTACTTCGGGTACGACAACAAGCTGCGGACCTACTGGAGCCTGGTCCTCGGCAACGACCACACCACCTACCTGCGTGCTGAGGGCACCCTGTCGACCGACGGCAAGCGTCTGGAGTTCCGCGGCCCCGAGCTGTCACCGGTGAGCGGGGACATCTTCACCCGCATCGAGATCTTCACCCTCAAGAACGCCGACGAGATCGACTACCAGCTGCGCTACGGCTTCCCCGACGGCTCGGAGATCACCGCCGCCGAGGGCACCTTCAAGCGCGAGAGCTGAGGCCCGACCCGAGCTCCAGCTCGCCGCCGTCGCCCGCGAGCCGCGGGGCGATCGCGGCGGCGAGCGCCGCCACCGCAGGCTCGGCGAGCAGGCTCAGGTGGTTGGCGGCGAGCACCTCGACCGCGACCTCGCCCACCAGGGCGCCCCAACCCAAGGTCGGATCGGCCAGCAGGGCATTGCCGGCGAGGGTCTCGGCGCCGCCGCGCTCCCCCGCCGCCAGCACGCTTACCGGCAGCCGGGTGCCGGCCGGCGGCGGCTCCGGCCGGTAGGCCGCGGCGGCTTCGAGGTTGGCCCGATAGACGGCGAGCAGGCGGCGGATCGGCTCCGGGCCGGTGCCGGCCGGCAGGAAGCCCACCGCGCCCAGGTGGGCCAGCAAGAGGTCGAGCCGTGCTGCCGAGGCGAGCGGCACGAGGTCACCGCGGGAGAGGCCCAGCGGCCGTGCCCACAGCGTCTCGACATAGGCCGCGACATCCAACAGCAGATCGACCTCGTCCGGCGTGCGGTAGGCCTCTCCGGTGCCGGCCGTGGTGTCGATCACCAGGAGCGCTGCCACCGTCTCGCCCGCCGCCAGCAGCTGCCGGCCCATCTCGTAGGCCACCAGGCCGCCGAGCGACCAACCGCCCAGCTGGTAGGGGCCCTGCGGCTGGCGCCGCCTCACCTCGGCGACGTAGGCGGCGGCCATCGCCGTGAGCGAGGGAGCAAGCTCCTCGCCCGCCTCGAGGCCCGCCGAGCGCAGGCCGTAGACCGGCTGGCCAGGGAGCTGCTCGCCGAGGTGTTGGGCGAGGGTGCCGTAGCAGAGGACGTCCCCGCCCGCCGGGTGGACGAGGAAGAGGGGCGGCCGCGTGCCGCCGGGGACGATCGGCACCAGGAGCGAGGCGGCGCCGGCCCCGCCCTCGCGGACGAGGCGAGCCAGGGCGGCGACCGTGCTCGCCGCGAACAGGCTGGCGAGCGGCAGCTTCACCCCCAGCTCGGCCTCGATCCGCGCCAGCAGGCGCACGGCGAGGAGCGAATGGCCGCCGAGGGCGAAGAAGTCGCTCTCGACGCTGACCTCCGCGAGCCCCAGCACCTCGCCCCAGATGCGCGCCAGGGCGAGCTCCCAGAGGTCGCGGGGCGGCACCTGGGCGGCTGCCTCGGCGACCGGCGGCGGCAGGGCGCGGCGGTCGAGCTTGCCCGTCGGCGTGCGGGGCAGGGCGGCGAGCTCCACCCAGAGCGCCGGCACCATGTACTCGGGGAGAGTGGCGGCGAGGTCCGCGCGCAACCGCGCCACCAGCCCGGCGCCGCCGGCCTCCCCCGCCGCCGGCACCACGTAGGCGGCGAGCGTGCGGCTACCCTGGGCCGTGACGGGGGCCGTCACCACCGCCTCGGCAAGGGCCGGGTGCCGCTGCAGGGCGGCCTCCACCTCGCCGAGCTCGATGCGCAGGCCACGGACCTTCACCTGGCTGTCCACCCGGCCGAGGAACTCGAGCTCTCCGTGGTGGTTCCAGCGCACGCGGTCCCCCGTGCGGTAGAGGCGCTCGCCGGGCTGCTCGCCGAACGGGTCCGGCTGGAAGCGCCAGGCGGAGAGCGCCGGCCGCCCGACGTAGCCGCGGGCGAGGCCGCCACCGCCGAGCCAGAGCTGGCCCGCCACTCCCGGCGGCACGGGCGCGCCACGGCGGTCGAGGACGTAGACGCAGGTGCCGGTGACCGGTCTGCCGAGGGGCGCCTCGCGCTGCTCGCCGCCGCTCAGCTCGGCCGCGTCCACGGTTTTCACCGTGGCGTAGATCGCCGCTTCCGTGGGGCCGTAGCAGTTGAGGAGCCGCCGGCCCACGGCCCAGCGGGCGGCGAGGCCGGCCGGGCAGCTCTCGCCGCCGACGCTCAGGGTGGTGAGGGCGGGGAGAGCCGCCGGCTCCAGCAGGGCGAGAACCGCCGGGGTCAGCACCCCCGTCGTCACCTGCCGCGTGCGGCAGTAGGCGGTCAAGGCCTCACCGTCGACCCGCGTCGCCTCGTCGGCAACCACCAGCCGGGCGCCGCTCGCGAGGGCGAGCCAGAGCTCGAGCACCGAGGCATCGAAGCTGGTCGAGACCTGGGCCAGAAGGCGGCTCGCCGGCTCCATGCGGAAGGCGAAGAGAGCCGATTCGAGCAGCCGCCGGGCCGCCGCGTGGGGCACCATCACGCCATTCGGGCGGCCCGTCGAGCCCGAGGTGTAGATCACGTAGGCGAGGGCTTCTGGCGGCGCCGCGGGAGCGCCGCTCCAGGCCGCGGTCTCAGCCGGCGCAGGCTCGTCGAGCCAGAGGACCGCCGCCTCGGGCGGCAGCACCGCGGCGAGCTCACGGCGGGTGAGCACGCCCTGGGCCGCCGAGTCGGCGAGCAAGAAGGCCAACCGCTCGCGCGGATGGGCCGGGTCGAGGGGCACGTAGGCAGCGCCCACGGCGAAGCTCGCCAGCACCGCGACGGCGAAATCGATCCCCCGCGGCAGCAGCACGGCCACCCGCCCCTCGGGCCCCACCCCGGCCGCGACCAGGCGCCCGGCGAGCACCGCGGCCCGCTGGGCCAGCGCACCGTAACTCAGCTGCTCGTCCGCCGTCTCAAGGGCGATGGCCTCCGGGCCCCGCGCCAGGCTGCGGCTGAAGAGCTCCTCGAGGCGGCCCGCCGGGGCGAGCTGGGCGCCCCTGCCGCTCCATTCACCAAGCAGCTGCGCCGCTTCCGCGGCGGCCAGCAAGGGAAGCTTGCCGAGCCGCCGTTCCGGCGCCGCGAGCCCGGCCGCGAGCAGGCGGCCGAGGCCGCGGGCCAGCCGGGTGCCGGTGGCGGCATCGAAGAGATCGGCGTTGTACTGCAGGGCACCGGCGAGGCCCGTCGCGGTCTCGGCGAAGCCGCAGAGGAGATCGAGCTTCGCCGTCGTGTCGGCCAGCTCGACGGGCCGCAACGTGAGGCCGGGCAGGCTGAGCTCGCTCGCGGCCCGTGCCTGGTAGCTCAGCACCACCTGGAAGACGGGATGGTGCGCCAGGCTGCGCGCCACGCCAAGCTCTTCGACCAGGCGCTCGAAAGGCAGGTCCTGGTGGGCGTAGGCGCCGAGCACCACCAGGCGCAGGCGGGCCAGCAGGCCGGCGAAGGTGGGCTCGCCGCCGAGCTCGGCTCGCAGGGCCAGGTTGTTGACGAAGAGGCCGATCAGACCTTCGAGCTCGCGCCGGCCGCGATTTGCGACCGGCGAGCCCACCACCACATCGTCCTCGCCGCTCAGCCGCCCGAGGAGGGTGGCGAAGGCAGCCAGCAGCACCATGAACGGGGTCGCCCGGTGTTCCGCCGCCACCGCGGCGAGGCGCGCCGCGACCTCCGGCGTCAGCTCCACGGGCACGTGAGCGCCGCGGAAGGTCTGCACGGCACCGCGCGGGCGGTCGAAGGGCAGGTCGAGCACCGACGGCACGCCCGCCAACGCCTGGCGCCAATGCGCCAGCTGCGCCGCCAGTGCCTCACCCTGCAGCCAGCCCCGCTGCCAGGCCGCAAAGTCCGCATACTGAATCGGTAGGTCGGGGAGCATCGCCGGCGCCGGGACTGGGGCCGGGGCGAGAAGCGCAGCATCCGCCTCAGGAAACTCCACGGGCCGAGCATCGCGGCCACGCGCCCCGGCCCACCTCTGGAACCGTGGATACAGCGCCGCGATCTCGGCCGTCAGCACCCCGAAGCTCCACCCATCCGCCACGATGTGGTGCAGGTTGAACACCGCCACGTGGTCGGTGCTCCCCCGCCGCAGCACCATCCCCCGCCACACCGGCCCGCGGGCGAGATCGAAGGGCCGCGCCGCCTCCCGCTCGGCCAGCACCAGGGTCGCCGCTTGCTGCGCCGCCGCTGGGAGGCCGCCGAGGTCCACCACCGGCAGCCGAACCGGCGCCGGTTCGACCGCCCAGGTGTAGGGCCGTCCTTCCGCTGCCGCGAAGCGCGAGCGCAGCACCTCGTGGCGGCGGGCGATCTCCCCCACCGTCGCCGAAAGCGCCGCGATCGACAGCTCGCCAGCCAGTGCCAGCGCCACCGGCAAGCTGTAGATCGCTTGCCCGGGGCCCAGCTGATCGAGGAACCAGAGCCGCTCCTGGGCGAAGGACAGCGCCTCGCGGCCCGTCCGCGCCACCGGGGCAGGCGGTGGCGCCGCGGCGCCCGTGCCGGCCCCCAACCGTGCTTCGACCGCCCGCGCCGCCTCCGCCAGGCTCGGCGCCTCGAAGAGGGTGCGCAGCGGCAGCTCGACGCCAAAGGTGTCGAGCACGCGCGACAGCACCCGGGTGCCGAGGAGCGAGTGGCCACCGAGGGCGAAGAAGCTGTCGTGGCGGCCCACCCGCTCGACCCCCAGCACCTCGCGCCAGATCCCCGCCAGGAGCTCCTCGAGAGGCGTCGACGGCGGTGCCCAGGCGTCCGCGTCGCCACCCTCGGGGTCGGGCAGCGCGCGGCGATCCACCTTGCCGTTCTGGGTCAGCGGCAAGGCTTCCAGGAAGACGAACTGCGAGGGGACCATGTAGTCCGGCAGCCGTGCCAGCAGATGGTCGCGCAGCGCCGCCACGGCCGGGGCCCCGGCGGCCGGCACCACGTAGGCCACCAGCCGCTTCTCGCTGCCGCCGGCCGGCCGCGCCACCTCGCGTACCAGGGCCACCACTTCGCGCACCGCGGGGTGGGTGCCGAGCACCGACTCGATCTCCCCCAGCTCGATGCGGAAGCCGCGCAGCTTCACCTGGTGGTCCACCCGGCCCACGAACTCGAGCTCGGCCCGCGGCCGCCAGCGGGCCAGGTCCCCCGTGCGGTAGAGGCGGCCGCCCGGCGGCCCGAAGGGGTCCGGCACGAACTTCTCGGCGGTCAGCCGCGGCCGGCCGAGGTAGCCACGGGCCAGGCCCTCGCCACCGATCCGCACCTCGCCGATCGTCGCCGCGGCCGCCGCCCGCCCCGTGCGGTCGGTCACGTAGAGCTGGGCGCCGGCGATCGGATGGCCGATCGGCGGGTACATCGGCCAGCGCTCCGGCGGCTCGCGCAGAGTGTAGGCCGTGATGCCGTGGGTCTCGGCCGGGCCGTAGAAGTTGTGCAGCTCACAGCCCGGCAGGCCGGCAAAGAGCCGGGCCACCGCCGGGGTGATCTGCATCGCCTCGCCCGTCGTCGTCACGTGCTGCAGGCTGACGAGGTCGACGCCGGTCGCGGCCCAATGCTCGGCCAGCTGCTGCAGCATCACCGGCGGCAGAACCGCCTCCTCCACCTGGCGGTCGGCGAGGATCGCCGCCAGCTGCCGCTCGTCGCGGCGTGCCGCCTCGGGGATCAGCTCCAGCGTGCCGCCACCCCCCAGGGCCACGATCAGCTCGTAGGTGAAGACGTCGAAGCTGAACGAGGCGTAGCCGAGCGTGCGCCGGCCGCGCCCGTAGGTGGCGAGGTGCCAGGCGAGCAGGTTGGTGAGGGCGCGGACGGGGAGCGCGATGCCCTTCGGCCGCCCCGTGGTGCCCGAGGTGTAGACCACGTAAGCGAGGTTCTCCGGGCTGATCTCCACCCACGGCAGGGGTTCGGCCCGCATCGCGGTAGCCAGCTCCGCCTCGAGCAGCAGCTGACGGGCGCTGCCGGCGATCGGCAGCGCGGCGAGCTCCCGATCGGTGGCGAGGAGGGGGCCCCCCGAGTCGGCCAGCATGAAGGCCAGGCGGTCCGCCGGGTAGGCCGGATCGAGGGGCACGAAGGCGCCGCCGGCGCCCAGCACGGCGAGGACCGCGACCACCATCGTCGCCGTCCGCTCGCAGGCGAGGCCCACGGGCACGTCCGGCCCGACGCCCGCGGCGGCCAGGCGGCGGGCCAGGCGGCCGGCGGCGCCGGCCAGCCCGCCGTAGCTCCACAGCTCGTCGCCGCAGGCGAGCGCTGTCGCCTCCGGCTGCGCTGCGGCCGGCGCCAGCACCAGGGCGGCGAGGTTGGAGAACGGGTAGGCGGCGGCGCGGTCGTTCCACTCGGCGAGGAGCTGCCAGCGCTCGGCACGGCTCAGCATGGGCAGCGCCGCGACGGGTGTTTCCGGGTTGGCGAGCGCCGCTGCCAGCAAGCTGGTGTACGCCCGCCGCCAGCGCGCCACCGTCGTGGGGTCGAAGAGGTCGAGGGCGTGCTCGATGTCGAGGGCCAGCTCGGTGTCCGACTCGACGATCGCGACCATGAGATCGAACTTCGAGGAATGGAGGTCCACCGGCAGGCTCTCGACGGTCAGGCCGGCGAGGTCGACCCGCGCGGCGCCGGGTGCCGGCTGGTGGACGTACATCACCTGGAAGAGGGGCGAGTGGCCGAGGCTGCGCTCCGGGGCCAGCTCGTCGACCAGCCGCTCGAAGGGCAGCTCCTGGTGCGCGAAGGCGTCGAGCGTCACGCCCCGCACCCGCGCCACCAGGGCGCCGAACCCGGCCTCGGGTGCCACTCCCACCCGCATCACGAGGGTGTTGAGGAAGAGGCCGATGAGCGGCTCGAGCTCGGCCGCATGCCGCCCCGAGACCGGCGTGCCGACGGCGAGGTCACGCTCGCCCGTCAGCCGGTAGAGCAGCAGAGAGAGAGCGGCGAGGCCCAGCATGAAGCCGGTCGCCCGCTCGCGCTGGGCGAGGGCGCGGAAGGGAGCGGTGAGGTGCGCCGGCAGGGGCGCGATCACCGAGCCACCGCGGTAGCTCTGCACCGGCGGCCGGGGATGGTCCGTGGGCAGCTCGAGGAGGGGCGGCAAGCCGGCCAGCTGCTGCAGCCAGAACTGGCGCTGGGCCTCGAAGCTGGGGCTCGCGAGCCACGCCCGCTGCCAGGCCGCGTAGTCGGCATATTGCACCGGCAGCTCCGGCAAGTGCGGCGGGTGGCCGGACAGGAGGGCGAGGTAGCTGGTCGCGATCTCCCCGCGGAGCACCGCCACCGAGGCGTTGTCGCTCGCCACGTGGTGGACCGAGAGCAGCAGCACGTGGTCCACCGCCGCCAGCCGCAGCAAGGTGCGGCGCAGCACGGGCCCGCGGCCGAGGTCGAAGCCGCGCAGGGCCTCGCGAGCGCAGAGCGCCTCGACCTGCGACTCGCGGGCGGTAGCCGGCAGGCTGCCGAGGTCGACCACCGGCAGGGGCTGGGCGACGGCCGGGTCGATCAGCTGCCGCGGCTCTCCCTCGAGAGCCAGCAGGCGGCTGCGCAACACCTCGTGGCGCGCCACCACGCGGTCGAGGGCACGGCTGAAGGCGGCCACCACCAGCGGGCCGCGCAGACGTTGGAAGAAAGGCACGTTGTAAAACGGGCTCCCCGGCTCCAGGCGTTCGAGGAACCACATCCGCTCCTGGGCGAAGGAGAGCGGGGCCGGACCGGACGGCCGCCGGGGAATCCGCCGGCTCGTCTCGGCGCCCGTCGTCGCGGCGGCGCCGGCGCTCCTCTTGACCAGCTTGGCAAGCAGGGCGCGGCGGTCGGCAGGCAGCGCCTCGCGCCGGGAGGCCCCTTCGCCCACAGCCTGGGTCTCGCCGCCGGGGGCCGGGCCGCTGCCGGTGACTGCCGCGGGTTGGTGGCTTGCCGCAGCGGTGCCGGCCGTCGCGGCAGCCTCGCCGGCCGGCCGGCCCACGGTGCCGCCGTCGCGGCGAGTCAGCTTGGCGAGCAGGGCCTTGCGGGCATCAGAGAGGCCGGCGCGGCGGTCGGCGACGCGGTTCTCCGCCTCCCCAAGGCGCTGGCTCGCCGCCTGCTCAGCGTCCTCGCTCAGCTCAACAGCGCCGGCCAGCGCCGGCGCCACCACCGCCTGGCGGCGCGCCACCGGCAGGGCGTCGAGGGCGATCTGCGGCTGGTGCACCGCAGCGGCGAGCACCGCCTCGAAGTCGGCCACCAGGCGCTCGATGGTGGCAGCGTCGAAGAGATCGGTGCGGTACTCCACCGAGCCGCTGATCCAGTCGCGCTCCTGGCGCAGGCCGAAGCTCATATCGAGGCGGGCGATCGCTGTCTCAACGTCGAGCGGGGTGACGGCGAGGCCCGGCAGAGCGAGCTCGAGGTCGTCGGCATCCTGGGCGGTGAACAACACCTGGAAGAGCGGGTTGTGGGCCAGCGTGCGCTCCACCTTGAGGCGGTCAATCAGCTGCTCAAGCGGCACCATCTGGTGATCGACGGCGGCGGTCGCCAGGGCCCGCACCGCTGCCAGCAGCTGGTCGAAGCGCAGGGCCGGGGCGCCAGCGGGGCTCGCCAGCCGCAGGCGGATCGGCAAGGTGTTGACGAAAAAGCCCACCAGGCCGCCGAGCTCGGAGCGCGGCCGGCCGGCGAACGGCGTGCCGATCAAGAGGTCATGCTGGCCGCTCATCCGGCCGAGCACGGCCCCGAACGCCGCCAGGCCGACCATGAAGAGGGTGGCACCGTGACCGCGGGCGAGCTCGCCCACCTGCGCCGAGAGCGCGGGCGGCAGGGCGAAGCGGTAGAAGGCCCCGGCAGTGCCGGCGACGGCCGGCCGCGGGCGGTCGAGCGGCAGCTCGATGGTCGTCGGGGTGCCGGCGAGGGTCTCGAGCCACCAGCGCATCTGCTCACCGGCCTCGTCGCTCGCCAGCCACTCGCGGTGCCAGGCGGCGTAGTCGGCGTATTGCAGGCCGAGGGGCGCCAGCCGGGGCTGCTCGCCGGCATGGAAGGCGCCGTAGAGCGCCGCCAGCTCGCCGAAGAAGACCCCGACCGACCAACCGTCTCCCGCGATGTGGTGCAGGTTGAGCAGCAGCACGTGCGCCGCCGGCGCGAGACGCAGCAGCCGCACCCGCAGCAGCGGCCCGCGGGCGAGATCGAAGGGCCGCGCGGCCTCGGCCGCGCTCAGCCGCGAGACCTCGGCGGCACCGCCCGCCGGCGGCAATGAAGCGAGGTCCAGCACGGGCAGCGCCACCGGGGAAGGCGGCGCGATCACCTGCCGCGGCTGCCCGGAGACCGCCGCAAAGGTCGTCCGCAGCACCTCGTGACGAGTGACGATCGCGCTCAGCGCGGCGCGCAGCGCCGGCACCTCGAGGCTGCCCGCGAGGCGCAGCGCCGCCGTGATGTTGTAGACGGTGTTGCCCGGCGCCAGCTGGTCGAAGAACCACAGCCGCTCCTGGGCGAAGGACGGCGCCAGCGGCCCGCCGCGCTCGACGCGGCGGATCGCCGCCCGCCGCACCGGCTCTCCACGGGCCGCTTCGAGCCGGCGGGCGAGGCCGGCGACCGTCGGCTCGGCGAACAGCTCGCGCAGGGGCAGCTCGCTGCCCAGCTGGCGCTCGATCTCGGCGAGCAGGCGGGCGGCGAGGAGCGAGTGGCCGCCGAGGTCGAAGAAGCTGTCCTCGACGCCCACCGTCTCGCGATCGAGGACCGCTGCCCAGATCGCGGCCACCTTGGCCTCGGTGGGGGTGCGGGGCGTGATCCCCCGCGCGGCGGCGAGGCTCGCCCAGTCGGGTTCCGGCAGAGCGCCCGTGTCGATCTTGCCGCTGGCGTTGAGGGGCAGGGCGGCGAGGGCCACGAAGGCGGCCGGCACCATCGGCTCGGGCAGGCTGCGGCGCAGGCCTGCGGCGAGCTCGGCGGGGCTCGCCGGCGCCTCGCCGTGCGGAACGTAATAGGCCACCAGGCGGGCGGCGCCGTCGCGCTGGCGCACCACCACCCTGGCGCGCTCGACGCTCGGCAGGGCGAGCAGGGCGGCCTCGACCTCCCCCAGCTCGATGCGGTAGCCGCGGACCTTCACCTGGTGGTCGATGCGGCCGAGGAAGTCGAGCTCGCCGCTCGCCCGCAGCCGCACGCGATCGCCGCTGCGGTAGAGCCGCTCGCCGGCGGCCGCCGTGCGGCCGGCGCCGGGATGCGGGCGGAATGCCGCCGCGGTGAGGCCGGGCCTGCCGAGATAGCCGCGGGCGAGCCCGGCGCCGCCGATCCACAGCTCACCGGGCACGCCGGCCGGCAGCGTCAGGCCGGTGCGGCCCATCACCAGCAGCTGCACCCGCTCGATCGGCCGGCCCAGCGGCGGCTCGCCGTGCAAGGGAACGTCCAGCCGGCCGATGGCACAGTAGACCGTCGCCTCGGTGGGTCCGTAGGCGTTGAGCAGGACGCGGCCCCGCGACCAGCGCTCGGCGAGCTCGCGCGAGCAGCGGTCGGCCCCCACCATGGCCCGCGTGACGCCGCCGAGGTCCGCGGCGTCGATGCCCTCGGCCACCGCCGGGGTGAGGAAGAGGGAGTCGATGGCGTGACGGCGGACGAAAGCGGCCAGCTCCTTCGGCGAGAGGCGCGCCTCCTCGTCCACGAAGCAGAGGCTAGCGCCACCGGCGAGGCCGGCCCAGATCTCGAGCACCGAGGCATCGAAGCCGGGCGAGGCGAACTGCAACAGCCGCTTGCCGGGGCCGGCGCCGAGGTCACGGGCCACCCGAGCGGCGAAGCCGTGGGCACTGCCATGGCTCACCATCACGCCTTTCGGTCGGCCCGTCGAGCCCGAGGTGTAGATCACGTAGGCGAGGGCGGCCGGGGGAACCACGGGCAGCTGCGCCGCCGGCAGGGCGGCGAGGGCCTCGGCGAGCGTCAAGGTGGCGGTCTCGCCGTCGGCAGTCGCGGCGGGCGCCTGCGGGCGGATCACCAGGCGGGCCCCAGCGTCACGCAGCGTCGCCGCCCGGCGGTCGAGCGGATGCTTGGGGTCGAGGGGCAGGTAGGCGGCGCCGGAGAAGAGGACGCCGACGATCGCGACCAGGAGGTCCGGCCCGCGCGGCACCTCGATCGCCACCGGCTCGTCGAGGCTGACACCAAAGCGACCGAGCGCCGCCGCCACGGCCCGCGCTCGCCGTGCCAGCTCGCCGTAGGAGAGCCGCTCCTCCTGCCCGGAAGCTGCGCCCGCCGCCGGCGCCACCGCGGCCACGGCGTCGGGTTGGCGGGAAGCCTGCGCGAGGAACCAGGCGTGGAGGGCCGCCGCCGGCCAGGTGGCCGCCGTGTCGTTCCACTCGCTGAGCTGCTGGCGCTCCACCACCGAGAGCAGGGGGGCGGCGAGGATCGACTGTTCCGGGCCACCCGCCAGCGCCGCCACCTGGGCCACGAAGTGGTCGAGCAACCGTTCGGCGGTGGTGCGGTCGAAGAGGGCGCGGGTGTACTCCAGGCGCAGCTCTGGCTCGGCGTCGAAGCCGCGCACCTCCAGCACCAGGTCGAACTTGGCCTCGCCGGGCGGCAGCCAGGGAGAGCTCACGGTGAGCCCCGGCAGCCGTGGCGGGCCGAGGTCCAGGCTCTGGAAGGCGAGCACCGCCTGCACCAGCGGGCTCGCCCCCGGATCGCGGTCGCCGCCCAGCTCGGCGACCAGGCGATCGAAAGGCACCTCCTGGTGCTCGAGGGCGGCGACGAAGCGCTGGCGGACGTCGAGCAGGAGCTCGCGCCAGCGCAAGGGCCGGCCCGCGCGCATCAGCTCGCCGCGCAGCACCAGGGTGTTGACGAAGAAGCCCACCAGGTCGGCGACCCCCGGCTGGTTGCGGTTGGCCGCCGCCGTGCCCACCAGCAGCTCGCGCTGGCCGGCGAGGCGACCGAGGAGGACCTGGAAGGCCCCCAGCAGGGCGACGAACGGCGTGCAGCCGAGCTCGCGGCACAGGGCCTCGACGCCCGCCACCAGCGGCGGCTCGAGGCGCCGGCAGACGGTGCCGGCGAGCCGATCGCCGGCCGTCCTGCCACGCTCGCCGCGGGCATGATCGAGCGGCAGGTCGAGGAGCTGTGGTGCCTCGCCGATCGCCTGCCGCCAGAAGGCGAGCCCCGCTGCCAGCTCGGGGCCCTGCCGCCACTCGGCTTCCCAGAGCGCGTAGTCGGCATATTGCAGCGCGAGGGGCACCAGCTCGGCACTCCGACCGTGGCAGCGCCAGGCTTCGTACTGCGCCGTGAGCTCGCGGTGCAGCACGCCCACCGACCAACCGTCGAAGGCGATGTGATGGACGGTCAGCCACAGGGCCCATTCGCGCGGCGCGGTGCGCAGCAGGCCGCTGCGCAGCACCGGACCGTGGGCGAGGTCGAAGGGCCGGCGGGCCTCGCGGGCGAGGAGGGCGTCGCGCACGCCGGCCGGCGCGGCGAGGCCGCTCAAATCGATCACCGGCAGCCAGGCCGGCCGTGGCGCCAGGGCGCGCTGGGCTGGCCGCCCGTCGTGCAGCTGGAAGACGCTGCGCAGCACGGCGTGGCGGCCGACGATCGCCGCCAGTGCCAGGGCCAGGGCTCGCGGCGCGAGCTCGCCGGCGAGAAGCAGCGGGCTCGGCACGTTGTAGCCACCGCCCGGCTCCAGGCGGTCGAGGAACCACAGGCGTTCTTGCGCCGAGGAAAGGGGCCACCAGCGGCCATCTGCAGTACGCTGCAGGGGCCCGGCGCTCGCCGCTGGACGGCCTGCCGCCACCAGCTCGGCGAGGGTGGCGACCGTCGGATGATCGAACAGGCTGCGCATCGGCAGCTTGACGCCCAGTTCGGCCTCGACCTCGGCGAGCAGCCGGCCGGCAAGGAGGGAATGGCCACCGAGAGCGAAGAAGCTCGCCTCGACGCTCGTCACCGGCCGCTCCAAGACCCGCTCCCAGATCGCCGCAAGCCGCCTTTCGGTCGGCGTCCGTGGGGCCACGTCCACCTCGCCACCGAGGGCCGTCGCGGTGGGTGCGGGCAGCGCCGCGGTGTCGACCTTGCCGTTGGCGTTGAGCGGCAGGGCGGCGAGGGGCACCAGGGCGGCCGGGACCATCACTTCCGGCAGGGTGGTCCGCAGGGCCGCGAGAAGAGCGGGCGTGGCGGCCTCGGGCGCCGGTGCCACACCGGTCCTCGGTACCCAATAGGCCACCAGCTGTGGGCCGGCGGCCGTTTCCCGCACCACCACCTTGGCCTCGGCGACGCGATCCTGGGCGCGCAGCGCTGCCTCGATCTCCCCCAGCTCGACCCGTAGGCCGCGGATCTTCACCTGCTGGTCGACCCGGCCGAGGAACTCGAGCTCGCCCGCCGCGGTGAGGCGCATGCGGTCACCGCTCAGGTAGAGGCGGGCGCCGGCCGGCACCGTGCGGCCGGCCCGCGGATGCGGGCGGAAGGTCGCCGCCGTCAGGCCGGGCCGCGCCAGGTAGCCGCGGGCGAGGCCGCCACCGCCGATCCCCAGCTCGCCGGACACGCCGCGGGGCACCTCGCGCCCCCGGCGGTCGACGACGAGGAAATCGACGTTGGCGAGCGGCCGGCCGAGGGGCGGCTCGCCCGCCTGCCCGGGCCACAGGCGCGCCGTCGAGCAGTACACCGTCGCCTCGGTGGGTCCGTAGACGTTGCGCAACCGGCGCCCCGTGGCCCAACGGCGCATCAGCTCCGGCGAGCAGCGCTCGGCGCCCAGGGTCGCGAACGGCACCCCGTCAAGGGCGCTGGTGTCCACCCCGGCCGCTACCGCCGGAGTGAGGAAACAACCGTCGATCCACTGGCGGTTCAGGAAGCGGGTCAGCAGGCGGCCGGAGAGGCGGGCCTCCTCGTCGACGAAGATCAGGCTGGCGCCGCCGGCGAGCGCCGCCCAGATCTCCAGCACCGAGGCATCGAAGCTCGGCGAGGCGAACTGCAGCACGCGGTTGCCCGGCACCGCGCCGAGGTGCTCGGCGACCTGCGGGGCGAAGGCGTGCACACCGGCGTGGGCGATCATCACGCCCTTCGGCTTGCCCGTCGACCCGGAGGTGTAGATCACGTAGGCGAGGCGGTCGGCAAGGCCGCGAACCGGCGTGAAGACAGCCGGGGGGATGGCGTCGAGGGCCAGCCGCGGTGGGCCGTCGCCGGCGTCCGCGAGCGCCGCCGAGGCCACCAGGTGCAGGCGGGCCCCGGAGTCGGCCAGCATCATCTGGCGCCGCGAGGCCGGGTAGCGGGGATCGATCGGCAGGTAGGCGGCGCCCGCCAGGAGCACGCCGAGCATTGCCACCACGAAGGCGGGGCCGCGCTCGGCCTCGATCGCCACCAGGTCCTCGGCACCCAGCCCGGCGGCGGCGACGGCGGCGGCCAACGCCGCGGCCCGCCGCGCCACCTCGCCGTAGCTCAGCCGCTCCTCACCCGTGCCGCCCTCCCCAGCCGGCACCACCAAGGCGGTGGCCTCGGGCTGCCGCGCGGCCCAGGTGAGGAAGCGCTCCTGGAGCAGCCCCGGTGGGGCCGCCAGGGCCGTGTCGTTCCACTCGGTCAGCTGCTGGCGCTCGCTCGCCGAGAGCAAGGGGACGTCGAGGGCCGGCCGCTGGGGCTCGCTGACCAGCGAGCTCAGCAGGCGCAGCAGATGATCCCGGAAGCGGCGGGCGGACGAGGGGTCGAAGAGGTCGGCCGCGAGCTCCAGGCGGAGCAGCCGGCCAACGGCTTCCTCGCGCACCTCGAGGACGACGTCGAAGCGCGCCTCGACGGGCTCGAGCCAGGGGGCCGTCGCCGTCAGCCCGGGCAGCACCGCCGGCACCAGGTCGAGGTTCTGGTAGGCGAGGGCCGCCTGCAGCAGCGGCATGTGCGCCAGGTCGCGCTCGACGCCCAGCTCGCTCACCAGGCGGTCGAAGGGCATCTCCTGGTGCTCCAGAGCGGCGAGCCAACCGCCGCGCCCGGCTTCCAGCAGCTCCTGCCAGGAGAGCGCGCGACCGCAGGCAGCCAGCCGGCCACGCAGGGGCAGGGTGTTGACGAAAAAGCCCATCAGGTCGTCGAGGCCTGGCTGGTTGCGATTGGCAAAGGCCACCCCCACCAGCAGGTCCGGCTGCCCGCACAGCCGCGCCAGCAGGGCCTGAAACGCCACCAGGGTGACGACGAACGGGGTCGCCCGTTGGCGGCTGGCGAGCTCGCCGATGGCGTTCACCAGCGCGGGCACCAGCAGGGCCTCGCTGGCGGCGACCGGCCGGCGGGCCGGGCCCACGGCGGCGCGCGGGCGGTCCACGGGGAGCTCCAGGCGGTGCGGGGCGCCGGCGAGGGCCTGCCGCCAGTAGGTGAGATGGCGCGCCAGGCGCTCCTCGCCCAGCTCGGCCCGCTGCCAGAGGGCGAAGTCTGCGAACTGCAGCCGCGGCGGCGGCAGGCAGGCCGGCAAACCGGCCGCATGCGCCGCATAGAGCGCCCCGAGCTCGCGGCGCAGCACCGCCACCGAGCTGCCGTCGAAGGCCAGGTGATGCACGGTGACGCAGAGCTGCCAGCCCGCCTCGGCGCTGCGCAGCAGGGTCCGCCGCCACAGCGGCCCGGCAGCGAGATCGAAGGGGCGCGTCGCTTCGTCGAGCAGCAGCGCCTCGGCTTTCCCCATCGCGGCCTTACCCAGGCGGCGCAGATCGACCACGGGCAAGGGCCGGCGGCGGGCCGGCGCCAACACCTGCACGGGCCTCCCCGCCGCCTCGGCGAAGCGGCCGGCCAGGACGAGGTGACGGGCCTCGACGCCGTCGAGCGCCCGGGCGAGGGCGGCCACGTCGAGGCGTCCCGCAAGGTGCAGCGGCGTCGGCACGTTGTGGTGGGCGGCACCGCCGGCCAGCTTCTCGACGAAGTAGAGGCGCTCCTGCTCGAAGGAAAGGGGAATCCGGTCGCCGCAGCGAGCCTGCGGAGTGATCGGCGCCGCGGGCGCTGCCGCGCCGGCCACCAGCGGCGCCAGCTCGGCCGCCGACGGGTGGTCGAAGAGGTCACGGTAGCTCAGGCTGGCACCGAGCTCCCGCTCGATCCGCGCCAACAGCTGGCCGGCGAGGACAGAGCTGCCGCCGAGGGCGAAGAAGCTGTCGCTGGCGCCCACCCGCACCCCACCCAGCAAGCGGCTGAGCAGGTCGCAGAGGCTGGCCTCGAGCACCGTCGCCGGTGGCCGGTAGGCAGAGCCGGCGAGGAAGTCCTCGCGCGCCGGCAGCGGCAGGGCGCGGGTGTCCACCTTGCCAGTCGCGGTCAACGGCAGGCCGGCGAGGAAACGGTAGGCGCGCGGCTGCATGTAGGCCGGCAGCCGGGGCGCCGCATGCGCCGCCAGGGCGGCGCCCGCGAGGCCGGAGGCGGGGCGCGCCACCACGTAGGCGACGAGCAACCTCTCCCCCGCCGCGCCGTGCTCCTGCGGCAGCACCCGCACCTCGGCCACCGCCGGGTGGCTGGCGAGCACGGCCTCGATCTCCCCCAGCTCGATGCGCTGGCCGTGGATCTTCACCTGGTGATCGACCCGCCCGAGGTACTCCAGCTGACCGTCCGGCCGCTGGCGAGCGAGGTCGCCCGTGCGGTACAGGCGCTCGCCGGGGCCGGCCGTGGCGGCCGGGTTGGGCCGGAACCGCTCGGCCGTCAGCGCCGGGCGGCCGAGGTAGCCGCGGGCCACGGCCGGCCCGCCGACCCAAACCTCGGCCGGCTCACCACGGCGCACGGTCCGCAAGGCGGCGTCGAGCACGTAGGCCTCGGCGCCGGCCACCGGCCGGCCGATCGCCAGGTTCGCCGCTCCGGCTTCCGCCGCGTCGATCGCCGCGTAGGTGCAGTACACCGTCGCCTCGGTGGGCCCGTAGAGGTTCCACAGCTCGCCTTCGGGGGCGATCGCCGCCAGCACCTCGCGGGCCAGCGAGCCTGGCAGCGCTTCGCCCGCCGGATAGGTGCGCAGGCCCGGCGAGGAAGTCCAGCCGCCGGCCAGCAGCAGGCGGAAGCTCGCCGGGGTGCCAGCGAAAATGGTCGTCCGGCTGGCCGCGAAGCGCTCGGCTAGGAGGCGCCCGTCGCGGGTCTCGGCGAGGGTCGCGAAGCTCAGCCTCCCGCCGGCCAGAAGCGGCGGCCAGACCTCGGCCTCGGCGACGTCGAAGGCCGGGGTGGTGACGGCGAGGAGACGGTCGTCGGAGTTGAACCCGAGCCGCGCTACCAGCCAGCGCAGCAGCCCGGCGAGCGCGCCACGGGTGACGGCGACACCCTTCGGCACGCCCGTCGAGCCGGAGGTGAAGCGCACATAGCCCAAGGCGTCGAGGGGGGCCGCCGGCGCATCCGTGACCAGGTCCGCTGGGGCTTGGGCGGCGCTCGGCTCGACCCAGGGGGAGAGGACGGGCAGCTCGGCGGGGAGCTCGCAGGCGGCGAGCAGGCGGTGCGCCGCCGGGGAGGGCGAGGCGATTGCGGCCACCGGGCGCGCCACCTCCAGCACCAGCCGGGCCCGCTCGACGGGGTGATCGGCCTCGAGGGGAACATAGGCGCCGCCCGCCAGGTGGACGGCGAGCATCGCGACCGGCACCTCGATGCCACGGTCGACCACCAGGAGGACCACCCGCTCCGGCCCCACCCCGGCGGCGCGCAACGCCGCGGCCAGGGCCTCGGCGCGGCGCAGCAGCTCGCCGTAGCTCAGACAGGCGCCGGCCTCCTCGACGGCGATCCGCTCGGGATGGGCGCGGGCACCGGCGCGCACCCCGGCCTCGAGCGGCGTCGCCGCGCCCACCGGGCCCGGCACGTCGTTCCACTCCACCAGGGCTAGGTGCCGGCCGGCCCTGATGCCCGCCGCCGAGGGCTCGTCGGCGACCTCCGCCGGGGCGACGGTGGCCGCGCTCATCCTTCGACCTCCTCGGCAAGGAGGGCCAGCTCCTCCTCGGAGAGGTTCTCGAGCTTGTCGATCAGCCGCTCTTCGACCGCCAGCGCCAGCTCGGCCAAGGTCAAGGCCTCGAAGAGCAGGCGCAGGGGAAGCTCGATGTCGAAGCTCTCGCGGATGCGGGCCGCCACCTGGGCGGCGAGCAGCGAGTGGCCGCCGCGGGCGAAGAAGTTGTCGAGAGCACCGACCCGCTCCACCCCCAGCACCCGCTGCCAGATCTCGGCGATCATCGCCTCGATCTCGTTGCGCGGCTCGACGTAGCTCTCGGCCGCCGGTAGCTCGCCCCACTCCGGCGCCGGCAGCGCGCGACGGTCCACCTTGCCGTTGGGCGTCAGCGGGAAGCGCCCCAAGGCCACCCAGGCGGTGGGCACCATCGGGTCGGGCAGCTCGCCGGCGAGGAAGGCCCGCAACGCCGCGACGTCGAGCTCGTGGCCCTCGCGGCCGACCACCCAAGCCACCAGCTGCGGGTCGGCGGCGCGGCCCTCGGCAGCCGGCGGTGCCAGGGTGGCGACCAGGGCCTGCGCCACCGCCGGGTGCTTGCCGAGCAGGGCCTCGATCTCGCCCGGCTCGATGCGCATGCCGCGTACCTTGACCTGGAAGTCCACCCGGCCGAGGAACTCGAGGTTGCCAGAGGGCAGCCAGCGGGCGAGGTCGCCGGTGCGGTAGAGGCGGCTGCCGGGCTCGCCGTCGAAGGGGTTGGGAGCGAACTTGCTCGCGGTGAGCGCCTGGCGCCCCTGGTAGCCGCGGGCGACGCCCGGGCCACCGATCAGCAGTTCCCCGGGGATCCCCGCCGGGGTCGGCTCCCCCGCCCGCTCGACGACGTAGAGCTGGGTGTTGCCGAAGGGATGGCCCACCGGCAGGATGCCCGCCGTCTCGAGGTCTTCGGCGCTGATCTGCGGAAAATCCACGTAAGTGCTGTCGATCGTCGCCTCGGTGACGCCGTAAGAGTTGAGCAGGCGGGCCCCCGGCGGGCAGAGCTCGATCAGCGCCCGGGCCTCGGCGGCGTACCAGGAATCGGCCCCCACCACCAGCAGGCGCAGGTGGTCCAGGCGGCCTCCCATGCTTTCGAGGTGGGAGATCAACAGGCGGGCGACCGAGGGCACCATCTCCGCCATCGTCACCCGCTCGCGCTGCAGCACGCCGTAGAGCCGCTCCGGCTCGAGGAGGTCGTCGCGCGACAGGAAGACGAGCGTGCCGCCCGAGAACAGGGCGCGCGTGAAATCGCCCACGAAGACGTCGAAGGAGAAGCTCGCCGCCTGCGACGAGATCGGCGGCTCTGGCTTGAGCTCGTAGGCGTCCTCCCAGGCCAGGTACTGGTTGACCAGGCTGGCGTGCTCCACCATCACCGCCTTCGGCCGCCCCGTCGAGCCCGAGGTATAGATCATGTAGGCGAGGTTGCCAGCGTCGAGGCCGATCGCCGCCGGCGCGAGCCGCGACGCCTCGCCGCCCCCCGCCGCCGCCAGCTCGGCCGCCACCTCGAGGACCGGCACCGCCATCGCCGGCAGCGCCTCGCGCAGCTCGGCCGCCGTCAGCAGTACCGAGAAGCCCGAGTCCGCGGCCATGTAGGCCAGGCGATCGGCGCTGTAGTCGGGGTCGAGGGGCACATAGCCGCCTCCGGCCTTCCAGGTGGCGAGCACGGCCACCGGCAAGTCGAGGGACTTGCGCAGGCAGATCCCCACGCGCGACTCGGGGCCGATCCCCAGCTGGCGCAAGCGGGCCGCCAGATGGTTGGCACGCCGTTCGAGCTCGCCGTAGGTCAAGCGCTCCTCGCCGGCCACCACCGCCTCGGCCCCTGGCCGGGCGAGCGCCCAGCGCTCGAAGAGCGCGTGCGCCGGCAGCCGGTATTCATGCTCGACGGGCCGGCGGCCCCAGGCGTCGATGATCTGCGCGCGCTCGCCGGCGGTCAGCAGGGCGAGCTCGGCGACCGGCCGCGCGGGCTCGGCCACCAGCTCGGTGAGCAGGCGCAGGTAGTGACCGACGATCCGCTGCGCCGTCGCCGGTCGGTAGAGGTCCGCGTTGTACTCGAGCCAACCGACCAACTCGTCGCCTCGCTCGGTCACCCACAGCGTGAGGTCGAAGTTGGCGCGCTCGTAGAGCACCGAGCTGGCGCGGGCCGTGAGCCCTGGGAGCTGCCCCTCGCCGCCCGGTGTGTTGAGCAGCACGAACATCACCTGGAAAATCGGCGGCCGCGACGGGTCGCGCTCGACCTTGAGCTCCTCGATCAGCTTCTCGAACGGCAGCTCCTGGTGCTGGAAGGCACCCAGGGTGCGCTGGCGCACGCGGCCGATCAGCTCGCGGAAGCTCGGCCGGCCCGCGAGGTCGGCGCGCAGGGGCAGGTTGTTGATGAAGAAGCCGATGAGGTCCTCGACCTCGCGCCGGGTGCGGTTGGCGATGAAAGTGCCGACGGCGAAGTCCGTCTGCTGGGTGTAGCGGTGGAGCAAGGCGTCAAAGGCGGCCAGGAGGACCATGAACAGCGAGGCGCCCTCGCGCGCCGCGAGCTCGCCCGTCGCCGCCGCCAGCTCCGGTGGGAAGAGGAAGGCCTCATGTGAGCCGGCGAAGGTCTGGAAGGCGGGCCGCGGCCGATCCGTTGGCAGCACCAGGGGCGGCACCCCGGCGAGGTCGGCGTGCCAGTAATCGAGGAGCTCGCGCTGGCGTGGCCCGGCGAGCGCCACCCGCTGCCAGTCGGCGTAGTCGGCGTAGTGGCGGGCGAGCGGCGGCAGGGCCGCTTCTCCGCCCGTCGCGAAAGCCGTGTAGAAGGCCCCGAGGTCGCGTTCGAGCACTCCCATCGACCAGCCGTCGGAGACGATGTGATGGATCACGAAGACCAGCTGGTGCTCGGCCGGGGCGAGGCGGAAGAGGGTCAAGCCGAGGAGCGGTGCCTGATCGAGCTGGAAGGCGCGGTGGGCGGAGCGCTCCACCAGCCGCGGCACCAGCTCGGCGGCAGCCGCCGCCGGCAGGCCGCTCACGTCGACCACCGGCATCGCGAGGCGCACCGCTGGCAGCACCAGCTGCCGCGGCGCTCCGTGCTCGGCCGGGAAGATCGTCCGCAACGACTCGTGGCGCGCCACCAGGGCGTTCGCCGCCCGCACCATGGCGCGGGCGTCGAAGTCCCCGTCGAGCTCCAGGCGGATCGGGATGTTGAAGGCCGGCGAGCCTGGGTTGAACTGGCAGAGGAACCACAGCCGTTCCTGGGAGAAGGAGAGCGGCAGGGGCTCGCCGCTCGCCCGGCGTGTGCTCACCGGCATGCCACCGGCGGCGATCTCGGCCGCCACCTCCGGGCTCACCTCGGAGCTCGGAGAAACGCCCTTCGGCAGCCGGCCGGCGAGGGCGACGGCGAGCTCGGCGACGGTGGGCGCGTCGAAGA
>CAYQRE010000047.1:0-23833 GCA_964420075.1 uncultured Thermoanaerobaculia bacterium | reverse complement strand
CCCTGCCGCCCAGCTTGGCGAGCAGAGCGATCCACGGCGAAACGCTGCCGATGGCGCGCCGTGGTGCTCCACCACCTGAGCCGCCGGCATACGCCTGCACAGCTGCGCGCCGAGCTGGCCGCGCGCGCTCCCGCCCTGAGCGCGCGGACCCACCTGTTGGGGGAAGGGACGTGAGCCGGCTCGCCGCTGCTTGGCGGCTCCGTGCTGCGGCGAAGGCCGCCGGCGGCTCGCTGGCCGGGGCTCTGATACCCTCAGCGCGGGGCAACGTCCGTTCGCCCCATTCTTCCAACGCTTCTTTCGACGGCGCCTGCGGCCGTTCGACCACGGAGAACGAGCTGAGCGCCAACCACCTCCTGCGCCGGCGGGCGAGCCTCGCCCTGGCGCCTGCCCGGCCCGCCCCTAGCTGCCGCCGGCGCGCCGGGCTCGCGGGAGCACGGCGATGAAACGCAGCGGGGGGCAGCGGCCACCCCGGCGGGGACCCGCCCGCCCTGGCGACCGCCCGTGCGGCAGGCCGGGCCCACCGCGGCCACCCCGGCCCGGTCCGCGGCCGGACCGCGCCGCGGCGCCTGCACCAGGGATGCAGCGCCAGGCGCGGCCCACTGCCTCGACGCCCAGGCCCACTGCCTCGACGCCCAAACCCACCTTCTCGAAGCCCCGGCCCGCCCCGGCGCCAGCTGCCGCCCGGCTCGCCGAGGTCGACGAGATCGAGCTAGCGATCGAGAAGCTGGTGGCCGGTGGTGACGGTCTCGGCCGCTGGGAAGGGATCCCGATCTTCGTGCCGCGGGCGGCTCCCGGGGACCGCCTGCGCGTGCGTCTCGTGGAGCGCCGCCCCGACTACGGCCGCGGCGAGGTGCTCGCCATCCTCACGCCGGGCCCGGGCCGGCGCGAGCCACCCTGCCCCCACTTCGCCCGCTGCGGTGGCTGCGACCTGCAGCACCTCGACGACGAGCTGCAGCCGCGCCTCAAGGCGGCGGCGGCGCGCGAGACGATCGAGCGGCTGGCGGGCCTCGAGCTGCCGGCGCCCACTCTGGTAACCGGGGCCGCCTGGGGCTATCGGCTGCGCACCCAGCTGCATCTCGGAACCACGCCTCGCGGCCTGGCGGTGGGCTACCTCGCCCGGCGCAGCCACGAGCTGGTGCCGATCGAGCGCTGCCCCGTGCTCGCCCCGGACCTCGAAGCGCGGGCGGTGTTGCTGCCTCGCTTCCTCGGCCCCGCCGCGCCCCGCCGCCTCGACCTCGCGATCGGCGGCGACGGCGCCCTGAGCGTGGCGCCGCGCCAGGAAGGCCTGCCGTCGGGCGAGGTGGTGCTGGAGGTCGGGGGCCTGGCCTACGGCTACGACGCCCGCACCTTCTTCCAGGCCCACCGCGGCCTGGCGGCGAAGCTCGTCGAGACGACGGTCGGGCCCTGGACGGGCGAGCGGGTCTTCGACCTCTACGCCGGCGTGGGCCTCTTCAGTCTGGCGCTCGCCGCGCGGTACGCCTCGGTGGTGGCGGTCGAGGGAGACCGGGTCGCCGCTCGCCAGGCGCGCCTCAACGCCCGCCGCAACCGGCTCGCCAGCGTCGAGGTGGTGGACCAGGCGGTCGAGACCTGGGTCGGCGGCTTGCCGGCCGATGCCGAGCGGGTGGTGGTCGACCCGCCGCGCAGCGGCCTGCTGCGGACCGTTCGTGAGGCGCTGCTGCGCCAGCCCGCCGCGCGGCTGACCTACGTCTCGTGCCACCCGGCGACCCTGGCCCGGGACCTGCGCGAGCTCAAGTCCAGGTACGACGTCGAAAGCGTGACCTTCCTCGACCTCTTTCCCCAGACCGGCCACCTGGAGGCCGTCGTCCAACTCACCCGCCGCGACGAGCCAGCGGCGGGGGCCAGCCGCTGACGGTCGCTGCGGCCCCGAGCGACCGCCCCTGGCAGCGCCCCAAGGAGACCACCGTGGACCTCGACTGGATCAAGGTATGCCCCGAGTGCGGCGGCGAGTACCGGATGACGGCCCAGAGCTGCGCCGATTGCGGCGGGCCGCTCGTCGAGCAGTTGGCCGGCGACACCATCGTCGCCCGCAAGGGCCAGCAGCCGGCAGCCCCGCCACCGCCGCCGCCCGGGGCGGAGCTCGTCGAGCCCGTGGTGCTCGAACGGGGCACGGCCGAATGGTGTGACGAGGTGAGCGCCGCGCTCGGCCAGGCCGGCCTCGCCTTCGCCAGGCGGGTAGCCGAGGTTGCGGGGTCGAGCGAGCTCGAGCGGCGGCGCCTGGTCGACGTGGTGCTGGTGCAGGGAGCCGACCTCGAAGCGGCCCAGGCGGCCATCCGCCGCCACCTGGCCGAGGTCGTGCCGGACTTCGCCGACCAGCTGGAGGCGGCCGAGGTCACTGCCTGCCCGGCCTGCGGCGAGATGGTGGCCGACGGGGCCGGCGAGTGCCCCGAGTGCGGCCTCGTGCTGGGCGGCGAAGAAGCCGGCGACTGACGGCGCGGCTCGGAGCAGGGCCGCCGGCGGTTTCGTTTTGCCGCTCGGCGGTGTCCAAGGGGCATGAGCACAGCTCTCGCCTGGCCCCAACGAGAAGCCCCGGGAGGACGCCTGATGCCCGCGAGCGATGAAAGCGCTCTCGCTGCCGCCCTGTTGCGGGGGGACCGCACGGCCGCCGAGGAGCTAGTGGCCCGCACCTACCGACTGATCTTCGCGGCGCTCTACCGGCTCTGTGGCGACCGTGATCTCGCCGCGGACCTCACGCAGGAGACCTACCGCAAGGCCTGGAGCTCGCTCGCCAGCTTCTCGGGGCGAGCGCAGTTCTCCACCTGGCTCTACCGGATCGCCTACACGACCTTCCTCAACCAGGTCCGGCGGCCCCTGCGCCTGCTCTCGCTCGAGGAGGCGCCACCCGGCCGGGAGCCGGGAGACCCGGCGCCTGCCGAGGACGTCCGGCTGGCCGACGAGGCCGAGGCCGAGCGCCTGCGGCGCGCCGTCGTCGGCCTGCCCGACGAGCTGCGCTTCACCGTCACCGCCCGCTTTTGGCGCGGCCTCTCGGTGGCCGAGATCGCGGCCCTCGAAGAGATCTCGACCGTCGCCGTGCGCAAGCGCCTGAAGCGCGCCTGCCAGATTCTCGCGTTGGCCCTCGAGGAGGACACCCCGTGAAGAACACCCTGCGCCGTCGCGATCTCGAAGAGCTCCTCTCGGCCGTCGAGCCGGTCGAGCCGCCCCCAGGCCTCGAAGAGCGCCTCAAGGCCGACATTCCTCTGAACCTGCCCAGCGTGCCGCTACCTCCGAATGTCCTCGGTGGCGCGACGCGTTTCCGTCGCGCCCGGCCCTGGCTCGCCGTTGCCGCCTCCCTCTCGGTGGCGGTGACGGCGGCGTGGCTCGCCTACCGCTCACGAGAGGTTGAGCGCCCCGTGCCCGAGCCCTCGCTCCAGGCCTCCACGGCGCCAGCCCCGGCCGGCGCACCGCCGAGGTCGGCGGGCGAGGCCGCCCCCGTGGTCCCGGATCTCGGCGTGGCTCGCGGGCCGCGCGATCAGGCCCTCGGCGTGCCGGCGCCCGCGCCGCCGGCCCCGCCGGCGCGCCGGGCGCCGACGACCGCAGCTGCTCAACCGGAAGAGCCCGTCCCGGCCCTTGAGGCCTCACCCCCGTCGCCGGCCTACATCAGCGACGCCGGCCCGTCGCCGGCAGCGGCCAAGCGGCAGGAGCGCCGCCGCCAGCTGGAGACCAACGAGGTCCACGATGGGGCCTACGACGAGGCCTACGTCGAGGGTGGGGTGGCAGGAAGCGTGCCGGGAGGCGTCGCTGGTGGAGCCCCCGGCGGGATCGTCGGCGGTGTGCCCTCGCGCCTGGACACCTCCAGCGCGGTGTCAGCCGAGGAGCTCGCACGGTTGCCCACCCGGCGCGATGCCGAGGTGAAGTCGTCTGTCGCAAGCCCCTCGACGGGCGGCGAGCGTGAGCCCAACGAGCAGCCCTACGGCGACGTCTTCTTCCGCGCGGCCGGGGAGAACCCCTTCGTCGACAGCGAGGACGACGCGCTCTCCACCTTCGCCCTCGATGTCGACACCGGGTCCTACACCGTGCTGCGCCGCTACCTGCGCGATGGCAACCTGCCGCCGCGCGAGGCGATCCGTGTCGAGGAGATGATCAACTACTTCCACTACGGCGATGCACCGCCCACGGCTCCGGGCGCCGACTTCGCCCTCTACGCCGAGGGCGCGCCCAGCCCGTTCACTCCCGGCGAGCGCTACCGTCTGTTGCGCTTCGCGGTCAAGGCACGGGAGATCGCCGCCGCGGATCGCAAGGCGGCCCTGCTGATCTTCGTCGTCGACGTCTCGGGCTCGATGGACCAGGGCAACCGCCTCGATCTGGTCAAGCAGGCGCTCGCCCTGCTGGTCGGTGAGCTGCGCGCCGACGACCGTGTGGGGCTGGTGGTCTACGGCTCGCGGGGTCGGGTGGTGTTGGAGCCTACCGGGGACAAGGTGGCGATCCGCACCGCCATCGCCAGCCTCCACGCCGAGGGCTCGACCAATGCCGAGGAGGGCCTGCAGCTGGGCTACGAGCTCGCCAACCGCTTCTTCCGACCGGGGGCGATCCACCGCCTGCTGCTCTGCTCGGATGGCGTGGCGAACGTCGGTGCCACCGGCCCGGAGACCATCCTCGCTCGCATCGCCGCCGAGGCCCGCAAGGGCATCGACCTCACCACCATCGGCTTCGGCATGGGCAACTACAACGACGCCTTGATGGAGCAGCTGGCCGACCAGGGCGACGGGCTCTACGCCTACGTCGACGAGCTCGCCGAGGCGCGGCGGGTCTTCGTCGAGGGACTCACCGGCACGCTGCAGACCATCGCCGGCGACGCCAAGGTGCAGGTGGAGTTCGACCCGGCCGTCGTGGCGCGTTGGCGGCTGGTGGGCTACGAGAACCGTGACATCGCCGATCGTGACTTCCGCAACGACCAGGTCGACGCCGGCGAGGTGGGTGCCGGCCACACGGTGACCGCCCTCTACGAGATCAAGCTGCATCCGGCGGCCAGCCGGCGGTCGCCCGCCGCCACCCTGCGCCTGCGCTACCGCTCGCGGGCGACGGGCGAAGTGGTCGAGACGGCGCGCGTCCTGCGCCTCGGTGAGCTCGCGGCGAGCTGGGAGTCCGCGCCGCGGGCGCTGCGCCTGGCAGCCGTGGTGGCCGAGCTGGGTGAGGTGCTCAAGGGCTCTTACTGGGCTCGCGAGGCGGACCCCAAGGTGCTCCTGGCGGCGGCGCAGCGGGTGTCGGCCGAGTACGCCGGCGACGCCGAGGTCGCCGAGCTTGCCGGCCTGGTGGCGCGCGCCCTGAGCCTCGAGGCCGCCGCCCGCCCGCCGCGCTAGCGGGTGGGGCGGTCGATCTGGGTCACGGTGGGCAGGTTCGGCCCGCCGAGGCCCAGCCGGTCGATCAGCCGTGCGAAGCGCGGCTCGGCCCGCAGCGCCTCGAAGGCCGGCCGCACCCTTAGCCAGGCGAGGTCGGCCGCCCGCCGCTCGAAAGCATCCTCGAGATCACCGAGGGCGGCCTCCCGCCGCCCCAACGCCAGCTCGATCTGCGCCTTGAGCACCGGTGAGACGAAGCGCTCGGCGGCGATCGCGGCGAGCTCGGCGAAGGCGACCTCGGCCCGCTGGCGGTGGCCGCCGCAGGCCAGCGCATAGCCCAGGCTGGCGAGGACCTCGGCACTCCCGCCGGCGAGCTCGCGGGCGCGTTCGAGGGCGGCGACCGCTTCCTCGTGCTTGCCGAGCTCGGTCCAGGCCTGGCCGAGGAAGAAGTGCGCCATCGCGAAGCTCGCGTCGAGCTCGAGGGTCCGCCGGTAGGCGTCGACGGCGTCCTCGTAGCGACGGGCGAAGAAGAGGGCGACGCCCTGGCTGACATTGACGGCGAGCGATAGGGGGTCGAGCTCGCGGGCCTTGCGCAGGGCCGCCGCCGCCTCATCGAAGCGGCCGCGGGGCACCAGGAAGTTCATCGCGTACCACTGGTGGCCGGTGGCGTAGCGGGGGTCGAGCTCGAGGCCGCGGCCGAACGAGCGTTCCGCCTCGTCCCAGGCATGCTCGTAGAGCGCCTGCACGCAGCCCAGGCAGACGTGTGCCTCGGCCAGCGAGTCGTCGAGGGCGAGCGCCTGGCTGGCGGCGGCCCGCGCCGCGGGCATCACCTGCGCGGGCTCCGCCGCGCCGTAGATGCCGAGGGTCGCGTAGGCGTCGGCGAGGGCGGCGTAGGCGCGGGCATAACCCGGATCGCGCTCGATCGCCTGGCGCAGGCATGAAACGCTCTTGCTCAGGCCTTCTTCCGTGCGCTTGTTCCAGTGGTGCCGGCCCTTGAGATAGAGGTTGTAGGCCTCGAGATCGTCGGTGTGGGGGCGCACCAGGCGGGCGCCGGTCTCGGCGCCGACCAGCCGGCCGCGCAGCGTTCCCACGACGGTGCGGGCGATCTCGTCCTGGATCTCGAAAATGTCTTCCAGCTCGCGGTCGAAGCGCTCGCTCCACAGGCCGAAGCCGTCGGCCGCGGTGACCAGCTCGACGGTGATCCGCACCCGGTTGCCGGCCTTACGCACGCTGCCGGCGAGCAGGTTGGTCACCCGCAGGCGCTGGCCGATGGCCACCAGGTCCTCGCCACGGCCCTTGAACTGGAAGGCCGAGGTCCGCGAGGCGACGCGCAGCTCGCGCACGCTGGTGAGGGCCGCGATCAGCTCCTCGGCAAGGCCGTCGCAGAAGTACTCCTGATCGCGCTCGGGCGACAGGTCGGCAAAGGGCAGGACGGCGATCGAGACTTGCAGGTCGCCCACCACCGAACGCAGCTGTCGGGTGCTGATCGCCGTGCCCTGCTCCAGGCGGTCGAGGTCGGCGAGCAGCTCGTCGATGCTGCCGTAGCGGTCGCCTGGCTCCTTGGCCAGGGCCTTGTCGACGATCTGCTGCAGCTCGAGCGGCACCTCGCCGGCGAGCTGGGTCAGCGGTGCCGCTTCCTGGTGCACGATCGAGTAGAGGACGGCGTGCTCGCCCGTGCCGTGGAAGGGCAGGTCGCCGCTCACCATCTCGTAGAGCACCACCCCGAGGGACCAGACATCGGTGCGGCCGTCGACCTCGAAGCCGCGTACCTGCTCGGGAGACATGTGGGTGGGGGTGCCGATCGCCGTCCCGGTGCGGGTCATCCCGGCGTTGCCGGCCAGCTTGGCGACCCCGAAGTCGAGCACCTTCACCTCGCCCTGCGTGGTGAGCATGATGTTCGCCGGCTTGACGTCGCGGTGGATCACCCCGCGCTCGTGGGCGTGGGCCAGCCCGAGCGCGACCTTGCGGGCGATGCGGACCGCCTCGCGCCAGGGCAGGGCACCGCGCAGGAGGCGCGCCTTGAGGGTCTCCCCTTCGTAGTAGGCCATCACGAAGAAGAGCTGGCCGTCCGGCGTCTGGTCGACCTCGTGCAGGGTGCAGATGTTCGGGTGATCGAGGCTGGCGGCGGCCTGGGCCTCGGCGAGGAAGCGGCGCTTGGCCTCGGGGTCGCGGCTCCAGGCCGAGGGCAGGAACTTGAGGGCCACCGTCCGCCGCAGCTTGGTGTCCTCGGCCTTGTAGACCACTCCCATGCCGCCGTCGCCGATGCGCTCGTGGCGGTGGTAGCGCGCGGCCGGCTCGGTGGCGTCGGGGCCGCGTACTTCGGCCAGCAGGCGAAAGCCGCGCCGGGGCACGGTCTCGATGAGGGACGGGTTGCGGGAGGGGTCGTCGAGGGCGAGGCGCAGGAGGCGGACGCACTGGGTGAGCTTGCCGGGCGGCGCCTCGCGGCTGCCGAACAGGGCTTCGCAGACCTCTTCGCGGCTGACCACTTCGCCCGGCCGGGCGGCGAGATGGACGAGCAGGCGCACCGCTTCGCGGCTCAGCGGCACCATGCCCTGCGGCCCGACGAGCTGCTGCTCCTCGGGGCGGACCAGCCACTCACCGATGCGAAACTCAGCCTCCATGCCGCTCCCGCCTGGGGAGGTACGCAGGGTGGGCGAGGCCCGGAGCGTTCGCCGTCCACGATGTCACCGTCTCGCCTCCTCCTTGGGCTGCCGCGAACGCTGCAGGCCTCTCGCCTGGCTGCCTCAGCCCGCTGCGGCGAGCCGGCTGCCGAGCAGGTCTTCGACCTCGCCGGGCTCGGGGAAGCGTCCGGTCTTCTTCTTCGAGTAGAGGAGCTCGTTGCCGAGCGTCAGCTCGAAGACGCCATTGCGGCCCTTGATCAGTTGGGGTCGGACCCCGAATCGACTTTCGATGCTGTCCGCCAAACTGGCGGCGCGAGGGTAGTAATTTCAAACCACACAGTATTCGAGGGTGAAGTTCTCGGCCATGGGACCTCCTGGGGCGGATTCTACAGGAGGCCTTCGCCCGCTCCGGGCGGCGGGCGGGCCGGGGCCGCTTCGCCGCCTACGCAGGCTGACGGGCGCAGACGGCGGCGGTGAGAAACGTCGTCGTCAGGGTGCGGATGCGACCGACATCGGGCACCAGCTGACCGGCCTCGAAGCCGGCGGCGGCGAGGAGGGCGAGCCAGTTCTCCGGGGTGAGGAAGCCGGGGTTCGGGCGCTCCGGCGCGAGCTCGACGCTGGTGAAGCCGTCGAGGAGGAGGAAGACCATCTCCGCTGCCATCGGCTGGCCGGCGAACGGCCGCACGCACTCGCCGGCGACCAGCCAACCCCCGGGCCGCAGGGCGGCCCGCGCCTCGGCCAGGCTCGCGTCGAGGCGGCGGGCGACGTGCAACACGTTGATGCCATAGACCAGGTCCCAGGCCCCGGCCTCGACGCCCTGGTCCGCCCACGGGCGGTCGATGTCGAGGTCGCCGAAGCTAAGGCTCACGCCCGGCCAGGCCGCGGGGAGCTCGCGTTGGCTACGCCGGCGGAAGAAGGGAGAGGGCTCGGTGACGCGGTATTCACCGAGGTCGGCGAGCCGGCCGGCGGCGGCCAGCGCGGCGAGCAGGGCCTGCGTGCCGCTGCCACCACCGGCCCCGACCTCAAGCAGGCGCAGCGGCCGGTCCGCCGGCAGGCGGTTGACGGCGGCTGCGGCGGCGACCGTGTTGTTGATCGCGTAGAGCGGGTTGTCGTTGCGGAAGTAGTCGGCCCACAGGCCGATGCCCGCCGGCCCGAGGAGGATGGGCTCGCCGCTCTTCTCGCCGCGGGCGACTGGCGTGAAGGCCTGGCCGGCGACGTCGAGGAGGGCCAGGGTGGACGCGTTGCCGGGGTCGAGGGCGAGGATCTCCGCCCGAACCGTGCTGCGCCGCGGTGCCGGCAGCCCGTGCGGCGCCGAGTAGGTCGTCGCTGCTCCGCTGGCGGGTGCCTGCCGTTCCAGCCAACCGCCGGCCGCGAGCTCGGCGAGCAGCCACTCGATGGCGGCCGTGGCGCGGGCCGCGAGGCCGAGGGCCGCCACCAGCTCGCCGGCGCTCTTCGGGGCGCGCAGGTGGGCGTCGAGCGCGAGCTCGCCAGCGAGCTCGAGGGCCCACTGACGGCCGTACTCCTCGACCTGCTGAACGCTCTCGACGAAGACGGGGCTGAACGGTTCGGCGGGGGCCTCACCCAGCAGGGCGAGGATGCGCGGATCGACGGCGGCCGGCAGATTGGGCATGGTGGGGCGGGATTCTAAGCCGATTCGCCCTGGCGGGCTCGCGGTTGGTGGGTGGTGACGGCTGGGTTAAGATGCCCGCCTCATGAGCCGAGCTGAGATGGCAGCAGCGACCCGCCCGCGGCGCGCGGTGCGGGCGGGCAGCGAATGGGGAGCCGGCACCGTCGAGCGCATCGCCGGCCATATGCGGGCGATCTTCGAGGAGCTGGGGCTCGACCGCACCGACCCCAACCTCGCCGAGACGGACACCCGGGTCGCCAAGCTCTACCTGGAGATGTTCCACGGCCTGCGCGAGGGATCGCGGCCGAAGGTCACCACGTTCCCCAACGATGGCAACTACGACGGCATGGTGATGGAGAAGGACATCCCCTTCTACTCCCTGTGCTCGCACCACTTGGTACCGTTCTACGGCCACGCCCATATCGCCTACATCCCCACCGACCGTATCGTCGGGCTCTCCAAGCTGCCGCGGATCCTCGAGTTCTACGCCAAGCGGCCGCAGCTCCAGGAGCGCCTCACCGAGCAGGTGGTGAGCTTCCTCGAGAGCGAGCTCAAGCCGCTGGGAGCGATGGTGGTGATCGAGGCCCGCCACCTTTGTGTCGAGATGCGCGGCGTGAAGAAGCCAGGCGCGCTGACCGTCACCTCGGCGATCCGTGGTTGCTTCCACAACCGCCCGGTCCGCCAGGAGTTCCTCGACTTGCTGCGGCGCTAGGGACGACGGCATGCGCGGGCGACGACCATCTCGAGCAGCCGGCCGCCAGCGCGGCGCTCTGACCCTGCTCCTCGCCCTCCTGCTCGTCCCGGCCCTCGCCGCGGCACGCAAAGCAAAGCAGCCGGAGGACCTGCTCAACCCCCTGCTGTCGGCCGATTACGCCCTCTGGCTGGTAGGGCCGGTCTCGCGGCTGGCCACCCCGGAGGAGGTCGAAGCCTTCCTCGCCCTGCGAGACGACGCGGCGGCGCGGGCTTTCGTCGACGCCTTCTGGCAGCGCCGTGACCCCGACCCGGACCATCCGGGCAATGCCCTCCGCGAGGTCTTCGAAGAGCGGCTGGTCGAGGCCGACCGCCGCTTCACCGAGGCCGGCGTGCCCGGCCGGCGTTCCGACCGCGGCACCGTCTTCGTGCTCTACGGTGCGCCGGGCGAGGAGCGCTTCGAGGTCGCCGACCACCCGGACGACCCGGCCGTCCTCGAGTGGACCTATCCGGCCGAGGCACCCCGTGGCCTCGACGGCAAGCGGCCCGATCGCCGCTATCGCTTCATCAAGCGTGGGGACGTGACCCGCTTCTACACCCCGAACCCACGGCCGGTCCGGCCGCGGCCCAACGAGCCCGGCTAGGCCAAGGCGCTGGCTTCCCGCCCCGCACCGCCCAGACCCCGAAGGCCCATGGAGATGCGAAGGTCATGAGCCAACCGCGCGCCGTCCTTGCCGGTACCGGCATCGCCATCCCCCCGCTCGAGATCACCAACGAGATGCTGGCTCGCATCGTCGAGACCAACGACGAGTGGGTGCGCGAGCGCAGCGGCATCTCGACCCGTTTCTACGTCGAGCCGGGGGTCGGCTCCTCGGACCTCGGTGCCGCCGCCGCCCAGGCCGCCATCGCCGATGCCGGCATCGACCCTGCGGAGGTGGACTACCTCGTCTGCGCGACGATGACGCCGGACCACTACTTCCCGGGGTCCGGCACGCTGATCCAGCAGAAGCTCGGCATCAAGCCCCTGCCCGCCCTCGACATCCGGCAGCAATGCGCCGGCTTCGCCTACGGCCTGCAGATGGTCGATGCGCTGATCCGCTCGCGGGTCGCCCGCACCGTGCTGCTGGTGGGCTGCGACGTCCACACCTCGTTGATGCCGTTCTCCGAACGCACCTGGCAGCGCCTCTACGATGCCGGCTCACCACCGCTTTCGGAGGAGGAGTTCGCCTGGAACTCGCGTTTCCGTCACCTGCTGGTGCTATTCGGTGACGGCGCCGGCGCGATGGTCTTTCGCGCCGAGGAGGGCAGCGATCGCGGCATCCTCGGCTCGCTCCTCTTCGGCGAGGGTGGCGAGTGTCAGATCCTACACGTGCCCGGGGCGGGCTCGCGCCACCGACCCTGGGTGACCCCGGAGATGATCCTCGAGGGTGCCACGGTGCCGGTGATGGACGGCCGCCAGGTCTTCCGCCTGGCCGTCACCCGCATGCCGCAGGCGACCCGCGATCTGCTGGCGAGCCAGGGTCTGGAGGTCGACGACCTCGACCTCGTGGTGATGCACCAGGCCAACCTGCGGATCAACGAGGCGGCGCAGAAGCAGCTCGGCCTGCCGGACTCGAAGGTCCACAACAACATCCAGCGCTACGGCAACACCACCTCGGCGACCCTGCCGCTGTGCTTCCACGAGGCGCGCCAGCAGGGCAAGGCCCCGGCTGGCTCCCTGGTTGCCTTCGCGGCGCTGGGAGCCGGCCTGCACTGGGGCGCGGTGCTGCTGCGGCTCTGAGCCGCGACGCCGCTACGGGCAGGTGTTGAAAGCGTCGGTGTCGAGCACCGGCTGGAAGCTCGTCCCCTGCGGGTTGCGGTAGGTGCGCACCGTCGAGGTCTGGGTGTCCTCGACGCGGATCTCTACCTCGACGTTGGTCAGGCCGCTGGCGAACACCCAGTAGCGCTCGAAGGGCGGCGCGCAGGCGTCGAGCACCTTGAGCGTCACCTCGATGTTGTCCGCGCCGAAGAACCAGAAATAGCCGCTGTCGTCGGTGAGCTGTACCGCCTGGCCCTTGCCCGAGGTGCCGAGCGGCGTCGCCCAGTCGATCGACACCTTGAACCGCCCGCTGTTGAGGCAGAGTGCCGTCGCGGTGGTGAGGCATTGCGCCGTCACCTCGACGGCCCCGATGTCGCAGCGCGCGACGGTGTCGCCGTCGCCATCGATCGGCCGCGCCAGGCCGCGCTGATCGCCACTCTCACAGCTGTTGCCGCCAGGGCCGGCGGCCGGGTTGCCGTGGTCGATGGCCGGGCTGCCGGCCAGTGGGACGTGGGTGTAGGTGGGGCCGCCGTTGCCGGCGAGCGGCCCGAGCTCCGCGGCGAGCGGGCTCGAGGTGGTGCCCACGAGGTCGCCGTCGACGCCGTCGACGAAACCGTTACAGGCGTTGTTGCTGCCGATCAGGTTGTGACCCCCTGAGTTGAAGTTGCCCTGGCAGTCGGCCGCCGTGGCGCCAGTGTTGCCGGCGAGGATGCTGTTGCGCACCACCGCCGAGGCGGCGCCCTCGAGGAGCACACCGCCGGCGTTCTGCCCGGCGGTGTTGGCGGTGATGGTGCTGTTGTTGATCACCACCGAGGCGCCGCTGAAGGCGTAGAGGCCGCCCCCGAAGTCGAGCACCGACTGATTGGTCGAGAGGGTCACGTTGCGCAGCACGAGCAGGCCGTCCGCCACGATGCCGCCGCCGCCACCCTCGGCCGCGTTACCAGCCACGACGCTGTCGCGCAGGGTGGCCGAGATGTCGCTCGACAGCCCGCCACCGAAGCTGAAACCAGTCGAGGTGTTGCTGATGATCTGGCAGGCGACGACGTCGAGGGTACCCTGGTTGCGGATGCCGGCGCCGCCCTGGCCGTCGAGGCGGCCGTTGCGCACCGTCAGGCCGTAGAGCGAGAGGCTTGCCTCGGGGAGGACATGGAAGACGCGATCGAGCGCGTTGGCGTCGATCGCCGTGCGGTCGGCACCGGCACCGAGGATCGCCACCTGGCCGCTGGTGATGTCGAGATCGCCGCTCACCGCCGCGTCCTCGCCGGCCGTGCCGAGCGCGAAGCTGTAGGTGCCGGCGGGCACCACGATGGTGTCGCCGCCGATCGTCTCGTTCGCCGCGATCACCGCCTCGCGCAGCGAGCAGTCGGCGTTGCACAGACCGTCGGCGGTATCCGCCGTCTTGGTCACCGTGAAGACGTCGGCGCCGGCGGCACCGGCGGCGAGAAGAAGGCTGGCAGCGAGCAGCGGCGCAAGGCGGGAGGTTCTCGGCGTCATGGCGGCCTCCTGGCGGTGGTTGGGGGCGACGGCCCTCACATGGCCTTATAGCATGGCGAGCCGTCGTACCGCCGCCCGAGGCTCAGCCCTTGCCGGCGGCCAGGCGCAGCTGCAGGCGGCGCAGCAAGGCCTCGCTGCGCTCATTGAACTCGTTGGCCGCCATCGCCGAAGCCGGGGTGCTGACCTCCACCAGGCCCTCGCCGTTCGCGCCGTTGCGGACCACGACGCGCAGCTCGCCGCTGATCAGCGCCCAGCGCTCGGTGACCTCCACTTCGGGGTCGAAGGGCTCGTTGCCGAGCTGCAAGGCGGAGAGCACGGCGGCGAGGAGCTTGCCGCCGGCGCCGTCGTAGGCGACGGCGAAGCCTTGCTGGGTCTGGTAGGCGTCGCTCGCCGGCGGCGCCGGGTCGGCCCTCATCAGGGCGCGCAGGCCCGGATCGCCCTCGATGGTGAGGAAGTTGGCGTCGGCGCGGGCGCGCACGCGCAGCCGTTCGTCGCCCGCGATCGCCTGCCTGAGGTGCTCGACGGCGGCCGGCGCCTGGCCGGCCCCGGCGTAGTTGGCGGCCACCAGGTAGTGGCCCTGGGGCGAGTTGCCCGGCCCGGCGAGGTAGCGGGCGAAGCGCGAAGCAGCCGGCGCGGCATGCCCGGCCAGCAGCTCGACGGCGCCGATGTTGAGGTCGTTGTCCGGCGCCGTCGGCGCGAGCTCCTCGGCTTGCTGCAGGGCCTCGAGGGCGGCGGTGTAGCGGCGGTCGGCAACGTCGAGGGCGGCGCGGTTGAGCCAGCCCTGACGCAGCCGAGGGTCGAGCTGCAGGGCGAGCTCGAGGTCCCGCCGGCCCTCGGCGTTGTCCCCCAGGAGCAGCCGGGCCGTGCTGCGCAGGAGCAGGGCCTCGCCGTCCTCTGCCTTCTTGCCGCTCACCTTGGCGAGCAGCTTGAGGGCTTCCTCGGGCTGTTCGGCATCGAGCAGGCGCTGGGCCTCCGCGACGAGGCCGGAGCCGGCAGCCTGGGCCGGCAGCGTTGCCACTCCGAGGCCGAGGGTGAGCACCAGCGCTGAGAGCAGGGCGCGGCGGCGACGAGCTGGAAGCGAGGGGGCGGGGCTCATCGGCTCATTCCATCAGAGCCTCGGAGCGTTGCCAAGGGCGCGAGAGCGCGCTCAGCGCGGAGTGACGTCTTTCATCGCTGGGGGCTCGCCGTTCTCGGTGCGGCGGCGGTCCCGCCAAGTGCCGAGGATCAGGGTCAGCAACCCCAACAACAGCTCATCGGCGAAGGGGATCACGTCCGGGACGACGAGATCGATCGCGAAGAGGACGGCGGCGAGCAGGAAGAGCTGGGGGAAGCGCAGGCGGGAGGCGAAGCGCAGCAAGAAACCCTTGGCGGCGTCGTTGGTCGGTCCCGGCATGGGGGGATCATAGCCGACTGCCATGGCGGGCGAGGTGGTGATGGGGCCGGCGTCGGGCCGTGGCTCAGGAGGAGGCGAGCAGGTTTCTGAGCAGGTTCCCGCAGCTCGTGGCAAGGCCATCGAGCTGCTTGCCGCTGAGGTCGCCCCGCAGCTGGGGTGCGATCCCGCGCAGCTCCTCCAGAAGTGTGTCATCGCCCGCCAGCTCGGGCGAGTCGATCAGGTGCTGCAGGGCGCGCTGGGTGTGTGCGCTCCGCAGGAACTCGCGGTCATGGCCCTCGGCGGCGAGCCGGGCCGTCTCCAGCCAGGCACCGAGGCGGAAATCATCCCCACCTTCTTCGAGGAGCTGCGGCTCGAGGCGAGCGAGCCCTCGCCGCATCGCGCTGAGCTCGGCAGGCGAGAGCTCGTCCCCTGAGTCGCTCAGCCGCTGAGTGAGCTCCTCGAGGGCCGGCGCCGCCTCCAGCCAGCTCGACGCGGCCTGGGTCTTGGCAAGGAGGTCCTCCGCCACCAGCCGAGCCGCCACGCCATCGTTCCGGCGCAGAGCGAGGGTCAGGTCCGCCCACTGGACGCCCAGGCGCTGGAAGCGAGTCGTGATCGTTGGGGGGCTGGCTTCCGGTCCGCGCATCACTTTGTTCCAGGGCTTCGGCGCCAAGCCTTCACCGCTCGCGGCGGCGAGGCGTGCCACCATCGCCGACGGTGCCTCGCTGGAAACTCCAAGCAGCCACCACAGCGCACCGGCGAGGAGCAAGGGCACGGCAGCGGCGAGCCACAGCCAACGGTGCACGGCGCGGGCTGGCTGCCGGGCGGCCGGCACGAAGGGCAAGGGTGCGGCTGGCTCGTTGGTCGGCAGCTCATCGAGCACCTCGGCGCTCAGCACGAAGACCTCGCGGCAGCGCTCGCAGCTGCCGAGGTGAGCGAGCACCCGGGCGTGCTCCTCCCCCTGGAGGCGACCGTCGATGAAGGCAGCCAGCCGCTCGGGCGGCGGGCAGGGGCCGCCCCCGGCGAGACGAGAGGTTTGTGGCGAAGTGCTCATTTGTCGATGAGAAGCAATATGTCTATCTACTCTCTGAGACGGACCAAGTTGCGCAGTTCGTGTGTGCGGTCCCCTTTCGTCACGTCGCCTCCTCGAGGTCGTCGCCCGCCAGGGCTTCTGCCACATCTTCCGTCGTCCAGCCTACGTCGAGAAGCTGTTCCTTGAGCTGGTCGAGCAGGCGGTCCCGCCGGCGGTAGAGCTGCTTCTGGTCGAGGTGGCAGCGGCGGGCGGTCTCGGCGACCGACCAGCTGTGGTCGAAGAGGCAGCAGAGGATCGCCTGGTCCTCGGGCGGCAGCTCGGCGCGTAGTCGGCCCGTCGCGGCGAGGGCCCGCCGGCGCAGCTGCGCTCGCATCTGGGTGAGGAGGTGCTCGTCGCCCCGGCCGTTGGGGGCCGGCAGGTCCGCGAGCTCCGCTTCGTCGGCCTGCGAACGATAGCTCCGTTGGGAGATCCGCGCCTCGAGGGCGTCCACGGCGTGCGGCTCCAGGCTCAGCTGGCGCGAAGCCAAACTGCTGAGGGCCTCGCGGCCGCTCAGCCGGTCGTGGACCCGCAGCCGCTCGTACTCGACGGCGGCGGGCCCGAGCTCCTCGGCGAGCTTCGACGGTCGCCGCTTGCCCCACAGGCGGTCGAGCAGATCGAGCAGCGCGTGGTTGATCACCACCACCAAGAAGGTTTTGAGGCTGCTCTCGCGGCGCGCCTCGTAGCCGCGCAGGACGGCATAGTCATCAAGGATGAGCTTGAGGCGGACCTCGCCGACGAAGTCGTCGATCTCGGCGGGTGGGAGGGCCTTCTTGGCGGCACTGCGCCGGGCGACCGCTTCGATGAAGCCGAGGTTGTCGAGGAAGGCCTGCTCGGCCCACCGGGAGCCCGCCGCCTGCGTCACGAGCTGGAGGCCCCGCTGATCTTGCCCTCGCCCGGTGGTCGATGTCTGATCTGCAGCATGCGGTTGGGTCGTTATCTTAGCCGACGCCGCGCAGGTTGAGTGCGGTCTTCGCCCTTTCGTCGTCTACGCGAAGGCGCCCGCGGTGTTGCGGGCGGCGCGTGGTCGGCTTGGCAGGTGACGGGCAGGGGGCAGGGCGGACGGGGCGGCGCTCGGCGCAACCCCGTCCGCCTCTGTGTCCTGGCCCGGCCCGCTCGTCGCTGGGAGGGCCAGGACGGGGCCTCAGTCGATGAACTTGCCCTGGATCTGCTCGACGTCGATCGAGTGGCTGACGCCGAAGTTGGCGGTGCCGGCGTTGTAGCACATGTTGCTCACGCCGGCGCCGAAGCGGAAGTCCGAGCAGAGCTCCGTCGTGTACACCGCCGTGACGTCGATCTCCTTGGGGCTCTGGATCACCAGGTAGCCGATGGCGAGGATCGGCGGGTTGACGATCGGGATCCCGGCCAGCTGGTAGAGCTTGTTGCAGTCGTCCATCGTGCCCTGCCAGGACGGCAGGAGGATGGCCTCGCCGCCCGAGCGGGGCACGGTGACCGGCTCGCGGGCGATCGGCGGGAAGGCGGCGTCGCTGCGGTAGAACACCAGCACCTGCTTCTCGATGTTGAGGTCGGTCAGCCGCGGGTTGAAGATGTTGATCTCGGTGGCGTAGTTGCCCAGCTTGACCGTCGCCTCACCGATCATCGCGCCGCCGGCGTCGAAACCGATGTTCGACCGGTTCCAACCGCAGACGAACTTGGCGGCGTAGCTGAAGTAGGGGACGGCCGGCTGCGCCTCCGCTTCGTGGCTGGGAGGTAGCCACTGCAGGGCGGCGAGGGCAACGCCGGCGGCGACGATGAGAAACAGGAACCAGCTGCGTGTCTTCATGATGCCTCCTCAAGAAAAGGGCCCAGGGTCGAGGCGAGCGGGTCACGGCCCGCAGCAAGAGATGCAGACTCAAAATGATTAGAAAGCCAAAGCTTTCAGAGATGGCGATCTACGAGTGATGTGCTCGAACGCCCGGGGAGGGGGACAGCGGGAGGGAGAGCAGGCGCAGCGGCCGGCCGACGCCGGTGATGGCAGGTGGCGGCTTGGGGCCGGTATATCCTTCGCCCCATGCCCCAGCGCCTGTTCTTGATCGACGGCTACTCGAACATCTTCCGGGCCTTCTACGCCATCCGTAACCTGTCAAACGCCCGCGGTGAGCCGACCAACGCCGTCTTCGGCTTCGTCCAGATGCTGCGCAAGCTGCTCAAGGACCAGGCGCCGGACCTCGTGGGCGTGGCGCTCGACGTCTCGCGCAAGACGGTGCGCTCCGAGAAGTTCCCGGAGTACAAGGCCAACCGCGCGCCGATGCCGGACGACCTGAGGGTGCAGATCCCGGCGATCCGCGCCGCCATCGACGCCTTCCGCATCCCCATCCTGCAAATCGAGAACTACGAGGCCGACGACGTGCTGGGAACGCTAGCCCGCAAGGCGCGGGCGGCGGGCTACGAGGTGGTGCTGGTCTCCGCTGACAAGGACTTGATGCAGCTCGTCGAGCCGGGCGTCTCGCTCTTCCACACCGGGCGCGACAAGCTCTACGACCCGGGGCTCGTCGAGGCCGATTTCGGCGTGCCGCCGGCGCGGGTGGTCGACGTCCTGGCCTTGATGGGCGACGCCTCCGACAACGTTCCCGGCGTGCCCGGGATCGGCGAGAAGGGGGCGAAGGGCTTGATCCAGGAGTTCGGCTCGCTCGACGAGCTGCTTGCACGGGCCGGCGAGGTCTCGCGCAAGGCCTACCGTGAGGGCCTGACCGAGCACCGGGAGATGGCCGAGCTGTCGCGCGAGCTGGTCACCATCCACACCGACCTGCCCATCGACTTCGATCCCACCGCCCTACGCCACGACCCACCGGACGCCGAGGCGCTGCGCAAGCTGTACTCCGAGCTGGGCTTCAGGACGCTGCTCGAGGAGCTGGGCGCTTCGGCCGGTGCCGCGGCGGCATCGCCGGCAGCGGCTGGCCCAGCCCGCGAGGTGGAGACGCCAGAGGTCTGGCGGCAGGCGCTGCCGGCTGGTGGCGACCGCTGCGTGGCGCTGGTGGGGGGCGAGACGCCCCTCGGCCTGGCCGTGGCGAGCGGCGAGGAGGTGCTCTACGCCGACTTCCGCCGCCCCGGGCTGCGCGCGGCGGTGCTCGCCGACCTCGCGGGCGTGCTTGCCGACCCGGCCGCGAAGCTCGCCGGCCACGATCTCAAGGAAGTCCTGCGGCTGGAACCCGAGCTCCTTGCGCCGCTCCTCGGCCCAGCCCCCCATGCTCGCCTCGCCGACCTGATGCTGCTCTCCTACGTGTTGCGGCCCGCCCTCGGGCACAGCTTCGAGGAGATCGCCGCCGACCGCCTGCAGTGGACGCCGATCAGCGCCAAGGAGGCCGGCTGGAGCAGGGGCGAAGAGCCGCCGCTCGGCGCGGCCGGCCTGCTCGCCTACGCCGGCGAGCGCCTCGCCCTCGCGCGGCGGCTGGTGCCGGAGCTCGCAGCCGAGCTCGGCGCCAGCGCCCTCGGCCGCGTCTACCAGGACATCGAAGAGCCGTTGCTGCCCGTGCTGGTGGCGATGGAGGAGGCCGGCGTCCTCCTCGACGTGGCCTTCCTGGAGGCGATGTCGAAGGAGCTCGGCGGCGAGCTCGCCCAGCTCGAGACGCAGATCTACGAGCTCGCCGGCGAGACCTTCAACATCAACTCGCCGCAGCAGCTGGGCAGCATCCTGTTCGACAAGCTGGGCCTGCCGGCCTTCAAGAAGACCAAGAAGACGAAGTCCTACGCCACCGGAGCCGAGGTGCTGGAGCAGCTGGCGCAGCAGGGCTACCCGCTGCCGGAGCGGATCCTCCGCTACCGCGAGATCGCCAAGCTGAAGTCCACCTATGTCGACGCGCTGCCGGCCCTGGTCGGCACCGATGGCCGCCTCCACACCCGCTTCAACCAGGCGGTGGCGGCGACCGGCCGGCTGTCCTCGGCCAACCCCAACCTGCAGAACATCCCCATCCGCAGCGAGCTCGGCCAGCGCATCCGGCGGGCCTTCATCGCCGCCCCGGGCTGCCGGCTGGTGGTGGCCGACTACAGCCAGATCGAGCTGCGCATCCTCGCCCACATCGCCGGCGAGCAGACCTTGATCGAGGCCTTCCAGCGCGGTGAGGACATCCACCGCTCGACGGCGGCGATGGTCTTCGGAGCGGCGCCCGAGCTGGTCACGGCCGAGATGCGGCGGGCGGCCAAGACGATCAACTTCGGCATCCTCTACGGCATCTCGGGCTTTGGGCTCGCCCAGCAGCTGGGCGCCGGCATCGGCGCCAAGGAGGCCGATCGCTTCATCCAGGCCTACCTCGACCGCCTGCCCGGCGTGCGGCGCTACCTCGAGGAGACCAAGGCGCAAGCCGAGCGCGACGGCAAGGTCGAGACCCTCTACGGCCGCGTCCGCTGGCTGCCGGACATCAAGTCTCCCAACTGGAACCTGCGGGAGAACGCCCGCCGGATGGCGATCAACGCCCGCATCCAGGGCACCGCCGCCGACCTCATGAAGCTCGCCATGATCGCCGTCGACCGCCGGCTGCGCGCCGAGGTCCCCGCCGCCCGCCTGCTGCTCACGGTCCACGACGAGCTGGTGCTCGAGGCCCCCGCGGCCGATGTGGCCGCCGTCCAGGCCCTCGTCCAGCACGAGATGGAGTCGGTCGCCAGCCTTGCCGTGCCCCTGGTGGTCGACGCCGCCGCGGGGGTGAGCTGGTACGAGGCGAAGGGGTAGCTGAGGCTATCCTCGTATCGTCACACGCCGCTGTACCCAGTCGATCGCGAGGACCGTGAGCTTCCTTGCCAGCCCCGCCGAGGTAAATCCGATGTCGGCCGGCCCCATGAGCGGCTCTTGCACCAGGTCGGCGTCGCGGCCGCTGATCGAGACAATGAGATAGTCCTGCCCGAACTCGTTCCGGAAGGTCACCGCCACTTCGGCTTCGGCAACCCCGAGGTAGGTGCTTTGTCCGTCGTCCAGAGAGTGAGAAGTGGGCTGAGGCGGTGGAGATCTGGGCATTGGCTGCGAGCGACTTGGGTGCTCTGCGCCTGACGTTCCCTTGCCGCTACCCGAGGCGTCGCGGGTTGGGTTCACGCCGATCGGATCGACGGTTGCCTTTCCAGCCTTCTCCTGACTGGCTGTCGGAGGGCCATTGACAGGCCGTTGAGTTTCACTGATCGGCGATCCGGCTCTCAGGCCAGAAGCCACATTCAGGCCCGCCGTCGTCAGCGACGCTGTCAGACCCGCGGTTGCGAGCCAGAGGAAGGGGTGGCGCTTGCCCACTTCAAGTCTGGGAGCGGGCGCCTCGCTGAGAAGGCGACCCTGGCTTGCACGAAGATAGACCACAGGTGTCGCCCACTCGGTGGAATCGGGCCAGGCGCGCACTAGGGCGAGCCGGGCCTCGGTAACAGCGATGTCGATTGGGTCACCGGCGGCAATTCTGCGGTAGAAGCAGCGACTGAACTCCAGCGCCGCGGCGTCGGTGATCGGGAACTGCATCGCGACCACGGATGGGATGCCAACGCGTAGAAGCGCTGTCGCCACCGCCGACCACGCACCGGGTTGGTGAACGGCCGCCGTCTCGCACGCGTTGAGCACCACCCAACGCAGGCTGAGGAAGTCGCGTAGCTCCTCGGCAAGCTGGCTGGCACGGATGGCTACTGCCTCACCTCGTTCGCCGTGGAGGAGGAGCCCGCCTTCCCCTCCAGAGCTCGAGCCGAAACCGTGCCCCATGAAGTGAAGCCCCTCGGCCGGCCGTGCAAGCAGCGCTTCCCGCAGCTCATGGAGAGTGATCAGGGAGACGGGTTCAACCTCGATTCGTGCATTTCCGGCGAGCGTCCGCTGGAGTACCTCCTTTTCCGTTTGAAGATTCAGCGTGGCTCGCCCGTCTTGGGCGCCGCGCAGCACCAGGATCCGTAGGCCGGACGAGGAGCATGGTCGCTCCGGTGGGCACGGCAAGCTCAGATACCGTACTACCGGGGTCTGTCTACTACGACTCAGAAACCGCCGTTCCTCAGGAAGGAAGAGGGTCTCCCAAGGCAGACGATGAAGCACCTCAAGGGCTGGATCATCGAGGCCGAGATGCACGCGGATCCGAAGACCGAGGCCTGACTGCCCTCGTACGGCTCCCAAGCACTGATCGAACAGGCTGCGCAACACTCCGGAGAACACTAGGCGGAAGAGATGGGCCCCTAGGGTGGCGGCGTTATCGTCACCGTGGGCCGTGTGAAATGCATCGCCCAGCGGACGGAGCTTCCGAGAAGCGCAATACAATTCGGCTGCATCGGCGCTGCGGTCGGCGAGAGCATGAAGTTGGCGGAGATCACACCTACCCTCGGCCTCACCAGCCAGTCTGCAGGCGGCGAGGATCTGGATGGACCCTGTTGCTTCGCTTGCGAAGCGCAGACTGAGATTCTCGAATTCCATCGCCGTCTCTGGAGAGAGCATCGAGCGCCAGAATCGTGATCACAGTGGGGGGGGACTGGGCAGAGGCACGGGCAGATACCTGTTGAGAAGGCCCTTGAAGAAACGCTTGGCGCCCTCCTTGATTGTCTTCTTGGCCTCGCTGCGGATGGTCTCCTGGATCGGTGCCTGCTGCTCCATCAGGTCGTTGAGAGCTGCGGCAGGATCACCGGGTTGAGGTGCCACCCCTGTCACGGCTCCCGAGATGGCCGTCAGGTTGGGGACGGCGACCTGATCGATTGAGATGTTGCGAAAAGCCACGCCGAATCGCTCATTTTCTGTGGCCAATCCGATGCTGAGCTGGCTAATGCTCGAGGTCTCAGGCACGATGCCACGGAAGATCAGGGTCGCCGGGGTCGGAACGCCGTAGATCAGAGTCTGCTCTGCCCAGTCGGACCTGGAAGTCTCCACGCTGTTCGCAACGGATATCGAGTCTGGGTGGTAGGCATTTCCCAGGTTGTCGTAGAGCCTGGTGGGCCCAAGGCCCAGCTTCAGGACGCGATCGGGCCCTCCGTTTTGGATCAGCATCCTACAGCTGATTGCTTGGCCGGATAGTTCACATCCCTGCAGTTCAAAAACGAACTTGTGATCGAGTACGGGCTCGGGCTTCTGCCGCACGACGGCGAGTTTGGTGCTCGTTCCCGCCGGTGATGCAGTCGTCGTGGCGGGTGTCTCGGCCACGACCGTCTTGCCGAGCATCTCGTCGATGGCGCCGCCGCGGGGGACGTCAGCCCGGCTTGAACCAATCATTTTTGCAGTGTCCACGTCGATGATCTTCACGGTGACGTGTACCGTCTCGCCAAAGGCGGTGAGAGATCCAAGAGCGAGAGCCTCAACGCCGGCGATCTTTCCCAGCTGGCGTACTGTCTGTGGATCAACCAGGCCCGAGGCTGAGAGCCTCTGCTCGCGCAGGATGGCAGCGAGCCGATTGCGGTCCACGACCTCGAAGCCATTGGCGCGTTCAGTTAGCGTGACTGAGAGCTCCTCGGCGAGAAATCTTCCCAGTTCTGTTACGTTGCCGTTGAGATCGGTCATGTCAACTACTGCCACCGTCTTCTTGGTAGCGGCCCTGATCTTGTTGTTCATCTCGTCTGCCAGCGACTGGATCTCGCGTTCGTAGCCACTCGCTGCGCTCCAGCCGGGTAGGCTCAGGAAGAGGAGGAGGGCGAAGGAGAACAACGTAGTTCTTCTTGCTCGTGACTGCATGGACTACTCCTTTTCGCTCGGGAATTGATCGAACGTTTCGTTGAACTGATCACTGCGCACCTTTGACCTGAAATGAGCCTGCCAAGAGGCCCGAAGGCGCCGATGATCATGTCTTTTCTGGACGTCGATCCTAGAAACCGTCTGACGGAGTTTGTTTAGCGCCGACTCTTGCTTCAGCGCCGAGCCGGGTGGGGGGCGAGGGGATAGGGCCTCTATCGTTCGGATTTTGGGCTCGCCCAGCAGCTGGGCGCCGGCATCGGCGCCAAGGAGGCCGATCGCT
>CAYQRE010000046.1:0-24518 GCA_964420075.1 uncultured Thermoanaerobaculia bacterium | reverse complement strand
CCATCGCGTCCGGCAGCCAAACGTAGAGCGGGATCTGCGCGCTCTTGCCCATCGCCCCGATGAACATCGCGAGAGCGACGAACGAGGCGAAGGTGAGGCCGAGCGAGAACGGGGCCGTCATCAGCCCAGGGTTCTCGCGGATCTGGCCGAAGATGTCGCTGAAAGTGAGGCTGCCGAAGCGGCTGAACAGGGCGAGCAGGCCGGCGAGGAAGGCGAAGTCGCCGATGCGGTTGACGATGAAGGCCTTCTTGCCGGCGGCCGGCGGCGTCTGCTCCTCGTAGTAGTAGCCGATCAGCAGGTACGAGCAGAGGCCGACGCCTTCCCAGCCCACGAACATCACCAGGTAGTTGTTGCCCAGGATCAGCAGGAGCATCGCGCCCATGAACAGGTTGAGGTACGCGAAGTAACGCTGGTACCCCCGCTCATGGTGCATGTAGCCGGCAGAGTAGACGTGGATCAAGAAGCCGACGAAGGTGACGACGAAGAGCATCACCGCCGACAGCGGATCGAGCAGGAAGGCGATGTCGACCGTCAGCGGGCCCGTCGACCAAGCGTAGAGGACTTGCTCGACCGCCTGCGGCCAGAGGCCGCCAAGGTACTGCACGAGGCAGACGAGGGCCACCGCCAGCGACAGCAGGGGAGCACCCAGGGCCACCGCGGTGGTCACCCTGCGCGGTGCCCGCGGCCCCAGGATGCCGTTCAGGGCGGCCCCGGCGAACGGCAGCGCCGGAATCAGCCACAACAACTCGCGTGCTTCCATGAAGTCCCTTCCAACCGTCCGGTTGCGCCGCTTACCAGCGCATGAGGTTCATGCGGTTGACGTCCAGCGTGTGGCGATGGCGATAGACGGCGATGAAGAGGCCCAGCCCGACGGCCGCCTCGGCCGCCGCCACCGCCATCACGAAGAGCACGATGAGCTGACCGGTCTTGTCGCCGAGGAGCCGAGAGTAGGCGACCAGGAGGAGGTTGACCGAGTTGAGCATCAGCTCGATCGACAGGAAGATGGTGATGCCGTTGCGCCGCGTCAGCGCGCCTATGGTGCCGATCACGAAGAGCGCGGCGGCGAGCAGGATGTACCAAGAGATGGGGACCATGCGCTCTTCCTCAGACTCCGGTTGCCGGCCCGTTGGGCGGGGAAGCCATCTCCGCGGCGGTGGGTTTGCGGGCCACCACCGTCGCCGCGATCACCGCCACCAGGAGCAGCACGCCGATCACCTCGAAGGCCAGCAGGTAGCGATCGAAGAGCTCCTTGGCCAGCGGCTTGAGAAGGGTCGACTCACGGACCAGGGCTTCCACCTGGCTCTTCTCGTAGGCCCGCCAGAGGGTCACCCCGACGGTGCCGGCAAAGATCCCGGCGCCGATGATCGCCGCCCAGCGCTGCCCAGCCTGGGCGCCAGCGCCCTCGTCGTCGTGGCGGCCCACGTTGAGCAGCATGATGACGAAGAGGAAGAGCACCAGGATGGCACCGGTGTAGATCAGGACCTGCAACGTGGCGATGAACGGCGCCCCTAGCAAGACGAAGAGGCCGGCGAGCGACAGCAGCGTCACCACCAGGGCCATCGTCGAGTAGACCGGGTTCTTGTGGCTGACCACCACCAGCGCCGAGGCGACGGCGAGCAGGGCGAAGAGGACGAAGACGGCGAGCTCCATGGTCGGGCCCTAGATCCAGCCGGAGAGGGTCGCGACTGCGACCCACAGCAGGTTGACGAGAGAGAGCGGCAACAAGACCTTCCAGCCCAGGCGCATCAGCTGGTCGTAGCGGAAGCGAGGGTAGGTCCAGCGCACCCAGACGAAGAAGGCCATGAACAGCAGCACCTTGGCAGCGAGGATGCTGAAGCCCAGCAGGCCGGCGAGCGCCCAGTGGCTGGGGAAGGTCACGAACGGCAGGCTCCAACCGCCCAGGAAGAGGGTGGCGGCGAGGGCCGAGAGGACCGCCATGTTGATGTATTCGGCCATGAAGAAGGCGGCGAAGCGCATGGCGCTGTACTCGGTGTGAAAGCCCGCTACCAGCTCGGACTCCGCCTCGGGAAGGTCGAAGGGCAGGCGGTTGGTCTCCGCGAAGGCCGAGACCAGGAAGACGAGAAAGCCCAAAGCCTGCGGGATCGCGTTCCAGAGATGCTGCCGCTGGTACTCGACGATGTCCGAGAGGTGGAAGGAGCCAACCGGCAGGAGCACCGCCAGTACAGAGACGGTGAGCGCCAGCTCGTAGCTGATCATCTGCGCCGAGGCGCGGATCGAGCCGAGGAGCGAGTACTTGTTGTTCGACGAGTAACCGGCCATCACCAGCGAGTAGACGCCGAGGCTTGCCAGGGCGAGGAAGAGCAGTACGCCGGCCTCGGCGTTGGCGATCACCAGTGGGATGGTGTGGCCCTTGATCTCGACGGTCGGGCCGAAGGGGATCACCACGAAGGTGGTCAGCGCCGGCATCACGGCGAGGACGGGGGCCAGCAGGTAGAGCGGCCGGTCCACGGAGGACGGCGTGACGTCTTCCTTGAAGATGAACTTGAGGGCGTCAGCCAGCGGCTGGAAGAGGCCCCAGGGGCCGTGCCGGTGGGGGCCCGGCCGGTCCTGGATCTGGGCGCTGCCGGGGCTCTCTACCCACACCTTGTTGGGGGCGATCAGGCCGACGAAAAACGCCAGGTAGAGGCCCAGCTTGGCGAGAGTTGCGATGAAGGGGATGCTCACCGAATTCCACCCTTCCTCAACCGACCTTCACCGCTGCGGCGGCGACCGGCAGCACAACACCGGATGCCGGCAGCTTGGCGAAGTCGAGGTCCCGGAATGCGCTCACCGTGCCGCTCAGCCGCGCGAACGCCTGTGCCACCGAGAGATTGCCCCACTCGGGCTGCAGCCGCGCGAGGAGGTCGCTCAGCACTTCAACGCCGGCGCGCACCTGCATCGGCGGCGGGAAGGCCTTCTGCAGCCGCTGCAACCGCCAGGCGACGTTGACGAACGTGCCGTCGGTCTCGCCGTGGTGGGCGAGGGGCAGGGCGACGTCCGCGGCCTGCGCCAACGGCGTGTCCGCCCAGCCGAGGACGACGAGGAAGGCGGCCTTGCGCAGCTGCTCGACGACGGCGGGATCGTGGGCGGCCGGTCCGAAGTCGCTGTCCGCCACCACCAGCACCGAGCAATCGGCCGCCTTGCCGCCTTGGAGCAAGTCGCGGGCGGTCAGGCCGCCCTGGTTCGGCACCAACCCCGCCAGCTCGGCGCCGCGGCGGTTGGGAGTCGTCTCCAGCCCCGAGATCCCGCCGTGGGTGTTGGGGATCCGCCGCTCCCTGCCGACCGTCGCCGGGACCGTCCGGTGGGGGGAGCCCACGGCGTCGGCGATGGTGGCGAGCAGGAACGCCTCTTCCGTCGTCAGGTTGCCCGAGCCGAGGAAGGCCATCACTCCTTCGGCGTCGCGCGCCTTGAGGCGGCGGGCCACGAGGTCGAGTGCGTCCTTCCAGGTCACCGCCGAGCTCGTGCCGCTGCGCTGCAGGCGCGGGTTGAGCAGACGCGGCTGCTGCTGGTAGCGCTCGTGGCTGGCGCGGCCGAAGTCGCACATCCAGTAGTCGTTGACCTCAGGGTTGAAGCGCGGCTTGTAGCGCCGCACCTCGCCCTTGCGGTGCTCGAGGGTGATGTTGCAGCCGACGTCGCAGCCGGTGCACAGCGACGGCTTCTTGTCCAGGTACCAGACCCGCTCGGCGAAGCGGAACCGCGTCGAGGTGAGGGCGCCCACCGGACAGATGTCGACGACGCAGGTCGAGAGGTCGTTGTCGAGGGGCTTGCCGGGGAAGACGCCGATCTCGGTGCGGGCGCCGCGCTGGAAGAAGCCCAGCTCGCCGGTGCCGGCGATCTCGTGGGTGAAGCGGATGCACCGCGTGCACTGGATGCAGCGGTTCATGTTGAGCAAGACGTTCGGCCCGAGGGGGATGCGCTCCTTGACCGGATAGGTGCGCTTCTCCTCGTAGCGGAACCGCGAGAAGGCCTGGCCATGCTTGAAGGAGTAGTCCTGCAGGCCGCACTCGCCAGCCTGATCGCAGATCGGGCAGTCGAGGGGATGATTGATGAGCAGGAACTCCATCACCGAGCGCTGCCCCTCGACGACGTCCGGGGTGTCGGTGCGCACCACCATGCCGTCCTTGACCACCGTGGTCGAGCAGGCGGTTTGCAGCTTCGGCATTCCCTCGACGCGGACGACGCACATCCGGCACTGGCCCACCACCGACAGCCGCGGGTGGTAGCAGTAGTGGGGGATCTGCACGCCGACCCGGAGGGCAGCCTCGATCAGGTTGGTGCCGGCCGCGACCTCGACCGTGCGACCGTTGATGGTAACCGTGGGCATCGAAACGGCTCCTAGTGAGCCACGACCAGGCCCGGCGAGGGGGCAGCCGCAGGCATGCGCGCGAGAAACTCGTCGCGGAACTTGCTGACGAAGGAACGAACCGGGCCGACCGCGGCGTCGCCGAGCGCGCACAAGGTGGCACCGCCCACCTGGTTGCAGACGCCGAGCAGCAGATCGAGGTCGCTCGGCCGGCCATGACCATCGAGGATCCGGTGGAGAACCAGCTCCATCCAGTTGGTGCCCTCGCGGCAGGGAGTGCACTGGCCGCAGGACTCGTGGTTGAAGAACTTGGCGAAGCGGTAGGCCACGCGCACGACGTCGGTCGTCTCGTCCATCACGATCACGGCGGCGGAGCCCAGCATGCTGCCGGCCTTGGCCATGGTGTCGAAGTCCAGGCGCAGGTGCCGGTCGGCGGCGGTGAGCACGGGCGCCGAGGCACCACCGGGAACGAAGGCCTTGAGCTGGCGGCCCTTCCACATGCCGCCGCAGACCTCGAGCAACTCATCGAAAGTGACGCCGATCGGCAGCTCGTAGGTGCCGGGGCGCTCGACGTGACCTGAGACGGCGTAGAGCTTGGGGCCGGTGTTGCGCTCGTCGGTGCCGATCCCCTTGAACCAGACGCCGCCACGCTCGATGATGCTGGGTACGCAGCAGAGCGTCTCGACGTTGTTGATCACCGTCGGGCAGCCGAAGGCGCCGACGACGGCGGGGAAGGGCGGCTTGACCCGCGGCTGACCGCGCTTGCCTTCCAGAGACTCCAGCAGGCCGGTCTCCTCACCGCAGATGTAGGCGCCGGCCCCACGGTGCACGACGATGTCGTGGCGGAAGCCGGAGCCGAGCACGCTGGCGCCCAGGACGCCCTCGGCGTAGGCGTCGCGGATGGCTTCTTCGAGGACCTTCGCGGCGTGGGTGTACTCGCCACGGATATAGATGTAGGTCTTCTCGGCGCCCACCGCCCAGGCGCAAAGCAGGCAGCCCTCGATCAGCAGATGCGGGTCCCGCTCCATCAACAGGCGGTCTTTGAAGGTCCCGGGCTCGGACTCATCGGCGTTACAGACGACGTACTTGGGCTTGGCGTTGTCCTTGGGGATGAAGCTCCACTTCATGCCGGCGGGGAAGCCGGCACCACCACGGCCACGCAGTCCCGAGGCCTTGACCTCTTCGATGATCGCCGCAGGCTCCATCTTGAGGCCCTTGGCCAGCGCCTCATAGCCACCCCGGTCGCGATAGCCGCGGACCTTCAAGACCTCGGGGTGGTGGATGTTCCGGGTGAGAACCGGTTCGAAGCTCATCTACGTCAGCCCCTTGAGGATCTCGCGAGCCCGCTCGGGCGTCAGGTCTTCGTGGTAGTCCTCGTCCACCATCATCATCGGTGCCGTGCCACAAGAGCCAAGGCATTCGAAGTGGACATAGGAGCAGCGGCCGTCGGCCGTGACCTCGTCTTCATCGACGCCCAGCTCGTCGCGGATCACCGCCATGATCTCGTCCGAGCCCCGCAACATGCAGGAGACGTTGGTGCACACCCGGATGCGATGCCGGCCGACCGGCTTTTGATGGTAGAGGTCGTAGAAGGTCACCACGCCGTAAACATCGGAGGGCTCGATGCCGAGCTCGTCCGCCACCGCCTCGATCATGGCGTCGGACAGCCAGCCCCCGGAGACCTTCTGGACGAGGTGGAGGGTCGGCAGCAGTGCAGCGCGGGAGGTGGGGTAGAGCTGGCGGATCTCGGCGATCCGCTGCCGCGCCTCGACGGGGATGCGGTCCTTGGGCGCGCTCACCGCTCACCTGCCCCGAGGGGTCTGCGTTGCTTGAGCCCCACGTCCAGGCCCCCCTTCTTCCAGACGTAGGCGTAACCGATCAAGATCAGCAGGATGAAGACCATCACGGCCCAGAACAGCGCCCAGCCCTGCTCCCGCATCACCAGGGCCCAGGGGTAGAGGAACGCCGCTTCGAGGTCGAAGATGATGAAGTCGATGGCGATCAGGAAGAAGGCGATCGACAGACGCTTATGTGAGCTGTCGAGCTGGGGAACGCCAGACTCATACGGGGTCAGCTTGACCTTGCCCCCGACCTGCCGTCCCGCGAGCTGGGACGCAGCAAGCATCCCGATACCAACCAAGAGGCCAATCCCGAGTGCGAGGAGCACCGGGTAGAAGTCCTGGGGCATGCGCTATGACCCCTCCTCGTAGTACGACCCCGAGCGCTGCGAGCCGCGAGATTTCCGAGCCGCCCTCCAGGCTCCGAGGCAGTGGAGCCCGCTCCTGAGAGGGAGCTTGATCACCGGGATCGAGATCTTATCCGACCTTCGTGAAGGATGTCACAAGGGGTAGAGCAGGGCAAGGCTCGGCTGCCGCCAGGCGCCCTCGCCGGGCCCCGGCCCGAACTGCCGCGCTGTGCTATAAATGAAGCCTCCAGGGCACTTATGCGTAGCGAGATCGTCGCCGTCATCCCCGCCTACCAGTGCGCCGAGACGATCGCCAGGATCGTTGCGGGCTGCCTCGTCCATCTCGATCGGGTGGTCGTGGTCGACGACGGCTCGACGGACGGCACGGGCGAGCGGGCTCGCCTCGCCGGGGCCCTCGTCGTGCGGCTGGAGAGCAACTGCGGCAAGGGCGTGGCCCTCGCCCGCGGCGTTCGGGAAGCCCTGGCTCTCGGCCCCCCCGCGCTCCTTCTGCTCGATGGTGACGGCCAGCACGACCCGCGCGACATCCCGCAGTTCGTCGCCGCCTGGCAGGTGGGTGCGGGCGAGCTGATCATCGGGTCGCGGATGGGGCGCAGCGACCTCATTCCCCGGGCGCGCTATCTCATCAACTACATCGGCTCGCGAGTCCTCTCGTGGATGACCGGGGTCGAGCTCGAAGACAGCCAGTGTGGCTATCGCCTGCTGAGCGCCGGGCTCGCCGCCAAGCTGGGCCTGCGTGCGCCCGGCTACGCCATCGAGTCCGAGATGATCATCAAGACAGCACGCCTGGGTGCCAAGATCGCCCACGTGCCGATCGCCACCATCTACGAGGGCGGGGAGAGCCACTTCCAGCCGGTCCGCGACACGGTGCGCATCTCCTGGGCCTCGGTCTACTTCAAGATCTTCGATGAACCCTGAGCTCCGCCCCCTGAGCCCTCTGCCGGCGGCCACGACAGGACCTCGTTTCGCCCTCTCGGTGGACGTCGAGGAGTGGTACCACACCTGCCTGGTGCCCGCGTACGTCGACCCGCAGCGGCGGCCGAGCGGTCTCACCGAAGAGCTCGACTGGCTCCTGCCGGACCTCCTGGAGCTGCTGGCTGCATCCGGCAGCCGGGCGACCTTCTTCGTCCTCGGCGAGGTCGCCGCCCACCTGCCAGGGCGCATCCGCGAGGTCGCGGCGGCCGGCCACGAGATCTGCAGCCATTCGCAGCTTCACTTTCGGATCGCCGGCCAATCACGCCAGGAGCTCGCCTCGTCACTGCGGCGTTCGAAGGCGCTGCTCGAGGACCTGATCGGGCAGGAGGTCCGGGGTTTCCGCGCCCCAGAGTGGTCCTTTCGCGAGCCGCGGCACCCACTTCTCGGGCTGGTCGCCGACGCCGGCTATCGCTACGACAGCTCGCTCGCGCCGGTCGTCGGAGCGGGGCGGTGGTCGAACCCGCGCCGGCCCTACCTCCTGCAATGGACGGACCGCGGCAGCCTTCTCGAGCTGCCGCCGCTGGTCTTCGGCGGTCCGCTGCACCTGCCGGCCGGGTCCTGGCCGGGGCGGCTCGCCGGCACAGCGCCGATCCTCGCCGCGGCCCGTCGGGCTGCCCGTCGCGGGGAGCTGCCGGTGATGGTCGTCCATCCCTGGGAGGTCTCGGGACGCCCGACTCCGGGACCGTTGCGGGGGATGGCCCGCTTCGTCCACGAGACCGGACGGGGCGGCTACCGAGAGCGCTTCGGACGCCTGCTGGCCGCGGTACCCTGGGTCCCAATCGGCGAGGCGGCCGCCGAATGGCTGGCCGTGGCGCAGCCGTCGGCCAGTGCGGCGGCCGACCCTTCTGCCGAGCACATCGGCTGGTTAAGCGACACTGTCGGCGCGCCGACGACGGAAGCGGAGCTCGCCCGCGCCTTGGCCGAACGGCCAGGACGGCCATGACGTCGAGGCTCCGCTGAGCGGGGAGAGGGGAGGAAGCGAATGTCAGAAGAGCAGCAGCCAGGCAGCCTGGTGCCGCCGACGAGGCAGCGCGTCGCCCTGGTCACCGGCGCCGGTGGCGGCATCGGAGCGGCGACGGCGCGAGCGCTGGCCGATGCGGGCTATCGCGCCTTGCTCACCTACCGCAGCAAGCAGGCGGAGGCCGAGGCCCTGGCGCGTGAGCTGGGCGGTGCAGCCTACCCCCTCGAGCTGCGCGACGCCGCGGCCACCAAGGCCCTGGCCGCGACCCTCGAGGGCGAGCACGGCGGCGTCGACGTCCTGGTCCACAACGCCGGCTTGATCCGCGACTCCCTCCTGGCGTTCCTGCCCGAGAAGGACTGGGACGAGGTCGTCGAAGTCAACCTTCGGGGCCCCTTCGTGCTGACCAAGGCCCTGCTGCGCGGCATGCTGAAGCGGCGGTGGGGGAGGGTCATCGCGATCGCCAGCGCCAGTGGCGTGGGTGGGCAGCGAGGCCAGACGCATTACAGTGCTGCCAAAGCGGGCCTGATCGGCTTCACCAAGGCGCTGGCCAAGGAGGTGGCGAGCTACTCCATCACCGCAAACGCGATCGCACCGGGCTTCATCGACACCGAGATCCTCTCCGGGCTGGCGCCGGCCAAGCTCGCCGAGTACATCGAGGAGGTTCCCGTGGGTCGTCTTGGTCGGCCCGAGGAGGTCGCAGCCGCCGTCGTCTTCCTCGCCTCGGAGGCCGCCGGCTACATCACCGGCCAGGTGCTCCGCATCGACGGCGGTATCATCATGAGCTGACGGTACGTGTGTTACGATCTGGCGCCATGACGGAAGATTCAGCGCTCAAAGAGAGAATCAAAAGAACCATCGTCGAGCGCCTCAAGCTCGACGTCGAACCTACCGAGATCGGCGACTCCACCCCCCTCTTCGGCGACGGCCTCGGGCTCGATTCGATCGATGCCCTGGAGCTGGTGCTGGGCATCGAGCAGGAGTTCGGAGTCAAGGTCGAGGACGAGGAGGTCGGCGCCAAGGCCCTGGCTTCGGTCGACACCCTCGCCGCCTTCGTGACCGCCAAACAGCTGGCCCCGACGTAAGCCTCTTTGCTCCCGCACCAGTTCCCGTTTCGTCTCATCGACAGGGTCGAAGGGGACAGCGCCGTCCTGGCCGCGACCGTCAGCGCGCAATGGCTGCGCGACAGTGGCGCGGTACCGGCGGTGCTGAGCATCGAGATCCTGGCCCAGGCGGCGATCGTCCTCTTCCCGGACGACGGGAAGGGCGGCCGCGCCTTGCTGGCCGGTGTGGACGCCGCGCAGCTGGTGCGCCCGCTAGCAGCCGGTGAGCGCCTCCAGGCCCGGGTACGCTTGGTGGGCCATTTTGGGCGGATGATGAAGATCGAGGGCGAGCTGACGACGGACGGCGGCGAGCTCTTGGCGCGGGCCGGGCTCCTGCTCGCGCGCGAAGACTAGCGCGGGTTGCCGCCGCAGAAAGCCTGCCGCACCGCCAGCTCGAGGCAGAGCAGCGCCCGCAACAACAGAAGGACTCGGCTTGTCGAAGGATTGGAAGAGAATGAGAATGGTGCGAAAGGGGGGACTCGAACCCCCACGGCTGGTAAGGCCACAAGATCCTGAATCTTGCGCGTCTACCAATTCCGCCACTTTCGCGGCCGGGGCGGATTTTAGGGGAGTCCCTTGAAGGTGTCAAACACTTTTTCTGCCGCTTCGGAGGCCGCGCCAGCGAGCTCCGAGCGGACCGGTATCGTAGAACGTCTGGACAACGGCGACGCGGTCGTCCGCCCTCGCGGCGAACGCGAGCCTCGCTGGTACATCGCCCGTCGCCACCTCGCCGGCGTCCTCCACGGCGACGTCGTGCGGGTCGAGCCGATCGGCCTGCGGCGGCGCGCCGGCCACGTGAGCCTCGAGGAGGCGACGGTCGGCGAGATCACCGTGGCCGCCGCCAGCCACCTGGTCGGCTCCGTCGAGCGCGCGGCCGACGGCCGCGCGTGGCTGGTGCCTTTCGACCCTCGCAATGACCTCGAGATCGAGCTAGTCGATGCCGGGGCCCTCGCGACCGGCACCTTCGTGGTTGCCGACATCGAGCGCGAGACGGCCCATCGGCGTACCCTGCGAGCTCGGACCTTGGAAGCGATCGGTCGTCTGGGTGAGCCCGGGGTCGACGCGACGGTCGTCGCCCGCCACTTCGGGCTCCCCGACGCGACGAGCGACGAAGCCCTTGGCGAGTGCGCGGAGCTGCCGGCCGCCCCAGGACCGGCCGACTGGGCCGGGCGCGAAGACCTCCGCCGCGAGGTGCTCGTCACCATCGACGGCGAGAAGGCCCGTGACTTCGACGACGCGATCTCGGTGCGCCGAACCACGAACGGAGGCTACGCGCTCGGCGTCCACATCGCGGACGTGGCGCACTATGTGCGACCAGGCACGGTCCTCGACCGCGAGGCCTACCGGCGCGGGACCAGCGTCTACTTCCCGGACCGCGTGCTGCCGATGCTTCCCGAGCCGCTCTCGAACGGGCTCTGCTCGCTGCGCCCCGGGGTGCCGAGGCTCGCCGTCTCCGTCTTCCTGGAGCTCAACGCCGCGGGTGAGGTGCTGACCAGCCGCTGCGCCGAGACGGTGATCGAGAGCAAGCGGCGCCTCACCTACACCGAGGTGAGGCGGCTTCTCGAGGAGCCTCGCGAGACCGACACCGAGGACGTCGGTGCGGAGATTCTCGCCCTCCTCATCAATGCCGCGAACCTCGCTCGTGCCCTCGGCGAGCGGCGCTGGCGACGCGGCTCGATCGACTTCGACCTGCCGGCCGGCGACCTCGTCCTCGACGCCGAGGGGCAGCTGATCGAGATCCTTGCCGCCGAGCGCTCGATCGCCCACCGGTTGATCGAGGAGCTAATGATCGCGGCCAACGAGGCCGTGGCGGCGGCGCTCGGAGCCCGGGGAGTCCCGGGCCTGTTTCGGGTCCACGCTGCGCCCAGCCCTGCCGCGCTGGAGGAGCTGGAGGGTGCGCTAGCCACCCTGGGCCTCAAGCTCCCCGTGGGGCTCGCCGCGAGCTCGCCCAGTGCCTTCGGCGACCTCCTCGCCGAGGTGGCGGGGCAGCCCGAAGAAGCCGTGGCCTCGACGCTCATCCTGCGCTCTCTGGCCCGGGCCGTCTATCGACCGGAGGACCTCGGCCACTTCGCTCTGGCTGCCGACCACTACTGCCACTTCACGTCGCCGATCCGCCGCTATCCCGACCTCGTCGTGCACCGTCAGCTCAAGGCCGCGCTGCAAGGCGAGCCGCTCGACGCCGCCTTGCCTGCCCGACTGCCGGTGATGGGCGAGGAACTGTCGGCCGCCGAACGCCGGGCCGAACAGGCGGAACGCGAGCTCCTGCAGTGGAAGAAGGTCCGCTTCCTCGCCGCGCGAGTCGGAGAGCGCTTTGAAGCCCGGATCACCGGTGTCGCGGCCTTCGGCTGCTTCGTCCAGCTGAGCGGCGCCTTGGTCGACGGACTTCTGCCGGTGCGGGAAATGTCCGACGACTTCTATGTCTATGATGCCGCCGCGCATCGACTGGTGGGATCCGCGCACGGCCGCACCTTCCAGCTCGGGCAGGCTGTGGAAGTCATCCTCGCTGGCGTCAGCGAGCGGCATCGGGGCCTCGTCCTCAAGCCGGCCGAGCTCTGGAAGCGGCCCCGGCGGCCCTCTGCCAAAACACCCAGAGGCAAGCGGCGGCGCTGGTAGGATCCGCCCCCGGGCCTGCCTTCTCCCGGCCCCTTCCGTGCGAGAGCGAACCTTCTCATGTCCGTGACCCCCCGCGTGGCGATCGTCGGCCGCCCCAACGTCGGCAAGTCGACCCTCTTCAACCGCCTCCTCGGGCGGCGGCAGTCGATCGTCCACGACCTGCCCGGCGTCACCCGTGACCGCATCACGGGCGACGCGACCCTCGATGACACGCACGCGATCGAGCTCATCGACACCGGCGGCCTGGTGAGCGGCGAGGACGGCCTGGGGATCAACCATCAGGTGATGCAGGCCGTCGAGGAGTCGGACCTCCTGGTCGTCGTCGTCGATGGCAAGGCGGGGCTCACCGCAGGCGACGAAGAAGTGGTCTCCCGCCTCCGCGCGCAGGGCAAGCCCACGGTGCTCGTCGTCAACAAGGCCGACACTCGTGAAGCGCGCGACCGCTTCGCGGAGTTCTACCGTCTCGGGCTCGAGCCGCAGATCCTGCTCTCGGCCGAGCACGGCCAAGGCATCGAGGGCCTGCGCGAGGCACTCCGCCTGGCCCTCCCGGAGGCCGTCGCCGAAGGGCCGGGCGAAGCGCCCGCAGTTGCCATCGTGGGCCGCCCGAACGTCGGCAAGTCCTCGCTCGTCAACAAGTTGGTCGGTAGTGAGCGGGTCCTGGTCTCGCCGCTCGCCGGTACGACCCGCGATCCGATCGACACCTTGCTCCGGCACGGTGACAAGCCCTATCTGTTGATCGACACCGCCGGTATCCGACGCCGTGCCAAGGTCTCGGGCGCGCCCGAGGAGATCGCCGTGATGATGGCGCGCCGGCAGATCGAACGGGCGCAGGTCGTCGTCCTGGTGATCGACGCCGCCCAGGGAGTGACCGCGGGTGACCTGACCATCGCGGGGCTAGTCTGGGAGCAGGGAAGAGCAGCCGTGGTGGCGGTCAACAAATGGGACCTGCTCGATCCCGAGGCTCGGCGTCACCTCGACCTCAGCTGGCCCCGCCTCGACGAGCTGCTCGCCAAGCCGCCACGTGTCAACCTCTCGGCCCTCTCGGGCCGCGGCGTCCTGAAGCTCTTTCCAGCGATCGACCGCGCCCTCGTCGCCCACTCGACCCAGCTGACGACGGGCGAGGTCAACCGCCTCTTCGAGACGCTCCTGGCGCGACACCATCCGCCCGCGGACCGCGGCGGTCATCCCTGGAAGCTCTACTACGCGACCCAGGTGACCACCCGGCCACCGACCTTCATGCTCTTCGCCAACCGGACGCTGCCGCTGCAGGATCCCTACCGCCGGTACCTCGAGAACCGGCTGCGCGAGCATCTGGGGCTTGCCGGCGTACCGGTTCGGCTGGTCATCCGGCGTCGCTAGGCCCTCTTCCGCCCTGGCCACCGGCCGCTTCGCGAGCCTGGTGACGAGGCGCTCCTCCTCGGGGAAAGGCCTTGCCCGGGCGCGGTTTGATCCCCTATACTTCACCCACTTCTTCAGCCTTTGCAGGCCCGCGACTCGCTCCCTGCGGGCCTCTGCGGAGGCCTCCCTTGGAGCAAGGCTGAGCGCTGTGAAACCGGACCCGGACAACTCCCGCAAGGGCCTGACCAAGGCCGATCTGATCGATGCCGTCTACGAGCGTCACGGTGGCCTCACCAAGGTCGAGGCGAGCGAGATCGTAGAGGCGATCTTCAACACCGTGAAGACCTCCCTGGGCGACGGCAGGGCAGTGCGCATCAAGAACTTCGGCAGCTTTGAGATCACTGCGCGCTCCAGTCGCGTGGGCGTCGACCCGTCGAGCGGCGAGAAGATCGAGATCCCGGCGCATCGCGGCCTCAGCTTTCGTCCGGCGCGCCGCCTGCGCAGCTCGTTGGGCTGGCGCGAGCCGAGCCAAGACTAGACGGGTGAGCGGAAGGGGACCTGGTGGCGCGCAAGGCAAGTGAGCCGAAGAGGCTGTACTACAAGATCGGGGAGGCCTGTAAGCTCCTCGACATCCAGCCCTACGTCCTGCGCTACTGGGAGACTGAGTTTCCCCAGCTCGCGCCGAACAAGAGCCGCTCGGGTCAGCGGGTCTACAGTGAGGACGAGCTGCAGATCATCCGCCGGATCAAAGAGCTTCTCTACCTCGAAGGTTTCACCATCGCAGGTGCCAAGAAGCGCCTCGACCAAGAGCTTGCTGGTGGCAACACCCCGACAGCTCCAGCCGAGGCTCCGGCCGAGCTCGCTGCGGTCAGCACGACGGCCTCGCAGGCCGTTGCCAAGGTGCCAGCTGGACGCGCCACGGCTTCTTTCCCGGCACCGCCGACGGACCTTGACACCCACGGCGAGGAGCAGATAGAAACGCTCCGCGCGGGAGTCGGCCAGGCCTTGCGGCAAGCACGCGAGATCCTGAATCTGCTACGCTCTCGCCCCTCGCAGGATCCCTGAGCTGGCGCCGTCTTGCGCGAGAGCACTCAGGGCAGCAACTTTCGGTCGGGACGTGGCGCAGTCTGGTAGCGTACCTGAATGGGGTTCAGGGGGTCCCGGGTTCAAATCCCGGCGTCCCGACCATCTTCTCCCACATCCATCTCTGTCGTTCCAGCGCCGATGACGCATTCCATCTCGCAGATGCAGGGTGAGCTGTCTGGTGCGGGGCGGCGGTTCGCCGTTGTCGCCTCGACGTTCAACGGCCGCCTGGTCGATCTTCTGGTGGCGGGCGCCATCGATGCCCTGCGCCGCCACAGCGTTGCGGTCGAGGACATCCGGCTCATCCGCGTGCCGGGCGCCTGGGAGGTGCCGCAGGCGCTCGAGGAGCTCGCCGCCGCCGGCGGCGTGGACGCCCTGATCGCACTCGGTGTGGTGATCCGGGGGGAAACGCCGCATTTCGACTACATCGCGGCCAGCGCAGCGCAGGGCTGTGCCGCTGTCTCGTCGCGGCATCGCCTGCCCGTGGCCTTCGGCATCCTTACCTGCGACACCTCAGAGCAGGCTGCGGAGCGCTGCGGCGGGAAGGCTGGCAACAAAGGCTGGGAAGCGGCGATGGCGGCCCTGGAGATGGCTAGCCTGTTCGCCGCGTTGCGTTCAGCGAGGGGGTAGGGGAGTGGGCGAGGAGCCGGCAGCCGAGAGCCGTCCGCGGACGGGGAAGCGTCGCATGGCCCGTGAGATGGCGACGCAGATGCTCTACCAATGCGAGTTGGGCGGCAGCGAGGCTGCCCAGGTCTTGGCCACCTTTGACGTCAGCGATTACCTGTCCGGCGCCAAGGCGGACTACAAGGCTCGGCGCCACCTCGTGGACGAGGCCTTCGCCTATGCCGGGCTGCTGCTCAAGGGCACCCTCGAGCATCGCGAGGAGATCGACGGCTTGATCCGTGACCAGGCCGACAACTGGCGGCTGGAGCGCATGCCGCCGGTCGATCGCAACATCCTGCGGCTGGCGATCTATGAGATGCTGTTCGCCACCGAGACGCCTGACCTCGTCGTCGTCGACGAGGCCATCGAGGTCGCCAAGAAGTTCGGCTCCGAGCAGTCAGGGAGGTTCATCAACGGCCTCCTCGATGGCATCCTGCGCAACCACCAGAACGCTCGATCCAAAGCGAGGTAGACGTGCTCTCGATCCGCCCTGCTTCTCGCCTCCGCCTCGCCCTCGCCGGGCCGGTCCTCTGCGGCGTCCTTGCGTCGCTCGCTGGTTGTGGCTACGCGCTGGTCGGGCGCGGCAACACCCTGCCGTCGGACGTCCGAGCCATCTATGTCCAGCCCTTGGTCAACGAGACGCAGCGCTCGCAGGTCGAGCAGTTTCTCACCAACGCCATCGTCGACGAGCTCGTCACGCGCCAGCGCTACCAGGTGTTGAGCAGCACCGAAGGTGCCGACGCGGCGCTCACCGGCACGGTGACCTCCTTCAACGCCGTGCCCGTCACCTTCGACGCCGAGGGAAGGGCCGAGGAGTACGAGATCTCGATCATCGCCCGTATGGCCTTCAAGCGCACGGGGAGTGAGCAGCAGGTCTTGTGGGCGAACGACCGCTATCTCTTCCGCGAGAACTACCGCCTCGACGTCTCCCAGGCCGGCTACTTCGACCAGGAGGACGCGGCGATCGAGCAGGTGGCCGCGAAGTTCGCCCAAACGATGGTGAGCGACCTCCTCGAAGGCTTCTAGGGCCTTCTCAGACCGGCTGCACCGCACGCAGCACAGCTGCTCAAGATCCTCGTCCAGGACGCGGCTGCCCGCAGCGCGAGAGCGCAGCTGCGGGCGAAGGTTGCGCCTTCACAGCTGCACCTGCGCCGGAGAGACGAGGCGCAGGTGCGAAGGGACAGTCGCTGGTGGGATAGCGGGGCGGGGCTACGCCTGCTGTGCGAGGGCGTGGACGGCCTTGCTCAGACGAGACTTGTAGCGGGCGGCGGTGTTGCGGTGGATCACGTTCTTCTGCGCGGAGGTGTCGATGATGCGCAGGGTCTCGGGGAGGAGAGAGGCCGCTTGCTTCGCGTCGGCCGCCTCGAGGGCCGTGCGCAGCCCCTTGATGGCGGTCCGCATCCGGCTGCGAGCCATCCGGTTGCGCAGCTTGTTGACCTGAGCTTGGCGATTGCGCTTCTCGGCAGACTTGTTGTTGGCCATCGTCCTTACGGGTCCAATCCGTTGGTCAATCGTCGGTGGTACGGGCTATCGGGGTTGTGAAGTCGCGAGCCTCTACCGGCTTGCGCGGGCAGCGCAGCGTCACGCTGGGAAGCCCTCGGCGAACGAACGGCGAATGCTAGCACCGGCACAAGCGCTGGTCAACGGCCGACTTCTTTGAGCCGCTGCGAGGCCAGGCGAGCTTCGTCGCTGCGCGGGAAGTCGCGCAGGACCTTCTGCAGCTGGCTCACACCCTGGTTGCGATCTCCGAGCTCGAGGTACGCATAGCCCTTCTTGAGCAAGGCGCTCGCCACCTTGTCGCTTCCTGGGTAGCGCTCGAGGACGCGGTCGAACTCGCTGATCGCCTGCCGGAACTTGCTCTGCCGGTAGTAGGCCTCGCCCGTCCAGTAGGCGGCGTTGTCGGAGAGGTCGGTGTCCGGGAAGTTGGTCAGGTACTCCTGGAACTGCCGGATGGCCAGGTCGTAGCTGCCGCGAACGTAGTCGCTGTAGGCCGCTTCATAGAGCGCCTGGGGGTCCGCTCCCGGCTGCTGGCCAGCGCTCGGCGGCGCCCCGGGGTCACCGGGAGCCAAGGGGTTGAACCGCGGCAGACTGCGGAACCCCTTGAGCTCCTGGTTGGTGGCGGCGATCTGCTGCGAGAGGCTCGCGAGGCGGTTGTTGGTGTCTTCGAGGCGGGCCTGCAGCTGCTCCAACTCGGACGAGACCTGCTGCAGACGGAGCTGGATGTCCGCTTCCGACTTCAGCAAGGCGTCGTTCTGTTTGGCCACCTGTGCGGTCAGCGAGTCGACCTCGTTCTTGCTCGGCGACTGCGCCTGCAGCTGCAAGAGCTGCCGCTGAACGTCGGCGAGCTGCGATTGGATCGACTCGATGTCCTGCGTGGAGACGCAGCCCGAAGCCAGCAGCCCGAGAGCGAGGGTCAGGCTGCCGCGCCAACGCCAAGAACCGCCTGCCGTCCTCACCGGCTACGCCCCGTGATCAGCATGTGGGCCCGGCGGTTCTGCGACCAACAGGCCTCATTCGACTCGGTGCAGACCGGCCGCTCCTCGCCATAGGAAACCGTGGAGAGGCGGCCGGGGTCGACGCCGAGCGAGCCGAGGTAGGCCTTGACCGCGTTGGCACGCCGGTCACCCAGGGCGAGGTTGTACTCGTTGGTGTCCCGCTCGTCGGCGTGGCCCTCGATAGTGAGGGTGAACTCGCGATGGGAGCGCAGGAAGTCGGCGTTGCGCGACAGGCCGGCGCGCGCCTCGTCCGACAGGTCGCTCTTGTCGAAGTCGAAGTAGATGTTGGCGGTGAAGCCCTGCCGACGCGCCTCGTCGTTGACCAACCGGAGGTCCTCGGAGGCCAGCGGATCGACCTCTTGCTGGTCAGGCGGCGGCGGTGCTGGCGTTGAGGGCATCTCCTGGGTCGGCGGCGGCTCGACCTTGGTGGTGTTCATCGCAATGTCTTCAGGGGCAGCCTGGGGTGGCTTCTTCGGGCATGCCGTGAAGACCAAAGCCAAAGCCGGCAACACCGCCCACACCTTCCACTGCTTGCTCATCGTCGTCTCTCCGTCGGCGCGTGGTGAGTTTCTTGTCGTCGGGGAAATGCCTGCGATCCCGGAGCGATCTTAACAGCAAGAAACTCGCAGCGACAAGGGTGAATTCGACGCAACCAACTCGAAAAGCGCCACTTGTGGGTCGCTGACCAAACCTGGGCAGGGTCGGTGCTAGGGCGGGTAGGGGCCCCAGCCGGGTGACTCGTTGTTCCCGACGCTGGTGAGGACGCGGGCGTTGGCGCCGCTGTCGGCATCGATCACCCAGATCTGCTTGCGCCCGCCGCGTTGCCAGACGAAGGCGATCCGCCTGCCGTCGGGCGAGAAGGAGGGGTCCTCGTGGCTGCCTTCGCCGCGGGTGAGGATCCGGGTCTCGAGAGTCACCACGTCGGTCACCGCGATCTGGAAGCGGCCGTCCTTGCGACAGGAATGGGCGATCTTGGTGCCGTCCGGGCTCCAGGCGACGTTGTCGTTGTAGGTGCCGTCGTAGGTCAGCCGCCGGACGTTGGTGCCCTCCGGGTCCATGGCGTAGATCTGCGGGCTGCCCGAGCGATTGGAGGTGAATGCGATCTCGTTGCCCTTCGGGCTCCAGGCCGGGTTGGTGTCGATGAACGAGGAGTTGGTCAGCTGGCGCGGGTTCTCGCCGGCGCGGCCGGAGACGTAGATCTCCGTGTTGCCGTTGACCGAGTGGGCGAACGCCACTTTGGTCCCGTCCGGGGAGAGGCCGGGGGAGATGTTGAGCCGGCCCTCGGTGTAGATCGGGGACTTGCGGCCGCTGCCGGCTTCGGCGAAGTAGATCGCCGGCACACCGCTGAAGAAGGAGGTATACGCCACGCCGCTGCCGTCGGCGCTCCAGGCAGGGGAAAGCGAAGTCGAGCGGTGGGCGGTCAACCGCCGCTGGTTATGGCCATCGTAGTCCATCAAATAGATCTCTTTGCGCCCCTGCTGGTCGCGATCGCTGGCGAAGGCGATGGTGGTCCGCGCGATGCCACGACGGCCGGTGAGATAGGCGAGGATCTCGTCGGCAAAGGCGTGGGCCATCGCCCGCGACAGCTCGAAGCCCCCGCGGTAGCGCTTGCCGAGGATCGACTTGCCGTCCGCCAGGTTGAAGAGGGTCCCCTCGAGGACCAGGCGGTCGCCTTCGCGGCTGAGCGAGCACTGCAGCAGCAGGCTGTTGCCCAGGGAGCGGTACTGCTCGAAGTCCTGGCTCTGATCGCCCGTCAGGGTCAGGACGCCGAAGGCCTCGGGCCCCTGCAGCTCAAAGACCCGGGTCTCGAGCAGGTCGGCACGCAAGGTCTCCTCGACCTCGTCTGCCGCTGCCTTGCCGGCCCCCACCAGATCACCACCCCGGCGCATCGTGGGGAAGGCGAGCTTGAGGAGCGCCGCCTGGCCACCGGAGAGCTCGAGGACCACCTCGGAGCTCGGTGGCGCGGCGGGGACTGGCGAGGTCGGCTGGACCGGGGCGTCCTGCGCCCAGGCGGCAGCGAGACCGGCAGCCATCGCGACCGCCAGCAGGATGGGTGGCGCGGAGCGCGGGGAAAGTCGGTTCATGCGCTGGATCTCCTCGGAGCTGATGGAAGCTGGCGTCGGCGCATCGCGGTGGTCAGTCGGGTCGCGGCTCTGAGAGCTCAGTGCACGATGAGCGTCACGGTGAGCTGGCCCCGCCGGTAGCTCGCCGGAAGCGGGGGCAGGGGGCTCGCGTTCTGCACGGCGCGCATCGCCGCGAGGTCGAAGGCGTTGGAACCAGAGGTCGTGTCGAGCTCGAGGTCGACGATCTCGCCGGTCTTGAGGACTGTGAAGCGGAGGACGGCACGCACGTCGCCTTCGGTCGCTGGTGGCTGCCACTGCGCGTGGATCAGCCCCAACATGCGGTCGAGATAGTAGTCGTAGGTGAACTCAGGATCGATGCCCTCGAGCCGCGTCGAACCGAAGGCTGCGCTGCTGGTGCTGCTACCGGCCGTCATCCCCTCGCGCTGGTCGCCCGGCGCCGCTGGCGTGGTCGGTGCCGCTTGGCCGCTGCTCGTTGGCTTGGCAGGTGCCGCCGTGGGTTTGGCTGCGGTCGCCGCCGGTTGCGGCTTGACGGCCTCAGGCTTGGGGAGCACAGGCGCCGGCTTCGCCGGCGGCGGTTCCTCCACCTGCGCTGGCGGCTTCGGAGGGGGAACCGGGGTCGGCTGCGAGGTGCGGGGCTTGGGCGCGCCAAGGGCGGCGAGCGGCACCGCCTGGACGGCCACATACTCTTTCGGCGTCACGGTGTTGCGCGCCTCGGGCGCCAGCACCACGGCCATCAAGGCGGCGAGGTGGAGGAGGCCGGCCACCACCAGGCTCTTGCTGAGGCCCTGTCGCGAGATCTCCTCGCGGCGGGCGGCCAGGACCTGTTCTACGAGATCGTCCACCGTCTTGAGGGGCCGCCGAGGTGAACCTTCAGGGGCCCTTGCTCTCCGACTCCGTCACCATCCCGATGTTGACGATGCCGCCCCGTCGCAGCACGTCCAGTACCTCGATCACCTTGCCGTAGGCCACCGCCTGGTCCGCGCGCACGAAGACCCGCTGGTCAGCGCGGCTCCTGACCAGGGGCAGGAGCCGTTCCGCCAGCTGCGTGGCATGGATCGGCGAACGCCCCAGATAGACCAGACCGTCACCACGGATAGATACGATCAACGGCTCCTTGTTGTCCTGGGGCAGCGGCGCGGCCTGGGCCCGCGGCAGGTCCACCGCGATGCCCTGCTGCAGCATGGGGGCGGCGACCATGAAGATGATCAGCAGGACCAACATGACGTCGACCAGGGGGGTGACGTTGATGTCGGAGACGATGGGCTCGTCGCCGTCGTCGAACCGAAAGGCCATCCCGAGCGCGGCCTAGGTGAAGTTGCGGTCGGTGAGGTTGAGGAACTCGTTGGCGAAGTCCTCCATCACCGCCCGCATGCGCTTGAGTCGATGCGCGAAGTAGTTGTAGCTGATCAGGGCAGGGATCGCCGCGGCGAGACCGGCGGCCGTATTGATCAGCGCCTCGGCAATGCCCGGCGCGATGGTGTCCAGGGAGGTCGAGCCGGTGGAGCCGATGCGCTCGAACGCCACCATGATGCCCCACACTGTCCCGAAGAGACCGATGAACGGCGTCGCCGAAGCCGTCGTGGCGAGGAACGGGGTCGCTCGCTGGAGCTGCGCCAGCTCGCTGGTCATCGCTCGCTGCAGGCTACGCCCCACGGCCTCGAGGGAGCGGATCTTCAGCCGCCGCTGATCGCCGCTGCCGGCATCCGCGGTCTTGATCTGCGTATCGATCTCAGCATAGCCCGCCTGGAAGAGGCCGAGCAGGGGAGAGGCGTGGACCTGTTTGGCGAGCGCGTTGACCTCGCTGAACTTCCGGCTCTTGTGGAAGGCCTCCAGGAAGCGAGCATTGTGCTTGCTCGCCCGGCGCAGCGCCGTGAGCTTCCAGAACATCACCGCCCATGAACCCACCGAGAAAGTGACCAGCAGGAGCAGCACCAGCTTGCCCATGGTGCCGGCCTGGGAGAACGCATTGAGGAGGCTGGCCTCCGCCACCGGCAGCTGGGCGGCGAGAGCGGTGAGAGGTAACGGGATGGTCAGCGGCATGCGCGGGACGGGTCGTCCAGTTGGAGAGGGGAAGCTAACATGTCCGCCGGGTAGTGTCCACGCTCGAGAGCTGTACCGCTCGCCTGGCGGGTGATACGCTTTCAAGCCTCTTCTCGCTCGTGAACACACCACCGCACCGCCACCAGCATCGCCGGATCCGCTGGCGGGCTGCGGCCTGACGGGGACGGGGCCTCCATGAGCAACGGGCTGGACTGTACCTATTACTTCAACTCTCGGGTCCACTCGCCACCGCCCGCCCCGTGCGGGCAGTGGGTCGACCTCGCGGAATCGCCCTCAGCGGCCCACGACCTGATCCGGCTGGGTCTGTCGATCCGCCGCGACCTGCCAGCCGTGCTGCTCACCGAAGCGGGAGGCAAGCTGCGCGTCATCGGTCGCCAGCTGAGCGCCGAGGAGGCCCAACGCCTGGCCTGCGACCAGGCGTTGGGGGGAGGCGGGGTCCGCGTCTACAGCTCGAGCTGGTGCCCCGACTGCCGGCGCGCCAAGCGCTTGCTCGACGAGGCCGGGATCCCCTTTGACGAGGTGATCGTCGACGAGGATGCGCAGGCCGAGGCGATGATCCTCGAGCGCAGCGGGGGCAGGCGGGTGGTACCGACCTTGGTGTTCGACGACCGGCACTTCGCCTTCAACCCCGACCCCGCACTGTTGCGGCGGCTCATCGCCCGCCTGGTCGCCGAGGGCGCGCCGGTCGACCAGGGCGGCTGAGACGCCGTCGGCGCCGGTCCGGCCAAGGCTGGTAGACTTTCCGCCGCCGGTGATGGTCGCGAGTACATCTCGCCGGCGATTCCCGCTTCATTCAATACATCGAGGAGGCGCCCGCCATGCGGATCGCTGTGTGTATCAAGCAGGTACCGGACACCGAGGCTCGCCTGCGCGTGGCCAAGGACGGCCGGTGGATCGATGAGGCAGACCTTCCCTTCGTCATCAACGAAAGCGACGAGTACGCTCTCGAGGAGGCGCTCGCCATCGCTGAGCGCACCAGCGGCGAAGTCGTCGTCTTCAGCCTGGGCCCCGAGCGGACCAAGGAAGCTCTGCGCAAGGCCCTGGCCCTCGGTGCGAGCCGCGCTGTGCTGCTCAAGGACGCAGCTTTCGACGGTGGCGACGCGCTGGCCACGGGCAAGGCCCTGGCCGCCGCCATCGGCCGCGAGAGCTTTGATCTGGTGCTCACCGGCTCGCAGTCGGACGACGTCGGCTACGGCGGAACGGCCTCGGTGCTCGCCGGCCACCTGAGTCTGCCGCATGCCTGGTTGGTGATGGGCCTCGAGATCGAAGAGGGTGGCACCGCCCGGGTCACTCGCGAGATGGAAAGCGGCATGAACGAGGTCTTCCGGCTCAAGCTGCCGGCGGTGATCGAGGTGCAGGCTGGCCTCAACCACCCGCGCTATCCCTCTCTCAAGGGCATCATGGCCGCCAAGAAGAAGCCGATCGACGAAGTCAGTGCCGCGGACCTCGGGCTCACCGCTGGCGAGGTAGGTGCCGCCGGTTCCCGCCTCGAAGTGATCTCCGTGGCCTTCCCGTCGACCGGTAGCGGCGCGCAGATGCTCTCCGGTGACATTCCCACGATGGCCAAGCTGCTGGTCGAGAAGCTGCAGAAGGAAGCGAGGGTGCTGTGATGAAGAAGATCTGGATCATCCTCCAACACCGCGACGGGGTGCTGCACCGGATGTCGCGCGAGGCGATCGCCGCCGGCCAGGCCCTGGCGGAGGCCGTCGGCGGCAGCGCCGAGGCGGTTCTCCTCGCTGCGGAGACGGCCACCTTGGCTGCGGAAGTCGCCCGCTATGAGCTCGCTGGCGTGCGTTGTCTGGACCATCAGGCGCTCAAGGACTACACGCCGGGCGGCTACGTCAGTGCCCTGGCACCCGCGATCGCGGCCGAACGGCCCGATTTCGTCCTCTTCCCACACACCTACCAGACGGTCGATTTCATGGCCCGTCTGGCGCAGGCGACCGGCTCCGGCCTCCTGCCCGAGGTGACGGCCTTCTCGCTCGCGAACGGCGAGCTGCACTGGAAGCGCCCGATCCTCGGCGGCAAGCTCGAGTCCGTCGTCCGGGTCAAGGGGGAGGGGAGCGTGCTGGTCTCCGTCCAATCGGGTGCCTTCGCCGCTGACGCGGCTCGCACCGGCACTGCGTGCATCGCGATGCTGCCTGCGCCGGACGCGATCAGCGCCGATCGCGAGATCCTCGGCGTGGAGGCCACGGGGGGCGAGAAGGTCGATCTCAGCAAGGCCGAGGTCATCGTCGCCGCCGGGCGCGGAATCGGCGGTGCGGACAAGATGGCCCCGCTCGAGGCCCTGGCAACCGCCCTCGGCGCCGAGATCGCGGCCAGCCGTCCGGTGATCGACAGTGGTTGGCTGCCACGGGACCGCCAGATCGGGTCCAGCGGGCAGACCGTCTCACCGCGCCTCTATGTGGCCGTGGGCATCTCCGGTGCGATCCAACACACCGTCGGGATGAAGGGCTCGCAGGTGATCGTCGCCATCAACAAGGACCCGGGGGCGCCGATCTTCAATCTGGCGCACTACGGTTTGGTGGGTGACCTCCACGAGCTCCTGCCGGCGATCACCGCCGCAGTGCGCGAGGTCAAGGGGAGCTAGGAGTCTGCGCGGCAGGAATCGGTGTGGGTAGAATGGTTCATGCCGACGA
>CAYQRE010000045.1:0-26166 GCA_964420075.1 uncultured Thermoanaerobaculia bacterium | reverse complement strand
CTGAGCGGCCGGGGGCTGAGCGGCCGGGGGCTGAGCGGCCGGGGGCTGAGCGGCCTGGGGCTGAGCGGTCAGGGGCTGAGCTCGAGGCGGTTGGCGAGAAGGTGGCCGCTCGCCGGGTCGAAGATGGAGACCACCAGGTCTTGCTTCTTGCGCCGTAGCTTGACGCTGGTGTCGTAGCGGATCATGCCGCCAGCCGCCGGCTGCTTGTCGCTTTCCAGCTTGAGCGGGATGACCGGGATGTCGGAGGTGTTGCCGTCCTCGTCGAGGGCCGCGACGCGCAGCTCTAGCTCGGCGACGAAGCGATCGCCGATCGGTAGCACGGTGATCGAGGCCACCGGGATGGCGACGGTGATCGGCACCACCATCCGGCCACCTCCCGCCTTCTTGGCAGCGCCGAGCTGCACCGGCAGCACGCCCTGCGGCGGCGCGCTCCCGAAAAGAAGGGTGCTCTCGATCTGGGCCGACACCTCGGCCTGGCGCGAGAAGTCCAGGAAGCCGGCACGGGACCGCACCCGCAGGCCGGGTCGCCGCGCCTCCACCTTGATGCGATGGGGCTTGTCGTCCCGCTGGCGCTGGGGAGAAAAACCCAGCCAGTAGTACGAGCGGGTGTCCGAGGCCGCCTGGCCGAGGGCCTTGCCGCGGTTGGAGTCGATCATCGCCATGCCGCCCGTGCGCCGCGCCAAGTAATTGAGCGAGCCGTGGACCTCCTGCTCGGCCGAGAGGAGCGCCGGCGAGCCAGGAGCCGCGGGCAGCTGCTCGCTGGCCTGCGGGGCCGTCCCCTGGAGGCCTGGAACGTCAATCGGATAGAGAGTGTAGCCCAGCAGGTTGGCGGTGTCGGCCAGACTTCGGAAGAGCTCGTAGCCACGGTCGAAGTCGTTGTCGAGGATCGGCAGGTCCGGGTCCTCGGAGACCGCCTGGGTGGGATCGAAAGGCCAGCCGCCGGCAAGCAACAGCATCACTTTGCGGCCGGGCGGCTGGGCGAAGCTGCGCAACGTGGCGCTGGCCGCCGAGATCACGTTCTTGACCTGGTTGGTCAGCACCTCGGCGTAGTCCCGCTCCTCGGGGGTGAGGCGGGCGCCGGCCACCCGGTTGTTGAGCAGGCTGCGCTCGTAGATGGGAGCACCGCGGGTGATGGTGTAGCGGCGTTGCTCGGCCAAGCGTTGCAGGCCATAGGCGGGGCGCAGCGCCGCCTGCTTCAAGGCCCGCTCGAGGGTAGGGGCCGACTGGCTCCAGCTGGACAGCATGCTCAGCCGTTTGCCGTCGTAGGCCACGATCGCCAGGCGGTCCTCCGGGTTGAGCAGCGGCACCTCGTCGCGCAGCGCGTCGAGGACACGATTGCGGTCCCGCTCCAGGGCGAAGAAATCGTCGACGAAGACCAGATAGCTGGTCCCCACGGGCCGTCCCGGCGTCAGGCTCGGCACACCGGCGGCGACCGGCGCCTCGCTGCCCCCCGCCGGCACCACCGAGCCGCCCAGCACTTCGTTGAAGTACTCAACCGGCACCTCTTTGCCGTCGACGAGCAGGCGGAAGTCGGCGGCGCTCAAGCCGGAAACCCGGTTGCCGGCGCGATCGGTCACCACGATCTCGAGGTTGACCACGCGCACGTCGATGACGTCACTGAAGATGCCGGGGAGCTCTTCCTGGGCGACGAGCGGCCCGGCGAGCGCGGCGGCGAAGCCGAGACAGGCGAACCCGAAGGCCGCGCGGAGCGGGTGGACGGCGCCGCCGGCCCGGGCCTGGCGAGGGGTGGAGTTGCGTTCGTTCATGGGCTCCTCAGCGCAGCGAGTCGATGGTCGCCTCGACGGCCCCCAAGCGGCCGCAGCGAGGCGAGAGACGGGAGACGGGAGACGGGAGACAGTTTCTTGGGCAAGCTCGAGCACGATGCACGTCCCAAGCAAGGCGCACGCCATGCCTCAGTCGCGGCCGGCCCCGGCGAGCCTGGCGCGGAGGTGCTGGACGATGCGAGCGCCGTGGTCGCGCGAGTTCTCGATGAAGATCCGATTGGTCTCGATCCCGGCCTGGATCGTCCCCGCCACGTAGAGGCCGGGGACGTTGGTCTCGCAGCTCGCCGGATCGAAGCGGGGGACCTTGTTCACCGAATCGACGTCGACACCGGCGGCGACCAGCATCGAGACGTCCGGCTCGTAGCCGATCTGCACGTAGACCGTGTCGACCGCCAGAGCTTCACCGCCCGTCGGCGTCCGCAGCTCGACGCGGGCTCGCTGCCCGTCTCCGGGCGGATGGAAAGCGACCACCTCGCTCTCGTAGCGGGTGGCGATCGAGCCCTCCTCGACCCGGTTGTCGAAGTCCGGCCGCAACCAGTACTTGATCGTCGATTTCACTGTCGGCCGGCGGTGCACCAGGGTCACCCGGGCGCCGTTGCGGTGCAGGTCGAGCGCCACCTTGACGGCGCTGTTGCCGCCTCCGACCACCACCACGTCCTGGTCGAAATGAGCGTAGGGCTCGAGGTAGCGGTAGGCGACCCAGGGCTCGTCGTCGCCCGGTACCTGCAACCGGCGCGGCCACCGAAAGTAGCCGGTGGCAAGCGCCACGGCACGAGCCTCATGGCGGGTCGGGCCCTCGGCCCGCTGGCCCTCGACCACGAAGCCGTCGCCCTGGATGACGATGCTCGCGACCTCCTCGTGGAGGGCGAGCGGCACCCCGCGGCTGCGCACCACCTCGCGGTAGTAGGCGAGCGCCTGCCGGCGGTTGGGCTTGACCTCGGGGATCGTGAAGGCGACGCCGGCAATCTCCAGCCGCTCGCGGGTGGTGAAGAACTCGAGGTCGGTCGGATAGGCCTGGAGCGAGGCGACCAGCGGACCGCGGTCGACCACCAGGACCGCGAGGCCGGCCAGCCGCGCCTCGGCGCCCACCGCGATACCCGTGGGGCCGGCCCCGACCACCAGGAGGTCGAGCTTGCTCACGCCTCCCACTCCCTCTGGCGGAAGAAATGGTCCACCGGCCCGTGGCCGGAGCCCAGGGGATAGGCGGCGGCGATAGCGCCCCGCAGGTAGGCGATCGCAGCTTCGACCGCCGTCTCGACGCTGAGGCCGGCACCCAGCCCGGCGGCGATGGCCGACGACAAGGTGCAGCCGGTTCCGTGCGTCGAGCGGGTGTCGACACGCTTGCCCCAGAAGAGGCGCACTTCGCCGTCGACGAGCAGCAGGTCCACCAGCTCATCACCCTCGCCGTGACCGCCCTTGACCAGGATCGCCGGCCCCGGGGCCTCGGCACCGCGCTCCACTGCCCGAGCTGCCAGCGCGCGGGCCGCCGTCTCCCGCTCGTCGAGGCTGGCGACCGGCAAGGCGGAGAGCGCTGCCGCCTCGGGGAGGTTCGGCGTGACCACCGTGGCCAGGGGCATGAGCTCGCTGGCCAGGGCCGCGACGGCAGCCGGTGCCAAGAGAGCATCGCCGCTCTTCGCCACCATCACGGGATCGAGGACCACCGGCGGCGCCTGGCCCTGCTCGCGCCAGGATCGCAGCCGTGCGGCGACGGTGGCCACCAGCCGGGCATTGGCCAGCATTCCGATCTTCACCGCGTCGACCCCCAGATCGCCGAACACGGCATCGATCTGCGCTGCCACGACGCTCGGAGAGACCTCCTCGACGGCCGTCACCTGCACGGTGTTCTGGGCGGTGATCGCGGTGATCGCGCTCATCCCATGGCCGCCCAGGGCCGCGAAGGTCTTGAGGTCGGCCTGGATCCCCGCGCCGCCCCCGGAGTCGGAGCCGGCGATGGTGAGCAGGCGTGGCGGCGTGGCCCCGGCATGCGCGCTCATCGCTCGACCGTGGGTGGACCGGCCTCGCTTCGCCGCGAGGCGAGGATCAGGATCGTCACCAGGATCCCCAGGCTGATCGCCTGGGCCAGGGTGAGCGGCCCGAGGAAGCGGTCGTCCTTGGCCCGCAAGAACTCGATGCCGAACCGCTCTACGGCGAGCAGACCGAGCACCAGGAGGGCCGTGGAACCGGCCCGATAGCCACTCTTGCCGGCCGCCAGCTGGCGAGCGAGGTAGCGCTGGCCGAGCCACCAGATGAGGACGGCGAGGCCGGTCTCGTAGAGCTGTGTGGGGTGCACGCGCACCAAGGCATCGTCCGGGATCTCGGCCGGCACGCCGTACTGGCGCAGCTCGCCGGCCGTCGTCGGCGGCAGGCCGACGGGGAAGGCGACGCCCCAGGGCAGGTTGGTGGGCACGCCGTAGTCGTCGCCGACCAGAAAGCAGCCGATCCGCCCCACGCCGTAGCCGAGGGCGAGGCCGAGGGAAGCGGCATCGAGGGTCGGCCACAGGGGCAGGCGGCGGCGGCGCATCGTCCACAGCACCAGGACGCTGGCGAGCAGGAAGCCGCCGTACCAGACCAGTCCCGAACGGTCGAGGAGCAGGTGCCAGTCACGATAGAGCGCCGCGTAGTAGATCTTGCCGCCAGCGATGCCGCCGATGCCGGCCGCGAAGAGCATCGCGCTGGCGTCCTCCTCGTTGCCCAGGCTCAGCCGTTTGAGGCCCCTCGCCAGCTGCAGGTAGGCCGTGATGAAGGCGGCCACCAGCGCCAGCCCGAACGGGCTGATCCCGATGCTACCGATCGAAAAGACTTCACGGATCATGGGTCCTCCGGCAACGGGGTCCTCCGGCAACGGCCGCCCGGCCGAGGTGGCGGGGAGTCTACCATCGGGGTCCGGCCCCTCCGCTCTTGACCGCCGGGGGCGCAGCTCACAAGATCAGCACCACCATGCAGCCCCTTCAGCCGCTCACCCCGGCCCTGGTCGCGGCGCTTCGTAGCAGCGTCGGCGACGACGTCGTGGCGACCGACGAGGCCTCCCTCGACCGCGCCGGCCGGGACGAGACCGAGAACCTCTGCTTCCGGCCGCAGGCGCTCTGCCTGCCGGCGACCGTCGAGCAGGTGGCGAGCCTCATGCGCTTCGCCGCCGAGCACCGCATCGCGGTAACACCTCGCGGCGCCGGCACCGGGCTTTCCGGCGGCGCCCTGCCGGTTGCCGGCGGCATCGCCCTCTCGCTCGAGCGGCTCAGGCGGATTCGCTCGATCTCCGCACTCGACCTTCTCGCCGAGGTCGAGGCGGGGGTGGTGACGGGCGACCTGCAACGGGCCGTCGAGGCCCAGGGCCTGTTCTACCCGCCGGACCCGGCGAGCCGTGACACCTGCCTGCTGGGCGGCAACCTCGCCGAGGACTCGGCCGGTCCCCGCTCGCTCAAGTACGGCACCACCCGCGCCTGGGTGCTCGGCCTCGAAGCGGTGCTCGCCGACGGCACCGTCATCCACACCGGCGGCCGTTGCCGCAAGAACGCCGCCGGCTACAACCTCACCCAGCTGCTGGTGGGCTCCGAGGGCACTCTGGCGGTGATCACCGCCGCCTGGCTGCGGCTCACCGCCAAGCCCAAGGCGACGCTGGTACTGCTCCTCCCCTTTGCGGCCCTCGACGCCGCCGCCCAGGCGGTGGCCGAGGTCCTCGCCGCCGGCTTCGACCCCGCGGCCTGTGAGCTCGTCGAGCGCGGTGCCCTGGCCGCCGTGGCGGCGCTCGAGCCGCTGCCGGCGAGCCTCGAGGACCGCGAGGCGCTCCTCCTCCTCGAGCTCCATGGGGACGAGCCCGACGAACTTCTGGAGCGCGCCGCCGGGATCGCCGAGCTCGCCGAGCGTCTGGGCTCCGGCGAGGCGGCGGTCGCCCAGGACGCCGCCGACCAGCGCCGCCTGTGGGCCGTGCGGCGGCGGGTCGGCGAGGCAGTCAAACACGCTTCGGTCTACAAGGAGGCGGACACCGTGGTGCCGCCGAGCCAGCTCGCCGCGGCGGTGCGGGCGGCCCGCGAGGTCGCGACTCGCCACGGCCTGCGGGCCGTCTGCTACGGCCACGCCGGCGACGGCAACCTGCACGTCAACCTGCTGCGCGGCGACCTGCCCGCCGAGCTCTGGGAGAGCCGCCGCGACGCCGCCGAAGAGGCCCTCTTCGCGGCCATCGTCGCGCTCGGCGGCACCATCACCGGCGAGCACGGCGTCGGTTGGACGCAGCGACGCTACCTCCCCCTCGCCGTCGATCCTCCGAGCCTCGCCCTGATGCGCCAGCTGAAGGCCGCCTTCGACCCCCACGGCATTCTCAATCCCGGCAAGATCTTCCTCGCCTAGACCTCGCCCAGCATGCTGACCGAGCTCACCCGCCAGCGCTTCGCCGCCCTCGAGAAGCTGGTGCAGGACCGCGACCTGCGCGGGCCGTGGCTGGTGCTCACCCACGACAATCCGGACCCCGACGCCCTCGCCGCCGCCGCCCTCCTCGCCCAGCTGCTGCGGCGCCGCTTCCATGCCGAGGTGACGCCGGCCTACGGCGGCCTGATCGGCCGCGCCGAGAACCGTGAGATGTTCCGCGGCCTGCGCCTCGACTTCGCCCACATCCGCGGCCTCGACCTCACGCCGTTCCGGCAGTACGCCCTGGTGGACGCGCAACCGGGGACCGGCAACAGCCAGCTGCCGGAAGGCGTCGTCCCGGACGTGGTGATCGATCACCACCCCTTGCGCAAGGCGACGCAGGCGGCGGCCTTCTTCGACGTGCGCCCCGAGTACGGCGCCACCGCGACGATCGTCGCCGAATACCTGCTGGCCGCCGGCGTGCCGATCCCCCATGCCCTCGCCACCGGCCTCGCCTACGCCATCCGCTCCGAGACCCAGGACTTCGGCCGCGAGGCCGCGGGGCCCGATCGCGCCGTCTACGACGCGGTGATGCCGCGGGCCAACAAGCGGCTGCTGTCGCGGATCCAGAACGCCAGCCAGCCGCTCACCTACTTCAAGAACCTGCACCAGGCGCTCGAGAACCTCGAGACGGTGGGCAGCCTGGTGGTAAGCCACCTCGGGCGCGTCGAGCAACCGGACATCGTGCCGGAGATCGCCGACCTCCTGCTGCGCATGGAGGGCAAGACCTGGTCGCTCGCCACCGGGCTCTACGACGACCGGGTCTATCTCTCGATCCGCACCACCAACCCGCGGGCCGAGGCCGGGCACATCATGCGCCGGCTGGTCGGCCGGCGCGGCAAGGGCGGCGGCCACGGGATGACCGCGGGTGGCTGGATCGACGCCAGTCGCCCGCCGGGCGGCGACCCGCGCACCTTGCAGCGGCAGGCCGCGGCCCGCCTGGCCCGGGCCCTCAAGAAGAAGGCCGAGAAGCTGCAGCCCCTGCGCCTCAACGGCGCCGGCAGCTGAACACAGCTCTGGCTACGGCACCGTCAGCGACCAGGCTGCGGTGTCCCCGGTCTCGAAGCCGTCGGCGAAGAGCGGGATCGGTACCGGCCCGAGGCTCATCGCGCTGACGCTCGCCGGACTGCCAGTGCGAAAGAGTCCCACCGTGGCCAGGGCCGGGCCGGGTGCGCGATCGGCGTCGAACCAGAACGAGTAGAGCGTGCTCCAGCGCAGGGCGTTGGCGTTCGAGTTGGCGGTGAAGTCGTCCGTCGTCCAGCGTACCGTGCCGAGGACGCCATCCACCGTCGGCGTCCAGTCCGTGCCGTCGAAGGGCTCGCCCGAGTGATAGGGCACGTCGTGGAAACCCAGGTTGGTCACCGTCGTGCCCGGCGGCACCGCGATGGCAAGGCTCTGCCCGCTGCGATGCGAGTTGAGGTTGAAGAGGGCATATTCGTAGTGCCAGGTGCCGTTGCCGTTATCGGTCGCCTTGGCGGCCAGCTTGAAGCGACCGTCCGCCGCGACGTCGAGATCGACCAGGTCCACCGTGCCGTCGAGGGCCTGCCAGGCCTCGATCGCCGCCTTCATCCGCTGCGTCGTCCCTTGGAGGGCCGGGTTGAGACCGACGTCGAAGACGACTTCGCGGTAGGAGGCGTTGTTGTTGCCGTTGCCGGACTGTGCGTCTTCCGGCGTGATGTAGTGCCCCTCGACGAAGTAGCGCGCACCGCTGTTCAGCGCCGGATCGATGTCCACCGTCGCCACCTGCAGGCGCTTGTAGAGCGTGTCACCGGTCTGGCCCTGGCTGGGAAACGGGTAGCCGAAGACGCCCGTCGAGGCGTTGACGTCCGAACGAGGGCCGAGGCCACCCTGGCTGCCGTTGAGGCCCGAGCCATAGGGATCGGAGCAGCCGACGCCGAGGATCGAAGCGGTCCCAGGGTTCTGGCAGCCGAAGCCGCAGACGTTGCCGGCGAGCGCGGCGAAGCCGTGCTTGAGCCAGCTCATGCCGATCTGCTCGAAGCGGCCGTCCTTCAAGCGGTAGAGGTTCTGGCCGATCACCGGATGGTGATTGGTGCTGGCGACCCACGGCAGGCCCTGGTCCCCGGCGTTGCAGGAGGTGGTGCCCACCGAGTAGGCGGCGATGCCGGTCTGCGTGCCGTAGAAGCTCATGTCCGGCAGCTCACCGACGATCACGTCGGGGCCGGCGTTGGGAATCCCGCGGGTCGCCATCGCTGGCGTCTCGCAGCTCTCCCCCGCCGGCGCGGCGGCGAGATCGAGGGCGGCCCAGACCGCCCCCGCCGCCAAGAGCAGCCCGGCGGCCTGGACCCAACCGGACCGCAGCCAGCTTGGCCCCACGGGAACCTCTGCCCTGTCGTCCATCGCTCGTTCCTCCTTCCCTTCGTCGAACCGCCTCGGTTCGTCGGTCGCTCGGCGTCCGCTGGTGCTCTGAGGGTACCGCGGGCCACGGCGGCCCTCCGGCACCTCGTCTCTCCTCAAGGCTCGCGCCCGAGCGCGGCGAGGACGGCCGTCGCGTCGGGCTGGCCAGGTGCGAGAGCCAGGGCCCGCTCGGCGGCGGCGCGGGCCTTCTCACGCTCCCCCGCCCCCAGATAGGCCCGGGCAGCGAGCGCGTAGGTCGCAGCGTCGCCCCCGGAGCGGGCGATCGCCCGCTCGAACTCGGCCGCCGCGGCGGCGAAGCGCCCGCTCTGCGCCAGCACTCCCGCGAGGTTCTCCCGCGCCTGGAGGTGCTCGGGGTCGAGGTCCAGGGCCTGCCGGAAGCTCGCCTCGGCGTCCTCCAGCCGCCCCTCGAGCGCCGCTACCAGCCCCAGGTTGTAGGGCATGTCGGCCGCCGCCGGGTTCGCCGCGGCGCCGCGGGCGAAGGCCCGGTGGGCCGCCGCGAGGTCGCCGCGCTCAGCGAGCAGCGTGCCGAGGAGGAGGTAGGCGTTGGCGAGGCCCGGTTGGGCCGCGATCGCGGCTTCGTAGGCGGCCACAGCCTCAGCTGCTCGCCCTCGCTGGGCGTAGAGCCGGCCGAGCTGGAGGCGCAGCCGGGCGTCTTCGGGGTAGCTGGCGAGCGAGCGCTCGGCCGCCAGACGGAAGGCCTCCCAGCGGCCGGCCGCAAACTGCGCCCAGGCGAGCTGCGAGGTGAGGCTCGGCGACTCGGCGAGGCTCCAGCGGCGCTCGGTTTCGAGGGCGTGGAGCGTCGCCTCCGCCTGCGCGCGCTTGTCGGGCGCCAGGAAGACGCCCGGGCCGCCAACCATCGCCTCAGTGCGCAGCGCCGCATCGGCGGCATAGAGACGGTCCGCCCGCCAGACCAGCCAGCGCACACCGGCGCTGTGGGCGTAGAGGCCGAGCAGCAGGGCCATGGCGCCGAGCCAGCCAAGCCCGGCCGGGGTGAGACGGCCCGCCTGCTTGAGCGCCAGCCCTTGCCAGCCGAAGTCACGGCGGGTCAGCAGGCGGACGGTCTGCAGGGCCAAGAACGCGCCGATCCCGGCGAGGCCCAGGCTGAGCAGAAACGGCACGAGGTCATAGAGGCCGCGCACCACCATGAAGACGGCCAGGAAGGCCGCCGCGAGGAAGAGCTCCTGCCGCCAGCCGAAGCCGGGCCGGGGCCGCGCCGGCTCCGCGACGCGCGGCGAGGCGAAGAGCGCCGGCGTGCCCCAGCCGAAGTAGAGCGCGTCCTTGGGGCAGACGCTCACGCAGTCCATGCACTTCATACAGCCGGCGCTCACCACCATGCCGTAGTCCCGCACCTCCTCGTGCACCCGCACGTTCGAGGTGCAGGTGGCGGTGCAATGGCCACAGCCCTCGCAGGCGTCGGTGACCCGGATGCGCCCCGGTGCCAGGCGGTCGGCGCCGGCGAAGATGGCACCGTAGGGGCAGGCGTAGGTGCAGAAGCCTTTGCTGCCGAGGAAGTAGATCACCACGAAACCGCAGACGACGAAGGTGAAGACGGCGACCGGCCAGGTGGGAAAAGTGGCCCAAAAGTCACGCGTCCACAGGTCGAGATGGAAGCGGTCGAAACGATCGCCGATCGCCAGCCGGTAGAGCGCCGGCCAGAGGAACATGTAGACGAAGGCGATGGTCGGCACCCAGGCGAGGAGGCGCGAGCGCAGCGGCCGCGGCTTGATCCCCAGCTTGGCGAGCAGCCAGGCAGCGAGGTCCTGCAGGGCCACGAGGTGGCAGCCCCAGCCGCAGAAGTAGCGGCCGAAGACGGCCGTCAGCAAGATGGCGGCGGCGAAGAACAGCAGGCCGACGTTGATCATCCCGCTCTTGCCGAAGGCCATGGCCTCGGACGGCTCGACGGGCGTGAACGAGGAGCCGGTCAGCAGCCAGTGCACGATGTGCGCGGCGATCAGCACATGGACGAGGAGCAGCGCCAGCGCTCGCCAGCGCGACGCCTTGGACGGCCGCACCGGCGACATGGCCAGCGGCGAGGACGCCGGCGCAGGGGAGGCAACGACGGGTAGGCAGCCACCGCGAGGAGCGGCGGGCGAGGACTTGCCGGCGGTAGCGGGCATGGAGAAGCGGTTATACTGCGCCGGTTCCTCTGATTTCAAGACTCGGCTTCACCACGCGCCGCCCTGGAGCCGTCGACCAGCCGCCCGCAACCCCGAGCCGCCCGCAACCCGTGCAGCCCCTTAACCAGGCCAGCCGCGTCGATCGCGCCCACCTCGCCGTCCTCGGCTTCGCCTGGGGCGGCTGGTTGTTCGGCTTCTATTCGCTCACCCTGCTCGCCTTCGTTCTCGCTCCGATCCAGCGCGACCTGGCCCTCGGCGAGCTGCAGCTCGCCTGGCTCACCGGCATCGCGATCGGCGGCAGCGGCGTGGGTGGCCTGCTCTTCGGCTGGCTGGCCGACCGCTGGGGGCGCCGCACCTCGCAGGTGATCGCCATGCTCACCTTCGCCGCCGGCAACGCCGCCTGCGCGCTCGCCCCCGGCTGGCTGGCCCTGCTGGTGGCGCGCGCCGTCACCGGGATCGGCGTCGGCGGCTCCTGGGGCGCCGGTCAGGCGCTGATCGGCGAGACCATCCCGGCGCGCCTGCGCGGCCGTTTCGGTGCCCTGGCACAGAGCGGCGCGCCGCTCGGCCTCGGCCTCGCCACGCTGGTGGGCTCCTTTGCCGCACCCGCCCTCGGCTGGCGGCTGGTCTTCGGGCTCTCGGCCCTGCCCGCGCTCTTCCTGCTGCTGCTCGCCGCGGTGCCGGAATCCGACATCTGGACGTCCCACGCCCGCAATACGCCGATCGTCCGCGAGCTCCTCGCTGGTCCCACCCTCGGCCTCTTCGCCAGCTGCTTGACGCTCACCGTGCTCAACATGTCGAACTACTGGTTCGCGGTCTCCTGGCTGCCTCGATACCTGCAGCGCGAGCGCGGCCTGAGCGAGGCCGGCTCCGGCCGCGCCAGCCTCGTCTTCGTCCTCGGCTCGCTTTCCGGCTATCTCGCCTACGGCTATCTCTCGGACCGCTACGGCCGCCGCCGCTGCTTCACTCTCTTCTGCGGCATCATGGCGGGCGGCCTCTTGATGTTCACGGTGTTCTGGCCGCTGATCGCCGGCACGCCCATGCTGATCCTCGTCTTCCTCTTCGTCGCCGGCATCGGCACCGGCACCTGGTCGAGCTACGGCCCGATGTTCTCCGAGCTCTTCCCCACCCGCGTGCGGGCGACGGCGATGTCGCTGATCATGAACGCCGCCCGCGGCGTGCAGTTCCTCGCCCCGGTGGTCATCGCGGCGGTGGCGCCGCGCTGGGGGATGGCCGGCGGCATCGCCCTCGCCGCCGCCGTCGCCCTCCTCGCCGCAGCCTGGATCTGGACCCTGCCCGAGACACGGGGCAAAGAGATCCGGTCGTAGACCTCGAGGCCACCGCCCCGGTAGGCCGGAGGAACTCCGCTGCCGCGGCCGCGGCCGTCGACGAGGCAGAGCGCGCGGTGACTCCCGCAGCATCAACTCAGTGGGCTCGCTCGCCGCCTGGGGGAGCAAGGACGGTGGTGGCTGGAACCTGCCACCACGTCCAGCCCCTGGGGTGCTCCCGGACTCCTGCGCTGAATGCCGGCGACCTCGCGGCGGAGATCGATCGAGACGCCTTGGTCGTGACGGCCCTACGCCCCGCGCCCGGCGAGCACGGCCTCGAGGCGCTCGCCGAGGAAGCGGCGCAGGCCGGGGCTGTCGTCGCGGACGATGGTCTCCTCGCGCCGCGGGCCGGTCGAGATCATCACCGCCTCGGCGCCGACCTGTGCCGCCAGGAAGCGCACGTAGTCACGGGCGTTGGCCGGCAGGTCCGCCTCGCGGAGGATTCCCACCGTCGAGCTCTGCCAGCCGGGAAGGACCTCGTAGACCGGTCGCGCCCGCGCCAGCTCGTCGAGCCGGCTGGGGAACCGCCGGGCGACTTTGCCATCGAGCTCGTAGCCGATGCAGACGGGGATCTCTGCCAGCTCGTCCAGCACGTCGAGCTTGGTCAAGGCGAAAGCGGTGATGCCGTTGAGGCGGCGCGCGTAGTCGGCAGCCACCGCGTCGAACCAGCCGCAGCGCCGCGGCCGCCCGGTGACCGTCCCGAACTCGTTGCCGCGCTGCCGGATCCGCTCACCCATCTCGTCGTGGAGCTCGCTGACGAACGGCCCGGCACCCACCCGCGTGGTGTAGGCCTTGAGCACGCCGATGGCACCGTCGAGGGCGGTCGGTGGCACGCCGGTACCGGTGCAAGCGCCGCCCGCCGTGGTGTTCGAGCTGGTCACGAACGGGTAGGTGCCATGGTCGACGTCGAGGAGCGCGCCCTGGGCGCCCTCGAAGAGGAGGTTGCGGCCGGCGTCGATCCACTCGTGGAGCATCGCCGCGGTGTCGGCCAGGTAGGGAGCGAGCCGCTCCCCCCACCGGCGGCAGTCGGTCACCAGGCCGGCGAGAACGTCCTCGGCGGGCAGCGCGCCGCCGGCGACCTGGGCCAGCAGCTCGCGCACGCGCTCGCTGAGGTCCGTGGCGAAAAGGTCCACCGCCCGCAAGCCGCAGCGGCTGGCTTTGCTCTCATAGGCCGGGCCGATCCCTCGCGACGTGGTGCCGATGCTGCGCGCGCCGCGTGCCGCCTCGCGAGCCTGGTCGAGGGCCGCGTGGGCCGGCAGCAGCACCTGCACCCGCTCGGAGACCCACAGGCGACCACCGGCCTCGACGCCGCCGGCGGCCAGCGACTCGAGCTCGGAGAAGAAGGCGTCGGGTGCCAGCACCATGCCGTTGCCCAGCACGCAAGCGGTGCCCGGGTGGATGATGCCAGAGGGGATCAGCCGCAAGGCGAAGTGACGAGCGCCGAACTTCACCGTGTGGCCGGCGTTGTGCCCGCCCTGGAAGCGCACCACGGCGTCGAAGGCCGGGCAGATCAGGTCGACGATCTTGCCCTTGCCCTCGTCTCCCCACTGCATGCCGCTGATGATCACGTTCGCCATGATGCCCTCGAGCCGGGCGGCAAGCCGCCGCCCGAAGCCCTGGGAGGGTAGCAGATGCCCCCTGGGGCGGCAACAAACTCGGCGCTCGCAGCCGGCCCTCCACCGGCCTTCCCGCCGCCTCCGGCCCTGGCGCCGAACTCTCGCAGCGACTATGCTTTGCGAGATTCAGCAGAGCACGAGAGCGCAGCCACGAGAGAGAGACTTGGCGATCACCGAGACCCCGTCCGAGGTCCAGCCGGCGCCCACCGGCACTGCCACGGCCACGGCTGAGGCGCAGAGCCCCGGCGTGGTGGGCGCCGTCGCAGACGCCGTGGCGCCACCGTCCCGCCCGTCTCTCGCCGTCGAACCCGGCTGGGAGCTCCTCGTCGAGAAGAAACCGGCGGGCATCCTCCGCCGTGCCCTCACCACCCAGCGCCACCTGCTGGGCATGCTGGGCGGCCTGCTGACCGCGACGCTGCGCGATCGCCCCCCCGAGCAGCGCAGCGGCTTCAAGTACTACGCCGCGCGCGCGGTGGCCGGCGTCGTCTGGCCATTCCTCGACCGCAAGCTGCGCAACCTGCCATTCCCCGTGCAGTTCCGCCGCCGCCTGGAGATCCTCGGCCCCACCTACATCAAGCTCGGTCAGGTGCTGGCGCTGCGCGAGGACCTGCTGCCGAGCGAGGTCACCGACGAGCTCAAGAACCTCCTCGACCGCCTGCCGGTGGTGCCTTTCGACCGCTACTGCCAGCTGATCACCGAGAGCCTCGACCGCCCGATCGACCAGATGTTCTCCTGGATCGATCCCAGGCCCCTGGGCTCGGCGTCGATCGCCCAGACGCATCGCGCCACCACGCGCGAGGGTGACGTGGTGATCCTCAAGGTGGTCAAGCCGGGGATCCGCTCGACGCTACGCCGCGACTCGGTGCTGCTCAAGAGCTTCGGCTCGTTCCTGCAGATCTTTCTCGGCCGCTTCCAGCCGAAGCGGGTGCTCCGCGAGTTCGTGGACTACACGCTGCGCGAGGTCGACCTGCGCCTCGAAGCCGACAACGCCGAGACCTTCGCCGCCAACTTCAAGGACCTACCCGACGTCGTCTTCCCGAAGATCTACCGCCAGTACTCCTCGGACCGCGTCCTCACCATGGAGTTCCTGGATGGCTTCAAACCGAACGACCCGCGGGCCCTCGCGCTTTCCGACGAGGACCGCGATCGGCTGGTCGACCTCGGTTCGGCGGCGATCATCCGCATGCTCTACAAGGACGGCTTCTTCCATGCCGACCTCCACCCCGGCAACCTGATGGTGCTGCCGGGCCCCAAGGCCGGGTTCATCGACCTCGGGATGGTCGGCCGCTTCGAGGACGAGCTGCGCCGCACTCTGCTCTATTACTTCTACTGTTTGGTGATGGGGGACGCCGAGCACGCCGCCCACTACCTGCTGGCGCTCGCCGCCCGCGGCCCCGGTGCCGATCCCCAGGGCTTCCGCCGCGAGGTGACGGACATCTCGCGGCGCTGGCAGCACGCCGCCAACTTCGCTGACTTCTCGCTCGCTCAGCTGATCATGGAGTCGGTGGGCAAGGCCGGTAAGTACCGCATGTACTTCCCGGTCGAGATGGTGCTGATGGTCAAGGCGCTGGTGACCTTCGAGGGCGTCGGCCAGGTGCTCAAGCCAGGCTTCGACGTCGCCGCCGTCTCCCAGACCCACGTCAACAAGATCTTCCTCTACCAGTTCAGCCCGTTGCGGCTGGTCAAGGAGAGCCTGCGCGGCGCCCCGGAGATCGTCGATGCGATGGTCAAGACGCCGATGCTGATCACCGAGGGGCTCAAGGTGCTCGAGCAGGCCACCCGGCGGCCGCCCGAGAACCCGTTCACCGGCATCCGCGGCACGCTCTTCGCCGGCTTCATGATGCTCGCCGCCGCCATCCTCGCCGGCAACCAGCTGTGGATCCCGGCCGGCGTCCTCGGCCTGCTGGGCTTGGCGCTGGCCTTGCGGCCTGGGCGGTAGGGGCAGCCACCGTAGGGTCGCTGGCGACTAGCCACAGACCACCGGCCCGGCCGCCGTGAGCGCCTACCGCGCCGTCGTGCGCAGGCGTAGCCAGCGAGCGAGGTCCGCCTCGGAGAGCTCTCCAGCCGCGAGATCGAAGAGCACGGCGACCACTTCGCCTTCTTCCGCGGCAAGGACGCCGCCGTTGAGGTCGAGGAAGACGGCCATGGCGAGGAAGGCGACGCGCTTGTTGCCGTCCAGGTAGGGGTGGTTGCGGGCCAGGCCAAAGCCCAGGCTTGCAGCCAGGGTGGCGAGGTCTGCCTGGGGGTCGTACTCGTAGCGCTGCCGGGGCCGTGCCAGCGCCGATTCGAGCAACGCAGAGTCCCGCACGCCGTAGGGGCCGCCGTGGGTGCGGATCTGGTCCTCTTGGAACAGGTCCACCAGGGCGCGGTCAAGCCAGCAGGGCTCCTTCACCCGCGCCGCCCTACTCCGCCAGCTGACGCAATGCGTTGCGGTACTTCTTGGCGACCCGCTGGTAGGCCTCCCATCCCTTCTCGAGGTTGGGGTCCCAGGGAGTGAGCAACACTCCCTTCGCCGTCTCGACGGCGAAGATGCGGTCCCCTGCCACCACCTGGAGCCGATCCGCCATCTCCTTGGGCAGCGTGGCACCCACCGAGCCACCCATCTTGCGCAAAGTCACTTCCTTGACCATGTGGCCTCCTGGCTCCATCGCCCGGTACGGCAGCAGAGTAGCACGAGAGTGATACTCGCAAGCCACCGCCGCTGGCATCCGTGTTCCGAGGCGCTGGCTTCCGGGCCTCACCGCAACAGAAGTGCCACGACGGTGGCGGCCCAGCTGAGCAGGAGGAGGACGGTCAGCACCTCGAAGGCGACCGTCCACGCCGTGCGCGGCGGCGGCAGCTGCCCGCCTCGCCTGGCCTCGCGGCGGGCCCGGCGGTTGGCACGGCTCTTCACCGCGGCGACCACGTCGGCGATGAACCCGACGACCTCGAAGGTGCCGAGACATCCTTCGAAGAAGATGCCGAGGATCTGGAAGATTCCTTCGATCGCTTCGAGGAGTTCCATCGGCCTGGGTCCGCCAACCGCTACGGATCGCGGCAGGAGGGCATTCCCGGGGGAGACAAAGGAAGACCCAACACAGGACTGGCGCCGGGTGACGTCGTCGGCCTGCTGAGGCCGGAGTTGGCCTTGCGGCCCGGGTTCGAGGGGCTACCCCCGAGTCGCTGCGGTTCATCGCTGACCTGGTAGCGATCCAGAAGGGCGGACAGCTCCTCCTGAGATGAGACCGTCCGATGGTGCTCTTCCTGCCTTTCGAGGTACCGCACCAGGGCCGCCAGCTGCGACGGCCCCACCCCAAAAGGCCCCGTAGCCACCCTGCCAGGCAAAGTTCGCGCCTTCCGGCAGGCGCGTCTTGAGCCATCTTGAGGAACTCGTCTTGACCTTCTCCACCGCCTGGGTGACGGCAACAATGCGGGAAAGGCCGAAGAAGAGGTGCACGTGGTCCTCGACCCCGCCAACCCGGATGGGTACACAGCCGGGGCGGGCAAGTGTCCCCAGCAAATAAGGAAAGAGATCCGACCGCGCCGCTGGCGTTAGTACCGGCGCCCGCCCCTTGGCACTGAAGATCGCGTGAACCAGGGCCCTAGCCAGGGACTGAGGCACTGAGATCTCCCAGGCCCGCGCGGAGGGGCGCTCCGGCCCCGCAGCACCACCATCGAGCTCGGGGCGATGCCCCGGGCTCGACTAGCCCCTCCTACCCCGCCGGCAGGCGCTCCCAGTCGGAATCGGGAGCGTCGAGGGCGATGGCGAGGCCGCCGTCTGAGCCGCAGAAGATCGGGTCCTTGACGACCCGCACGCGACCGCCTCCGATCTCCTGGAGCTCTTTCTGCAGGCGCTGCCCAAGGCCCCCGATCTGGGCCCCACCGCCGGCCACGATGACGTTCTGCCGCACCTTCTCCTGGTACTCGGGCTCAACGCGGGCGACGAGGTCGAGCATGGTCTCGACGATCGAGGGCAGCAGGCCCTCGCAGGCTTGCCGGACCTCCTCGGTGATGTCGATCTCGGTCGGCCGGCCGGCCACCGGCACGGTGACCTTGACGGGCGCCTTGGCGTCGCCCACGAAGCTGTAGCGCTCCTTCCACTCGCGCACCATGTGGAGCGAGAACGCCGCCTCCGGGTAGCGGGCGCGGATCAACCGGTTGAGCTGGTCGTCCACCCAATCGCCGGCCTGGGTGAGGGTGCGCTGCTCGTCCTCGGTGGGCAGGCGACCCTTCATCACGCAGAAGTCGGTGGTACCGGCCCCGATGTCGATGATCATCGTGTGCAGCAGCGCCTCGAGGCCGTAGGCGACGGCGAACGGCTCGGAGACGATCATCAGGTTGTCGACCAACCCCACCATCGCCTTGCGCACCTGCTGCTTGTTGACTCGCAGAGTCTCGGCTGGCACGCCCACCACGGCCCGCACCTTGGTGCCGTTGCGCGTCCCGGGGTCGGCGCCGGCCAGGCGCAGCAGGTGAATCAGCAGCTCGCGCACGGCGTGCTCGTCCTTGTCCGAGCCCTCTTTGATGAGGCCCTGCTCGAGCGGCCGGTAGAGGTGCACCATGCTGCGGTTGTCGAGCGCCTCACGGCCGATCAACACGTCTCGTTTCAGGACCTTGCGGGCCACCATGTCGACCGGATAGCCAACGTAGCTCTCGATCACCTGGCGCTGGGTATTGGAGCCGGATACCGAGCTGCGAGAGGTTCCGAGGTCGATGCCGAGGCTCAGGACGTTCTGGTTGGCTCCGAGCACAGCTAGCTTCCTTTCGGGGCTGCGGCGGGGGCACCGCCGGCGTAGGCGACGATCCCTCGCTGGAGGGACTCGGCGATGAACTGGCGATAGAGAGGCTTGGCGAGGAGGGCCGCCTCTCGCGGATTGGAGAGGCAGGAGACCTCGGCGAGGATGGCCGGCATCTGGGTGTCGACCAGCACCAGGAAGGGCGCGCTCTTCACCCCGCGGTTGCGCAGCTCGGGGTTGATCTTGCCGAGGGAGCGGAAGAGCTCGGTCTGCACCGCGCTGGCGAGCTGGCGGGATTTGCTGATCCGCACTCCCGAGAACAAACGATCGAGGAGCGACCGCAGCTCGCTCAGGCTGTAGCCCGAGTCGCGGTTCTCATCGGCGGCGAAGCGCTCGATGTACGGGTCGTCGGTGGCGCCCAGGTAATAGGTCTCGACGCCGCGGATCTCGGCGCCGTCCTCGATGTAGTTGACGTGGATCGAGACGAAGACGTCAGCCCCGGCCTCGTTGGCCAAGCGGGCCCGCTCGCGCAGGGCCACGAACTCGTCGTTCTGGCGGGAGAGTAGGGCCTCGAAGCCCTCGCGCGCCAGCAGCTGCTGCAGGCGAAGGCCGATGTCGAGGGTGATCTCCTTCTCGGTGAGCCCGGAGGCAGTGTGAGTGCCGAGGCTCGCGCCACCATGCCCGGGATCGATCATCACCCGCCGCACGGCGAGCGGGAAGAGGCCGGCGTCAAGCTGGCTGGGGATGCTCTCCGGGGCCACGGCGAGCACCAAGGGCTGCTCGGCGACCGGTCCGAGGCTCGCCGGCAGCGGCGCGGCCGCCTCGGTGGCGGCAGGCGTGGCAGGCGCCATCTGCGCTGCCGCCAACGGCACGGACGCGGCCGCCCGCTCGTGGCGCGGTCCGGCACCGAGGCTGCGACCGAGGTTGGGTGAGAGGGCCAGCGACGACGCGAAGACACCGGCGGGAAGAAGCAGGGAGAGGGCAGCGCCGCGCAGGATGCGCTGGCGGCGCGAGGCCAGGCTGGCGGCGAGGCTCGGGCGGCCGTTGATGAGGTCGAGGTTCTGCTGCACGACCTCCTGCACCATGCGCCGCTTCAGGCGTTCAGTCTTGCGCGGAGAGGGGCGCCGGCTCATGGTCATGCCCAAGGGCTTGGTCAGGACCGACAAGTGTAACCGATCCGCCGGCGGCGGCCGCGGCGCGGCGGGGCACGGTTCAGGAACGGCGCAGAACGACCGAGATCGTGTTGCCGTCGACGTCGAGGGAGGCGACGTCGACGCGCGGGCTCGCCAGGTCGAAAACCACATGCAGCCGGTCTCCCTCGTTCCCCTGGTGGAGCCCGGTGCGGATGGCCACCACCTCCGGCGAGCTCACCGCGAGGCGCGGCTGCACTCGCCGGGCCGTGATGCCGCGGATCGACAGCAGGAGCCGAGGGTTGTCACCGCCGAGGCGCGAGGAGGCGACAGCCTGGCGGTCGACGCTGCCGTCGAGCCGCAAGACGACGCGCAGGCCAGCAGCGCCCGCGGCGCTCCAGCGTATCTCCTCGAGGCTACGGGCCGGCCGCACCGGCGCCGGCGGCTCTGGCACGGCTCGCGGTTCCTCGCGCGCCGGCTCAGCGGCAGCGGCCGGCAGCGGCGCGCTCGCCAAGGCCGTCTCTGCCGAGCTCGTCTCGTTGGGGACGGAGGCCGCTTCTGCACTTTCCTCGCCGCCCCCGGTCTCACCCGGTGAGCGCGTCGGCGAGGCTTCCGGCGTGGCCCCGACTCCGAGATCTTCGGCCAGCGTCTGCCCGGGCTTGACCTCCGGCGGTGTTGGCTCTGCCGGGACCGCTGCCGTCTCAGGCATCACCGCAGGCGCCGTCGACGGCGCCTCGGTTGCCGCCCGCAGGCCGAGCCGCTCGAGGACAGGTGCCCAGGCGAAGAGGGCGGCGATCGCCAGCAGGGCGAGGAGCAGCCAACCAATGATCTTCGCCCAGCGGCCCGAGCCGCTGCTGCTGGCGTAGCCGGCACCACGGAACGGCGCCGGTGGGCTCGTGGTGGCTGGCTCGGGCGCCAGGTCGTCGATCAGCAGCACGCTCGGATCGCGCGAGCCTGGAGCCGGCCTCGCGGCCGCAGAAGCCGGCTCTCGCGCCGGCTCGGGGGCCGGGCTCGCCGCGGGCGCCGGGCGGTCCCAGATGTTCGGCCTGGCGGTTGGCGAGGCGGGTTGGGCTGGCGTGGCCACGATCGGCGCTCGCGGCGACAGCGGAGCGACATCCGGTGCCGGCGAGGCCGGGGCTGGCCAGGAGGTGCGCGGCACGGCGGCCGTCGGCCGCGGTGGTGCCGGCCAGGCGGGCGCAGCGGGCGGCGGGGGTGAGGCGGCCGGCGCCAGTCGCGGTGCCGAGGGCCGCGCCGGGGTCTCGGTGCTCGGCTCGCCGGAGGGCGCCGGGGTAAACTCACGGGCCGTCGAGGTCGGCAGCTTGGCCGCCGCCGCGACCACCGCCGAGGACTCGAGGTCGTCGGGCTGCGCGGCATACCACTGCACCAGGCGGAAGATGCGTTCCCGGCTGCCCGGGCTCAGGTACCGGTAGCGCACGCCCATGCCAATGGGCCGCTCGGGGTCTTCCGTGTCCGGGCGGGACCAGGCGACCTCACCGGTGCCCTCGACGAGGGCATTGCCGACCTCGAACTCGAAGGCGACCAAAGAACCGACTTCCGCCGGCGACGGCACGGCGACCGAGAAGCCGCCTAAAGAAACGTTGAGCGTCAGGGCCTCGACCGGATCGGGAAGATCCTCGAGCTTGAGATGCACGCGGGTGCTGAGCGGCACCCGGCGTGACTTGCGGGGGATCGAGTGGCGCATCCCGAAAGCTTAGTACATTCAGGGCTTAGCAGCCCACGCCGCCGCCCGTCAGCGGTAGCGGGTGCCGCGCTGGAGGACCAGCTCGACGTGCGACAGCAGGTCGACGTGGCGCAGGACATCGCCGCGCACGGCAATGATGTCGGCGCTCTTGCCAGGGCTCACCGTGCCCACCTTGTCCTCCACCTTCATCGCCACCGCCGGCCAGTAGGTCGCAGCGCGCAGGGCGTCCATCGCGCTGACCCCGAAGACGTTCACCCAGGCGTCGATCTCCCGCCAGGTCGAGTCGCTGTGGAAGTTGAGCGGCACGCCGCTGTCGGTGCCGATCAGCAGCACCGCGCCAGACGAGCGCAGCTGCTCGAACTTGCGCCGCAGGGTGGGCACCCGGGCCGGCATGAAGCGGTAGTAGGCCAGCTGGTCGACGTGGTCGAGGGAGTGCCGGACGTCGGCCACCACGTCCTCGGGCAGGCCCGCGTGCCAGCGTGGGTCGTCGACCCGCTCCGGGTTCTCGATCGTCTCGCCGGAGAGCATCAGGGGACCGATGGTCGGGGTCCAGAACAGAGTGTTGGCGCGGCCCTTCATCAGCTCGTAGACGTCGGCCGGGTACTCCGGTGCCGTGCCGAGGCCGGTGTGCTCGAAGCAGTCGACGCCGGCGCGGATGCCACGCCGGATCTCCTCCGCGCGGTGCGAATGGGCCACCACGGGCAATCCCCGCGCGTGGGCCTCGTCGACCACCGCCTGCACCTCCTCCATCGTCATCTGGTCCTGGTCGATCAGCTTGATGACGTCGACGCCTGCCTTGGCCAGCTTGGCGACCTTGGCGCGGGCGTCGCTCGGGCCTTTGACCCCCCAGCGGAAGAGCTCGGTGCCCGGATAGGGCTCGTGCTGGATGAACGGGCCGGAGACATACAACGTGGGCCCGGGGAGCTCCTTCTTGCGGATCCTCTCGCGGATCGCCAGGATGTCGTCGAGCGGCGCCCCGAGATCACGGGCGCTGGTCACCCCGGCGAGCAGGAGCTGCTGGGCCGCCGCCGGCATGATGGTGTCGCGGAAGCGCGGCGGATAGGTCTTGTCCCAGTAGTCATAGTCCGAGTGGCCGACGATCATCAGGTGGACATGCATGTCCCAGAGGCCCGGCAGCACGTCCATGCCCTCGGTCGAGATCACCTCGGCGCCGTCCGGCACTGCCAGCTCCCCCACCCGTCCCACGGCCTTGATCGTCTCGCCCTCGATCAGCACCACACTGTTAGCGAGCGGCGGCCCACCGTAGCCGTCGATCAGCCGGCCGCCGACCAGGGCCTTGCTCTGGCCGAAGGCCGTGGTGCTCGCGAAAGAGGAGAGGACGAGGAGGGACAGGCCTACGGCACGGGCACGGTTCGGCATGGCAAGGCTCCGTCAAGAGGCAGGCTGGTTGGTGCTACGGGCTCGTGCGCCGCAGCCTAGGTGGAACGGCAGCGGCCGTCAACCGGCGAGAGTCGACTGTCCACCTAGCACCGATCCCTACGCTACGATGGGGCGATGAGCGCGGCGCCCGCCTCCGACCTCTTCTTCGCCTTGACGCCCGAGAAGGTGCTGGCTGCCGTCGACGCCGGCGGCCTCGTCACCCGGCCGGTCTGTTACCCCCTCAACTCGTTCGAGAACCGCGTCTACGAGGTCGAGCTCGAGGACCGCAGCCGGGTGATCGCCAAGTTCTACCGCCCGGGGCGATGGTCGGCCGAGCAGGTCCTCGAGGAGCACGCCTTCCTCGCCGAGCTGGAGGCCGACGAGATCCCGGTCTGCCCGGTGCGTCCGTTTCCCGACGGCAGCACCCTCAAGACCATCGAGGGGATCTACTACAGCCTCTCCGACCGCCGGGGCGGCCGCGCCCCGGACGAGTTCGACGAGGAGCAAGCGACGCGGCTCGGCCGCCTGGTCGGCCGGCTGCACAACGTGGGGGCCCGCCGGCCGGCGCCGAACCGCCCCCAGCTCACGGCCGATCACTACGTGCGAGCCAAGCTCGCCTGGCTCGCCGGCCGCGGGCTCGTCCCCGCTGCCTACGAGCAGCGCTACTTCGATGCCGCCAACGACATCGCCGACCTCGCCGATCGCCTGATGGAGGGGGTGGCGACACACCGCATCCATGCCGACCTCCACCTCGGCAACCTTCTCCTGCGCGACGACCGCCTCTTCGTCCTCGATTTCGACGATTTCGTCACCGGGCCGGCGGTGCAGGACCTCTGGCTCGCGCTGCCCGGCCGCGACGCCGAGACGCTGCGCAAGCGAGACGCCTTCCTCGACGGCTACGAGCAGTTCCGCCTCTTCGATCTCACCTCGCTGCGCTTGATCGAGCCACTGCGCGGCCTGCGGCTGGTGCGCTATGCGGTGTGGCTGGCTCGCCGCTGGCACGACCCGGCCTTCCAGCGCGCCTGGCCGCATTTCGGCGGCGAGGAGTACTGGCGTCACGAGACCGAGGACTTGGAAGAGCTCCTGGCCGTGATCCACGGCGAGGCCGTCGACCGCGGCGAGCAGCGCAGCGAGGGCCGGGTGGCCGTGCCCGACGAGGAAGAGCCCGTGCTGACCAACAAGGACTTCTTCTGGGACTGGGAAGACCGCTGAGGAGCCTCGATGAGCCCATCGCCCGTCGTTGTCGTTGCCCTGATCCGTGCCCTGCCGGGCCGTGAGGCCGCCGCCGAGGCAGCACTGCGTGCCCTGATCGCACCCACCCGGGCCGAGGCCGGCTGCCGGCGCTACGAGCTGCACCGCGCGACCACCGACGCGGCCGACTTCGTCTTCCTCGAGGAGTGGGCCAGCGCCGCCGACCTCGAACGCCACTCGCAATCGGCCCATCTCCTCGCCTTCCGCGCCCAGGCCACCGGCCTGCTGGCGGCGCCGCCGGACGTTCGCACCTACGACCTGCTCGCCTGAGCCCTCGCCGCGACGCCGGATGTCGAGCTCCCTCGGGCCCCAAACGGTGCTGCGCCGCGTCGCGGGCGCTCATGCCGAGGCCTCGCCCGACGGCCGGGTCTCTCTCCACCATCCCCGCGGCGAGAGCCTGCTCGGAGGGGTGACTCTCGCCGAGGTCGAGGCGGTCCTCGCGGCCGTCGATGGGCGCGCGACGGCCGAGGAGCTGTGCAGGCGCTTGGCGCCCGGGCTGCCGCCTCCGCGCAGCCGTGCCCTCCTCCGCCACCTCCTCGGCGAGCTCCTGGAAGAAGTGCCGGCGGCGGGGGCCGAGCTGGTCCTCCGCACGCTGGAGCCTCCGCCAGCGCCGGCCCGTGTCGGCATCGTCGGTGGGGGCAGCGCCGGCTATCTCACCGCCCTCGCCCTCCGCATGGCCCTACCGGCGCTCGCCGTCACCGTTATCGAGTCACCCGCGGTGCCGGTGATCGGCGTCGGCGAGGCGACGACGCCGCTGATGCCGCAGTTCCTCCACCAAGACCTCGGCCTCGACGTCGGTGAGCTCCTCAGCGAGGTGCAGCCGACGCTGAAGTTGGGCCTGCGCTTCTTGTGGGGCCAGCCGGACACCGGCGACTTCCCCTACCCCTTCGGCCCCCTCGACCTCGCGGGCACGGCGAGCCACGGCGGCGGCGACCTCTGGCGCGCCTCGGTGCAGGCCCGGCTGATGCGGCGGGGACGGGTGCCGCTGCGGCCAGCGGCGGAGGTGGCCCCGCAGTGGTTCGGCGGCCCCGCCGTCGCCTACCACCTCGACAACCGGCGCTTCGTGGCCTACCTCGAACGGCGGGCGGCGGCGGCCGGGGTCGAGCGCTTGCCGGCGACGATCGTGGAGGCCGAGCTCGCACCGGTGGGCGGCGCCCTGGCGGGCCTGCGCACGAGCGACGGCCGGCGGCTCGTCTACGACCTCTACGTCGACGCCTCGGGCTTTCGCTCCCTGCTCTTGGAAGGCGCGCTCGCCTCGCCGTGGATCTCCTACCAGACGAGCCTGCCCACCGACCGCGCCGTGGTCGCCGCCGTTCCCGGCCGCCCGCTCGCCCCCTACACCACGGCCGAGACGCTGGACTGCGGCTGGTGCTGGTCGACGCCGCAGCCCGAGGCCGACCATCGCGGCTACGTCTTCGCCTCGGGCGTCCTGGCCGATGACGCGGCGGAAGCCGAGATGCGGCGGGCCAACCCCGGGATGGGCGAGGCCCGGCTGATTCGCTTTCGCAGCGGCCGCCACCGCCACTTCTGGCGCGGCAACGTCGTGGCTGTGGGCAACGCCTACGGCTTCGTCGAGCCCTTGGAGTCGACGGCCCTCCATCTGCTGATCCGCCAGATCGGCCTCCTCACCCGTGCCCTGACGGCCGGCGGGCCCGTCGACCGGGACGGCCTCGACGCCCGGGTGGGAGGCTGGTGGGACTACCTCCGCTTCTTTCTCGCCCTCCACTACCGCCACAACCGGCGGCGGGACACGCCGTTCTGGCGCGAGGCTCGGGCCGCGGCCGACCTCGTTCCCTTCGGCGAGCTCGCCGCGAGCTTCGCGGCCCGCGGCCTGCTGAGCCTGCGGGCCGAACGCCGCTTCCCCTACCCGGACCCGCTGTGGGGCCCCGAGGGCATCGATTGCCTGCTCCTGGGCCAGGGCGTGGCCAGCCAGCCCCCAGCGAACCCGCCGGAGCGCTCCACGTGGCAGGCGCAGCAGGAGGCCGAGGCTGCCCTCACCAGGGAAGCTGCCCCACACGCCGCCGCCCTCGCTGCCCTCCTCGCCGACGACGAGGCCCGTGCCTCCTTGGCCGCCGGTCTGGCGGCGGCCGGTCCCGCTTTCGCCTGGTCGCGCAGCACCGGGCCCTCCCTGCCCGCGGCGATTGCTGCGACAATAGCCGCCCCGTGAGCGAAAACGTCTACCGCTTCTCCCGCTGGCGTCTGCTGGGGCTCGTCGCCGGCCTGGCCGCCTTCGTCGGCCTCGGCTTCTTCACCCCCGTCCTACGCGCCGACCCCACGCTCGGCGCGCGCCCGGCGCTGGCGGCGGGAGGGGCAGCCCTGATGGCGATCTGGTGGCTGAGCGAAGCGCTGCCGATCTACCTCACCGCCTGCGT
>CAYQRE010000044.1:0-26732 GCA_964420075.1 uncultured Thermoanaerobaculia bacterium | reverse complement strand
GGGGTCGGTGTTGATCACCCCCATGCAGTTGGGGCCGATCATCCGCACCCCGGCGTCGCGCACCCGCTGGCGCAGGCGCTCTTCGCGGGCGGCGCCCTCCGGGCCGGTCTCCGCGAAGCCGGCGGTGATCACCACCAAGCCGCGGACGCCCTTGGCCAGGCACGCATCGACGGCCGCATCGACGGCCAGCTTGGGGACGGCGATGATCGCCAAGTCGACGGCATCGGGCACGGCCGCGAGCGACGGATAGCACTTCAGCGAGTGAATGACCTCGGCGTTGGGGTTGACCGGGAAGATGGCGCCCGCGTACTCGCTCGCCAGCAGGTTGTGGATCAGCGCGAAGCCGATCGAGTCCCGCTTGCGGGAGGCACCGATCACCGCGACGTTACGAGGCGAGAAGATGGGATCGAGAGAACGGGTCACGGTGGGTCTCGCGGCGGGAACGGTCAGGGTTCAGAAGAGGGAACCGGTGCTGCCGGGCGGCGCCGGGTAGCCGAGATGCTCGTAAGCTCGGCGGCTCGCCACCCGGCCGCGCGGCGTGCGCTGCAGGAAGCCCTCCTGGATCAGGTAGGGCTCGTAGATGTCCTCGAGGGTGCCGCGGTCCTCGCCCACGGCGGCGGCGATGGCACCGATGCCGGCCGGCCCGCCGCCGTAGTGCTCGATCAGGATGCTGAGGATCTTGCGGTCCAGCTCGTCGAAGCCGAACTCGTCGACCTCCAGCAAGCCGAGAGCGCGGCGGGCGGTGGCGAGGTCGATCGAGCCCTCGCCATCGACCTCGGCGAAGTCCCGCACCCGGCGCAGCAGGCGGTTGGCGATGCGCGGCGTGCCGCGGCTACGGCGGGCGATCTCGGCGGCACCGGGCGGCTCGATCGGCACTCCCAGCAGGCTCGCCGAGCGATGGATGATCCGCCCGAGCTCTTGCGGGCGGTAGAAGTCGAGGCGGTGGACGATACCGAAACGGGCCCGCAAGGGTGAGGTGATGAGGCCGGCGCGGGTCGTCGCCCCGACCAGGGTGAAGCGGGGCAGGGGGTGGCGCAGCGTCCGCGCCGCCGGGCCCTGGCCGATGACGAGGTCGATGTGGAAGTCCTCGAGGGCCGGGTAGAGCACTTCTTCGACGGTCGGCCCGAGGCGGTGGATCTCGTCGATGAAGAGCACCTCGCCGGCTTCCAGGTTGGTGAGGATCGCCGCCAGGTCGCCGGCTTTCTCGAGGACCGGGCCCGAGGTCGTGGTGAGCCCGACGCCCATCTCGCGGGCAATGATGTGAGCGAGCGTCGTCTTGCCGAGGCCGGGCGGCCCGAAGAGGAGGACGTGGTCGAGCACCTCGCCGCGGCCGAGGGCGGCGCGGATGAAGACCTTGAGGTTGTCGACCAGCTTCTCTTGCCCGACGTACTCGGCGAGCTCGCGCGGACGCAGCGTCTGCTCGGCCCCTGCCTCCTCAGCTTCTGCGGCGGACGACAGGAGTCGATGCTCGGTGCTCATGGCAAGAGGCGGCGGGCGGCCCGCGAGGACGAGCCGCCCCGGAAGCTAGCCGTCGACCGGTGGTGCGCTGCGACCAAGGCTGGCTGCATCGAAGCGCAGCTGCGGGTTCTTCTGCGCGCTCCGCAGGTAGGACCGCACCCGTTCCGTGAACTCCAGGCTCGCAGTCTCGGAGACCACTGCGTGGCGGAACAGCAGCAGGGCGGCGAGCGCCTCGCGATGCACCTCGTGAGAGCGGAAGATCGGCACCATCTCCATCGCCAGCTGCTTGACCTCGGCGGTCCGCTGCTGGCGCATGAAGAGCACCGCGAGGTCGAGCGAGACGGCCGCGGCCTCGTAGCCGAGTCCGGCGGTGAGCAGACCGTCGCGGGCTTGCAGGTAGGCGCTCTCCGCCTCCGTCGCGTTGCCGAGGCCCAGCGCGATGTGGCCTTCGAGCACCCGCAGGCGCAGCATCGGGATCTCTTCGCCGCCCTCGACGTAGGCCCTGCGGAGCTGAGAGACCAGTGCCCGCGCCTCGAAGAAGCGACCGGCGTCGGTCAGGAAGCGCGCCAGGTTGTGGCGGCCGGTGACCACCTGCTGGCGGTCAGCCGTGGCGTCCAGCAGCTCGAGCCCGGCTCGCGTGGCCTCGATCGCCTCGGGGTTGCCGCCGTTGAGGCTGTGGATCATGCCGACCTTGATCAAGGCACGACCCACGAGGCGGAACTCGCCCATGCGGCGATAGGACTGCAAGGCAGCGGTGAGCAGCCGCAGGCTGTCATCGAAGCGTCCGAGCGTGCGCAGCAACGAGGCCTTGAGGTCCTGGAAGCGGGCCAGGGCGAGGGGATCTCCAGAGCCTTCGGCGAGGAGTACCTCGGCAGTGCGGAAGCTGGCTTCGGCGGCGGGGAAGTCGCCGCTGATACGCAGGGCGTTGGCGTGCTGCGACCAGGCGGCGGCGGCGAGGTCGGTGAGCGGCGCCAGCCCGTAGCGGTCACGATCGAGCTGGTCGACGAGCTCCGTGGCAAGGGTGGCGAAGTCGACGCTCTCGCGAGGCTCGTGGAAACCTACCTGGTAGCTGGCATCGATCAGCCCCTGGCAGACGGCCCAGGTCCGGTACCGGCGGCTGTTGTGCAGCAGCAGGCGGCGTCGCGACGATGGCTGGAAACGCAGCTCGGCGACCAGCGCGGCAGCCTGGCTCTTCTCGGCTTCGAGCGCCTGCTGGTGGCGGATCGCCTCGGCGAAGACGCGATCGAAGACGGCGTTGTAGTCCGGCGACGCCTCCTCAGAGGTCTTGGCCGCACGCTCGGCGAGACGGGGCTCGAGCAGAATCGGTGCGCAGTCCTGCCCCGGCGGAGGAGGGAGCTCTCGATCGTCGTTCATTCGGGATCCGCCTCTTTTCGGACGTCCAGGATGTGCCAGCAGCGGCGTTCGAGCATCGCGAACAACCAGGCCTCGCGGTCGCGCACGGTCTCCCAGCGCCAGGCGAGGATCTGCAGGGTGCTGCCTAGGGCCTCGTCGGCCTCGGCTGGCGTCAGCGCGAAGCTGCGCAGCATCGATTCCGCCCGCGGGCGCACGGCCAGCAGGAAGGCTACCAGCGGCGAGGAGGGACAGGCGCTCGCGGCGGCCAGACGACTCCCGTGCAGAGCGCGCCGGTCGCGCGGCTCCGCGAAGCTTCGCGACGTCGCCGTCTCCGCCCCTTCGGATGGGGACGAAGGCACGGGGGTAGCCCAAGCTCCGTCGGCACGCAGGCTCTGCATGGTGAGGCCGAATATACCTCACCCCCTACGCGGCGGCGAAGTGCACACCACCCGAGACGAGGACCTCGAAGCGGATTTCCCGGTGTCACCGGGGCGAGCGTCTAGCCGTCAGGATCGCGCAGGCTGACGTCGTCTCCAGCACGGAAAAGGTCCAGGAGCATGCCGAACAGCGTTTCGAACAGGGAGATGCTCTCCATTTGCGGTCCTCCTAGTGTTCTTGAATGGTGCCGAACCGGAATGATTCGTGGCTCCACCTAGAGGTGCGAGCTGGACGCCCGGAGCGGGACATTTCCGCTCACGTCGTGGGACCGGCGGGGTGAAAAGGCCGCTCGTGCGGCGCCTGCTCAGCGTCGAGAAAGGCGTTGCAGGCTGTTGCGCAGGAGCTGGTGGAGCTCGACGGCGCCGAGCTCCCGGCGCGCCTCGGCTACAGCCTGCTCGGCCTGCTGCTGCTTGTATCCGAGGTTGACCAGGGCGGAGACGACGTCGGCATCCTCGTCGCCGGTGGTGGCGATCGCCTCCCCCGTGGCGAGCTCGCCGAAGCGGTCTCGCAACTCGAGGACGATGCGTTCCGCTGTCTTCCGTCCCACCCCGGGGATGCGCGTCAGCCGGCTCACCTCTCCCCGCCGCACGGCAGCCACCAGCTCGTCGAGGGGCAGCCCGGAGAGGATCGCGCGGGCCAGGCGAGGGCCGATGCCGGAGACGGCGATCAGCTTCTCGAAGACGGCCTGCTCGCGTGCCGTCCAGAAACCGTAGAGGGCGATCTCGCCCTCCCGCACGTGGGTGTGGACCCACAGCGAGACGGGGGCGCTGCCGGCCTTCTGCAGCTCGTAGTAGGTGGCGAGAGAGACCGCCAGGGCGTACCCCACGCCCCCGACGTCGAGGAGGACCGACTCGGGGGTGAGCGCGAAGGGAACGCCCTTGAGATGGCCGATCAAGGGCGGATCAGGTGGGGCTGTTGCCGGTGTCGATCCCGAAGCGCTCGAGCAGAGAGCGCGAGTACTCGATGCGCAGCTCGCGCCGGCGCTGCTCGACGAGCGAGCCGAGCACCCGCTGCAGCTCCTCGTTCTCTAGGCGCTCGCGCGTGTCGGCGCGGGTCTTCTGGAACTCCAGCGGGTCCCAGGTCTTGCGGTCCACGACCTGGAAGAGGACGGCGCCGTTCCTGGTGGCGATCGGCCCGCCGACCTGGCCGGCAGACATCGAGAGCGCCGCCTCGACGAGGTTCGGGCTGGCGCCCAGGCCGGTGATCGGCTGGCCATGGCCGAACTCGCCGCTTTCCTTGACCTCGGTCCCCAGCTCGGCGGCGAGGCTCGCCAGGCTCTTGCCGTCGACGAGCTGCCGCTTGGCGATCTCCAGGCGGGCGAGCACCTTCTCCTCCGTCTTTTTGCGGGTGAGGGCCGCCCGCACCTCGGAGTCGACCTCGGCGAGCTCGGGAATGCGTGGCTCGCGAATGTCGTCCAGCCGCTCGATCACCCAGCCGCGCGGCACCTTGACGGCATCGGAGACGGCGCCCTTGGCAAGGGAGAAGGCGGTGTCGGTGAAGGCGGGCACGCGGCCGATGTTCGGCACCGGGTCCTGCTTGCCGAGGGGCGGCGTGGTGGCGAGGCTCAGGTAGTCGGCGCCGGCGATGAGCTCCTTGAGCTTGTCATCGCTGGTGAGCTTCTCTTTCTGGATGCGTGCCGCCAGCTCGTTCGCGCGCCGTTCGCTGTCCTGCTGGGCGCGCTCGTTCTGGAGCTTGAAGCGGATCTGGTTCTTGACCTCTTCGAAGGGCCGCTGGCCGGCCGGGCGCTTCTCGAGCACCTCCATCAGATGGTAGCCGAAGGAAGTGCGCACCGGGCCGACGATCTGGCCGACTTCCGCGCCGAAAGCCGCGTCCTCGAACTCCTTGAGCATGCGGCCCCGACCGAAGAAGCCGAGGTCGCCACCGCGGTCCTTGGAGCCCGGGTCCTCGGAGCTCTCGCGGGCGACCTGGGCGAAGTCCGCCCCGGCCTGCAGCCGCTTCTTGATCGCCTGGATCGCGGCCAGCGCAGCAGCGTCGTCGCGGTTGTCGTCGACCTTGATGAGGATGTGCCGAGCTTGCACCTGCTCTTCCTGGCTGTAGTCGCTCAGGTGCTCGCCGTAGTAGGAGGACAGCTCGGCGTCGGAGATGCTGATGCTGTTGCGCAGCTTGCCGTTGTCCACCAGCAGGTAGGTGACCACCCGCTGCTCGGGGCGGCGGAAGTCCTCCTTGTGGGTGTCGAAGTAGCTCTTGGCCTCCTCGGCGCTCACCACCGTCTCGCTCTGGAAGGTGCTCGCGGGTAGCTCGAGGAAGCGGATGCTGGCCTTCTCGACGTCATGGCGGTAGCTCGCTTCGACAGCGGAGTCCGGCACGTAGAGGTTGGCGGCCACCACCGAGCGCAGCTCGCCGAGGAGGAGCTGCTCGCGGACGTAGCCCTCGAAGGCGGGCACCGAGGGGAAGCCGGCGAAGCGCCGCACGGCATTGGCGTACTGGTCGGCGCCGATGAACTGGCCGTTGTCCTTTTTGAAGCCGGGGATCTCGAAGATCGCCTGGCGCAGGGCGGCGTCCGACACCTTGAGGCCGAGCCGTTTAGCTTCCAGGAGCTGGACCTTCTGGTTCACGAGCTGCTCGAGCACCTGCTGGGGAAGGCGCAGCTGCTTGGCGAGCTCGGGCGTGAAGCGCTCGCCGAAGGAGCGCCGGTAGTTCTCCGAGAGCTGCTCGTAGGCCCGCGCGAACTCGTTGGTGTCGATCGTGAGGTCGTCCACGCGGGCCACGTGGTTCTCGCCGAGGTCGTCTCCCCGCTGTTGGAACTGGGGCAGCAGGGCAAAGCCGAGCACGAAGGCGAGGATCACCAGCCAAAGCGTCCAGGTGAAGGACTTCAGATTTTCTCGTAGCCACTGCAGCATAGAACTCCCTTCCTCCCCCTTGCGGGAAGCCGAGGGACTCTAGCAGCTCGCCGCCGGGCGGGCAAGGCGAGCAGGTTGCGGCCGAGAACGCGCCACGGGTGGCTAACCCTAGCTTTTCCATGGGTTTGTGGTATATTCCGCGGGTTCGGGCGAGGCGTGTCGGAGCGCCGCCCTTTCTCGCTGGCCCTGGTTGGCTGTGGACTCCCGCAAGAAGAAAGCTCAACGCAACGACTGGTACAGCATCTCGGTCGACTCGCTGCGCGCGCTCACCGCGCTGTTGATCGTGGCGGCAGCGGCCGGGATCGGCTTTTTCGGCTACCGTGCCTGGCAGCGGGGCTTCGAGAAGGAGTCGGCGCGGGCCGCCCTCGAGAGCGCCCAGGAACTCGCCGCTGAGCTGCGCTCGAAGAGTGGGATCAGCAACTACGAAGACGACTACCACGCCGCCCGCAACGCCGCGGCGGAGGCGCAAGGCCTGTTCGACCAAGGCGACTTCCGGCGGGCCCTCGCCGGGGCGCGCAGCAGCCGGGACGTCCTGCAGTGGATCCTCGACAGCCTCGAGCACCGCGGGCCGGTGGGGGAGGCGCGCTTCGTCTCGGTGCAGGGCGAGGTGGACGTGCGCCGCGGCGAGTCGGGCGACTGGGAGCCGGCCCGCCGGGAGACCACCCTCAACTACGGCGACTACGTGCGGACCGGCTCGAACGGCTCCGCCGAGGTGATGTTCAGCAACGGCACGCTGTCGAGCGTGCGGCAGGGCACCATGATCCTGGTCACCCGCCCGCCCTCGGCGCCGGCCGGCAGCACGGCCCAGGCGATCGCCATGAAGTACGGCTGGGTGAACCTCAACACCGGTGAGCTAGAGAGCAACGTCATCACGCCGGATGCCGATGCGCGCGTCGAGAGCAACTCGCAAGCGACGGTGACCTACGATCAAGGGCGCGGCGAATCGCGCTTCGTCTCCTACCAGGGCGAGATGCGAGTGGCGGCGAAGAACGGGGTCGAGAGGGTGGTGCGGCCGCTCGAGCAGGTGATCCAGCAGCGGGACCGCATCGGTCAGCCGGCCGCGGTGCCAGGGCGGGTGGCATTGGACCGCCCGGCCGCCAACTACCAGGTCAACCTCGACAATGCTGACACCCTCGAGCTTGCCTGGGAGCCGGTCCCCGGCGCCAGCCACTATGCCTTGCAGGTCGCGCGCAACCCACACTTCGTGGACAACGTCATCGAAGACGCCAAGCGGTCCAAGCCCACGGCGAAGATCGGGCTGCGGGCCGAAGGCTCGTTCGATTGGCGGGTGGCGGCGATCGACAAGGCGGGGGTGCAGGGCCCCTGGAGCGAGCCGCGCAAGTTCCGCGTCTCCTCGTTCAGCGGCAACAGCCAACGCGATACCGTGCCGCCACGGTTGGACATCCAGTACATCCGGCCCTATGGCAGTATCTTCATCCTCGGTGGCGCCACCGAGCCCGGCTCCGAGCTCGAGGTCAACGGCGAGCCGGTGACCGTGCAGTCCGATGGATCCTTCACCAAGACCGTCCAGCTGGCCGAGGAGGGTTGGAGCTTCCTGTCGATTCGGGCCCGCGATCTCGCTGGCAACGTGACGGAGCGCCGGCCGCGCGTCTTCGTCGAGCTGTTCTGAACACCTCGGTGCTGCTCTCCACGACCACGACCGTCAGCCTCGCCCGGCGAGAGGCCTCGACCTTGCCGGGTGTCTCAACCGTGACCCATTCGTAGAAGACAGGAAGGCCCATGCCGATCGCTTCACTGCTGCGTTACTTTTCGAAGGACCTCGCCATCGACCTGGGCACCGCGAACACGCTGGTCTACGCGGAAGGCCAGGGGATCGTGGTGCGCGAGCCTTCGGTCGTCGTCGTCAACAAGCTCACCAATCGCATCGAGGCCGTCGGCAGCGAGGCCAAGGAGATGCTCGGCCGCACGCCGGGCAACATCGAGTCGATCCGACCGATGAAAGACGGCGTGATCGCCGACTTCGAAGTGACCGAGCGGATGCTCGAGTACTTCATCAAGAAGGCCCATGGCCGCAAGATGTACGTGCACCCGCGGATCGTGATCGGCGTGCCGTCGGAGATCACCCAGGTCGAGAAGCGGGCCGTCAAGGACTCGGCGATGCGCGCCGGCGCTTCGGAAGTCTTCCTCGTCGAGCAGGCGATGATGGCCGCCATCGGCGCCGGGCTGCCGATCACGGAGCCCTCGGGCAACATGATCGTCGACATCGGCGGCGGGACCACCGACGTGGCGGTGATCTCCCTCGCCGGCATCGTCTACAGCCGTTCGGTGCGGGTGGCGGGTAACGAGATGGACACGGCGATCATCACGTACCTCAAGCGCAAGTACAACCTGCTGATCGGCGAGCGGACCGCCGAGCGGATCAAGATGGAGGTCGGCTCGGCGTATCCGCTCAAGGACGAGCTGCGGATCGAGATCAAGGGGCGGGACCTCGTCGAGGGCGTGCCGAAGACGCTGCCGATCTCCGACGCCGAGATCCGTGACGCCCTTGCCGAGCCGGTGGCGACGATCGTCGAGGCGGTCCGCATGGCGCTCGAACGGACGCCCCCGGAACTCTCGGCCGACATCATGGACAAGGGCATTGTGCTCTCGGGCGGCGGCGCCCTGCTGCGCAATCTCGACATCCGCCTGCGCGAGGAGACCGGCCTGCCGGTGGTTCTGGCGGAAGACCCGCTGGCCTCCGTGGTGCTGGGGACCGGTCGCGTGCTCTCGGACATCGACCTGCTGCGCAAGGTCTCGATCCGTTGACGGGTGGCCGAGCTGCGACGTCGGAGGAGCAGGGTGCGGCGTGGATGAACGGCGAACGGCCTGGCTCTTTCTGCTGGTGCTGGGAGCCCAGCTGCTGGTGCTGATCTCGAGCGTGCCGGCAGCGAGCGGCGAGGGCTCGGTCCTGCGCTCGCTCGGCCTCGGGCTGTTGGGGCCCGTCGCCGCCGTTACCTCCGCCACCAGCGACGCGGCGACCGGCGTGGTGGAAGGCCTGCGCGGGCAGCGTAGCTTGCGCGAGGAGAATGGGCGCCTGCGCGACGAGCTCGAGGCGCTACGGCTCGAGGTGGCTCGGCTGGGTGGCCTCGAGAACGAGGTGCGGCGCCTCGCCGCGGCCCTCGGCTCGGTGCGCAACACCCCCGGCAAGTTGCGCCTGGCCGAGGTCGTCTACCTCGATCGCAGCGCCGGCCTCTCGACCCTGGTGCTGGTCGGCCGCGCGGCGCCGCCCGAGGTGGACCAGCCGGTGCTCGCCGCCGGAGGCCTCGTCGGGCGGGTTGTCGAGGTGGCAGGCTCCTACGGCCGCGTCCAGCTGATCACGGATGCCGTGGCCAGCGTCGGCGCGATGATCGAGCGCAGCGGCGTCCAGGGCGTGGTGCGCGGGTCGCCGGATGGCCAGCTCGAGCTCGCCTTCATCCCCCGTCAGGAGACGGTCGAGGTCGGCGATCGGGTGGTCACTGCCGGCATCGATGGCATCTATCCGCCCGGGATCCTCATCGGCAGCGTCGTCGAGCTGCCCCCCTCGGAGGGCTTTTCGCTCAAGATCCTTCTCGCCGCGGCGGTCGACTTCAACCGCCTCGGCCATGTCTATCTGCTCGAACGGCGAGGTCTACCCGACGAGATCAAGGGAGCCGGGGTCGGTGAACGTCGTTAGGTTCACAGTGGCGCTGGTCCTCGCCGCGCTGATCCACTTCTACGGCGTGCGGCTGGTGCCCGGCTTCGCCGCGATGGTGGACCTGTTCATCGTCGCCGTGGTGCTCAACGCCCTGCGCGGCAACTCCCTCGCCGGGCTCGCCGGAGGCGTCGTGGCCGGCCTGGTCCAGGACGCCCTGGCAGGGGGTCCGTACGGGCTCTACGGCTTCGCCGACACCCTGGTGGGCTATGCGACGGCCCGGGTCAGCCAGCGGTTGATCCTCCAGAAGGCCTCCGCGGCGTTGCTGGCCGTCGTCGTCGCCACGCTCGTCCAGCAGGGCGTGCTCGCCGCGCTCACTCACTTTCTGCTGCCGGCTCGCCCCTTGAGCTCACCTCTCTGGTGGGTCGTCAAAGCCCTGGCGGGCGGGCTGGTAGGCTACACCTTGTACTCCGGCCAGCGGGCCGCGTTGGGGGCCCGCGAGCGCGCTCGCCGCGAGCGCGTCGAGAAGCTGCGGATCGACAAATGAACGTCCGAGAGAACCGCGACGACCTCACTCGGCGTGCCCAGGCACTGGTGGCCTTGCTCAATGTGGCGCTGCTGGTGATCGGTGCCACCTTCTGGACCCTGCAGATCGCCAAGGGCGGCGAGTACCGCACGATGGCGGAGAACAACCGCCTGCGCAAGGTGCCGATCAAGGCCCCACGCGGCGTGATCTTCGACCGCCACGGCCAGGTGCTGGCGGAGAACCAGCCGAGCTACGACCTGCTCTTCGAGCGCAGCCGGGCCAAGAACGTCCAGGCCAGCCTGGCCTTCGCCGCCGACGTGCTCGGCCGGCCGAAGAGCGAGGTCACGGCGGCGCTCACCAAGGTCGGCCCGGCCGCCGCCTACCGGCCGGCACTGTTGGCGGAGAACCTGACGCTGGCGCAGGTGGCGCGCTTCGGGGTGGCGAGCTACGAGCACCCCGAGTTCGAGATCGACGTGAGCCATCGGCGGCTCTACCACGGCGCCTCCGACCTGGCCCACGTTCTGGGCTATCTGAGCGAGGTGAGCGAGGAGGACCTCGCCGCCGCCAAGGGGCTCTACAGCGCCGGTGACCAGGTCGGCAGGCGGGGCGTGGAGGCCACCTACGACCGGGACCTGCGGGGCCAGGACGGCGAGCGCATTCTGGTGGTCGACAGCCGGGGCACGCCGCTCGAGGAGCATGGCAAGGTGCCGGCCGCACCGGGCACCGACCTGACGCTGACCCTCGACGCCGAGCTGCAGCACGAGGCCTACCGCCTGTTGGGGGACCAGGTCGGCGTGGTGGTCGCCCTCGACCCTCGCAACGGCGAGATCCTCGCCCTCGCCTCGGCGCCCTCCTACGACCCCAACCTGTTCACCCGTCGGCTCGAGGCCGAGGAATGGCGGCAGCTGGTCTCCTCGCCTTTCCACCCCCTGCAGAACCGGGCGCTCCAGAACCGCTATTCGCCGGGTTCGGTGTTCAAGATCGTGATGGCGGTTGCGGGCCTTGCCGAGGGGGTCGTCGGCCCGCAGGACACCGTGCTCTGCAACGGCTCGACGACGATCTACAATCGCCGCTTCCGGTGCTGGAAGAAGGGCGGGCACGGCACCGTCAATCTGCAGAGCGCCATCAAATACTCGTGCGACGTCTACTTCTACCATCTCGGCCAGCGCCTGGGGATCGAGCGGATCGCCAAGTACGGCCGCCTCTTCCACCTCGGTCGCGCCACCGGCGTCGACCTCCTGGGCGAGAAGCACGGCCTGGTTCCGGACCCGGAGTGGAGCCTCAAGGTCCGCAAGCACCCCTGGTACGCCGGCGAGACGATCTCGGTGGCGATCGGCCAGGGGCCGTTGCTGGTGACGCCGATCCAGGTCGCTGGCATGCTGGCGGTGGTGGCCAACGGGGGCCGCTTCGTCGTCCCCCACCTGCGCAAGGACGCAGCCTTCAAGGCCGAGCCGCTGCTGCTCGATCAACGGGCGCTGGCGGCGGTGCGGCGAGGGCTGTGGGCGGTGGTGAACGACAGCGACGGGACCGGCCGCCAGGCCCGCCTCGACGGGCTCGAGGTCGCCGGCAAGACGGGTACGGTCCAGGTGGTCACCCAGGAGACCTGGACCTCCAGTGACGATCTCCCCTTCGAGAAGCGCGACCACGCCTGGTTCGCCTCCTTCGCTCCCTACGAGAGCCCGACGCTGGTCGTGGTCGTCTTTGTCGAGCACGGGGGCAAGGGGTCGGCGGCCGCAGCACCGATTGCCAGGGCTCTCTATGAGCGCTATTTCCAGATCCGGTCCGCTGACGCTGGCGCCTCCGTCGCCGGCTAGGCAGCCCTTCCGCCGCCTGGCGGAGGTGCAGTGGAGCCTCTTGCTGACCACGCTCCTGTTGACCGGCATCGGCCTCGCGACGGTCAACAGCGCCAGTGCCGAGCTCGCTGGCGACTACCTCTACCGGCAAGGCGTTTGGGTCGGGCTAGGTCTGCTCGTGCTGCTGCTGGTGATGAGCCTCGACTACCACATCCTGATGGACCTCTCGCCGGTGCTCTACGGCGTCCTGGCGGTAGCGCTGGTGCTCGTCTTGTTCTTCGGCGCGACCCGCGGCGGGGCGCGCAGCTGGCTCGGCTGGGGTTCGTTCGGTGGTCAGCCCTCCGAGGTGATGAAGATCGCCGTGGCCTTGCTGCTGGCGCGGACCTTCGCGATCTCCAACCAGCGCTTCCTGACCTGGCCCGACCTCTTCGCCGGCGGCGCGATCATCGCCGTGCCGATGGTCCTCGTGGCGCTCGAGCCCGACCTCGGCGTCGCGGCAATGTTCTTGCCCATCTTCGGCGGCATGGTGCTGGTGGCAGGGCTACGCGCGCGAACGCTCGTCTCACTGACCCTCCTCGGGCTTGCTCTGGCCACCCTCGTCTTCTTCTTCGGGATCAAGGACTACCAGCGCCAGCGCATCCTCACCTACTTCCAGCCCAGCGCCGACCTGCAGGCGAGCGGCTACCAGATCCACCAGAGCAAGATCGCCGTCGGCTCTGGCCAGCTCTCGGGCCGGGGTTACATGCAGGGCACGCAAAGCCAGCTGCGCTTTCTCCCCGCTCGCCATACCGACTTCATCTTCGCTGTCCTCGCCGAAGAGTGGGGCTTCCTCGGCGTCGCGAGCGTGCTGGGCCTCTACGCCTGGTACTTCCTCGCGGCCATGCGGGTGGCGTCGCGAGCCCGCGACCGGGCCGGCATCCTGCTCGTCGTCGGTCTCCTTTCGCTCCTCGCAGCGCACGTCTTGTACAACACGGCGATGGTGGTGGGCTTGCTGCCGGTCACCGGTGTGCCGTTGCCCTTCCTCTCCTACGGCGGGTCGTTCACCTTGATCAACTTCGCCGCGACCGGCTTGATCTTGGGGGTCGATCTGCGGAGGCACGTCAACCGATGAGGGCCCCGACGCAGCTGCGGATGCTGGTCGAAGACGATCCGCACGAGACCGCGATCGCGGTGCTCGAAGACGAGCGGCTGACCGAGATCTACGTCGAGCGCCATCGCTACCGGGGCATTGTCGGCAACCTCTACAAGGGCCGTGTGACGCGCGTCCTGCCCGGGATGCAGGCCGCCTTCGTCGACATCGGGCTCGATCGCGACGCCTTCCTCTACGTCTCCGACGTCACCGACGAGGTCGGCGGCAATGGCAGCGAGGAGACCGGGCTCGATCTCGACGAGACCCACAGCGGGGACTTTCTCACCCAGCCGCCGTCGATCGACGACCTGCTCAAGGTCGGCCAGGAGCTGCTGGTGCAGGTGGTCAAGGCGCCGCTCGCCAACAAGGGGGCCCGCATCACCACCCAGGTGACGCTGCCGGGCCGCTACCTGGTGCTCCTGCCCACGGTGCGCCACTTCGGGGTGTCCCGCCGCATCGAGGACGATGCCGAGCGCAGCCGCCTGCTCGCCCTGCTCGAGGAGCTGGCGCCGGCGAGCGGCGGCCTGATCGTGCGCACGGTGGGTGAGGGCAAGGGCCTCAGCGAGCTCGAGCCCGATCTCGTCTACCTGGCTCGGCTCTGGGAGCAGGTGCGCAGCCGCGCCCAGAAGGTCTCGGCCCCCACGCTCGTCCACCGCGACCTCGACCTCGCCCTGCGGGTGGTGCGCGACGTCTTCAACCATGACTTCTCCACCCTGTTGGTCGACAGCGAGGACACCTACGCCCGCATCGTCGAGTTCCTCGACCAGGTGCAGCCGGGCTTGGTGGGCCGGGTCAAGCTCTACAACGGCGGTGATTCGCTCTTCGACCACTACGGCGTCCCGGCCCAGATCGATGCCGCGCTGAAGAGCAAGGTCTGGCTCCGCTCGGGTGGCTACCTGGTGATCAACCAGACCGAGGCGCTGGTCGCCGTCGACGTCAACACCGGTCGTTACACCGGTGAGCGCAACCTCGAAGACACGGTGCTCAAGACCAACCTCGAGGCCGCCGTGGAGGTGGTGCGGCAGATCCGCCTGCGTGACCTCGGTGGGATCATCGTCGTCGACTTCATCGACATGGCGCGCGAGGAGCACCGCCAGCAGGTCTTCGACGTGCTGGCCGCCGAGCTCCACCGCGACCGGGCGCGCACCAAGGTACTCAATATCTCCGAGTTTGGTCTCGTCGAGATCACCCGCAAGCGCAGCCGCACCAACCTCGAGCGGCTCCTCACCCAGCCCTGCCCCCAGTGCAGCGGGACGGGTCGCATCAAGTCCCTGTCCACCATCTGCCTCGACCTGCGGCGCCAGGCCCTGCGCCTGAAGCCGAGCCTGATGGGGCGCGACCTGTTGGTACGGGTGAACCCGGAGGTGGCGCGCGCCCTGCAGCAGGAGGAGCGCGCCGTGCTCGACGAGCTCGAGCGTTCGTTGGGCATCTCGCTGGTGATCCAGAGCGACAGCGACCTCCACCCGGAGCGCTTCGAGCTGCAGGAGACCTGAGCCCCGTGAGGGATGCTTTGAGCCAGGCCCGGCCGGGCACCGGCGTTGCCTGCCCTTTCGTGCACGAGGCCCTGGCGGGTGAGGCCTTGGCCGGTGTCGAGCCGGCGGAGGTGGCGCGCCTCTGCGACCCCGGTGCCGCCGCCGAGAGCCTGCACTGGGGCCGCAACTATCTCTACCGCGCCCACCTCGCCGGACCGCAAGGCAAGTGCGAGGTGGTGGTCAAGCAGTTCCGGGAGGAGAGCCTGCGGGCGCGAGCCGCCCGCCGCCGTTTGGGCAGCAAGGCCGAGCGAAGCTTCCGCAATGCGCTCGCCCTCGGTGCCGCCGGCGTACCGACGCCACGGCCGTGGTTCTTTGCTGCGGATCGCAGTGGCCGGGCCTCCTACTATGCCTGCGAGCACCTGCCGGGGGCGCTCGAGCTGCGCTACCTCCTGCGCGCCGCTCGGGCCGGCCAGGAGCGCGAGGCCTTCCCGCATCACGACCTCGACGCCATCCTCGCCGAGCTCGGCCGCCTGGCGCGGCGGATGCACGACGCCGGCATCCTCCACCGAGACCTCTCGGTCGGCAACGTGCTTCTGCTGCCGCGCCCGAGCGGAGGCCACGCTCTCTGGATCCTCGATCTCAACCGGGCGCGCACCGGCCGCGTGCTCTCGGCCTGGCGCCGGATGCGCGACCTCGCGCGTCTCGCCCTCGACAGCCCTCGGCTCGAGACCCCGCTGCTGCGTGGCTATTGGGGTGCCGAGCCGAGCGAGGCGCAGCGCCGTTCATTCCGCTGGGCGCAGGGCAGCTTTGAGCTCAAGAACCACCTCAAACGACCGTGGCGGAGCCTGCGGGGCTGGCTTGCCGGCCTCGGCCCGCGCCGGGCGCACGCCCACATTCCTGCCGCCCCAGCCGGCGCGGGCCGTCGCGACCGCGTGGTCTGGGACCACCTCTCGGACCAGCCGCACCAGCACGCCGGGCGCTGGGAGAAGCTCGCCGTGCGGTTGGCCGATCTGCCAGCCCACGGCGTCGAGCTCGCCAACCTCGCGATCGCGGCACCGCGGATCGCCCGCCGCTACCGGCAGCTCCGCCACGAGCTCTACCGCGAGCCCGTCCGCTGGGGGGGCGTGGGCCTCGGCCTGCGACCCCTGCCCGAAGCGCCCGAGGTGCCGCTCACGGCCGTCGCGGAGACTGGCGTCCGCCATGTCCTGCTGCGTCTTCACCCCTGGGAGGAGGACCACCGGGCCGAGTTGGAGCTCGCCCGCGAGCTGCACGCCCGTGGCCTCGAGGTCGCCTTCGCGCTGCCCCAGAACCGCCAGCTGGTGCGCGAACCAGCTCGCTGGCGAACCGCCGTCGGCGAGCTGGCCGAGCTGTTCGCGCCGTTCGGAACGGCCTTCCAGGTCGGCCAAGCGGTCAACCGCAGCAAGTGGGGCGTCTGGCGCCGGCAGGAGTACGTGGCGCTGGCGGTGGCCGCCCGCGAGGAGATCCTGGCGCGCTGCCCGCACGCCCAGATCTTCGGGCCGGCGGTCATCGACTTCGAGCTCCACGTGACCGCTGCGGTGGTCAACCTGCAGGCGCCGGGCTACCGGCTCGACGGTGTTTCGGGGCTCCTCTACGTGGACCGCCGGGGTGCGCCGGAGAACCCCCAGCTCGGCTTCGACACCGTGGCCAAGGTGGTGCTGCAGAAGGCGATCGCCGACACCGCGAGGAGCGCCGGCGCGCACAGCTGGATCACCGAGGTGAACTGGCCGCTGTGGGAAGGCCCTCATTCACCCGCCGGCAAGGGGGTCGCGGTCCACCCCGAGGAACAAGCCGACTACCTGGTTCGCTACTACCTCCTCGCATTGGCCACCGGCCTGGTCGAGCGGGTCTACTGGTGGCAGGCGATCGCCCGTGGCTACGGGCTTGCCTACCTGGGCGAGGATGGCGCGCTGGTGCGCCGGCCCGCCTGGAGCGCGCTCGCGACCCTCGAGCGCGAGCTCGCCGGCGCGAGCTCGCTGGGGCCGCTGCCGGCCGCGACGGGTGGCCGCCTGTACGCCTTTCGGGGGAGGGCCGGCGCGGACCTCGTGGTCGGCTGGGCGACGGGGCGAGCACCCGTCGAGGTCGATCTGGGCCGCACCGTCGCGCGGCTGGTGGCGCGGGACGGTGCGGAGCTCGCGGTGCCCGCCGCTTCGCGGGTCCGCCTGACGGCGAGCCCCGTCTACTTCTGGCTGGCGCCCTAGGCCTCGTCTTCGGGTTCGTCTGCCGGCTCGGGGCTCGACTCGTTGGCCCAACGGCCTGCCTGGATGGCGGCGTGGTAGTGACGCAGCAGGCGGTGAAAGCCCCGCAGCATCTCTTCGAGCGCCATCTCTTCCTCGAGGGGGAGGGCACGCTCAATCCCTAAGGCGGCATAGAGGTCGACCCGGAGGGCCTCGGCGTGAGCCGCAGTGCGGAGCGGTCGTGGCAGGCTCTCGCCCGGCTTGACCAGACGCAACCCCCGCGGCCGTTCGTTGACCATCTCGATCGCCTGGAAGAGGTCGGCGAGATCGATGCGGAGCGCGGCCATCACCTTCTCGAGCGTCTCGATCGACGGCTTCTGCTTGCCCGTCTCGTAGGCCGAGAGCATCGCCTTGGTCACCCCAGCGGCGTCGGCGACCTGGTATTGCTTCTTGCCTTGCTTGTCACGGATCCAGCGTAAGGCCTTGCCGAGCCCCTCAAAGGCAGGAGAGTGTTCCATGCCGAGATCCTAGCCCCGATCGTTTCGGAGCACAACCCGCAAGTCCTTTGTTGTCACCAGTTTACGGCCAGGCGCTATATCCGTTGAGGAGATATTATTCTCCGTCAGAGGACTTTTCTTCTCTGCTGCCGATCCGCCCAGAGTCCTCCTGATGACCTATTTCTTCTAGATAGGAGTCATCATGTGCCGCGAGAATGTTTCTCGCTGAGAGTCCCCAGGGTGTCGACGGCGCGCCGCAGCGACACCGACAGGTCCTCGAGCACCGTCCCGAGATCAGCCTCCAACCCTTGCCCGGTCGGAGGGGGCTTCTCGCGGCCCTCGCTGCTGGCTGCCCGCTTCGCTGGTGGTGACCCCCGACGGTTCACCGCATCCAGGGCGCGCGCGAGGTCATGCTCATCCGCCTGGAGCGCGGCGAGGATCTTCCCGAGGCTGGGGATCGAGGGAAGGCGCTTGCCCTTCTCGAAAGCACAGACCATGGCCGGGGTGAGGCCAGCGGCCTTGGCGACTTCCCCTTGCTTGCGGTTGGCTTCGAGGCGAAGCCAGAGGAGGGCTCGGTGGAGTCCCTGGAAAGGCTGGGCGGCTTGGAAAGGCGGCATCGGGTGATCACTCACCCCCTGCCCCGGAGCGAAGGATAGAGGATCGAGGGAGGCGGCGCAAGGCCGTGCCACGGGTCTGCGGGGCGACGGGCTGCATCAGGGGTCCGGCTTGTCGCCGGAGCGTGCGACCGAGGTGAAGACGACGCGCGAGATGCGCACCAGGCCGGCGAGGATCTGGGCGTAGCCGGCCTCGAGCTCGGGAGTGAGGCGAGCCTCGTCGACATCGCTGTCGAGAGGAAGGCCTGGGCCCAAGCCCCGTAGCGGGCTCGGCCGTCGCTCGGCGTCGCTGGCCGGTGCGGTAGGTCCAACGGGAATGCGGTCGTTCACCACATCGAGGGCCCAGGCCAGCTCGCCGACCGTGGCGCCCATGCCGGCGAGCACCTTGTCGAGCGACTCGAGCTCCGGCTGGGTCCGCTCGTTTTCGTAGGCCGAGAGCATCGGCGGCGTGATGCCGGACTCGGCAGCCACCTGCTTCTGGCTCTTGCCCTTCTTCTCCCGCAGCAGGCGCAGGGCCCGTCCGTAACGACTGAATGCGATCACGAGCGCGGAATCTATCCGCGAGCATCGGTTTGCGCAATGTAAGTCGTTATAGATCAGTGGGTTGCGGAGAAGGCTAGAACTTCTCCCGAGGCGTCAGGAGGTGCCGAGAGGCGGCAAGTCGGGGCCTCGACGCGATCTCGCCGGCAGTCAGTACTTGCCGGGAGGGGGAAGGAGAAAAGCCAGGGGTTGAGGTGCTTGAGAAGAGCCGAAAAGTGCTGGCAGCTGGCTCGTCGGTGACCGGCGGGGTGGTGGTGGCGGGCACGACCACCGCAGGATGGCGGTCGTGCCCTGTGGACTCGGCCCTTACTGCTGAGCGGCCGCCCACTCCTCGCGGCTCTTCACCGCCAGGGGCGGCTGGGAGCGCTTGGTGAGAGCGGCGTTGAGGTTCTGCAGATCGAAACCGGTGAGCTGCTGATAGCGGCTGCGTGCCTTGTCGAGCTCGCCGGTGAGGACTTCGGTGCGCTCGCTCTGGGTCGCCGTCGGGCGGCCCTCGTAGGAGGTCACGCCGCCGTAGACCGTGGCGATCTGCTCGCGCAGCTGCTCTTCCCCGGAGACCCAACCGGCCTCGCTGGTCGCGACGAGGCCCTTGCGGAACGTCTCGAGGCTGTCCGCGTAGGCGGTCAGGGTCTTCGCCAGCCGGTCGTTCTTGGGCAGGCCCTTGGCGCGCTCGCGGGCCTGGTCGCGCACGTCCGTCGCCGTCTCGACGAGGTAGGTCAGGTCTTCGAGCATGCCGTAGAGCCGCAGCGCCAGCTGCTGCGACGCACGCCGATCCTCCGCCGTGTGCGGCGAGCGTGGGTCCGCCACCAGCTCGATCTTCTGCTCGTAGGTCTGCTCGCCCTTGATCAGCTTGATGGTGTAGGTGCCTTCGAGCACCCGCGGCCCGATGAAGGCCGGGGCGAGGCTGGTCGCCGCTGGCAGCTTGGGTGGCTTGAGGCGCATCGGCCAGAGCACGCGGTTGAGCCCCTTGCGCTTGCCACCCTGGAAGGTGGACACCAGCTTGCCGTCGGCGTCGTAGACCTCGACCTTGAGATCGCCGAAGAGGTGGCGCTTCTTCAGGTAGTAGGTGATCACCGCCGCCTCGGGCGGGTTGATCCCCACGAACTCGTCGTCGCCGGCGAAGGACTGCGAGCCGCCACCGGTCGGCATCACTTGCGGTTGCGCCGGTAGCAGGGTGACGTCGGCCGCGACGACCTCGGCGCTCAGCTGGCGCAGGGGCGTGATGTCGTCGAGCACGTAGAGACCGCGCCCATGGGTGGCGAGGATCAGGTCGTGCTCGCGCGGGTGGATTGCGAGGTCGTGCACTGCCACCTTGGGCAGGTTGCCGGTGAAGCGGGCCCAGCTCTGGCCGCCGTCGACCGAGATGAAGAGGCCCATCTCGGTGCCCACGAAGAGCAGCTCCGGCTTGACCAGGTCCTGCCGCACGATGTGGGCGTAGCTTTCGAGCTCCTCACTCGCCAGGCTGGTCCAGGTGCGGCCGAAATCGGCCGTCTTGTAGACGTATGTCTTCATGTCGCCCGTACGGTGGCCGTCGAAGGTGGCGAAGGCGGTTGCCTCGTCGTGCGGGCTCGCGGACACCGAAGAAACCCAGGTCCGCGCCGGCAGCCCCGGCACGCTGGCCACCACGTTCGTCCAGCTCTTGCCGCCGTCGCGGGTGAGCTGGAGGTTGCCGTCGTCGGTCCCCACCCAGATCACGGCGCCGTTCTTGGGCGACTCGGAGATCGAGAAGATCGTCGTGTAGTTCTCCGCCGTCGTGTTGTCGATCGACAGTCCGCCGGACTGCTTCTGGCGCTGGCCCTTGGGGTCGTTGGTCGTGAGGTCGGGCGAGATGCGTTCCCAGCTGCCGCCCTGGTCCTGGGAGCGGAAGAGGAACTGGGCACCGATGTAGATCGTGCCGCGCTGGTTCGGTGAGAGGTGGATCGGCGTGTTCCAGTTGAAACGGTAGTCGGGCTCGCCGGCGCGGGGCAGCGGCTTGATGTCTCGGGCCTCGCCGGTCGACAGCCGCAGGCGCGAGACCTGGCCGCCCTGGTACTCGGAGTACACGTAGTCGGCGTCGGCCGGGTCGCGGAAGGCGTAGAAGCCGTCCCCGAAGCCGACGTTCTGCCAGTCCCTGTTCTCGATCCCGTCGGCAGAGCGCGAGGGCCCCATCCAGGAGCCGTTGTCCTGCAGCCCGCCGTAGACGTTGTAGGGGTAATCCATGTCGAAGCTGACATGGTAGAACTGCGAGACCGGAAGCGCCCGCACGAAGCGCCAGTGGACGCCGCGGTCGTAAGACTGGTAGAGCCCGCCGTCGTTACCCAGCAGCATCTCGAGGGGGTTCGTGGGGTTGATCCACAGGGCGTGGTGGTCGGGGTGGACGCCATTGCCCTGGAGGCCCGAGAGCGGCGAGGTGAAGGTCTTGCCACCATCCGTGCTCATGGCGAACAACAGGCCGGGCTTGTAGACGCGGTTGAAGTCCTGCGGGTCGACCACCAGGCGCGCGAAGTAGAACGGCCGAGCCTGGACGTTGAACGAGTCGTTGACCTGGCGGAAGGAGGCGCCGAGGTCGTCCGAGCGGTAGAGGGCCGTCTTCTCGGCCTCGACCAGGGCGTAGACGACGCTCGTGCGGGAGGGCGCGACGGCGACCGCGATGCGCCCCTTCTTGCCCGCCGGCAGGCCGTTGGTGAGCGGCTGCCAGGTCTCACCGCCGTCGCTCGACTTGAAGAGGCCGCTGCCGGCGCCGCCGGACTCGAAGAAGTCCGGGTAACGGCGGAACTGCCACATGCCGGCGTAGAGCACTTGCGGGTCCTGGGGGTCCATCTCGAGATCGGAGCAGCCGGTGTCAGCGTTGACGTAGAGGACCCGCTTCCAGGTCTCGCCGCCGTCGGTCGTCTTGTAGACGCCACGCTCCTCGTTGGCGTTCCACAGATGGCCGCTGGCGCAGACGAAGACGGTCTTGCCGTCCTTGCGGTCGACCTGGATGCGCGCGATGCGTTCGGAGTCGGCGAGGCCGACGAGCTTCCAGGAGTCACCGCCGTCGGTCGTCTTGTAGAGCCCGGTACCGACCGAGACGCTGTTGCGGGTCCAGCTTTCGCCGGTCCCCACCCACACCGTTTTCTCGTCGTTGGGGTCGATGGCGAGCGCGCCGATCGACTGCGACTGGCCGTCGAACACCGACTTGAACGACAGGCCGCCGTCGGTCGAGCGCCAGACGCCGCCGCCGGCTGCACCCGCGTAGATGGTCAGTGGAGCCTTCGCCACGGCATCGATGCTGGCGATCCGGCCCCCCATCACCGCCGGTCCGATCGCGCGGGCCTCGAGGCCGCCGAAGGTGTTGGAGTCGATCGTGCTCTCAGCCTGGGCAGCCGTCGCGACAGCGAAGGGCAGGGCGAGCAGCGAGGCGAGCAGGGCAGAGCGAGTCCTCGTCGGACGCATCGGCATCCTCCCGTTCTCTCCGGTACGCTCGCTGGAGCGCACCGCGTTGGGCACAAAGCTCCGGCCGCGTCGCGGCCGGCCGGGAAACGTGAACCCAGGCCCGCGCGGGGCCTGGGAGCGAGTCGTGGTGCGGGTCCGCCTACTGGCCCGCCGGCGCCGGGGCGGGCGCCGCGGGCATCGTGAAGCGGTCGTCCGGCAGCTGGACGTCGAACTCGTACTTCTCGATGGTGATGTTCTGGCCGGCGGGAGCGCCGTCGGGCCGCGCCTCGATGGCGAACGGCACCACGAGACCGGCGACCTCCTTGTAGCCGCTGACCCGGGTGGTGACGCTGACCTCCTGGCCGTTGAAGGTCCGCTTGCTCTTGACGCCGACCTCGAGGTGGGCTTCGGTGTCGATGAAGTGGTCGTCCACGTCGCCGCTCTTCTTGGTGATGCGCACCCGGTAGGCAGGGCTGCCGTCGAAGTCCTCGGTGCCGATCAGCTCAGCCGTGCTGCCCTTCTTGGCATAGTCGACGAGGTCGCCTTCAACCAGGTCCGCCTGGTCGACGATCTGCTTCTTGGCCTCCTCGGGCATCGGCTCGGGAGTGGTCTTGCCGAGGAACGGCATCACCATCCAGGCGTTCTCGCCGTCGTAGGCCTGAACGGCGGTCGAGCCCTGGACCGTGAACTCCATGCGGAAGTGCTGGGGCCGCTTCCACTCGATGGTGAAGGGCGCCTCCATGCCGGGGCCCATCATCATCTTGCCGGTGATCCGCGCGCTCTTGGTGGCGTGGACCTTGGCGGCACCGCCGCGCGCTTCGAGGTTGAGGGCGATCACTTCGTCGGCCGTCTTGGGTGCGGCCGCCTGGGCTTCGAGCGCCACGCCGGCGAGAAGCACCGCAGAAAGGAGCAGGGTCGAGGCGAGCTTGCGAACCATGGGTCTGGAATCTCCTGTGCGAAGAGGTGAAACGGTCGGTCGACCGCGGCGCCAGCGGAGCTGGTCTCGCGACCATCCTACAAGAGCCTCCTTTTCGAGGAGGTCCCGTGTCGCAGACTGATACGGCCAGCGCCGCCGGATGTTTCCCTCGCGGCCCGCGCCACGGCCGCATCCGATCCGGGGCGTGCGCCGTATCAGGCGAGCATGAACCGACGCCATTTCATGCGCACAGCCCTCGGCTTCGCCGCGGTGGCCGCCTGGGGGCCACGGCTGCGGGCCGCGACCCCCGGAGGCCAGGACGTGGAAGCCATCGAGAAGCTCAGCAAGCCGCGGCGGGAGTGGAAGGAGAGATTGCCGCGCGAGGCCTATGCGGTGCTCTTCGAGGAGGCCACGGAACCCCCTGGCTCGAGCCCGCTCGCGAAGGAAAAGAGGCCCGGCCAGTACCTGTGTGCCGCCTGCAACCTGCCGCTCTTCGACGCCGCTGCGAAGTACGAGAGCGGCACGGGTTGGCCCAGCTTCTGGCAGGCCATGCCCGGCCGCGTGGAAACCAAGACGGACTTCAAGCTGGTGATCCCGCGGACGGAATACCATTGCGCTCGCTGCGGAGGCCACCAAGGGCACGTCTTCGACGACGGGCCACGGCCGACTGGCAAGCGCTACTGCAACAATGGCGTCGCCCTGCGCTTCGTGCCCCAGGGTGAGCCCCTTCCCGAGCTGGTTCGCTAGCGCACCAGCCGTTGTTGCCCCCAGAGCACCGAGGGCGCCCCGGGGGCCCCTGATCCGCCCGCCGGAGCTTGCAGCCCAGCAGCGGCCCCGAGTACGATTCGTCGCGTCACTACTTCGTTACTTGGGGGAGAAGCTATGTCTGCAAAACTGCGGTATTTGGTAGGGATCGGCTTGCTGTTGGGGCTGGTGCAGACCGCCGGCGCGCAGGCGCCAGCCGTAGCCGAGCCCAGCAAGCCCTGGTGGGAGAAGGCAAAGTTCTCGGGCTTGATGTTCGGCGATGCGGCCTACTTCGCGAGCGACCACGATCCGGCCTTCGACGGTGAGAGCGCCTTCTGGATCCGCCGTCTGTACCTCACCTATGACCAGCAGCTGACCGACGAGTGGTCGACCCGGGTCCGCTTCGAGGCCAATCATCCCGGCGACTTCAAGGCAAGCCAGCGCCTGGACGCCTACGTCAAAGACGCCTATGTGCAGTGGGCGCGGGGCGCCACCAAGGTGCAGATCGGCCTCGCCCCGGCGCCGACCTGGGAGCTCGCCGAGACGCTCTGGGGCTACCGGCCGGTGGAGAAGACGATCATCGACCTCTACCGGCTGGGCGGCCCGCGCGATACGGGGGTCTCCGTCCGCGGCGATCTCGCGGCGAACGGCAAGGTGAAGTACGTCGCGATGCTGGCCAACGGCTCGGAGGTGGGCTCGGAGACCAACGACGGCAAGAAGGTGATGGCGGCGCTGCAGTTCTACCCCACCAGTCACCTGACGTTCGAGCTCTACGGCGACTTCGACGACCGGCCGGGGCAGACGGATCGCACCACCTTCCAGGGCCTCGCCGTCTACAAGACCGAGCGCGGACGGCTCGGCCTGCAGTACGTCCAGCAGAAGCGCGAGCTCGCGGCCGGCAAGCTGACGCTGGACGTGGCGTCGCTGTGGGGGGCGTGGCGGCTCAACACCCGGCTCGCCTTGCTGGCACGGGTCGATCGCAGCTTCGACGCCAACCCGGACGGCGCCAAGATCGGCTACCTGCCCTTCGATCCCGGCGCCAAGTTCTGGTTCTACCTCGCAGGGGTGGAGTACACGGTCAACAAGCACGTGAGCTTCATTCCCAACGTGGAGCTCGTCAGCTACAGCAAGCGCCTGGATGGCTCCACGGTGGACGACGACGTGGTGCCCCGCATCACCCTCGACCTCCGCTTCTAGCGAGCGCAGCGGTGGGCCGGGCTTCCTGGCGGCAGCCCGGCCCCGCAGCGCCTACCAGCGGTACCCGACGAAGAGCAGGCTGCGCCGCCGCAGCAGGTCGCCGCCGAAGGCCTCCCAATGCTCGTTGTTGGTGGCGTTCGAGATCGTCGTGCCGACGCTCCAGTGGTCGCCGAGCCGGTAGTTGGCTGCCAGGTCCACCGTGGTGTAAGCCTTCACGTTGCCCTGGAAGGGCCCTACCACCCAGCGGAACTCGTCCACCCAACGGCCGCTCAGGGCGATGTCGAAGTGGTCCCCCACGTAGGCAACGCCGGCGCTCGCCTTGTGCTCCGGCGAGTTGGGCAGGAGGATCGCCTCCAGGGTGCCCACCTGGCCTTTGATGTCGAAGTCGAACCAGGAATAGGTGAAGTTCCAGCGCCAGCCCTTGCTGGCGGTAACGTTGAGCGCCAGGTCGACGCCCTGGGTGTCGACCCGGCCGAAGTTGGTGTAGGAGCGCACGACGAAGATCGGTGAGCCGTCGAGATTGTTGCTCAGGAAGGGGAAGAGAGTGGCCGGCAGCGCGCCCCGCAGGGTCGCCAGCAGGGTCGCCGCCAGCGGTGCCGGCAGCGCCGACGGTGGTAAGTAGGCGCCGAAGTTGGGGTTGACGCGCCCGAGCGAGGTGCCGAGCTGGGGCAGCAGGTCGGTGATGAAGTCGTTGTTCTCACTGCGGTAGTAGTCGAGCGTCACGAAAGCACGGCTGCCGAGGATGCCGGTGTAGCCCAGCTCCCAGGTTTTCGTCGTCTCGACGTCGAGGTCCTCGTTGCCGGCGGCGATGAGCCGGGTGGGGCCAGCGCCGAAGCCGCAGGACACGCCTCCCGCGGAGCAGATCGCCTCGATCGGCGCGAGGTTCACCGGCGCGGCGACGTTGGCTTGCAGGTAGAGCTCGGAGTAGTTGGCGACCTGGAAGGCCTCGTTGTACGACAGTCGCAGGCTGTGGTGGGGCGTCACCCCCCAGACCAGGGTCGCCTTCGGCGAGACCTGCGAGTCGTAGAGCGAGGAGTCGTCCCAGCGGCCGGCCAGGACCATCTTCACCGAGCTGCCAAGATCGAGCTCGAACTGGGCGTACACCGACTGGAAGTCGGCGTCGATGGGCCGGAAGACGAGGGTCTGGCGCCCTTGCGGGTTCGCCGAGTCGATCTGGTCCTCGGAGTAGGAAGCGCCGGCGACGATCCGCCCGCGGCCGCCGAAGAGGTCCCAGTTGGTCTGCGCTTCAAGCTGGAAGTTCTCTTCGTCGAGGTAGAGCGGCGTGTTGGAGGCCAGCGCCCGCTGGTCGTTGGCGTCGCGACCGTTGTAGTAGCCGAGGAGGTTCCAGTGCAAGGCGTTGAAGTTGGCGCGCGCCCACGGCCGGCTGACGTCGGTCAGCTGCACGCGACCGATGCCGGTCTGAAAGAGCGGTCCTGCGATGTCGGCCGTGCCACCCTCGAGGGTCAGCAGCCGGTCGCCGAAGTACTTGTCCAGCCGCAGGCTGCCGAACCGCACGTCGTCGTCGTTGACGCGCACCAGGGCCGTTGCCTCCTGCGGCAGGCAGTCGGTCACCGACCCTTGCGGGTTGGGGCAGGGAACGGAGTACTCGGCACCGCCGCGCCGTGACTTCGCGAAGTCGCCCCCGGTGTGAGCGCCGCCGGCGAGCTTCAGATACCAGTCACCGCCGAGGCCGCCGGCCCAGCGGGCATCGCCGTTGCGGGTCGCGAGCTCGCCGCCGGTCAGCCGCACCTCGCCCCCCTCCGAGTCGCGCGGCGCCTTGGTGGTGAGGTTCAGGACGCCGCTCGAGGCGTTGGCCCCGTAGAGGGCTGCGCTGGGGCCGCGGACCAGTTCGACAGTGCGCAGGTCGTCCAGGGGGAAGGAGACGGCGGCCCACTCCTGGGCACCGAGGAAGGGCACGGAGGGTCGCCGGCCGTCGATCAGCGTCGCCACCCGGCGGTTGAGCGAGCTGTTGAAGCCGCGGGTGTTGAGGTTGTAG
>CAYQRE010000043.1:0-28296 GCA_964420075.1 uncultured Thermoanaerobaculia bacterium | reverse complement strand
ACCCGCGGCGGTCGCGGCGCGGTGGCGAAGAGGTGGTAGAAGCTCACCACGCCCCAAGCCTCGGCCGGCGGCACGATCAGTCGCTGGCAGATGTAGTTGAGGGCCCCCTCGCTCACCCAACCCACGCGGTCCTGCACGGCGTGGAGGGCGGGCAGCAGCAGGTGGCGGCGCTCGCGGGCGAGGGCCACGCCGCCACGGGCCACCCGCGTGGCGCCCGCTGTGCGCTCGCCACCCTCCCAGGCCGACTCGGGCGGCCCCAGCAGGGCATCCACGGCGGCCTTCTCCTCACTGCTCGCTGCAGCTTGCCCGACGCGGATGTCCATGGCGCGGCCTCAGGCTTCCAGGCGTTCGATGCGCACCGCCGCCGCCTTGAATTCCGCGGTGCCGGCCACCGGGTCGGTGGCATCGATGGTGAGCAAGTTGGTGGGGACCTCGTCCGGGAAGTGGAAGGTCATGAAGCCGAGGCCCGGGCGCAGGCCGGCGTCGATTTGCACGGGGGCCACCACGGCGCCCCGCCGCGACACCACGCGCACCTTGTCGCCCTGCACGACGCCGTAGTGCCGGGCATCCTCCGGCGAGAGATCGAGGGTCTCGCCGCGGCGCACTGGTGAGGCGTAGCGGCCCGTCTGCACCCCGGTGTTGTATTCCTCGAGGCGCCGGCCGGTGGTGAGCCGCAGGGGGAACTCGGTGTCCACGGCCTCGACGGGCGGCGAGTGCTCCACGACGTGGAAGGGCGCCCGCGGGCCGCCTACCGGCCGCTCCCAGAGGCGGCCGTGGAGGAAGAGCGAGCCCGGGTGCTGCTCGTCGTAGCAGGGCCACTGCAGGCCGCCCTCGGCTTCGAGCCGCGCGTAGCTCATCCCGGCATGGGCCGGCGACAGCTGGCGCACCTCGTTCCAGATCGCCTCGCTCTCGGGCTGGCCCCAGTCGTGGCCGAGGCGGCGGGCGAGGTCGTAGAGGACATCGAGGTCGTCGCGCGCCCCGGCCGGGGGCGGCAAGGCCCGGCGTACCCGCTGCACCCGCCGCTCGCTCGAGGTCACCGTGCCGTCGGACTCGCACCAGCCGGCGGCCGCCGGCAGCACCACGTCGGCGAGCTCGGCGGTGGCCGTGAGCACGATGTCTTGCACCACCAGGCAGTCGAGCCCGCCGAGGAGCTTCTTGGTACGGTGCTGGTCCGCCTCGGAGCGGGCGGGGTTCTCGCCGATCACGTAGAGGGAGCGCAGCTCACCGCGCTCCATGGCGTCGAACATCGCGGAGAGGTGCCAGCCCCGCTGCGGCGGGATCGTCGCCCCCCAGACCCTCTCGAACTTCTCGCGCAGGGGGTCGTTCTCGACGTGCTGGAAGCCCACCAGGCGGTCCGGTAGGGCGCCCATGTCGCCGCCGCCCTGGACGTTGTTCTGGCCGCGCAGCGGGTTGAGGCCTGAGCCGTAACGGCCGACGTGGCCGGTCAAGAGCGAGAGGTTGATCAGCGCCAGGACGTTGTCGACGGCGTTGTGGTGCTCGGTGATGCCGAGCGTCCAGCACAGCGCCGCCCGCGGTGCCTTGGCGTAGGTGTGGGCGATCTCGCGGATCACCGCCGCCGGCACGCCCGTCACCTGCTCGCCGCGCTCGAGGGTCCACGCCTCGACGCCGGCGCGGAACTCCGCGAAGCCGCTGGTGGCGTTGGTGATGAACTCGTCGTGGGTGAGGCCGGCGTCGATGATCTCGCGGGCGATCGCGTTGGCGAGCGGGATGTCCGTCCCCACGTCGAGCCCTGCCCACAGATCGGCCCATTGCGCCGAGGTGGTCCGCCGCGGGTCGACGGCGATCAGGCGCGCGCCGCGCCGCACGCCCTTGAGCAGGTGATGGAAGAAGATCGGGTGCGTCTCGCGGGCGTTCGACCCCCAGAGCAAGATGCAGTCCGTCTCTTCGATCTCCTGGTAGGAGCTCGTGCCACCACCCGCACCAAACACAGCCGCCAGACCGGCGACGCTGGGCGCGTGTCAGGTGCGGTTGCAGCTGTCGACGTTGTTCGAGCCCATGACCACGCGGGCGAACTTGCCGGCCACGTAGTTCATCTCGTTGGTCGTCTTCGAGCAGCTGAAGAGGCCGAACGAGCGCGGGCCATGGCTCTGCTGGACGGAGCGAAAGCCCGCGGCGGCGCGATCCAACGCCTCCTCCCAGCTCGCCGGACGGAGGTCTCCCCCCTTCCTCTCGCGAACCAGAGGCTGCGTGAGACGCGATGAAGATTTCATGGCGCGAAGGGTAACACGAGAGAGGAGGGCGCTCGGTTGCGACCAAAGCCCTCGCCAGCCGCGGGCTCCGAGAGGTTCGACCTACTCCAACGCGGCAGAAGCGCAACTACGTTCGATGAGGTGGCGGCACCCGCCATCTCTCTGCCTAGGAGGCCTTCCATGGCCCAGCGAAGGTTTCGTTCCCCCGCTCGCTTCCTCCCCGTCCTTCTCCTCCTCGCGATGCCTCTGCGACCTGCTGAGGCCCAGTCGAGCCAGGCCCTCGCCTGGACCCGCTGGGAAGCCCCGCTCACCAGCACGAACGCCTATGCCAACCCCTACCGCAACCTCCGTCTGCAAGTGAGCTGGACCTGCATCGCGAACTGCTCGACCCTTGCCTGGGGTGGCAAGCTGCCGGTGGTGGGCTTCTGGGACGGCGGCACCAGCGGCCGGACGTTCAAGCTGCGGGCGATGTTCCCGCAGCCGACCGGCTCGGCCGCGACGGCGCAGTGGCAGTGGACGACGACCTGGGCCTGCACTGGCGAGGGCCAGGGGGGAGCGGACTGTGCGTTGGCCACCGGGACCGCCAGCCACGAGAACGGCCTCAACGCCAGCGGCATCGTCCAGGTCACGCGCTCGACGACCGCCAACGGGGTCAGCAACGCGCTCTACCTCGGGGGCTATTTCGGTTTCGGAGAGTGGATCACCTCCGAAAGCGGGCAGTTGGTGCGCGGCAACGGCCACCTGCTCAACGACAACGGCCCCTTCTACTGGTTGGGGGACACTGCCTGGGCCGCCCCGGTGCGCGCCACCTTCAATGCCGGCTCGACACCGAACTGCGCCCAAGCCTCGGGATGGACGAGCAACGACTGGAAGTGCTACGTCCTCGACCGCAAGGCACGCAGTTTTTCGGCGATCCAGGTCTCCGTGCCGCAGTGGTGGATGAAGAACCCGCTGACAGACTCGGCCGGCCAGGCTCCCTTCGTCGCCAACTCCTCGTTCCCGGCGTGGAGCAAGTGGAACCCGACCTTTTGGCAGAGCTTCGAGGCGAAGGTGCAGTACGCCAACGAACAGGGCCTAGTGGTGGTCGTCGTCGGCCTCATGGAACCGAGCTACCAATACCTGGCGACCGACAACCCGACGCCCGGCCAACGCTACCCTCCGGAGGCCGACGCCAAGATCTTCGCCCGCAACCTCGCCGCCCGCCTCGCTGGCAACTTCGTGATCCTGGCGCCCGGCTTCGACACCCGGCCGGACGCGGGGGCGAAGAGCGCGCTGATCCGGGCCGTCGGGAGCGAGATCCATGGCGTGTCGCCGCGCTTCGTCGCCACCAACCACTTCGGCGGCTCGACGCCGGTGGCGGTCAGCACGGGAGGCGTCTACAACGACTACCAGGACTTCGAGAGCGAGCCCTGGATGGACATCCACCTCTTCCAGAGCGGCCAGTGCCGCAACCTCGACAACGGCCAGCAGGCGACGGTGGCCCAGCAGCTGCAGAACTTCACCAACCGGGCCCGGCAGATGCCGCTCGACCTGCGGGTGATGCCCCGCCGCCTACCCACCGGCAATGCCGAGGCGATCTACGACAATGAGGGTGCGGTGCTCGAGGCGGGACAGAGCGCCCCCGACAACGCCGCCTACTACCGGCCCTACCGCGTCCGCCAGACGGCTTACCTGAGCACGCTTTCCGGTGCCTTCGGCTACACCATGGGGGTCTACGGCTTGTGGGACTGGGGCCTTGGCGACGGCGCGGGGCCCTACCAGCCCCGCAGCCCCCGCAACTCGGTCAATCGCCCGTCGACGGCGCAGTTGCAGGCTCTCGCAACCCTCTTCCGCGATCGCTTGCGGTTTTGGTACCGCCTCGCTCCCAAGCCGGCGCTGATCACCAACAACCCCACGGAACCCAACCCGTCGAACCCGGTCAACCAGCACCTGCAGATGGTGGTCTCCCGGGAAGTGACGCGCCGCACGGTGGTGGCCTACCTGCCGGACGACGGCGAGATCCGCCTGCAACTGCCGGCCGCGCTGTACCCGGGCCTCACCACCACGCGCTGGCGCAAGGAGTTCTGGAACCCACGCACCGGCACCATCGACACCCAGCCGGTGAGCTTCACGCTGGTCGGCGGGACGGCGGACACCTACCGCGTGCCGCGCCCGGCCTGTCTCGCCGGTCAGCCGTGCACCGGCCAGAACGGCGACCGCGACTGGGTGCTGATCCTCACCGACACCAGCCAGGGGGCCGCCGCCTGGGTGACGCAGCTCGCGGCCACCTCCCTGCAGGCCTGGGCGGTCTGGGACCCGGTGAGCTCATTGTGGAGCATCCGGGCTCAGCTCTTCGACGGCAGCGAGGCGCCGGTGGGCAGCGAGGTCCTGCTGAGCGACGAGACCGCGGCCCCGCAGCGGCTGCCGCAGGTGGCGCACAACAGCCAGGGCGGCTTCCTGGTGGTGTGGGAGGCCGTCGACCCGACGGGGAACGGACCGGTGATCCTCGGCCAGGTGGTCAGTGAGGGCGGTGTCACGCAGGGCTCGCCGCTGGTGCTCAACGACTCCAAGGTCGGCGTGCCGGAGGAGCCGGTGGTGTCGGCCGACGGGGCCGGGCAGTTCGTGGTCGCCTGGGTGCTGCGCGACCCGGAGACGGGAGAAAGCAAGGTGTTGGCGCGCCGGCTCGGCAAGGATGGTTTGCCGGTCAGCAGCGAAGCGCCGGTCCACGGTGGCTCGCTCTTGGCGCGTTCGGCACCCCTGGTCTCGGCAGAGCCCGGAGGCGGGTTTGCCGTCGCCTGGCAGAGCGATGATCCGCTGACCGGCGCCTCCTCGGTCTTGGTGCAGCGGTTCGACGACAAGGGAGTGCCGAGCGGCGCCGCGCTGACGGTCGCCACTAGCGCCAGCGAAGCTCTCGCGCTCGAAAGCCTGACGACGGACGCTCTCGGCAACTTCACGGTGGTCTGGCAGCCCCTGGTCGCCGGTGAGGGGCAGGGCCACTTCAGCCGCAGCTACGACGCTCTGGCACGCAGCTTCGGAGCTGCCGCGCTGGTGGCCGACCCGTGGCTGTAGAAGGCAGCTGATTGCGCGTCCCTACCTGGAGGGCTACTGTGGTGGGAACGGCGATGACGACCTCCCCTCGCTGGCGCGGACTCTGGGTAGGGCTTGCCGTCGGGCTCGGGAGCTGGGCGCCGGCGGGTGCACAAGCGCCTTTGGGTTGGGACTTCGCGCTCAACCAGACGGTGGCTGGTACCCAGCAGTTCCCGAACCCAGCCGCGCAGCCGGACGGCGGCTTCGTCGTCGCTTGGGACCAGACGATCGCGGACGTCGACCTGACGGCGATCACCGCCGTCTTGTTACGCAGCTTCGATGGCGTGGGCGCGCCGGGCAGCGACGAGGTGGCCGTCCGCGGACCGGCGCGCGCCTCGTTTCAGGGTGCCCGCGTCGCCGTGGCCCCCGACGGCGCCAGGCTGGTGACCTGGCAGGAGCCGGGAGGCCCCGATGGCCGCAGTGAAGCCCTCGCGGCGCTCTGGGGGCCCGACGGTGGGTTGCTCGTCGATGGTCTCTCGCTCAGCGACGGCACGCCCGGCGACCAGGCGGTGACCGGCATCGCTGGGTTGGCGCCCGGTGGCTACGTGGCGACCGCCTGGAGCATGCCCCTCCCCGGCGAGATCGGCGAGGACGGCTCGGGCTCGGGTGTCTTCGTGCACCGCCTGACGGCGGCGGGAGAGCTCGCTGGTCCCAGCCTCCGCGCCAACACCTTCACCCCAGGCCTCCAGGCACCGGGCGACGTCGCAGCAGCGGCGGACAGCCGGTTCGTGGTGGTGTGGACGAGCGTCGGCCAGGACGGCTCGGCGGGCGGCGTCTACGGCCAGCGTTTCGCCGCCGATGGCAGCCGGCTGGGCGGCGAGTTCCGGGTCAACCAGGTCACGACCTCCTGGCAGCAGCTGCCGGACGTGGCGATGAGCCTGGACGGGCGTTTCGTAGTGGTCTGGGAGAGTGACGGCCAGGACGGCTCGGAGGCCGGCGTTTTCGCCCGTCGTTACGGCCGCGACGGTCAGCCCCGCGGCAACGAGTTCCAGGTCAACACCAACACCTTCGCCTGGCAGGAGAGGCCGAAGGTGGCGATGGATGCCGCTGGCAATTTCGTCGTGGTGTGGGTGGACTGGTTCTCGGGGGTGGAGCTCCCAGACATCATCGGCCGGGCCTTCCTGGCCGATGGGCAGCCCGCCGGCCCGGAATTCCGGGTCAACTCTCGCACGCGCAACGACCAGGACGACCCCGACCTCGCGATGCTCGGCGACGGCAGCCTGGTGGCCGTCTGGGAGACTTTCAACGGTGAGGACTGGGACCTCGCCGGCCGCCGGTTCGCCATCCCCTTCCCCTCGACCTGCCGGCCCTCCGACCACGTCCTGTGCCTGCGCGATGGCCGCTTCCGGGTGGAGGTCGACTGGCAACTGCCCGCCGGGCAGGGAACGGCCCGCGCACAGGCCTTGACGGCCGACACCGGCGCCTTCTCCTTCTTCGGGGAAGACAACCTGGAGCTTTTGGTCAAGGTGCTGGATGCCTGCGGCAGCGACGGCCACTTCTGGGTGTTCGCGGGCGGTCTCACCAACGTCCTCGCCGATCTGACCGTGGTCGACACGGCGACCGGCGCGATCAGGACCTACCGCAACCCACCACGCACGGCGTTCCGGCCGGTGCAGGACACCTCCGCCTTTGCCACCTGCGAGGCTGTGTTCGAACCGCTGCTGGCGCCAGCGTCTGCCGGTTCGACGGCGCCTCTGGGCAGCGGGCGCGCGGGCGCCTGCCGGGCGGACGACACGCATCTCTGCCTCCAGGCGGGTCGCTACGAGGTGGCGGCGACCTGGACGACGCCCAACGGCCAGCAAGGGGCGGCCCAGGCGCGCCCGCTCACCGCCGCGAGCGGTGCCTTCTGGTTCTTCGCTCCCGACAATCTCGAGCTGCTGATCAAGGTGCTCGACGGCTGCGGGGTCAACGGCCGCCGCTGGGTCTTCGCCGCCGGCCTCACCAACGTCGGGGTCGAGCTCACCGTGCGCGACACCGCGACGGGTGCCGTCCGCACCTACGCCAAGCCGCCGCGCTCGCCCTTCCAGCCCCTGCAGGACACCGCGGCCTTCGCCGCCTGCCCCTGAGGCTGGCTGCCTGGCGATGGTCGAGGTCCGCGGCGGGCCGTGGCCTGGGCAGGGGCGCCGGCCGGTGCCCTACGGCGTGGCGCCGAGCTCCCAGCCCATCAGCGCCGCCAGGCGACGGGGGATGTCGGCGTTGTCGAGCACGCCCTGGAAGCGCTCGGCGCCCGGGCCACCGGCGAAGAGCGCCACGTCCTCACCGGTGTGCCCCTTGGTGTCGAGGGAGTTGACCCGCGGGATCCAGGTGATGCCGTCACGGTCGGCGAGCAGGCGACCGAGGTTACGGGCAGCTTCGTAGCTGTCCGGCTCGTCGCGGACGGTCGCCAGCTCGGCGGCGGTGAAGTCCTCATAGCCCGTCCAGCTGGCGAGCTCGGTCGGGCCAGCGTCGCTGTTGCGGATCTGGTTCGCCATCCACTCGACGGAGGCCTTCTGGGCTTTGAGCTCCGCGAGGTCGGCGTAGTCGTTGATCGCCAGGCCGCCCGTCGCGTGGTCCGCCGTCAGCACCACCAAGGTGTCGGGATGGCGGCGCTGGTAGTCGAGGACGCGGGCGACGGCATGGTCGAAGCTCACCGTCTCGGCGACGGTTCCGGCGGCGTCGAAGCTATGCGCGGCGTGGTCGATCCGGCCGCCTTCGATCATCAGGAAGAATGGCTTGCCCGCCTGCTCGAGGCTGGCCAGGGCGAGGTCCGTGAGGTCGGCGAGGGCGGGGTCGCGCCGCTCGGCGGGGTAACGCTCATCGTCGAGGGTGTAGGCGAGGTGGCTCCAAGCGAACAGGCCGAGAATCTTCGGCGGCGCGGGCGCCGGCAGCGGCATGCCGCGGGTGAGCACGGTGTAGCCGGCCGCCTGCGCTTCGTGGACGAGGTTGCGGCCATCGAGGCGAGAGCCACCGTCGGCGGTGGGCAGAAAGTCGGCGAGGCCACCGCCGAGCGCCACGTCGGGCGTCTCGGCGAGCAGCTGCGTGGCGATCTCCGCGACGCCGGCGTAGCGGTCCGGGACGTGGGCGTAGAAGGCGGCCGGGGTGGCGTGGGTGATCGTCGTGGTGGTGACCAGGCCGACCTTCCAGCCGCGTTGCTGGGCCTGCCGGGCGAGGCTAGCCACTGGCTGGCCGCTGCGGTCCATACCGACGTACTGGTTGCCAGTCTTCTGGCCGCTGGCGAAGGCGGTGGCGGCGGCGCCGCTGTCGGTCACGACGTTCGAGGCCGAGTAGGTGGTGACGAGCGCCGTCACCGGCAGGGACTCGAGGGCCAGGCGGCCACCCTCGCCGACGGCAACGAGACGCGAGAGGGTCAGCTGGGAGATGCCGAGGCCGTCCCCGATCAAGAGGACCACGGCCTGCGGCGAGGAAAGCGGCTCGGCCCCCAGGGGTAGGGCGAGCGTGGCGAGGAGGGCGGAGGACGCCAGCAGGCGGCGGGGGCCGTTCATCGTGGTCCCTTTCGACCCGGCGCCGGGTCGCTACTGGGTCTTCTCGGCGTCGGTCTCGGCGCCGTAGTGGGTGGCGGCATGGCGGATGTCGACGCCCTCGACGAAGTAGATGACGTCTTCGCAGATGTTGGTGGCGTGGTCGGCGATCCGTTCGAGGTAGAGGGCGATCAGCAGCAGGTGAAGCGCCCGGCTCGCCTTGCTGGGGTCTTCCAGCATGTAGGTCAGCAGCTCGCGGAAGAGCTGGTGGTAGAGGGCGTCGATCTCGTCGTCGCGCTGCCAGACGTCGCGGGCGAGCTCGGAGTTGCGCTGCACGAAGGCATCGAGGCTGTCGTGCACCATCTGGCGGGCGAGGCGCGCCATGTGCGGCAGGTCGATGTAGGGCTTGAGGGGCGGCTCGCGGTTCACTTCCAGCGCCGACTGCGCGATGTTCTTCGCCGAGTCCCCCATCCGCTCGAGATCGTTGACGATCTTCATCACCACGATCAGGAAGCGCAGGTCGCTCGCCGTCGGCTGGCGGGTGGCGAGCAGGCTCAGGCACTCTTCGTCGAGGTTCTTCTCGCGGTCGTCGACCTCACGGTCCTGCGCCACGGTCTGCTGCGCGAGATCACTGTCGCGGGCGGTCAAGGCCTGCATCGAGTGGGCGATCATCTCTTCGACGATGCCGCCCATCTCGAGCAGTCGCTGGCGAATGTGGAAGAGCTCCTGATCGAGGTGTCGTTCCATGCTGGGCTCCCTGGGCGCTGGCGGCGGAAGGTACAAAGGGCGCCATTCCACCGGCGTTTGCCGGCAGTGTGCCACAGCTGCGCGGCCGGCCGACGTCAGGCGCCTTCGCCGCGTCGGCAGGGAGCCTAGGTGGGGTGGAGCGCACCGCCTTGACGGCCCTGTCACGGTTTTGCGACAAGCCGGCCGGTGCGGTGATTCGGGGTACGATCGCCGCCAGGAGGCCCGGGCTTGACCAAGAAGGAAGGCAGCAAGAAGAACGGGGGCAAGAGGACCGCAGCGAGGAAGGGCACCGCCAAGAAGGAGCCCAGCAAGAAGGCGGCCGGCAAGAAGATCGCCAGCCAGAAGACAGCAGACAAGAAGACAGCAGGCAAGAAGCCAGCCGCCCGGGCCACGGCCGAGCAGGCGCTGCGGCGTGGCGTCCTCTGGGTGCGCGACAGCGCCGGCGGCCGCCACCGTTTCCTGCGCGGCATGGTCACCCACGACCTGGTGCAGCGGGGCCTGTCCTTTGAGGACGCCTACCTGGCGGCGCGGGCGATCCGCGACCGTATCGGCAAGCGCGAGGAGATCTCGACCGGCGAGCTGCGCGACGTCATCGAGCACGAGCTCGAGGAGATCTTTGGCGCCGAGCGACTGCGCGACCTCTCGCCCTCGGCCTGGCCCAGCCGCCCGGACCTCGAGGTGCTCTACCACGGCCAGCTGCAGCCGTTCTCGCGTGGGCTCCTGGCGCGCAGCCTCCAGGCGGCCGGCCTCGACCTCGATCGCGCTTACCGGCTGGTGGCCGATCTGCTGGCGGCGCTGCGCCGCGAACGGGTCAACCGCCTCACCTCGGAGGAGGTGGCCCTGCGCATGGGCGAGCTCCTCGAGCAGCACGAGGGGGCGCCGACCGCTGCCCGCTACCGGCTGGTGCGCCGCATCCACCGCCTGCCGCGGCCGCTGGCGATCTACCTCGGCGGCGCGAGCGGCACCGGCAAGTCGACCCTGGCGCTGGAGATCGCGCCGCTGCTACGGATCTACCGGCTCACCGCCACCGACACTATCCGCCAGGTGATGCGCATGCTGCTGTCGCCGCGGATCCTGCCGGCCCTCCACACCTCGAGCTTCGAAGACCTGCCGAGCGAGGACGCACCGGGCTCGTTGGTCGAGGAGCTGCCGCCCGACGAGCGGGTGACCGAGACCTTCCGCGAGCAATCGACCCGCGTCCTGGTCGGCGTCCGCGCGGTGGTCGAGCGGGCGATCGTCGAGAACATGAGCGTGGTGGTCGAAGGCGTCCACCTAGTGCCGCCCCTGGTGCCCTTCGCCGATCTCGAAGGAGCGGTCTACCAGGTGCCGTTGGTGCTCACCACCCTCTCGGAAGAGACCCACCGGATGCGCTTCCTGCTGCGCGCGCGGCAGTCGCCGCGTTCTGCCGAGCGCTACCTGGCCGGCTTCCCGGCGATCCGCGCCCTGCAGCAGCATCTGATCGAGCAGGCGGAGGCCCACGAGGTACCCCTCTTCGACACCTCCGACGGCGAGACCTCGCTGCCCCGCGCCCTGCGGCTGGTGACCGGCCTGCTCGAAGAGAAGCTTCCCTGGCTCGCCAGGCCGGAGTCCGCCGAGGAACGGCGGATCGTGCCGACCCTCCTGCTCGCCCTCGACGGCGTCGCTGACCATCCGGCGCGCGCCCTCGGCGGCCGCACACCGCTCGGGGCCGCCCGCAAGCCCACCCTCGACCGCCTGGCGCGCGAGGGCCAGTGTGGGCTTGCCGACCCTGTGGCGCCGGGCGTCGTACCCGACACCGCCGCCGGCATGCTGGCCCTCTTCGGTCAGTCGCCGCTGGCGATGAAGCGGGGGCCCGTCGAAGCGCTGGGCACCGGGCTCGACCTCGAGCCGGGCGACGTCGCCGTGCGCTACAACTTCGCCACGGTCGACGCCGCGGGCCACCTGATCGACCGCCGCGCCGGCCGCATCCGCGAAGGCGCCGTCGAGCTAGTGCGCGCTCTCGACCGCATGGAGGTGCCGGGAGCGGCGGAGGCGGGCATCGAGGTGCGGGTGCGCAGCTCGACCGAGCATCGCCTGGCGGTGGTGCTGCGCGGCCAGGCGATCTCCGCCGCCATCCAGGGCTCCGACCCCGGGGACAGCGCGGCCCCCGGGCCACCGCTCGTGCCGCGGCCCCTCGATAGCCGGGACGAGCCGGCGGCGCGCACGGCGCGGGTGCTCGCCCAGTTCGAGGCGGCCGCCCACCGGCTCCTCTCCCGCCACCGGGTGAACCGCAAGCGCCGGGCGGCGGGGCTGCCGGAGGCGAACGCGGTGATCTCGCGGGGGGCCGGGCGCGTCCACCGGCTACCGGCCCTGCTCTCCGATGGCCAACCCCTGCGCCTCGCCTGCATCAGCGGCGACCAGACGGTGCTCGGCATCGCCAGCTGGCTCGGCGGCGAGGCGATCACCAGCGCGGAGATGACCGCCAACCTCGACACCGACCTCGGCCTGAAGCTCGAGATGGCGAGCAAGGCCCTCGCGAGCCACGACCTCGTGCTGCTCCACATCAAGGGCGCCGACATCGCTGCCCACGACCACCGGCCGGACCTCAAGGCCAGCTTCATCGGCCAGCTCGACCGCTCCCTCGGCAAGCTCCTCAAGCGCTGGCAGGGGCCGCTGCGGATCGCCGTCGCCTCCGACCACGCCACCTCCTCGGAGAGCGGCCAGCACGCCGCCGATCCCGTGCCGGTGCTGATCTGGGGCACCGGCATCACGGCCGACGCCGTCGAGCGCTTCGACGAGCAGTCGGTCGGCCGCGGCTCGCTGAAGCGTTTCCCGCTGCAGCTGCTGCTGGGCAAGCTCTTCCAGGTAGGGTGAGGGCTGGCCGGGCTAGAGCCCGCCGAGGGCCCAGGCCCAGAGCGGCAGGGTGAGCAAGGAGAGCGGGACCCCCACGCCGACCATCGCCGCCGCGAGCTCGGGATCGAGGCCGAGCTCCTGGGCGACGATCGAGCCGGTGATCATCGGCGCCATCGCCGCCTCGAACAGGGTCACCTGCACGCTCGTTCCCCGCTGCCCGAGGAGCCCAACGAAGACGAGCCAGGCCAGGGCCGGCGCGGCGACGAGCCGCCAGGCCAGGCCCGCGGCCAGGCGCCGCCAAACGCCGGCGACCGAGCGCACGCTGAGCTTCATCCCCACCGAAAAGAGGGCGAGGGGAGTGAGCAGCGCGGCGAGGCGGGCGAGGATCGCGGCGAGGCTGGCTGGGGTGCCCACCTGGCGCAGGGCGAGCGCCGCCACCAAGGCAAGGAATGGCGGGAAGAGGAGCACCTGGCGCAGGAGGACGGCGGGCCGTGCCTCGGCCGGCGAGCCCGCCGCGAGGCGGGCGGCGAGCAGGATCCCCGGCAGGTTGAGACAGAGGAAGGTGCCTAGCTGGTCGGCGACCACCCCCACGCCCAGCCACTCCTTGCCGTAGAAGGCCTCGATCATCGGCAGGCCCACGAAAGAAGTGTTGCCGAGGCCGGCGGTGAGCAGCAGGGCGCCGGCCGTCCCCGCCGTGAGGCGACCGGCGTGCCAGAGGCCGAGGACGCCCGCGGCGGTGAGGGCGAAGACCAGCCAGGGCATCAGCGCTGGCACCAACCAGGAGCGGTTGAGCTCGAGCGCGGGTATCTGCTCGAGAACCAGGGCCGGCAGTGCCACCCAGATCACCAGCGCGTTGATCGCCCGGTAGCCGTCCGCGGGCACGGCGCGCACACGGCGCAGCAGGGCACCCAGGGCGAGGCAGGCGGCGAGCAGCAGCAGGTTGGGCATCGAGGCCGGAGTGGCTGCGGTTCTATCACTTCCACCCCGGCACCTCCACTCCGGCGCAGGCTACGCCGCGACACCAAGAAAAAGCACCCCCGCGCGGGGAGCGCGAGGGTGAGGTAGGAGGTTCCGAACCGCCGGGCGAAGGGGGTGACGCCCGGCCCTTGCCGAGGACGGTCAGGCCGGCGAGCGGCCCGGCCGCCCAGGATCGAGCTCTAGAAGTCGTAGATCGCCCAGAAGCCGACCTCGTTGTAGGTGCCCTTCTTGCCGGCCACGGCCGAGCCGACGGTGCCGTTGCCGGTGCCGATCGTGCCGCCCTTGCCCTCGGCGTACTTGTAGGCGAGGGAGATCGCCACGCTCTTGTTGAAACGGTGCTCGACGCCCAGGTTGTAGTAGGTCAGCTCGAGCTTGTCGTTGATGTCCTTGCTGGGGTTGGCGGTGTCGTAGCGGGCGAAGACCTTCCAGCTGTCGGCCGGCGTCACGTTGGCGAAGACGGAGAAGCCGTCGGCCTTGTCGGTCGCCGCGCTGGTCACGTTCTTGTAGTTCTTCGCCGAGAAGTACTCGACGCCGATCCCGAAGGTATCGGTCGAGTAGGCGGCCAGGGCGTTCAGGCGCTGCGCAGTGTGCTTGGCCGGCGAGTTGGTCTCGACGTCGTTGCCGAGCTTGCCGCTGTAGCCACCGATGCCGAGGGTGAAGCCGCTGAAGGGCTTGAAGGAGAGGCGGCCCTCGAAGTCGACGGACTTCGAGCGGTCGGGGTTGCTGTAGCCCTTGCCGTTGACGGCGCTCACCTGGTAGCCGACCTTGCCGCCAGCGAGGTTGCCCAGCAGGTGGACGCCCCAATCGGACGAAGTGCCGAAGCCCAGCGAGTCGGTGATCGTCTGCTCGAAGTAGCGCAGCCCGTAGACGCTCTCGGCGAACGGGATCCAGGGCGTGTCAGCGGCTCCGACGCGGATCGAGGCGGCGTCGCTCAGCTTGGCCTGCAGGTAGGCCTTCTTGACGAAAACGTCGTAGCGCCTGGTGCCCTTGTCGCCGATGTCGGACTGGAACTGCGCCGACCACGTCTCGTCGATCTGGTGGGTCACCGTGAAGTAGAAGCGCTTGACGTCGACGCCGACGCCGGTGTCGCCGCTTTTGGTGGAGGTGCCCTTGTTCTCGATCTGCTTGTCGGTGAAGTCGCCGTAGAAGCGCCCCTGGATCTTGGTCGCCGGGTACTTCGGCGGCGTCACCGGCTTCGGGGTCGGGCGGTCGTAGCCGGGGAGGTTGTGCTTGAAGAAGTAGAGGTCGGCGGCGGTCTCGTTCTCCGCGACGACGGTCATCCCGCCCTCGCCGGAGGCGATCAGGGTGATCGCCTTGCCCATGTCGTTGGAGGCCTTCCACTCCTTGTAGGCCTCGGGGGTGTTGAACACGTACACCCGGCCGTCCTTCACCTCTTCCACGTAGTAGAGGCTGGTCGGTTGGGCGCTCGCGCCGGCCGCCAGGCCGAGCAGCAGAGCCAGGAAGATGAACAAGCGGGTCGTGCGCATGCGCATTCGCGATCTCCTCTGATTCGCAACGGAAGTCCGCTGGATCGATACCGGGTAGGCGACGGACGTCGCCGGGTTCCGCACGAAGCGTCCGTGGGATGGGCAGAGGATAGGAACGCCCTCGCGCGGCCGAGAGGCGCCGCGGTGACGGCGGTGTGACAGGGCGGAGGGGGGCGGCAATAAAACCGTGATAGCCTTCTTGCACGAAGAAAAACGCAATCGCGGATGCGGCGGCCTAGAGCCCCGTCACCGTGCGCTGTCGCACCGCGGGAAGGTCTGGAGAGCCCGATGGTCGCAGAGCCCAGAGAGCACGTGCTGGGGGTGGTGCGGGCGCTCAAGCGCGGCGACCTGGTGCCCTTCCTGGGAGCCGGCGCCAACCTCTGCGACCGGCTCCCAGGTGCCCGCTGGGAGCCTGGCAACCGCGAGCTCGTCCCGAGCACGGGCGAGCTCGTCGGCCACTTGGCGCAGCTCTTCGACTACCCTGGCGCGCACCCCGAGCTCGCGCGGGTGGCCCAGTACGCGGCGGTCAGTGATGGTACCGGGCCACTCTACGGCGAGCTCCGCGACGTCTTCGCCGCCGACTTCCCCCTCACCTCCCTGCATCGCTTCCTGGCCGGCCTGCCGCAGCGCCTGCGCGCCAAGGGCTACCCGCGGCGCACCGACGAGCACCGCCGCCGCTTCGTGGTGGTCTCCACCAACTACGACGACCTCCTCGAGCGCGCCTTCGCCGCCGCGGCACAGCCCTACCATCTGGTCTGGTACGTGCTCGAGGGGAACCTTCAGGGGCAGGCCTTCCGTCGCTCATTCCTCCACCGCGCTCCCGGCAGGGAGACCGTCCTCGTCGACCGCCCGGACGAGTATCCGGGCCTCCTTGCCGACGAGCACCCGATCGTGCTCAAGATCCACGGCACCCTCGACCGCCGCGACCGCCTCGACAGCTTCGTGATCACCGAGGACGACTACGTCGAGTACCTCGCCCATTCCGACATCGACGCCCTGATGCCGGTGCCGCTGCCGGCGATCCTGCGTGCCCGCAATCTCCTCTTCCTGGGCTACAGCCTCAAGGACTGGAACCTCCGGGTGGTGCTCAATCGCATCTGGGAAGAGCAGCAGCAGGACTGGCACTACTGGTCGATCCAGCTGGGGGCGGACGCGCTCGATCGCCGCTTCTGGGACCGCCGCGGTGTCGACATCCTCGACCTGCCCCTCGCCGACTACATCGCCGAGCTCTCGGCCGCCGTCGAGGCGCTGGCCCCCGAGGGGGCCGGGTGAGCACCTCGGCGCGAGCGCCGTACCCGGGCCTGGCGCCCTTCCAGGCCGCGGACGAGCCCTTCTTTTTCAGCCGCGAGGCCGAGGCCCGGCTGATCCAGGCCAACCTGCGCGGCTCGCGTTTCACCGTGCTCTACGGCGCGAGTGGGGTGGGCAAGTCGTCCGTGCTCGCCGCCGGCGTGGTGGCCGAGCTGCGGCGCCTGGCGGCCGCCAACCGCGCCGAGGTCGGCCGGCCCGAGCTGGCCGTGGCCCTGGTACGCGACTGGCACGGCGATGCCCTGGCGACGGTCACGGCCGCCCTCGAGGCAGCCGTAGAGCAGGCCCTCGGCGCGGAGCCGGCGGCGCCAGCCGGTACGAGCGCGGGCCTCGACGAGCGGCTCGCGGCTTGGAGCCGGGCCCTCGGCGGCCCAGTGCTGTTGATCCTCGACCAGTTCGAGGACTTCCTCGCCTCCGGGTTTGACGAAGGAGAGGAGGCCTTCGCCGCCGTCTTGGCCCGGGCCATCGAGAGGCCCGGGCTGGGTTTCCACGTGCTGGTGGCCCTGCGCGACGACGCCCTCGGCCTCCTCGATCGCCTCAAGGGCAGGGTCTCGAAGCTCTTCGACCACCGGCTGCAGCTGCGGCCCCTGACCGCCGAAGCTGCGAAGAGGGCCATCGAAGGCCCGCTCGCCCGCCTCAACGAGGCCCTCGCCGAGGAGGCGCCGCGCTTCCAAGCCGAGCCGGCGTTGGTCGAGGAGGTGCTGCGGCAGCTCACGGGAGACGATCTCGGGGTCGCGGCGCCCTACCTCCAGCTGGTGATGGCGCGGCTGTGGGAGGCGGAGCAACAGGCCGGCAGCCGGGTGCTGCGCCTCGCCACGCTGCGCAGCCAGCTGGGAAGGGTCGAGCACGTGGTGGACGACCACGTGCGGCGGATCCTGGGCCGCTTGCCGGCCGCCGAGCGGCGAACGGCGAGGCGCACGCTGCGCTACCTGGTAACCGTGCGCGGCGGCCGGCTGGTGCAGTCGGCCGCCGACCTCGGTGAGCACTCGGGGCTGGCCGCTGGGCAGATCGCTCCCCTCTTGGAGCGCCTGAGCGCCCCCGATCGCCGGCTGTTGCGACCCGTGGTCGGGCCGAGGCCCGCGGAGCCGGGTACCGAGCCGAGCCGCTCGCAGCCCTTCGAGGTCTACCATGACGTGCTGGCACGGCCCCTCCTCGACTGGTGCCGCGAAGAGGAGCACCGGGCCCGCCTGCGCCGCTGGCTGCGGCGGGTCGCGGCGGCGGCCGTCGTCGTCCTCCTCGGGCTGCTCGGCTGGGAGCGCTGGCAGGCGAGGCTGGCCAGGAACTCCCGGCTCGACGCCCTGCCCGCCATCGCCGCCTCGGTGGATGACCCGCTCCTCGGCGCCCTCCTCCTCGCCGAGAGCGACCCCGAGCGCGAGCCGCCCAACGGCGGACAGATCGCCAACCGCCTGGCCTCGCAGTGGCTGCCGGAGAGGGTGCTGCGGGGGCACACCGAGGCGGTCGCGAGCCTGGCTTTCAGCCCCGATGGCGAGCGCTTGGTCAGTGGCGGCGCGGATGGGCTGGTCCTGCTGTGGGACCTCCGTGATCCCGGGTCGCCGACACAGGTGGCCGCGCATGCGGGCGGTGTGTATTGCGTGGCCTTCGATCCCAAGGGTCGCTTCATCGCCAGTGGCGCCGGGGGTGGCGACGCGCAGCCGAGCGTCCTCATCTCTGCCGTCGGCGGCGGGCAGGAAGCGCGGGCCATCGCGGTCGATGGCAGCGTCCTCGCCTTGGCTTTCGATGCTGCGGGCAGCGTGCTGGCGATCAGCTCTTCGACGGAGCTCGTGGTCTGGGACCTCGCGAGCTGGGGACCGGTTGCGCAGCTTGCGACCACCGGCTCTCCCCTCGGCACGCTCGCCTTCGGCCCCCCGCCACGCGGCTGGCTGGCGGCGGGGTTCAGCGACGGCCGGCTGTGGATCGTCGATCCCGCCAGTTGGGCGCTCGATCGTCAGCTGGAGTCCACGGTAGGCGGCCTGCGCCATCTCGCCTGGAGCCCGAGTGGTCATTCGCTGCTGCTGGCCTCGCGAGAAGGCGGGCTGGACCGCGTCTACCTCGACGATGGGTCGGTCGAGAGACTGAGCCGCGAGAGCACCTACGACGTGGCGGTGCTGGGTGGGCAGCGGCTGGTGGCTGGCTCACCGGACGGCAGCCTGGCACTGTGGCAGCGCGATGCCGACCGCGGACCGGCTGCTCGCGCCCGGGGTCTGGGCAGGGGCTGGGTCCCGGTGGCGGCAAGCCCAGATGGGGGGCGGATCGCCGCCGGCGATGCGGAGGGCAGGATCTGGCTCTTCGCCGCGCGACCTCCAGCCTACCCTGCGCGGCTGACCGCCGCAGGTGGGGCCGTGGTGCATGCGGCCTTCGCCTCCAGGAGCAGTGAGCTGCTCGTGGTGACGGCGGATGGCAGCCATCGCCGCTGGCATCTGGGGGGATCGCGCCGCGATCTCGTCGCAGACGGCCGGGGCCGCACCAGCGTGCTCACCGCGGCGTCCGCTCTGGCGCCGGCCCGCCTCCTCACCCTCGGGCCCCGGGGCCAGGTGGAGCTGCAGGAGGGCGACGGGGAGCCGCGCAAGCTGCCGGCCACCGAACCGGCAGACCCGGCGACGGCGATTGCCCTCGACCCCCGAGGCTCCTTTGCGGTGATCGGCACCCGCGGTGGCGCTCTGCGCCTCGTGGGCCTGGGCACCGCGGCGTCGTCGCTCGACCTGGACCGCGAGGAGGACGAGGTCACCGCGCTGGCGGTCAGCCCCGACGGCAGGTCGATTGTCTCCGGGACGGCAGCGGGAGTGGTCCGCCTCCGCGCGGCCGCGGCTGGCGCCACCGCGCGGGCCCTCGCCGCGCGAGACAGCGCAGCCATCGCGCTCGCCTTCGACGCCCAGGGCCAGCGGCTCGCCATCGGTTGGCAGAGCGGCGAGGTGATCCTGACGAGTCCCGGGCGCGGGGCCTCAGCCGTCGAGGTGCCGTACCTCGAACGGCAGCTGCGCAGCTTGGCGCTGAGCCCCGACGGCCGCCGCCTGGCCCTCGGGGGGGCGAGTGGCCGGATTCGCACCTGGCAGCCGGAGGCGGGCCAGCCCCCCGCCGACCTCGTGCAGCTCGCGGGCGAGGTGCTCACTCTCGGCTTCGACTCCGAGGGCCGGCAGCTGGTGGCTGGCTCGTCGGCCGGCGAGGTCGGGGTCTGGACGGTGTCCTGGCCCGACCTCGTCGAGGTGCTCCGCCGCTCGACCCCCGCCTGCCTGGCGGCAGCGGATCGCGTCACCTACCTCGCCGAGCCGCCGGGGGTGGCGGCAGCGGCGTTCGGGGCGTGCGAGCGCGCGCCCGGACGAGAGGGGTCGCCATGAGGTCGTCGCAGCTCCTTCCCGGTCGCTGTCTCCTCTGCCTGCTTTTCCTCGGCGCGGCTTGCCTGCCGGCGGCGCCAGCCGGCCGGCCGGAGCGCCACCCGGACTTCGAGGTGGGCTTCCTCGCTTTTGACGACGACCACTGGCTGATGGCGGCCGAGAAGATGCGGGCCGCGGAGGTCCGTTGGGCCGAGGACGGCATCTCTACCCGCATCACCGACCGCTGGTTCGAGCCCTACGCCCCGACCTACTTCCTGGGCCGGGCGCTGGCCAAGCTGGGTTGCCGGGAGCAGGCATTGGCGGCCCTGCGCCGCTCGGCCATCTGCCAGCGGGAGATCCGCGGCCGAGGGGCCGAGCGGGCGGCCTGCCAGGGCCTGATCGAGACGCTGCGGGTGGCGCCGCCCGCGCCCCCGGCGCCCGGCGTCGACTGCTCGCGGTGGGGGAGGCAGCGGTGAAGGCCGAGGAAACCCTCACCCCGGGCCCCTCTCCCACCCCCCCCGCTCCCACCACCCGGGAAAGGGGAAAGAAGGCGAGGGCTTCCGCGGCCTTCGTTCTCGCCCTCCTGCTCGGCGGGCTGGCCGCTGGCGCGCAGTCGAACCTCGAGACCAACAGCGGCATCCACTTCAACTTCTCACCGCCGGGCGCCCCCAACCTCGCCCTGGGCGGCGCCTTCATTGGCCTGGCGGACGACGCGACCGCTGCCTACACCAACCCTGCCGGCCTCATCAAGATCCTCCACCCGGAGGTCACCACCGAGCTGCGGCGCTGGGAGTACACCCACGTCTTCACCGACCGCGGCCTGCTGCCGAGCGACGCCAACACCGCCTGCTTCGAGGACCGGGCCTGCTGGTGCCAGGCGCAGCACCGGCTCGATCCAGGCACCTCCCTGGGGCTGGAGGACGGCTCGGCACGGGACACCGTGCCGGCTCTGTCCTTCCTCTCCTACGTCTACCCGCGGCAGCGCTGGGCCCTCGCCCTCTACCGCCACGAGCTGGTGAACTTCGAGGCCCGCTTCCGCACCTTCGGGCCGTACCTGCGCCTGTCGCGCAGCCGCACCCCCACCGGCATCCCCGGCGACCTCGACGGCCGCCTCGCCTCGCTCGATAACCGCATGCGCCTCGACATCGTCAATTACGGCGTGGGTGGGGCGCTGCGCCTGGGCCGTGGCTGGTCGCTGGGTCTGGCCCTCTCGGCCTCCGACTTCCGGCTCGCGACGCGGGCCGAGCGCTACGTCCCGGCCTATCGCGACGCTCCCGACTTCACCAGCCTGCCGCTGGTGAATGTGCAGACCCAGGAAGGCGACGCCGTGCGCCTGAGCGGCACCCTCGGCCTGCGCTGGGAGAGCTCCGGCGGGCGCCTCAGCCTTGGGGTGGTCTACCACCGTGGCCCGAGCTTCCCGTTCGCCGCCCGCTCGCGCGACGTCGACCCCGCCACGGCCCTCGCCTACGACCTGCGCCAGCAGGGCCGCTTCCACGTCCCGGACGCCTACGGGCTGGGCCTGGGCCTGCGGCTCTCCGATGCCCTGCGGGTGGCGGTCGACGTCGACCGCGTCGAGTACTCGGCGCTCACTCGCGACCTGATCGACATTTTCGGCCTTGCCACCCTCTTCGCCGGCCGGGACCCCGAGCTCGACCGCTTCCACGTCGACGACGCGGTCGAGGTCCACGCCGGCGTCGAGTACTTCTTCCTGCGCTCGCCGGTGCCCGTCTCGCTGCTGGCGGGGGCCTGGTACGAGCCCGACCACAGCCTCGTCTTCGAGGGCGCGAACGAGGGTTTCCGCGCCATGTTTCGGCCGCGGGACGATCAGCTCCACGGCTCGCTGGGAGTGGGCTTTTCGGCCCGCAGCGTCCAGGCCTACGTGGCCTACGACCACTCGCCGCGCACGAGGGTGCTGTCCCTCTCGGCGGTGATGCGCTTCCTCGACGACTGACCCGGGCGGCCCCCCGGCGCCCCTGGGAGAACGGCATGAGATGGCTTCGCTGGCTTCTGCTCCTCGGACTCGCCGCCGCGGCCGCCACGGCGCAAACCTTGCTACCACCCTGCCCCGGAGAGGACGCCACGATCGAAGCTGTGCCGCTGCACTGCGCCGGGCAGCTCGGTGGACCCGACCGCTACCCGGACTACCGGTGGGTCCCCGGCTGTGCCCTGCCTGACCCCTATCCCGGCCACGAGGCCGTCCTCCGCCTGCGCCTCCACGAGGGCAACCGCCTGCGGTTCTTTCTGACGCCTCAGGCTGGGGCGGACCTCGTCCTCGTGCTGTTGCGGGAAGACACGGGCACTTGTGCCGCCCATTCGCTCGACAACCTTGGGAGCGCTGCCGAGGAGATCGCCTCGCAAAGCTACCCGCCGGGCTACTACCAGCTGCTGGTCGACTCGGTGGACATGGGGGAACCGAGCTTCGAGCTGGCGATCGACGGGACCAATCCGCTGCCGGACCTCGCTCTCGAGCTGCGACCGGCGAGCCTGCGCTGGGTACCGGGAACGGATGTCGAGGTGGCGCTCGAGGTCACCAACCATGGCACGGGAACGGCGCATGAGGTCGAGATCGCGATGCCGAGACCGCGCGGCGTCCGGCTCGTTCCTCCCCCCGCGGGCTGCACGGCCGATGCGGAGGCGGTCCGCTGCCGGCTGGGCACGCTGGCTGCCGGCGCCACGACCCGTCGCAGCCTGTTGTTTCACCTCGATCCCCGCGAGCGGGGCGAGAACGGTCGGGTGGTGCTCTCCGCCCAGGTGAGCGCGGATGAGCTGGATCCCGACCTCGCCTCGAACCTGGCCCGCGAAGTGGTTCGGATCGAGCCCCAGGCCGACCTCGAGGTCACTCGGCTGCAGGCCTTCCCCGAACGGCGTTGGGGGTTGAACGACGACGGCCGAGCGGTGGCGGGCCTCGAGATCGGCTACTGGGTGCGGGTGCGCAACCATGGCCCGTCGAGCGCCGAGGCGGCCAGCGTGGAGCTGGCCCTGCCCCCTGGGCTCGACCCGCTGGCGGCGCCGCCGGGCTGCTCGATGGCGGAGGTCGGAGCGGGCCTGCGGCTGCGCTGCGACTTCGGTGCCCTCCAGCCGAATGTGCAAAGACAGCGGCGCTGGCGGCTGCGAGTGCGGCCGGAGACGCGGGGCCGGGTCGTCCCCGGTCGCTTCTTCCCACAGCTCGAGGTGGCGGCAACCACGATCTCGACCGCCGGCGAACCGGACCCCAAGCCGCTCGACAACGCTCGCGCCCTCTCGACACCGATCTCGGCTGAGACCGCGCTCACCTTCTCCGGCCTGGGCTCACCCTCCCCCGTGGTCGCCGGGGAGAGGCTCGTCTACGCCCTGCAGGCAAGCAACGCCGGGCCGTCGACGGCGCTGGGGGCGACGATCGAGCTGGACCTGCCGACAAGCGCGAGCTTCGTGGCGCCGGACCACGCAGTGACGGACGACTGCGCCGCGGATGGGGACGTACCAGGCCGGGTGCGCTGCATGGTCGACGTGCCCCCAGCAGGGGCGGTGACGGCCTTGATCGCGGCGCAGGTGGACCCTTCGAAGACGGGGGACCTCGCGGCGGAAGGGCGACTCTCGCCGGTCGAAGGCGAGCACCAGCATGGGCCGCTCGACGCGCTGACCCTCGTCAACCGCGTCGACGTGGTCGCCGACCTCGGTCTCGAGGCGTCGGCGGACCCGAGCCCGGTGGTGGTGGGGGAGAGCACAGTGCTCAGCCTGCGGGTGACCAACCGCGGCCCCTCGACGGCGCCCAGTGGGACGAGCACCACGACGCTGCCGGCAGGGCTCTTCCTGGCCGCCTCGCCGGATCGCTGTGAGCTGGCGACCTCGGGCGACTCGCGCGCCGTGGACTGCACCTATCCCGACCTCCGCCCCGGTGCGGCGCGGCGCTTCCGCCTCGTGCTGGGGGTGCAGGCCACGGAGAGCGCGGCCGCGGTGAGCGTTGCGAGCAGCCTTCCCGCGGATCACGAGCCCGGCGACAACCAGCGCACGGTCGCCCTCGCCCTCGAGCGCCGGGCAGATCTCGCCGTCGCCCTCAGCGGCTCACCGCCGGTCCTCGCCAGCGGCGAGGTCACCTATCAGGCGACGGTCACCAACCTGGGGCCCTCCATGAGCGGGGAAGCGATCCTGCACCTTTGCTTGCCGCCGGGCTCGCAGCTGAGCCCGAGCTCTTGCGACCCCCAGCTCACCGCGCTCAGCTGCCAGGCGCCGAGCCCGCTGGCGGGGCGCGACGGCTTCCCGGAGTGCGCGCAGGGGAACCGGCTGGATTGCGCCGTCGGCCCGCTCGCCGTCGGCAAGGCCGCCTGTGCCAAGGTGTCCGCCGTGCTGTCTGCCGAAGCCTCGACCCTTCCCTTTCCTCTCATGGCGAGAGCCGAGCTGGAGCCGGGTGACGGAGTACCGGACCTCGACCCCGCGAACGACCGCGCGACGGCCGCGACGCTGATCGCCGGCTCGGACGCCGCCGACCTCGCCGTCTCGCTGGCGGCCTCGGCCGATCCGGTGGTGGTGGGCGATACCCTGACCTACACGCTGACCGTCACCAACCACGGGCCCGGCGGGAGCGGAGAAGCGACGGCGTGCCTCAAGCTGCCGCCTGGCCTGGCCGTCCTCGCTGCCGCGGGGTGCGACGCCAGCGCGACTGGCTGCCCCCAGGCGTCGTCGTCGACCGTCTCCTGCGCGTTGGACCTGCATGCTCGCGGCGAGGGGGCGACGCGGACGATCTCCACCACCGTGTGCGGGCTGGAGCCGCCCGGGACCTCCAGCCTGCTCAAGGCCACGGCCAGCGTTTCTCCCGCCCAGGATCCGACGGTACCGGACCCGGACAATGGCAACGACGCCACTGCTGTCGAGACCCGCGTGCTGGACCTCGCTCCGCTCGTCCTGCCGTGGTTCCGCAGCACCGACACCGAGGCGGCCTACCTGGCCCTGCGTAACGACAGCGAGGAGGTGGTGACGGCCGACTTGGACTTCCGGCCGAGCGGGGGCGGCGGTCAGTGCGCGGCCCTGGAGGTTACGCTCGCGATACGCGGCCTCGCCGCTGGCGCCTTGAGCTGCCCGACACCGGCGGAGGGTTCGGTGGAGATCGGCGGTGCACTCCCGGCCGCGGTGCGCCCGGCCCTGAGTGGCGCCTTCTTCCCTCAGACGGCTGCCTCGCTCACCGCCCAACGCCTGACCCGTACCACGAGCAACGTCCAACCCCGCGAGCTCTGCCGCCGGTGGGCCGTGCCGTTGCTGCAGGGTCTCGGTGTGCAGGCGACGACGGACTACGCCTTCTTCCTGGCGGAGGCCTCCGAGGAGGGTGAGCCAGAGATCGTGGGTCGCCTCTACAACGCGGCGGGCTGGCGGGTCCAACTGGTGCGCGTGCCCGCCACGTCCGCCGCCTTCGAGCTCTCCTCGCGGGACGATCTCGACCTCCTGGCCTCCGCTGGCTGGATCGAATGGACGCTGCCGCAGGTGGGATCTGTCTCGGCAACCTTTCGCCAGGGCGGCGCCGATGCCGCCGGTGTGCCGGGGATCTGCCTGGACCCAACGCCCGTTTCCTCGCGCTGGGTGGTGCCCCGCTTTGAGGCGCTGAACAGCCCTGGCTCACCCACCGGCTATCCGCTCCTCTTGCTCTTCAACCCGGCAACCACGGCTGCCGGCGCCGAGGTCGCGCTTTTCTCGCCGCCCGGCGAGCCCCTCTGCGGCTCCGCCTCCAGCTCTGGGACGGCCTGCCCCGCAGTTTCCCTCGAGCCGCAGGGCTCGACCATCGTCAACCTGGCGGCGATCCTCGACGGGCTGACTTCGGCTGAGCGGGTCGGCTTCGCCGAGGTGCGGCCGGCCGAGGGCGGCCAGCTCGTCGGCGTCTACCTCCAGCTCGACACCACGGGCCGGCTGAGCGGCGAGGCCCTGGTGGCAGCGGGGGATCGCGCCGCCGGGGAGGTGAATGAGCTGTGCACCCGGTGGTCGCTGCCGCTGTTCTCTAACTGGCCTTCCCCGCCCGAGGACGAGGTGATCGCCAGCACGGCCCTGCAGATCTACTGCGAGGGCGGGAATCAGGCGAGCTGCGCTGCGACGATCACCGCCTACAACGCGGGCGGCGAGTCCTGCAGCACCCTCACGGCGGCAGCCCTGCGATCTCAGCAGATCGAGCCGAGCGGGAAAGCGCTCCAAGGCTGCGCGGCGGCGGGGTCGGTCGAGGTGAGCTTCCCTAACGGTGCCGTCGGCCACGTCTCGGCCCTCTATCTAGATGCCGCGGGGCGGGCGGCCCTCGCTGCCGGAACCTGTCTCGACGCCGAGTGAGAACGCCGCGGGCTGGCGGCCGGGAGCTTTCGGCGCGAGCATCTTCCGATAGGATTTATCGTAATGCTGTAAATATTGACATGAAGATTTAGGAGATGTAGGCTGCGCCGCACAACTTCCGACTTCCTCGAAAGGAGAGGAACCATGTTGCGCAGGCATCGCATGCCTCTGGTCATGGTCGTGGTGTTCGTGTGCGCGTTCGTCGTGGCGGCGGTCGCCGTGCAGGCGGCGAGTGAGGGAGGGAAGATGGTGATGAGCCGCGCCAGCAAGCAAACCGGCAGGCTGCCGCTCCATCACCAGTTCTCCAGCCCAGCTGGCACGGTCGCTGGTAGCTGCTACGGTAGTTGCAACTGCAACGTCTGCGTCTGCTACTACAACGGTGACGTCAGCTGCTGCTTCGCTGGCTGTGACGCCTGCTGGCAGTTCCTAGACGAAGGCGGCGAGTGCTCGACATCCATCTAATCCTCGCGCCCTGATCCCGCCGGGGGCCAGCGACCGCCGGCCCCCGCTCCTACCCGCGCTACGCTATCCTTCCCTTTTCCTGCCGCGTCGGCGTGCCGGCGCGGCCCCCCCATTGTCGCCAAAGGCCTGCCATGAGAGCGTCCGAGATCCGCCAGTCTTTCCTCGACTTCTTCGCCGAGCGGGGCCACCGCGTGGTGCCGTCGGCGCCGCTGGTGCCGCAGGGCGACCCGACCCTGCTCTTCGTCAATGCCGGCATGGTGCCCTTCAAGGGCCATTTCTTGGGCGCCGAGACGCCGCCGTCGCCGCGCGCCGCCTCGGCCCAGAAGTGCCTGCGGGTCTCGGGCAAGCACAACGACCTCGAGAACGTCGGCCCCAGCCCCCGCCACCACACCTTCTTCGAGATGCTGGGCAACTTCTCCTTCGGCGACTACTTCAAGCGCGACGCCATCGCTTTCGCCTGGGAGCTGGTCACCAAGGTCTGGGGCCTGCCCGTCGAGCACCTCTTCGCCACCGTCTTCGAGGAGGACGACGAGGCCGAGGCGTTGTGGCTGGAGCTCTCGACCCTGCCCAAGGAGCGTGTCTTGCGCTGCGGCGCCAAGGACAACTTCTGGGCGATGGGGGAGACCGGGCCTTGCGGCCCCTGCAGCGAGATCTACCTCGACATCACCCCGGAGCTGCCGAAGGTCGACTTCATGACCGGCGCCGAGGCTGGCCGCTACCTGGAGTTCTGGAACCTGGTCTTCATGCAGTTCGAGCGCAGCGAGGGCGGTCGGATGACGCCGCTCCCCAACCCATCGATCGACACTGGCGCCGGCCTCGAGCGCCTGGCCTCGGTGATCCAGCGCAAGGCCTCGAACTACGACACCGATCTCTTCCAGCCGATCCTCACGGCGACCGCCGCGCTGCGCGGCCTGGTCTACGGTGCCGACGCCGAGCACGACGTCTCGATGCGGGTGATCGCCGACCACCTGCGGGCGACCGTCTTCCTGCTCGCCGACGGCGTCATCCCCGGCAACGAAGGCCGCGGCTACGTGCTGCGCCGCCTGCTACGCCGGGCCGTGCGGCACGGCATGCGCCTGGGCTTCGAGGAGCCGTTCCTCCACCGCCTGGTGCCGGTGGTGGGCGAGGTGTTGGGCAGTGCCTACCCCGAGCTGCCAGCCACCGAGGCCGCCTCGGTCGCCACCCTCGAGAGCGAGGAGGAGAAGTTCCTCGGCACGGTGGCGACGGCGGCCCGGCAGGTGCAGGAGGAGATCGAGCACGCCCGGCGCGGCGGCGAGAGCGTGCTGGCAGGCAGCGTGGCCTTCCGCCTCTACGACACCCATGGCCTCCATCTCGACCTCATCCGCGAGATCGCCGAGGAGGAGCGCTTCACGGTGGACGAGGCCGGCTACGAGCGCGAGCTCGCAGCCCAGCGCGAGCGCTCGCGCAAGGCGACGGGAGAGGGCCAGAAGCGCCTGGTGGCGCTCGCTGCGGCGCTGCGCGGTGAAGGCGAGGCGACCCGCTTCGAGGGCTATGGAGCGACGGCCCTCGCCGGGGCGCGGGTGCTGCGCCTGGCAAGGCTCTCGGGGGAGGCCGCGGAGCGGCTGGCGGCGGGGGAGGCCGGCGCCCTGGCGCTCGACCGCACGGTGTTCTACGCCGAGGGCGGCGGCGAGGTGGGCGACACCGGCACCCTCTCCTGGCCGGGCGGCGAGGCGCGGGTGAGCGACACGCAGAAGGACGCCACGGGCCTCTTCCTCCACCTCGTCGAGGTCCTGCGGGGAGAGCTCGTGGCGGGGGCGACGGTCGACCTCGCCGTCGACGCCGACCGCCGGCGGGCGATCCAGCGCAACCACACGGCCACCCACCTGCTGCACGCCGCCCTCCACGCCGTGATCGGCGACGGGGCGCGCCAGGCGGGCTCTTTGGTGGCGCCCGAGCGGCTGCGCTTCGACTTCACCTTCGCGCGGCCGATGAGCGCCGCGGAGCTCGCCCAAGTCGAGGCGCGGGTGAACGCCGAGGTGCTGCGGGCGACGCCGACGCAGATCGCCGAGCGGCCGTATCGCGAGGCGCTCGCCGCCGGCGCGATGGCCCTCTTCGGGGAAAAGTACGGCGACGTGGTGCGCACCGTCGCCGTGCCCGGCGTGAGCCGCGAGCTCTGCGGCGGCTGCCACGGGGCCAACCCCGGCGAGAGCGGTGCCTTCCTGAT
>CAYQRE010000042.1:0-33992 GCA_964420075.1 uncultured Thermoanaerobaculia bacterium | reverse complement strand
ACCAGCTACATGTTCGTCACCGGCCCGGAGGTGATCAAGACGGTCACCCACGAGGAGGTGACGAAGGAGGAGCTGGGCGGTGCTGCCACGCACAGCGCCAAGAGCGGCGTTTCGCATTTCACGGTGGCCAACGACGCCGCCTGCCTGATGCGCATCCGCGAGCTGCTCTCCTATTTGCCGTCGAACAACCTGGACAGCCCGCCTCCCGGCTCCAGCACGGATGACCCCGGCCGTGAAGACCCGGCCCTCGACGAGCTGATCCCGGCCGACCCCAACAAGCCCTACGACATCAAGCGGCTGATCGAAAGCGTGGTCGACGACGGCAAGTTCCTCGAGGTGCACGCCGACTACGCCCGCAACATCGTCGTCGGCTTCGCGCGGGTGGCCAACCGCTCGGTGGGCATCGTCGCCAACCAGCCGGCCTACCTGGCGGGCGTGCTGGACATCGACGCCTCGCTCAAAGGGGCGCGCTTCGTCCGCTTCTGCGACGCCTTCAACATCCCGTTGGTGATCTTCGAGGACGTGCCGGGCTTCCTGCCGGGCACCCAGCAGGAGTACGGCGGCATCATCAAGCACGGCGCCAAGCTGCTCTACGCCTTCGCCGAGGCCACAGTGCCGAAGATCACCGTGATCACCCGCAAGGCCTACGGCGGTGCCTACTGCGTGATGGCCTCGAAGCACCTGCGCACCGACGCCAACTTCGCCTACCCGATGGCGGAGATCGCCGTGATGGGCCCGAGCGGCGCCGTCAACATCCTCTACCAGCGCGAGCTGGCGGCGGCCGGCGAGCACGCCGAGGAGCTGCGGGCGGCGAAGGTCGCCGAGTACCGCGAGAAGTTCTCGAACCCCTACGTGGCCGCCGAGCGCGGCTTTGTGGACGCGGTCATCCAGCCGCGGACTACGCGGGCGAACATCGCCCACGCCTTGCGCCAGCTGGGGAGCAAGCGCTCCACGATGCCCCCGAAGCGCCACGGCAACCTGCCCCTGTAGGCGGTCGCCCGCGGCCGGCCCCGTCCTGCTGCGCCGGGCCCGCCCCGGCGCAGCCTCAGACCAGGAGACTCGACGTGAGCAAACCCGCTCCCCGCATCGCCATCCTCATGGGCAGCGACTCGGACTGGCCGGTGATGGAAGAGGCCTACAAGATCTGCCAGACCTTCTCGATCCCCACCGAGGTGCGGGTGCTGTCGGCCCACAGGCGTCCCTTGGAGGTCGCGGAGTACGCCCTCCAGGCGCACCGCCGCGGGATCCAGACGATCATCGCCGGTGCCGGCGGCGCGGCCCATCTCGCCGGCGTCGTCGCCGCCCACACCCACCTGCCGGTGATCGCCGTCCCCATTCTCAGCAAGGACCTGGGCGGCCTCGACTCGCTCCTCTCCATGGTGCAGATGCCCTCGGGAGTGCCCGTCGCCACGGTCGGCATCAACCGGGCCACGAATGCCGGCCTCCTCGCCCTGCAGGTGTTGGCGGTGGCGGACGCCGAGCTCGCGGGCCGGCTCCAGGCCTACAAGGAAGAGCTGCGCGCCAAGGGCGAGAAGGCCGACCGCAAGCTCGCCGCAGCGATCGGCCAGGCGGCGGGCACTGAGATCGTCTGACGCCGGTCACCGCCTTGACAGCCGGCCTCGCCGTGCGGCAAGCTGCGAAGAGCCTCTCTAGCGAGCTAAGTTCGTCCTAGACAAGGCTTTCGCCCACCTGTCTGAACGCAAGAGGAGGGAGCATGAGAGAGAAGGACCGAGCCCTGAGGCGCCGTCGTCAGCGCCGTGCCGAGGCCCTGCGCAAGCGCCATCAGGAGGCCCTCGCGGCGGCGACGCCGGCCAAGCCCCCGGCCAAGCGCGCGGCTGCCGCCAAGGCCCCGAAGGCTGCCAAGAGCGAGACCGTCGCCGACGCTCCCGCGGTGGCGGTCGAAGAGGCGGAGGTGAAGAAGCCGGAGGCCAAGAAACCAGCGGCGAAGAAGCCAGCCGCCAAGAAGACCACCAAGAAGGCCGCCGAGGAAAAGGCGCCGGAGGAGAGCGCGGACGCATGAAGCTCGCCCTGGGTGCGGACCACGCCGGCTTCGAGCTGAAGGAGCACCTCAAGAGCTTCCTCGCAGGCCGCGGTCATGAGGTCACCGACTTCGGCACCCAATCCGCGGCCTCCACCGACTATCCCGACTACGCCGCCCGGGTTGGCCATGCCGTTGAGAGCGGCGCGGCCAGCCTGGGCCTGCTCGTCTGCGGCACCGGCACGGGGATGGCGATCGCCGCCAACAAGCTCCCCGGTATCCGCGCCGCCAACGCCTGCAGCCCCGAGCTGGCCCGCCTCGCCCGTGGCCACAACGACGCCAACGTTCTCACCCTCGGCTCGCGCTTCCTGGCCACCGAGGCCGCCGAGGCGATCACCCTCGCCTTTCTCGAGGGTCAGTTCGAGGGCGGCCGTCACGCCAACCGTGTGGCGAAGATCAGGCGCCTCGAAGCCGGAACACCTCCTTGAGCACGCGCCCCGGGGCAAGCGACCCGCGCGAGATCGGCTGCGAGGAAATCCGCCAGGCCCGCGCCCGGCTCGGGGTTCGGGTGCGCGAGACCCCCGTCTGGCACTGGCAGGGCCGTGAGGTGGCGGCCGCCGTCGCTCCCGGGACCGAGGTCCACCTCAAGCTCGAGCTCTTCCAGCACACCGGCACCTTCAAGGTCCGCGGCGCCCTGCTCAACGCCCTGGGCCTCGACCCGCAGGCGTTGGCGCGAGGCCTGACCGCCGTCTCTGCAGGCAACCATGCCTTGGCCGTCGCCTTCGCGGCCCGTGAGCTGGGGACGACGGCAAAGGTGGTGATGCTCGCCACCGCCAACCCGGCGCGGGTCGAGGGCTGCCGGGCCTACGGTGCCGAGGTGGTGCTGATCGAGGGGGTGCACGCCGCCTTCGACGAGGTGCGGCGGATCGAGCGCGAAGAAGGCCGCTTCTTCGTCCACCCCTTCGACGGCGAGGCGACGGTGCTGGGCACGGCGACCGTCGGCTACGAGCTCGCGCAGCAGGTGGCGGGCCTCGACGCCGTGATCGTGCCGATCGGCGGCGGTGGGCTGGCGGCGGGGGTGGCCACGGCGATCCGCCTCTTCCAACCTGGCTGCCGCGTCTTCGGGGTGGAGCCCGAGGGCGCGGACTCGATGGCTCGCAGCCTGGATGCCGGCGAGCCCGTCACCTTGGAGAAGGTGGCGACCATCGCCGACAGCCTCGGCGCCCCCTACGCTCTCCCCTACTCCTTCCGGCTCTGCCAGCGCCATCTCGAGCGCGTCTTGCGGGTGAGCGACGAGGCGCTGCGCCGGGCCATGGGCCTCTTGATGCGGGAGATGAAGCTCGCCACCGAGCCGGCAGCGGCAGCCGCCACCGCCGCGCTTGCCGGGCCCTTGCGCGCGGAGCTGGCCGGGCGCCGCGTGGGCCTCATCGTCTGCGGCACCAACATCGACGCCGCCACATTCTGCCGGCTGGTGAGCTGAGAGCTCAGCGGCCGGGCGCCTTCTTCGGCCGCTTCCGCAGCTCGCGGGAGCGCGCCTCCTCGGCGTCCTTCTGCTTGCGGCTCGCCGCCCAGGAGCAGATCGGGCAGCTGTCGAGGTCGTGGTAGAGGGCGGGGCAGCGCTCGCGGCCGAAGTAGATGATCTGCAGGTGGAGCTTCGCCCAGCTCGCTTCCGGGAAGAGGGCCTTGAGGTCGCGCTCCGTGCGCTCGACGCTCGAGCCGTCCGAGAGGCCCCAGCGTTCGGCCAGGCGGTGGATGTGGGTGTCGACCGGGAAGGCGGCGAGACCGAAGGCCTGGACCATCACCACCGAGGCCGTCTTGTGACCGACGCCGGGCAAGGCCTCGAGCGCCGCGAAGCTGCGCGGCACGGCACCACCGCCGGCCGCGAGGATCTCCGAGAGGCGCTTGATGTTCTTCGCCTTCTGTTTGGCGAGGCCGATCTCGCGGATCAGCCGGTGGATCTCCTCCTCCGAGAGCTTGGCCATCTGCTCCGGTGTCGAGGCCCGGGCGAAGAGGGCCGGGGTCACCTGGTTGACCTTCTTGTCCGTGGTCTGGGCCGACAAGAGGACCGCGATCAGCAGGGTGAAGGGGCTCGCGTGGTCGAGGGGGATCGGCGTTTCGGGGTAGAGGTCGTCCAGGATCTCGGCGATCCGGCGCGCCTTCTCGGCTCGGGTCATGGCGAGGGATCCTACCGTGCGGCCGGGACGAAGAGGGGCTCGACCGCCAGCGGCAGCACACCGAGCCCGGCGCTCAGCCGCTGCCGCACGGCACCGACGAGAAGGAGGGAACCGGTGACCACGGTGAGCCGCTCGGGGCGTTGCGTGGCCTCGAGGGCGGTGGCGAGCTCCGGCTCCACGGTGAGCGCGCGGCGGCCGGGAAGCAGGGCTGCGAGGGAGGCGGGGTCGAGCCCCCGATCGCCCGGCACGCGGGTGAGGACGACACGCTCTGCGCCCAGGGCCAGGGGCGGCAGCATCGCCGCCACCTCCTTGTCGGCGAAGGCCCCGAAGAGGAGGTCGTAGGGTTCGCCGGTGGCGGTCAGGAAGGCCGCGAGGCTCGCTGCTCCCGCCGGGTTGTGGGCCCCGTCGAGGAGCAGGCGGGCCGCTGGCTGGCCGGCGATCGGCACCTCCACCAGCTCCAGGCGGCCCGGCCAGCGGCTGGCGGCGACGCCCAGCGCAATGCTCGCGGCGTCGAACCTCCCCCAGCCGTTTGCGCCGAGCAGCTCAGCGCCGCGGACGGCGAGGCCGAGGTTGGCCGCCTGGTGGCCACCGAGCAGCGGCAGCGTGAGCGCGTAGCGGTCCTCTGGCGTCGTGATCTCGACGCGGCGGGGCCCGAGGCTCGCCGGCCGTGGGTCGAAGACGGCGATCTCCTCGGCCGCGCGATGCAGCTCGGCCCCCACCTCGGCGGCGACCTCGGCGATCGCGCGCTCCGCCTCTGCTGCCATGGCACCGCTCAAGGCTGGCCGGCCGCGGCGCAGGATGCCGGCCTTCTCGCGGGCGATGGCGCTCAGGCTGTCGCCGAGGCGGTCGCAATGATCGCGGCCGATGGCGGTGATCACAGAGAGCTCTGGTTCGACGATGTTGGTGGCGTCGAGGCGGCCGCCGAGGCCCACCTCGAGGACGGCGAGCTCGACCTTCTCGGCGGCAAAGTGCAGGAAGGCGGCGGCCGTCAGGGCTTCGAAGTAGGTCGGTGGATGGCCGAGCCGGGCCTCGCAAGTGGTGATCACCCGCTCCAGGAGTTCACCCAGGAGGTCGCCGGCGATCGCCGTGCCGTCGATGCGGATGCGCTCCTCGACATCTTCCAGGTGGGGCGAGGTGTAGAGGCCGGTACGGTAGCCGGCCGCCTGGCCGATGGCGGCGAGGAGAGCGGCCGTCGAGCCCTTGCCGTTGGTGCCGGCGACCAACAACGAGGGGAACTCGTGCTGCGGGTCGCCCAGCGCGGCGGCGAGGTCACGCGAGGTGGCGAGCCCAAGGCGAATGCCGAAGAGTTCGAGGCGCGCCAGCTGCGCGGCGGCCGTCGCCGGGAGGCTCACGGCGCGAGCGAGGAGCTCAGTGCAGGTGCTTGAGGCACAGCGCCACCGTGCCCTTGAGCTCGGAGCGGGGCACGACGAGATCGAGGAAGCCGTGCTCGAGGAGGAACTCGCTGGTCTGGAAGCCTTCGGGCAGGCTCTCGCGGATCGTCTGCTCGATGACCCGCGGCCCGGCGAAACCGATCAGGGCCCCAGGCTCGGCCAGGTTGACGTCTCCGAGCATGGCGAAGGAGGCGGTGACGCCCCCGGTCGTGGGATCGGTGAGGATCGAGATGTAGGGCAAGCCGGCCTCGCGCAACCGAGCGAGGGAGACCGAGATCTTGGCCATCTGCATCAGCGACAGGATGCCTTCCTGCATCCGCGCCCCGCCCGAGGCGGAGACGACGATGAGCGGGCGCTTGCCGCGCACGGCGAGCTCGGCGGCGCGGGTGATCTTCTCGCCCACGACAGAGCCCATCGAGCCGCCCATGAAGGCGTAGTCCATCACCGCCAGGACCACCGGTCGCCCCGCGATCGAGCCCTCGACGACGATCAGGGCGTCGTTGGTCTTGAGCGAGCCCTGGTAGGCCCGCAAGCGATCCCGGTAACGCTTGCTGTCCTTGAAGTCGAGCGGGTCGGCGGGCGCCACGGCGACGAAATGCTCGCGCGGGGCCTCCTCGTCGAGCAGCAGAGCGATGCGCTCCCGCGCGTCGATGCGGAAGTGGTGCCCGCACTTGGGGCAGATCTTCAGGTTGCGATCGAGCTCTTTGGAGTAGATGACTTCCCGGCAACCGTCGCATTTGACCCACAGCCCCTCGGGCACACTGCTGCGCCGGCGGTCGACGGCCACCGGCATGGGCTTCTTGGGTTTGCGGAACCAGGCCATGGAAGGAAGCGGCCGCCACCGGTTCGCCGGCTCGTGGGAGCCGGGCGCGCAGCGGCAGCGCGGTCAGAGCTCGGGATGCGGCCGGCCTCAGCCGCCCAGGGGGGCCTCGTCGTCAGCGGCTTCGAGGTCGTTGGGGAGGCCGAGGCGCAGGCAGGCGGCGTCGTACATCTGACGGGCTGCCTTCTTGGCGTTCTGCAGCTCGGCGAGGCGGTCCTTCACCTTGGCGAGCTCCTCTTCGATGTTGCGATCCAGGTCCTCGATCTCCTGGCGGGTCACCTGCAGGGTGTTCTCGTAGAACTTCCGTTGCTGCTCGTTCAGGCTCATGGCCTCCTCCGCTTCGCGCACTGCCGGCCCGCCACCCCTGGGGCGCGGGCGAGCTTACGAGTCCAGTTTGAAAGGCACCCTCAGTCGCGTCCAGATCTTCACGCGCACGCCGTCTTTGGTCGCCGGTCGGTACTTGGCAGTGCGGGCCGCGGCCAAGGCCGCTTCGTTCATCCCCACGTCTTGGCGAACCCCGCTCACCAGACGGGTGTCACGCACGGTCCCGGTCTCGTCGACCAGCACGTCGACCTCGACCGTGCCCTGCACCCGCAGGCGACGAGCCACGGCAGGATACTCCGGTTTGGTGATGCTGACAAGCGACGGCATCACCACCCCGGGGCCGGGCGTAACGAGCTGGCCGACCTTGACTTGCGGCATCTCGACAGGGCTCGCCGGAGGCGCCGCGGGAGGCTGCGCAGAGCGCGGCGCCTCGCTCGGTGGCGGCTCGGGCCGCCGCGTCGGTTCGGGCTGGCTCACCTCCGGCGCCGTCTCCGGCTCGGGGGGGGGCGCCGCCTGGGCGGTCGGTGGCGGTTGGGTGGCCGGCGCCGGGGCCTCACGTGCCTGTGCCTGCCGCTTGCGCTCGTCTTCGGCGGCCTTGGCGTTCGCCAGCTGCTCCTCGAGGCGCTTCTGCTCGCTCTCGAGCTTGCGGCGTAGCTCATCCTGCCGCTTGGCAAGCTCCTGGTCGACGAGCTTCTCGACGTCGAGCCCGCTAGCAGGGGCCGCCGTGGCCCCCGGTTCGGCGGCCGAGGTCGGCGCCGGGGCCGTCTCGCCCTCCACGCCTTCGCCTGCCGTCGGCGTGGCCTCGCCGGGTGCGGCTTCTGCCGCCGGCGGCGTGATCTCCGCTGCGGGCTCGGCCTTCTTGCTGCGCCCGAAGAAGTACCAGGTAGCCAGCGCGGCCAGCAGGACGGCGGCGGCCACCGCGGCGATCAGGCCCAACTTCGGCTTCGGGCCGCTGTCGAGCTCGACCTTCACGTCGGGTGCCGGCGGCAGCCCGCTGACCACCGCCGAGGTCGGCGCGGCGGCCGGGGGGGGTGGTGAGCTGATCGCCGGTGGCGGGCTCGCCACCCGCGGGCGTGCGGGCGCCGCCGCCTGACTGCCCGCCCAGGAGTCGCTGCCGGTGCTCGGCTCGCGGGCCGGGGGCAGGCTGGGAGGTGCCGGCGCCGGCCGCGGGCCGCTCCCGATCTCAGGCAGGTCCAGGGGCTCGAGGCCCCCGGACTCGTCGAAGAGCCGGTGCAGCAGCTGCGCGAGCTCGGCCTGCGACGGCGTTGGCTTGAGGGCGTAGAGCACGCGCTCGAGGGCCTGCTGCATCGCGCCGGCGGTCTGGAAGCGATCCACCGGGTCCTTTTCGAGGGCGCGGCGGACGATGGCGTCGACATCCTCCGGCACGCTCGCTTCGAGGTCCCGCGGGCCTTCGATCCGGCACTCGCGCACGGCGTCGAGCACCGCCATCTCGTTGTCGCCGGGGAACAGGCGCCGGCCGGTGAGCATCTCGAAGAGGATGGCGCCCAGCGAGAAGAGGTCGGAACGGCCGTCCACGGCCCGTCCCCAGGCCTGCTCCGGCGACATGTACTGGAGCTTGCCCTTGAGCGCTCCCATCTGGGTGTGGCTGGCCTTCGACACCGCCTTGACGATGCCGAAGTCGCAGAGCTTGATCTCCCCTTCGCTCGAGATGAGGACGTTCTGCGGCGAGACGTCGCGGTGCACCAGGCCCAGTTCACGGCCGTCGAAGCCCTTCTTGCGGTGGGCGTAGTCTAGAGCGCTGGCGAGCCGCGAGGTGATCAGCAAGGCGAGGCCTAGCGGCAGCGCGGCACCGTGGCGGCGCGCCTGGTTGAGCAGCGCGCGCAGGTTGCGGCCTTCGACGTACTCCATGGCGATGTAGTAGTCGTCGCCGATCTTGCCCAGGTCATAGATGTGGGTGATGTTCGGGTGAGTGAGCTGGGCAGCGAGCTTGCCTTCGTCGATCAGCATCGTGACGAAGGCAGAGTTGTCGGTGAGGTGGGGCAAGATCTTCTTGATCGCGACCAGCTTCTCGAAACCTTCGAGCCCGGTCATCCGCGCCTTCCACACCTCGGCCATGCCGCCGACGGCGATCTTCTCGAGGAGCGTGTACTGGCCGAAGCGCTGCCCCGGCTCGGCGGCGAGGCGATCGGCGGCCGCCGGGGGTGCTGTTGCCGGGGATGCAGCTGCCGGGGCGGCGGCCGTCGGCAGGGGAGCTGCCGTGGGCGCAGACACGGGTGGTGGTGGCGTAGCGGAAGGCGGCGGGGTCGGCTTGACCACCGGGATCGGGATCGTTGCCGCCGGCACCGAGAGAGCCGCGGGAGCCGCGGGAGCCGCAGGCGAGGGCGGTGCCGGCGGCGTGGGTTTGGCCGCGGCGGGCACCGCAGTTGCCGGACGGGCCCTGGGCAAGTCGAGGCTGTCGAGGGTACGGCTGAGCAGACGATCGACCTCGCTCTGGCCCGGCGCCGGTGCCGGCCGGCGCGGTGGGGCTGCCGGGGCCGCCGAGGTCGGCGGCGGCGCTGCGGGTCCGGCTGGCGCGGTGGCAGCGGGTGCCGGCTCGCGGGCTGGCTTCTTGGCGCTACCTTCCACCAGGCCGGAGAGGGTCTCCTCGAGCTTGCGCTTGACGTCGTCTTCGACGCTGCGGGCCGCCGCCGGGCGTGCCTCCGCGGCAGGCTCCTGGCGCAGCTCAGCGAGCAAATCGCCGAAGATCTCCGCCGAGGTGAGCTTGTGATCGGCCGGTGCCGTGGTGGCGGCGCTCGAGCGCGCGCAGCGGCTGACGGTCTGCCGGAGGTCGAGGTCGGCGAACGGCTTGAGCAGGCATTCGTCGGCCTGCGCCTTCCAGCGCTCGAGCTCACCGGCGCGGCGCTCGGGAACGAGGGCGACGACGCCGGGACCGCCGGCGCGTTTGCCGAGGCTCTCGAGCAGCAGCTGTGAACCCTCGATATCGATGCTCACCAAGGCCACTGCCGGCCGGCGGGCAGCGGCGAGCTGGAGCGCCCGGTCGGAGTTGTCGACGGCGGCGACCACGAAGCCATCGCGCGACAGCGCATCCTGGATTCGCTCGACGTATCGGCTTTCCTGCTCGACGACAAGAACGACGGACATGACGGAGAGCTCCCGAAAGGGGTTGATGGCGGCCTCTTTCTAGCATTCCGGGCCCCGCGAGTCAAACCAGGGTCGCCGCGAAATCGTGTCCGCTGTGAGACTTAGCTCATCTCGGCGAGGCCTTGGGCTGGGTCGTGGAGGCGCTGTAGACTCGCCTGCCATGGAAGCGCTCACTCCGTGCGCCGTTCGGCGGCCCCTCTCACCCGGGAGGAGCGAGGGGCGATGAGGATCCTCGGCCTCGACCCCGGGAGCCTCAACACCGGCTATGGCGTGCTGCAGAAGGAAGGCACTCGGCTCGAAGCCCTTGCCGTCGGCCGCATTCGGTGTGCTCGCACGGCACCGCTGCCGGAGCGCCTGGCCCACCTCTCGCGCGAGACCCAGGGCCTGCTCGAGCGGTGGCAGCCCGACCTCGTCGTGGTCGAGGCGCCCTTTCGCGGCGAGAACGCTCGCTCGCTGATCGTCCTCGCCGAAGCGCGAGGGGCCCTGCTCGCCACCGCCGCGCTCGCTGGGGCGGCGATCCGCGAGTTCTCGCCAGCGGAGGTGAAGTCCGCGGTGACCGGCCATGGCCGAGCCGAGAAGGAGCAAGTGGCCCGGATGGTCAAGGTGCTGCTGAAGTTGGGGAGCGAGCCGCTGGCGGCGGATGCCACCGATGCCCTGGCGGTCGCCCTCTGCGCCGCGCAGCGCCTGCGCATGGATGCCCTGGCCGAGCGGCACCGGCCGTCCTGAGCGGGCTGGCCGCGGGCCGCAGCGCGGTCGGCAGACCGCCTTCTGACCGTCGGTGCCGGGTACGGGCCTTGCCGCCGGAGACAGTTGCGCAATGGATGTTGGGTTCGGCTTATACTAGCGGCTCCCGACACTCGACCGTCAGGGCATCGCGAACCGTCAGGCACCGCAACCTAGATGGCATTTCAAGGATCGCTCAGAGAGCTTCCTCTCCCCGACATCGTGCAACTGGTCTCCGTCTCCGGGAAGACCGGGGTCTTCACCCTGCGCAATGGCAGTGCGAGCGGCGAGATCTTCCTGCGAGACGGCCAGATCGTCCACGCAGCGAGCGGCGGTCTGGTCGGCGAGGAAGCGGTCTATGAGCTGGCCGTGTGGAGCGAGGGAGATTTCGTCTTCCATCCCAACAAGGCGGCCCCGACGGTCTCGATCCGGCGCTCCAACACCAACCTCCTCATGGAGGCGGCGCGGCGGATCGACGAGTGGCAGGTGCTCTCCAAGCGGATCCCCTCGACCCGTCTGGTCCCCCTCTTCACCCACCAAGCGAAGACCTCCTCGGTCTCCCTGACGCCGGCCGAGTGGAGCCTGGTCTCACGGATCGACGAGCGCCGCAGCATCGAGGAGATCGCCGTCTCGCTCGGCGAGAGCCCGTTCGAGGTCTGCAAGACGCTGTACGGCCTTCTCACCTCGGGTCTGGTGATCCTCGAGGAGGGCCTGCCGCAGCCCCTGGCGGAGGCCCTCCGAGGGTTGAGCCCCGAACGCGCGGCGCGGGGCGTCGAGCAGATCCGCGGCCTCGCCCTCCAGCTCGCCAAAGTCGATGAGGACAACCCGGCCTTGGCGGCTGCCAGCCGGCTGGCGGCGAGCGAGCTGGCGGCCGGCCGCCACGCCGATGCGGTGATCGACTTCCTGCGCTCGGCCCAGCGCCTGCTGGCGGCCCGGTCGCTCAAGGACGAGGAGCACGAGCTCCTCGCGCGCGCCGCGGCCCTCTTCGGCTCCCGCTGAGCGCTCCGCTCGGGTGGTGCCTGATGCCGCACCCCGCGGCGGGGCGGTGGGATCTCTGCATGTGCTAGCATTTTGAATGGGTTTGCGAAGAAACATGAGTCTCGATCAGGGCTTGCTGAGACCCCTCGGGCTCAGGAGGAAGCGATGAGAAAGGCATACGTTTGGGTGGCGGCGCTGATGATCTGTGGATCATCCGTCGCGATGGCCGACAATGGCGCCAATGCCCCTTCGGTGACGGGTGAGACGGGCTACTTCAATCTGTTGTCGCCCGACACCCTACCCAAGGGTCAGTGGTCGCTCGGCTTCTACTACAACAACTGGGACCGCCTGGTGATCCCCGAGGCGCCGGCCAACGTGCAATTGCTGGCAGGTTCGTCGTCCGACTGGGACTACGAGCACAACCGCGTGTCGGCCAGTGTCGGTTACGGCATCACCGACAACTTCGAGCTCTCCCTTCTCCTTCCCTGGGAGCAGTTCGACGCCAGCAACAACCGCCGCTATGGGCGGGTGAACGGCCGCTTCTTCGTCAACGAGATCGACGCCAAGGGCTTCGGCGATGTCCGGCTCGGCGCCAAGTACGGCATGCCGGCCGGCGACGGGCACTTCGGGATCAACGGCTTCGTCGACCTGCCCACGGGTGACGACAAGGAAGGTGTGGTCACCGGTGACACCGGTTTCGGTGCTGGTCTCTCCTACGAGCTCCACCGCTGGGTGCTGAACCTCGGGTATCACGACCCGGGCGACGCCGACAACGCCAAGGTGCCGGCCGAGATCCTCGGCGGCGTGGGCTATGCCGCCAAGGTCTCTGACCGGCTCTACTGGCTCACCGAGCTGGCGGCGACCGTCTACTCCGGCGGTGGTGCCAAGCCTGACGACAACATCGACCTCACCACCGGTGGCCGTCTGTGGTTCGGCCAGGGCGACAACTGGGCCTTCAACTTCGGTTTGCGCGTCGACCTCGCGCAGCTGAGCGACACCGACGAGCACTGCCCCCTCGGCGGTCTCGTCGGCCTGACCTACTTCCCGCACCTCTTCCGCGAGAAGGCGGCCGAAGCGGCCCGGCTGGCCGCTGAAGAGGAAGCGCGGCGACTGGCGGCCGAAGAAGAGGCACGTCGCGTCGCAGCCGAGGAGGAGGCCCGGCGCAAGGCCGAAGAGGAAGCGCGCCGCCTGGCCGCTGAAGAGGAGGCTCGCCGCCGGGCCGAGGAGGAGGCGCGCCGGAACGCCGAGCCGCCACCGCCGCCGCCGGCGATCGAGGAGGTCTGCCAGTTCGCCGCCGGCAGCGCCCGTGTCGACAACCGTTGCAAGGCGACGCTCGACGAAGTGGCGTTGCGGATGAAGAACGACGCCGAGCGCTACGCCTTGGTGATCGGCTACACCGACAGCAAGGGCGGCGACGCCAGCAACCAGCGGATCAGTCAGCGCCGGGCCGATGCGGTGAAGACCTACCTGGTCTCCCGCCATGGCATCGACGGTGCCCGGATCAGCACCGAGGGCAAGGGCTCGGCCGATCCGGTGGGCGACAATGCGACCGCCGCCGGACGGGCTCAGAACCGGCGCGCCTTGATCATCCTCAAGGTGCGGTAGCCGAGCGGCAGTCGACCGGCTTCCGTACGGCAGCGAGTACGGGGTGCGAGGGCACGGCGCAAGACGGCCGTGCCCTTTAGCTTTTCTACCCGGCGAGTTGGCTGCGAGGCGGCAGCGTGGTGGTCGGAGGTGATGCCGGCCTTGCCGGCTCGCCGCCGAGACGCGGTTTAGGCCACCTCTGGCTCGCCGAGGCGTTCCTTGCGCAGGGAGACCACGGCCCCCACCAGCCCGGCGGTGGCGCCCAACAGGACGAGCGCCAGCAGCTCCAACGGGCCGAGGAAACGCAGCAGCAGCAGGCCGCCCCAGGCCGAGCCAGCCACCTTGGCGACCGCGACCTGGTAGCCGACCAGCAAGCAGGCGACCGCCAGCAGGCCGCCGAGAAAGCCCTGGATCAAGCCCTCGGCGTAGAACGGGCCACGGATGAAGAACTCGGTGGCGCCCACCAGCCGCATGATGGCAATCTCGTCGTAGTAGAGGTACGCCGTCAGCCGCACGACGCTGGCGATGGTGAAGACCGCCGCCGCCAGGAGGATCAGGCCGAGCGCCATGCCGAGGCCCCGGCCGAGGGCGACGACGGTCGCCAGCTGCCCCAGCCACTCGCGGTCGTCGTCGACCATCTCGATCCCTGGCCGCTGGCGCAGAGCGGTGATCCAGCTGTCGAGAGCAGAGCTGTCGCCGGCCTGGGGGCGGATGGCCACCTCCAGCGAAGCGGGCAGCGGCTCGTCGCGGTCGTTGCTCACCAGCTCGGCGAGGCTGGGGAAGATGGCCTGGAAGCGCTCCTTCGCCGCCTTGCGGTCGACGTGGTCGACGCTCTGCACCCAGGGTTCGCGGGAGATCTCGGCCACCAGGGCCTGCAGGTCGGCGTCGGCGACGTTCGGCTCCAGGTAGAGGCTCACCTTCGTCTCGTCCTGCCAGCGCTGGACGAGCTCTGCGAGGTTGTTCGACAGCACCAGGAAGGTGCCGCCGACGAACAGGCTGACACCGATGGTGAGGATCGCCACCAGGCTCACCTTCCAGCTGCGCAGGAGGTTGACGGCCGCCTCCTTGAGGAAGTAGCCGAAGGCCTGGCCGAGGGTCACGCCTCGGCCTCCGCGACGAGCCCGTCGGGGTTCGTCCCTGCGCCGTCGGCGCCAGGGGCCTGGTCCGCGGGCGGCGGACGCGGTCCGTCGTCGGCCGGCGTCGTACCGCCGTCTCGCCGCGGCCGGTCTTCCTCCACCGCGAGTGGCGCCTCGAGGCCGACCACCTGCTGGTCGGCCGCCAGTCGGCCACGGTCGAGGGTGATCACCCGGCCGCCGAGCCGCTGGATCGTTGCGCGGTCGTGGGTCGCCAGGAGGACGGTCGTCCCCCGCCGGTGGATGGCCTTGAAGAGGGCGAGGATCTCGCGCGAGAGGTCGGGATCGAGGTTGCCGGTCGGCTCGTCGGCGATCAGGAGCTCTGGCTCGTAGACGATCGCCCGCGCGATGGCGATGCGCTGCTGCTCACCGCCCGAGAGCTGCAGCGGAAATGCGCCGGCGCGATCGGCGAGGCCGACCTTGCGCAGGGCTTCGTAGGCCAGGCGCCGGCGGCCCGCGAGGTCCACGCCGAGTACGCGCGGCAAGAAGGTCACGTTCTCCAAGACCGTCTTGCGGGCGATCAGGCGGAAGTCCTGGAACACCACACCCATCGTGCGGCGCAGGAAGGGGATCTTGCTGCGGGGGATCGACGAGACATTACGGCCGTTGACGAGGATCTGGCCGCTGCTCGGTGCCTCCTGCCGGAAGATGAGCTTGAGGAGGGTGGTCTTGCCGGCGCCGCTCGCGCCGGTCAGGAAGACGAAGTCGCCACGTGGGATGTGTAGCGTGACGTCGCTCAGCGCACTGCTGTCGCCGGGTGGATAGCGCTTGATGACGTTGTAGAGCTGGATCACGGCGCGCTCAGCTCGACGGGCGGGCAGCCGCCAGCGTTCTCCGCCGCGTGCAGCCCCCAGCCTCTCGTGGCAACATCCGCCGCAGTCTACCTCAGGCCCGCGGCGTTGCCGGCCCGCTTTGCGGGTCCGCGACCCCGGCCGCCGAGCCGCCCGGATAGGATCGCCTCATGAGCGGCGAAGAATCTCCAGCCTGGTGTTGGACGGCTCGCGACGGCGACGTCCGCGTCGTCTTCGTCGGGCGAGGCCGGCCTGCGCTCCCGGAAGCGGCGCTATACGAGGTCGCAGGCAACGCGGGCCTCGCGGCGAGCTGGCTCGAGCAGGTGCACTCGGCGACCGTGCTCGCGGCGGCGGCTGGTGGGTGCGGGCAGGGGGATGCGCTGTGGACCGGCCAGCGCGGGCTGGCGTTGGTGGTGAAGACGGCGGATTGCGTGCCGGTGGTGCTCGCGGGTGGGGGCGTGGTAGCGGCTGTCCACGCTGGCTGGCGAGGCCTCGCCCTGGAGATCCTCGCCGCCAGTCTCGCGGCGCTGCCCGTTGCCACGGCCAGCCTGCGCGCCTGGATCGGGCCAGCGATCGGACCGTGCTGCTACGAGGTGGGAAGCGAGGTGGCGTCCGCCGTGGCAGCGGTCGCAGGTCCGGCAGTCGTTCAGCCGGGGCCTCGCGGCCGGCCTCATCTCGATCTCGTGCGGGCGGCGGCGACCCAGCTGCGTCGCTGCGGCGTCGAGCGCATTGACGAGGTCGACGGCTGCACTCGTTGCGAGGGCGAGAGGCTGCACAGCTTCCGGCGTGACGGTGCGGTGGCTGGCCGCAACTTCGCCTTCGTCTGGCGTGCCCCAGAGGTCTAGCTGACCGAGCCCAGCCGAAAGCCGCGCGGGTTGCGGCCGAAGGCGCGGAGCTGGCCACAGGCAGCGCTCACCTCGTCGCCCCGCCGCCGGCGTACGGTGGCGATCATCCCCTTCTCCCGCAGACGCGCCTGGAACTGGTCGACCACGGTGGGTGGTGGTGGCACCATGCGGTCGCCGAGCACGGGGTCTGGATTGATCGGGATGAGGTTCACCTTGGCAGGGACGTGAGCCAGCAGCCGTACCAAGGCGTCGGCGTCCGCCTGCCCGTCGTTGAAGTCGCGGATCAGCAGGTACTCGAAAGTGATCTTGCGACCCGGCTGCCGCGGAAAGGCCCGGCAGGCGCCGATCAGCGCGGCGAGCGGGTAAGTGCGGTTGATCGGCATCAGCTCATCGCGGCGCGCGTCGTCGGGAGCGTGGAGCGAGATCGCCAGATTCGGCTGTGCCGGCCAGCGAGCCATCGCCTCGATCCCGGGCACGACGCCGGCCGTCGAGACGGTGATCCGGCGATACGAGGTCGTCTCGGTCAGCACCTCGAGGGCCGCTTCCAGGCCCTCGAGGTTGAGGAGCGGCTCGCCCATGCCCATGAAGACGAGATTGAGGCCGGAGCCCGGCCCGGTCGCGGGAAGGCCGCGCAAGCGGCGGATGGCGGTCACCTGCCCGACGATCTCGCCGCTCGTCAGGTTGCGACCGGCGCCCCAGAAGCCGGTGACGCAGAACTTGCAGGCCAGGGCGCACCCCGCCTGGCTCGACACACAGAGGGTGCGCCGGTCGCCGTCTGGGATGTCGACGGCCTCGATGGTGGCGCCGTCAGCGAGCTCGAAGAGCAGCTTGGCGCTGCCGTCGCTCGCCGGCTCCTGGGCGGCCAGGTGGAGTCGGCCGATGGTGAAGCGGGCGGCGAGCTCCTGACGCAAGGCCTGTGGGAGGTCCGAGATCTCGTCGAAGGACTCCACGCCCCGCTGGTGGAGAGCGCGGTAGATCTGCTCGACCCGGAAGGGGCGGTCGACCACGCCGGCGAGGACGGCCGCGAGGGCAGGGCGCGGAAGACCGCGGAGTTGCATCGTTGGTGGCCTCGTCGGCATGGCCCGGCAGGGGCGAGCCGCCGCTTTCGTTCCTAGCTCTTGCGGCGCTTGAGACGACGGGTGGGATCGATCCCGATGGAGCGCAGAAAGGACAGATCGCGCGCGTCGATGCGGAAGGCTGGGTCGTCACCGGTCGAGGCGGCAACCACGACCGGCTCGTCGTTCTCGCTTTCCTCGCGCTTGCAGTCGAGCAGCAACTGCAGGGTGTAGCCCTCTCGGCGGATGCGCCGCAGGGTCCGCCCGACCTCCGGTGAGTCGGCGATCGCTTCGGTGAGAGCGCGGCCGAGGTCGCGGAGAAGCTCGCGCAGATCACGGTCTTGCCTCGGCATCTTCATACGGGTAGCCCGATCGTTGGGCGGGATTATGGACCTCACTCTGGAGGGTGTCAAACCTCGACCGCGAGCCCGCCAAGGGCCCGTGGTAGCCTAGTTTTCGTGCTCCGCACCCCCTGTGAGGCCTTCGCCAGCCGGGCCGACGCGATCCCTTTGGAAGCCTGGCTGGAGAGCTGGGAAGCGGTGGCGGCGAGCTTCGTGGCCTTGCCCGGCGACGTGTCGGCCCGCCGCTACTACCGTGGATCGCGGCGTGCTGGCGAGACCGTCCTCCTCGCCACCTACCCGCCGGAGCTCCTCGCTGCAGGTCGTCGCTTCGTCGCCACGGGCCGGCTCCTCAGCGGGCTCGGAGTGCGGGTGCCAGGAATCGCGGTCTGGGACGAGGCGGCCGGTTGGATGCTCCTCGAAGACCTCGGGCCGCGCACCGTCTTCGACCTCGCCGGCGAGCCCTGGGGCCTGCTCGAAGGCCTCTTCGCCGAAGCCGTCGGGGTCGCGGACCAGATCGCGACCCTGCCGATCCCGGCCGTGGCCGAGCTGAGCCCGCCGCTCGACGCCGCACTTCTCGCCCGCGAGCTGGGCCAGACCTGGGAGGCCTACCTGGCCCCCGAGGGCTGGCTTGCCGGTGAGGTGGTCGAGAGAGCCTGGCGAGACCTCTTCGAGGCCTTGCCCGCGGAGCTGGGCCGCGGGCCACTGGTGCCCTGTCACCGCGACTTCATGGTGCGGAACCTGGTCCCTCTAGCTGCCGATCCCGCAGGTCGCCTCGCCGTCCTCGACCACCAGGACCTGCGTCTCGGGCCGCGGTTCTACGACCTCGCCTCGTTGCTCAACGACAGTCTGTTCCCGCCGCCGGAGGTCGCCGCACGGCTCCTCGGCGGCGCGGTCGCGAACTCGCGGGACGCGGTGCATTTCCACCGCGTGGCGGCCCAGCGGACGCTTAAGGCCGTCGGGACCTTCGCTGCCTTTGCCCGCCGGGGCTCGCCGCGCCATCTACCGTTGATCCCTCCCACCCTGGCGAGTGCGGCAGGGCATCTCGCACATCTGCCGGAGGCGGCGCCGCTCCTCGCCGAGCTGCACCGTAGCGGCCGCGAGCCCTTCTGCTAGACTGCCGGTCGCGTCGCCCACCCCGCGGGAAGGCCGCGACGGTGCCCGCAGGCGCGTGACGACGGGAGTTGAAACGCTATGTTGGGCTCAATCGGTATGACCGAGCTGCTGGTGATCCTCGCGATCTTCATCCTGATCTTCGGGGCCAGCAAGATCCCCCAGCTGGGCAAGGGCCTGGGCGAGGGGATCCGGAACTTCAAGAAGGGTCTGAAAGGCGACGACGAGACGGCTCCCCGCCAGCAGCTGTCGGAGACCAGCCCGCCGTCGAGCAAAGAGCAGACCCCCTAGAGCATCGGCTCAGCGTGCAAGAACGGCCACCTCCGCCGTGGTGGCGCCGCCGTGCAGGGCGAGCCGCGCCGTGCCCTGGTGGTGGGTCTCGTAGAGGGCCAGCACCTTGCGGATGAAGGCTCGGGTCTCCGAGAAGGGTGGCACGCCGCCGTAGCGAGCGACGTTGCCGGGCCCGGCGTTATAGGCCGCCAGCGTCAGCTCCAAGTCCCCATCGTACTGATCGAGCAATGCCTTAAGGTACCAGGCACCGGCCGCCAGGTTGGTGTCGGGGTCCTGGAGCGCCTCGACCGTGTAGAGGCCTTCGGCGCTGGGCATCACCTGCGCGAGGCCGACGGCACCCCGCGGTGAGACGGCGCGGGCGTTGAAGTTCGACTCCACCTCCACCACGGACGCCAGCAAGAGGCCGTCGACGCCAAAGCGCTCGGCGGCGCGTTCGATCGCTCGGCCGTAGGGGATCGCCGCGAGGGTCTCCCCCTGTGCTTCACGGTGGGCACGATCGAAGAGAGCGAAGGAGGGCTCCTCCTGGTGGAGGGCAGACACCAGGTCATCGGCCTCGACGGCCTGGAAATGGCGCTCGTTCCCTTGCGCCGGGTCGAAGGCAGCCATCAGCTGCCGGAAGAGGTCGATCTCATCCAGGTTGGGCAGGACGCGTTGGCCGGCGTTCGAGAACCCCGACGGGGTCGCTCCCAGCATGACAATCAGGAAGAGCACCATCACGAGTGCCACGAAGGGCACACGCAGAGAGGTCTTGGACATCGAGTACACACTCCAGCGTTGTTGAACGACATCGAGCGGGCCGTGATGGCGTTGCGGTGGACTCGGGGCCTCGTCGGCCCACAGAGCCCGCTCGAACGGACACAGTTCCATCCAGGGTCCCTGGATGGCGAGCCATTGGTGGCTCACGCGTAAGCTAGTTTTGTGCCAGGTCTCTCAAGTGGAGACTTAAATCTCCTGGCGCAACTGCCTCGGATCAGGTCTCCGAGTGACGCCGGCGCGAGGGACGCCGGACTGCGGTCTTCAGCTCCTCGGAGGCGATTCCGAGAGTGGTGACCTTGTTGCGCAGTGTGTTGCGGTGCACGCCCATGGAGCGTGCCGACCGCCCATAGTTGCCTTCGTTGGACTTCAGAGAGGCGACGATGAACTGTTTCTCGAACTCGCGCCGAGCCTGCTCGAGGGTGACCCCCCGGCGCACCAGCTCGTCCACGATGCGAGAAAGACTGCCGTTCAGGCTCTGTTCAGCCACGTTCCCCTCGGTCCCTACAGCGTTGGCGACCGCGGCAGGATAACACAGGTGCCCGGGGCGATCGGCCGCCGGGCACCCTCCTACTTCAGTTCGATCAGATCGCCGGGGTAGATCGTGTGGCGAGCTGCGATGATCTTCGCCACCGAGGAGTGCGGGTGGACGGACAGTACGGCCAGCTCGCCGACGACGACGGGGGGCAGGCCCTTGGGATGCAAGCGGTAGATGGTGTAGATGTCACCGGGAGTCACGTCGGCGTCGAGCCCGCGATCGATGTAGACGACGTTGTCGTCCCCGAGGGCCACCTGCCGGTCGCTGGCCAGGAGAATCACCGGGGCGTCGGCCAGGCTCTCGGCGGGCGGCGGGAAGTTGACCGGCCGCATCCCGGTACGCCGCGCCAGCGGCACCGGCTCCGGCTCGAAGGGCTTCAGCCGAGCGCCCACGGTGATCGGGTCGCAGGTGAACACGATCTCCGCGATCGCCGTCTCGTCTTGGACCGAGAGGATGCGCAGGCGCCCGGCGTAGTGGTAGAGGCGGCCGAAGGGCTTGTTGCTGCGCGGGTGCGAAACGACCCGCTCGTCGGTGTCGATGATGGTGAATAAGCTGCCTGGGCTGAGCCCGGAGGCCCGCCCGCCGTCGACGTAGACGATGTCGCCGGTCGACAGACCGTACTTTGCCGTCGTCAGATGGCTGCGTGCGCTGCGCATGCTCTGCGGGGCCGTGCCGTGGAGGCTTGGCAGCATCGCCTCGTACTCAGAGCCGACGATCGAGTGGGGAAACACCTCGTCGATCTCGCCAACGTAGCCGGAGCAGTAGATGTCAGACTCGGCACCGAGGGGGGCTGGTGGTCCGGCCGCCTCGTCGATGCCGAGGACGTTCGCCAGATCACCACCACCGCCGCCTTCAGCGCCGGAACCAGCGCCGCCGGCCGTCGCATCCCCTGCGGCCGCCCCGGTACCGCCCCCACCCACCTGCTCACCTTCGCCGAGATCCTCGTCGAGACCAGCGGCGCTGTCCACCTGGCCCTCGATGAAGAGAGGGTCGCCCGGGTAGATCCAGTGGGCGTCGAGCACGTATTGGTTGCGCTCCCAGAGCTGGGGCCACAGGTAGGGGTCGCCGTAGAGCGTGCGCGCGAGGTCCCAGAGGGTGTCGCCGGGGACGACGATGTGGACCTTGTCGTTGGGTCCAGGGACGGGTGGGTCCCAGGCGGTCCAGTGATCACCCACCTGATGCAGGTTCGCGGGCGGCCGATCATCAGCCGCCAGGCTAGTCCCACAGAGGAGGAGAAGGGCGGTCGTCGCGGTGGCACGGAGAACGGGTCGCATCATCTCAGGGAACCTCCCGTTGAGCGGGGGGGCGCACCTCATCTATACTGAAGTCGCTATTTGCCAAGCTACCCTAGTTTCGCCCCAAGTGTCAAGCGTGAGGCACCTTTAGGCCAGGGCCGTTCAAGCGATGCTTGAAGGGATGGTGGCCTGTGGCCACCTCCCCGGGTTCCCGCTTGCCCGCCGAGGGGCCGCTACGGCAGGTTCGCCAGCCGTTCGCCGGCGGTGACCGCCACGGCGGTACCGGCGAAGCGTCGCACCACCTCGCCGTAGACCTCCCGGGCGCCCTCGTCGTCCTGCAGCTGTTCGAGGCAGCGGCCCATCTTGAACAGAGAGTCGGGGACCTTGTTACCGGTCGGCTGGCGCTCGATGGCTTGGCGGAACGCCGCCAGCGCTCCTTCGTAGTCCTGCCGAGACCAGCGAGACTCGCCGATCCAGTAGCCCGCGTTGTCGGTCAGGTCCGTGCTCGGCCAGGCGTCGAGAAAAGTCCGGAAAGCTCCCTCGGCCTCGGCGTACTTGCCCGTCTGGTAGAGCTCGAGGGCGCGGTCGTAGCGCGCCAGCGCCTCGGCGGGGGCGGCGATCACCTCGCCCGCTGGCGGCGTGATGCCGCCGGCGCCGAGGCTGCCCGGGTTGGCTGCAGGTGGGGCTGGCGGCGGATGCGCCGTCGGCGGTGCGGCCGGCAGGTCCGCCTGCTCGAGGCTGTCACCAGCCTGCGGCCGCACGCCATCGTCCAGGCCCTGGGCGCGAGGCGGCGGCGGGGCGGCCGGCGTAGCCACCCTCGGCGCTGCGTTGGTCGGGCCCCGCCCGGCCTCGAGCGCCACCAAGCGCTCGCGCAGCCGGGTGAGCTCGACCTCATGCACCGTCACTTGCCGCTGCAGCTCGACGAGACGAGCCTTGAGGGCGGTGACCTCGTCCCCCCGGGGCGTCGCGGTGCGAGCGAACGGCCCACTCGCGCAGCCGGCGAAGAGGCAGAGGGCAAGGGCCCCGCCAACGCGCCGAGGTCTCACCGCACGCCTCCCTCGGCCGCTCCTGCCGCTTTGGCCTCGGCCGGCTTGGTCGCCGGGGGCTCGGCCGCAGCATCAGGGATGTTGGCGGGAACGTCCTTCAGGAAGGGGCTCTCGGGGAACTGCTGGCGAAGGCGTTCGAAGGCCCCGCGGGCATCGGCAGGCCGCTTGGCGGCCAAATAGCTACGCCCCAGCAAGTACAGGACGCGGTCCTTGCCGCTGTAGTCCGGGAAGCTCTCCAGGGTGTACTCGAAACGAGAGATCGCAGCTTCTGGGATGCCGTAGCGGACATAGAAGTCCCCGACCGTCACCTCGTGCTCGGCCAAGTTGTCGCGCACGAGCCGAATCTGTTCGCGTGCCTGGGCGGCGTACTCACTGGTGGGATAGAGCCGCAAGAGCTCCTCGAAGGAGGTCAGCGCCTGGCGGGTGGTCGACTGATCCCGGTCTGCCCTCTCCACCCGCTTCGCCAGACTGCTCGCCACCTGGAACTGCGCGTAGGCCGAGCGGTCGCTGGTCGGGAAGCGGTTGAGGAAGTCGCGGTACTTGGCCTCGGCCTGCAAGAGGTTGGTGCGCCCGCCCTCGAGGTAGAAGGTGTCTGCGGCCAGCAGCAGCGACTCCCGGCCTACCGCGGAGTTCGGCTCGACTTCGAAGGCGTGCACGAAGTAGGGCCGGGCACGACCGTACTTCTGCTTGCTCATTAGGTCCTTGCCGAGCCCGAGGGACTCGACGGCAGAGAGCGCGAGGATCGGATCTTGGTGGGTGCCCTTGCAGGCGGTTGCCGCCAGGCAGAACAGCAGCAGGGTCGCAACGGGCCTCACCGAAAGGCGGTGGTGCATGCGTTCTCCTCGCGGATCAGGTGGCGGCGAGACGCCGCAGCTCACGGATCGTAGCCGGTGGATCGGCGCGCTGGAAGACGGCCGAGCCCACCACCACGGAATCGGCGCCGGCCTGCGCCAAAGCGGCGACGTTCGTGGGACCGACGCCGCCATCGACCTCGATCTCGACCGTCGCTCCGCTGGTCGCGATGAGCGCCCGCAAGCGGCGGACCTTGTCGAGCGAGCGCGAGAGGAAGGTCTGACCGCTGAAGCCTGGGTTGACGGACATCACGAGCACGAAGTCGAGGGCATGCAAGGCATCGACCAAGAGCTCGACAGGAGTCGCCGGGTTGATCGCCACGCCGGCCTTGGCACCCCGGCGGCGAATCCGCGCCAGGGTGCCGTCGAGGTGGCTCACCGCCTCCCAGTGCACTGCCACCCGGCTGGCCCCGGCGTCGAGGTATTCGTCCAACAGTCGTTCCGGCTGCTCGACCATCAAGTGCACGTCGAGGGGCAGCGAGGTGTGGCGGGCCAGGTCGCGGAGGACGGGGATCCCGAACGTCAGGTTGGGGACGAAATGGCCGTCCATCACGTCGACGTGCACGAGGTCGGCCTCGGCCGACGCACAGACCTCGAGCGCCGCCTTGAGGTCGGCCAGATCGGCGGCGAGGATCGAGGGGGCGATCAGCATCGGCTTCAGGGCTTGGAGGCCCGTGAGGCCACCACCAGGGTGATGGCATCGTGGCGGCGGATCGGATGTCCCGCCAGCGGGGTCTGGCGGAGGATAACACCTTCAGGAATGCCCTCGTAGACCTCGGGCCGGACCGCGCTCACCAGCAGGCCGTGGGACTGGAAGAAGCGCCGCACCGTGTCGACGTCGCGGTAGACCAGGTCCGGCATCAGGTAGGCGGAGGTGGAGCTGTCGAGGGCCACCAGCACATCGACCTTGCCGTCGGCCCGCGCGGGTGCTGCTGCGGCGGGTTCCTGCTCCACCACGGTCCCCGGGGTGGCCTCTGGGCTGAGCACCCGCAGGGTCCGCCCGACCGTGAGGCCAAGGCCGGCGAGGGTCGATTGCGCCGCCTGCGGCGTGAGGCCGCGCAGGTCGGGGAGGGTCAGCTGTTGGGGGCCGAGGGACAAGACGGCCTCGACCGCGCTCCCCCGCTTGACCAGGCTACCGGGTCGCGGTCGCTGCCGCGCCACCGAGCCGGCCGGGATCGAGTCGCTGTGGACCCCCGCCAGCCCCGCCTCTTCCCAGACCAGCCCAGACTCGGCAAGGGTCGCCATCGCCTCCTCCCGGGCGAGGCCGGTGAGGTCCGGGGTGCGGGTGACGCCGCTGCGCACGAAGAGGCTGAAGGAGATGTAGGCGGCGGTCGAGAACAGCACGAGGAGAAGGCCGGCGTGGGCAATGAGGGCGAGCAGCCGGAGCAGGCGGGAGCGCCTCATCGCGCGGCTCCCGCGCGGCTCCGGCGCTCCGTCGACGCGGTGTCGCCTGCCACCTTCTGTTCTGCCACGTCTTGCGCTGTCGCCTTCGAGGCCGCCACGTTCAGGCGACCCAGCGCTCGACCCAGCGGTTGAGGACTCGCCGCGGGTAGCTGGCGAGCGGCGACGTCCGCACGCCGCCACCGGCGAGGACAGTCGCGAGCGCCGTGTCGATCTTGGTGAGCGGGCACCAGGCGGCGGTGACGGCCTGGTTGCGGTCGATCAAGAAGAGCGCGGGTCGGGCCGCCTCGCCCGCGGTCACGCTGAGACCGTAGTGGCGGTGGAAGCCGCGGTCGTCGGCGAGCAAGGGAAATGGCAGGTCGAGCTCGCGCCGAACGCCTTCGAGCTCGGCCAAGGGGGCGGGAGCCAGGCCGAGGAGGCGGACCTTCTTCGCCTGCAGTTGCGGCCAGGCTGCGGCCAGAGCGTGGAGGTCGCTGCGCGCCGGTGCGCCGGGGGCGAAGACATAGAGCAGCACCGGGGTCCGGGCGAGCTCGTCACGCAGCATCAAGACGCAGCCCGAGGTCGAGCCGAGATCGAAGTTGGGGGCTCGCTGCCCCACCACCAAGCCCCCGCTGGGATCGCTCATCACTGCCTCCCCGGCGGCGCGCCGCCTAGAACTGCTTTTGCAGGTCGAAAAAGACCACCGTCACCATCAGGGCGACGATCAGCACCATCCCGACCTGCGCGAGGCGTTCCTTGACCGCCATCGAGAGGTCGCGACGGAGCACGCTCTCGATGAGCAGGATCAAGGTCTGGCCGCCGTCCAGGATGGGGATCGGCAGGAGGTTCACCAGCGCGATCGAGATCGAGATGAAGGCGATCAGATGGAAAAAGTCTGGCATGCCCTGCCGGGCCGTCTCGCCGCTGATGCGGGCGATCTCGATCGGTCCGGCGAGCGCGCCCTTGGCGGCCAGCTTGCCGGTGAACACCTTGCCCAGCACCTCGAAGGTCCGCTGCACGATGTCCCAGTTGTAGTAGAGGCTCTCGACGAAGGCCTGGCGGAACGGATAGCGCTGGAAGTATCCGTAGCTGATCTCGGCGCCGATGCGCGCGGCCCCCTTGTCCCCCTTGGGGGTGACGCTGATCTCGAGGGGGTTTCCCGCGCGCACGATCGCCAGGGGCAGGGCCTCGTCCGGCCGCTGCTCGATGAAGGCGATGAAATCGGCCTGCGAGATCACCGAATGGCCGGCCACCTGCACGATCTCGTCGCCGGCCTGGAGGCCTGCCTGCTCGGCGGGTGCGCCGGGCAGCACCCGTTTGACGCGCACCTTGCCGAGGCCCACGAAACCGGCCTCGCCGATCTCGTATTTGGGAACACGCAGAGGGGTGAGGGTGAGGTCCAACCGCTCACTGCCACGCTCCACGGTGAGCGCGAGGGGGCGGCCCGGCGCGGCCATCACGGCGAACTGCACGTCGTTGAAGTCGTCGACGGCTTGCCCGTCGATGGCGAGGATGCGGTCGCCCACGTGCAAACCGGCGACGTCCGCGGGTGACGTGGGTGCGAGAGCACCGATCACCGGTTCGAGCTTGCGCGGCGGCGCCTCGATACCGACCATGAACACCCCGGTGAACAGCCCGACGGCGAGGACGATGTTCATGAACGGGCCGGCGAGATAGACCAGGATGCGCTGCCAGCGCGGCCGGTTGACGAAGTCCCGCGGGTCGTCCGTCGCCTCGTCGGCATGCTCTCCACCCAGCTTCACGTAGCCGCCGAGCGGCACCAACGACAGGCGGTAGTCCGTCTCGCCGCGCTGAATCCCCCACAGCCGCTTGCCAAAACCGAGTGAGAAGGCCAGAACGCGGATGTTGAAGGCGCGGGCGGCGAGCAGGTGCCCCGCCTCGTGGATGAAGATGATGAGACCGAGGGCGAAGGCGGTGGCGAGGAGCGTGGTCAGCAGTTGCATCCGGGTTCCGTAGTTGGCCGCCGGCCCTGGCCGAGGCGCCGTTGATGATACCGGACCGCTGCCCGGCGCGCGAAGCGGCGCTCAGCGCCAGCGGAAGTGGTCGGCGGCGAGCAAGCAACCCAGCCAGAACACGGGTGCCGCGAAGAGGACGGCGTCGGCGCGGTCGAGCAGGCCGCCGTGGCCGGGCAGCAGGTTGCCGGAGTCCTTGATGCTCGCGGCGCGCTTGAACAGCGACTCGACGAGGTCGCCCACCTGAGCTGCGATCGCCGTCAGGCCGCCCACCGCGAGCACGGCGAGGTCCACCCGCCGCAGGAACCAGAGGCTCCAGATCAAGGTCGCGAGCACGCTGACGACGAAGCCGGCCGCGGCCCCCTCCCAGCTCTTCTTCGGGCTGACCACCGGAGCCAGCTTGTGCCGCCCCCAGCTGCTGCCGACGTAGTAGGCGGCCGTATCGCCCAGCCAGGCGATGGCGAACAGCAAGAACACCAACCACGGGTCCTGGCGTTGCAGGTGGACGAAGCTGGCGGTCGCCAGGCCGAAGTAGGGAATGGCGTAGGTCAGCAGACCGAGAGCCATGGGTGCCTGCTCGACGGGAGTGCGCAGGAAGAGGACGGCGCAGCCGGCACCGACCACCAGAGCGAGGCCCACGACGAGCACGACGGTGCCGGACAGCTGCGTCGGCATCGGTGGGAAGGAGAGCACCCAGCCGAGGGCCACGGCGCCGATCGGCACCAGGGCGAGCACGCTGCCGGGGGCCCAGGCGCGGCCGATGCGGACGAACTCGATCGCCGCCAGGCCGAAGAGGGTCGCGGCGAGCACGAAGTACGCCACCGAGGAGAAGCGGAAGGTGGCGAGCAGCATCAGCGGCACGCCGACGGCGGCAGTGAGGAGGCGCTTCACGGTGGGCCCGGTCTCAGCGGGCAGTCGGCTGCGCCGGCGCCCCCCACCGGCGGGGTGCCCGTTCGGCGCCGGGCGCCGAGCGAGGTCGGAAGAGAGAGGCGGCTCAAGGCTCGGACCCGCTTCCCGGGCTGGGTGGCACTCAGGCTCCGCGACAGAGGGTGGCGTAAGTTACCACAGCGCTCTGCGGCACTCTGCGGCCCCTGGCGCCTGCTCATCCGGGGTCGTCTGCCGTGGCGGCCCCTTCAGGGCCGTCATCCCAGGGCGGCGGATAGACCACCCGTTCGAGCACGAGGCCCTGCGGAGGTGCCGTCGGCCCGGCGAGCGAGCGTGGGCCACCCGCGAGGAGCTCGCCGAAAGAGCTGACTGAGCGCCTGCCGCGACCCACCTCAAGTAGCGTGCCGACCAGCGTGCGCACCATCCCGCGCAGGAAACCGCTGCCTTCGATGACCAGCTCGCAGCACGGCCCGTCTTCGTGCCAGACGGCGGAGAAGATGCTGCGCTGGGGGTCCTCATGGGAGCCGCCGGCGACCGCGAAGGCCGAGAAGTCGTGCCGTCCGAGCAGCAGCCGGGTCGCGTCGACGATCGGAGCGAGGTCGAGCCTGGGCTCGACCCGCATCGCCTGCGCCGCGTCGAGCGGAGAGAGAACGCGCGTGCGCACGAGCCGATAGCGGTAGACCTTGGCGCGGGCGCTCCGCCGAGCGTGGAAGGCCGGCGCGATCTGCTCGGCAGCGAGCACGCGGATGTCCTCCGGCAGGCGGACGTTGGAGCCGAAGATCAAGCCCCGCGGGGCGAAAGCCCGCTGCAGGTCCAGGTGCACTACCTGCCTGCGGGCGTGCACCCCGGCATCGGTGCGGCTCGCACCGACCACCACCGAGCGCTCCTGGGTGAGATCGGAGAGCGCCTCCTCGACCACTTGCTGGATGGCGAGGGCATTGGCTTGGCGCTGCCAGCCGGCATAGCGGCTGCCGAGATAAGAGATTGTGAGGCGATAGCGGGCAGGGCCAGCCGCCAGGTCCGGCGATCGGCTGGCTGCCGGGCTGGCCAGCGGCTCAGCCATCACGCCGGCTCCCGCAGCCGGCGCCACCGGGTACCGAGGGCGAGCGCGGCGGGTGGCAGCCAGACGAGGAGGAAGGTGGCGGGGAAGAGGTCGACGGTGCGATGCTGGGGAAGATAGCTGAGCAGGGAGGTGGCGGCCAGCAGCAGCCACGGCCCCGAAAGCGTCAGGGCGGCCCAGGGCAGCACCCAGAGCAGGTACCACGGATAGACGGTTGCCGAGCACAGCAGGAGGCCGCCGAAGAGCCGCCGGGTGGCCGTGGCAGAGTCGCCGTGGCCCGCAGCGCGCCAGTGCCGGGCGAGCACGCCGAGGATCCCCACGCCGAGGACGAGCTTGGCCAGCCACTGCGGGTAGACCCAAGGATAGAGTTGGTTGAGAGCGAGGTCGACGTGGTGACCGGTCCACTCCTTGAGCTGATCCAGGCCCATCTTGAGCCCGGAGTCCGCCCCGACCGCGGCGAGCAGCCGCCACAGCGGCTCATAGAACGGGCCGTCGAACTCCCAGGCGACGCCGTAGGTGACGAGGCCGGGAGGCGGCCCTCCCAGGCGAGCCAGGAGCGGCACCAGGACCAGGCCCAAGGTGCCGCCGGCCGCGACGAGGAACCGAGCCGGCCGCCGGCTCGCTCGCGCCCAGCCCGCCATCGCGGCGAGCGGCACGAGCTTGGCGAGCGCACCGGCGGCGGTCGCCAGTGCGGCGAGCGCGGCGCGACCACGGGCCACGGCCAGCACGGCACCCACCGCGCAGGCCACCGCCAGGCCGTCGACGTGCCCCATGCCGGCCACCTCGAGGACGACCAGCGGGTTCCAGGCGAACCAGAGGGTGCGCTCGGCGGGCAGCTTCGCCGTCTCCGCCAGCCGCAGCAGCCAGGCACAACCCACGAGGTCGGCCATCGCGAGCGCCAGCTTGAGCCCCAGGAAGGGCCAGGGCGTGAGGCCCGCCAGCGCGAAGAGGCCGAGGGCGAGAGGCGGGTAGACGGTGGGGACATCCCGGTGCGGCAGGCGCTGCCAACGAGTGTCCCGCAGCGCCGTCAGCTCCTCGCTCGCCGGCGCCAGGCGGTAGGGGTCGAAGCCGGCGGCTGCGACGCGGCCGTCCCACAGATAGCGCTCGATGTCGTCCGAGAGCGTGGCGGGCAGCGGCAGGGCCAGCAGGCGCAGCAGCGCCGCCACCAGGAGGATGCCGCGCCCGACCTCGGCGCGGTCGAGCCCGGCGGCCGCCAGCCGGCGAGAGCTCCAGGCAAGGCCCACGAAGCCCAGGCCGAGCACGGCCAGGGCGAGCTCGAGGTGGGCGGCGAGGTCCCTCAAGGCGAGGAGGCCGAGCTGGCTGGCGATCAGCGGAGCCGCCCAGCCCGTCCAGCGTCTGACGGTGCCGGCGAGGTGAGCCGATGAGCGCACTGGGGTTGAGCCCGTGGATGGGGACGCTGACGCTGGCACTCTACTATTCGATCCTCGGCGTCCTCGCCCTCTACGGTCTGCACAGGGCCTTCCTGGTGGCGCTCTACCTACGCCACCGCGGGCGCGAGCCCGCCTTGCCACCTGCGCCGCCGGTCTGGCCCCGAGTGACGATTCAGCTGCCACTGTACAACGAGATGTACGTGGCCGGCCGCCTGCTCGACGCCGTGGCGGCCCTGGACTATCCGCGTGATCGTTTCGAGATCCAGGTGCTCGACGACTCGACGGACGAGACGACCGCGATCGTCGCCGAGCGCGTGGCGTGGTGTCGGGCCCGCGGGATCTCGGTGCACCACCTGCGGCGGCCGACGCGGGAAGGCTACAAGGCCGGGGCTCTCGCTTACGGCCTCGAACGGGCGACCGGCGAGCTGGTGGCGGTGTTCGACGCCGACTTTCTGCCCGCGCCGGACTTCCTCAAGCTTCTGGTGCCCCATCTCGCCGCAGACCCGGAGCTCGGCATGGTGCAGGCGCGCTGGACCCACCTCAATCGCGACTACTCGCTGCTGACCCGTGCTCAGGCGATCCTCCTCGATGGCCATTTCCTGATCGAGCACTTCGCCCGCCAGCGCAGCGGCTGCTTCTTCAACTTCAACGGCACGGCGGGCCTCTGGCGGCGGCGAGCGATCGAGGAGGCGGGAGGTTGGCAGCACGACACGGTCACCGAAGACCTCGATATCTCCTACCGGGCCCAGCTCGCCGGCTGGCGCTTCCTCTTCCTCCCCGAGGTGACCGTGCCGGCTGAGCTGCCGGTGGAGGTCAACGCCTTCAAGGCGCAGCAACAGCGGTGGGCGAAGGGCGCCATGCAGACCGGGCGCAAGCTCCTGCCGCGGCTGCTCGGCGCGCCCTTGCCGCTCAGGGTCAAGCTCGAGGGGTTCGTGCACCTGACCAACAATCTCGCCTATCCCTTGATGGTCGGCCTGGCGCTGCTCATCGTCCCGGCGATGCTCGAGCGCCGGGGGAGTCCGCTGGCGTTGCTCATCGCCATCGACCTGCCCCTCTTCCTGGCAGCCATGGTGTCGGTGCTGGCGTTCTACGCCGCGAGCCAGCTGGGCCAGCCGACAGAACGGCGGCGTTTCGTCTGGCAGCTGCCAGCCGTGCTCGGCATGGGGATCGGTCTGGCAGTCGGCAACGCGCCGGCGGTGCTCTCCGGGCTGCTGTCTCGCGGTGGCGTCTTCCACCGGACCCCGAAGTACGCCGTGCGTTGGCGGGGCGACAGCTGGTCGGCGAAGCGCTATCGCACGGCGGTCAGCCCCGTACTGGTGATCGAGGGCCTGCTCAGCGTGTACTTCCTCGCTGCGATGGTGGTGGCGGGCCTCGGCGGGATGTGGCTCTCGCTGCCCTTTCTCTGGCTCTTCCTGCAAGGCTTCGGCTGCATGTTCCTGCAGTCGGCGGTACCGCTTCTTCGCCGGGCGAGAAGTGATCTCACGGCGCCGCCGCGCTGCTAGAATCAGCGCCTTCATCCATGCTGAGCCCTGACGTTGAGCCCAAGCCCGCCGTCTCGCTGCGACCCGCCGCGGGGCGGGACTCCGACCTGCTCTGGCGCTGGCGCGCCGAGTGGAGCATCCGGCGCTACCAGCCCCTCCACGACCTCTCCTCGCAGCAGCTGCGCTCGGACGTGGCCAACCAGCGGCTGAGCGACCTGCACCAGGGCAAGGGCGAGAGGTTCCAGTGGATCGTCGAGGTCGACCGCCGGCCGGTCGGCTGGATCACCTTGGTGATCAACAACTGGGAGCACGGGCTGGCCGAGATCGGCTATGCGCTCTCGACGCCGTACCAGGGCCGCGGCGTGATGACCGAAGGGGTAGGCCGGCTGCTGGCGGAGATCTTCGAGCACACTCCCCTCGAGCGCCTCGAGGCTCGCTGCGCGGTGGAGAACGCCGCCTCGCGCCGCGTCCTCGAGAAGAACGGCTTCCGCCACGAGGGGACGCTGCGCGCCTACTTCCGCCTGCGTGGCCGCCGGATCGACAACTACCTCTACGCGTTGCTGAAGAGCGACTACCGCGCCGGCTGAGCCGCCGGGCGCCGTGGTGGGAAAGCTGCGGCCGGTCGACGCCCGGCCGCAGCAAGTCGAGCTCCGATCAGTTGAGGGCCGGGTTGTTCTCGGCGAAGTACTCGTGGCTGTCGGCGTTGTCGGTGGCGCGGCTGGGGTTCGAGGTCGCCAGGCTCTTGCAGGCCGACTGGCCGTAGGCCCAGTCGTCCGTCGAGGCCACGACGTAGAAGTGCGACAGCTCGTGGATCAGGGTGCCGGCGCGCGAGTCGGTACCGGTGTTGGGCGCGCTCCAGAAGGCGTTGCAGAGGAAGATCTCGTAGGGGCTGCCGGGATAGACGTAGGCGTAGTAGTTCTGCGTGCAGGTGCAGTTGAACTTGATGGTCTTGGTCTGGATCGTCGACAGGATGCTGCTGAAGTGCGAGCGCACCGTCGAGTAGCGGCTGCTGTTGTAGGAGCCGAACCAGGTGGTGTACCGCGAGCCCGTGGTACCGGCGTTCAGGTAGCTCGAGGCGTTCGAGGCATAGGACTGTGCCGAGTTGAGCGCGGTGACCAGGGCGCTCTTGCGCGAGGATGAGCAGCTGACGTAGGTCGGGGTCAGGGCGCGGGTCGCGAGCTCGGGCTCCGCGGAGAGGATGGCGTCGGTCTCCTGGTTGGCCTCCCAGAGGGTCGGCCCCTCGGCTTCCTCGCGCCACACCCCGACGACGTTCGACTTGACCAGCGGCAGCGCCACGCGCGAGTCGACGTCGGACAGGCCGAGGGCGTCCTGCATGTAGACCCGGTACTGCACGGTGTACTCGCCGGGGCGCGACATGTCGTAGAGCGAGGAGAGCTCGACGCTCGTCGACAGCGACTCGCCCGGTGCCAGGGTGAGGTAGTCCTTGGCTTGCGGAGTGCCACGCTTGTACATCTTGCCGATGTAGCGAACCTCCTCGCCGTTGAGACCGACGGCGAACAGGTTCTGCCCCACCTCCTCGAAGGGCGTCGCCCACTTGAGCAGCCGAATGGGCGTCGCCCCCTCGTTGGTGACCGAGAAGCGCATGGTGACGTCGTCAGCCTGGGCGAGCCAGGTGCGCTCGGTCGCCAGCTCCGCCCGCATCCCGGGTAGAGCGTGGGCCGCCCCGGCTCCGGCGAGACCGAGGGCGAGCAACGAGCAGGTGAGGAAGCGGGACCTGCGGCTAGAGAGACTCATGGCGAGACTCCTCCAAAGGTGCCAAAACCCGCCTCATGGCGGGTGGCAAGGCGAACTCGGTGGCTGCCAGACGGCTGCGCGGGGCCCCAGGGCCTCGCCTCGCCGTCGATCTACGGGTGCATCACGCTAAGTAGAGAGGTGCCGATGGAGCTTCGCGGAGAGACAGCGGTGTTGAGAGGGCGGCGCGAGCGCCGCAGAAGGGGAGCTACGCCGGCCTAGATCGGCTCCAGGTTGGCGTATTTGGCAATCAGCTTGCGCTTGCCTTGGCGCTCGAAGAAGACGGTGAGCTTGGCGTTGTCGCCGCTGCCGTCGACCTCGAGGATGGTGCCCTGGCCGAGGATCGGGTGGCGGACGCGGGCGCCCCGGCGCAGCTCGGAGCGCCGGCCGGCGTCGCCCGCGCCAGCAGCGGGCGACGCACCCCCGGGCGGGCTGGGCGGGGACGTCGCCACGCTCAGCGTGAATCAGCGCACGGTATAGCCGCGGCCCTCGAGGCAGGCGCTGATCGCGCGACGATAGTCGCCGCGCCGCATCGCCAGCGCCTGGTCGGCCGCATCGCGCTGCGCCGCGATCTCGCGCGCCCGGTCGCGCGCCTCGCGTTCCGCGCGCAGCTGGCCGTTCATCTCGATCGTGCCGCCGGCGATGTTGCCGACCGCTGCGCCGAGCACCGCGCCGCCGAGCGCGTCGCCGTTGTGCGCGCCGACGGCGCCCCCGACCACCGCGCCGGCGAGCGTACCCTTCGCCATCGCGCCGGCGGACGGATTGCCGGCCACCGGCACGCGCGTCGTCGAGAGCGGAGCGCTCGTCACGGACGCGGGCGGCGACGTCGGGTCGAAGCCCGACTGGCGACGTGCCCAGTCGTGGCACTCGTAGCGGTCCTGCGCGAGCTGCGACTGGGACTGGCCGTTCGCCGGGTAGACGAACAACCGGCTCGGCGCGGGCTCGCCGGCCCGCCCCGTCACGGCCGAGAGGCCGAAGACCAGGGCGCCGATCGCGAACGCAGATCT
>CAYQRE010000041.1:0-36087 GCA_964420075.1 uncultured Thermoanaerobaculia bacterium | reverse complement strand
CGTTTGGTAGCGCATACGGGATTCGAACCCGTGTTACCGCCGTGAGAGGGCGGCGTCCTGGACCCCTAGACGAATGCGCCGTCGATGGTGCTGGTCGCGGCGGGAGGCGTGGAGCTTGGTGGAGGTGCTGCGGAACGCCTCGCCGGGCCGGTGTCGATCCGTGGGCGACCGCCGCGGGCCCGCGACCGGTCGCGAGAGAGTAGCAGATCGCCCCCGAGCGATTCAAGCGCCGGGCCTTCCACGGGGCTCGGCCGCGAGTACAATAGGCGCCGTAGATCTATTGCTCTAATTCTCTTGCCGGGAGAGGGTGCGGCGGGGTGGGCGCGCCCGGGGATCGTGGGGTCGGCGATGGGCGAATCTGGCGTCTCGGGTCTGATGGCGAGCCTGAAGAGCCGGCTCGGGGGCGGACGAAGCCGCGAGGGGGAGCTGCGCCGGGTGCTCGAAGGGAGGGTGGCGAGCGAGCAGCTGGCCGAGCTCTCTCGCCATCCAGAAGAGGCGCGCTTGAGCGGCGAGCGGCGGACCATCACCTGCATGACGGTAGACCTCGCCGGCTTCGCCGCGCTCGTCGAGCGCCTGGAGCCGAGCGGGGCCTTCCGCTTCCTCGACGAGCTCCTGGGGAGCCTCGGCGAGCTGATCACCTCGGCCGGCGGTACCCTTGCCGGAGCGACACCCAGCTCACTCATGGCCTGCTTCGGGGCGCCGCTCGCCTTTGCCGGCGCCGCCGAGCGTGCTTGCCAGGCGGCGCTCGCCGTCGAGGGTGAGCTCGACCGGCTGAGCCAGCTGGCGCAGGTGGCCGCCGAGCTGCCTGCGGCCGGCTCGCTCTCCGCCGGCCTCGGGCTGGCCACGGGGGAGGCGATGGTGGGGGCGATCACCGCCGAGCCCTTCGCGGGCTTCACCGTCCTCGGCTCGCTGCCGGCCCGTGCCGCGCTCTACCGGCGCCTCAATGGGATCTACGGCACGCGGGTGGTGCTCTGCGAAGCGACGACGAACGCCGCCCGGGAGGGTTTCCTCACCCGTGAGGTGGACCGCGTGGAGGTCGCCGGCAGCCCCGAGGTCCACTTCCTGGGCGAGCTGGTGGCCGCCGAGCCGGCGCCGCCCGTCGAGCGTCAACGGGTCCTGCGGTATGAGGCGGGGCTCGCTGCCTACCGCCGGCGCGAGTGGGTACGGGCCGAGCGGCTGTTCAGCTCGGTAGCCGAGGATTTCGGCCCGGACGGGCCCAGTCGCCTGTTCGCTGAGCGCAGCCGCCAACAGCGGGCGCAGCCGCCGCCGGCCGATTGGGACGGTGTCGCCGTGCTGCCGGCCGTCTAGGCGGGCCGCATGGGCGCCCTCAGGTGCCGTCGACCTGACGGAAGGTGACCTTGACGCCGTCGGGGTCGTGGGTCTCGAAGAGCAGGGCGCCGTCGACCCCGCGGCGCAGGCCGCCGGGGATGTTTCTCTCGCGGAACTGCAGCTCCTCGTAGGCCTTCTCCGCCGAAGCGACGACGAAAGTGAGGCTCAGCTTCTGGCTCGGCCCCTGGTACTCGTACTCCTCGTCGCGCAGGTCGCCCAGCTCCTCCACCCGGCCGAGGACCTCGATGACCGTCTGGCCGGCCTGGAAGCTGGCGCCGCGTCCATCCTCGCGCTCCCAGCTCTGCAGGCGGGGCAGGGCGAGGGTCTCGCCGTAGAACTTGGTCGTGCGGTCGAAACTGCGCGCCTTGAGGACGACGCGGGTTTGCCGGATCTCCATGACCATCCCTCCCTCGATACCGATCGCGGAACCATTTCAGAGCATACCCACAACCGCCGCGGCGGCGCCAGCTGCTGCGGCCGGCGCGGTGGTGAGTGCTATCCTCGCGCGGCGTGAGCCGCCGCCTGCGCCTCCCCTCGCTCCTGTTGCTCCTTGCCCTCGCTGCCCTGGCGAGCTATGGCCAGAAGCCGGAGCCGATCCCGCCGCCCGTGTTCCTGGAGACCGGCCAGGCGACCCTCGTCCTCGAGGGCCGCGAACGCGCCATCCCGCTGGCGATCACCGAGCAGGGGCCCCTCTTCGGCCTGGCGGCGGTGAGCGAGATCCTGGGTGGCGAGCTGACGACGGCCGGTGCCGGTTTCAGCCTGAAGCTGGGCGGTAGCGTCTTCCTGGTCGGCTTCGAGAGCCCGCGGGTGGTGATCGGCCAGCGCATCGCGAGCCTCAGCCAACGGCCGGCGTTGGTCTCGCAGGGCCTGCTCGTGCCGCTCGACTTTCTCACCATGAGCTTCGGCGAGACGCTGGGCTACCAGCTGAGCTGGCGCGCCAACACGCACCGCCTCGAGGTGGCGCCGAGTGCGGCCCACGACGTCGGCCTCGGCTTCCAACTGGCCCATTTCGAGGGCATCTCCACTCTCGTCCTGGCCTTCGCCGGCGAAGCGCCGCACTACCGCGTGATCTCCAACCCGGGCCTGGTCGAGGTCCGCCTGCAAGGCGGCCGCTTCGCTCCCGGTACGGTGGCCCCGGAAGTCGACGATCCCCTGGTGCAGTCGATCGAGGTCGATCGGGACGTGGTGACCATCCGCCTCGAGCCCGGAGTGGCCGCGGCGAACTACCGCCTGGAGGCGCCACCGCGGCTGGTCTTCGACTTCCGGGAGCCGGAGGCCGGCGCCCCGGCGGCACCGAGTGGGCTGGCCGGCGAGGGGGACGCCGCGGGCCCCACGCGACCGGCGCCGCGCCGCGGGATACGCACGATCGTGATCGATCCAGGCCACGGCGGCGCCGAGACGGGGGCGATCGGCAAGGGGGGGAGCCAGGAGAAGGACCTCACCCTGCTGCTCGCCCGTAGCCTCAAGGCGCAGCTCGAGCAGAAGCTGGGCGTTCGCGTGCTGCTCACCCGCGACGACGACTCCCTGGTCCCGCTGCACGAGCGGACGGCGCTCGCCAACGAGAACAAGGCCGACCTCTTCCTCTCCGTCCATCTGAACTCGTCGTTCGGTGGCCGCCCGCAGGGGGCCGAGACCTACTTCCTCAGCCTCGAGGCCTCGGACGAGCTGGCGGCCCGGGCCGCCGAGGCAGAGAACCCCACCACCCCGGCCGGTGCCGACGCCGACCCCTTGAACAGCCTCGAGCTGATCCTCTGGGACCTCGCCCAGAGCCGCTACCTGGCGGAGAGCCAGCGCCTCGCCACCTTGATCCAGGGCGAGCTGAACGCCGAGCTGGGCCTCAAGGACCGCGGCGTCAAGCAGGCTCCTTTCGTGGTGCTCACCGGCGCGGCCATGCCCGCCGTGCTGATCGAGCTCGGGTTCTTGAGCAATCCCGAGGAGGAGACGCGGCTCAACCAGGAGAGCTACCGTGCGGCGCTGGTCGGCTCGGTGGTGCGGGCGGTCGATCGCTACCGCCGCTCTCTGGCCGGCGAGCCCGAGCCGACCGCGAAGCAGGAGACCGGCGAGGCACCATCGGCCCCCGAGCCCGAGAAGCCCCCGGCGGGTGAGGGGCCGCCGCGGTGAGCGGCCGGCTCGCGGTCCATTCCCGAGCGGCCCTGCCCCTGCTGCTCGCGGCCCTCGCCATGGTCGGGTGCGGGCGGCCGGAGCCTGGACAGCAGCCCGAGGCGCCGCTTCACGTCGAGCGGCAGGACAGCGTCAGCGTCCAGCTCTACTTCCCTGGGGAAGACGGCCGGCTCTACGCCGAGCGGCGCGAGATCCCCGCGATGGAGGACCCGGAGGCGCAAGCGGAGGTGCTGCTGCGGGCCCTGCTGAGCGGACCGGAGAGCGAGCTGCTGCAGGAGATCTTCCCTGCCGAGGTGCGCCTCGAAACCGTGTTGCTGCGGGGCGATGGCATCGCCTACGTGGACTTCCAGAGCAGCGACGCGCTGCCGCCCGGCGTCGGCTCGACCGCCGAGATGCAGCGCCTGATGAGCATCGTCGACAGCCTGAGCCTCAACCTCTCGGAGGTACGCCGCGTCGTGCTGCTGTGGAACGGCGCGCAGCTCGAGAGCTTCGGTGGCCACCTCGACACCAGCCGCCCGGTGGCGCCGGACACGAGCTTGATCGCCCAGTGAGCTGCCTCACTGCTGCCATCTCGTGGCCCGCGTTGCGCCGCCTGGTGCCGCCAGCATCCTCGCCATGAGCCCGCCAGCCAACCGACCGATCGGCGTCTTCGACTCCGGGGTGGGCGGCCTCACCGTGGTGGCGGCGCTGCGCCAGCAGCTGCCCGCCGAGCCGATCCTCTATCTCGGAGACACGGCGCGCCTGCCCTATGGCACCAAGTCGCAGGCGACCGTGGCCCGCTACACCGAGCGCAATCTCGGCTTCCTGCTCTCGCGCGGCGTCAAGGCGGTGGTGGTGGCCTGCAACACGGCCTCGGCCCTCGCCCTGCCCAGCCTGCAGCCGGCGGCGCCCACCTGGGGGGTGATCGAGCCTGGAGCCCGCCACGCCGCTGCCCTCTCGCGCGGCCGGGTCGGCGTCATCGGCACCGAGTCGACCATCGCCTCCGATGCCTACGGCGAGGCCCTGCGGCGCCTGCGCCCCGACCTCGTGGTGCTGAGCCAGGCCTGCCCCCTCTTCGTGCCGTTGGTCGAGGAGGGCTGGCAGGACGATCCCGTCACCGAGGAGATCGCCCGGCGCTACCTGGCGCCGCTCCTCGCCCAGGGGATCGATACGCTGGTCCTCGGTTGCACCCACTATCCGCTGCTGCGCGAGGTGATCGCGCGGGTCGCCGGGCCGGCCGTCGAGCTGGTCGATTCGGCCGAGGCCACCGCTCGGACGGTCGCCACCGGCCTCGCGGCCGAAGGGCTCTGCCATCCGCCCGGCGCTCCCGAGGACCACTTCTGCGTCACCGACGCCGCCGACCGCTTCCGGCGACTCGCCGAGCGCATTCTCGGCGCCAGCGGCCCCAGCCTCGAGCTCGTCGAGGTCGTCTGAGGCGGCGCGCCGCGGCCGCATAGAATGCGGCGCCATGACGAGCCCTCCCCTACAACGCCCGCACGGCCGCGCCTACGACGAGCCGCGGCCCACCACGATCGAGATCGACGTTCTCAAGCACGCCGAAGGGTCCGCGCTGATCAGCGTCGGAGACACCCGGGTGCTGATCGCTGCCACTCTCGAAAACCAGGTACCGCCCTTCCTGCGCGACAGCGGCCAGGGCTGGTTGACCGCCGAGTACGCCATGCTGCCGCGGGCCACCCACACGCGCAGCCCGCGGGAGGGCCGCTCCGGCCGCCCGGCCGGGCGCACGGCCGAGATCCAGCGCCTGATCGGCCGCAGCTTGCGGGCGGCAGTGGACCTCAAGGCCCTGGGCGAGCGGACCCTGACGCTCGACTGCGACGTGCTGCAAGCCGACGGCGGCACTCGCACGGCTGCCATCACCGGCGCCTACGTGGCGGCGGTGGTCGCCCTCGGGCGGGCCCTGTTGACCGGCGACCTCCAGCGGTGGCCGCTCGTCGAGCAGGTGGCCGCGGTCTCGGTGGGCCTCCTCGGCGGCCAGGCCTTGCTCGACCTCGAGTACGTCGAGGACCAGCAGGCCGCCGTCGACATGAACGTGGCGGGGACCCGGAGCGGCAACCTGGTGGAGGTGCAGGGCACCGGCGAGAACACCACCTTCAGCCGGCAGCAGCTCGACGGCTTGCTCGACTTGGCGACGATGGGTCTCGAGCGCTTGTTCGCCGTCCAGGATGTGGCGCTCGCCGCTACCCTGGCGGCGGTCGGCGCGGTGGGGGGGAAGGGCAAGCGGCCGCAGGCGCCGCCGAAAAGCGAGAAGGACCTCTGGGGGCCGCCGGGCTAGCGGACGCTGGCTCGGCGGCGAGCCTCACATCACCGTGCCGGCGAGCGGCACCGTCACCAGCGGCTCTGCGGGGCTGTCGGTGTGGATCCGCAGGTCGCCCTTGAACGGGCCCTTGGGCATGGTGGGGGAGAGCTTCATCTCGATGAAGTAGGAGCGCCCCGCCTCGTCGACCTTGAAGGTGGTCTCGCTGCCGGGCAGGGTGGCTTCCACCGCCGTCACTTGCATGGCCTTGGCGCCGAAGTTAGCCACCTTGAAGCGCGCTTCGGCCGGCTGCGAGAGGTCGAGCTGGCCGAAGTCGACGAACGGTGGGGTGACGGCCAGCAGGGGGCGCACGAACCCGGAGACCGGCAGTAGCGCCGTCTTCTGGCGCGGGTGGTTGGTGGTGACCTCCACGCGGCCGCTGAGCGGGCCGATCTCCGCCTTGTCGTAGTCGAGGGAGAGGGTGAAGACGTACTGCTTGCCGGGGACGTCCTTGCGCCGCTCCTGCTCGGTCGCCTCGCGATGCTCGACCTTGAGGGCGGGCCAGGGCGAGTCGACCGAGACGATTTGGAGGTCGGGGAAGGTGGGGGCGTAGAAAAGCTGCTTGATGACCCCGGGCGGATGCCCGCGACCCTGGACGAAGCGGGCGAAGCCGGGGTTGAACTCCACCTCGGTGGCCACCTTGACCATCAGGCTGAGCAGGACCTCGCGGTTCTCCGGGTCGTTGGTGCGCACGGTGAGAGACTTGACGCTGCCGCCGGTGAGCTTGCTGGTGTCCACCTCGGCGTGGATCTTGCCGGTGGCCCCAGGGGCGATCTCCTTGTCGAAGGAGATGACGGTGCAACCGCAGGAGGGGATCACCTCGTCGATCTTGAGCGCCGCCGTCCCTTCGTTCTTGACCACGAAGTCGTGCGAGATCTTCTCCCCTTGGACGACCGGCGGCAGGTCCGCGGTCGGCTCACTGATCGCGAGCTTGGGACGTGGCCCCGCGTCGCCGCCCTGGGCCCAACCGACGACGGCGGTGAGCAAGGCAAGCGCGGCAAGGATGGGGGCGGTGGTTGACCAACGGCGCATCGATGGCTCCTCGTGAGTTGGTTTCGTCGGGGCTCGGCTTCGTGGCGCGGGGGTGGGCGGCGGGAAGGCGGGCCCGGCCAATGATACGCTCCCGCAACACACGATGAGCCCGGAAAATTCCGCTCCCGAGCCGGTCCCCACCCCCACCCCCGCTGCCGCCTCTCACGCCATCTACTGCATCGCCATCGGGGGCACCGGCATGGCGCCGCTCGCCGCTCTGCTGGCCGCGGCCGGGCATCGGGTAAGGGGCGCCGACCAACCCCTCTACCCGCCGATGAGCACTCTGCTCGCCGAAGCGGGGATCGCACCGCTGGTTGGCTACGACCCGGCCCATCTCGAACCACCGCCGGACCTGGTGGTGATCGGCAACGCGGTGGGCAAGGCGAACCCCGAGGTGCAGGAGGTCGAGCGCCGCGGCCTGCCGTACCTCTCGATGCCGCAGGCCCTCGCTCGTTTCTTCCTCGCCACCCGGCGGCCGTTGGTGGTCGCCGGCACCCACGGCAAGACCACCACCACGGCGATGGCTGCCTGGGTGTGGACGGCCTGCGGTCGCCAGCCCAGCTTCCTCGTCGGGGGCATGCCGCGCAACCTGCCGGCGAGCTTCGCGCTCGCCGCCGGCGACCGCTTCATCCTCGAGGGCGACGAGTACAACGCGTCCTACTTCGACCGCGGCCCGAAGTTCCTACACTACCAGCCGCAGACGGTGGTCCTGACCAGCGCCGAGCACGACCACGCCGACCTCTACCCGACGCCCGAGGCCCTCTTCGCGGCTTACGGCGCGCTCGTCGAGCTGCTGCCGGAGGACGGCCTCCTGGTCGCCTGCGGCGACTGGCCGGTGGTGCGTGAGCTGGCGGCGCGGGCTCGTTGCCGGGTGGTCTTCTACGGCCTCGGGGCCGACAACCAGGTCCGCCCAGCCGGAGAGATCGAGGAGTCCCCCGCCGGCACCCGCTGGCGGGTGGTGGACGCCGTCTCCGGTGAGGCTGGCGAGGCGGTGGAGCTCTTTCTGCCGGGCTGGGGTCGCCACAATGTGGTCAACGCCCTCGGCGTCTGGGCGGCGGCACGGGCCGATGGCATCCCGGCGGCCGAGGTGGTGGCGGCGCTCGGCCGCTTTCAGGGCGTGGCGCGGCGGCTCGAGGAGGTGGGGAGCGTCGGCGGGATCACGGTGGTCGACGATTTCGCCCACCACCCCACGGCCGTTGCCACCACCCTCGCCGGGCTGGCGCGGCGCTACCCCGGGCGCCGGATCGTCGTGCTCTATGAGCCGCGCAGCCTCACCGCCGGCCGGCGCTTTTTCCACGCCGCCTACCGCGAGGCCTTCACGAACGCCGACTGTGTGCTCTTCGCCCCGCTCTTCCACCAGGGTCGCCTGGCGCCGGAGGAGGCCCTGGACCTCGCCACCCTGACGAGCGAGCTGAGCGCCGCCGGCACCGCCGCCCAGGCCTGCGGCTCGAACGCCGACGTGCTCGCCCAGGCCCTCGCAGCGGCACGGCCGGGAGACGTCTTCATCACCATGTCCTCCGGTGCCTTCGACGCCATGCCGCGAAAGCTCCTCGCGGCCCTACGGGAGCGCCAGGCAGGGCTCGAGCCGCCGGCCCGGGTCGCGCCAGGGAGCGGTGAGGGCGGCCGGTAGGCCGGCGAGGGCCGCCGCGTCCGGCACCGCCGCCTGCGGCACCAGGCCGATCAGCTCGGCGCTCGCTACCTCGTCACCCGCGGCCTCGACCTCGGCAGCGAGAGCGGTGAGGACGGCCTGGACGGGGGTACGGCGGAAGTCGAGGAGGTTCATGCTCACCTGGGCCCGGCCGCGGCTCGGCAGCTCGACGCCGATCGCACGCACCGCCGGCATTCCGCCGTTCGACTCGCGCAGCCGGCGGGCGATTGCTTGCGCCGTGGCGAGCGGCGCCTGGCGCAGCACGACGTTGAAGGCGATCAGGAAGAAGCGGGCCCCGATCACCGTCGCCCCGGCCGTCGGATGGAGCTCGCGAGGGCCGTGGTCGGGCAGCCAGCCCTGCCCCGCGAGCCGTGTGCCGAGGCCGCTGAGGCCACCGCGACGCACCGCCGCGAGGCTGCGCCGGTGCGGGGCGCTCGCCGCCTCCTCGTAGAAGAACACGGGCAGGGACCAGCGTGCGGCGACGGCACGCCCCAGCTGCCGCGCCGCCACGACCGCCCGCTCCATCGACGTCGCGCCGAGCGGCACGAAGGGCACGACGTCGACGGCACCCACCCGCGGATGGACGCCGGTGTGGCGCCGCAGATCGATCTCGGCGAGCGCGGTGGCGAAGAGCGCGAAGAGGCTCTCGTGCAAGGCAGCGGCGCTACCGGCGAGGGTGAGCACGCTGCGGTTGTGGTCGGGGTCGGCGGAGAGGTCGAGCAGGCGCACGCCGGGGCGTTGCACAGCGCTGGCGAGGCGGTCGATCACGGCTTGCCGGCGCCCCTCGCTGACGTTGGGCACGCACGCGAGCTCGCTCGTCGATGCATCGTGCACAGTCACTCTGGCGCCGGACTCTAGCAAGCGACGGCAGCAGGGCGCGGCGCCGGACCTTCCGGCGGCGGCGTTGTGCGGGCTTCGCGCGGTCTGCTACGATGCCCGGTTAAAGAGCTGACCTTCAAAGACTTCAGCCCAAGATGCGCTATCCCGGCAACCCCGCACTGTCCACCGAGATCCAGCGACGGATCACCACCACCTTCAGCCAGACCCTGGAGCTCGCCGCCAAGGGCAACCGCCAGGAGGCCCTGCTGGGGGCTGACTTCATCCTCAAGATGGACCCGGCGTTCGTGCCGGCGCGCTCGCTGCGCGAACGGGTCGCCAAGGCCGAGGAAGGCAGCCCGATCCCGGTGGCGGACCTCGAGCTGCGTGTTGCCGAGGAGCCGTCGTCGCCGGCGCCGTCCTTGGCCGGCGGCCTCGAGACGATGTCGCTCCCGGCCTTCGACCTCGAGCCGGCCGAGCCGGTCGACGTCTTGGCTGCCGCCCTTCAGGACCTGCTCGACAAGCGCGAGCTACGCCGCCTGGTGCAGGTAGCGGAGGAGAACCGCCAGGAGGTGGCGGCGAGCGCCGCGGCCCGCCGCGTCGTCGAGACGGCCTACGGGCGGCTGGAGGCCGAGCCCTACGTGCAGAGCTTCCTCGACGCGGCCCGCCAGGCCGTCGAGCGGCAAGACCTCCTCGAGGCCGCGAGTCTGCTCGACAAGGCGCGCCAGCTCGACGTCAGCCACCCGGGCATCGCCGAGATCGAGCAGCTCAAGATGGCGGCCCGGCCGGCAGCCCCGCAGCTGTCGTTCGCCATGCCGCCTCAGTCCTCGAGTGCGGCCGCTAGCCTGCAGCAGAGCGAAGGGTTGATGGGGGTCTTCGACGCCCCGGAGCTGGCAGCGACGCCGGCGCCGCCGCGCGCCTCTGGGGGAGGTGGCGACGGTCGGATCGCCGAGCTGCTGGCCGACGGTCAGGCCCATTCCGATCGCGGCGACTACCAAGGGGCGATCGATGCCTGGTCGCGGATCTTCCTCATCGATATCGACCACGAGGAAGCCTCGCGGCGCATCGAAGGGGCCCGGCGGCAGAAGGCCGAGAGCGAACGGCAGGTCGAGGAGATCTACCACGGTGCGGTGTCCGCCTACGAGGTGGGGGACTTCGAGGCCGCGCGCCAGGGCTTCGAGCGGGTGCTCGCCATCTCCCCGGGCCACTTCGCAGCCCGCGAGCAGCTGGAGCTCCTGGACCGCGACCTCGACGCCGATGTGCCGTCGCCGACCCCGGTCGCCTTCGAGCCAACACCGCCGACGCCCGGCGTGCGTCCAGACGACATCATGGTGCCGCCGGCACCGGGCGCCCGCGCCGAGGCCAGCCGCCCGGCGGTCAAGCCGATGGCGGCGCCGCGCCCGTCGGCAGGGCGGCCCAACCTGCGCTTCCTGCTCATCGGCGGCACCGTGCTCCTGGTGGTCCTGGGCATCCTCGGCTTCGCCTGGATGGAGCGCGACCGGCTCTTCCCCAACCGCGCTGAGCAACAGCGTCCAGCCGGTGCCCGGGACCCTCTGGCGCGAGCCACCGGCCTGCATGACAAGGGCGAGGTCGACGCGGCGATCCGCTCGCTCGAGAAGCTGCCGAGCGACGACCCCCATTTCAGCCGGGCCCAGGAGCTCATCAAGACCTGGAAGGCAGAGCTCGAGGCGACGGCCCGGCCGGCGGCAGCCCCCGATCCGGCCACCGCTGCTCGCCTCGAGCGCGAGCTGACCCGGGCCCGCGACGCCTTCCGCAACGCGGAATACCTGCTCGCGGACTCGTACTACAAGCGGGCGGCGAAACTCTCGCCCCTGGCGGGCGAAGACGTGCGGCAGGCGGCGGAGGCGGCGGCGCGCCTCGAGCCGCTGGCGCAAGCCCTGCGGATCTACAAGCAGGAAGACTGGGCGGCCCTGCTGCCCGACCTCTGGCGCCTGCACGAGAAGTCGCCGGAGAACCGCGATGTCACGCGGTTGATGGTCAACTGCTACTACAACCTGGCGGTGCGTGCCCTGCAGGGAGGGGATGCCGAGGCCGCTGTGCGCAACTTCGACGAGGCCCTCGGCCTCAACCCCGGCTCGCCCGTGCTCACCCGCCACAAGCAGTTCGCTCAGGCCTACCTCAAGCGGCCCAAGGACCTGCTCTACCGCATCTACGTCAACCACCTGCCGACGCTCTGAGGCGATGTCCCGCTCGCGCTATCCACCTGGGCCGAGCCTGTTCGACGACCTGCCCCTGAGCGACGAGGCCGAGGAAGAGGCGGCAGCGCCCGAAGAGCTGCTGGATCTGGGTGGCGAGGCCGATCTGCAGGCGTGGGAGCCTGCCGAGCCACCGCAACCGGCCCTGCCCGCGGGCCGCGAGCCGCGCTCCGCGGCGAGTACGGCCGTCGAGGAGATCGCCCTCGCACCGCGCCGGGCCGGTTTCTGGTTGCGCTTGCAGGCCTGCCTGGTCGATGCCTTGGCCCTCCTGCTCGCGGGCTGCCTGGCCTGGCTGGGGGCCTTTCTCCTCGGCAGCCGGCCGGCCATGGCGCCGGGGCTCGCCAGCGTCCCGAGCTGGGGCCCCCTACTGCTCTTCCTGGTGGTCTTCTCGTTCACCTACGCCGTCGTGCCCCTCGCCTTCTGGGGGGCCACTCCCGGCATGTTGGCGAGCGGGCTGGTGGCGCGCAGCACGGGCGGCGAGCCGCTTGCCTTCGATCAGGTGGCACGCCGCTGGTTGGCGGGTTGGCTCACGGTGGCGCTGGCCGGCCTGCCCCTCCTCCTCGGCTTCACGCAGGCCTCGTTCGCCGACCGCCTGAGCGGCTCGCGCACCGAGCTCGCCTGAGCCCGCTCAGGCGCAACCCGCCTCTTCGCGGCCGCGCAGCGCCACGAAGAGCGCCAGCCCCAGGTTCGCCAGGAGCGTCGTGGCGGCGAAGACGGCCAGGGCCTGCCGCTCGGCGAGGAGGGCAGCCGCACCACCCAGCTGGTAGGCGAGGCCGTAGCGGCGCAGGGCCGGGAAGGAGAGCCCACCGAGGCTGTAGAAGGAGTGGCCGAGCACCAGCAGCCACAGCCCGGGCAGCGCGAGGGGCAGGTCACGCACCACGAGGAGCACGGTCAACGCCAGGGCGATGAGCGAGAGGTTGCCCTGCACGTGAAGGGCCCAGGACGCGAGGGGTGAGCCGCCTGCACCGGCCCGCCACAGCGTCCAGGCTTCCAGGCCACCGGCGACGAGGATGGTGAGGGACCACAGCAGCAGGACGCCGGCGAAGCCGCGCCGGGCGACCGCAGCCGGTGTCAGCCAGGCCGCCGTCGGCAGGCAGAGTCCCCAGGCGAGCCACGGCCAGGGGGACGACAGGTAGGGCCGGCCGGCCCGGCGGAAGCGAGCCTGGATGGCCTCGAAGGCCTCGGCCTCCGCCGCCGGCACGGCGCGGCGGCCGAAGAGGGGGTCGTATTCGGATCCCATGGCGAGCTCGCTGGAATCATACGGCCCAGCCATCACGGCGGGCCACGGTCACCCGGTAGCTCGTGCCGTCGCCGACGACCTGCACGGTGACGGGCAGGAAGAGCTCGACCAGGGCCGCCTGGGTGCGGGCGTGCGAGGAGAAGGCGGCAGCGCGGAAGCTGCCGCCGCCGGCGAGGGCGAGGGGCACCAAGAGCTGGTCGGCAAGGTGCTCGCCGATGGGCGCCTGGCCGGCGAGGAGCTGGCGCGCCGCCCGCACGGCCCTGAGCGCCACCTGCTCGGCGGCCGTGCCCCGCTCGCCGCAGACCGCCACGATCTCGGTCAGGTCGCCGCTTGCGAAGCGCAGGAGGATGATGTTGCCCGGACCGTCGGAGGCGACGCTCTCGACCGCGAAGCGCTCCGCCGGCCAGCCGAGCTTGGCCTGCAGCGTCTTCGCCTCGCGGCGGCCGACGTGAGGGGCGAGGCTCGCGACCAGGATGCGGCCGCTGCCCTGCCAGGGGGCGGGGAGCTCGTCGAGGTGGAAATCACTCGCGAGCCGCTCCACCGGTTCCACCTCCACGACCATCCGGCCGCCGCCGGCGGGGTAGAAGCCGTGCCTCTCGAGCCGCGTCGTGCAGCGGGGCCCGAGGCGGGCGAGGGCCGGCAGATAGGTCTCGGCGAGAAAGTCCCAGGGCGGCGCCATCGGGTTGTGGGTGCCGCCTTCGATCTCGACGACGCTGGGCGCCGCCGCCGTCATCAGGGCCGGGAGCACCGTCTGGGCCACGAGGGTGGCGCTGCCGGCGGTGCCGACGGCGAAGTGGTAGTGGCCCGGCCGCACCGGGCCGGGGGTGAAGGCGAGCGCGCTCGAGCCGAGGCTCGCACCCTCCACACGGGCGGCACAGAGCTCGGTCGCGGCGCGCAGGGCGGTGAGGTGCTGGCGCAGCAGGCCGGGCCGGCTGCGCCGGGCGCGGATGCGCTCCAGCACGAAGGGCCGGCCGATGGCCATCGAGAGGGCGAGGGCGGAGCGCAGGATCTGCCCTCCACCCTCGCCCGCCGCGCCGTCGAGCCGCAGGCTCGCTTCAGTGTTCATTGCCGCAGGCTCGCGTCAGTGTTCATTGCCGGAGGCTCGCGTCAGAAGTCATGGCCGGAAGCTCACCGCGTCGTTCTCAATCATCGTCTAGTCGTCCGCCTTCGAGGCGTCCTTGATCACGAAGCGCGCGTCGAGCCGCGCCACCTCCCGCGCCAGGCCGGCGCTGGCCACCGAGGCCAGCACCTGGTCGAAGTCCTTGTAGGCCGCCGGCGCCTCGTCGCGGGGATAGAAGCGGGCGTTGGTGAGCACGTCCTGTGCGGCGAAGGCGCGGTCCACCTCGCCCTGGTCGAGCTCGGCGAAGGCCCGCTTGCGCCCCAACGCGCGACCCGCCCCGTGGTTGACGCTGAAGCAGGAGAGGGCAGCACCCGGCTCGGCCACCATCACCGCCGAGCCCGCCAGCGGGTTGCCCGGCAGCAGGATGGGGTGGCCGGTGGCGGCGAACGGCGTCCCCGCGAGGTCCGGGTGGCCAGCCGGGAAGGCCCGCGTCGCCCCCTTGCGGTGCACCCAGGTCGGCTTGCCCGCCACCGTCTCGCGGCGGGCGATGTTGTGGCTGATGAAGTACACCAGCCGTGCCGTGGTGCCCGGCAGGACCTCGGCGAACGCCTCGCTCACCAGGGCGTTGATCAGCAGGTGGTTCACCGTCGCGAAGTTGGCGCCGAGGGCCATGTCGTCGAGATAGGCATCCGCCTCGGTGCTCTCCAGGGGCGCGTAGACGAGCTCGCGGTCATCTCCCGGCAGGGGGATGCTCCAGCGCTCGAAGTGCTGGCGCAGGGCCCGGAACTGGCCGGCAGCGAGCCAGTGGCCGAGGCCCCGCGAGCCACAGTGGGTGAGGAAGGCGACCTGGCCGTCGGCGAGGCCGAAGGCCGCCGCCGTGCGGGCCGCCGTTGCGTCGTCGTGCACTCGCACCACCTCGCATTCGGCGAAGTGGTTGCCGCCGCCGAGCGAGCCGAGCTGCGCGACCTTGAGCTTGAAGGTCTTGGCGTCGAGACCCTCGGCGAGGTGCTGGTCGAGACGGGCCACGAGGGCGTCGACGCTGCCGTCGTGGCCCCGGTGGGCCGAGTCCTCGCAGCGCTCGGCCCACTCCGGCGGGATGCCGAGCGCCGTGCAGACCGCGGCGGAGGCCCCTTCCGTCACCACCTGGCGGCCGAGCTCGGGCGACACCTTGCGGCCGAGCTTGGCGACGGCGTTGCCGGCGCCGGTGGGTACGCGGGCGGCGATGGCACCGATCAGCGCCCGGCGCAGCGAACGCTCGGCGACCGCCTCGGCGGGAAGGTCGAGGGCGAGCAGGCTCATTGAGCACTTGATGTCGACGCCGACGGGCCCCGGGTAGATGTGGCTCGGTGAGGCGACCACGCAGCCCACCGGCGCACCATAGCCGCAATGGGCGTCCGGGTTGAGCACCAGGTCGCTGACCCCGGGAGCGAGGCGGGTGTTGAGCGCCTGCTGCAGGCACTTCTCGTCGAAGGTCTGGCGCACCGCCGGGTTGCCGATCACTCGGATCGGCGCGTGATGGTCGTCCACCGGCAGGAGGGCCGTGGCGTCGCCGGTGGGGATCAGGCGGTCGGCCAGGGGGGTCGGGGGCTTCTCTGGCATCGTCATCATCGTCTCCAGGTCGGTCGTCGTGCACCAACCCCTTAGAGCAGCATCGATGCCAGCCGCGTAGAGGTCGGAGATGGTCCGCGGAAGTCATTGCAAACAAACGAGAAGACTCGTCGGGCAGAGACGGTTGCCGGGTCTCGGTCGAGCGTCGCTGCGATCCATCTGGCTCTTGATCTATCCTGTCGGATATGAATGGCTCCCAGGGTGCGCGTCGCCGCGTCGTCTTCGGCTTGGTGGGCTCGAACCTCGACGCCGGCAGCGGGTCGGAGCGCTGGGAGCGCTGGCGGCCGAGCGTCGCGCTGTGCAGCCAGGAGGACTGGCTGGTCGACCGCTTCGTGCTGCTGTACGGCAAACGCGACGCGGCGCTCGCCGAGCTCCTGGTGGCGGACATCGCGCGGATCGCGCCGGAGACCACGGTCGAGCGCCGGCTCTTCGAGGTGCAGGACCCGTGGGACTTCGAAGAGGTCTACGGTGCCCTCTACGACCTCGCCGCCGCCACGCGCTTCGACGAGGATGCCGAGGAGTACCTGCTGCACATCACGACCGGCACCCACGTCTTCCAGATCTGCCTCTTCCTGCTCGCCGAGTCGCGGCATTTCCCCGCCCGCTTGCTCCAGCTGGCGCCGCCCGTCCGGCGGGGCCGTGACGCCGCCGGACCCGGGCGGGTGACGGTGATCGACCTCGACCTCTCGTGCTACGACCGCATCGCCCGCCGCTTCCACCGCGAGCAGGAGGAGGGCCATCGCTTCCTCAAGGCCGGGATCGACACCCGCGACGAGGCTTTCAACCGCCTCGTGGACCGCATCGAGACGGTGGCGCTGCGCTCGACCGACCCGATCCTGCTGACCGGCCCCACGGGTGCCGGCAAGTCGCGGCTGGCGCGCCGCATCTACGAGCTCAAGCGCCAGCGCCGGCAGCTCGCCGGGCCGTTCGTCGAGGTCAACTGCGCGACCCTGCGAGGCGACATGGCGATGTCCACCCTCTTCGGCCATCGCCGCGGCGCCTTCACCGGAGCCGTGGGCGAGCGCGCGGGCCTGCTGGTGCAAGCCGACGGCGGCCTGCTCTTCCTGGACGAGATCGGCGAGCTGGGGGCAGACGAGCAGGCGATGTTGCTGCGCGCCCTGGAGGAGGGGCGCTTCTTGCCTCTGGGCGCCGACCGCGAGGTCGAGAGCCGCTTTCAGCTGCTCGCCGGCACCCACCGGGACCTGCGCCGGGAGGCCCAGGGCGGCCGCTTCCGCCCGGACCTCCTCGCCCGCATCGACCTCTGGACTTTCCGCCTGCCCGGCCTCGCCGAGCGGCGGGCGGACATCGAGCCCAATCTGCGCTATGAGCTGGGCGAGCTCACCGCGCGCACCGGCCAGGCGATCTCCTTCAACCGCGAGGCCTGGGACCGCTATCTCGACTTTGCGCTGTCGCCGCGCGCCAGCTTCCGCGGCAACTTCCGTGACCTCAACGGCTCGGTGCGCCGGATGGCGACCCTGGCGCCAGGGGGGAGGATCACCGTCGGGGTGGTGGAGGAGGAGCTCGCCCGCCTGGCGGCTGCCTGGGGGGCTGCCGACGAAGCCGGGCCAAGGAGCGCCGGCGAGGCTCGCATCGTGTCCCTGCTCGGCCAGGACGGCTGGGACGGCCTCGACCTCTTCGATCGCGTGCAGTTGGTGGCGGTGGTCGAGGTCTGTCTCGCGAGCCGCTCGCTGGCCGAGGCCGGGCGGCGGCTCTTCGCCGCCTCACGCGCCCGCAAGACCAGCCGCAACGACGCCGACCGCCTGCGCAAGTACCTCGGCCGCTTCGGCCTGAGCTTCGCCGCCATCCAGGCCGGCGCACCGCCCTGACCCGAGCTACTCGGCGTCGTCGCCGCGGCCGCCGGGCAGGGCCGGCCAGCGCCACGGGCCGAGGGCCCAGCCTTCGTCGTTGGGCCCCCTGGTCAGCGCCTCGACGCCGTCCTCGGTGAGCGCCAGAGTGTGCTCGAAATGGGCGCTCGGCCGGCCGTCGAGGGTGACGATCGTCCAGTGGTCGGCGAGCGTCCGGGTCTCCTTGCAACCGGCGTTGACCATCGGCTCCACGGCGATCACCAGGCCCGGCTTGAGCTTGATGTCAGCGATCCGCGTCGTGTAGTAGTTGGGCACCTGGGGCGGCTCCCACATCTTCTGGCCGATGCCGTGGCCGAGCAGGTCCTCGACGATCGAGAGGCCGTAGGAGTGGATGTAGCTCTCCATCTTGCGGGCCACCTGCGTCCAGCGGCTCTTGCGGGCGAGGAGGTCCATGGCCAGGCGCAAGGCGCCCTCGGTCACGCCCAGCAGCAGCTGGGACTGGGCGTCCACCTCGCCGACCGAATAGGTGACGGCGGCGTCGGCACACCAGCCCTTGAGGCGAACGCCGATGTCGACGCTCACCACCTCGCCGGCCTTGAGCTTGCGGGCGCCGGGGATGCCGTGCACGATCTCCGAGCCCACCGAGATGCAGGACCCTGCCGGGTACGGCACCTTGCCGGGGGCCTCCTTGAAGATGGCATCGCCGCCGCGGGCGGCGATGGTGGTCTCGACGGCGTCGTTGAGCTCGGCCGTCGTCACTCCCGGCTCGATCAGCCGGCGCGCCGCCTGGTGGGCCTCCCAGACGATCAGGCCCGCCTCGCGCATGCGCAGAATCTGCTCCCTGGTCTTCCGTGCGCTCATCCTCGATCCTTCATCGGTACGCCAAAGAAAGGCGGTGCTCGGCAGCCGCCGTGACGAGTCTCAAAGGGCTGCAGCATACGACAGCGCTCCGGCCGGCGGGAGGGCGTCGGGCCTCCCGCGCCTGCCGGGGCCGGCGTATAGTCGCAGCCACTTTCGCGCCCCGCTCGTCCACCGGAGGCCCGCGCCATGACGAACGCGTCCTCGCCCGCTGCAGCACTCTTCGCCACCTGGCTTCTGCTTGGCGCCGCGCCCGCTGCCTGGGCCGCCGACGAGGCGCCGATCGTCCTGCGCGTCGACGCGAGCCGCTTCGCCGAGCGGATCGTCCACGCCGAGAGCGAGATCCCCGTCGTGCCCGGGCCGCTGACCCTGGTCTACCCGCGGTGGATCCCCGGCGAGCACGGGCCCACGGGGCCGCTCACCAACCTGGTCGACCTGCACTTCACGGCCGGCGGGGCCGAGCTGCCCTGGCAGCGGGACGCGCTGGACATGTTCGCCCTCCACCTCACGGTGCCGCCCGGGGTGAGCCGGCTCGCCACGGCGGCCGATTTCCTCTACACCGCCCAGGCGGGCAACTTCACCTCCGGGCCGAGCGCCACGACGGCGCTGGGGATCTTCAACTGGAACAGCGTGGCGCTCTATCCCGCCGGGGCGAGCGGCGAGCGCCCCGTCTTCGCGCCCGCGCTGCGGGTGCCGGCGGGCTGGTCGGCGGCGACGGCCCTCGAGGAGGTCGGTCAGGAGGATGGCTTCCGCCGCTTCGCGCCCGTCTCTCTCGCCACGCTGGTGGACTCGCCAGTGCTGACGGGCCTCAACGCCGTCGACCTCGACCTCGGCGTCGAGGCCGGCGCCCCCCACCACCTGTCGATCGTCGCCGACCGCGGCGCGGACCTCACGGGGGCCAAGGAGCTCACGGGCCACATGCAGCGGCTGGTGGCCGAGGCGCACGCCCTCTTCGGGGTGCATCACTACACCGCCTACCGCTGGCTCCTCGCCCTCTCGGACCACGTGCAGCATTTCGGCCTCGAGCACCACGAGTCGAGTGACAACCGGCGCGAGGAGGAGACCCTCGTCGATCCCGTCCTCGCGCGCTCTCTGCCGGGGCTGCTGGCCCACGAGTACGTTCACTCCTGGAACGGCAAGCACCGGCGGCCGGCGGGCCTCCTGTCGCCGGACTTCCAGCGGCCGATGGACGGCTCGCTGCTGTGGGTCTACGAAGGGCTGACGCAATACCTCGGGCAGCTGCTGCCGGTGCGGGCCGGCTTCTGGACCCCGGAGCAGTACCGCGAGCAGATGGCGGCGAGCGCCGCCGGCCTCGATGCCGAAGTGGGTCGCCGCTGGCGCTCCCTGGGGGACACCGCGGTCGCCGCCCAGGTGCTGTTTGCGAGCCCGAGCGAGGGGAGGGTGCGCCGCCGCGGCACGGACTTCTACGCCGAGTCCGTCTTCCTCTGGCTCGACGTCGACACCCTGTTGCGCGAGCGTTCTGGCGGCAAGCTCAGCCTCGACGACTTCTGCCGCCGCTTTCACGGCGGCCCTGCCTCGGCGGCCAGCGTGCGGCCCTACGACCGTGGCGAGGTGGTGAGCACGCTCAACGCGCTGCTGCCCTACGACTGGGCGGGCCTCTTTGCCCGCCGTGTCGACCAGCCCACGGAGCACCTGGCGATGGACGGCGTCGAGCGGGCCGGCTGGCGGCTCGCCTGGAGCGCCGAGCCGAACACGGCGATGCAGGACTCCGACGCCCGCGGCAAGGGCCACGACTGGCGCTTCTCGCTGGGCTTTGCCGTCAACCGCGAGGGCGAGGTGGGGGACGTGCTGCCGGAGTCCCCGGCCGGCCGGCTCGGCCTCACGGCAGGGGCGAAGCTCCTCGCCATCGGCGGCTACGTCTACTCGCCCCGCGCCGTCGAGGCGGCCCTCCTCGCCGCCCAGGAGTCGCAGCGCCCCATCGAGCTGATCGTCGCTGAAGGAGACCTGGCGCGCCGCCTCGAGGTGCCGTACTTCGCAGGGCCGCGCTACCCGCACCTCGAGCGCATCGCGGGGGCGCCGGACCGGCTGAGCGAGATCCTGGCGCCACGCCGCCCCCCCACCGCAACGCCCTGAGCCAAGCCCTCGCGCTCAGGCCGGGACGAGGTCGCCGCTCGCCCGGTCGTAGCGCCGAACGCCCAGGACGCCGGCGCCCTTCAGGCGGTCGATCTCCCGGCGCAGGGTGGCGATCCGCCCGGACCAGGCGTCGGCGCCAATCGTGAGCAGAGCCGCCTCGGGGTCGGCGGCGGCGAGGGCCGGCTGCACCTTCTTGGCATAGCCGTTCTTCCCCGCGCGTCCGTGATGGGCGATGTCCCAGGTGAGCAGGCAGACGCTGTCGAGCTGACCGTCGAGGTCGGCCGCCTTGCGGGCGACGTAGCGGCGGAGCTTCCTCGCCGCCAGCTCCACCTGGGCCCGCACGGCCGCCGGGTCCGCCCGCGTCCAGTGCATCAGCCGGGCCGCGGCCTCCACTTCGGCGAGGTCGATCCTCGCACCCTCGGGGTTGAGGTAGTCCCGCAGGGCGACCGTGGACTGCGCCGTCTCGAGGAGGCCGCGGTCTCTGTGATGCACCCGGCCGCCGGCGAGCGAGAGCTCGGGAAAGTAGAGGCCGGCGCGGGGTAGGGCGAGGAGGGCGCGCAGGAGGAGGATGAAGTTGTCGTCCGGCGTGTGGGCGGCGAACTGCACGCAGCCGAAGGTGAAGCGGGCGCTGTCCCAGGTGTTGAGGGCCACCAGGTTGCCCGCCCCCTCGGCCTGTACCGTGGGCTCAAGCAGGCGCGCCCACGGACCCAGCTCGGCCTCCCAGTCGGCGCCGCGGTAGAAAGGGCCGATGGGGTCCGCGGAGTTGAACAGGCCGCGGCGGCTGCCGAAGCGGAACTCCTGGCCGACGACGAACTCGGGGTCCTCGTTCACCCGCGCCCACCACTTCTTGCCGTCCTGGCGCACACCGACCACGATCGGCACCGTCGGGGGGGCGGCGGCGACGGCGTCGAGAGCCGCCACGGTGGCTTCCCAGGACGGGCCGTCGCCCGCCGCGGCATGAAACGGCACGACCCGCCCGCGCTGGCCGGCGGCGATCTCGGGGACGGCCAGGCGCAACACGGGGCCGACGTCCTCGCGGATGCCGACCACTCGGCCGCCGAGCTCGATGCGCCAGGAGATCTGCGCCGCTTGAGTGGTGCTCCAGCCGGGCCCGAGCACGGCCTCGACCTCGGCGGTGTGGTTGGGGAGCACCTCGGCGGGGCCTCGCACCTGCTGGAAGACGGGTTGCACGGGAACCTCCCTCGTGGGCCGCAGCGGCGAGCGGCTATTTCCTTGCGTGTTGCAGGTCTGACGGGTCGCCGCGGCAGTGTACCGCGGGCTGGCCCGGGTGGGCCCTGCCCCGGCGGGGTCGGCCCGCGCCGGCGGCGCCAGTACCGGTGCCCTGGAAGGCCTCTGCTACACTGCGAGCCGCTTCGACTGCGGAAACCAGCGCGGACCAGGCGATGAAACCGCCGCCTTTCGACTATCTGGCCCCCAGCACCCTGGGAGAGGCCCTGGCCGCGCTGGCCCAGCACGGTCCCGAGGCCAAAGTGCTCGCCGGCGGGCAGAGCCTGGTGCCGATGCTCAACTTTCGGCTGGCGCGGCCGAGCGTGCTCATCGACCTCAACCGGGTGAGCGAGCTGGCCGGCATCGCGGAGACCGCCGCCGGTGGCCTGCGGCTGGGGGCCCTCACCCGCCACCGCCAGCTCGAGCACGAGCCGCGGATCGCCAACCGGGCGCCGCTCCTCGCCGAGGCGGCGCCACACATCGCTCATCCCCAGATTCGCAACCGCGGCACGCTCGGCGGCAGCCTCGCCCACGCTGACCCGGCGGCGGAGCTGCCGGCCCTGATGCTGGCCCTCGAAGCCCGCTTCGAGGTGCGCAGCGAGCGAGGCGTGCGGACGGTGGCCGCGGCGGACTTCTTCGTCGGCCTGTTGACCGCCGACCTCGCCGCCGACGAGGTCCTCGTGGCGGTGGAGGTGCCGCCCCTGCCGGCGCGCACCGGGACGGCGTTCTTGGAGGTGGCGCGGCGCCACGGCGACTATGCCCAGGTGGGGGTCGCGGCCCTGCTGAGCCTCGACGACGAGGCGCGCTGCCGCGAGGCTCGCCTGGCCTTCCTGGCCGTGGGCGAGGGGCCGCTGCGGGCGGCGGCAGCAGAAGCACAGCTCCTCGGCCAGCACCTCAGGGCGGGTGAGATCGCGAGCGCCGCGAAAGCTGCCGCGGCGGCGACCGATCCCAGCAGCGACGTGCACGCGAGCGCCGCCTTCAAACGCCACCTGGCCGAGGTGCTCGCGCGCCGCGCCCTGACCCTTGCCGCGCGGCGAGCCGGCGTCCGTGCGGAGGCGGCATGAGGGTCGCGCTCAGGGTCAACGGCCAGGTGTGCGAGGGCGACGTCGAGCCGCGGCTCCTGCTTTCGGACTTCTTGCGCCACGAGCTGGGCCTGACGGGCACCCACGTGGGCTGCGAGCACGGGGTGTGCGGGGCGTGCACGGTGCTCCTCGACGGCGATCCGGTGCGCTCATGCCTGCTCTTCGCCGTCCAGGCCGCCGGCAGCGACGTGACGACGGTCGAGGGCCTGGCGCGTGACGACGAACCCTTGCATCCCCTGCAGCAGGCCTTTCAGGACGCCCACGGTCTGCAATGCGGCTTCTGTACCCCGGGGATCCTGATGACCCTCGTGCCCTTCCTCCGCGACAACCCCGACCCCAGCGAGGCGGAGGTCCGCCACGCGCTGTCGGGCAATCTCTGCCGCTGCACCGGCTACCAGCACATCGTGGATGCCGTGCTGCTCGCCGCGCGGAGGGCGCGCCATGCGTAGGGCCGGCCTCCCGTGGCCGCCAAGCGGTTCGCCAGAGCGGTCCTGGGACCTCGACACGTTGGCGTCCCGCTACGCCGAGATCGAGCCCTGGTTGCAGGCTTTCGTGACCGAAGAGGGCCGTTTCGCGCGGCTACGGCGCGAGCGCGCCGCCCTCGCCGAGCGCTACCCGGACCCCGCTCGCCGCCCGCCGCTCTTCGGCGTCGCGGTGGGGGTCAAGGACATCTTCCACGTCGACGGCTTCCCCACCCAGGCCGGCAGCCGGCTGCCGGCGGCGGAGCTAGGTGGGGCCGAGGCCGAGAGCGTGGCACGGCTCAAGGCGGCCGGGGCGCTCATCGCCGGCAAGACGGTGACCACCGAGTTCGCCACCTTCGCGCCGGGGCCCACCCGCAACCCGTGGAACTCCGAGCACACCCCGGGCGGCTCGAGCAGTGGCTCGGCGGCGGCGGTGGGCGCCGGCCTCCTGCCCCTCGCGCTCGGCACCCAGACCATCGGCTCGATCAGCCGGCCGGCCTCGTTCTGCGGCGTCGTCGGCTTCAAGCCGAGCTTGGGGCGCATCTCGACGGCTGGGGTGATCCCCATCTCGCCGGCCCTCGACCACGTCGGCACCTTCACGCCGGACGTAGCGCTGGCGACCGTCGCAGCGAGCGTCCTCGTCGAGGGCTGGCAGTCTGCCACCGAGTCGCGCCGGCCGGTGTTGGGTGTGCCCGTCGGGCCCTACCTGGAGCGCGCCACGGCGGCAGGCCTCGCGCTTTTTGGTGCCGCCTGCGAGCGCCTTGAAGCCGCGGGCTTCGCCCTGCGCGAGGTACCTGCCTTCAGCGACTTCGCGGCCCTCGAGGCGCGCAATCGCCACCTTTTCGAGGGCGAGATGTGGCGCTCGCACGCCCCCTGGTTCCCGCGCCACGAGGCGCTCTACCAAGAACGCACCCGCGAGCTCCTGCGCCGCGGCGCCGCGGTGAGCGAGGACCAGCTCGCCGCCGCGCGCGAAGGGCAGCGCGAGCTGCGAGCACGGCTCGCTCAGCAGCAAGACGAGGCTGGGATCGACCTCTGGCTGTCGCCGGCCTCGACCGGGCCGGCCCCCTTGGGCCTCGACGCCACCGGCAACCCGGTGATGAACCTGCCGTGGACCCACGCCGGCCTGCCCACCGTCGCGTTACCCGCGGGGCGCGACACCGAGGGCCTGCCGATGGGCATTCAGCTCGCCGCCGGTTTCGGTGCGGACGAGCTGCTCCTCGCCTGGGCTGTCGACCTCGAGAGGGCCCTGGCTTGAGCGCCGCGCCGGGCGTCGTCCGTCACCAGCTGCGCCCGGGCGTCTACTGCGATTCGATCGTCCTCCTGCAGGTGCAGAAGGGGCTCGCCACCGAGCCGGGTGTGCTCGATGCCGCGGCGGTGATGGCGACGCCGGCCAACCTCGCACTGCTCGCCGCCAGCGGACTGCGGCCGGCGGAGCTGGGCGAGGTCGCCGCGGACGACCTGCTGGTCAGTGTGCGCGCGGAGTCGAGCGGCGCTGCGGAGTCGGCCCTCGCGGCCGTCGATGGCCTCCTCGCCCGTCGCGGGGGCGCCGAGGCCGACGAGGACTACCGCCCGAAGAGCCTGGCGACGGCCCTTCAGGCCTTGCCCGAGGCGCGCTGGGTGCTGGTCTCGGTGCCTGGCCGCTTCGCTGCGCGCGAGGCCCGCCGGGCGCTCGCGGCCGGCCGCCACGTCTTCCTGTTCAGCGACAACGTGCCGCTCGCCGAGGAGCTGGCGCTCAAGGAGCAGGCCGCCCGGCAGGGGCTGCTGGTGATGGGCCCGGACTGCGGCACAGCCCGCGTGGCCGGAGTTGGCCTCGGCTTCGCCAACCGGGTGCGCCGCGGCGGCGTCGGGCTGGTGGCGGCCTCGGGCACGGGCCTGCAGGCGGTGGCGAGCCGCCTCGACGCTCTGGGCGCCGGAGTCTCGCAGGCGCTCGGCACCGGCGGGCGGGACCTCTCGACGGAGGTCGGCGGCATCGCCGCGCGGCAGGCCCTCGACCTTCTGGCGCGCGACCCGGCGACGCGGGTGATCGCCCTCGTCGGTAAGCCGCCGGCGCCGGCCGTGGCGGCTCGGCTCCTGGCCAGCGCTCGTGCGACCGGCAAGCCGACGGTCGTCTGCTTGCTGGGCTTCGTGCCGCCCGCCCGCCGCTGGGGCTGTCTCCACTTCGCCCTCAGCCTCAGCGAGGCGGCGGACCTCGCGGCCGGGCTCCTGGCGTCGTCCCCCTCCGCGGAAGCGGCCAGCCTCGGTGGCGGCAGAACATCGCCACCCGGCTGGTTGCGCGGGCTCTTCGCCGGCGGCACCCTGGCCTACGAGGCCCTCCTCGCCCTCGGCCCTGCCCTGGGGCCCATCCACGCGAACCTCGCCAGCACTTGGAGCGCGCCGCTCGCGGACCCCCACCAATCCGCGGGCCACACCCTCCTCGACCTCGGCGACGACGCCTTCACGGTCGGCCGGCTGCACCCGATGCTCGACCAGGACCTGCGCCTGCGTCGTTTCCGCCGCGAGGCCGCCGACCCCACCGTGGGGCTCGTGCTCCTCGACGTGGTGCTGGGCGAGGGCGCCCATGCCGACCCGGCGAGCGAATGGGCACCGGCGATCGCCGCGGCGCGGGCGGGCCGGGAGCTCGATGTCGTCGTGCTGCTGGTGGGCACCGGCGCCGATCCCCAGGGCCTCGAGAGCCAGCGCGAACGCCTGGAAGCCGCCGGGGCGAAGGTCTTCCTCGACAGCGCCGCGGCCTTCGCCGAGGTCGGCGAGCGGCTCGCCGTGCCCGCCGCCGCCGCTCTGCCACCGGTGCCGCTCGCCGCCGTGGCCGAGCCCTTCGCCGCCGTCAACGTCGGGCTCGAGAGCTTCGCGGCCAGTGTGCTCGCCCAGGGCGGCCGCGCGGTGCAGGTCGAGTGGCGGCCACCTGCGGGGGGCGACGAGCGCCTGCTCGCCCTCCTCGATCGCCTCGGGAGGTAGAACGTGGACATCGAACAGGCCAACCGCACGGCGCTCGAGCGCCTCACCTCGGCCCGCCCGCTCCTCACCGGCGTGGCGCGGGGCGGCGAGAGCATCGCCTTCCTCACCGGCCGGCGTCTCCTCCACGCCGGGCCGCCGATCGCCTGGGAGCGGGCCTCGGGGCCGCTGCGCGGCGCCTTGATCGGCGCTGTGCTCTACGAGGGCTGGGCGGCCGACGAGGCGGCGGCGATGGCCTTGCTCGCCAGCGGCGAGGTGCCCTTCGAGCCCTGCCACCACCACGGCGCCGTGGGGCCGATGGCGGGCGTGATCTCGCCCTCGATGGCGGTCTACGTGGTCGAGAATGCCGTCCACGGCAACCGCAGTTACTCCGGCTTCAACGAGGGCTACGGTAAGGTGCTGCGCTACGGCGCCTTCGACGCCGAGGTGCTCGGCCGCCTGCGCTGGATCAACGAGGAGATGGCGCCCCTGGTGGGCGCGGCGCTCGCCGCCGGCGAGCCCCTCGACCTGCGGGCGCTGGTGGCCGAGGCGCTGCACATGGGCGACGAGGGCCACAACCGCAACAAGGCTGGCTCCCTCCTCTTCACCAAGCTCCTCGCCCCCCGCCTGATCGCCGTGGGCGAGGATCGCCGCCTCACGGCCGAGGTGGTGCGCTTCCTGGGTGACAACGCCCTCTCGGTGCTCAACCCCGTGATGGCCGCCTGCAAGGCGATGGCGGACGCGGCGCACGGTGTCGAGGGCTCCTGCCTGGTGACCACCATGGCGAGGAACGGCACCGACTTCGGCATCCGGGTAAGCGGCCTGGGTGACGCCTGGTTCACCACCCCCGCCTCGACCCCCGACGGGCTCTACTTCGCGGGCTTCTCCGCTGCCGACGCCAACCCCGACATCGGCGACTCGACGATCACCGAGACGGCGGGGATCGGTGCCTTCGCCATGGCGGCAGCACCGGCCATCGTCACCTTCGTCTCCGGCAAGCCGAAGGACGCCCGCGACGCCACCCTCGAGATGTACGAGATCACGGCCGGGGAGCACCCCCACTTCACTATCCCGGCTCTCGACTTCCGCGGCACCCCGGTGGGCATCGACCTGCGCAAGGTGGTCGAGCTGGGAATCACCCCGCGGGTCAACACCGGCATCGCCCACAAGAACGCCGGCGTGGGGCAGATCGGGGCCGGGCTCGTCCGCCCCTCCCTCGCCGTCTTCGAGGCGGCCCTGACAGCGTTCGCCGAGCGCTACGCCTGAATCGCCGACGACCGGCCTCCTCAACGCTTAAGGTGCTGCACCAAGGAGAATCCGATGAGCATGGTTGCCCCGATCCTCGCCGAGCTCGACCAGGAGTCCGCCGCCACCCGCCGCGTGCTCGAACGTGTGCCGGCGGACAAGCTGTCCTGGCGCCCGCACCCGAAGTCGATGTCGCTGGGCCAGCTCGCCCTGCACATCGCCACCACTCCGGGCAATGTCGCCAACCTGGTGAACAGCGAGGGCATGGACACGCCGCCGAAGTTCGTGCAGGAAGAGGCCAGCAGCCGGGACCAGATCCTCGAGGGCTTCGAGGCGAGCCTGGCCACCGCGCGGTCGGTGCTGGGCGCCATGGACGACGCGCGAGCTCTCGGCGCTTGGACGATGCAGAGGGACGGGGAGGTCGTGATGGCGCTGCCGCGCATCGCCATGTTGCGGGCCATCCTGCTCAACCACTGGTACCACCACCGCGGGCAGCTCACGGTGTATCTGCGGTTGCTCGACGTTCCCCTCCCCTCGGTCTACGGCCCCTCGGCGGACGAGAACCCGTTCGCGTAGAACCCCGCTGGCAGCCTGGCGAACGAGCGAGGCGGTTGGCCGCAGCAGGGCGGGAGTTGACATCCTGCCCTGCTGTTTGTACGGTCATCCGTACATCTTGAGGGTCCGCTGCCAAGACCGCCGACGCGAGGCGCCATGACCACCTACCTCCCCATCACCAAGGCCCGCGAGGAGCTCACCAGCCTGCCGGAGCAGCTCGGCGCCGAGCCCGGCACCATCGCCGTTACCCGTCGGGGCCAGCCGGTGCTCGCCATCCTGCCGTGGGAGCTCTACGAGTCGCTGCAGGAGACGCTGGAGATCCTCTCCGACGGGGAGCTCATGGGCGCCCTGAGAGTGAGCCTCCAGGAGGCTGATCGTGACGAGACGGAGAGCTGGGGGCAGGCCAGGACCGAGCTCGGAGGCTGAGCCAGGAGGGTGAGCTGGGAGGTCCGCATCACCCCGGCGGCGAAGGCGATGCTGGTCGCGATCACGGATCGCCGGGTGCGCCAATCTCTCATCCAGCGCATCGACGGTCTGGCCGAGGAACCCGAGAAGCAGGGTAAGGCCCTCACCGGGGAACTGCTCGGCCTACGCAGCGTGCGGGCCGTCGGCCAGCGCTACCGGATCCTCTACCAGCTCCATCGCCAACAGGTGATCGTGGTCGTCGTCGCCCTCGGCCTACGCCGCGACGGCAGTAGGAAAGACATCTACGAGCTGGGCAAGAAGCTGCTTCGCTTGCGCCTGCTCGAACCGCCTCGGGGCCCTGGCCGCGTGGGCTAAGATCTCAGCCAGCGTCGCTGCCCGCCAACCCGCCCTGGCTCGAAGACCTGCGCCAGCCGTCTCGGAGGAGCCGTCATGTACGTTCCCTACGATCTCTCGAAGGTCAAGATCCTCGATCTGTCGCAGAACTTCTCGATGGACTCGCCGGCCTTCGCCTTCTACGAAGGGCCCACCGTCAAGTGGGTGAAGCGCCTGGCCTTCGAGGGCGTCAACGCCCAGCTGATCTCCTCGACTAACCACATCGCGACCCACCTCGACTCGCCGATCCACTTCTACGACCCGGGGCCGGACATCGCCGGCATCCCGATCGAGAAGCTCTTCGGGCCGGCCTGCATCGTCGACCTCTGCCAGTTCGGGATCGGCGACTACCAGATCTACGGCCCCGAGCACTTCGAGGCCTGGGAGAAGAAGCACGGCATCACCATCGAGCGCGGCGACATCTTGATCATTCACACCGGCTACCACCGCTTCTACAACGAGGACTGGCACAAGTCGGCGCCCTGCCCGGTGCGCGGCGTCGTCGAGCCGCACGCCCACGAGCCGGACCTGCCGCGTTGCTTCCTGAAGCACCCCGGCCCCCAGGGCCGCTTCGCCGAGTGGATCCTCGACCGCGGCATCCGCTGGCTGGCGGTGGACTGCATCGCCGCCGACCACCCCTTCAACACCAACGTGCGCAAGGCCCGCCCGGACCTCATCCCCGAGGTCGAGAAGGCGATCGGCGCCTCGCTCGCCGATGCCATGCCCTGGCCCGAGGACTACCAGTGCATGCACATCAAGCTCTTCCCCCACGGCGTTTTCCACGCCGAGAACGTCGGTGGGCAGATCGACGAGGTGCTCAACCAGCGGGTCTGGCTCGGCTGCTTCCCCTTCCGCTTCAAGGGCGGTGAGGCAGCCTTCTCGCGCATCGTGGCCTTCGTCGAGGAGCGGTAGTCGAGGAGTGGTAGGAGCGCCGGCCGGCCGTTCTTCAAGCCGTCGAGAGGGGCCGGACGCCAGATGCGATACGGACATTTGTAGCCTGGAAGGCTGGAATATCCAGCTTGCCAGGCTGTAATATCCGCGGCGTGTGGTTTTCGCGAGCCATCGCGCCCCAGGTTCTGGCCGCTGCGCGCCAGTTTCCCGCCCTCGTCTTGACCGGTGGCCGGCAAACCGGCAAGACCAGCCTGCTGTTGCACCTTTTTCCCCAAGCGGCCTTCGCCTCGCTCGACCTCCCATCCGCCGCGCAGCAGGCTGAGGAGGACGGCGAGCGCTTCCTGGCCGGCTTCCCCGAGCCGCTGGTCCTCGACGAGGTGCAGTACGCCCCGGGGCTCTTTCGCTACCTCAAGGTGGCGATCGATCGTCGGCGCGAGGGGCGAGGGCGCTTCCTGATGACCGGCTCGCAGAAGTTCTCGTTGATGCAGGGCATCGCTGAAAGCCTGGCAGGGCGCTGCGCCGTCCTGGAGCTCGACAGCCTGTCGGCCAGCGAGATCCGCAGCGGCCTCCCGGAGGCTGAGCTGGCGACGGAGGCGCTGCTGTGGCGAGGTGGCTATCCCGAGCTGTGGCGGGACCGCGACATCGATCCGAGGCTCTTCTATGCGAGCTTTACCGCGACCTATCTCGAGCGCGACGTGCGCCTGGCCCTTCGCGTGGGCAGCCTGCGCGACTTTGAGCGCTTTCTGCGGGCCTGTGCGCTACGCAGCGGCCAGCTGCTGAACCTCTCCGACCTGGCGCGGGACGTGGGGATCGCAGCGACCACGGCGCGGGATTGGCTCTCGGTGCTCGAGGCGTCCGGCCAGATGGTGCTGCTCGAGCCCTACTTCAACAGTCCCACCAAGCGGCTGGTGAAGTCTCCCAAGCTCTATCTGCGCGACACCGGGCTCCTCTGCTTCCTGCTCGGCCTGGACCGCCCCTCTGCGCTCGCCGGCTCAGCGCTCTTCGGAGCGGTGTGGGAGACCTTCGTCTTGGGCCAGATCCTCCGCGCTCGCGCCGCGCTCGGAACGGCGGCGCAGGTCTACTTCTGGCGCGATGCCCATGGTGTCGAAGTGGACTTCGTGATCGAACACAACGGCCGAGTGCGGCTGATCGAAGCCAAGTCCACCGCGGCGCTGGTCGACGTGAAGGTGCTCAAACCCCTGCTGGGTGTGCGCGAGCTCCTTGGCGAGCGAGCCGAGGCCGAGCATTGGGTGGCCAGCCGGACTGCGCATCCCCATGTGCCGCCCGGGCTTCCCGGCGTGCGCTTGGTCAACGCCGTCCGCTTCGACGGCTGGTTCGGCTAGACTGCCGCCTACCGTGTCCACTCGCAGCTTCGGCGAGCGCATCACCCGCAACGAGGACCCCCGCCTGCTCCGTGGCCAGGCGCTCTTCGTCGACGACGTGAGCCTGCCGCGGATGGCGCACGTGGCCTTCGTGCGCAGCCCTTACGCGCACGCCCGCCTGGGGAAGATCGACGCCTCTCGCGCAGCGGCAATGCCCGGCGTGCTGGCGGTGATCACCGCCGACGACCTCGGCGACTACTGGGCGCCAGGGCCCCTGTTGGTGCCGCCACCGCCGATCGAGCGCTGTCTTTTCCAGCCGCGCACCCAGGTGCCGCTCGCCCGCGGCAAGGTGAGGCATCTGGGCGAGCCGGTGGCGCTGGTGGTGGCCGAGAGCCGCTACCTCGCCGAGGACGCGGCCGAGGAGGTGGCGGTCGAGTACCAGGCGCTGCCGGCGGTGGTCGATCTCGAGGCGGCGCTCGCCGACGGTGCGCCGCGCGTTCACGAAGACCTCGCGAACAACCTCGCTGCCCATGTCGTGCAGGAGAAGGGCAACTACGCAGCAGCGCGCGAGCGCGCCGACCTGCGCCTCGCGCGGCGCTTCCTCTACGACCGCGGCACGGCGGCGGCAATGGAGAACCGCGGCGTGGTGGCGGAGTGGGACCCGCGGGCCCAGCGCCTCACCCTCTGGGACACCACCCAGGCGCCGATCCCGATCCGCAACGGGCTCGCCGCCATGCTCGGCCTCTCCGAGAACCAGGTGCGGGTGATCGCCCCCTTCATCGGCGGCGGCTTCGGACCGAAGATCATGATGTTCTACCCGGAAGAGGTGCTCGTCCCCTGGCTCGCGAAGCGCCTCGGGCGGCCGATCAAGTGGATCGAGGACCGCCAGGAGAACTTCACCGCCACCACCCAGGAGCGCGGCCAGCTCCACGACGCCGAGATCGCCCTCGACCGCGAAGGGAAAGTCCTTGGCGTTCGCGACCGTTTCCTGCACGACGCCGGGGCCTACAACCCCTACGGCCTCACGGTGCCGATCAACAGCCAGTGCACCCTGCTCGGCTGCTACGACGTGCCGCACTACGCCAGCGAGTTCCGCGCCGTCTACACCAACAAGCCGATCGTCACCCCCTACCGCGGGGCCGGCCGCCAGCACGGCGTCTTCGTGATGGAGCGGCTGCTCGACCTCGCCGCCCGCGAGCTGGGGCTCGACCCGGCGGAGATCCGCCGCCGCAACTTTCTCGCCTCCGAGAGCTTCCCGGTCGACCACGAGATCATCTACCAGGACTTTGCGCCCCTGGTCTACGACAGCGGCAACTACGCGCCCATCCTCGACCAGGCCCTCGAGCGCATCGACTACCAGCGCTTCCGCAGTGAGACGCAGCCAGGGGCCCGCGCTGCCGGCCGGCGGTTGGGCATCGGCGTCGTCTCCTACGTCGAGGGCACGGGGATCGGCCCCTACGAGGGAGCGCGGGTGCAGGTGCAGGCGAGCGGGCGGGTGAGCGTGGCGACCGGCGTCGGCACCCAGGGCCAGGGCCACATGACCTCCTATGCCCAGATCGTGGCAGACCAGGTGGGGGTGAGCCCGAGAGAGGTCGACGTGGTGACCGGTGACACTGACCAGTTTCATTGGGGCGCGGGCACCTTTGCCAGCCGCGGCGCGGTGGTGGCGGGCAACGCCATCCGAGCGGCGGCGAGCGACGTGCGGGCGAAGATCCTCCGCCTCGCCGCCGACGAGCTCGAGGCCGCTCCCGAAGACCTCGAGCTGGCCGACGGCCAGGTCAGCGTACGAGGGGTGCCCGGCCGGTCGATCAGCCTGGCCACCCTGGCGGTCAAGGCCAACCCCATGCGCGGCGCCGTCAAGCCGGGCAGCGAGCCCGGCCTCGAAGCTACCAACTACTTCGGCCCCGAGCGCGGCTCGACGGCGGCTGGCGTCCATGCCATGGTGGTCGAGGTCGACCCCGAGACGCTGCAGGTCAAGATCGAGAAGTACGTGGTGGTGCACGATTGCGGCGAGGTGATCAACTCGCTGATCCTCGAGGGGCAGATCCAGGGTGGCGTCGCCCAGGGGCTGGGCAACGCCTTCTTCGAGGAGCTGGTCTTCGACGAGGCCGGGCAGCTGCAGACGGCCTCGTTCATGGACTACCTGCTGCCGACGGCCCTCGACGTGCCGCGGATCGAGAGCGGCCACACGGTGACGCCGTCGCCGCTCAATCCGCTGGGAGTCAAGGGGGCCGGCGAGGCGGGGGCCATTCCGGTGGGGGCGCTCTTCGCCCAGGCCCTCGAGGACGCCCTCGGCATCCCCGGGCTCGAGATCCTCGAGGTCCCCCTCAAGCCTGCTCGGTTGTGGGAGCTCTGCCGGGCGGCAGCGGCCCCCGGTCGCTCCTAGTCCGGCGCCGCCAGAGCAGGAAGGCCGGCGCCCCGCTCGCCAGGATGCCGAGGCCAACGGCGCTGTCGGCTGGGTAGCGGGCGACCGTGGTGGCGACCACCAGGGCGCTCACCACGATGAATCCCCAGGTGGTGAACGGGTGGCCCGGGATCCGTGGCACCGCCGCTTCGTCCGCCCCGGCGGCACGGTCCCGCCGGCGTAGGGCGAAGACGCAGCTCGCCGCCAGGCCGAAGAAGACCCAGTCCACCGACACCACGTAGTTGAGGATCTGCTCGTAGCGCCCCGAGAGCGCGATGACCATCGCCAGGGCGCCCTGCAGCACGATCGCCACCACCGGCACATGGGTGCGGGGGTGGAGGCGGGCGACGGCCGGGAAGAAGAGACCGTCAGCAGCCATCGCGTAGTAGACCCGCGGCGCGGTGAGCATGCCCTGGCTGAGGAAGCCGAGGGTCGAGATGGCGATGCCGGCCGCGATCAGGGTGGCGCCCGGGCCGCCCAGCGCCGCCCGCATGACGTCGGTCGCCGGTGCCGTGGAAGCCGCCAACCCAGTCGGGCCGAGCACCCGCAGGCAGACCCAGTTGACCAGAACGTAGAGCGCCACCACTCCCACCACGCCGAAGACGAGGCCGCGGGGCAGGTTGCGGCGCGGCTCGCGCACCTCGCCGGCGAGGAAGGACGCCGTCTGCCAGCCGCCGTAGGCGAAGAGCACGGGCACCATCGCGGCGCCCATGGCGAGCAGGAGGTCGAAGGAGACGGGGCGGTCGAGGAGCGCCGGGGCGGCCTTGGGCGCCGGCACGGCAAGCAGCCAACCGCCGGCGATCAAGCCGAGGATGGCAGCGATCTTGAGCGCCATCAGCACATTCTGGGTGGTGGTACCGCTGCGCACACCGAGGCAGTTGATCACCGTCAAGCCGGCCAGGGCGAGGGCCGCGACGGCGGCGTCCGGGGCCACGACGCCGGTCAGCTCGCGGAAGTAGCGGGCGAAGGTCACTGCCACCGCCGCCATGCCGCCGGTCTGCGTGACCAGCAGCAGGCCCCAGCCGTAGACGAAGGCGAGGACGGGATGGTACGCCTCGCGCAGATAGGCGTACTGGCCTCCCACCGCCGGCCGCCGCGCCGCCAGCTCGGCGTAGATGAAGGCCCCGGCGAGGGCGATCAGCCCGCCGGCCACCCAGGCGCCGAGGATCAGAAAGGGCGTCGCGACCTGGCGGGCGACGACGTAGGGGTTCATGAAGATCCCCGAGCCGATGATCCCGCCCATCACGATCATCGTGGCGTCGAACGGCCCCAGCCGGCGGGAGAGCTCGGGGGTGGCGGACGGCGGTGTGGCCATCGCGGTCGCCTCAGCCGAGCCGCACCCGCACGTCGAGGGCCAGCGGGCTCGCCCCCGCGGGACGGGCGAGGAAGGGGTTGATGTCGAGCTCGACGATCCGCGGATGGCGTTTCGAAAGCTGTGCCAGGCGGAGGAGAACGTCGACCAGGGTCGCAAAGTCGGCGGGTGGCTCGCCGCGCACCCCAGCGAGGAGCTTGGCGCCGCGGATACCGCGGACCATCTCCTCGGCCTCGAGCGGCGAGAGCGGCGTCACCCCGAAGCGCACGTCGCCGAAGACCTCGACGTACTTGCCGCCGAGGCCGAACATCAGCAGGGGGCCGAACCGCGGATCGGTGCTGATGCCGAAGATCACCTCGTGGCCGCCGCGCTCCATCCGCTGGACGAGGAAGCGCTCGGCAGCGAGGTCGGCCTCGGCGAGGCGCCGCTCCATGGCGACGAGGGCCGCCGCCAGCTCGCTTGCGTCCTCGAGGTCGAGGGCCACGGCGCCCACGTCGCTCTTGTGCACCAGGCCTGCCGCCTCGGCCTTGACCACCACCGGGTAGCCGAGCCGATCCGCGGCGGCCTGGGCCCCGGCCACCGTCTCGGCGACCGCCCACGGGGCCGTCGGGATGCCGGCCAGCTCGAGGAGGGTGAAGGCAGCGGCGGCCGGCAGCTGCCCGGGAGGCTGGGCGGCGAGCAGGGCATCGATCGCCCGGTGCTCGATGGGCAGCTCGGGGGCCACCGCATCGAAGGGGCTGCGCCGCCAGGCGGCGTAGCGCGAGAGCTGGGCGAAGGCCCTGGCGGCGGACTCCGGGAAACGGTAGATCGGCGGCAGGTCGAGGCGCAGCTTGGTGTCCTCGTAGAAGTCCTCGGTCGCCATCATCACTGCCAGCACCGGCTTGGCGGCCCCAGCCTGGCGGGTCGCCTCGCCGACCGCCTCGGCGATGTCGATCGGCCGCGACAGCAGGGGGGTGACGTTGACCACCATCACCTGGTCGACTTCGGGGTCGGCGAGCAGGGCGAGGAGGGCGCGGCGGTAGCTCTCTTCGTCGGCCGAGGCGATCATGTCGACAGGGTTGGCGAGGCTCGCCTCGGGCGGCAGGAAGCTCGCCAGCTCGGCGCGGGTGGCCGGCGAGATCTCGGCGATCGTGAGGCCGAGGTTCACGCAGGCGTCGGTCGCCATGATCGCCGGGCCGCCGGCGTTGGTGAGGATCGCCACCCGGTTGCCGGCGGGCAGCGGGCAGCGGTCGAGGGCGCGGGCGACGTCGAAGAGCTCCTCGATGGTGTCCGCCCGCAGCACCCCGCACTGGTCGAGGAAGGCCGAGATGGTGACGTCCGCACCCGCGAGGGCCCCGGTGTGGCTGCTGGCGGCGCGCGCACCTTCGCTGGTGCGCCCCGACTTCACCACCAGGATGGGCTTCTTGGCGCTCACCCGCTTGGCGATCTCGGTGAAGCGCCGCGGGTTGCCGAACGACTCCAGGTACATGGCGATCACCCGCGTCGCCTCGTCATGCTCCCAATGCTCGAGCAGGTCGTTGCCCGAGACGTCGGCCTTGTTGCCCATCGAGGCGAACTGGGTGAGCCCGATGCCCAAGTCGGAGGCGACGTTCAAGATCGCCACCCCGAGGGCCCCCGACTGGCTCACGAAGCCGATCGAGCCGGCACGCGCCGGCACCGGCGCGAAGGTGGCGTTGAGCCGCACCGCGGGGTCGGTGTTGATCACCCCCATGCAGTTGGGGCCGATCATCCGCACCCCGGCG
>CAYQRE010000040.1:0-39723 GCA_964420075.1 uncultured Thermoanaerobaculia bacterium | reverse complement strand
ACCTGCTCTCCAAAACCGACAACACCGGTTGTCATGTTCCAGCTGAGGCGTGACAGCAACTGCTCGATAAGCAGGCGCTCACTGCGCACCGAGTAGAAGACCTGCAGCAGCAGCGCACGCAACAGCCGCTCCGGCGGGATCGAGGGCCGGCCTACCGTCGAGTACAGCGCCGACAGGCGGGGCGAGAGCTCCTCCAAGGCCCGGTCCACCATCTGGCGGATGGTGCGCAGCGGATGCTCCTTCGGAACCCGCTCCTCTGGCGACAAGTAGCTGAACAGACCATCCTGCCGCAGGTCCTCTCCTCGCATCGCTATCTCCTTGAGAGGACTCATCTTATCTCGGGTCCGAAGATCCGACCGAGTTTTTCAGCGACCTGCTCGTGGCCTGTACCATTTGAGCTGGAATCGGTCTCTCGGATCCTGCGACCGGGGTCGTTGTACTTCCACTTGATAGGCCTGGCGTTCTGGTTGTAGAGGTCGATGTATCGCATGAGCTTGCGACTGAGGCCCTTCACCGAGGTGAAGACGCCTCGGGCGATCACGTCGCGTTCGATTCTGGCGAACCAGATCTCGACTTGGTTGAGCCAGGAGGAGTAGGTCGGCGTGTGGTGGAGGTGGACGTTGGGGTGCTCGGTGAGAAAGTCGCGGACCCGCTGGGTCTTGTGGGCCGACAGATTGTCGGCGATGACGTGGATCTCCCGGTCTCTGGGCTGATGAGCGACGAGATCGCCGAGGAAGGCCACGAACTCCGCGGAGGTGTGGCGTTGGGTCGTCTTGCCCAGGACTTCTCCCGTGCGAGTATCCAGGGCTGCGTAGAGCGAGAGCGTGCCGTGACGGTAGTACTCGAAGCCGTGGCGCTCCACCCGGCCCGGCGAGAGCGGAAGAACGCGGTCAAGGCGATCGAGAGCTTGGATCGCTGTCTTCTCGTCGACGCAGAACACGGCCGCATGCTGTGGCGGCCGCAGGTAGAGCCCAAGGATGTCGGCAGCTTTGGTCTCGAAGTCGGGGTCGTTCGAGGCCATGTAGCGCTCCAAGCGATGGGGTTTTAGGCCTGCTCGCTGCCAGACGCGAGCCACCAGCATGTGGCTGACCCCGAGGTGATCAGCCAGCCGGCGAGTGCTCCAGTGAGTCGAGCCATCGGTCGGTGGCTTCTTCGTGGCCGCAAGCACGCGCGCTTCCATCTTGGGGGTCAGCACCCGCGGCTTGCGGCCTTCGTGTCGCGAGAACAGGCCGGCGAGCCTCTCGCCGAGAAACCGCTTCTTCCAACGCGAGACGAACGGCAGGTTGCAGTCCAACGCCTCGGCGATGGCTCGGGTGGTCCAGCCATCTGCCAGCATCAAGATCATCCGTGCACGACGCGCCTCATCGGCGCGACCGCTGCGCGATCGCACACGGGCTTCCAGCTCCTCGCGCTCAGCGTCATCGAGAACGACTTGGGTTTTGGGCATGAGCCAGGATAGCTCATCTTAATACCAATTTCAACGGTACACTCCACTAGCATGGCCCACGAGACTGTTACCGATGTCCCCGGTCCAGAGTGTTACCTATGTCGCCGGTCTGTACCCGCGGCGCAACTCCACCGTCGGTCGCCTACCCCTCGGACTCTTCTCGACCGTTGGAAGCCGTTCACAGATCCAGTTCAGCTCCCCTTCACTCAGTCGCAACATGAACCATTTCTACGAGATAGCGCCGAGAAGGCTTTGGGATAGCCTCAGTGTGGAGGCCGAGCTAGTAGCCCTCACTTTCGCGGTCCGAGGAGAAGGGCATTACCCGGACATCGCGATCGCAAATGGTTCGCAGCTTCTTGTAGAACATCGGATGAATCACGCACTCATCCTCCGAGGTCAGAGACAACCTTTCTGTCGAAGAATACTCGAAGTCTGCGTCGATGAAACCACCTCGCGAGTTCTGCCTACTTACTCGCCCAACTATCCCTGTCTCTGCGATAAGCTGGCGAAAGCGATTTAGGGAGTATGTCCCATTCTGCCATTCAGTACGAGTGACCCTGGCTCTCTTGTCGAGCTCCTTTGCCGGAAAAATCATCGGCAGCCCGCTGAGTGCATCAACGATTCTGCTAACCTGCGGATACGTCTTGCTGAACGAATTTAGGATCTCCTCCGCCAATAGAACCTCTGCATCTTGAACACCCTTGCGGATGCTTTGCTCCGAGAACCTTGGGAACGAACCTTCCGACAAGGCAAAGTTGGCTATCGAATTGCAGATCAAGATGAGCTGCCTGGGCCTCATCTGTGTGTGCCGTAGTACGTACGGCCAAGTGTGTTCGTTGAGGCCCCGGCTATTGGTAAGAGTCTCTCCAAAGTAGGGACGCCAGAAATGCTTCAATACATCGTGATGATTCTCCCAGTCCATCTCAACCTCGCCCTGTGGCGGCAGGAAGTTCTGTTCTACAAGGAAGCGATAGAAGCGCCAGCTCGTGAGCCTGAGCAGATCCTTTGGTCTCCACAGCAGGTGGACCGGCTCTCTCCGAATGCTCTTCGTCGGATTGAGAAGTACGGACTCCTTGAGATGAGGGTAGACTTCGCCCGGGATGAACACTTTTAGATGGATTCCCTGAAGACTGAATTCGAGATTGAAGTTGGCTGCACACTGGATCAAGGCTGCCAGAGCGAGCATCATGTACTCGTTGGAAATGTCACATTTTTCCAAGGTGTCTATGGCGATAATGATCGGGTGTTGCTTTGAAATTACCAGGGCGTCGTGCTGCGCTTCCTCGAAGGCTCTACGCTCCAGAGCTCCATGAAGGCTGGATGAAGTGCCGACTTCGTCGGCCGGCAGCAGCACGCGGGCGATCCAGTGGAGGGCGTCGTTGATGAAGGACGAGGTTTTTCGCGCAGCCTTGGGTACATCAAATGGGTTCTGGATTGGATGTTGCTGCCGTTCCAGTTCTCGGAAGATCAAAGACCAAATGATTATTTCCCAGATCTTCACGATGTTGGGGACAAGCACTTCGCTAGTCGCTGTTGCTCGACGAGAGAGCTCGATCAGGATCTCTTGATAGATGGCTGGCTCATCAACATCGATGAAGTATGAATTCTTCCAGACCGACTGAAAGGAGAAATATTGCGCAAGTGCCGTCTTTCCGGACCCTCTTCGTCCCACAACAAGGTAGGCGGATCGCCCGAGTGCCGGACGGTTGAACGGAGCCTCATAGAAGAAAAGGTTGCTATACCTAGACTTCAAGAGTTTCACTTCTGCTTCGCAATCGGGTAGGCCGAAGGGTGTTTCCTGTTCCATCTTCTTCTGTTCTCCTGCGGAAAGCAGGGCTGCTAGTTATCACGATCTCTGAAAAGAAGGTGATGGCTAAGTGTACCGAAGAGCAGAAAGACGATTGAACCAGCAAGGAAGAGGATGATCTGAGACCAGCCAAGGAGCAGCCTGGGCGATTCCGTAGCAATTATCATTGCCAGGGATATCAAGGCTGGAGCGAGGCCAAAAATCAGCAGCGCTGAGACCAATAGCATAGTTCGTTCCCATGGATAGGCTCTAGAGAATGCTGAGGCAGCGGAGATCTTCTGGATTGTCTGGCCAAAGAGGATTGCGGCCCCAAAGGACCACTCGGGCGTAAGGACGAGGCTGTGATGGGCGATCTGGCTATGTAGGACCACGAAGGACAACACCACCAACGGCAAGAGGACAAATAGGTATTCCGCTACTGTCGCGACTAGGGATCTTGCGATGTGCGGTTGACTCTGGGTTGTATCTCGCCTGCCTACCGCACGGCTGTCGACACTCTTGATGGACAAGATGCGCCCTCCGCATGATGTGCAAGAGCAGGTCTGTAAGGAAGCGAGGAAAGCATAGCATGCAAGCGACCCCCAGCCAGTCACCACAAGGGCTCCCCAGCCGGACCCGCTGTGCTGTTGGAAGATCCCAGCTTGGCGCTACCTTGCACGGATACGGAGGCTCGGGACCCTTCTGGCAGCGTCTTGCTACTGAGCCTTGGATCGTGTTCCTCCTCAGTGCAGCCGTCGTCCCTCCATCCCCCCGGCCACGGGCAGGATGGTGCCGGAGAGGTGGCCGGCGAGCTGGGCGGAGGAGAGGAAGACGATGGCGGCGGCGCAGTCCTCGGGGGTGGCGACCTTGCGCAGGGCCATGGTGGAGGTCACGCGGTCGACGAGGGCCTGGTCTTCGAGGGCGGCGGCGGACATCGGGGTCGCCACCCAACCGGGGCAGACGCAGTTGACCCGGCCGCGCGGCGCCAGGCGCACGATCTCGTTCTTGAGCGTGCGGGTGAGCCCGTAGCTCATCGCCGCCTTGGCTGCCGAGTAGTCGGCGTGGTTCTCCTCGCCGAAGAGGGCGGCCGTCGAGCCGACGAGGACGATCGAGGCCTCGTCGCGAGGCTCGGCCGCGAGCTGGCGGAGGTAGCCGCGGCAGGTCAGGAAGGCGCTGGTGAGGTCGGCGGCCATGGTGCCTTCCCACTGCGCAAGGCCCATCTGCCAGAGGGGCGCCGGGGCCTCTACCCAGATGCCGGCGTTGACCACGACACCGGCGAGCGGGCCGCAGGCGGCGAGCGCTCGCTCGTAGAGGCGGTCGACCGCGGCCTCGTCACGCAGGTCGGCCTGGAGGGGCACCGCCCGCGGGCCGAGCTCGGCGGCGAGCGCCTCGGTGGCCCCGACGTTGTGGTGGTAGTGGAGGATCACACCGGCGCCCTCGGCGGCGAAGGCGCGGGCCACGGCCTGCCCGATGCCGCCGGAAGCGCCGGTGACGAGGAAGCTCTTGCCGGCGAGGTCGCTGTTCATGGCGCGATCCTACCCCGGCGCCTGCTCCCCCTTGCCGCCGCGGCCACCGGCGACGGCGCCAGCGACCTGGCCCACCGGCGCCCGCAGCCAGCGCAGCAGGTCGCCGAGGCGGGGTGGCTTGCCGGTCATCAGGATGCCCACCCGGAAGATCTTCGCCGCCCCCCAGAGGGCGAGGGCCACGGAGCCCACGAGCAGCAGTGTGGTGAGGACGTACTCCGAGAGGCTGGGCGGCCCCGCGGCGCGGTTCATCATCACGAAGGGAGTGAACGGCGGGATGAAGGACAGCACCTTGGCGAGAGTGCCATTGGGATCGCGCGAGACGCTCATCATGGTGAAGAACGGCACCATCAGCAGCAGGGTGACGGGCGTCATCAGGTTCTGCGCTTCCTTGAGCGTGTTGCACACCGAGCCGATGCCGGCGAGCAGCGAGGCATAGAGCAGGTAGCCGAGCACGAAGTAGACGACGAAGGAGGCGAGCAGGCGCGGGTCGCGGGCGACGCTGCCGAGGTCGATGGGCAGCTTGTCGCCGACGAAGATCAGCACCACCTCGACGGCGCCGACGAAGAAGAGCACCCAGGTGCCGATCACCGTGAGGCCGGTCGCCGCGATGCCGAGGATCTTGCCGAACAGCAGCTCGATGGGCGACACCGAGGAGAGCAGCACCTCCATGATGCGGTTCGACTTCTCCTCGATGGTGTTCATCATCAGCATGTTGGCGGTGGTGAAGACGGAGATCCACAGCAGGTAGACGAAGACCATCGGCGCCCACTGGCGCAGCAGGTCCTCCGCCTTGACCTGCTCCTCGGCACCGCCCTTGCCGACCTTCCGCGGCTCGAAGTAGATCGGCTCCTTGAGCCAGTCGGCGAGCCCCGGGTCGAGTTGCTGGGCAGCGAGGCGGCGGTCCCGCACCACCTCGGCGGCAAGGCCGCTGAACCACTCATAGAGGGCCTTGTCGGTGAGGTTGCGGGAGACGTAGGTATGCGGCGAGGAGGTGGCCATCGGGTCGTCGCCGATGACGAAGTAGCCGAAGAGCTCGCCGGCGTCGACCCGGTGGTTGAGCTCGCCGACGGCGTCGTCGCCCGCCGGCGCCTCGACGCGGCGGAACTGTGCGCTCGCGAGGCCCGGGTTCTGGCGCCCACGCTCTTCCGGGGAGAGCTCGCGCCACCACCGGCCGAGGGGCCCCGGCTCGACGCCGAGCTGCGCGAGGCTCGCGGGCGCGCTGTCGCCGAGGGCAGCGGCAGCCAGCTCGCCGGCCAGCCGGGCCTGTTGCTGGCGCGCCTGGCGGGCCGCCGCCTGGCCGCTCGCGAGGTCGCTGAGGGGGCGTGCCGGCAGGGCGCTCGCCAGCGGCCCCACGGCTTGCTTGAGCGGGGCGGGCAGGGTTTCCCAGGCCACGCCACCCAGGCGTTGGCGCTCGATCGCCAGCTCGATGGTGCTGGCGAGGTCTCTTTCCTGGGCCTTCTGCTCGATCGCCGCCAGCAGCCAGCCCGAGCGGTCGATCACCGCGTAGGTGCGCGCTGCCTTGATGGTCTCGAGCCAGATCGGCACCACGGCGGAGAGCATGATGAGGACGGGCACCACCAAGATGCCGATCCAGAAGGTCTTCGTTCGCAGGTTCTCGAAGTACTCGCGCTGCGCCACCAAGACGGCCCGGTTACGCATGGTTCACCCCTCCCACGGCGCGGACGAAGACCTCGTGGAGCGACGGTTCCCGGAGGTCGAAACGGCGGATGGTGAGCTTGCCGACCAGGCTGGCGAGCAGCTGCTGGGGGTCGGCACCGTCGACGAGGAAGATCTCGGCATGCTTGCCGGAGTCGTTCAAGCGGGCGATCTGCGGCAGCTGGCGCAGCAGGTCGCCGTCCCCGTCGTAGTCGAGCACGATGCCGCTCTGGCCGCTCGACTTGACCTCCGCCAGGGGGCCGTCGAGGAGCTTCTTGCCCTGATGGATCAGCACGATGCGGTCGCAGAGCTTTTCCGCCGTGTCCATCACGTGGGTCGAGAAGATCACCGTCCTGCCCTGGCGCTTCAAGTCGAGGATCAGCTCGCGGATCACCTCGGTGTTGACCGGGTCGAGGCCCGAGAACGGCTCGTCGAGGATCACCAGCTCGGGGTCGTGGATCAGCGTGCCGAGGATCTGCACCTTCTGGCTCATCCCCTTGGACAGCGACTCGCAGGACTTGTCGGCCCAGTCGCCGAGGCCGAAGCGGCTGAGCAGCTCGCGGGCGCGGCGCTTGGCGGTGGCCGTCTCCATGCCCTTGAGGCGGCCGAAGTAGGCCAGGATGTCGGCCGCCCGCATCTTCTTGTAGAGGCCCCGTTCCTCGGGGAGGAAGCCCAGCCGGTCCTTGACCGCCTCGGCGTTGGCCTGACCGAGGACCTGGATGCTGCCCTCGTCCGGGTAGAAGATGCTCATGATCATGCGGATGGTGGTGGTCTTGCCGGCGCCGTTCTGGCCGAGGAAGCCGCAGATCGTGCCGGCCGGCACCGCCATCGAGAGAGCGTCGACGGCGACCGTCTCGCCGAAGCGCTTGCTGACCCCCGTGAGGGCGAGGGCGGGTTGACTCATCGTGGATGGCTCCAGGGGGCGTCGTCCAGGTGGGCCCCGGGTCGTCTGAGTGCCTTATGCATGGCCGCAGCTTTCTATGCCCCGGTACGTAGGCGGCAGAGTGGGGTTGCGTCGCTCGGGCTTACGGCCGCGTGCCGGCGCGGCAGAGGGTCAGGCCGTGCTCGATCGCCGGGGCTACGCGATGGGCGTCGGAGACCAGGGGCCTGCCAGCTCCGGCTAGTGGACCCAGGGCCCCCGCCGCACGGAGCTGTCGCCGCCGCCAGCGCTCCCGGCGTGGCCGTTGCCAGGCCCGCGGCGCCCACCGTCGACCACCGTGAAGCCGCGCCGGCGCCGCGCCAGGCTCAAGCGCAGCTGGAAGTACCACCGCTGCAAGCGCAGCCAGCTCTCGCGAGGCAGGCGCCGCCAGGCGGTGCCGGAGAACAGCATCCAGGTGAGGCCAGCCGCGGCCGTGAGGCCGAGGAAGCCACCGAGGTCCTTCGACCACAGGAAGCCCATGAAGCCGAGCAGCACCTCGATCAGCACGAACCAGCGGGCCTCGATGGGCAGCACGAAGAGCAGGTAGATGACGGCGTTGCGGCGCAGGGCGGCGAAGGCCGCGACGAGGACCACGAGGAGGATCTGCTGGCCCTGGATGAGCAGGAAGGGGGCTCGCCCGGGCCACAGACCGGCGACGCTCAAGCCCAGATCGACGAGGACGGCGACGGCCCCGGCGGTGACGGTGCCGATCGCGAGCAGACGCCAGAAGGTGCGCCGGCCGACCATCGCGAGGACGTCCTTGCCGAAGAGGTAGAGCATGAAGAGCTGCAGCAGGATCCAGACGCCCGGGCTGCCGAAGCCCACGAAGCCGTAGCTCAGGAGCTGCCAGAGAAAGCCCTTCTGCCAGACGGCGGCGGTCAGCCGGACGTAGCCGAAGAGCGGTTGGAAGGTGGCGAAGAACTGCAGCGAGAAGGTCACGAAGACGAGGCCGAGCAGCCACCAGAGGTCGGCCGCGGCCGGCCCGCACGGCTGTCTGCTCCCCGCCCCCCAACCGCCGCCCGGGCCCCAGCCTCCTGGTCCGCTGCCGAGTGGCCCCCCGAAGGACGAACGCTGTGGCCTCATGGCGGCATTGTAGCCTGCGACAGCGGCTCGCAAGCCCACCGGTGGCGGTGCCTGAGGCCCTGGCGAAGGCGAGTGGCTGCGCTGCAGGCGCTTACCGAGCGAGCCGAGCAGGGCCTCAGCCACGACCACCGAGCGGCCGATGCCGAGCGCGCCGCACCGTGCTAGTCTTGCGACCTCATCCGTTCGAAAGGAGATGTCTGATGAAGAAGGCCGCCATTCTTGTTGGCGCGGTTTGGGGTCTCGCTCTGCTTGCCGCTGGACCGGCGCAGGCCAAGCGGGCCAGTGTGACGATCTACAACCAGAGCGATTGGGAGATTCACCAGTTCTTCCTCTCGAGCACGGATGACGAAGAGTGGGGGCCAGACCAGCTCGGCGAGCGGGTGATCGGCACCGACCAGTCCTTCACCCTGACCGACATCCCCTGTGACAGCTACGACGTGATGATCGTCGACGAGGACGGCGATGAATGCGTCCTGACCGAGGTCGACCTCTGCGGCGACAAGTCGAAGTGGGTGATCACCAACAAGGAGCTCCTGCACTGCCAGAAAGAGAGCGAGTAGCCCCGGGCACCCGTGCGGCCCGCGCGTTGCCGGCTGGTGGGTCGGCTGGACATCCCCGACCTCAGCCGGCAGAATAGCGGCGGTCTCATCCCCCAGGGCTGCTGGCTCGGGAAAGCGGTTCGCCGGCGCTCTGCGCCTTCACCCGACGACCGCCTGCTACGCGAAAGGACTCACCACGCATGCCTTCGATCGCCCGGCGAGCGCGGATCATGCCCGCCTCTCCGATCCGCCGCCTGGTGCCCCTTGCCGAGGACGCCAAGCGGCGGGGAGTCAAGGTCTACCACCTGAACATCGGGCAGCCGGACGTGCCGACGCCGGCCGAGATGCTCGACGCCTACCGCCATCACCAGATCACCGTGCTCGCCTACGGGCACTCGGGGGGGCTGTGGGAGTACCGCGAGAACCTCGCCCGCTCCTACGCCGAGCATGGCGTGGCGGTGACGCCCGAGCAGGTGCTGGTGACCACGGCAGGGAGCGAGGCGGTGATCTTCGCCCTCCTCGCCATCGCTGACCCGGGTGACGAGGTGCTGGTCCCCGAGCCGTTCTACACCAACTACAACGGCTTCGCCGTCGAGACCGGGGTGAGCGTGGTGCCCGTGCCGTCGCGCCCGGAGGACGGCTACCGGCTGCCGCCGATCTCCGAGATCCGCTCGCGGATTACCCCTCGCACGCGCGCTATCTTGCTCTGCAACCCTTGCAATCCCACAGGTTACGTCTATTCGCGGAGCGAGCTCGAGAGCCTGCGGGACCTCGCCGTCGAGCACGACCTCTTCCTGCTCTCCGACGAGGTCTACCGCGAGTTCGTCTACGACGGCGAAGAGCATTGCTCGATCCTGCAGCTCCCTGGCGTCGACGAGCGGGCGATCCTCCTCGACAGCGTCTCGAAGCGCTTCAGCGCCTGCGGCGCCCGCATCGGCTGCCTGGTGAGCCGGAACGAGGAGGTCCTCGCCAGTGCCCTGCGCTTCGGCCAGGCCCGCCTCTGCCCGCCCACCCTCGACCAGCTGGCCGCCAACGCCGCCCTCGCCACGCCGGCGAGTTACTTCGTAGCGATGCGCGAGGAGTACCAGCGGCGCCGCGACGTCGCCTTTGCGGCCCTGGCCGCGATGCCCGGCGTCTTCGGGATCAAACCGAAGGGCGCCTTCTACGCCATGGTCCGTCTGCCGGTCGACAACGCCGACGCCTTTTGCTCCTGGCTGCTCAAGGACTTCGCCCTCGGTGGCGAGACCGTGATGCTGGCGCCGGGCAACGGCTTCTACGCCACGCCGGGGGCCGGCGAGCGTGAGGTGCGCCTCGCCTACGTGCTCAACGTCGAGGCGATGCAGCGGGCGATGGAGATCCTCGACGCCGCCCTCAAGGCCTACCGGGGCCGCGCTGCGGGCGCCGCCTGAGGCAGCGGGACCACCAGGCACCGGCGACGAGGAGGCCGAGGGCCGTGGCGGCCGAGATCGCCCGTCCCAGCTCGAACGACCGCGGCCGGTAGACCAGCCGGATGGTCGCCTCTCCCGCCGGCGCCCGCACGGCGAGGAAGGCGTGGTTGGCGAAGCGGAGGGGCAGCTCCTCGCGGCCCCGGAGCGCCCGCCAGCCCTTCCACGCCGTCACCGACACCACCACCCACGAAGGCCGGGCCAGCCGGCTGCGCAGCAGGTAGCCGAAGCCGTCGCGCCGGACCTCCACGGCACCCGGGCCGTTGGGCCGGCCCGCCGGGAGCGTACCTTCCTCGCTGCGGCCGTCGGCGCCATCGCCGTCGAGAGTCCGGCGCGAGATCCAGGCGCGTTCGCCAAAGTCCCTTTCCGCGGCCATCTCGGCGAGCACCGAGCTCGCCGAGCCACCGACACGCACGCGCGGCGGCACGAAGGCGCGAGGCAAGGGGTCTCGCATCTCGACCAGCATGGCCCCACCGTGGCGGGCCGCGACGCGCCAGCGGCGCGACCTGGGCCGGTCGGCACTGGTGATCGCCCAGCGCACGTTGAGGAAGCGCAGGAAGGGCGCGCCGAGGTCGTCGACCCGGTTGAACCAATAGGTGTCCGCGACGCTCCACAGGGGGAACGTCTCGACCAGCCGGGCCAGGCGCAGGGCCTGGTAGCCGCGCACGTCTTCCACGCCGTAGGCGGCGCTGGTGTTGGGGATCCAGTCGAAGCCCGTCGCCGTCAGCCGATAGGGCTCGTCGCCGGCTGGCAGCGCGGCGAGCAGATCGAGCGAGGGGTAGAGCAGCGCCGCGGGGGCCGACGGCAGGATGGGCCGCAGCTCCAGGGTGCGTTGGGCGATCAAGAGGGCGAGGAGGGCGGCGAGCTGCCGGCCGCGGGCACCCGCGCGGAGGATGATCACGACGATCGCTGGCGGCGCCAGGGCGAGGGCGAGGCTCGGAACGAAGCGCCTGGGCGGCGCGCCATGGTGGAGGAGCCAGGGCACCAGGACCAGGGCGCCGGCTGTGAGGCCGAGGAGGGTCGCTCCCTGGAGCCAGCGGAAGCGCCCCGGATGCTCCTCTTGCTGCCACGCTTCGAGGCCGAGGCCGGCGAGGAGGGCGAGGGCGAGGCTCGCCACCTGGATCAGCCGCTCGTTGATCGCGAGGTCGAAGGGTGGCAGCCGGGCGAGGAGGTCGGCCACGCCCGGGGCGTTGACGCCGGCGAGGAGGCCGCCGAGGGCGAGACCGCCGAGCAGCCAGCGGCTCGCCGCCTGGGAGCGCCACAGCCCATAGAGGGCCGGGGCGAGCGCCAGGGTGCCGAGGTAGGCCGTCGACGGGTAGCTCCAGTCGGCCCCGAGCTGAAAGCGGGCCGTGCCCCTGGCGTCATCGAAGGTGGGCAGGAAGCTCGGCACCAGGCGGAGCAGGGCCTCCGGCCACGGGGCGCTGCGATCGGCATGGGCGTAGTGGGCCTGGCGGAAGGCCTGCTCGGCGCTCTGCGGCAGGGCTTCGAGGAACGGCAAGAGGAAGACGGCGGTGAGGAGCAGCGCCGCGACCCCGGCCGCGAGCCCGGTCGAGACGGCGAGGGCCGGGCGCTGCGGCCGCAGCTCCCACCACCAGAGGCCCGCCGCGGCGAGGGCGGCGAGCACCACGTGGGCGGCGGTCTCCGGGTGGCCGGCCAGCAGCAGCAGCGCGAAGGTACCGGTCAGGCCGAAGAACGAGCCGAGGCCAGGCCGGGCGATGGCGCGCCGCGTCGCGACGAGCACCCACGGCAGCCAGACGGTGCTCTGGCCGAGCGGCCAGCCCAACCAGAAGATGAGGTAATTGCTCGCCCCGAAGGCGGCGGCGCTGAACAGCGCAGGCCCTTCGCCGCAGCCGAGCCCGCGGGCGAGGAGGTAGGTGCCGAGGCAGGCGAAGAAGAGGGCCAGGAGAGCGGTCGCCAGCAGGCTCGGCCCCAGCGGCAGCAGTAAGCCGAGGAGGGTGAGAGGAGCGTAGGGGGCCGGTTGCGCCGCGGCGGCGAGGATGTCCCCACCGAGGATGGAAGGGTTCCACAGCGGCCACTCGCCGGCGGCGAAGGCCGCGCGAACGGCGGACCGCCACGGCACCATCTGCGACGAGACATCGGAGAAGACGCCCGCTGACTCCACGCTGAGGCCGCGTGCCGCGAGCTCGCTGCGGAAGGGCTCTGAGGCATAGAGGAGGTCGATGGGGGCGAGCACCCTGCCGCCAGCGACCGAGGGGAGGACCACGACGAGCGGCAGGCAGACGAGAACCAGCCAGCCCTGGAAGCTCGGCCAGAGGGCCCGCCGCCGGCCGAGCCCGGCGACCACCGCCGCGACGGCGAGGTAGAGGGCGAGCGCGGCGATCATGGCGCGAGCGGCTTCATATGCCACTAGAGCATATTTGCTTCCTCCTCCGCTGGGAAGACCCGCAGTGGCAAGCCGCAGTCCGGGCAGATTCCGGGGGCGTGGAGCTCGGCGTCGCAGAGGGGGCAGTAGGCCGCTGCCCGGGCGTCCTGCCGTGGCGGTGGCGCCACCACCGCTGCCAGGTCGAGCCCGCGAGCGCCGACCAAGGTGCGAACCAGGCGACGGCGCTCGGCCAGGACCTCGCGCCAGCTGGCGTCTTCCTCCCGCTCGAGGGCCGCCTCCAGGCGGTGGAGCTCGCGGCGAGCGAGCGGCGCGAAGAGCGCGGGCGGGAGCAGGGCGGCAGCGACGGCGAGGGCATCGAAGTCCGGGTAGGCGTCCTCGCCCAGCCGGCTTGCGGCGTGGACCATCGCGGGCGGAGAGAGGAGCACCTCGAAGAGCAACGAGCGGCCCTGGGGCACGCCCTGGGAGCGCAGGCGGCGGACGTCGAGGGCGAGCGCGCTGCCGGCGAGCAGGTGGGTGAGGAGCGTGAGGAGCGCCACGGCGGCGACCGGCGGGCGCGCGAGCCAGGCGACGCTCGCGACGGGCGGGACGTAGGCCACCACCGGCAGGGCGACGAAGCCGAGGATGAAGAGCAACCAGGCGAGGGCGGGCAGGCCGCTCGGGCGGTCCGCGATCTGCCGGCGGCGGGCCTGCAGGCGGGCGAGGTCGAAGCTCGCGGCGAGCTCGGCGGTGAGGAAACCTCGGCGCTTGGCTGCGGCGACGGTTGCCGCGCGGGCCAGGCTCGCCCGGCAGTGCTCGGCGTGGGCCGGTGAGGGGAAGGCGACGCTCAGCCCCGGCGCCAGGTGCAGCCGATGCGCCTCGCGGTCCAGGCTCCCCAGGCCCTCCCAAGGCAGGTGGGTGAAGGCCTCCCGTTCCCAGCGCAGCACGGCGGTCGCCAGCGGTTGCGTCGCCACCGCCACGCCCTCGCGGCTCGCCACCACGAGCGGCTCGCAGGCCCTGATGCGCCGACTGCCCGGTAGCAGGCAGGCGAGGTGGAGGCCAGGCCCGCGCCGCCGGAAGCTCCGCCGCCAGGGCGCCCCCAGGGTGGTGACGAAGAGCCAGTGGCCAGGCCGCACCCAGGCGCCGCCCTCGAGCACGTAGAGCGCCGCGAGGACGGGCCAAAGGCTGCGGAGCACCTCCCGCAGCATGCGCTCAGCCGAGCCGCGGCGGGTCGGGCAGGGTGATCGTCTTCTTACGGGTGAAGAGCTTCTTGATCGCCGAGCCGGCGGCGGCGAGACCGACCAGCACCAGCTTCCAACCCTTGGCGAGGAGCTTGGCGAGCTTGGCGAAGAGGCCGAGTTTGACCGCTGCCGCCCCCGCCCCGCCAGCGATCAACGCCGTCAGGCCATACCGGGCCACCTTGTCGCCGGAAACGAACTCGGCGTAGCGGTTGCCGGGCGTGTAGGAAAAGCCGCCGAGCACCTCTTCCACCTCGGGGAGGTCGCCGGCGAGCTGCGCAGAGTCGGTTGCCAGGGTGACTGACATGTAGCCCTTGCGGCCCAGCAGGCGCACGTTGTAGTTGGCGACCGCCCCATCCTCGCCCTCGTTCACGGCCTCCAGGGCCCAGACCAGGTTGTGGCTCGTGGCGTCGTAGTGCGGTGGCTCGATCCAGCCCTTGACGTGCAGCGGCGTGAAGCCCAGCTTGCCGCGTTCCTCGTTGGCGGCCTCGGTACCTTCGCGGATACCGTCGAGGATCTCATCGGCGTCGATCTCGTCCTTGTCGTCGTCGCGCACGTAGCCGACATCGCTGTACTCGAAGACGAGGTACCAGCCCTTGTCGCGGTCGACCGGTGTCACCAGGCCCACCTCGCGGTCCGTCGGCGGGTTGCCCATGCGCTGCATCAGCATCCGCGTCGTGGCGGCGTCGGCGAAGAGGTAGTCCTCGTCGAGCTCGATCTGGGCCGTCGTCCCCAGCCGAGCCGTCAGCGGGCCGTGCTGCCAGCGGACGCCTGCACCGCTGTCGTCTTGCGCCCCGGCCCCGGGGCCGAGCAACAGGGCGAGAAGGGCGAGAGGGGCGAGTCTGCCGAGGCGGCGAGCGAGGCGATGGTCGTGGGCGCGCATGGGCCCTCCCTGGGGCATCGGTTGCAACGGCTGCCGCGGCGCGGCAGGGCCGTGCAACGAAGGACGCGGCTGGCGGTCAGAACGCTGGGGAAAGATACCATCGGCAGGGTTGGAGGTTAGCGGTCCCCCGGGGCTGGCATCGGGTTTGGAAGCAAGCCCGCGGGCGGCGGTCCGCGCCGCTCCCCGCAACCTCGTGGCCTGACCGGCGTTTTCCCCATGATGAGCCCTCGACCCGCGACCGATCACCGTCTCCGCCCGCTGCTCCTTGCCGCCTCCCTGCTCCTTCCGGCTCTCGCCGCGAGGGCCGCTCCCCGCGACCTCGCCCTGCGCCGCGTCGCGCTCGACCTGCCCGGCCCACCGGTGGTCGTGGTCCCGGCCGACCTCGATGGCGATGGTCGGCTCGATCTCACGCTGGTCGTGGCTTTCACTGAACGCGGCGAGATCGGCATCGAAGAGAAGCGCCAGATGGACGAGGTCGAAGGGCTCGTCGAGGTGATGACCGTCGTACCGGCCCTGCTCGACCACCGCGAGCTGCGGGTCTACCTGGCGACGGCCGAGGGCGGCTATGCCCCGGCCGGGCCGCCCTTCGCCCTGCCCACCTCGGTGATCGCCGTCGAGCCCGGGCCGCGCGCCAGCCCCGTTGTCGCCCTCACCGACGACGGCTTGGCTGCCCTGCGCTTGGGGACCGAGGGGGCACTTTCCCTCGAACCGTTGGCCGCGGTACGCCCGGTCCTTGCTGGCTCGGGCGCGCTGCTGCCGCAGCTGGGGTTCGCTCGTGACCTCGACGGCGACGGCGTGCTCGACGCCGCCGTGCCGACGAGCGACGGCCTGGCCGTGTTCATCGCCCGCGACGGCGCGCTGCCGGCCGCGCCGACGGCGCGCCTCGACTTGCCCCTCGACGAGCGGCTGCCCGGCGATGCCCGGCACTACCGCCAGGGCTTCGAGCGCCACTACCCGCTGCCGGTGGTCGCGGACGTCGACGGCGACGGCAAGCCGGACCTCCTGGTGCGCAACTGGCAGGTGGGTTGGAACCAGTTCGAGCTGCTGCGGGGCCTCGGCAGCGGGCGCTTCGCCAAGGCCTTCTCGCCGCTTGGCGACCGCTCGCGTCATGCCAAGCCGGAGGTGGCCTTCGTCGGCGACCTCGACGGCGACGGCCGCGCCGAGCTGGTGACCGAGGAGTCGCTCGAGAAGGAGGACGTCGGGATCCGCGAGGAGCTGAAGCAGGCCCGCGAGCCCAAGTTCCGGCTGCGCATCCACCGCCTCGACGCCAAGCTGCGCCTGGAGCCCACGCCGCGCTCGACCCTGGAGGTCATCGGCTATGTCTTCGGCGGCGAGGGCGACGTCCGAATCCCGGGTGGGCTCCAGGACCTAAACGGCGACGGCCGTCTCGATCTGGTCGCCGTCACGCTCGACTTCTCGCTGCTGCAGGCGGTCAAGATCCTTGCCGTCAAGCGGATCACGATCGGCCTCGATTTCAAGATCTGGTGCCAGCAGAAGGACGGCTCGCTCAAGGCCGTCTCCGGCCTCGACCTCTCGGGCCAGTTCAAGCTCAACCTCAACGACCTGCGCCTCGGCCAGCTCTCGCTCTTCGCCGGGGACTTCGACGGCGACGGCAAGGCGGACTTCGTGCAGATGGGCCGCGGCAGGGTGGTGAGCATTCACCGCGGCCGCGACGATTGCTCCTACGCCAGCCAGCCGGACCTCTCCCTCGACCTCGCCGAGCCGCCGGCCGATCTCTCGCTGGTGCGCGTCGACGACCTCGACGGCGACGGCCGGGCGGACCTGCGGCTGATCGAGCCGACCGGGGCGGCGGAGGATGGGGCCACGGCGCCGGTACGCCTCGACCTCTACCTCTCGGGAGGTGCGCGATGAGGGCCGCGTCCTGGCTCTGGCTCTTCCTCGGCCTCTTTGGGGTGGTTCCGGCCGCTGCCGACGAGGCGGCACCGCCGCCGGTCGGGGTCCACGAGGAGCGAACGGGTGGGGCCCGCCGCCTCGACGCCGTCCTCCCTGGGCCCATCGTGGCCGTCGCCGTTGCCCCGGCCGGCGCTGGCGGGGCCGCGGAGCTCCTCGTCCTCGCCCGGCCGGAAAACGAGCCGGACGGCCCCCGCACCCTCTCCCGCCTGGACCTTGCGGCCGGCCGCCTCGTCGAGCTGCGCGCGGGCCTGCCCGGGAGCTTCAAGGCCCTGGCATTCCTCACTCTCGAGGCCGGAGCTGCGCCTCACCTGGTGGCCGGTGGCCTCGGCGAGCTCTGGGACCTGGGCACCCTCGGTGATCTGGCACCCGAGCCGCGCTCGTTGCTGCGCCACCCGGGCTTCGACCTACGCTCGCTCCATCCCGGCAAGCTCTGGCTGCCCGGCGCCGACCTCACCACCTTCGCCGCCGCCGAGGCCGGCAGCCTGCGCCTCTACCGGCTGGCCGCCGGCCAGGTCGAGCTGGCCTCCCGCTTCGAGCTGCCGCTCGCCGCCAAGCGCGAGGCGAGCGGCCTGCTGCTGGCGAGCCCGCCAGTCACCCCGCTGCTCGCCCCGGCAAGCGGCCGGCTGCTCTTCGCCGTCGGCCCCGAGGCCCACGGCTCGCGGCGGTTGCGCACGCTGCTGATCGACCCGGTCGCCGGCACCAGCAGCGAGGCCTGGGCCCTCCTGCCGGGCCCCGAGGCGGTCGCCGAGAGCTGGTATCGCCTCGTCGACGGCCGCCCCTTCCTCTTCGTGATGAGCCAGTCGAGCGACAAGCTGGGCCTCCTCGAAGAGAAGCGCCTGCGGGTCTTCGGCCTCAGCGCGGACCGCACCCGCCTCGGCAAGCCTCCCCTCCTCGCCTTCACCACCGACACCAAGCGCTGGCACGACACCGACCTGCACCTCGCCAACGCCGATGGTGACGGCAAGGCGGACCTGGTGCTGTTGCAGCCCGCTGGCCTCTCCGGCGATGAGCTCAAGGTCGAGGCCCTGCCCGGGCTCGGTGGCGGGCGGTTCCTGATCAGGACCCGGCGCAGCAGCCTCGACCCGGCGCCGCAGGAGTGGCTCTACGGGGAGGACTGGAACGGCGACGGCGTGCCGGATCTCGCCGCTGTCGGCGACGGGGCCTTGATGCTCTACGCCGGCAGCCGCGGCGGCAGCCGGCCGCTCGCCGGCAAGCCGTGGCTGCGCCTGCCGCTGCCCAGCCTGGAGACCCGGCGCCAGGAGGTCGCGGTCAGCGTCGGCACGGCCGGCGCCACGGTCGAGGACCGGGCGGTCCACGAACCCTCCGAGATCGCCGCCGCAGACCTCGACGGCGACGGCCGCCGCGAGCTGCTGCTCCTCGACCCCAGCCTCCTCGGCCGTGGTGTGCTGCGGATCGTCTTCCTGCCGCCGGCCACGCGGTAGGGGGCCGCCACGGCGGCGGGCGGGTTTCAAACCCGCCCCATGGATGACCGCGATCAAACCCCGGCCCGGTCAGGGCCGGCGGCGGGCCTGGCGCTCGTGCACCGTCTGCGCCGGGGCGAAGGGGTTCAGCACGCGGACGGCACCGTAGTAGCGCTGGTGCGGCAGATCTTCGGAGAGCACCTCACCGAGGCCGTAGTGCTCGGCGTGGGCCCAGATCAGGGCCGAGGTCCAGGGCAGCCCGTAGGAGAGGGCACCGCGCAGCGCCGTCCGCAGCACCTCGTCGGTGGTCGGCAGCACGGGGAAGATCACCAGCAGCTCCTCCGCCTCGCGGGCCGCCTCGGCGGCGGTCAGCAGGCTGCCGCCGTCGAGGTCGGAGAGTGGCTGGGTGGTGGCCAGCACCATCTCGAGGATCGCCGGCTGCGGCACGGCGAGGGTGCCGTGGACCAGCCCGTGCTCCAGCAGGTGCTCGGCCGTCCGCTGCTTCTTCGGGAAGCGGCGGTCGAAGCGGGCGGCGAGCACGCTCGCGTCAACGAGGGCGTCCAGGCGCATCGAGCTCCTCGCCGTTTCCACCGGCCTCTTGAGAGTCCCCCGGGCTCGCGATGTCACCAGCCGCTGCCTCGCGTTCGCGCTGGCGGGCCCGGCTCTCGCGCAGCAGGCGCAGCCGTTCGCCGATCTCGAGCTGTGGCGCCCGCCGGCGGCCGGGTGGCAGGAAGCGCAGGAAACCCTGCTCGGCCTGCCATTCGACGACGCTCCCGGGGTGGATGCCGTAGCGCTCGGCGAGGGCCTTGGGGACGGTCACCTGTAGCTTCGAGGTGACCTTGCTGGTGTAGACGAGCGGTTCGTCGGCGCCGCCGCGCCGTTTGGGCATGGGCCTAGTCTAGCCCGGCGACCCTCAATGGCTGAGGCGGAAGATGCGGCGCACCCGCGACGAGATGCGGGTCAGCAGCTCGTAGGGGATGGTGCCGGCCAGGCGGGCGAGCTCGTTGAGCGAGGGCTCGCCCGGCCCCGGCCCGAAGACCACCACCTCGTCGCCGGCGGCAACCGGCCCCGGCACGGCCGTGACGTCGAGCATGGTGACGTCCATCGAGACTCTGCCCACCACCGGGCAGCGCTCGCCGCCGACGGCCATCCAGCCGCGGTTCGAGAGGGCCCAGGGATAGCCGTCGTTGTAGCCCAGGGCGACGACGGCGATCCGCCGCGGCTCGGCCGGCGTGGTGTAGGTCCGGCCATAACCCACGGCGTGGCCGGGGGGAAGGGTCTTGACGGACACCACTTGGGTGGTCAGCCGCAGCACCGGCTGTTGGCCGAGGGGCACCCGCTCGGCGACCTCGCTGTAGCCGAAGAGGCCGAGGCCGACGCGCACCATCGAGTAATGCGCCTCGGGGAAGCGGGCGATGGCGGCGCTCGCCGCGGCATGCTCGTACCGTGGCTCGAGGCCGGCGGCGGCCAGGGCGCGCCGGGCTGCCTCGAAACGGGCGATCTGGGCGCGGGTGGCGGCGTCCTGAGCCGGCTCGTCGGCAGCCGCGAAGTGCGTCATCAGTCCTTCGAGGAGCAGCCAGGAGCTCGCCCGAACCGCCTCGGCCACAGCCAGGGCGTCCTCCACGAAGGCCCCGGCGCGGCCCATGCCGGTATCCACCTTGAGGTGCACCCGCAGGTTGCGCCGCTGGCGCTCGGCCTCGGCGGCGAGCCAGCCCACCTGCTCGACCGAGGTCACCACGGCGGTCAGCCCATAGCGCACCACCTTGTCGACCTCCAGGGGGAGGACGTTCTGCACCAGGATTGGGGTGACGATGCCGTGGTCACGCAGGGCGACGCCTTCGTCCGGGTAGGCGACGGCGAGGTAGTCCACGCCGGCCCGTTCGAGGGCGCGGGCGATGCGCAGGGCATCGAGGCCGTAGCCGAAGCTCTTGACCACCGCCAACACGGCGCAGCCGCGGCCCACCGCGCGGCGGATCCGCCGGTAGTTCTCCACCACCTGGTCGAGGTCCACGAAGAGCCGGGCCGGCGCCACCGAGTCGAAGAGCAGGGCGGCGATGCGTTCCAGCCGCTCGGGGCGGCTCGCCTTGAGGAGCACCCGGTCCCCCGGCTCGCAATGCTCCTCGAGCACCATCGCCGCCTCGGCGACGTCGGCGGCGAGGTGCACGCGCTCGGCCGGCAGGCCGGCGGCGCGGGCGGCGGCGGCGATCTCGGCGCCGCCCTCGCCCACTCCCACCAGGCGGTCGATGCCCAGCTCGACGACCCGCCGCCCCGCCCGCTCGTGGGCGGCCAGGCGGGCCATCCCCAGCTGGGCCATGCCGCCGAGCACCGCCACCGCCCGGCCGCGGCCCGACTCGCGCTCGCGCTGGAGGGCAACCAAGGCGGCCTCGAGGCTCACCGGGTCGGCCGTGTAGGCGTCGTTGATCAGCATCACGCCGCGTGGCGTGACTGACATCTCGAGCCGCATCGGAGCCGGCTGCCAGGCGGCGAGGCCCCCCGCGACGGCGGCCGGGCTGGCGCCCAGGAGGAGCGCCGCGGCCGCGGCGAGGGCGGCATCGTGGCGCAGGTGGGGAGCCGCGCCGACGGCCCTGAGGTCGACGGCGTCGGCGCCGCGCCGGAGGGTGCCGGCCACCTCGTCGAGGAGGAAGTCGGCCTCGCCGCCGCCCCCGACGAGGAGGGTTGGCGCCGCGACCTGCGACAGCGCCTGCCGGGCCAGGGCCTCGCTCGACAAAGTCAGCACCCAGGCACCGGCGGCGTCGGCGAGGCCCGCGAAGAGCTGGCTCTTCTCGCTGGCGATGGTCGTGCGGCTGCCCAGGCCTTCGAGGTGCGCGTCCCCCACGGTGACGAAGATGCCGCGGTCTGGCCGCACCATGGCGGCGAGGCGCGCCATCTCGCCGGGCAGGCTGATGCCGCATTCGACGAGGGCGACCTCGGCAGCCGGGTCGAGGCTGAGCAGAGAGAGCGCCACCCCAACCTGCGAGTTGTAAGAGAGCGGGCTCGCCGTCACCCGCCGCGCGTCGCCGAGGGCAGCGGCCAGCATGTCCTTGACCGTCGTCTTGCCGTTGCTGCCGGTGATCGCCACCAGGGTGCCGGTGAAGCGCTGCCGCGCCGCCGCTGCCAAGGCCTGGAGGGCGGCGAGGGGGTCCGCCACCCGCACGTGCGCCTGGCCGGGGCCGAGGGTGAGCTCGGCTAACTCGGGGCCGACGAGGGCAATGGTGGCGCCTTCGGCCAGCGCCTGGGTGGCGAAGCGGCCGCCATCGAAGTGCGGCCCCGCGAGGCCCACGAAGAGGTCACCCGGCCGCACCGCCGCCCGCGAGTCGGTCGCCACGCGCTCGGCGCTGGCTGCAGCGTCGCCCAGAAGCTCGCCGCTCGTGAGCGCGGCGACCTCCTGGGCGGTCAGGGGAAAGAAGGGGCTCGCCATCGCCGCGGAAGCTAGCACCGGCGTCGAGAGGGCGCCAGGGCGGGCTCGCCGCGGCGGCGAATCAGTCCGCCGCCGGCGCGCCGCCCTCCTCGGCGAGGCGGCGCTCGATCCGCCGGTCCGGCACCAGCCAGAGCAGCGCCACCAGCACATAGAGGCCGCCGGCGATCGCCGGATGGACGAAGGCCGCGGGGATGGCGATGACGTAGAAGAGGGGGGAGAGCTTGCCCTTGAGGTCGCGCCCGACGGCCGCGGCGAGCAGCGAGCCGGGCCCCTGCACCCGGATGATCGTCTGCTGCAGGACGTAGTAGGCAATCGCCGCCAGCAGCAGCACCACGCCGTAGAGCGAGGTCGGGGCCGGCGCGAAGTGGTTCTCGCCCATCCAGGCGGTGACGAAGGGCACCAGCGAGAGCCAGAACAGAAGGTGGAGGTTCGCCCACAGCACGCCACCGCTCACCTGCTGGGTGGCGTGCAGCATGTGGTGGTGGTTGTTCCAGTAGATCCCCAGGTAGACGAAGCTCAGCACGTAGCTCGAGGCCACGGGCAGGAGCGGTCGCAGGTCGGCCAGGTCGGCCCCGTGCGGCACCTTCATCTCCAGGACCATGATAGTGATGATGATCGCCAGCACGCCGTCGCTGAAGGCTTCGAGTCGGTTCTTGGTCATCGAGGTCCTCGCTCTTGGATGAGACTCATTTCCCCCTTCCCGAGGAGGCGCCCAAGAGAGTAACTGCCGGCCCTGGCCGTTTCCACCACTCTGCCGACGGGATCATTGACCGTCGTAGTGGGGGCCCTGGGGTTTGACGCCCCAGACCTGTAGATACTCCACATCGCCGTTCCTCCCGACTTCCACGGTCACCCGGCCGAGCAGTGGTGGCTGGGCCCGCAGCGCCTCGTCTAGCGCCTCCGGGCTGAGCTGAAGCCGCAGAGAGAACGGTGTCGTCTTGCGCTCTTCGGCGTCGATGGGCGCGCGCACGGCCTTGGCCAGGCTGCGGTCTCCCTGCACCAGCTCGAGCGTGACCCGGGCCCACTTGTCGAATGACTCGAGGACGTTGATCACGCCGTCGACGTCGATCGTCGCCGTCTTCTTGCTCCGCTTGACCGCCAGCGCCAGAGTCGCGACGGAGAGCGAATCGCAGGCGAAGAGGCGGGTCTTGGGCACCGTGCCCTGTTTGGCTTCACTTCCCAAGACTGCCGCAACGTCGAACTCGAATCGGATGGGGCAACGTTCAATGACGTCGCGCCCGCGGTAGAGCCAGGAGGGGAAGAAGGCCGACTGCAATACACCCACCGGAAAGCCGGCTGGAGTCAGCATGAGGACATCGACTTCCTTCGTGGGAACGACCTGGACGACGAGGCCGACCTTGAGGCGCAGCTCCTCATCGAGGAGTGCGCCGACCATCTTCGAGCCGTCAGCGAGAAGGAGCTCGAAGTCGTTCCCGGAACGACGGATCTGCAGGACCGTTTGCGCCGGCACCTCGAACTGCCCATTTTCAGTCCGCAAATGAAAGGTCTCGGTGACGAAGTCGCCACTGGTCTCGGCACCCTCGGAAGTGCGGACGACGGCGGCGAAAGCTCCGCTCGCGGTGGCAAGGCTCAGAACGAGTACGGCACACGGAATGAGCTTCGACACGAAGGCAATCTCCTCTGGCTGGGCCCACTTCGAGAGCGGCTCGAGGGCGCAGGTCGCTGGCGAGCCGGACGCGAGCGTCGGCATGGTCTGAATTGAATAACTGCGTGCGACAGAGCTGATGATATCGCCACTGCGGCCGCACGTGCGGGTGTCCGTTCAGCGTGGTTGACCGCCAGCAGTACCCGGTGGGCCCTGCCTCGGGTACGATCCCCAGACTCAGCGCCCTACGAAGGTCCCAAGTCAGGAGGTCCCATGCGCTCTGCCCTCCGTAGCATCGGTGCCGTCATCGCCGGTTTCCTCGCCGCGAGCCTCGTCATGATGATCGTCGAGAGCTTGAACGGCCACGTCTTCTTCCCGGAGATGGGCCGGGCGGCGCAGGGAGTCACCGACCGCGAGCAGCTGCGCGGCCTGCTGGCCGCGGCGCCTGTCGGTGCGCTCCTCGTGGTCATCGTCGGCTGGGTCCTCGGTAGCTTCGCCGGCGGCTGGCTCACGGCGCGCTTGGCGGCCCGCGCCAGCGTCCGCCACGCCCTCGTCCTCGGTGTGCTGCTCACTCTGGCTGGCGTCGCCAACAACCTGATGATCCCGCCGCCGGCCTGGTTCTGGGTGCTGACCTTCCTGGCCTTCATCCCCGCGGCCTACGCCGGCGCCCGCCTGGCTCCCGAGCGCTAGGGGCGGCGGCGCGCCTCTCCGAAGAGGCAGCCCTGGCAGTCTGCCGAGGCTGCGCCGTGGCTCGCAGCCGCGTGCAAGATCTTCGGCCAGGCGAAGTCGAATGCCCTGGTCCCTCGCCAGCGGCTGTGCGGCTTCTGCCGGAGGTTTTGATCATGCGGAGAGCCGTCCTTCGTCATCTTCTCGCTGGAGCCACCGTGCTCCTCTCTTTCTCGACCGTCGCCGCCAGCGCTGGACCGGCACCAGCAGTGCTTCACGCGGCCCCACTGGCCCAGAGCCTGGGCGTCGAGCGCTACGAGATCAGTCAACAGGGCAGCAGCTGGGAAGTGACCCTGCTCAGCGCGCAGGGCGAGGTGCTGGGTCACGTCGCCCGCTTTTGCGGCTGCCGCGCCGGCCACTCTGCGGGCCGCCTGTCGCTCGAGGCGGAGGGGCAGACCTATCAGCTGCGATGGAACGATGCCGGCGCCGTGGCCCGCCTCGATGGCAAGGCTGTGCCGGCCCCGCCGGCAGCCGGGAGTGGCTACCAGCTTGCTCAGCTGGGCAGTCTCGGCGCCGGGCGCCTGGCCGAGCTGGCTGAGGCCCTTGCCGCTGAGACCTTCGTCGATCTCTGGGACGACGCGGCAGGGGAGGCACCGCTCCTCGTCGGCTGCCCGGCCTGTCCACCGACCGTCGCCACCCGGCCCACCGCCGAGGTGGACGAGGCACTCTCCGCTGCCGGCTGGACCTGCGGCAAGCGCGGCTACTGGCGTTGCACCCTCACCGGCTGGGGCGCGGGCACCAGCTTCCGCTCGATGCAGGGCACGCAGATCGAGTGTGGCGGCGGGCTCCCGCAGCTCGGCATCCCGGGCTACTGCGGTGACATGAGCCACACGCAGGACGAGACGTGGGTCGACATCGTCGGTGGTCTCAGCCAGACCTGCGAGGACCATTCGACATCCTTCTTTGGGCCCTTGGCGGGGGAGTGGCACGGTTGCAGCGGCGCATACCAGGAGTCGACCGGCTACCAGGCGATCACCGGCATCAACTCGTCCGCTTCCTTCTGGCCTTTCCAAGGAGGACGGCAGGACATCTGGGACGACGGCTACTGCTACCCCGTGGGCGAGGAGGTCGCGCCGCCGCCCTACGTCTGGTATCGCGGTCCAGCGACCTTCTACGTCGGCGGTGCCTTCGCCACGGTCTACGACCTGGACTTCTGCGCCTTCAAGCAGCTGATGGGCACGATCTACTGGCCGACCTTCGCCGTCACCTCGCAGCTGCTGACCGATACGGAGACCTACAAGGTGGCGCGTGTGGCGGGTGGCGCGGGCGTGGCCTGCGCGGGGCCGCCGGGCACGAGCTGCGAGAACACCGGGCTGTGTGCCGACCTCGCGGTGACCATCCAGCAAGAATGCACCTGGACCTGGCACGAGCCGCGAACCCGCTGCGACGCGGAATGTAGCTGAGGGCCCGGCGGGTCGTCCCGAGCGCTGAGGCCCCTCACTCCGGCGCGTAGAGCCCGCCCGTGGCCTCGAGCCAGTCCGCGATGGCGTCGGCGGCACGGGGGACGTCGTCGTCCGAGAGGTCGAGGTGCAGGGTCGGGAGCTTGGAGGCGGCGACCAACTCGCGCAGCAGCGCCTGCTGGCGGACGAAGGCGTCGAGGTCGTCGTACTGGCGCGGGTTGCCCGAGACTTCGAGCCGGCGGGCGCGGGCGGCGGCGAAGGAGTCGGCGCTCCGGGTGCAGAAGACGAGCCGGAAGCCGAGCGGCAGCAAGCGGTCCTCCAACCAGCCGAAGTCGTAGCGCACGCCGCGGCTTTGGAGCTGGTAGGCCTGGGTCGAGAGGTGGAACCGGTCAACGATCCAGGAGTAGTAGCGCTGCAGCTCGAAGAGTCGCACCCAGGTGCGGTAGGTCTCCATCGCCTGGGCCGCCTCTTCGGGGGCGAAGTTGATCAGGCCGCGGCCCCAGGGCACGTTGGTAAAGGCGCACCACTCGGCGGAGATCAGCGGCGAGTGGTAGCGGTATTTTCGGGGCCCGACCACCCGCGGATGCTCGTTCAGAGCGAAGGCGATCTCGGTCTTCCAGGTCAGCCGGGTGCCTTCGAGGATCACCTTCGGGCAGAGCTTGCGTCCCATCACCACCTCCTCCCCGGCATGCTAGCCCGCCCGCGACGCGGAGGGTTGTTGCGCGGAATTTTGATTAGCCAAAAAATTCTTGTAGACTGCCCTGCGCACCGGTTGGTGCGTGGCAGTTGCCGTCGTCCCGGGAGGCGCCAGCCGAGAGCGCGGAGGTGGCCCCATGCAGAGCGAGGTCGAGCCCAAGGAGATCACGGTCGATGGCCGGCCCTGGAGCTACCTCACCGCCGGGGACGGTGAGCGCGGCCTGCTGGTGCTGCCCGGCGCCCTGGCCGGCGCCGAGGTGGTGCTCGACCGTTTCGTCGCCGCCGCCCGCGGCCGCCGCGTGGTTCTGCTGCGCTACGCGCGGGTCGCGACGGTCGCGGAGGTCCTGGCCGCCATTGAGGCCGTCCTCACGGCCGAAGGCCTGGATCGGGTGGCGGTCTACGGCGGCTCCTTCGGCGGCCTCGTGGCGCAGTGCCTGGTGCGCCAGGCGCCGGCACGAGTGAGCGGCCTCGTCCTCGCTGGCTCGGCGCCACCGGACCCCGCCCGCGCCGCCCGCAACGAGCGCTGGCTGGGCCGCCTGCGCCGGGTGCCCTTCGGCGTGCTGCGCGGCCTCCTCGGCCTCGTCGTCCGCCTCTCGCTGCGCCGTGCCGGCGCGCTCCGCGCTCCCGCGCTGGCCGCCTTCCGTCGCGAGCTCGTCGGTTTCGGCTGGGCCGACCTCGCAAGCCTCTACCGCCTCGCCATCGACTACGACGCCCACTCGCGTTTCGCCCCGGGGGACCTCGCGACCTGGCCGGGCCGGGTACTGGTCCTCGAAGGCGAACGGGACCGCATCGCCCGCGCCGCGTCCCGCGCCGCCCTCCTCGCCCTCTACCCGCGGGCCGAGCACCACGCCTTCGCCGGCGCCGGCCATGGCGCTTTCTTCACCCACCCTGCCGAGTGGCAGCAGGCGGTGGGGGAGTTCCTGGCGACGGTTGGGTGAGGCTCGCCCCGACTTCTCGCCGCCCCTACTTCCTCTCGAAGGCCACTTTCCCGCCGACGATGGTCATCACCACCTGGGTGCCGGGGATCTCGTCTTCGGGGATGGTCATCAGGTCGCGGGAGAGCACGGTGATGTCGGCCAGCTTGCCGGCGGTGAGCGAGCCCTTCTGGTTCTCCTGGAAGGCGGCGTAGGCCGCCGAGAGGGTGTAGGCCTTGAGGGCCTCTTCGCGCGTCATCTTCTCAGCTGGGTAGAACGCCTCGCCGTTCTTCATCTGGCGGGTCACGGCGGCGTAGAAGCCGGGGATCGGGTCGACGTCCTCGACGGGCGCGTCGGTACCGTTCGACACCACGGCGCCCGAGTCGAGGAGCTGGCGCCAGACGTAGGCACCGGCCGCGCAGCGCTCGGCGCCCAGGCGAGCGGGTACCCACGGGCCGTCCGAGGTGCAGTGGATGGCCTGCATCGAGGCGATCACTCCCAGCTGGGCAAAGCGCGGGATGTCGGCCGGGTCGAGGTGCTGGGCGTGCTCCACCCGCCAGCGCAAGTCCTTCTTCTCGGGGTGGGCGGCGAAGGTGCGCGCGAAGAGGTCGAGGGTCTCGCGGTTGGCGCGGTCGCCGATGGCGTGCACGCAGAGCTGGAGCCCGTGGTCGATGGCGAGCTTGGCCGTCGCCTCGATCACTGGGATGGGCGTGGTGTTGAGCCCGGTCGAGCCCGGCTGGTCGCTGTAGGGGGCGAGCAGCCAGGCCCCCCGCGAGCCGAGGGCGCCATCCGCCGCGTGCTTGATGCCGCCAGCCTTGAAGAACTCGTCGGGCGGCGCGGCCTCGTAGCTCGGCAGGGCGGCGGCGATCCGCTCGTCGAGATCGCGGAACATCACCCACAGGCGCAGGCGGAGCTTCTTCTCGGCGGCCAGGCGGCGGTAGAGGTCGACGAGCGGCACCGGTGAGCCGGCATCCTGGAAGCTGGTGACGCCTTTGGCGAGACAGTCCTCGCTCGCCAGCTCGATCGCCTTGAGGAGCTCGGCCTCCGAGGGGGGCCCTTGCCGGCTGACCAGCGCTTCGGCCTCCTCGCGGAAGAGGCCCGTGGGCTGGCCCGCGGCATCGCGCAGGATCTCGCCGCCCGGCGGGTCGGGTGTCGCCGCGGTGACGCCGCCGGCAGCCATCGCCGCGGCGTTGGCGAACGCGGCATGGCCGCTCGCGTGGGAGAGCAGCACCGGGTTGTCGGGCGCGGCGGCGGAGAGCGCGGCATGCACGGGGAAGCCCTCGACATTCGGCTCGGGGCGGCTCTCCCACTTGTCCTGGTGCCAGCCGCCACCCAGGATCCACTCCCCGGGTTGGGCCTTGGCCGCCGCCTGGCGGACCTTCTCGACGATCTCGTCCCAGCTCTTCGCCGTCGTCAGGTCGAGGGCCATCTTGGCCTCGCCGAGGCTGAGGAAGTGGCCGTGACCTTCCACGAAACCGGGGATGGCGAGCTTGCCGCCGAGGTCGATCACCTTCGTCTGCGGCCCGATCCAGGGCGCGATCTCAGCGTCGCTACCGACGGCGGCGATGGTGTCGCCCTGGATGGCGATCGCCTGGGCCTCCGGGTGCTGGGCGTCGACGGTGACGAGCTTGCCGTGGTGCAGCACGAGGTCGGCCTTCGGTGCCGGCGGGGCACAGGCGGTGGCAGCGAGAGCGAGGAGCAGGGGGAGCCAGCAGAGTGTCGAGCGCATGCGGCGCATGCTAGCAGCCGAGGTAGCGGTGCTCGGCTGAGGGCTCATTGACAAATTTTTTTGTCGGTGTATCCTCCTCGCACCATGCCCGCCGCCTTGGCCGTCGTCGATCACCCCGAGCAGGCCGCCGCGCTCTGCGATCCGCTGCGCGCGCGCATCCTCCAGGGGCTGCGCGAGCCGGGCTCGGCGACCACGGTGGCCCGCTCGCTGGGGCTGCCGCGGCAAAAGGTCAACTACCACCTGCGCGAGCTGGAGAAGGCCGGGCTGGTGGAGGCCGTCGAGGAGCGCCGCAAGGGCGGCTGCGTGGAGCGCGTGGTGCAGGCGACGGCCACCTCCTACCTGATCGGCCCGGCAGCGCTCGGGCCGCTCGCGGGCGACCCCCGCACGGTGCGGGACCGCTTCTCTGCGGCCTACCTGCTGAGCCTCGCCGGCCGCACCCTGCGCGAGGTGTCCACGCTCGAACGGGCGGCGAGGCGCGGGAAGCAGCGTCTCGCCACCCTCTCGCTCGACGCCGAGGTCCGCTTCGCCTCGGCGGCGCAGCGCCAGGCCTTCGCTGAGGAGCTCGCTGCGCAGGTGGCGGCGTTGGTCGCCAAATACCACCACGAGGAGGCCCCGGACGGCCGCCTCTTCCGTTTGACCGTGGGATGTCACCCGGCGATCACCAAGCCGGAGCTGTTGCCGAACGAGGAGGGAGACGATGGACGAGCCTGAGCGGCGGATCGTTGCCGAGGTGGAGGTGGATGCGCCGCCGGAGCAAGTGTGGCAAGCGCTCACCGAGGGCGAGGAGATCGCCCGCTGGTTTTCCTTCGCCGCCCGCGCCGAGAAGGGCGAGGGTGGGCGGGTGTGGGTCTCCTGGGGGGAGCCCTGGGAGGGGGAGCAGCGCATCGCGCTCTGGGACCCGCCCCATCACCTGCGCTGGGCGGAGGACGCCAACCCGGAGGCCTGGCCGCCGACCCCGCTGGCGGTCGACCTTTACCTGGAGGCCAAGGGTGGCAAGACCGTCCTGCGCCTCGTTCACTCGGGCTTCGCCGCCAGCGGCTGGGACGACGAGCTGGACTCGCTCTCTCATGGTTGGGACGTCTTCCTCGGCCTCCTGGCAGTGACCCAGACTCGGCATCGCGGCCTGCCGCGCCAAGTGGCCTACGCCGCGGCGCGCTACGACGCTGAGCCCGGCCTCACGGTGGAGGGGGCCTGGGCGCGCCTCCTGGGGCCGCGTGGCCTGGTGGCGAGCGGAGAGGTCTCGAACCTCGTCGCGGGTGGCCGCTTCGCCTGGCAGAGCGCCGACGGCGAGGCCCTCGCCGGTCGCGTGCTGCACGTCAACCCACCCAAAGACCTCGCCGTGCTCGTCGAAGGCTGGAACGACGCCCATCTTTGGGTCGAGGTCCGCTTGGGTTTCGCCAAGCTCACCCTGTCGCTCTTCGGCGAGGCTGGTGCGCTCGCCCCGAGCATCGAAGAACGCTGGCGCCGCCTGCTGGCCGGGCTCTTCCCGGCGGCGCCGGCGGGAAACTGAAGTCATGGGCGCCGCCAAGGCGGCGGCGACCCTTGCTGTGTGAGGAGGTTGTGATGCGTCATCGCCGTGTCGCGTCGACGTTGCTGCTGCTCCTGGCCACGGCCGTCGTGCCGCTGGTCGCCCAGGCTGAGAAGCCCGCTGCCCCGGCTGAGAAGTCAGCCGCTGAGGACGACAAGGCGGCCCGCATTGCCGAGGCCATGGCGCTCGTCCAGCCGGGCCCCGAGCACGCTCGGCTGGCGCGCCTCGCCGGCGCCTGGCGCCGCGAATACCACTTCTACTTCACCCCTGGCGGCCCCACCACGCTGACCGGTGAGGGCCACAACGAAGCGATCCTCGGCGGCCGCTTCCTCACCATGGCGAGCACGGGAGGCAGCGGCGACAGCCACTTCGAGGCCTTCCAGCTGGTCGGCTTCGACCGTCGCTCCGGCCTCTACAGCATGTATGGCTGCGACAGCGGGGGGACCTACTGCATCCAGTCCACCGGTCACTGGGACGAGGCGCAGAACGCGATCGTCTTTCACGGTGCCGACAAGGACCCGCGTTCCGGCCACGAGGAGGTCTTCGACCTCATCATGCGCTGGGTGAGCGACGACGAGGTGGCGACCGAGATCTATTTCTTCAAGCCCGACGGGAGCAAGTTCAAGGCCCTCGACATCACCTCGCGGCGGGCTAGCTAGCCATGCGGATCGAGCACCGTAGCGAGTTCGCCTGCTCGCCCGCCGCCCTCTGGGCGTGGGTGGAGGAGCCGGAAAAGCAGCAGCAGTGGATGGAGGGCCTGCTCGAGAGCACCCCGACCAGCGAGGGCCCGAGCCGGCCGGGATCGACCTTTGTGATGAAGATCCGGGAGGGCCGCCGGGTGGCCGAGTACGCCGGTGAGGTGACCTCTCGCGACGAACCGCGCCACCTCGCCGTTCGCCTCGCCGGTGGCTCCCTCGGGGGCGCGCCGATGGACGTCGACTACCGCTTCACGGACCTCGGCGGGCGTACCCGGCTGGACTACCGGGTGGACTTCGAGCCGCAACGAGGCAAGCTCCTCTTCAAGCTTCTCGGCCCCCTGCTGCGCTCCTTCGGCCGCAAGCGGGCCGCCCGCTTCTTCGCCACCCTCAAGGGGTTGGTGGAGGGGCAGGACTAGAGATCGGCGTGACAGGGGCCGCGATGGAATCCGACTGACAAGGTGGCCTCTAGGGGCTACCTCGCCGCCATGGTCGCCGTGGGGCTCAAAGCACTCAAGAACCAGCTCAGCAAGTACGTGCGCGTAGCCGCTGCGGGCGAGGTGGTCTTGGTCACCGATCGCGATCGAGTCGTTGCCGAGCTGACGCCGCCTTGCCCGGACCGGTCTGCGCTCCTGGCCGACGAGCTGCTGGCTGATGCGGTAGCCAGAGGGCTGATCCGCCCGGCCGAGCCCGGCTCGGCTCCGCTGCCACCGCGACGGCCGACGGCGCCCTGGCGGGAGGTGGCGGAAGGCCTCGCAGGCAGCCGCGAGGATCGCTGATCTACCTCGACACCCCGGTCGTCCTGGTGCGGGCGCTCGAACCCTTCCCCTCGCCGGTGCGGACTCTCGACGCACTCCATCCCGCCACCATGGTCTTTCTCGCAAGCCGACGGCGGGACGTGGCCTTGGCGAGCTACGACCAGCGGCTCAACCAGCTGGCCACAGCGTTGAGCTACCCTCTGTTTCCGCTCGCCTAGCCCGCGGCGGGGCCGGCCCGCTGCTCTCTCGTCTCGGGAGAGCGACGGCTCCTCTCCGGCGGGCGCCAAGAGCTTCTCGGCTACGACGGGGAATCAGCCCGCTGCGAACGCCATGACCCACAATGCGGGTGGTCGACAGGGTCCTTGCGGACCTGCGCGGCGAGATCGTGCTGGCTACGATCAGCCGCGGCATCGCTGAAACGACTGCCTGGCGCGCCGGGTTACGGCTAGGCGCCGTCTGTGAAAGGGCCGGTGAGAGTGTAGATCAGGAAGAGCACTCATGCCATAATGCCTCCAGGCAAATTGACCAGAGATCCGGGCTCGTGAGTCAGCGAGCTCCTCGATTGGCGAGCTCGGCGATCGTCCACCAGGGTCCTCGGGACCAGGAGGTGACCTCATGGCGCGAAGGAAGGTCTGCGCAGTCATCGCAACGATGATGGTGGGTTTGATGGTAGCGGCGGCGAGTGCCGCTGCGGCGAAGGAGGTCCGCCTCGAGGCGGCGTCGCTCGCGACCGGGGAGGTGGCGCCCGCGGCCGCCAGCCCGCTCTTCTATCGGCTCCCCGGGAGCGCCGTGGAGACCCTTCCCTCGACGGCCCGAGTCGAGTACCGGCTCGACGGCAGGATCGAGGTTCTCGAGATCTTCGATCTTCGCGGGCAGTCACGGGTGCCGGGGCAGGCTCTCGAGCTGCTGGCCTACGACCCGGGTGAGCTGGCCCGGCTCCGAGCCAAGGCGGCAGAGGGCGGCCATCTGCTCGAGGTGTCGATCCGCCTGGACGGCGTGCTGAGCACGGTTCTCGGCGTCGAAGATCTGTTGCGGAGTCGCGAGGAGGGTGGCCGGGAGGCGCTCCAACCCCTCGCCGTGCGCCCGCGGGTCGTGAGGCCGTCCTCGCCTTCGGCTCCCGAGCGCGGGACGCCAAGCCTGCTCACCCGGGGCTACGTCCCCGACCCGAACTGTCTTTCTTCCTGCTGGTCCGCCTACGAGAGCTGCGCCTCCTACTACCCCGAGTGCGAGGAGCCGATGAGCGACCTCTGCCCGTGCACGGAGGACTACGACTCCTGCGTGGCGAACTGTCCTCAGGTCTGCGTGGACCCCAAGAGCGTCACACCGTTCACGCACTACGAGGTGGCCTTCACCTGGTACGCCGGCACCAACTGCCTGTGGATCGGTCCTTTCTACGACTCCTGGGGTTACAACTTCGCCACCCGTCACACCCAGGTCAAGGTCACCACCGGATCGACCATCGAGCACTGCGACGGCACCTTCACCGAGCAGGTCTCAAGCGTCACCTATCAGCACATTGAGTGCCTGGAGCCGGTCAGCACCATCTACCAGTGCTACCCCACGGCGGGGCAGGCGTCGAACGTCTGCCTGCCCTGAGGGCGGTGACGACCTAGGTTTCCACCAGTGGCAGCAACCGCGAGTCTTCGAGGGCCGCCGTGCGGTGGCCCAGGCCGCGCAGGTAGTCGGCGTTGGAGGCGAAGGCCAGAAAGTCGGCGAGGCTCGCCTGGCGCACCAGGAGGACGGCGTCCCAGCGCTCGTCGGTGGGGCCGATGAAGAAGGCCCCGCCGTGGCCGGAGAACAGCACCTCTCCTCCTGAAGCAGCGAGGTAGGGCCGGGTGTGCTCGACGTAGAGCTGGTAGGCGGCGGCGCCGCTGATCGGCTCGGCCGGCGCCAGCTCGGGGCTCGCCGAGTAGTCGGCCACCTCGCGGAAGCGCAGCAGGTTGAGCATCACCACCGGCCCTGCGAGGCCGCGCTGGAAGAGCGCACGGCCCTGTTCCTGGGTGGGCTCGAAGTAGCGTACTGGTCTCTGCTCAGGCATCGGACTCTCCCCTTGGTCGAAGTGCTGGCCGGTCGGGAGGCGCAACAGTCCTCGCAGCCGCCAAACGCGCCGTCCAGCTCTAATCAGACCGGCGCTAGAGAAAGGGATCGAGGACCTCGACGCCCGAGGCCTCGAAGTCGGCACGGTTGTGGGTGACCACGGTGAGACCATGGACGAGCGCCGTGGTGGCGATGAAGCTGTCCTTGACGGGCATCGATCTGCCCTTCTGCCGCAGATCGGCGAGCAGGCGGGCCCAGCGGAGGCCGGACTCGGCAGTCCAGGGAAGGCAGTGAAGCCTGCCGATTCCGGCCTCGAACCATGCTTCCAGGCGCTCTCGCCGCTTGCCACCGGGAAGCAGGAGGATCCCGTAACGGATCTCACCGAGAATCACCGGGTCAATGGCGAACTCAGGCTCGTGGCTGCGCAACCAAGCGAGGACGGCGGGATCTGGCACTGGCCGGGTCGGCTCGCTGAGGACGTTGGCGTCGACGAGGAACTTCACAGGGCGTCGGTGCTCTCGGACTCGATGGGGACGAAGAAACCCGGGTCGGGGCAAGAGAGCAACCAGTCGACCACGCCCTGGTTCTTGGCCGGCTCGAGGCGCACCAGACGGTACTCGCCGCGGTCGAGGCGCTCTACCTCGAATTCCTGGCCTGCTTCAATGCCGTCCTGACGACGGATCTCGGCGGGCAGGACGATCTGTCCCTTGGTGGAGATGGCGGTTCTCATGTCTCGTAAGATAGCGTCTTACGTGGTTGCTGCCAAACTTCTCGCGGTCCCCCCGCCTCAGTTGAACCAGTATGGCGTCTGCGCGGTCCACTCGCTCTGCGGGTAGCGGCGGTGGAGGAGCTCGAAGGCGGCCTTGGAGACGCGGCCGTTGGGAGTGATCTCCTCGGCCTCGCCGTAGGCGTGGCCGCAGCCGTAGCGGGTGGCGCGAACGACGAGGTGCAGGGCTTCCGGCACGCGGGGATCGTCGGGGTGGGCGCGGGCGAAGGCGAGCACGACCTCACCGAGGAAGATCGGGCCGCTCGCGAGGTCGGGCCACGGTGGGCCCTGGCGGGCCTGGGCGAGTTCCGCCGGGGTGAGGAAGCGCACCGCCGGCAAACGGACCTCGGTGAAGACGCCGGTCGGCTCCGGGGCGCCGGCGCACCACCAATTGCCGCCGAAGCTATCGAGCTCGTCGAGGGGGGCGCGGTCGTCGACGTTCAGCCGCAGGTTGGGGTGCAGGCCCGGCAGGCGCAGCAGCGCCTCGGCGGCGACGAAACGGCGGTCGTCGCCGGCTGCGAGCCAGGCTTGGAGCGGCTCGGCGAGCTCGGGAGCGAGCTCCTCGGCCTCGGTCGCCAAGGTGCGGCCGAGCGCCGTGTCGTCGCCGATCAGGGCCCGGGTGGCGGCAGCGCGAAAGAAGCGCTGACGCCATTCGCCCGGCAGCCCACCCTCGCTCCTGGCCAGGCGCGCGAGCTCCGCGGCCGGCAGGCTACGGTTGAGGAGCACCACGGCATCGTCGGGCAGCAGCGGCTCGCCTTCGAGGTAGCGCTCGTACTCGTCGTCGCCCCACAGGCTGTAGCCGTCGCTCGCCCCCACCTCGACCGGCGGCACCAGCGAGAGGCGGAGGTACTCCTCGGCGCTTGCCGCCAGCCGTGCAGCGAGCAGGCGCAGGCGGTTCTGGTCCGGCCGCGCCAGGGCTGCCAGCCGCTGGCCGCCGTCGGCCTGGACGAAGGGGGCGAGCGCGGCGCTCGCCTCGGCGAAACGGCCGAGATCGGCGAGCAACCGCGCGCGATGGAAGCGGACGGTGAGGAAAGCGGGCGAGGTCGCCGGCACCGCCGCGGCGGCCTCCAGGAGCTCGCTGCTCGAGCCGAAGTCCGTGCCGTCGGCCGCGGCCAGGGCCGCCACCAGCCACGGCAGGGTGGGATGAGCCCGCCAGCGGGCCGCCACCTCGGCGGGCGCCACGGCTGGGTCCTCGCCGCCGTAGAGGGCGGGGTCCGCCATCGCCTGCAACCAGCTGCCGAGGTCATCTTCGGTGCTTGGCGCGCGGGTGCCGGCGTCGCGGACCAGCCGCACGTAGTCCGCGAGCGCCGCGGGGTCGATCACCGGCGCGGTCAGCCGGGCCGCGAGCTCCCGCCGGACGGCCGCCGGATCGTGCCGGATGGCGACGAGGCGCAGCAGGCCGCGGGCCGACTCGTGAAGGCTCGCCAGCGTCGGGTCGGCGAGCACGGCCCGGAAGGCGACGGCGGCAGCGTCGAGCTCCCCGGCGCGCAGCCGCGCCCGCCCGACGAGGTAGAGGCCGTAGCGCGACCAGGGGGACGCCGTGTCGGCGGCGATCGCCGCGAAGCGCTCCGCCGCCTCGGCGAAGCGCAGCGAGTAGAAGAGGGCGGCGGCGATCTGGTACTCGCGGTCCTGGCGCAGCAAGGGGTCCCAGCCGGTGTCGAGGGAAGCGGGCAGACCATCACCCTGCTGGCAGCGGGCGAAGACGACGTCCTGCCCGGCCAACCACTCGCGCACCTCCGGCGAGGCGTCGCCGAAGCGCTGGCGCCGCGCCGCCAGCGTGCGGGCGGCGGTCGCGAAGGCGTCGTCGAGACAGTTGGTGAAATAGAAGTAGGAGGTCGAGCCGCCCTCCTCGCGCTTGCCGCTACGCTCGGTCCAGATCCAGCTGATCGCGGCCGCCCCGGGTACTGCCTTGCGGGCCGCGGTCCACGCCGCCGTGCCGTCGCCGCCGCTGGTGGGCTTCTCAGCCAGCACCCCGAGCACCGCCTCGCGGCTAGTCGGTGCCAGGGCGAGGCCGCTCAACGTGCGGTAAGCGAGCACCAGGCGGTCGCGCCGCTGGCCGCGATCGAGCACCCCCAGCGCGCCGGCGGCGAGCTGCTCGTCGCTCACCCCGGAACGGTCGCGGAACCAGAAGCGGGCATCGAGGGGCCAGGGCCCGCAGGCGGCGAGCGGCGGCGTGGCGAGGGCCAGAGCGAGCAAGGGCAGGGCCAGCAGGGCCCCGCCGAGGCCGCAGAAACGAGACTTTTCAGCCGATCGAGGGTGGGGCATCAGGAGCTCTCCCGCAGATCGGGATCGGGCAGGGCGGCGAAGCGCTCGGCGGTCCACGGCCGCGGCGAGAACCACCACCGGCGGCGGCCCGGCCGCAGGCGCGGCGGCGTCTCGTCGGTCGCCAGGCCGTAGCTTTGCCGGCAGAGCGGCGAGCGGAAGTCTGTGCCCCGGGACAGCTCCCGGCGCACCGCAACCTCACCGGAACCGAGGCGGAAGAGCATCGGCACGGCCTCGTCGATCGGCAGCTCGGCGAGCCAGGGGTCGCCGAGGCACCAGGAGGCGAGGGCGGTGATGGCGAGCCGGGAGGGCGCCGGCCGCTCGCGGCGGAGGTCGTGGAGCAGGGCGGTGTAGAAGGCGCGTTCGGAACGCCGCGCATCGAAGTCGATCTGCAGCACGTGATGATCGCGGCTCGCCGCGAGGATCGCCGTCACCGCCTGCCGGCGCTGGCCCGGCGAAAGGCTCGGCGCGACCCCGGCCGCGACCTCGATGCGGACGACGGCCACCTGCTCGGCCGTCGACGGCAGGGCGAGGGGCTGCCGCCGGCCGTGCCAGCGGGCCCCGTCGCCCCTGAGCTCGAGGGTGCCGACGAGGAGCGCCACGGCGACGGGCCCGCGCCCTGGCGCCGCGGCGAGGAAGCGCAGGTCCTCCGGCCGCTCCCAGGCCCACAGCACGAGCGGGCCGCTCGGCGGCGACGTGGCCGGGGCCTCCACTGCGCGGTGAGCGGTCGCCACGGCAGTCAGGCCGGCGGCCGTCAGGGCGAGCAGCCAGACGAACGGGGGCCGCCGCTGCTCAGTCATCGCTGATCCCCACCAACGCGAGGAGGCGCAGGGCGTTGACGGTCGTCGCGAGGCCGGGCCGCAGGCGGTAATCGAAGGTCATCGCCGGCCCCTCGCCGGGAGCGTGCACGGTCTCGCGGAAGTGCACCGGCGTGGCGATCGCCGCCAGCTCGGTTTCCTCGGCGAGGGCGAGGTCGTGAGTGGTGACGGCGCCGAAGGCCCCGAGGCTCGCCAGGTGCAGCACTACCCGTCGCACGGCGATCCGCCGTTCGGCGCTGTTGGTGCCGCGCAGCACCTCGTCGAGCAGGAAGAGGACGGCGCGGCCTTCGCCGGCCGGCATGGCGTGCTCGGCGCGGGCGAGGTCGACGATCGCCTTCAGCCGCTTGAGCTCGGCGAGGAAGAACGAGACGCCGCTCGCCAGCGAGTCCTCGACCAGGATCGAGGTGGCGACGCGGCAGGGCGCCAGGGCGAGGGCGCGCGCGCAGACCGGGCCGCCGGCCTGGGCGAGCACGGCGTTGACGCCGAGCGCCCGCAGCAGCGTGCTCTTGCCGGACATGTTCGAGCCGGTGACGAGGAGGAACGTCCCCGCCGGCCCCACGCTGACGTCGTTCGCCACCCGCGCCTCGTTGGCGAGCAGGGGATGGCCCAGGGCCTCGGCGTCGAGGCGGGCCGGCGCTGCCTCGACGAAGCTGGGCATCACCCAATCGGGGTGTTGGAAGGCGAGCTCGGCGAGGGCGGCGAGGGCCTCCATCTCGCCCAGGGCCTCGAGCCAGGTGCGGGCCTGCCGCCCGGCGCTGCGTTGCCAGGCCTCGAGGCGGGCGAGGACGTGGAAGTCCCACAGCACGAAGGCGGTGAGCAGGCCGTGGACGAGCGAGGAGTGGCGGGCGTCGGCGAGGGTGACCAGGCGGTGCAGCCGCTCCATGGCTGCCGGTGCCGTCTCCGTGCCGCGGCCGAGGCGGCGCTGGAGCTCGGCGAGGAGCGGTGCCGCGAACGCCGGGCCGCAGGCCAGGCGCAGGGCCTGGGCGTAGGCGAGGAAGCCCGCCTCGCCGGCCTCGACGCGGTCGAAGATGGCATGGCTGTGCTGGGCGGCCCGGTAGTTGGCCACCAGGTTGGTGATCGCCAGGAGGGCCCACACCGACCACGGCACCACGCCGGCGACCACCAGCGCGAAGAGCGCGAGGCTCGCCAGGGTGAGACCGCGGGCGAGCCACAGCAGCCAGGGCCGGGCGAGCAGAAAGGGCTCACCCTCGGCCCAGCGCAGGAAGGGCTCGACCCCCGCTTCGATGCCCGCCAGGGAGCTGCCGGCGAGGGCGAGGTCCTGGCGCCAGGCAAGCTGGGGCGCGAGCTCGCCGACGGCAGCTTGGCGCCGGCGGACCTCGGTGGGATCAGCGCCGGTGAGGAGCCAGCGGGCCAGGCAGTGCCGGCCGGGGGGCGTCGCCGCGGTGCCCAGCAGCTGGAAGAGCGAGCTCCTGCCGAAGAGGTCGAGGTCGCGGGCGAGGGGGGTCTCGGCGGCCCCCGGTGGCGGCGCCGGCACCGGTAACTCGGCGAAGCGGCGGCCAAGCCGGGCGAGCGCCGCTTCCTGCAGCTCGACGAGCGCCGCCGCCCGTCGCTCGCGGCGGATCACCCGGTCGTGCAGGCGGACGAGGACGAGGAAGCACAGCAGGCAGCCTCCAGCCGTGGCGACGGCCCAGCTCGGCGGCCGACCGGCGCGGAAGAGGATCACGGCGAGCGCCGCGACCCCGGCGAGGAAGACGCCGAGGCGGGCGGTCGAGAAGCGCCGCGAGAGGCCGGCCTCGCGCTCGCGCTCGGCGGCGAAGCCATCGCGCCGAGAACGGTAGGTCGCCACCGGGGTGCTCGTGCTCATGGCGGTGTCGGGGCCGCGCTGCGGCGCGCCTGGACGCGGGCCTCGAGGAGGCTGAATGGGGGCTCGGGCACGGCCTCGAGGGCGGCGATCACCCGCCCGACGTCGCTCGACTCGCGCAGGCGGATGAGCAGCAGGCCGGTGGCGAGCCAGGCACCCGGCGAGAGCACCCGCTCGCCGATCATCAACGTCTCGTGGTCGCGCAGCTCGACGACTGGCCCCCACTGCCGCGGGCTCAGGCGGGCGAGCTCGACGGCGAGGTCCCAGGCCTCCTGGCGGGCCAGCTCGAGGCTGAAGCGGATGATCTCGTCGCCGGCCCTGCCGCCCAGCTTGGCGAGCAGAGCGATCCACGGCGAAACGCTGCCGATGGC
>CAYQRE010000039.1:0-40101 GCA_964420075.1 uncultured Thermoanaerobaculia bacterium | reverse complement strand
CCACCTGGAAGGCGTAGACGATGAAGTTGTCCGCCACCTGGGCCGTCATCCGAAAGGGTGAGAAGCCGAGAAAGAGCGGCCCCGCGGCGAGGACGATCCAGCTTTCGATCAGAGCCCGGGCCATCGCCGCCGCCATCGCGATGTAGGCGAGGAGCACCCCGGCCGCGGCGAGCACCGCCCAGAGCGCACCGGCGAGATCCGGCCCAAACCAGCCCGCCTTGAAGCCGGCCGCAACGATGGCGAGGGCGAGAGCGATCCCCTGCTCGACGACCACCGCAGGGTTGAGGGTCGAAAATCCCGTGATCTCTCCCGCGAGCTGCGAGAAGCTCGGCGTGATCGCCGGCACCCAGAGCGGATAGAGCAAGAGGCCGGTCAAGAGCAACGCGATCAGAAAGAGTTTCCAGGCGAGGTCCGGGATGATGGCGGAGGCACCACCGCGAGCCTTGATGGTCACCAGCAGGCCGAAGACGACGAGCTCCAGGGCGGCGAGCTTGCGAAACAGGCTCATCCCGGCCTCGATCGCGGCGCCCAGCCAGCTCTGCGTCGCGCTCTGGTAGGAGTCGAAGAGGATCTGGATCGGGTCCGGGCTCATCAGTGCCACCACGAAGGTAGAGCGCCCCAACCCGAGCCGGGCTCGAGCGCAGGTGGTTGGAGATTCGACTGCGCCAGCGCTTCCTGGATTGCCTTCTTCTGCCGCGCGCCGGCATTCAGGGTGTAGGAATAGAAAGCGTTCGCGGCGTCGGCCGTCGTCGCTTGCGCCAGCTCATCGAGGGTCGCGACCTCGGCATGGAAAGCGTTGATCCCGGCGATCACTTCGAGCGCTTTCTGGGTGCCATCGATGGTCTTGATCTGGTTCTTGATCTCCATCAGCGTGCGGATGTGGTCGCGATTGGTCACGAACGCTTCGTGCTGGGCGCCGAGCGATTCACGAAGCGTCGCCATGGCCGCGACCGCCGAGCTCTCCTCCTCGTGCCAGTAGTCGTGAGGCAGCTCCCAGCCAGGGAACAGCTCGCGGTGGATTTGCTCGACCAGATCGTTGACGTGCGAGGGGAGCCGGTCTTGCCGCAAGATCTGCTCGATCCGCCCCATCGTGCCGACGATGTTGCGGGCCCAATGGACGTCCAATTTCTCGAGCGCCTTCAGCTGATGGGCGATCTGCTGGTACTCGTTGGCGATCTGCTGATATTGGTTGTAGATCTGCTGATACTTCTGCGCGATCTCGATGAGCCGGCCCACGTAGTGGAGGATCGTCTGCGCTGTGTGCAGCACATCCGTCACCGGGATCTGCGCCGAGGCTGGCGGTGCGGGCAGACCCATCCCAAGGGCGACCAACGCTGCCAACAGCAGCGGAGCGAGGCGCTTCGACGTGATCTTCTTCACGGTCTGTTCTCCTGTTCAGGTGGGTTTTCGAGGGACTCCGCCCAGCGCGCGCAGCCTCGCTGGCGGAGGTAGACGGCGAGCCACCCGTCACCATGCTCGGCGCGGAGGGCGCGGATCTCGCCGACGAGGGCTTCCTCGGTCGTGTGGGGCGGCGGTGAAAGCAGCGCGTGCGCGAGGTCGGTCGCCCCGAGCTGGAAGATTCGAGCGGCGTAGCGCGAGACGTAGAGGTACTCGCGCTTCGGGGTCATGCCCGCGATGAGCTCGCAGAGCCGCTCAGAAAGGCCGAGGGCCTCATACAGCTTTCGCGTCTGTGGCTTGATGGCAGCCGGGTTGGGCAGGAAGACCTTGGTCTGCGCCGCCTCGTCGATCAGCGTGCGCAGGTCTGGCTCCGCAACCTGGGCGAGAGACTGGGTGATCAGCAGCACCCCGCAGTTCTGCTTGCGCGCGGTGGCCAGGTCGTTCTTGATCCAGGCCCGGCACAGCGGATCTTCGAGCGCCCGCCAGGCCTCGTCCCAGATCAAGAGGGTCGGCCGCGACTGCGAGCGGCGCTTGCCGAGCGCGTGGGCCAGATACAGCTGCACCGGCACCAAGGCGCGGGCGTCAGCTTCGAGGATGTGGCCCAGCTCGAAGCAGAGGTAGTGCGAGTCGGCGAGTGGGTCCGAGCTGCCGGCGAGGAGGCTCGCGAGCGGGCCGGCGGAGCCGTAGGGCTTCAGGTAGGCCTGGATCTCGGGGTCCGGCACCTGCAGGGCCAGCATGTCGAGGGTGCGGTGCTCGGGGGCCTCGTGGGCGAGGAGCACCAGGGCGCGGGCGATGGCATTGCGCTGTTCTGCCGTCGTCGTGAGTCCCTGGAGCCGCAGCAGGGTCTCGAGCCAGCTCGCCGCCCAGGCCCGCTCGCTTTCGGCGTCGACGTAGCGCAGGGGCTGGAACGGCAGGCTCGCGCCCCGCGGCGAGGCGAGGTCGTAGTGCACGCCGCCCGCGGCAAGGCAAGCCAGGTACTGCGAGTAACCCTTGTCGAAGACGAAGACCTGGGCCTGCGGATAGCGCAGGAACTGGAGCGCGATATGGGCCGTCAAGTAGCTCTTGCCGGCGCCCGTCGGCCCCAGGATGAAGCCATGCATCACGTCCTGGTGGTGGAGGTTGAAGCGGAAGGGAGTGGCGCCCTCGGTGCTCGTCCACAGGAGCGGCGGCGAGGCCGGGGGAAAGTACGGCGAGGGGATGGTCGAGAGGCCCGGCCAGCTCCCGGTGACGGGCAAGAGGTCAGCGACGTTGGCCGAGGGGATGGCGTCGCGGCGAAGGTCCGGCGTGCCGTGGCCGGGGAGCGAGCCCAGCCAGGCTTCGAGGGTGTTGACGGTCTCGAGGGCGGCTCCGAAGCCGCGACGCGCAAGGGCCTTGATGCAGAGCCCGGCCGCCCCCTCGGCGTGGGCCGGGTCCGCGTCCAGCACCACGAGCTTGGTGGTGTAGGCGGTCAGCACCTCCTCGCGGCCATGGAGACGGGCCAGGAGCTCGGCCGAGTCGGCGGCCATCGCCCGCGCTGAGCGGTCCTCGAAGATCTCGCGCTCGTCGGGATCGGCTGCCTGCTGGCTCGGCTGGGTGAAGGCGCGGCGCAGGCGAGCCCGGAAGTCCTGCCGGCGGGTGTACCAGCTCCATTGGAGGCTCTTGATCCGCGCGTCCGCCTCCTCGGGCGGCACGGTGAGCACCCGGGTCGACCAGCGGTAGGCGCAAGGCAGGTCGGCGAGCGGATCGAGGAGGGCTGGGGTCGTCGCCGTCGACGGGTAGGCGTTGACCCGGACGACGCGCAGATGCAGCGTTCCGATCCTCGGCTTCCAGCCTCCGACCAGCTCCTGATCACTCAGGATCCCGGCCAGGGGCAAGCCTGGCGCTGGCTCGGCCACGGGATGGTCGAGGCCGGTCAGGCAGAGGTGGAGGTAGCTGAGCTGGTCGGCGGTCGGCAGCCGCTCGAGATGCAAGACCGAGCCGAGGTGGTTCTCGAGGGTGGAGGAAAGGTCATCGAAGCGCGCCAGCTGGCCCTCGGCCTCGTCCGCCGCGCCCGCGAGGTCGCGCACGAACCAGCTCTCGACCCGGCGGGCCGTGCGGGTCGGCGGTGCCCAGGTGAGGGTGAGAAAGAACTCGGTCTCGAAGTGCGGCTCGCGCTGGTAGAGCTCAAGGCGCTCCAAATCGAAGAGGTACGGCAGGCGGTGCGGGAAGTGGGGGCCGGGCGGGGTCGGAACGGCCGGCTTGCGGACGGCGTCGGCATGGAGCATGGCCCCGGCCCCCAGCCGCACCAGGGCGCGGTTCAAGACCTGGGAGAGGGTGTTGAGCTCCTCGGGCGAGGCGACCCGGGTGTCGACGCCCCGGTAGCGCCAGGAGCGCAGGTAGGCGCCGTCCCGGTTCTGGACCACGCCGGGCGCAGCGACGAAGGCCCAGGCGAGATTGTCGGCAAGGGCAGCCGGCCGCGGCTCGTAGGCCCGCAAGCGGTCGAGCAGCCCGGCGAAGGCCACGGCCAGGCCCCACGGCAGGAGGTCGAGCACGAGGTCGGTCGCCCGGCTCACGCGAGGAGCCTCCGCGGGAAGGTGGGATCGGAGGAGGCGGTCTGGCCCGAGTTCCGCCGCTCCAGATGGCGGCCGTTGAGGTCGAGCACCGCCCAGGGCCGGGCATAAGCCGGGTAGCGCACCGACCGTGCGAAGACCATCGCCAGCCGCCGGTCCTTCGCCGTAGCCCGAGCCAGGCCGAGATGCGCCGCCGCCAGGCCAGCCCCGAACATCGCGAGGGGCAGCCAGCGCAGGCCCACCAGGTGGACGAACACTGCGACCGCCACGACCTCGAAGCCGAGGATCGGCGCCTCGACGCCAGCGAAGAGCGGCACGTGGAGCGTCGACTGCGGCAGCGGGTGCCGGGCGAGCCCCTCGGGCGCAGCGGCGGACTTCACAGCAGCGCGCCTCCGGTGACGAAGAAGGAGAGGATCTGCCCGGCTCCGATGGCGATCGCCGTGCCCACCAGCGCCCGCACGGCGAAGTCGGCGCCCCGCTCGTGACGCAGGAACATCCACACGAACGCCGCCGCAACCAGCGCGATCGTGCCCAGAGCCGTGGCGATCCCACCCGACAGCCACTGCACGATGCGGTTGAGCGTCTGGTCGATCGGCAGCGCTCCCGAGCTGCTCGCCCAGGCGGGCGAAGCGAAGGCCAGGAGAGCGAGAGACACTCCGAGCGCGAGCCTCGAAGAGGCAGTTCTCATCGGTCGTTCCTTTCGTAGAGGGTCTGGACCTGGAAGCGGTCCGAGGCGGGGTTGAAGCCGGTCACGCGGGCGATCGCCGCCACCCGGCGGGTAGCCCGTGAGGTGCCGACCAGGTGGACGAGCAGCGAGACCGTGGCGACGATCAGCTCGGGCTGTGGCGGGACACCGGCGCGCTGGATCAGTGTCGAGAGCCGGACGAGCGCTTCGTGGCAGCCGTTGGCGTGGAGGGTAGCGAGGCCGCCAGGATGGCCGGTGTTCCAGGCGTCGAGCAGGGCGAGGGCCGCCTGGTCGCGCACCTCGCCGACGACCAGCCGCGTCGGGCTCGTCCGCAGGGACTCCTTGACCAGGCGGTGGAGGTCGAGCCCTTCGACCGTGCGCAGCCGAAACGTGTCCGGTGAGCAGGGAGCGAGCTCGGGCGTGTCCTCGAGGATGCCGATGCGATCCTGGGGGCAGAGGGCCGCCAGCTCGGCGAGGAGGACGTTCAGAAAGGTGGTCTTGCCGGTCCCCGTGCCGCCGACGATGAGGATCGTCTCGCGCTCGACGAGGGCCTGGCGGAGCAGCTCGGCGCAGGGCTCAGTGACGAAACCCGCGGCGACCAGCTCGAGGAGGGAGGGGATCCGCCCCGGCGGCTTGCGGAGGACCAGGAAGCACTGGCCCGTCACCGGCGAGACGAAGCCCTGGAGGCGCCCGAGGCGGTCCGGCAGGTCTGCCGAGAGGATCGGTCGCCCCGGCCCCAGCGCCTCGCCCTTCGCCGAGGCCACGGCGTTGAGCACCCGCTCCGCCCAATCCGCCGCCAGAGCGATCCCCGTCCGCCGCCGGCCCTCGCCCTGGGTCGCCACCCAAAGGCAGGCATCCCCCTCGACCGAGTAGACCTCCGTCACCTCGGGGTCGGCCAGCGCCGCGCACACCTCCGGCCCGAGCAACCGCGGCAGGTGCTCTCGGAGGGAGGCTAGGGAGGGCACGCAGCCTCCCTAGGCTTTGAGCCAACACCCTGGTGCTCGCTGCCTAGAGAGGCTTGTGGAGGATCGTGGAAGGCCTTGCGAAGAGCCGCGAGGTCTTCGAGGGAACACTCAAGTTGGTTCAAAGAAGCGGAGAATGGGCACACCATGCCTCGCTCGCGCCCTGCTCTCCGCCGCTCGCAGCGCTACTCCCCGTCGAAGGCGTCGACGTGCGCCTGGCCGCAGATCTCGCCCGGCGGGTTGGTGTAGGTGCGCTCGGCCCCGGTCTGGGTGTCGCGCACGCGGACGGCGTATTCGACGTCGGAGAGGGCTCCGAAGAAGAACCAGTACTGGCCGTTGACCGGCCGGCCGTCGAGCATCTTGACGACCAGCTCGAGATTGGCCGGATTGAAGAACGAGAAGGTGCCGCTCTGCGCCCCCATGGTCGCTACGGTGCCGTGACCATCGGTCCCCGAGTGCTGGTCGTGCCAGGAGACCTCAACAGCGAAGCGATCGAGCAGGCAGAGGGTGTCGGCGTCGCTCGCGCAGCTCGCCGCCACTGCCGTGGCTCGGGCGCCCTCGTCGCGCTCCGGCACACCCAGCTCGCCCGGCGGGACAGGTAGCGAGAGGGTATCTCCCACGCCGCAGATCTCGCCCTGGGGATTGTGGTAGGTCTTGCTGGCGCCGGTCGCCAGGTCGGTCACCTCGAGCCAGTACTCGACGTCGGAGAGGGCACCGTAGAAGGTCCACAGATGGCCGTTGACGGTGGCGCCGTCGAGGACCTTGACCACCAGCTCGAGGTTCTCCGGGGTGAAGAACCAGAAGAAGCCGGTGCGATCCGAGAACGGCACCGCCACGCCGTCGCCCTCGTTGCCACTGCGGGCGTCCCGCCAATGCACCCGCAGCTGCACGCGCCCGTCGCGCAGGCAGAGGTCGTTGGGAGTCGAGCAGGGGGTCGGCGTGCTCAGATCGAGGGTCCAGAGCTGAGTGCCGTGCTGGTGGTCGTCGGCCGCGAAGTAGAGCCGGCCCCCGGTCGCACCGAGGGGCTGCGGGTTCGAGGAGGCGGCCCCCGGTGCCAGGTCCAGCAGCAGCTGGGTCCCAGCGCTCGTGCCGTCCGAGATCCACAGCTCCCTGCCGGTCCGGCCGTCGGAGGCGGCGAAGACGATTCTGTCGCCGAGAGCAAGCAGGGACTTCGGGCTCGCCGAGGCGAGCCCAGGGAAGAGATCTCGTACCAGCCGGGTCCCGGCCTCAGTGCCGTCCGTCACCCACAGCTCAGTGCCATGCACGCCGTCGTCGGCGGTGAAGAAGAGGTTGTGGCCCGCCGCAATCAGGTCCCAGGGGTTGGCAGAGAAGCGCCCCGGGTGGATGTCCCTGGCGATCCTCGTTCCGCTCTCGGAGCCGTCCGTCCGCCAGAGCTCGAAGCCGCTGTCAGACGTTCCCTTGATGAAAAAGACGAGGTTCGCGGCCGCGGTCAGGAAGTATGCGTAGTCCCCACCTGAGGCACTCAGCGGGGTGAGCAGCTGCGTGCCAGCAGCAGAGCCGTCCGTCACCCAGAGGCCAGGGGCGCCATCCGTGCCGCGGGCGACGAAGAAAGTGCGCCCGGCCGTCGTCTGGAAGTACCCCGAGTTGGTGAGATTGGCGCCGAGGTCCTTCACCACGATCGTGCCGACCGCCGTGCCGTCGGAGCGGTAGAGGTCCCCGCCGGCGCCGAGGAACAAGAGTTGGTCGTCGAGGGCCCCGAACTGGTGGTACTGACAGGTCTTGCCACCGACCTCGGCAGCCACGAGCCCGGTCCCGCCGGGCGTTCCATCCGTGGCCCAAAGGTCGGCAAGAGGTTCGCTCGTAGCCGGCTCAGCGAAGAAGTAGGCCCGAGCGCCGAGCCCTCCAATGCTGCAGCCGGGCTGACCACCATCGATCCGGGCGAGGAGCTGGGTGCCCGCCGCACTACCGTCGCTCGACCAGACAGCGCTCCGATTGAAGGACCGCGCTGTCAAGAGGGCCTGGTCGCCGAGCCGAGAGAGGTTGCCAGGGTCGCCTTCTCCGGCGAGGTCGAGGATGGGCAGAGTGCTCTCTGCCTGGCCATGACTCACCCAGGCTTGGTCGCTCGCGCCCGGCAGGGCCACCGTGAAGTAGACCGCCTCACCGGCGGTCACCGAGCTCAAGAACCGGCTGCTCTGACCGGGAGCCTCGTCGAGGACGCGAACTGGACGCGCCGACCCAGGAGCATCCCGGACTTCCCATAAGACGTCCTGTCCGCCCGAGGAAGGCGTCGTGCTGGCGCTGCTGAACAGCAGAGTGCCGACGGGCGATGCCGCCCCGGGAGCCGTGGCCCGGACGTTCGACGCGAGGAGATAGGTCCCCGTCGCAGTCCCATCCGTGCGCCAGAGCCCCGCCTGGGCCGTGCCCTCGGCTTGGAGGACCTGAATCGTGCCGAGCTGACCGACCGTCGACGTGAAGCTCGGGCACTCTGCGCCGCAAGCGACGTCGAGGCGGCGCGTCCCGCCGGTCGTCCCATCCGTGGCCCAGAGACCGAACTCGCCGTCCAGGGGGGCTAGCGAGAAGAAGACGGTCGTCGTAGTGGCAGTGAGGTATTGCGCACTGCTGTCACAGGTGCCAGGGCAGCGGTCGCCGAGCGAGAAGGTGCCTCCCGGTGTGCCGTCCGTCGACCAGACTTCGGCGCCCTGGGCGTCACTCCAGAGGAAGAGCACCCTACCGTTGGCGAGCGGGAGCCACGATTGCGCCACGGGAAAGAATTCGTCCGGCTGCAGCTGGCGCAAGTACAGCCCGCCGCTCAGGACCTGCCGGGTGCCGGCCGCGGTGCCATCCGAGGACCACAGCGCCTGGCTGCCGTCTCCGGCCTCGGCGAGGAGCAGGACGAAGTCCCGCCCCAGCCCGACCAGGTGAACGCTGTCGGCGGCGGCGAGGCCGGCGGCCAAGGAACGTAGGGACCGGGTGCTGGCGGGTGTTCCGGCGGAGATCCAGACATCGACCGGATCCTCAGGAGAGATGACTTCCAAGAAGGCGTGGTGCCGCGTTGCAACGAGGGTCCAAGGCTCGTTCTGGCGCTCGAAAGTCCCCAGCTCGAGCGTGCCGCCGGCGGTCCCATCCGTCTTCAGGAGGGTGTCGAGGCCGGTGGCGATGTCCAGGCGAAGGAAGAACACGGCGTCCTCGTTGGCCTTGAACCCGTAGTAGGAGACGAGCGGATTGGGAGTGAGGTCCGCGATCCGGTGGGTGCCGCCGGGGGTGCCGTCGCTGACCCAGGGCTCCGGCCCGGCGGCGTCGAGACCCTCGAAGATGAGACGGCCGGCAGCCGGGAACCACGCGCTGAGGTGGGTGTTGTCGAAGCCCCGCACGGTGGCCAGCGGCTCGGTTCCCTCCTCGGTACCGTTGGTAGACCAGAGAAGGCGGCCGGTGGGGTCTCCTGCCGTGAAGAAGGCCCGGCTGCCGGTCTCGGCAAGGAAGAGCGGATCCGCCTCGCAGCCGGCGCAGAGGTCGGCAAGGAGCGCGGTCCCGCTGGCCGTCCCATCCGAGCGCCAGAGTTCCGCCCCTTCTTGAGTGGTCGCTGCGGAAAACAGCACAACGCCTGGCAGCTGAACGAACTGGGGGAACGTGCCCCGGGGGCTGGCTTCTGCCACGGGCAGGTCCGTCAGCCTCTGCGGCACCGGTTGGGGCCAGGCTGCGCTGACAGGGAGGAGCAGGCAAGCGGCGGGGAGCAGAAGGGCAGCGGGGCGGGAGCGCGGCATGGCAAAGCCCTCAAGCGTTTCCGCAGACTCTACCATGGCGCCTTTTGGCGGGGTGACGATCTGGATATCATCGCGGCACCCAATGACCAGCTTCCCGTCTCGCCTCTTCGTCGTCCTGCGGGGTTTGGTCTACGGCGCTGCCTTCGTCGCCCTCTGGACCTGGCTCGCCGTGCTCGTGCGGCGCCTCGACGCCCTCCTGCCGGTGACCCTGCCCGCCGCGCTCGCCCCCCTCGGATGGGCGGTCGCCGTGGCTGGTGCTCTTCTCGCTGGGGTTTGCGTCGCCGTGTTCCTCACCCGCGGGGACGGCACGCCGGCGCCGTTTGATCCACCGCGCGCCTTCGTTGCCGCGGGCCCTTACCGTTTCCTGCGCAACCCGATGTACCTCGGTGGGGCAGCGGCGATCCTCGGCGCCGGCCTCGTTGTCGCCTCTCCAGCAATCGTGCTGCTGGCGCTGGGCTTCTTCCTCTTCTTCCACCTCTTCGTGGTGCTCTATGAGGAGCCCACGCTGAGCGCGCGCTTTGGGGAGGGCTATCAGCGCTACCGGGAGAACATCCATCGCTGGTGGCCGCGTTGGCCGACCCCCGGCGGCAAGAAGGAGGCACCATGAAGCGCTACGTGTCGCTGCGCGAGGAGTCGGGGCCTGGTGGCAGCCGCGAGCTGTGGGCCTCGTTCACCGCCGATGGCCGGCTGGCGATCCAGGGGCGCGACCAGGGTGAGGAGGTGGCACGGCTCCTCGGGGCGCGCGACTACGAGTGGGCGTGGACGATCAGCCCGTCCGAGGTGGAGGATCTCAGGAGGGCCCTCGGCGGCGCTGAGGACCTTCTCGAGGCCCTGCGCCTGCGCTTCAGCGGCGACGCGGCGGCCGACCTCGGGAGCTTCCTCGAGAGCGAGGGGATCTCCTTCGAGCGGTGGTCGCGCCTCGGCGATTGAGGGCCGAGCATCGGCGCCAGGGTGGGCCCCGAGGCGACTTCCAGGACCATACCGCGGGCCCTTCGGCGAGCGCGTGGGCCGCTCACCGCAGACGAGAAGGCCGGTAGCATGCAGCGATGAGCGAGGAGAAGACGAGTACCCAGGTCGTCGTCGTTGGCGGCGGCTTCGGCGGCCTCAACGCCGCCAAGGCGCTGGCACGCTCTGGCGACGTGCGAGTCCTGCTGCTCGACCGCCGCAACCACCACCTCTTCCAGCCCTTGCTCTACCAGGTGGCGACCGCCGGCCTCAACCCGGCGGACATCGCCGTGCCGATCCGTGCCCAGTTCCGGCGTGCTCCGCTCGTCGAGGTCAGAATGGCGGAGGTGACCGGCGTCGACCTCAGCCGCCGCGTCGTCAAGACGGCTGGTGCAGAGGTGCCCTACCGCTTCCTGGTGCTCGCCTGTGGGGCGAGCCACTCCTACTTCGGGCATGACGAGTGGGAGGAGCGGGCGCCGGGGCTCAAGACCCTCGAACAGGCGACCGAGATCCGCCGCCGTATCCTCACCGCCTTCGAGCTCGCGGAGGCCGAAGAGGACGCCGCGCGCCGGCGCGCCCTCCTCACCTTCGTGGTGGTCGGGGCCGGCCCGACCGGCGTGGAGCTGGCGGGCGCGATCGCCGACATCGCCCGCACGGCCCTGCGGGGCGACTTCCGCCGGATCGACCCCGCGGATGCGCGCGTCGTGCTGCTCGAGGCGGGGCCGCGGCCGCTGGCCAGCTTCGCACCCACCTTGTCCGAGCGGGCGCGCCGGGACCTCGAGGAGTTGGGAGTCGAGGTGCGCACCGGTGGCCGGGTTGAGGCGATCGACGCTGAGGGTGTCCTGGTGGCGGGCGAGCGGTTGGCCTCCGCCACGGTGCTGTGGGCCGCCGGCGTGGCGGCCGAGCGGCTGGCGATCGTTCCCGAGGTGGAGCGGGACCGCGCCGGGCGAATCATGGTGGGGGAGGACCTCGCTCTCGCCGGCCATCCCGAGGTCTTTGTGATCGGCGACCTGGCGGCCTGTGCCGACGGCGAGGGCGGCTTGCTCCCCGGGCTGGCGCCGGTGGCCATTCAGCAGGGACGGCATGCGGCCGCGATGATCCGGGCGGACCTCACCGGTCGACCCCGGTGGTCCTTTGCCTACCACGACAAAGGGCAGATGGCGACGATCGGCAAGAGCCGAGCGATCGCCGAGGCGGGGCGACTGGTGCTCACTGGCCGGCTAGCCTGGCTGGCTTGGCTCTTCGTCCACGTGCTCTATCTGATCGGCTTCCGCAACCGAGTCGCGGTGGTGGCGCAGTGGGCCTGGAGCTATCTCTTCTCGAAACGCGAGGCCCGCTTGATCACCCGCCGTGACTGGCGGCTGCGGCCTCCCACGGCGGGGTAGGGGAGGCGCCTGCCCGCAGGAGGATTGCGGCCCACCTCGCGGGGCCGTCGATGCCCGCATGGCGGGGTCTAAGCTGCGAAGTTGAGAGACTAGGCGCCCGCTGCCGCCGGCACCGTCGTTCCGGTGGTTCTACCCAGCGAGTGCCAGGCCCGGGCGGGCTTGTCCAGGCCGACGATTCCATCCGCCGCAACCTCCGACCTGCCTCGGGCCAGAAAGGAGGATGCCATGCTTCCCTTCCCCAGACCGCACCCGGTCCCCCTCACGCGCTTCTTGGCGTTCTGCCTCGGCTTCCTCTGCCTACCGCTGCCAGCCCTCGCGGGCGTCATCTTCCACTTCCCCCTCGACGGCTACCAGACCGTGCCGGCCACCGGTTCGGCGAGCCTCGGCGAATGCGTCGCCATCATCCATGAGCCTCTGGTCGGCTTGGACATCGCCTGCATCCACAACGTCCTGTATACCCAGGAGGTGACGATCCACCGCGGCGAGCCGGGGATGAACGGCCCCGTGGTCTTCGGCTTTGCGACCCCCTACGACCCGGATGGCTACTGGCCGCTCGATGTCCCCGGCGATCTGGCCGATCTCGCACATGGGAGGTTCTATGTCCAGGTGACCTCGGACACCTATCCGGCCGGTGAGATCCGCGGCACCATCCGTCTCGTCGAGCCCAACGACGCGGAGGTGCTGTACGTGGGCCTCGACGGCAGCCAGGTCGTGCCCGCGGGTCCAGCGCCCGAGCTAGGGCAGTGCGCCGTTTCCCTCGACATCCACAGCCTCGACACCGTCTTGCTCGTCTGCCGGCACGAGGTGGAGGCGCCGACCGGCGCTGCGATCCGTCTGGGTGGCGTCGGCATGACGGGGCCGGTGCAGGTGGACCTCGGCAGCGGCACGAGCCCGATCATCACCTTCATCGACCTCACCGCCCCCGGCCGCAGTGAGCTCTACACCAACCTGAGGCAGGGCAACCTCTATCTCGAGGTGAGGTCGGACGCGCACCCCGAGGGTGAGGTCCGCGGCCAGCTCACCGGCTGCTGGGCGGGCCCCTACACCCTCTGCCTGCAGGACCGCCGCTTCAAGGCCGAGCTCACCGTGTACCAACCGAAACCGATCATCCTCTTCGCGGCTCACGCCCTGCCGGCGACGCCGGACTCCGGGATGTTCTACTACTTCCGGCCGGACAACCGCGAGATGCTGCTCAAGGTCCTCGACGCCTGCTCGCTCAACCAACGCTACTGGGTGTTCTTCGCCGCAACCACCAACCAGGAGTTCCGCTTGCGGCTGACCGATACCAAGACCGGGATGGTCAAGGAGTATCTCAACCCGCGCAATCACGCGGCGGACACCATCCTCGACACCGACGCCTTCGCGACCTGCCCGTAGACGTCCGAGGTCCGTGGTAGCCTCGGCAGCCATGAGCAACCCACGCGTCTTCTTCGACATCGAAGCCGACGGCGCGCCCCTCGGGCGCGTCGTCATGGAGCTCGCGGCCGACGTCGTGCCGCGCACCGCCGAGAACTTCCGCGCCCTGTGCACGGGCGAGAAGGGCTTCGGCTACAAGGGCAGCAGTTTTCACCGGGTGATCCCCGACTTCATGTGTCAGGGTGGGGACTTCACCCGCCACAACGGTACGGGCGGCAAGTCGATCTACGGCGAGCGCTTCGAAGACGAGAACTTCGATCTCAAGCACGAGGGCCCCGGCGTGCTCTCGATGGCCAATGCCGGCCGCCACACCAACGGCTCGCAGTTCTTCCTGACCACCGTCAAGACGGCCTGGCTCGACGGCAAGCATGTCGTCTTCGGCCGCGTGGTCGAGGGCATGGATGTCGTTCGCGGCGTCGAGGCCCTGGGCTCACAGGACGGGCGGACCAAGAAGCGCATCCTGATCGCCGACTGCGGCCAGCTGAGCTGAGCACCCTCTCCTCGCGCTGTAACACCCGGGCCTCCCGGCTCGGAGTGGCTGCGACCGCAAGAACTCGTAGCCCTCGTTTCGGGAGGCCTTGATGTCTCAGACCTTCGCTCCTCGCCGCCGGCAGCTCTTCGCACCCCTGGCGACCGATCTCCACCACGCCTGGCGGGCGCTCGTCCACCGGCCTCTCTTCGCCCTGCTGGCCGTCCTCACCCTCGCCCTCGGTCTGGGCGCCAACGTGTTGCCATCTTCAGCGTCGTCCACGCCGTCCTGCTGGCCGACCTGCCGTTTCCCCAGCCGGACCGCCTGATGGCCGTTTGGGAGATCAGCCGGGCCGGCCGCAACATGGCTCTCGCCTGGCCGAACCTGGTCGACTGGCGGGAGGGCTCGCACACCCTCTCCTCGCCCGCCGGCTACGGCACGTTCCCCAGCACCGTTCTCGGGCTCGACGAGCCGCGGGTGCGCTAGGTGACGGCGGTTTCCCAGGGTTTCTTCTCGGCTTTCGAGCTGGCACCGGAGGCCGGCCGGTGGACGCTGGCGGACGATCACCATGCCGGGGCTGCTGCCGTGGCAGTGGTGAGCGACGCCTTCTTCCGCCAAATCGATCCGCGGATGCCGCTCACCACCACGCCGCTCGCGACGGTGTTCCGGCGGTCCCTGGGCGCGCGCCGCTTCATCCTCCTCCTCGCCTGCGCCATCCCGGCCAGCTGAGCCGTGCGTACCAACCCCGCCGGGGTGTTGCGACCGTAGGGAGGCTGCCAGCAGGGAGGCCGGCAGTCGAAAAGCTGGCGTGAGCGAGCCGCCGACGGAACCGTCGCCTACGGCACCGTCAGCGACCAGTTCGAGGTGTCCCCGGTCTCGAAACCGTCCGCAAAGAGCGAGACCGCCGTCGCCAGCCGGTCGGTGTAGGCGTCGAAGCTCGACGTGCCGTTGGGGTTGTCGCCGGTCGAGTTCGAGGTATCGCCCCACACCGGGTGGACCACACCGCCCTGGAAGGCCAGGCCCATGTAGTCACCGAACTCCACGCCGGAGCCGTTCGACACCGAGGCGCCATCGGAGAGCTGGACGTTGGCGCCGAAGACGGGAGCGCCGGCGGAGGGCGTCGCCGTCGAGCAGAAGAGCTCCATGGCGGTATTGCTGCCCGAGTTGCGGCAGTCGTGCCAGCAGACCCCGACGTTGCCGGTGGCCGAGTCGGTGGCGATCTTGGGCAAGAACTGGCTCTTCGTGGTGGCGTCGTCGTTAACCCGGATGGGCGAGCTCCAGGTGGTGCCAAGGTCGTCCGAGTAGCGGACCATGATCTCGAAGTCGTTGTTCTCGTTGACCGTCTCTTCGGTGTAGACCAGGTACAGGCGGCCGAAGCTGGGGCTCGTCGGGTTGGCGTCGAAGGCGAGGCCGGCCTCGGCATCGACCGAACGGCCGTTCTGCGCCGGGAAGAAGTCGAAGCCGCCGACGTTGGTGGTCGTCGCGACGCTTGAGGCGCCGAAGGCCATCGCCCCGAGCCCGTCCGGGTCGACGTTGAAGCGCAGCGAGCCCGGCCCCTGTCCACCGGTGGGGCTCTGGCAGACCTGCGCCACGGCACCGCTCGGCGCGATGGCGACATCTCCGAAGCTGCAGCCCGACGCCCCAGGGATGCTCTGCAGAGCATTGAATGCACCGACGGCCCCGAGGCCGGTCGCCACGGCGCCGCGTGCGACCATCGCACCGCTCTGGTTCCACACCACCCACACGGCGGCGCCACCGGGGACGTTGGCCGCCACCACCGTCGGTTGGTCGATGCTGCCGGTGAACGAGGCGAGCGGGCTGAAGGTGGCGCCGCCGTCGGTCGAGAGCAGAGTGACGATGGAGTTGAGGGCGCTGTTGATGTAAGTCACGTACAGGTTGCCAAAGCTGTCCCAGGCGAGCGTCGGGTCGCAGCAGGCGCTCTCCCCCTGGCCGCTGTCGCCGTCGGCGATCGTCTTGTCCGTCGCGTCGGGATAGGTCCAGGTGGCGCCGCCGTCGACGCTGCGCGCCGCGAAGAGGCCGGTGCTCGCGGTGTTGCAGGCCTGGAACAGGCGCAGGGGGTTGCTAGGGTCCTGCGCGATGGCGCACTCGCTGTCGGCGCCGCTCTTCTTGCTGGCGTTGATGTCGACCTCACCGACGACGCCGGCCGCGACACCTTCGGGACCGCCGTCGTTCTGACGCGCCGCGCTGTCTTTGGCAGCGCTGGAGCTCGCCGCCCACAGGCCGCGCTGGGCGGCGCGGGCCTCGTTCTCGGCGGCGGTCAGAGGATCGGGCTCGCCCTTGACCGCGGGCTTGTAGCTCTCGCCTGGGATGCGCTTGGCGAGGCCGGCGCGCACCAGGGCAAGCCCCACGTCGGTGCCATCGACCAGCAGGCGGGAGACCATCTCACCTTGTTCGTTGCGGGTCTCAATCCACACTTGGCAGCTCTTGATATCGACCAGGCTGTGGACCAGGAGGCGGGCCTGGAGGGCGAAGGGAGCGCCGCCTTGGGGTGCTGCGACACCGAGGAGCCGGACCGTGTAGCCGCCGGCCTCGGGGCCGAGCACGACGAGATCGGCCTCCCTGACCTCGGCGATCGAGCCCCACACGCTTCGAGCCTGAGTGAGCGTGGGGGTCAGGAGTGCCAGGCAGACAGCCAGCAGCAAGAGGCAACGCGAGGGGATTCGATGCATGGGTTCCTCCGGGCGACGCGGTCGGTGCCCGCCATCGATGATCGGGTTGAGGATCCTAGGCTAAACCATGCGGCGCCTCCGTACCATAGGGGCATGCGACCAACTCCATCTCAGTGGGCCGTCCCTGCCGCCATGCTCCTCCTGACCACGGTAGCGGCAGCCAGCGTCGTCGCCTTCCCCCTCGTCGACAACGCTGGCACCACACTGCAGCCTAGCGGCGGCAGGGTGGACGGAGAGGAGCAAGCGTCTCCGAGCTCGCCAGCGCCGGCGGTCGCTGCCAGGAACACCTCCGAAAATGCACCCGAGAGCGCTCCCGAACGCGTGATGGTCGAGCGCGCGAGCGTCCACACCCTGCACTCGCGGGAGACCGGCGCCGACTACCGCATCCTGGTCTCGGTGCCCCAGGGCTACGACACCGCCCGGCGCAGCTATCCAGTCGTCTACCTGCTCGACGCTCACTACAGCTTCCTCGTCGCCCGCAACGTCACCGATCACCTGAGCGAGCGAGCCCACCTCCCGCAGGTCGTCGTGGTCGGCGTCGGTTACCCCGGCGAGACGGACCACGGTTCGCCCAGCTATCGCCTGAACCGCACCCGCGACTACACCCCGAGCTTCTCCCCGACCGGGGGCTACGGGCCGGAGTACCAGAAGGTCTCCGGGGGAGGGCCTCGCTTCGCGGCCTTCCTCGAGCAGGAGCTGATCCCGTTCATCTCGGCGCACTATCGGGTGAAGGACGACCGCACGCTCGTCGGTCACTCCTACGGAGGGCTCTTCGCCTGCTGGCTGCTCCTCGATCGCCCATCTCTTTTCGGGCGGCTGATCGCCGTCAGCCCGTCGCTCTGGTACGACGAGCACTTGCCAGACCGCCTGCTCGCGGCCCGGCCGGCCAGCCGCGAGTGGCCAGCCCGTGCCTACCTCGCGGTGGGAAGTCTCGAGATCAACCAGGACCACGACATGGTGGCCGATCTCAAAGGCTGGTCGGCGAAGCTCGACCAGAAGGCGGACGGGCGCCTCGCTTTGCGCGCCGAGGTGCTCGACGGCGAGACGCACAACTCCGTCTTCCCGCGCGCCCTGTCGAATGGCCTGCGCTACGTCTTCGAAGGGCGCTGAGGAAGCGCCAAGGGAGCCAGCACCGGTCGCTTCGGTTGCCGGCCGTCGCCACTCGATCTGCCGCGCGCGTGGCGCCAGAGCCACGGCAGCAGGTAGCCGTGGACCCAGGCCACCTCGGCGTGGAGCTTCTGCCATGGGCTCGTCGCCGGCAGCGGCGGCAGGGGCTCCGCCCAGCTCTCGTCGCTTCCCGGCAGGCCGAGGCCCCAGGCCAGGGCGGCGGCGATCCGGGCATGGCCTGCGGCGTTGGCATGCAGCCGGTCGGGGTGCCAGAGGCGCGGATCGGAGCTCGTCGGGTAGCGCTCGAAGTCGACGAGGATGGCACCGGAGCGGTCGGCGGCCTGGCGGAGGGCCGCGTTGAGGGCTTCGACCCGGCCTGCGAAGAGGCGGGCGAGGGGCATCACGGGACCCAGGCGGGGGAGGGTGAAGGTGACGACCGTGGCGCCTCCGGCCGCGAGAGCGCTCGCCATGGCTGCGACCTCGGCCGCCACGGCCTCGGGAGCGAAACCTCGTCCGAGGACGTCATTGGTCCCCGCGAAGACGCTGGCGAGGTCCGGCTGCATGGTGAGGGCCTGGGCCAGCTGGCGTTCGCGCACCTGCCGGGCGCTGAGGCCTCGCACGCCCAGGTTGGCGTAGAGGAGCGAGCCCTGGAGCTCGGCGAGGCGTTCGGCGAGGCGGTTGGCCCAACCGCGGTAGCCGCCGTGGCCGTCCGGGTCCTCCAGGCCCTCCGTGGAACTGTCGCCGAGGGCGACGTAGCGCTGATAGGACGGGAAGGGCCACAGGGGAAGTTCCGAGGAGGTCGACACGGGCGCATTCTCTCCCGGTGCAGCGCGAATTCGACCCTTGACAGGCACCGGGCGGCTCACTATCCTTACGCACCTCTGGCCCGCCCGGGTCAGGTGACACGCCGGATCCAGCAGTAGCGTTCCAGGCGGGAATAGCTCAGTGGTAGAGCACAACCTTGCCAAGGTTGGGGTCGCGGGTTCGAATCCCGTTTCCCGCTCCAAACCGCCCGTGTTCAGCCGCTCTTGATGGTGGCTGTGGTAGCATCGAGAGGCCGCTGGTGAGGCGGCTTCTTGCGTTTGGGAGCTCCGGGCCAGGAGCTCCAACTCGGCGACGTAGCCAAGTGGTAAGGCGAGGGTCTGCAAAACCCTTATTCACCGGTTCGAATCCGGTCGTCGCCTCCAGCCTCCGGTTTCGACCCCCCTCGACAAATCCGCTCGGCGCTTCGCTGGCGACGTTCTCGCACTGCGAATGCGCCTGGCCGGAGTGGCGAAACGGTAGACGCAGAGGACTTAAAATCCTCCGCTCCTCGCGAGCTTGCGGGTTCGAGTCCCGCCTCCGGCACCATAGAATCCCCGCGTGGCAAGCCCCCTCAGCCGATCGGCGCGCTGGCAGCCGGCGGTACTCGCCTTCGTCGCCGCCGCCTTCATCCGGCTGCTGCGGTCGACGCTCCGCCTGCGTCATCACGGCGACGAGGCCCTGCGGCGGAGGGAGGCGGCTGACCAGCGCGTCATCATCGCCTTCTGGCACCGCCATCTGCTGTTGATGCCCTATTGCTACCGTGGCCGGCGGATCTCGGTGCTGATCAGTCAGCACAAAGACGGCGAGCTGATCGCCCGCACCATGCGTTGGTTCGGGATCGAGGCCAGCCGTGGCTCGAGCACCCGCGGAGGAGCGGCCGGGTTTCGCGACCTCTTACGCCGGTTGCGAGACGGCTACGACCTCGGCATCACCCCGGACGGCCCGCGCGGCCCTGCCTGCGAGGTGAAGCCGGGGGTGATCCAGCTGGCAGCTCTGGCCGCCGTGCCGATCCAACCGGTCGCTCTCGCCGCCAGCCGGGCCAGGCGCCTGAAGAGCTGGGACGGGTTCGTGGTGCCACTTCCGGGTTGCCGCGTCCACCTCGTCTACGGCGAGCCGCTGGAGGTGGCCCGCGAGGCGGACGCCGAGGCCCTGGCCGCGGAGCTCAAACGGCGTCTCGACGGCGCGGCCCTCGCCGCCGCGGCCTACGCCCGCGGCGAGGCGCCCTCCATTCCCCCCCAAGGAGCTCTCTGATGCGCAGCATGACCGGCTTTGGGCAGGCCAGGGGTGAGTCCTCGCGCTATGCCGTCAGCGTCACCCTACGCTCGGTCAACGGTCGCTTCCTCGACCCGCACCTGCGGCTCCGAGAGGAGCTGCGCACGGCGGAGCCGCGGCTGCGCGAGCTGCTGGCCGCTCGACTCCACCGCGGCCGGGTCGAGGTCACGGTCGAGGCCCGCCAGCAGGCGGGCGGGGAGGTGGTGGTGGAGGTCCGCGACGAGGTGGTGCGCGCCCTCCACCGTGGGGCTCAGCATCTGTTCGCGGCGGGCCTGGTCCGCAACGACCTCACGCTGGGCGACCTCCTGCGGTGCCCGGAGGCGGTGACGATCCGTTTGGGCGAGGCCGAGTGGCGAGAGGAGGACCAGGGGCTTCTCGAGGCGGTACTGGAAGAGGCCCTCACGGCCCTGGAAGCGGCCCGTGAGGCGGAGGGGGGGCGGTTGGCGCTGGCCCTCTCCGACCGTCTGGAACAGCTCGAAGCGCTACGACTAGAACTCGAGGAGCTCGAGCCACAAGTCCAGCTGGAGATCAGGGCTGGGCTCGAACGCCGCCTGGGTGAGCTCCTCGGCGAGCAGCCGGTCGATCAAGGTAGGTTGGCGCAGGAGGCGGCTGTCCTGGTCGACCGTAGCGACGTCCGAGAAGAGCTCGACCGCCTGCGCAGCCATCTGGAGCATCTGCGGGAGGTCCTGGCAGCGAGCGGCCCGGTCGGCAAGAAGCTCGACTTTCTGGTGCAGGAGATCGGCCGCGAGCTCAACACGCTCGGCGCCAAGTCCCGCCACGTCGAGGTGACGCGCCGGGTGCTGGCCGCCAAGCACCTCGCCGAGCAGCTCCGGGAGCAGATCCAGAACGTCGAGTAGTCCCCGGCGTGGCGAGTTCGCCGCGGCTGGGCTGGACGGCTGCCGGGCCGGCGCACCACCCCCCGCTGGGTCGATCGTGCGTGATGCCTGGGTGATGTATGATCAGCCGTTCAGGTGAGTAGATGCCGCGCGGCGACCTCTTCATCGTTTCTGCCCCGTCCGGGGCCGGTAAGACGACCCTGATCCAGAGCATGATGGCAAGCGGAGCCGTGGCGCCGCAGAGCCTTCGCTTCTCGGTCAGCCATACGACCCGTCGGCCGCGTGCCGGCGAGGTCGACGGCGCCGCCTACCATTTCGTGGCGGTCGCCGAGTTCGAGCAGATGATCGCCGCGGATCAGTTCCTCGAGCATGCCAATGTCTACGGCAACCTCTACGGCACCTCGCGACGCGAGGTGGAGCCCAGGCTCGCTGCGGGCCTCGACGTCATCCTCGACGTTGACGTGCAAGGTGCGGAGCAGGTCCTGGCCCGGATGCCCACAGCGGTGTCGATCTTTATCCTGCCGCCGAGCCACGAATCGCTACGGCAGCGCCTGGAGCGCCGGGGCGCCGACGACCGCCGGAGCATGGATCGCCGCCTCGAGGTCGCCATCTCGGAGATTCGCTGCTACGAGCGCTACCAATACGTGATCGTCAACGACGATGCTGCGCGGGCCAGCCGCGAGCTGGCGGCGATCGTCGCTGCCCAACGCCAACGCCTAGACCGCATGCGCGCCACCGTGCTCGATGTCGTGCAGCGCTTCGATGCCCCAGTTCTCAATCCCTGATGACGTGTGGAGATAGAAGATGATCGAGCAGATTCCCGAGCGTATCGACAGCAAGTTCCGATTCGTCCTGCTGGCTGCCCAGCGGGCCGAGCAACTGATGCGCGGCGCTCGCCCCAAGGTGGAGAGCTCCGGCCGCAAGCCCACAGTGGCGGCGATGCGCGAGATCGAGAAGGAAGCCGTCGAGTGGGGCTACGGCCCCGAGCCGCAGGAAGCGATCGTGGAAGAGCTACCGGCCGAGGAAGAGTAGGGCACCCCACCGCCTGCGCCGTCGAAGAGCTGCCTCCCCATGGCCGACCCCGTTGCCGATGAGCTCGCCAGAGCGCTGCGCTACCTCGGGGAGATCGGTTTCCGCGATGTCTACTTGCGGCCGGCGCGCCCTTGTGACGCGGATGTAGCGCCCGCGGCCCTCGACGAGCGGCAGGCGAGCCTGACGGCGCTCGCGACCCAGGCGGAGGCCTGCCAGGCCTGCCGGCTCGCCGAGTCGCGCCAGCGGGTGGTCTTCGGCAGCGGCAGCCCGGTGGCGCGCCTGATGCTCGTCGGCGAGGCGCCGGGCGCCGAAGAAGACCGCCAGGGCCTGCCCTTCGTCGGCGCCGCCGGTGAGCTCCTCACCCGGATGCTCAAGGCGATCGACCTCGACCGCGACCAGGTCTACATCGCCAACATCCTCAAGTGCCGGCCCCCGGGCAACCGCGACCCGCTGCCCGACGAGGTGGCGGCATGCCGGCACTTCCTGGACGCCCAGATCGCGGCGGTTCAGCCGCAGGTGCTGCTGGCGCTCGGCCGCGTGGCGGCCCAAGTCCTGCTCGCTAACGACCTGCCGCTCGGTCGCCAGCGTGGCAGTTGGTACCGGCTGGGGGACGTCGACATGCTGGTGACCTACCACCCTGCCGCGTTGCTGCGCAATGCGGCGCTACGCCGCCCTACCTGGGAAGACCTGCAGAAAGTCCGCGATCGCCTGCGCGAGCTGGGGCCGTAGGCTAGGGCCAGATCAGCTGATAGCCAATCCACAGCAGGGCCGCGTCGACCAGCGCATGGCTGAGCCATGGGCCGAGCAGAGAACCACTGCGTGCATAGAGGCGACACCACACCATGCCGCCGGCCGCCACCGCGAGCGTGCCGGGGACGATCAGGCTCCAGCGGTACTCGCCAGGCAGGAAGCGGTCGAGGATCAGGTAGTGGTGGGCCGCGAAGGCGGCGCTCGAGAGCACAGCGGCGCGCAACGGGCCGCTCCGGGTTCGCAACTGGCCGTAGACCAGCCAACGCCAGTAGACCTCCTCGAAAAGGGCATGGACGGTGGCGAGCAGAACGCTGAAGCCGAGGTAGGCCGCGGGCGTCGAGAGATCGAAGACCTGCAAGGCGGCAGCGATCCGCTCGCGGGCTGCCGACGCCGGTGCCGAGCCGGCGAGGCCACCCAGATAGAGGGCCACAATCCCCGTTGCCATCACGCCTCCGCTGACGAGCCCGGCAAGGAGGCCGCTGGATCGCGTTCTGAGGATGGGAGAGCGCAGCCCGAGAAGCCAGAACGCCGCGATCGGTAGCAGGACCTGAACGAGCTTGGCAATGAGGTAGGCCGGCCGGGCAGCCGGGTGCTCGGCGAGGACGACGAAGTAGAACCAGGCCGAAGCGAACGGCAGAACGGCGGCGAGCAGAATGAGGAAAAACAGCAATCTGGGGGCGCGAAACCGGCTCATTGTGTGTATCCTAGCGGTCCCTGACCCGGACTCAGCATTGGCAAGGGCGGCGGAGTCGCGCAGGCAGGCCTGCTGATGACCCACGGGCGCGGGAGGAAGTCGTCGTGGCGAGGCCGCGAACATGCAGGCGATAGTACGAAGGTTGAGTTTTTGATCGGATAGTGGTAACTTCTAAGTAATCATAGAAAAATCCGTACCCATGACGAGCTCGGAGCCGGTCGCCACCACAGCCAGCCTGGACGCTTTTCTTCGGGAGATGCGGCCTCGGCTGATGGGTCTCCTGCGCACCTATCGGATTCCCCCAGAGGATGCCGAGGACCTCATCCAGCAGACCCTGCTGGCGCTCGTCTACCGGCAAGGCACGGTGCGCAACCCCGAGGCCTGGCTGTTGGGCGTGGTGCGGAAGAAGTGCTTGATGTACTGGCGGAGCAAGCGGCGACGGATCGATGAGCCGGTCGGCGCCGACCTCCTGGAGTGGCTCGCCGGCTCCACCGGTCCGCCCCAGGAAAAGAGCGACCTCTCCCGCGATCTCGAGACGCTGCTCGCCTGCCTGCCGCAACGGTACCGCCGGTTGCTCAAGTTGCGCTTCTTCCTCGGCCTCGAGGTCGACGAGGTGGCCCAGCAGCTCGGTTACCGCTCCTCGAGCATCGGCAAGATCACCAGCCGCTGCCTCGCGACCCTCTCCGCCCAGGCGAAAAGCCAGGGCTGGTCGGCCGAGCTCGAGCCCGAGAAGGGCCTGCGGCTGACTCGCCAGGGCTAGAGACCGGCGACAAGACCGCCGTTGGCCGCCAATCGCGCGGCGTCATCCGCTTGCGTGACCGCTTCGTGACACACTGAAGCCAGCACGAGCTCGGCTTCCAGATGAGCACGCAGCCTTCACCCCCGCACTTCCATCGGCTCTTCACCCAGGTCCGCCACTGGGAAGGCCCGCGGCTTGAGCTCTGGGGTTGGCCGGGAACCGGCAAGCGCTCCTGGTTGAACGCCCTGGAACAGGCTGAACCCCGCAGAGCGGTCCGCCTGGAGGTTCCCGGCGCGACGGCTGCCGCTCGCGGTGGCGCCCGCTGGTTGCTGTGGACGGGAGCCATCGAAGACCTGCCGGCCGATGTCGAGCCGGCCAGCGGGCAGACCCTCGTCTACGCTGCCTCTGCCACCGCTGCCGAGGCGCCAGCCAGCACACTCCGGCTCCCTCCCGAGAGCTTCCTGCTCGACGAAGCAGAGGTCGGCGAGCTCGCCACAGGGCACGCCACGGGGCCGGTGAGCCCAGACCTCGTGCGCCGCCTTCACCATGCCACCGACGGCTGGCTCAAGCCCGTGCTGCTGGCGCTTGCGGCAGGTGTGCTCAGCAGACGCCCGGAGCCGACCCCTGCCGCATTGGTCGGTGTACCGGCGATCGCGGCCTTCCTGCGCCGGGAGGTGCTGGACCCGCTGCCCGTGGCGGTGGTCCGCCTCCTTCTCGAGCTGGCCGGGCAGGAGCGGATCGACCCTGAGGTCTACCGGGAGCTCTGGGTCGGCGATCAGGCCCGGACGGCCGCGCTCGACGAGCTGGTCGGCCGCCTCGGCTTTGCTCTCGCTGCCGAAGGCGGTGGTCTGCAGCTGCCTCGGCTGCTTGCCGCCCTCCTCGAGGGCGAGCGCGAGCGCTACTGGTCGGCGGGGGAGACTTTCACGCGCCGCGCTCACCTGGCTCTGGCGGCGATCGGCCTGGGGCACCCCGACCTCGCCTTGCAGGCATTGGCCCAGGCGGGCGACGCGCCCCGCGCGAGTCACCTGCTCGAGCAGAGCTGGCTCGATCTCCTGGGGAGCGCGTCTCTGCCCACCCTGCAGGCGGCCCTCAGCCTGGTGCGCCGCCAGGCCAGCTACGGCGGTGAGCTCCTCGGGCTGGTGGCCGACGCGGTCGCCGGCGAGCGGCGGCGGGCCGCAGCCGGCTTGGCCGACCTGGCGGCCCGCTCGCACGCACCGCCGGCGATCACCGCCACGGCACGGTTGGTCCTCGCGGTCGTCCGGGGTGCGCGAGCGGCCCCCGAGGTCGCGGCGGCGGCTCGCCGTGAGTGGGCGGGTCTCGGCCCCCTCTCGCCGGCCCTCGAGCGGCTCGCCCGCCTGGCCGAAGGGGAGGAGGCGCCCGAGGCGCTGCCGGCCGGCAGCGACGGCGAGGCCGCGGCCGATCGGCTGGTGGTGGTTGGCTTGCGGGGCTCCAGCACGGCGCGGCCGCAGCTGGTCCGCCGCCCCCTGCCCGAAGCGCTGATGGCCGGGCCGCCGAAGCCGACCTTCGAGGTGTTCTTGCTGGGTCCGCCGCGGGTGGTCGTCAACCTCCCCGCGGAGCGGCGCGAGGTCCGCTGGGGCCTTCGGCGCGCCTTTCGGATCTTCGCCTACCTGGCTTCGACCGCCGGCCAGCAGGCCTCCCGTGACGAGCTGATCGAGGTTGGTTTTCCCACCGAGACCGAGGCGACCATCGAGCGCAACTTCCATCCCACCCTCAGCCATCTGCGGCGGTCGTTCCACCAGGCCTGGGCGGAGGGAGCGGAGCCGCTGATCTTCCGGCAGGGCGTCTACCGCCTGAATCCGGCCATCGACTGGCGGATCGATACGGTCGATTTCGAGTCGCTCGCCCGCCGCGCCGGCCAGCGGGCGGAGGCCGGCGAGCTGCGCGCCGCGATCGAGCTCTGGCAGGCTGCCTGGCGGCTCTACGGCGGCCCCTTCCTCGACGGCGAGTACGCGGCCTGGGCCGAGTCGCGGCGCGAGGCCTTGAGCGAGGTCTACATGCAGATCCTCGGCCGCCTGGGCGATGCGCTGGTGGATGCCACGGAGCTCGGTCTGGCGATGGATGCCTACCGCTCGCTCCTCCTGGTCAACCCGCTCGAGGAGCGGGTCCACCTGGCAGTGATGCGGATCCTCGCCCGGCAGGGCCGCCGCGACCTCCTGCGGCGGCAGTACGACCGGCTCTGCAGCCAGCTGCGCGAGGAGCTGGGCGTCGAGCCGCTCCAGGAGACCACCGCCGAGTACCACCGCTTGATGGGCTAGCAGCGAGTTGCCCGGCCGTTGGTAGAATCCTCTGCCGTGAAGCCTGCCATCGTCGCCTCCGCACCGCCAGCGCCTGCCCCTGGCCCCGCGCCCCCGCTCGATCCGACGCCCGAGGCCACCGGCGAGGCCCTCGACGTAAGTGTCATCGTGCCGGTCCTCAACGAGGCGGAGAGCGTCGGCGAGCTGGCTGCCCGGGTCAGCCGAGTGCTCGGCGAGCTGGGCCGGAGCTTCGAGATCGTCTTCGTCGACGACGGCTCACGCGACGGCACGGCAGAAGCGGTCCGCCTGGCGCGGGAGGCCGATGCGCGCGTCAAGCTGGTGCGCTTGCGGCGCAACTTCGGCAAGTCAGCCGCGCTCTCGGCCGGCTTCGATCACGCCAGCGGGCGCATCCTGGTCACCATGGACGGTGATCTGCAGGACGATCCCGAGGAACTGCCGCGCTTCCTGGCGGCCATCGAAGAACAGGGCTTCGACCTCGTCTCCGGCTGGAAGCGCCAGCGCCACGACCCGATCTCGAAACGCTACCCCTCGCGCCTGTTCAACTGGGCGACCCGCGCCTTCGCCAAAGTGGACCTGCACGACTTCAACTGCGGGTTCAAGGCCTACCGCCGGGAGGTGGTGGAGGAGGTGTCGGTCTACGGCGACCTCCACCGCTACATCCCGGTGCTCGCCAGCCAGCGGGGCTTCGCGGTGGGGGAGATCGAGGTCCGCCACCACCCGCGACGCTTCGGCAGCAGCAAGTACGGCTGGGACCGCCTCTACAAGGGCCTTCTCGACCTCATCACGGTCCTCTTCATCACCCGCTACACGCGGCGGCCGCTGCACCTCTTCGGGGCCATCGGTCTGGTGGCCTTGGCCCTCGGTTTCGGCATCAATCTCTACCTGGCCGTGCTGTGGGCCCAGGGCGAAGGCCTGTCGCGGCGCCCGCTGTTGCTGCTCGGAGTCCTCCTGATGATCCTCGGTATCCAGGTCCTGACCACCGGCCTGATCGCCGAGATGATCAACTCGGCGGCGTTTCGCCGCCGCGACAGCTACTCGATCCGGGAGTTGCTCTCATAACCAACCCAACACCTCGCGCCGCGCTCGGTGAGCGCTGGGCTCGCCGACTGCTCTGTGCACGGACGGGTGTCGGCGCCCCCCTCGACGAGCCTGCCTTCCTCTCGCCCGCTGGCGCGCCCTGGCTGGTGGGCTACGCGCTCGAGGCGAGCCTCGGTGCGGCATGGCGGGAGGCCCTGGTCGGGCGCCCCTGGTCGCTCTGGCGCTACCGCGAGCTCCTACCGCACGCCGACCACGCGGGCCGCGTGGACCTCGGTGAGGGGGCCACGCCGCTGGTCCGGCTGCAGCGGACGGGCACTGTCGGGGCCGAGATCTGGGTGAAGGAGGAAGGCGGCAACCCCTCCGGCTCGTTCAAGGCCCGTGGCCTGTCGTTGGCGGTCAACCGGGCGCGCGAGCTCGGTGCTCCGGGGGTGCAGCTGGCGAGTGCCGGCAACGCCGCGCTCGCCCTCGCGACCTACGCCGCCGCCTGCGGGCTGCCGGCGCGAGTGGCGATGCCGGAGGACACCCCACGCACGCTCCTCGCTCGCTGCCGCGAGCTCGGCGCCGAGGTGCTCACCTCGCCGGGGACGCTGGTGGAGGCCGCCGGGCGCCTGACCGCCTACGACGACGGCTTCTGGTCCCTCTCGACCCTTCGCGAGCCCTACCGCGTCGAGGGCAAGAAGACCATGGGCCTCGAGCTCGCCGAGCAGTTCGCCTGGGAGCTGCCCGATTGGATCCTCTATCCGACCGGCGGCGGCACCGGCATCATCGGCATGGCCAAGGCATTCGACGAGCTCGAGGCGCTCGGCCTGATCGACTCGCGACGGCCCCGTTTCGTAGTCGTCCAGATGTCGGGCTGTGCGCCCCTGGTGCGCGCCTTCGAGCAGGGCCTCGACCATGCGCCGCCCTGGGAGGCGCCGAACACGCGGGTCTGGGGCCTGCGAGTACCCCGCGCGCTCGGCGACTTTCTCATCCTCCGCGCTCTCGCCCGGACGCAAGGGCGAGCGATCGCCGTCGCCGAAGACCGCCTCGGGCCGCTGACAACAGAGCTCGCGCGGCGTGAGGGACTGGCCGTGGGCAGCGAGGGAGCGGCTTGCTTCGCGGCCCTCGCCGACCTCGAGCGCCAGGGCGCCATCCGCGCTGGCGAGAGGGTGGTCGTCTTTCAGACCGGCCATCCCGCGAACTATGGGCCGGCAGGTGGTGCCTGACACCCGGCGGGACCGCGGCGAGGCCCTCGCAGCCGAGCTCGACGCCGCGGTCGCGGCCGGCCGTTTGAGCGCCGCAGTCGGGCTGGTCGGCAACGCCGAGAGGGTCCTCTGGACGCATGCCGCGGGAGATGCCCAAGAGCAGCCCCTAGCGCGCTTCGACCTCGCCTCCCTCACCAAACCGTTCACGGCCACCCTTGCCCTCGCGCTTGCCCGACGGGGCGCTCTGAAGCTCGAGGGGAGGCTGGGAGACCTCGCCGAGAACGTCGCTCCAGCCCTCGCCCGGCGGTCGCTGGCGAGCCTTCTCCGCCACCGTTCCGGCCTCCAGGCCTGGGTACCTCTCTACGCCTTGTGCCAGGACCGAGCCGAGGCCCGGACGCGGCTTCTCGGCGGAGAGTGGCTGGGCGCCGCTCCGGGCACCTACAGCGACTGTGGCTACGCCCTCTGGGGCTTCCTCGCGGAGGTGGCCCTCGACACGGCGCTGCCCGCGCTGCTGGCGCGCGAAGTGTTGAGGCCCATGGGCATGGAGTCCGTAGCTGCGCAGCCTGGGAGCCTTCCCGACGTCCTCCCATGCCGGCTGAACACCGATCGCGAGGTGGAGTTGGCGAGGCGTCTGGGCCGCGAGCTTGCGCCGCTGGGTCCGCCAGGGCTTGGCGAGGCCCAGGACGGCAACGCGCGCCGGCTGGGGCCGCTGCTCGGCTCGGCTGGCCTCTTCGGTAACGCTGAAGACCTCTGGCGCCTGGGCTGCGAGTGGCTGCGGCCCGACCGCCTGCTCGATGGCGAGGCTGTTGCCGCTGCCCTCCGCGGTCGGGGAGAGCGAGCGCTCGGCTGGTGGCGCCGGCGGCGGCGCGGCGCGGCTGGCCCGGCACTCTCCCCAGCGGCCTTCGGCCATACCGGCTTCACGGGAGGCAGCCTGTGGATTGAGCCAGCGCGTGGGTTAGTGCTGGTCTTCCTCGCGCACCGCACCTCGGTCGACGTCGAGCTCGCCTCCTGGCGCCGCAACCTGCACCGTCTCGCCATCGCGAGCTGGGGCACCTGAGCAGAGACGGCGAAGCCCCCGGGCGCCAGGCGCCGCGAGGGCTTCGGGTCCGGCACGAGAAGACCACCCGCTAGCAGACCGAGATCCCGGCCTCCTCGCAGACCCCGTCGAGGAGTTTCCAGTAGGCATCGAGGGCTGCCCGCGCCGCGCCCAGAACCTCCTCGCCGTCGGCGCCGGCCTCCAGGCAATGGGCGAGGGCTGCGCGCTCGCCCTCGCGGTGGCGGACGTCGGCTTCCTGATGGACGGTGAAATAGGCGAGCCCATCGGCGCTGGTCACCCCGTAGTGGCGGCAAAGACCGGCGGCCTTGGTCGCCGCCACCTCCGGCTGCTGGCTCTCGTAGGCATAGAGCGCGGCGAGAGCGGACGGCGCCGAGACCTGGCAGAGCGCGTTGAATCGCTCGACGGTCTGGCGGGCCCCAGGCCGCGCCGCAGCCCTCTCGACGGCGTTGCGATCGAGGCCGAGAGCCGCTGCGAAGTCGAGCCACAGCTCAGCGTGGGGGCGGGGCTCGTGGAGCTCCTCGGCGAGGTTGGCGGCGAGCTCCTGGCGTACGAGGGGGTCTTGCGTGGTGGCCTCGGCGCTCTCCAGGTAGGCCGGAAAGGCCGCCACGTGGGGGAAGTAGTACTCGGCGTAGGTACGCAGCTGGTCGGCGGTCAGCCGGCCCTCGTTCCAGGCCTGGTAGAAGGGGTGCTGGAGGATCGAGCGATCGCTGATCAGGCGATCGAGCTCGGCGAGGATGGGCTCCGTCTGCGGGGCGAGCGAGTCGTTCATAGTAGAGTTCTCCCGGGAATTAGAGTGGCTCAAAGGGTGCCACATCCTACAAGAAGCCGCCGCGGCGGACGAGCTCGCTGCGGTCGGCGGTGGCAAGAACCAACTTCAACGAACGGCACGAGGGCAACACAGCCATGCAGATACGAGATCTGGTCCTGGTCGACGGAGTGCGGACCCCGATGGGGGAGTTCAACGGTTCGCTCGCTGATCTCTCGGCGATCGAGCTGGGCGCTCATGCGGCTCGCGCGCTCTTCGAGCGCACTGGAGTGGACCCCGCCGAGATCGACCACACGGTGGTGGGCAACGCCTTGCAGACCTCGGCCGACGCCATCTACGGAGCTCGCCACGTGGCGCTTCGGTCCGGCGTTGCCAAGGAAGTTCCGGCCCTCACCGTCAACCGTCTCTGCGGCTCGGGGATCCAGGCGATCCTCTCCGCCTCGCATCTCGTCCTGCTCGGTGAGGCTAACACCTGCCTGGTGGGTGGCATCGAGAGCATGAGCCAGGCACCGCACGTGGTGCGCGGTGCCCGCAAGGGCTTCCGGCTCAACCACGGCCGCTTGGAGGACTTGCTGCTCGAGTCGCTGATGGACCCCTACTGTGGCTGCTACATGGCGCAGACCAGCAACAACCTGGCGCGGGACTACGGGATCAGCCGCGAAGAGCAGGACCGTTTCGCCCTGGCCAGCCAGCAGAAGGCCGCTGCCGCCGCCGGGCGCCTCGCTGAGGAGATCGCGCCCATCGAGGTCGGCGCTGGCAAGCGAGCCCGCAAGGTGGAGAGCGACGAGCACGTGCGGCCGGACACCACGCTCGAAGGCCTCGCGAAGCTACCGACGGCGTTCGACCCCGACGGCTTCGTGACGGCCGGTAACGCTTCCGGGATCGTCGACGGTGCGGCCATGATGCTGCTGACGACTGCCGAAAAGGCGCGCTCCTGGGGCAAAGCCCCCCTGGGTCGCATCGTGTCCTGGGCGGTGGTGGGGGTCGAGCCGTCGCGCATGGGCATCGGCCCGGCGCCGGCGATCCGCCAGGCTCTGGACAAGGCCGGGATGCAGCTCGCAGACATCTCGTTGATCGAGATCAACGAGGCTTTCGCCGGCCAGATCCTGGCCTGCGCCCGCGATCTCGACCTCGACGGCGACCGGCTCAACGTCAACGGCGGCGCGATTGCCCTGGGCCACCCCCTGGGCGCCACCGGGACCCGGATCACCCTCACCCTGCTCAAGGAGCTCCAGCGGCGGGGCGGTGGGGTCGGGGTGGCGTCGGCGTGCATCGGTGGCGGCCAGGGCATCGCAATCATCGTCGAAACGGTCTAGCTAGACCTCGGCGCCCGGCCCCGACTCCCCGTCAGCCTGCCGCTTGCTGGCCCAGGCGCTCCACAGCAGCCAGCCGCCGACGGCAACGAGGGCGAGGGGCCACAGCTCGACGAGCCACTCGAGGTCGATCTCGAAGTAGCGGCGGAGGGCGGCGAGCAGACCGAGAACGAGGAGCAGGATGCCGGAGAAGACCTTCTCGCCGGCCGACGAGGCCGCGCGGACGGCACGGGCTCCCGGGTCCTCGGCGTACCCGTAGTTGATCAACGTTGCCTGCCGGTAGGCGTCGATGATCCCGAAGATCACCGTAAAGGCGGCGGCGGGGCCGAAGACCTCGCCGCCCCGGCCGTGGCTGGCGAGATAGATGCAGGCCAGGAAGGTGATGAAGATCGTGGTCCCACGCACATAGAGGCCGTTGTAGATGTTGCCCATCCCCGGGAAGAGGGAGAGGACAGCGGCGAGGCCCGGGCGCTTGACGACCACCAGCGGGGCCGGGGAGCCGGCGATGGGTGGGCTCACCTCGTCGATGGCTGTAGGGATCTTGCGAGGTTCCATGGCGATGTCTCCTTGCACTTAGGGGTCCGCCTCGGTCCGGCTCCGAACGAGGCCGTCGAAGTAGTGCCAAAGGCGGTCTGCAATGTCGGGTTGGTCGAGGGTTTCGTCGTCATCGCGACCGGCGCCCTCGGCGGTCGTCACCGCCCCGAACGCCGTGTCACGCCACTGCTGCAGCAAGAGCTTGCCGTGTTCCGCCTGGTTCTCCGCCGCCAGCCGGGCGCGCAGGCCCAGCGAACGAGCGAGCGGCTCCACCCTGGAGACCGGGTTGCCGATCAGCCCGGTGAGCGCCACGGTCAGCAACAGGCTGGCCGCGACGCTCGCTGCCGGCTGGAGGAGCCAGCTCGGAGGCGCCTGGCGGCGGGGGATGGCCCGCAGGCGCGCGGCGAGCGTGGGCGGCAGCGGCAGGGCCGGGGCCGCCGGCGGGATGAACTCCGCTCGGGGTGCCGGTGAGCCCACTTCGGCGAGCGCTCGCAGCTTGCCCGCGAGCGCCGGCGGGATAGCCAGGCTGCGGCTCAGGCGAGCCGCCACCTCGAGGGCCGCGGCGTAGCGGGCGCAGGCCGGGCAGATGTCTCGGTGCTCGTCGGGCTGACCGAGCTCGAAGTTCGCCCTGAAGGCGAGGCAACGGCGGTTCATGGCACCGTCCCTCCGCTGGTCTCGGTCCGGGCAAGCCGCGGCGAGCCGGTGGTGAGCCGCTCGATGGCGGCCGCCAGCTCCTGCCGGCCGCGGTGCAGCCTCGACTTGACCGTCCCCAGGGGGAGATCGAGAGCGAGGGCGACCTCTTCGTACTCCAGGCCCTGAAGGTCGCGCAGGACGATCACCGATGCCACTTCCTCGGCGAGCTGCGCCAGGCCTTGGTAGATGAGGTCGAGCTGCTCGCGGCGCGCGAAGTCGGCTTGCGGGTCCGCGTCGGCGGGCAGCTGCTCGAGCAGGGCTTCGGGGGCACGCTGGAGGCGCTGCGCCCGCCGCGCCTGGCGGTAGTGATCGATGCAGAGGTTGCGCGAGAGGCGGAGCGTCCAGGCCACCAGCGGTACGTCCCCGCGATAGCTGCGCAGGTTTTGGTAGAGCCGGCAGAAAACCTCTTGGGCGAGGTCTTCCGCCTCCGCGAGGCCGCCAGTGAACTGGTACGCGAGATTGAAGATCCGTTGGCCGTAGAGAGCGATCAGCTCGTCCCAGGCCTGTGGCTGCCCGGCGGCGGCGCGGCGGGCGAGGAGGAGGTCGGGGGAGACGGCAGCGCTCATCAGCCTCTCAAACGACGGCCGGCCGGAAAAGGTTCGCCAACCGAGATCCGCCGCCAGAGCCGCCCTCACGGAGCTCTGGCAGCCGCCGTCCTGCCCGCCGGCTCAGCGGAGGCGGCCGGCTGCCTTCTCCTGCAGAAAGCCCAGACACTTGTAGATCAACTTGGCGGCGACGAAGTCGCTCGCCGGCTGGCCGGCCACGGGCGCCAGCTCGACGACGTCCATCGCCACGACGGTCTTCCGCCGGAAGAGCTCGCGGAGCAGGGCGAGCGTGGGGTACCAGGCGCCGCCGCCAGGCTCGGGAGTGCCGGTGGCGGGAACCAGGGACGGGTCGAAGAAGTCGATGTCGAAGGTGAGGTAGATCCGCTCGGGAAGGGTGTCGAGGAGGGGGCCGTAGAGCTCGGCGGCGCGCTCCAGCTGGTGCCCCCAGATCACCGGCAGACGGTGCTCCTGGATCAGCCGTGCCTCGGGAGTTGAAAGCGCGCGGATCCCCACGGCCAGGCTCGGCACGCCGAGCTCGAAGACCCGGCGCATCACGCAGGCATGGCTCCAGGGGCTGCCTTCGTACTCGTCGCGGAGGTCGGAATGAGCATCGAACTGGACGACGCCAACCAGCCCGTGGACGCTCTGCGCCGCCCGCACCGGAGCCGTCGTCAGACTGTGCTCACCGCCAAGGACGACGAGGAACTTGCCGGCCTCCAGGTGGCGCCGGGCCTCTGCCTCGATGGCATCGAGGGAGGCCGCAAGGTCCCCCTGAGGGTCGCAAGATGCGAGGGTCGCGATGCCCTGCAGGCAAGGCTCGGCGTCGAGCTCCTCGTCGTAGGTCTCGACGTACTGCGAAGCCTTGATGATGGCGCGCGGGCCGGCCGCCGTCCCCTTGCCGTACGACACCGTCCGCTCGAAGGGCACGGGCAACACGGCGACGCGGCTCGTGGCGTAGGTCGAGAGCTCCTCGGGAAGCTGCGCGAAGTTGTCGGGCAGGGTCTGGCCATGGGACGGCGATGCGCTCATCGGGCCTCCAGTTCTGGGCGACGTCCGCGCTCTGGCGGGTGGCGTGCCGGCGGTTTGTAACAACCACCGGCACGGGTGTCAATCGTCGAGGGGCCTGGCCTCGTACGCTGAGCGACAGGTCCGCTGTGGCGATTCCGTCTGAGTGTAGAGACGACGCTCTCAGGTCGCTCGAGCGCGTCGAGACGGAGGACGAGGCAAGGCATGGACGCACCGATGTCGATCTGGACCATCCGCGACCTGGCGCCTGCCGAGCGCCCGCGGGAGCGCTTGCAGACCCTGGGGGCCGCCGCGCTGGCGGACACGGAGCTCGTCGCGGTCCTGCTGCGGACCGGTACTGCCGGGCTCTCGGTGCTCGAGCTGGCGCGGGCCCTGCTGAGCGACTTCGGTGGCCTCTCCGGGCTGCAGCGGGCCAACGCGGTAGCGCTTCGGCGGCGCGGTCTAGGGGAGGCCAAGGCGGCGGCGCTGCTCGCGGCCCTCGAGCTCGCGCGGCGGCTCGCCCGGGCCTCGCTGCCCGAACGGACCCCACTGACCAAGCCGCGCGAGGTGGCCGACTACCTCGCCCTGCGCTATTGCCGCTCGGCGCAGGAGGTGATGGGCGCCCTCTACCTCGATGGACGCCACCGCCTGGTCGGGGAATGCGAGCTCTTCCGCGGTGCTCTCGGCCGGATCAGCGTCGAGCCACGGGCGATCCTCAAAGAAGCCCTGTTGCGTGACGCCAGTGCCCTGATCCTCTTTCACACGCACCCGAGCGGCGACCCCAGCCCGAGCACCGAAGACCTTCTCTTCACCCGTTCCTTCGTCGAGGCATCGTCTCTCCTCGGCATCGAGCTCGCCGATCACCTGATCGTGGGTGGGCCCGGGCGCTGGGTGTCACTCAAGGCGCAAGGCTGGTAGCGTAGCCGCCGTGACAACGCCTTCGGCCTCGGCCGACGATCCGCCGGCCAACCCGGCCGTCACGGCGCCTCTCGCCAACGGCACGCTGAGCTCCGGGATTGCCGGCGGAGGAGGCCTGCGCTGGTCGCTGGTGGACCTCTCCAGGATCCTCGAAGCCGTCCGTCGCCGCCTCGACCTCTCGCCAGTGGCGGCGGCCGCCCTGGGACGGACGCTCGCTGGCGCCTGCCTGCTGTTCGACCGCGCCAACCGCACGCCAGAGCGCCTGGTGCTCGAGGTCCGCGGTGACGGTCCCCTCGGGGCCGTCGTCGCCGAGGTGACGGCGGGAGAGAGCGCGATCGGGCTGCGCGGCACCCTCGAGAACCCGCGGGCCGATGTGGCCGACCGCCCGGACGGCAAGCTCGCCGTCGGTCGCGGGGTCGGCCGTGGTCGCCTGCAGGTCCTCGTCGAGGGCAAGCAGGGGCAGGCGCGAAGCCAGGTCGAGCTGGTGAGCGGCGAGATCGGCGACGATCTTGCCCATTTCCTGGTGCAGAGCGAGCAGACTCGCTCGGCGGTCCTCGTCGGCGTGCTGGCGCAGCCGCAGGGAGTGGCCGGGGCCGGTGGCATGCTGATCGAGGCGTTGCCGGACGCCACGGACTCCGTGTTGTCTCGTTTGGAGAGTAATCTGGCTGCGATGGCGGGGGTGAGTCAGGTGCTGGCGCAGAGCGGGCCGGAAGGTCTGCTCGCCGCCACGCTGGCCGGCCTCGAGCCGGTCATCCAGAGCACCCTCGGCGTCCACTACCGCTGTCGCTGCTCCCGCGAGCGCATCCTCCACCAGCTCCGGGCCCTCGCGCACGCCGCGGAGAGCGAGCTCGCCGGCGACGACGCTTCGGTCGTCGTCGAGTGCGGCTTCTGTGGCGAACGATACGCCTTCGCGCCTGCCGAGGTTGAACCGGCCGACGCGAAGGCCGGGACGACCGTCTGCTAGACTCCATCGCGCCTGCTTGCCGCTGCGAATGCCCCGGCCCAACCTTCCCCCGAGTCCTGAGTGCGATGAGCCGTTTCTACGTCACGACCCCGATCTACTACGTGAACTCGCTGCCCCACGTGGGGCACATCTACACGACGGTGGTCGCCGACACCCTGGCGCGCTACCACCGTCTGGCTGGTGACGAGGTCTACTTCCTCACCGGGACCGACGAGCACGGCCAGAATATCGAGCGGGCTGCGGCTCGCGAAGGGATCCCGCCGTTGCAGCTGGCCGATCGCGTGGTGGCCCGCTACCACGAGCTGTGGCGGGAGATCGGTGTCGCGCCGGACGACTTCATCCGCACCACAGAGCCGCGGCACTACCGCGGCGTCGAGGCGATGATCCGGCGGATCGCCGCCAACGACGATCTCTACCTGGCGCGCCACGAGGGCTGGTACTGCTCGCCGTGCGAGACCTATTACACCGAGAAGGAGCTGGTGGGCGACAAGCGTTGCCCGATCCACGACCTGCCGGTCGAGTGGAAAGAGGAAGAGAACGTCTTCTTCCGGCTGTCGCGCTACCAGCAGGCCCTGCTGGACTGGTATGACGACCCGAGTGAGCCGGTGCGGCCACGGACACGCGCCAACGAGGTGCGGAGCTTCGTCGAGGGGGGCCTCAAAGACCTGTCGGTGAGCCGGGCCAACCTGAGCTGGGGCATCCCGTTCCCGGGCTATCCGGGGCATACAGTCTACGTCTGGCTCGATGCGCTCTCCAACTACCTGTCCGCCCTCGGCTTCGGCAGAGACGCCGAGGATGGGCTCTACGATCGCTTCTGGACCGGTGGCGACACACGCCTCCACCTCATTGGCAAGGACATCCTGCGCCATCACGCCGTCTACTGGCCGGCCTTCCTGCTCTCGGCCGGCCTGCCGCTGCCAACGCAGGTCTGGGCGCACGGCTTCTGGCTCAAGGACCAGCGCAAGATCTCCAAGTCGGCCGAGAACGTCGCGCGGCCCGACCACCTGGTGGCCCAGTTCGGCCCGGACCCGCTGCGCTATTTCCTCTTGCGCGAAATGGTCTTCGGCCAGGACGCTTCGTTCTCGGACGAAGCGTTCGTCGACCGCTACAACAGCGACCTGGCCAACGACCTCGGCAACACGGTGAGCCGCCTCGTCACCCTGTCGCGCAAGGCCTTCGCCGGTCGCACTCCGCCGGAGGCCTGCGGGGACAACCCGGTCCTCGCGGTTGCCGCGCAAGCCGTCGCCGACTATCGCAAGGCGATGGAGGAGCTGGCCTTCAGCCGTGCCCTCGAGGCCCTCTGGCGGTTGCTGGCCGAGGCCAACCAATACCTGGTCAGCCGCGAGCCCTGGAAGCTGATCGGCCGCGAGGACGAGCGCAGCCGGCTGTCGCGAGTGCTGTGGAACGGGCTCGAAGCCGTGCGGATCGTCGCCACTGGCCTGCTCCCCGTGATGCCGCAGGTGGCCGCGCGAGTCCTGGCCGCCATCGCCGCTCCGCCCGCAGAACCGAGCCTCGACCAGCTGGCCTGGGGCGGGCTCGCCACCGACCGCGAGCTGCCGCCCCCGAGCGCTCTTTTCCCGCGGATCGACAAGGCCGCGTTCCTGGCGCCGCCGGCGGCGCAGGAGCCAGGCGAGGCAGCCCAGAAGGAGGCCCAGCCGATGATCGCCATCGACCAGTTCATGGAAGTGCAGCTCAAGGTTGGGACCGTCGTCGCCGCCGAGGCCGTGCCGAAGAGCCAGAAGCTCCTGCGCCTGACCATCGAGCTCGGCGAAGAACAGCCACGCACGGTGGTGGCGGGCATCGCCCAGCAGTACGGACCCGAGGCCATGCAGGGTAGGCAGGTCGTCGTGGTCGCCAACCTCCAGCCGGCGAAGCTGATGGGGATCGAGTCGCAGGGCATGGTGCTGGCGGCCTCGCCGGGCGATGGCGCCGTCCTGCTCGCGCCGTTGCAGCCGGTGCCGAACGGGACGCGGGTGCGGTGAGTCGGCCGGCGATCATCGACTCCCATTGCCATCTACAGAACCTGCCGGCCGGGGAGCTCGAGGCAGCCCTCGATGCGGCGCGCGAGCGCGGCGTGGGCGGCTTTCTTCTCCCGGCAGTCCGGCTCGCCGACGCCGACGAGGTGCTGGGGATCTGCCACCGGCACAGCGACGTCTGGTGCGCCCTCGGGGTGCATCCACACGATGCGCTTACCTGGCAGGATGGAGACCAGGAGCGACTCCGAGGGTTGCTCGCCGACCCCAAGGCGGTAGCGGTCGGGGAGTGCGGGCTCGACTTCTACTACGACCACTCACCGCGCGAGGTCCAGGAACGGGTGCTGGCAGAGCAGTGGGAGCTCGCGATCGAGCTCGACCTGCCGGTGGTCGTCCACAACCGCGACAGCAACGACGCCATGCTGGCGATGGTCCGCCGGCCCCAGTTCGGCCGCCTGCGCGCTGACTTCCACTCCTTCGCCGGCGGCCTCGCCATGGCGCGGGAGCTGATCGAGCGCGGCTTCTACCTGGGCTTTTCCGGCATGATCACCTTCCCCAAGGCCGACAACGTCCGCGAAGTGCTGCCCTTCCTCGCGGCGGAACAGATCCTGGTGGAGACCGATACGCCATACCTGGCCCCGGTGCCCTACCGCGGCAAGCCCAACCGCCCCGCCTACGTGGTAGAAGTGGGGGAGCGCCTCGCCGTCGAGCTCGGCTGCTCCTATTCCGAGGTGTCGGCCCTCACCAGCCGCAACTTTTTCCGACTGTACTCGAAGGCCGCGGCCTAGCCCTGCTCAGACCGGGTTGGGGACGTCGACGAACTCGACCTCGAGGTCGAAGCGGGTGGCGAGGTGCTCGCCCAGGGCGCGCACACCCAGCCGCTCCGTCGCGTAGTGGCCGCAGGCGAGGTAGTGGACCTGGGCCTCGCGCGCCAGGTTCATCACCCACTCGCTGACCTCGCCGGTGATGAAGGCATCGAGCTGCTGGCGGATCGCCTGGTGAAGGTCCCGCTGCGCTCCTCCCGAGACGATCCCGACGGTTGCCACCTCTGCGGGTCCAGCGGTGAAAGCCAGCGGTTCTTGCCCGAACAAGGCCTGGCAACGGGTGACCAGCTCGCCAGCGCTGATCGCCTGGGTGAAGCGGCCGGAGAAACCCACGGGCAGACCGTCGTGGAAGGCGAACGGCTCGAGGTCGCCCAAGCCGAGGGCACGGGCGGCCAGCGCGTTATTGCCGACCTCGGGGTGGCGATCGAGCGGCAGGTGGTAGGCGAGGAGGTTGAGCCCGGCGCGCATCAGAGTGGCGACCCGGCGGCCGAGGACGCCGGTCAACGGCCGCGGATCACCCTCCCAGAACAAGCCGTGGTGGACGAGGATGGCATCAGCGCCGAGCTCGATGGCGCGTTCGAAGAGGAGCTGGCAGGCGGAAACCCCGGTCACCAGGCGGCGGACCCGCCCCCGGCCTTCGACCTGCAGGCCGTTGGGGCCGTAGTCCCGTCCGGCTGAGGCCTGCAGGTACTCCTCGAGGTAGGCCACCAGGGTATCGGTGTCTACGCCGCCGGGAGCCGTCACAGGCCTCATCGAGGTCACCTCGGTCTAGCTGCGCCCCTCGCGGAAGCGACCGCCGCCGCCGCGCCGCCCACCGTCGCGACCGCCGCGATCACCCCGGCCACCGCGATCGCCACGGCCGCCACGACCACTGTCGCTGGGAGGCGAGTCGTCGCCCATGCCCTCGTAGTCGGCGGGGTTGTAGTCGGGGGCCTCCATGATCACGGCCTTGCGGGAGAGGCGAATCTTGCCCGTCTCGTCGATCGAGAGGACCTTGACCTGCACCTCGTCACCTTCCTTGAGCAGGTCGGTGACCTCGCGCACACGGTAAGGGGCGAGCTCCGAGACATGGAGCAGGCCATCGGTCCCGGGGAGCACCTCGACGAAGGCACCGTAGCTCTCAATGCGGCGCACCGTGCCGGTGTAGACCCGGCCCACCTCCGGCACCTCGGTCAGGCGTTCGATCATCTCGATGGCACGCTGCGCCGCCTGCTGCACGGACGAGGAGATGACCACCTTGCCGGTGTCGTCGATCTCGATGTCGCAGCCCGTCTCCTCGATGATCGAGCGGATCGTCTTGCCACCGGGGCCGATGACGTCGCGGATCTTGTCCTTCGAGACGTGCATCGTGTAGAGGCGCGGGGCGTAGGGCGAGAGGTCCTTGCGGGGCTCGGCGAGGACGCGGTCCATCAGCCCGAGGATGTGCATCCGGCCTTCGCGGGCCTGCGCCAGCGCCTGGCGCATGATGTCCTTGGTCAGACCGCTGATCTTGATGTCCATCTGCAGGGCAGTGACGCCCTCGCGGGTGCCGGCGACCTTGAAGTCCATGTCGCCGTAGTGGTCTTCCTGGCCGGCGA
>CAYQRE010000038.1:0-43163 GCA_964420075.1 uncultured Thermoanaerobaculia bacterium | reverse complement strand
AGAACAGCCGGATCCCCACCTGGAAGGCGTAGACGATGAAGTTGTCCGCCACCTGCGCCGTCATCCGAAAGGGCGAAAAGCCCAGGAAGAGCGGCCCCGCCGCGAGCACGATCCAGCTTTCGATCAGCGCCCGCGTCAGTGCCGCCGCCATTGCGATGTAGGCCAGCAGGACGCCGGCCGCCGCGAGCACTGCCCACAGTGCCCCGGCGATGTCCGGCCCAAACCAGCCAGCCGAAAAGCCGGCGGCGACGATGGCGAGCGCGAGCGCGATCCCCTGTTCGACCACCACGGCAGGGTTGAGAGTCGAAAAACCCGTGATCTCCCCTGCGAGCTGCGAGAAGCTCGGCGTGATCGCCGGCACCCACAGTGGGTAGAGCAAGAGCCCCGTCAAGAGCAGCGCAATCAGAAAGAGTTTCCAGGCGAGGTCCGGGATGATCGCGGCAGCCCCGCCGCGCGCCTTGATCGTCACAAGGAGGCCGAAGACCACGAGCTCTAGCGCGGCAAGCTTGCGAAAGAGGCTCATCCCGGTCTCGATCGCATGGCCGAGCCAGGTCTGGGTGGCGCTCTGGTACGAGTCGAGGAGGATCTGGATCGGGTCCGGGCTCATCAGTGCCACCATGTAGGTAGGGCGCCCCACCCGCTGCCGGGCTCGAGCGTCGGAGGTTGCAGGTTCGACTGCGCGAGGGCTTCCTGGATGGCCTTCTTCTGCCGCGCGCTGGCGTTCAGGGTGTAGGAATAGAAAGCATTCGCGGCATCGGCCGTCGTCGCCTGCGCCAGCTCGTCAAGGGTCGCGACCTCGGCGTGGAAGGCGTTGATGCCCGCGATCACTTCGAGCGCCTTCTGGGTGCCGTCGATCGTCTTGATCTGGTTCTTGATCTCCATCAAAGTGCGGATGTGATCGCGATTGGTCACAAACGCTTCGTGCTGCGCCCCGAGCGATTCGCGGAGCGTCGCCATCGCGGCGACCGCCGAGCTTTCCTCCTCATGCCAGTAGTCGTGAGGCAGCTGCCAGCCCGGGAAGAGCTCGCGGTGGATCTCCTCGACGAGATCGTTGACGTGCGAGGGAAGCCGGTCCTGGCGCAGGATCTGCTCGATCCGGCCCATCGTGCCCACGATGTTGCGGGCCCAGTGGATGTCGAGCTTTTCGAGCGCCTGCAGCTGGTTGGCGATCTGTCGGTACTCATTGGCGATCTGCTGGTATTGGTTGTAGATCTGCTGGTACTTCTGGGCGATCTCGATCAGCCGGCCGACGTAGTGAATGATCGTCTGCGCTGTGTGCGCGATGTCCGACACCGGGATCTGCGCCGAGGCCGGTGGCGCTGGCAAGGCGACTCCCACGCCGACCAGAGCTGTCAGGACGAGCAGCGTGAGCCGCTTCGAAAATGGTTTCCTCACGAGTGATCCTTTTCTTGAAGATGGGTTTCGAGAGCCTCGGCCCAGCGCGGGCAGCCCCGCTGGCGCAGGTAGACGGCGAGCCACTCCTCGCCGTGCTCGGCGCGCAGCGCACGGATGTGCTCGACCAGGGCTTCCTCGGTGGTGTGGGGAGGTGGCGACAGCAGGGCTCGCGCGAGGTCGGTCTCGCCGAGCTGGAAAATCCGGGCCGCGTAGCGCGAGAGGTAGAGGTACTCGCGCTTGGGCGTCATGCCGGCGATCAGCTCGCAGAGCCGCTCCGAGAGCCCGAGCGCCTCATAGAGCTTCCGCGTCTGCGGCTTGGTCGCGGCCGGGTTGGGCAGAAACACTTTCGTTTGCGCCGCCTCATCGATCAGGGTGCGTAGGTCCGGCTCCGCCACCTGGGCGAGCGATTGGGTGATCAGCACTACGCCGCAGTTTTGCTTGCGGGCGGTCGCGAGATCGTTCTTGATCCAGGCTCGGCAGAGGGGGTCTTCGAGCGCCCGCCAGGCCTCGTCCCAGATCAGCAGTGTCGGCCGGGACTGCGCGCGGCGCTTGCCGAGCGCATGCGCCAGGTAGAGCTGCACGGGTACCAGAGCGCGGGCGTCGGCCTCGAGGATGTGGCCCAGCTCGAAGCAGAGGTAGTGACTGTCGGCGAGCGGGTCGGAGCTGCCGGCCAGCAGGCTCGCGAGGGATCCGGTCGAGCCGTAGGGCTTGAGGTAGGCCTGGATCTCGGGGTCCGGCACCTGCAAGGCCAGCATGTCGAGGGTGCGATGCTCGGGCGCCTCGTGGGCCAAGAGCACCAGGGCGCGAGCGATGGCGTTCCTCTGCTCGGCGGTGGTCGCGAGTCCCTGGAGCCGCAGCAAGGTCTCGAGCCAGGTCGCGGCCCAGGCCTGCTCGCTCTCTTCCTCCACGTAGCGCAGGGGTTGGAACGGCAAGCTCGCTCCCCGTGGCGAGGCAAGGTCATAGTGCACGCCCCCAGCGGCGAGGCAGGGCAGGTACTGGCTGTATCCCTTGTCGAAGACGAAGACCTGAGCCTGCGGATAGCGCAGGAACTGCAGCGCGATGTGCGCCGTCAAGTAGCTCTTGCCAGCGCCGGTCGGCCCCAGGATGAAGCCGTGCATCACGTCCTGGTGATGGAGGTTGAAGCGAAAGGGAGTGGCTCCCTCCGTGCTGGTCCACATCAAGGGCGGCGAGGCGGGCGGGAAGTACGGCGAGGGGATGGTCGAAAGGCCGGGCCAGCTGCCGGTGACGGGCAAGAGATCGGCGACGTTGGCGGAAGGGATGGCGTCTCGACGCAGGTCCGCCGTACCGTGCCCGGGAAGCGAGCCGAGCCAGGCATCGAGGGTGTTGACGGTTTCGAGAGCGGCTCCGAAGCCTCGTCGCGCCAGGGCCTTGATGCAGAGCCCGGCTGCTGCCTCGGCTTGCGTCGGATCCTCGTCGAGCACCACGAGCTTGGTGGTGTAGGCGGTCAGCACCTCCTCGCGGCCGTGGAGACGGGCGAGCAGCTCGGCCGAGTCCGCGGCCATCGCCCGTGCCGAACGGTCCTCGAAGATCTCCCGTTCGTCGGGGTCCGCCGCCTGCTGGCTCGGCTGGGTGAAGGCGCGCCGCAGCCGCGCCCGGAAGTCCTGCCGGCGGGTGTACCAGCTCCACTGCAGGCTCTTGATCCGCGCGTCCGCTTCCTCGGGAGGCACGGTCAGCAGGCGGGTCGACCAGCGATAGGCGCAAGGCAGGTCGGCGAGGGGGTCGAGGAGGGCCGGCGTGGTCGCCGTCGTCGGGTAGGCGTTGACCCGCACGACGCGCAGGTGCTTCTCACCGATCCGCGGCTTCCAGCCGCCGACGAGCTCCTGGTCGGAGAGGATCCCGGCGAGGAGGAGCCCCGGTGCTGGCTCGGCCACCGAGTGGTTGAGGCCGGTCAGGCAAAGATGCAGGTAGGCAAGCTGCTCGGCGGTGGCGAGCCGGTCCAGGCGCAGCACCGAGCCGAGATGGTTCTCCAGCGTGGCGCAGAGGTCGCCGAAACGTCCGAGCTGGCCCTCGGCCTCGGTGGCCGCCTCTTCGACATCCCGCACAAACCAGCGCTCCACCTGGCGTGCCGCTCCCGCGGGAGGCGCCCAGGTGAGGGTGAGGAAGAACTCGGTCTCGAAGTGGGGCTCGCGCTGGTAGAGCTCGAAGCGCTCGAGGTCGAAAAGGTACGGCAGCGGGTGCGGGAAGTGCGGGCCGGGCGGGGTCGGCGCGGCGGGCTTGCGGACGGCATCGGCGTGGAGCATCACGCCGCCGCCGAGCCGGACCAGGGCGCGGTTGAGCACCTGAGAGAGGGTGTTGAGCTCCTCGGGCGAAGCCACCCGCGTGTCGACGCCGCGGTAGCGCCAAGTGCGGAGGAAGGCACCATCGCGGTTCTGGACGACGCCCGGCGCGGCGACCGCCGCCCAGGCGAGGTTGTCCGAGAGAGCAGCAGGCCGCGGCTCGTAGGCCCGCAAGCGATCGAGCAGCCCGGCGAAGCCCACGGCCAGGCCCCAGGGCAGGAGGTCGAGCGCAAGGTCGCTCACCCGGCTCACGCCAGCAGCCTCCGCGGGAAGGTGGGCTCACTCGAGCCGGCCGGGGCAGAGCCCGGCCGCTTCAGAAGAGGGTCGGTGCCGGTGAGCACCGCCCAGGGCCGGGCATAGGCCGGGTAGCGGACCGACCGCGCGAAGACCATCGCCAGGCGCCGGTCCTTCGCCGTCGCCCGCGCCAGGGTGAAGTGCATTGCTGCCAGCCCGACTGCGAACATCGCCAGCGGCAGCCAGCGGAGGCCCACCATGTGGACGACCACCGCGGCCGTCACCACCTCGAAGCCGAGGATCGGAGCCTCGACGCCGGCGAAGAGCGGCACGTGGAGCGTCGATTGCGGCAGCGGGTGCCGAGCGAGCCCCTCAGGGGCAGAGGCGGCTCTCACAGCAGCGCGCCCCCGGAGACGAAGAAGGAGAGGATCTGTCCGGCGCCGATGGCGATCGCCGTGCCCACCAGAGCTCGCACAGCGAAGTCCGCACCGCGCTCGTGGCGCAAGAACATCCACACGAACGCCGCCGCGACGAGGGCGATCGTCCCCAGAGCCGTGGCGATGCCGCCCGACAGCCACTGCACGATGCGGTTGAGGGTCTGATCGATCGGTAGCGCACCCGAGCTGCTCGCCCAGGCCGGCGAGGCGAAAGCCAGGAGAGCGAGAGACACCCCGAGCGTGAGCCTCGAAGAGGCAGTTCTCATCGGTCGTTCCTTTCGTAGAGGGTCTGGACCTGGAAGCGGTCCGTGGTGGGGTTGAAGCCCGTCACGCGAGCGATCTCGGCCACCCGGCGGGTGGCGCGCGAGGTGCCCTCCAGGTAGACGAGGAGAGAGACCGTGGCGACGATCAGCTCCGGCTGAGGCGGGACGCCGGCCCTCTGGACGAGGGTCGAGAGCCGCACCAGGGCTTCGTGGCAGCCGTTGGCGTGGAGGGTCGCGAGGCCGCCAGGATGGCCGGTGTTCCAGGCGTCGAGCAGGGCGAGGGCCGCCTGGTCACGCACTTCGCCGACGACCAGGCGCGTCGGGCTGGTGCGCAAGGACTCCTTGACCAGGCGGTGGAGGTCGAGCCCCTCGGACGTACGCAGACGGAACGAGTCCGGCGAGCACGGAGCCAGCTCAGGGGTGTCTTCGAGGATGCCGATCCGGTCCTGCGGGCAGAGGGCCGCGAGCTCGGCCAAGAGGACGTTGAGGAAGGTGGTCTTGCCCGTCCCCGTGCCGCCGACAATCAGGATCGTCTCGCGCTCGAGAAGCGCCTGACGCAGTAGCTCGGCCGTGGGCTCGGTGACGAAACCCGAGGCGACCAACTCAGCGAGCGACGGGATCCGCCCCGGCGGCTTGCGCAGGACCAGGAAGCACTGGCCCGTCACCGGAGAGACGAACCCCTGGAGGCGCCCGAGGCGGTCCGGCAGGTCCGCTGAAAGGATCGGCCGCCCCGGCCCCAGCGCCTCGCCCTTCGCCGAAGCGACCGCGTTGAGCACCCGCTCCGCCCAGTCCGCCGCGAGAGCGATCCCCGTCCGCCGCCGCCCCTCGCCCTGCGTCGCCACCCACAGGCAGGCGTCCCCCTCGACCGAGTAGGCCTCCGTCACCTCGGGGTCGGCGAGCGCCGCGCACACCTCCGCCCCGAGCAGCCGCGGGAGGTGCTCTCGAAGGGAGGCTAGAGAGGACACACGACCCCCACGCCGAGCTGGACTAGCTGGGGCGAGGGTCGAGGAGGGCTGGCGCGCCCTAGGGTGCGGCCTAGGGTACGGAACTCACAGCTCGTGGGCGTGGCTAGGGTACAAGAACGCCGTTGGTACCCTATTTGTACCCTAGATCGATTCCTGACGACAGGAAGGCGCCTTCCCGTAGGTCGAAGCTGGGCGATTGGCGCGCCGGTCTCTGGCCTTAGGTTCTGGATGTAAGCTGCTGTATTCAGGTAGCTTACGGCGTCTGAGGCGGGAGATCGGAACGCGATGAGGAAGGTGGGGTGACTGGTAGGCCGTGAGGGAATCGAACCCCCGACCCGCTGATTAAAAGTCAGCTGCTCTGCCAACTGAGCTAACGGCCCGTGGCGGGCATTGTAGCGCAGGCCCTGGGGGGTGCCCAGGGCCTGGGATGGGGGAGGGGAGGGGCGGCGCCGCCCTAGCCGACGACGATGTTGACGAGCTTGTCGGGCACGACGATGACCTTGCGCACGGTCTTGTCGGCGAGGAAAGGTTGGGCGCGCTCGGCAGCGAGGGCGAGGCGTTCGAGGGTCTCGCGGTCGGTGCCGGGAGCGACAGAGAGCTTGTCGCGCAGCTTGCCGTTGACCTGGACGACGACTTCCAGCTCGTCCTCGGCGGCGAGGGCGTCGGAGTGGGTGGGCCAGGTCTGCTGGTGGATGCTATAGCCGTAGCCGCGCGCCGCCCAGAGCTCTTCGGCGAGGTGGGGAGCGTAGGGTGCCAGGAGCAAAAGGTAGGTGCGGACCACCGCCGTCCACAGCGTGGTCTCCGCTAGCTCGGCGCGGGCCTTCATCATCAGGTTGGCGAGCTCCATCATGCGGGAGATCGCCGTGTTGAAGCGGAAGGCCTCGGTGTCGTCCCCGAGGTTGCGGATGGTCTGGTGGAGCTTGCGCTCGAGGTCGCGGGCGAGGCCGGGGTTGAGCGCCGTGGCATCGGCCGCTCCTCCGCCAGAAGAAGCCAGGTCCTTGACGCGGTTGAGCCAGCGCACGATGCCTTCGATGCCGGTGGGGCTCCAGGGGCCACCCTGGTCCCAGGGCCCGAGGAACATCAGGAAGCAGCGCACGGTGTCGGCGCCATAGCGGGCCACCAGCTCGTCGGGGTCGACGACGTTGCCCCGGCTCTTGCTCATCCGGCGGCCATCGGGCCCGAGGATGATCCCCTGGTTGAACAGGCGGGTCATCGGCTCGGAGAATGGCACCAGGCCCATGTCGCGCATCAGGCGGGTCCAGAAGCGGGTGTACATCAGGTGCATGGTGGCGTGCTCGATGCCACCGGTGTACTGGAAGACGGGCAGCCAGGGCAGGCAGGCCGGGTCGAACGGGCCGTCCGCGTAGTGGGGGCTCAGGTAGCGGTACTGGTACCAGGAGCTGTCCACGAAGGTGTCCATGGTGTCGGTCTCGCGCTCGGCCGCCTCGCCGCAGCGCGGGCAGGGCGTGAAGCGCCAGGTCGGATGCGCGCGCAAGGGGTTTTCGCCCGTCTTGCGGAAGTCGACGTCGCGCGGCAGGGTCAGCGGCAGCTCGTCTTCCGGCACTGGCACGGTGCCGCAGCGCGGGCAGTAGATGACGGGGATCGGCGTGCCCCAGTAGCGCTGGCGCGAGACCAGCCAGTCGCGCAGGCGGTAGGTGACGACGCCCTTGCCCTTGCTTTCGGCTTCGAGCCAGGCGATCGCCGCCGGGATGCTCTCGCCGGCGGCCTTGCCGACGGCCACCCCGTCGAGCGGCCCGGAGCGGGTCATCACGCCCGCGTAGTCGGAGTAGGCGGCGTCTCTCGCCACCTCGGGGCCGGCCGGCGGCGCGATCACCCAGCGCACCTCAAGGCCATGGCGGCTGGCGAACTCGAAGTCCCGCTGGTCGTGGGCCGGCACCGCCATCACGGCGCCGAAACCGTAGTCGGCGAGAACGTAGTCGGCGATCCACACCGGGACTTCCTCGCCAGTCGCCGGGTTGGTCACCGTGGTGCCGAGCGCCACGCCTGTCTTCTCGCGGTTCTCGGCCGCACGCTCCACCTCGCTGAAGCGGGAAGCCTGCTCGACGTAGGCCGCGACGGCGGCGCGCTGCCCCTCGCTGGTCAGGGCCGGCACCAGCGGATGCTCGGGCGCCAGCACCACGAAGGTCGCTCCCCACAGCGTGTCCGGCCGGGTAGTGAATACTCTGACCGCCTCACCGCCCGCCGCCGGGAAGAGGATCTCCGCCCCCTCCTTGCGACCGATCCAGTTCTCCTGCAGCGTCTTCACCCGCTCCGGCCAGTCGAGGCCGGAGAAGTCGAGCAGCTCCTCGGCGTAGTCGGTGATCCGCAGGAACCACTGGTGGAGCTCCTTCTTGATGACCGGCGAGCCGCACCGCTCGCAGTGGCGGTCTTCGCCCACCACCTGCTCGCGGGCGAGGGTGGTGTTGCAGGAGGTGCACCAGTCGACGGGCGCGAACTTGCGGTAGGCCCAGCCCCGCTCGAGGAACTGGATGAAGAACCACTGGTTCCAGCGGTAGTACTCGGGCTCGCAGGTCACCACCTCGTGCTGCCAGGGGAAGCTCGGGCCCATGGTGCGAAACTGGCTGCGCATCTTCTCCATGTTGGCGTAGGTCCAGTCCGCGGGATGGATCTGCCGCTTGATGGCGGCGTTCTCGGCGGGCAGGCCGAAGGCATCGAAGCCGATGGGGAAGAAGACGTTGTAGCCCTTCATGCGCAGGAAGCGGGCGCGCGTGTCGCTCGGCGAGCAGACGAACCAGTGGCCGAGGTGGAGGTCACCGCTCGGGTACGGCAGCATGGTGAGGAAGTAGTAAGCCGGCCGGCTGCGGTCCTCGAGGTCGACGTCGTAGAGGCCGTCGGCGGCCCAGCGCTCCTGCCAGAGGCGCTCCATCTCGGCAGGGGAGGAGGGTGTGGTGGGGGTGGTCTCGGTCATCGTGTCCATGGCAAGTCCTCGGTGGAACGCGGTGCCAGCCCTTCGTCGGAGGGCCTGGCCGCGTTGCAAGCATCGCGAAAGGGCAGTCTACCCGAAGCCATGCGGCGTGGTGACGCTGGGCCGAGACCAGCCGCGGGCGGGCGTGTCGGCAGGGAAAGGCGGCGGTGCCGCTGCCCCGAGAGCGGTCGCGGGCTCGTCAGGGCCGCGGAGGGTCGCGAGATGAGAATTGAGTGTTGAGAACTAACCGGAATGACTTGTAGATGCATCTATGCGACCCGGAGCGCGGCTCTCGATCGTTCGACTAACAGCCAGCTCAAGAGGAGAAAACCATGCACCGACGTCTTGCTTGGATCTGCGCGGCACTCGTGTGTTTGGCGATGGCTGCTCCTGCCGTCGCGGCCTCCGCCCCACCCTGCGCGGCTCCCTCTCCGGTGGCCGCCGAGGTCAATTCGACTCCCGCGACCCCGTCGATCGGGGATCTCGACCCCCTCGCCGGTGCTGAGGAGATGGGGATCAACTGCCTTCGCGCCTTCTTCCTCTGCAGTGCGCCCTGCGTCACCCCCGAGTGCCAGGCCGAGTGCAATGCCCAGCTCAACGTCTGTTTGTGCCAGACGCAGGGCATCTGCTAGTCCCTAGCCTCATGATCTACGGGGGCTAAGGCCCCCGGGCCTTGCCGCGCTCCCGCGCAAAGGCCGTCGAACTGCGCTCCGGCGCCGCCCGGCGGCCTTTCGTGCCCGACGGCAGGGCTGAGAAGAAATGGGCCGCCTTTCCGTTCATGCATTCGAGGCGTGTTGGGCGCGCAGCGGCGGGCGCTGCAGCCGGCACACAAATCGACGCTGACTGGAACGACCACGGAGGGCACCCATGCAACGATCGCGGCTTCTGGTCCTGGTAGTGACGGTTCTCGCTCTGCTTCCCGCTGCCGCGGGAGCGCAATGGCAACAGGCTGACGAGGAGTTCTCGACGTCGGGCCAGGCCGGCCGTTTCGGCTGGTCGGTGGCGATGGCGGGCACTCTCGCCCTGGTGGGGGACCCTTCCGACAACGGCGGGGCCGGCTCGGCGCACGTCTTCCAGCGGGTCAACGGTGGGGACTGGGACCTCGTCGCCGTGCTGGATCCGCCGACGGCGAGCTCCTCCGGCCAGTTCGGCAACTCGGTGGCGCTGTCGACGGCGGGCGGCGCCTGTCGAGCGATCGTCGGCGCCAACTTCGCCGCCAGCGCCAAGGGAGCGGCGGTGATCTATGACTGCGGCGCCTGGGACACCGGGCAGGTCATCACCGCCTCGGACGGCGTCCTCGGCGACGCCTTCGGCTTCTCGGTCGCGATCAGCGGCAGCCGGGCGCTGGTGGGAGCGACGGGCAACGACGGCGGTGGGGTGAGCAACGCCGGAGCGGCTTACGTCTTCGAGCGCGACCTCACCGGCGCTTGGCTGCAGACGGCGAAGCTCGTCGCCGGCGACCCGCAGGGGGCCGGCAACTTCGGCCAATCGGTGGCCCTCTCGGGAAGCCGTGCCGCCGTCGGCGCGAACCTGGTCGACATCGGCAGCTCCTTCGATGCCGGTGCTGCCTACGTCTTCGACCTCGGGGGCAGTGGCTGGGTGCAGTCGGCGAAGCTGGTTGCCGGTGACCCCGATCCGCTCGACAAGATGGGCTGGTCGATCGCCCTCTCGGGCGGCCGGGTGCTCACCGGCGCGATCGGCGACGACAGCATCGCCGCCAACTCCGGGGCGGTCTACGCCTTCAAGCTCGACGGCGGCGCCTGGGTGCAGGACAAGAAGATCAAGGCCTTCGATGCGGAGGAGTCCGATCAGTTCGGGGTCAGCGTGGCCTTCGCCGGCTCCTGGGCGGCGATCGGCGCGCCCTCGGAGGACCAGGGCGGCTTCTCGGCCGGCGCCATCTACACCTTCGAGGTCGACAGCTGTGGCCTCTGGCACGACCGCGGCAAGATCGTTGCCCTCGACGGCTCAAGCGGCCTCGGGCGCAGCGTCGCCGTGGGCTTCCGCTCCGTCGCCTCCGGCTGGCCCTCGGTGCCCAAGACGTTCGCCATCGTCGAGGGAGGAGCCGGCGGCGCCAGCGGCGTGTTCAGCGGCGCTTCGTACTGGTTCGAAAAGGAGATCCCGGGCTACGTGAGCGATTGCCGGCCTCGCGAGGTGGGCTGAGGCTCGCCTCAGCCCGGCAGCGTTACGCCGCAGCTGCGGCAGCGCGCCGGCAGGAGCCTGCCAGGGTCACTCCCCGTCCGCCCCCGGCAGGCCGGGCAGCGGGCGAAGCCGCCGAGGACGGCGGCCGAGCCCGCGAGCTCGATGAAGACGCCCCACACCACGGCCCGTAGCGCCCCCGAGGCACCCTTCCAAACGAGGACAGCGATGGCGGCCGGCAGCGCCACGGCGGAGCCGACGAGGCAAACGACGAGGACGGCGCGAAGGACGCGAAAGCGCCGTTCTTGTGCCTCGCTGAGCCTCACCGGTGCTGCCGAGGGGCTCGGTTGATCTGCCATGCCGACGTTCTCCGTTCGTCTCTCTGGCGGGAGGGATCGGCGAGATCGTAGCGGAGTTCTCGCGCCGCCGCGCTCTGCCGCTTACGCCGCCGTCGCAGAGCGAGAGGCTGCCGAACGGTGCGCCCTGGTAGGAGAGCTCGACATCCACCTGTGAGCTTCCTCGCCTTCTGCTCGTCGGGCCGAGTGGCGTTTCGTCGATCGCCTTCACTTCCAGACGCCGGTGAATTGTTGGCAGCGTGCTTGCGTAATGTCTTGCCAGTTCTCTTGTGCAGTGCACGTTTCCCGACACTCTGCGGAGCGGGAAGGGAGGTCCTGATGCGCCGGTGGCGAGCGTTCTCGAGCCCGTGGCTGTGCTGGATGGTGCTGGGCTTGGTGGTCTTGGGGGTGGGCCTGCTGCCGCGGGCGGCGAGTGCCTATCCGATCTCACCCCGGACCTTGTGGTGGCTGGCGGCCGACGCCGAGCTGATCGTGGTGGCCCGGGTGGCGGAGGTCCGCGAGCTGCCCCCGGCGGCGGGCGACGGCTTCCGCTTGAACAGCGCCGTCGCCGTCCTCGAGGTGGACGAGGTGTGGAAGGGCGAGGCGGGCGTCAGTGTGGAGGTGCCCTTCCCGCGTTCGATGATCTGCCCGGCGCCGCCGGTGTATGCCGAAAACCACAGCGTGCTCGCTTTTCTCGCCTGGGACGAGGCAAGCGGTGCGTGGTCGACGGTCGCGCTGTCCTACGGCACCCTCTATCCGGCGGCGGACGAGCTGGCCGACTTCCGGCGGCTGACGCGCCAGGCGCTCACGCTGCAGAAGGGCCGGCGGCTGCGCCGGCCTGCGGTCGGGTGGTTGATCGAGGCGGCCGCGAGCCCCGCCACGCGCTGGCACGGCCTCTACGAGCTGATCCCCGAGCTGGACCGTCTGCACGCCTTCTACGACGATCTCAGCGAGCGGCCGGCGACGAGGTTCCGCCTGAGCTCCGACCATCTCGCGGTGCTGGCCGGCGGCTTCGCCCGCATGCCGCGGGTGGACCCGACCACGCCGATGGCGCTCGGCGCGCTGCTCGACTACCGTAGCAAGGAGGTCGATCGCGCCGCCGCCGCGGTGGTGGAGGCAGCGCTGGCCGACGAGCAGCCTGCCTACTGGCTGCCCGAGGCCGTCTTCCTCACCTTGGATCGGTTCGGTGATCCGAACCCGAGGCAGCGGCTCGCGGCCCTCCAGGAAGGGCCGGCGAGACGGGCGCCGATCGAGGCGTGGCGCGCCCTCTGGCAGCAGGCGCGCGTGGAGCTGGGGATCCCGGCGGTGCCGCCGGCCGAGCGCCGCGACCGCGATGTCTGGGGCGTGGGGGAGGGGACACCGGACTAGGCAGCGGCGCGCCCGGCGCGGCTCACCGCCGGCAGCGCTCGATGGTCGACTGAATGCCGCTCCAGATCTGACTCTCGGCCACCAGAAAAGGCTTCTTGACCAGCGAGTAGGCGAGGGTCCGCGACTTGGGATCGAAGGCGTAGTCGAGGATGACGTCGCCCAGGAAGAGGTGGGTGGTGGCCCGGCCGCAGTCTTCGCCGGCCGGTTCGTAGCGGGTGCCGTGCCGCTTCTGCGTCGTCGCCCGCACGCAGGCCCAGACCGCCGGGGCGACGTCGCGGTAGTTCTGGGTCTTGGCCATGGTCTCGTCGCCCGGCAAGCACTGCCGAGAGGGCTCGGCTAGAGCGCCGTCAGGTAGGCGACCAGGTCTTCTTTTTCCTGGCGGCTGAGCTGGAGCTCGAGCACCAGGTTGAAGAACTCCACGGTGTCGTGCAGGGTCGGCAATCGGCCATCGTGCAGGTAGGGCGGCGAGTCCTTGATGCCGCGCAGGGGGAACGTCTTGATCGGCCCCTCGGGGCGGCCGTCGTAGAAGCGCTCCACCTGCAGGTCGTGGAGGTAGTCGTCGACGAAGGCGGGGCCGTAGTGGCAGGTCGAGCACTGCGCCTTGCCGTGGAAGAGTGCCTCACCGCGCAGCTCGGCCGCCGTCGCCTTGCCGGGGACGAGCTTCAGCAAGGGGCTGAGCTTGGGCGCCGGGGGATAGTCGATGATGGCGTTGAAGTCGCCCATGCGGTTGGTGAGCTGGCGCTGGCGGTTGGCGAGCCCGATCGGCTGCCCGAGCCCTCCCGGGTCGCCGTCGAAGTACTCCTCGACCTCGGAGAAGTGGTCGAGGCTGCGGATCGAGCGCTTCGAGGACAGCTGCATGACGTTGTAGTTGCCGCGCAGGGTCGGCGTGTCGACGCGCAGCCGGGCCTGGTTCGGCCGGCTGTCGGGCGCCAGCTCGAAGGCGCCGTTGGTGTGGCCGTTGACGTGGCAGGACAGGCAGGCGACGCCCTCGCTCGGCTCGCGGGTCACGCGGTGCTCGGTGTGGTTGAACCAGGTCGTGGCGGTCGGTCGCAGGAGCTCCTTCAACCCTTCCATCTGCTCGCCCGAGAGGTAGCCGTTGAAGATCTCGAAGAAGTTGCCGAGGGTGATCTCGCGGCCGCGGGTGACGTCGCCGAGCTCCTTGTGGGTGGTCAGGAAGAGCGGCGGCGGGAACTCCGGCAGGTAGGCGTCCGGGATGTCGAAGTCGAGGTCGATGCGCTCGTGCTCGGGGTGAACACGGGTCCAGGCCTGGGGAAAGACCATGTGGGCCGTGGTCTGCAACGGGTGCTGGAGGGGCTTGTAGGGGAAGAGGTCGCGCCGGCGGACCTCGTCGGGCGAGAGCTTGGCGAGCTCCTCGTAGGACGCGACGCCGCCGACCAGGCGGGCGACCGGTCCGGCCATCACCGGCTTGCGGCCGCCCGACATCAGCACCCCCGGCAGCGGCTTGCCGGAGAAGTCGTAGCGGCCGTTCATGTAGGCCACCACATCGGCCATCAGCTGCGGCTTCTGGACGGCATGGAACTGCAGCCAGTCGGCGAAGCTCATCGGGAGCGCAGGAGACCCGAAGGAGCTGCCGTCGCGGCCGGCGTAGAGCCAGAGGTCGAACGGGGTGCGCTTGCCCTTGCCGCCGGGCGGATAGGGCTTGAGCTTGCTGACGTGGTGGTCGCCCAGCCCATAGTCGTTCTCCGGGCCCTCGGCAGCCGGCGCGGCCGGGCTCTGCCGCAGGTAGAGGTCGCTCTCTCCGGGCTGCCAGGTCGAAGGGTAGGTGCCGGGGCTCGCCGGTGAGCCCTGGGCCGCGGCCGGAGCGGCCGGCGTCCCGGGATTGACCAGCTCGGGCTTGACCGGCTCGGGCTTGGTCGGCTCGGCGTCGGCAGTGAAGAACCAGCCCAATGGCCAGAGGAGAGCGAAGCTGAGGGCGGCCAGGCCAGCAGGCCGCCGAGAGGGGCGGGGGAGTCGGCGCATCAGGGGTCTCCTACGCAGACGCTGTCCGGGTCAGGGTTGACGGCCGGCGGCATGACCGCCGGCGAGGTAGCCGAAGGTGAGAGCAGCGGCGAGGGTGGCGCCGGCGCCAGGGTAGCCGGCGCCACTGAAGCCGGCCATGGCGTTGCCGGCAGCGTAGAGCCCGGGGATCGGCTCGCCGCTCGGGCGCAGCACGCGGGCGCTGCGATCCACCAGGGCGCCGCCCTTGGTGCCGAGGGTGCCGGGGAAGAGCTCGAGAGCGTAGTAGGGCGGCTTGGCGAGCGGCCCGAACGTGGGGTTGGGCGCGTGAGCGGCATCGCCGTAGACGCGATCGTAGAGCGCCTCGCCGCGCCGGAAGGCGGTATCCACCCCGGCTGCGGCATCGGCGTTGAAGCGCGCGACCGTCGCCGCCAGGCCGTCGGCGTCGATGCCCAGGTGCTCGGCGAGCGCCGGCAGGCTCGGGGCGCTGGGGATCCACTCCGGCAGCGGCATCCCCGGCAGGGCAGAGAGCACCGGGTACTTGCTCGTGTAGTTGCCGTCGAAGAGGAGCCAGGCCGGCAGGTTGGGGCGCTCGTAGCGCGCCGGATCGAAACGGAAGCAGGCCTTCATCAGATCGTTGTAGTCGAGAGCCTCGTTGACGAAGCGTTCGCCCTGGCGGTTGACCATCAGGCTGTGGGGCAGCGCCCGCATGGTGAACTCGCCACGGAAGAAGGGAGCGCCGTCGTACTCCTCGCCGGGGACGGCGAGGGCCGGGCACCACCACGCTTCGCTCATGTTGCCGAGCGCAGCGCCGGCGCTCATCAGCAGCCGGAGGCCGTCACCCTGGTTGGCCGGCGGGCTCAGCGGATGGCTGACCACGCCGCCGAGGAACTGCGACCGCAGCTCACGGCTCCACTCGAAGCCGCCGCTCGCCAGGATGACGCCGCGGCGAGCCAGGACCTCAAGCTCGCCGCTCGCCACCCCGACGCGCACCCCGGCCACGCCGCCGTCCGTGAACAGCAGGTCGCGAACCGGCGCGTCGAGGCGTAGCTCGACGCCGGCATCGAGGGCCGCCTTGAGCAGACCGCCGGCGAGCGCCCCGCCGTAACCCACCCAGCCCTCGACGGCCCGCCCCAGGACGAGGGGGAAGGGAATCGTCAGCGGCGTGACCCAGGCCCGCCAGGCGAAGAACTCGGTGACCGTCATCGCCACGGCGCTGAACACCGGGCTGCGGCGCAGCGCCGCCTGCCAAGCTCCCAGCTCGCGAGTGTCGAACAGACCGGGGTCGAGGGAGCGGCCGCCTGCCTTGCCGCCCGGGCTCTCGGCGTAGTAGTCGGCGTAGTCCGGCAGTGCCTGGAAGCGCAGGGGAGAGGTGGCCTCGACGAAGCGGACCGCCGTCGGCGCGGCGTCCACGAAGGCTTCGATCAGCGCCTCCTCGCTCTTGCCGTCGCTCAGCCGCCGAATGTACTCGATGGCCTCGGCTCGCGAGTCGGCGATACCGGCAGCCGCCATGTGGTGGTTGCAGGGCACCCAGATCACTCCGCCGGAGACGGCTGTGGCGCCGCCCAGGGTGGAGGCCTTCTCGAGCAAGAGGACGCTCGCCTTGGCGGCGCGCGCGGCGAGCGCCGCGGTGAGGCCGGCGGCACCGGAACCCACCACCACGACGTCGACTGCGATCTGCTGGGCCGTCGTTGCCATGTTGCGCTCTCCCCCTCGCGAAGTCTCAGGCCGCACCCTGCGCGGCGCTCGGCTGTGGACAGGCGGCAGCGCCCGGGGTGGGCGTTGCGGCGTGGTACGGGCATCCCACCGTGGCCCCGGCGACGGGCTGCGCTGCCGTGCGGGAGGCCACCCGGATGCGCACCGGGATGCCGGGGCGCAGGGTGAGGTCGGCAGCGATCCCGACATCGGGCGGGCTCGCCGGCAAGATGCGGAAGTGGCGCAGCAGGCCGCGCACGGCGATCGCCGCCTCCTGATAGGCGTAGGCCTGCCCGGAGCAGATGTTGCGGCCGCCGCCGAAGGGGAAGAAGTTGGTGTAGTCGCGGGCGCTGCGCGGCGGGGCGCCCGCGAAGCGGTCGGGGTTGAAGCGCTCTGGCTCCTCCCACAATCGTGGATCGTTGTGGGTGATGAACTGGCTCGCCAGGATGTGGGAGCCGGCCGGCAGGTCGTAGCTGCCGACGCGCACCGGTCGCATCGCCTCGCGGGCCGCGAGGTAGGAGGGCGAGCGGATGCGCAGCGACTCGAGCAGGCAGTGGTGGAGGAGGCTGGTGCGCGCCGCCTTGGCGCTCGCTCCCTCCTCACTCAGCTCCTGATAGAGCCGCTCCTGGAGCTCCGGCTCGTAGGCCAGGTAGTGCAGGGTCCAGATCAGCAAAATGATCGTAGTCTCCGAGCCACCGATCAGGTTTCCCAGCATCTCCTCGTACAGCAGCTTGCGGTCGAGCTTGCCATCCTGCGTGTGCTCGGCGATCAGGTGATCGATCATCGAGCCGTTGCCGGCGCAGCGCTCGAGATTGGCTTCCAGGAAGGTGTACACCTGGCCGCGCAGCTCGCGGAACCGCCGGTTGGCCGCCGTCGGCATCCACAGCGGGGAGCGCAAGAAGGAAAAGACTCGTTGCCGCACCAGGTCGAACATCTCGCTCAGGGCCCGATGCAGGTGCGCCGGAACGTCGGCGGCCGGGATGCCGAGAAACGCTGCAAAGACGACCTTCGAGGCGTACTCGAGCATGCTGTCGAAGACGTCGATCGAATCACCTTCGGAGCTCAGCCGGCGCCACCGCGGCACGGTGTCCTCCTCGAGGATGCGCACCATCGTCTCGTGATAACTGTCCAGCATCTTGCCGCTGAGGAACTTGAGCGTTCGTTGGCGCACCGCCAACCACTGATCGGCGGGGACGGTCACGGCGGTGAAACCGAGCATGGCCTCGAGGTTCTTGAGGAAGACGTCCGCGCGCTTGAAGCTCTCCGTGTCGTTGAGCACGGCGCCGATGTGCTCTGGATGAGTGGCAAGGTAGGCCTTGCGACCGAAGAGGCTGAACGGGATCATGTCCAGGTCTGCGCTGCCGTAGCGGTCGGCGAGGCCGCGCAGGCCGTCGAGCAGCCCATGGCGCAGGACCTCTCGGCAGAACCAGACGTCGCGGCGAAGGGCGGTGGTTCGCTGAGCCAGGTTCGTCATGGCGAGGGTCCTCGCAGTTCGTAGCCGGTTGCGCTCTGGTTCGACGTTTAGGTCACCAAATAACCACCGTCGACGGCCAAGGTGGTTCCGGAAACATAACTCGCAGCCGGGCTGGCGAGGAAGAGCGCTGCCATGGCAACCTCGTCGGGCTGCCCCATGCGACCGAGCGGTACCCGCGCGCAATAGCCGTCACGGATCTGATCCTCCGTGGCACCATACATTTTGGCGATCTCTGCCCGCGCCTGGCTGCCTCCCGGAGTGTCGATGCCACCGGGAGCGATCGCGTTGACGCGCACGCCGGCGCGGCCGAGCTCCAGAGCCAGGGACTGCGTGAGCGAGACAATCCCGGCCTTCGACGCGCTGTAGGGAGCGAGCCCGACGAAGGGGCGAAAGGCATTGATCGATGCCAGGTTGATGATGCTGCCGCCCCGCCCGGAACTGACCATGCGTTGAGCGGCCGCCCGCGCGAAGAAGAAAGCCCCCTTCAGGTTGAGATCGAGAGTCCAATCCCATCGCTCTTCGCTCAGCTCGAGGGTCGGGGTGGCGGGGAAGATACCGGCGTTGTTCACCAGGACGTCGAGGCGGCCCCACCGTGCGACCGCGGCGTCAACGGCCCGTTCGGCGCTCGCCGGCTCGCGGACGTCGGCGACGGTCGCGGCGATCGCAGGGCTGCCGGCGGCGAGCTCGCTCGCGGCGTTTTCGACCATCGCGGGATCGACATCGACGAGCATCACCCGGGCCCCCGCCTCGAGAAAACGCTTGGCAACGGCGCGCCCGATGCCGGCGGCGCCCCCAGTGATGAGGGCAACCTGTCCGTTCAGATCAAACATCTCTTCGAGTTTCGGAGGTTGCTGTGACATAAGAATTTTCCTCGGCTGGCAGCGCTCTGTCACTCCCTCGTCACCTCAGCCGGGGAGCTCGCAGGCGTCGCAGCGGGTTGCGGGATAGAAGCGATATGACTGGTGATTTTGCGTCATTGCCCTTTTCCGAGAATGCCTCGGCTGGCAGCGCTCAGCGAACGATCGAAGTCGGCGACCGATGTCAAGAGGAAGCGGCCGCAAAGGCTAGCACAGGAAGAAAGGCCTCGGAAGCTGCGCCGAGCGTTGACAACTCCCCTCGCCCTTCGCGATACTGCGCCGCAGGTTCACGGACGATTCATGTCGAATCCCGCACGGCAGGCCGCTCTCCGAGGTGCCTTGTGAAGCTCGTCCTGCTGTCTCGCACGCGCTGAGCGAGGCCGGCCATGTCGATCGAAGAACGGACTGTCGACCTCCTTGTGGTGGGCTCCGGTGCTGGGGGGCTCACCGCTGCGCTCAAGGCGACCGATCTCGGCGCCGAGACCCTGGTCATCGAGAAGAGCAACTATTTCGGTGGCTCGTCGGCGATGTCCGGCGGCTGTGTGTGGGTCCCCGACAACTCGTTGAGCGCCGCGGCCGGCATCGCGGATTGCGCGGAGGACGCCCTGCGCTACCTGCGCGCGCTGGTCGGTGAGGGCGTCGCGGCGGCGCGCCTCGAGGCCTGCGTCCGCGCTGGTCGCGAGATGGTGGACTACCTGCAGGCGAGAAGCGACGTCGTCTTCCGCCTGCTGACCTACCCGGACTACTACCCTGGTGTGGTCGGTGCCCGCGAGAACGGCCGCACTCTCGATGTGGTGCCCTTCCACGGCTCGCGCCTGGGGCGGGCGTTCTACGAGATGCGCCCGCTCCACCCGCAAATGGTCTTCGGCGGCAACTTCGCGCTGACCTTCGCCGAGGCCAGGCAGGTGATGCACCAGGGCAAGGGCTGGCAGGCCCTGATGCTCAAGCGGGTCGCCGCCTACTTCCTCGACCTGCCGGGCCGGCTGCGCGGCAAGCGCGATCGCCGTGCTTGTCTGGGTGGTGCCCTCATCGCCAGCCTGCGCAGCTCGCTGCTCAAGCGGCGTACGCCGATCTGGCTCGACACGGCTTTCGTCGACCTGCTGCTCGAGGGCGAACGCGTCGTCGGCGTGCTCGCCCGCCGGGGCGAGCAGGAGGTGCGGCTCTTCGCCCGGCGCGGGGTGATCCTCGCCGCCGGGGGCTTCGAGCACAATCAGGAGCTGCGCGCGCGCTTTCTGCCGTCCCCGACCGACGCCAGCTGGAGCACCGCCAACCCAGCCAACACCGGGGACGTGCTGCTCGCTGGCCTGCGCCATGGCTTCGGCACCGCTTTCCTGGACGACGCCTGGTGGGGGCCGACCAACCCGATCCCTGGGCGTGACCACGGGCTGGCTTTCATGTTCGTCACCGAACGGTGTGCGCCGGGAAGCCTGATCGTCAACCGCGATGGCGTCCGTGTGGTCGACGAGGCGGCGCCCTACCCGGACATCGTGCGCGCCATGTACGGCACGCGCACCCGCGCCGGCGAGCCGAGCGTCCCGTTGTTCTTGATCGTCGATGCCGGCTTCCGCCGCCGCTCGGCCTTGGGTCCGCTCATGCCGGGGCAAGCGGACGAGAAGGTGCCGGCCTGGCTGTTCGAGAGCGAGTTCCTGGTCAAGGCCGACAGCCTGCCCGAGCTCGCCTCGCGCCTGGATGTCGATGCGCCGGCTCTCGCTGCCACGGTCGAGCGCTTCAACGCCCTTGCGGCCGCGGGGGAGGACCCGGACTTCGGCCGCGGCAGCAATGCCTACGATCGCTACTGGGCCGACCCTCGGGGCAAGCCCAATCCCTGTCTGGGGGCGTTGGCCGAGCCGCCGTTTTACGGGGTCCGGCTCTATCCGGGCGACATCGGCACCCGGGGTGGGCTGGCGGTCGACGAGCAGGCGCGGGTGCTCGACGGCACGGGCGAGGTGGTCGCCGGGCTCTATGCGATCGGCAACTGCGCGGCGCCCGTCTACGGGACGAGCTATCCGGGCGCCGGCTCGACGATCGGGCCGGCGATGGCCTTCGGCTACGTCGCCGCCCAGCATGCTGTCGGCAGCCCGGCCTGAGGAAGGAGAGGGGAGGAACCATGAGCGAGCACGACATCGTCATCCTCGGCGGCGGCCATCACGGCCTGACCGTCGGCTGCTATTTGGCCAAGGCTGGTCTCGACGTCTGTGTCCTCGAGAGCTTGCCCTACGTGGGCGGCGGCGTGATCTCGCCGGAGCTGGTGGCGCCGGGCTTCAAGACCGACGTCTGCTCGATCTGGCACGGCTTCATCCAGGCCAACCCACTGATCCTGGCCGACGAGCTGGGGCTGAAGGCTGACTTCGGGCTCAAGTACCTGACGGCGAACCACCAGTTCAGTGTCCTCTTCCCGGACGATGCGCATCTCGACCTCTACCGCGACGTCGAGCAGACGGTCGCCTCGATCGCCGCCTTCTCGCGCCGCGACGCCGAGGCCTACCGCACCTTCTACCAATGGTCGGCCGGCGTCCTCGACGGGGTGACGGCCGGCATGTTCAACCCGCCGCCGCCGTTCGGCGCCTTCGTCGCCATGCTGGACAGCGACGAGCGCAGCCGGATGATGCTGCGGGCGTTGATGGTGAGCGCCCTCGACATCGTCAACGAGTGGTTCGAGAGCGAGGAGCTGAAGGTCGCCCTGCTCAAGTTCGCCGGCCAGGCGGGAGTCTCGCCGCGCACCAAGGGTTCGGGCCTTACCCTCTTCCTGCTCATCCCGCTCAGCCACAAGTACGGCGGCGCCCTGCCGGAAGGCGGCTCGGGAGCGCTCAGCGAGGCGATGGTGCGCTGCCTGGCCCACTACGGCGCCACGGTGCGGACCGGTGCCCAGGTCGAGCGCGTGCTGCTCGATGGCCAGCGGGCTGCGGGAGCCGTGCTCGCCGGCGGTGAGGTGGTGCGGGCGCGGCGCGCGGTGGTCTCCAGCCTGCACGCCAAGCAGCTTCCCCAGCTGGTGGGCGCCGAGGCTCTGCCGCCGGACTTCGTCCGCCAGCTCGGCTTGCTGCAGCGCTCTTCTTACGGCGCGGTGAGCCAGCCCCTCGCCCTGGCCAAGCCGCCCTGCTTCCAGGCCGGGCCAGAGGTGGACGAGGCGACCTTCGTCGAGCTCGCGCCGCGCTCGCTCGCCGAGCTGCTGCGCAGCTTCGACGACTTCGAGTACGGCCACGTGCGGGTCGATCAGCCGACGATCGGCTGCCAGACCCGCCTCGATCCCAGCCGCGCACCCGCCGGCAAGCACACCGTGCACCTCTTCCACTACGCCCCCTTCGCGCTGGCCGAGGGCGGTGCTGCGGCCTGGGAAGAACGTCGCCAAGAGGTGGGGGACGGCATCCTGCAGACCCTCTTCGAGCGCACCACCAACCTGGGGCCCGAGGACGTCCTGGGGCGGATGATCGAGACGCCGCTCGACCTCTACCGCCGCAACCCGGCGATGATCGACGGCGACTACAACCACCTTGGGATGTTCCTCCACCAGCAGATGGGCAATCGCTATCTGCCCGGCTGGGGCTACACGACTCCGGTCGAAGGGCTATGGATGTGCGGTCCGAGCTGCCATCCGGGTGGTGGGGTGACCGGCGGCGGCCGCGCTGCGGTGCAACCCCTCCTCGCGGCGCTAGGGATCGACTTCCGAGAGGTCATCGGCGGATGAGCGGGGGCGTGCCGCCGCGGACGGGAAAGCAGCTGGTGCTGGAGCTGATCGAGGACGGCTTCGGGCAGCGCCAGCCCGAGGTCTTCCATCGCCTGGTCGCCGACGACTACGTGCAGCACAACCCCATGGTGCCGCCCGGTCGCGAGGGGCTGCTGGGATTCCTCGAGGTGGTCAAGGGCATCCCCGACAACCGGTTCACGATCTACACGCTGGTCGAGGACGGGCCCTACGTGGCGTCGCACGCAGTGTGGCAGGGGGCCGGCATGGTCAACGCCGTCATCGACCTCTTCCGCATCGAGGGTGGGCAGTTCCGCGAGCACTGGGATGTGATGCAGCCGATCCCGGCGCCGGGCGACGGCCCGCCGATGGTGGGGCCGGCGCGGCAACCTGGCGAGCCGGACCGCACGGCGGCCAACAAGCGCCTGGTCGAGCACCTGGCCGCCGAGGCCCTCGTCGGCGGCAACTTCGCGGCCCTGAGCGCGGCTTGCGCGCCCGACCTCGTGCAGCACGACCCGGGGGTCGCTGCCGGGGCTGCCGCGTTCGTCGAGCACCTCGCCGGTGGTGACCGGCGCTTCGCGCGTGTGCACCGCGTCCTCGGCGAGGGCGATCTGGTGCTCGTGCAGGCCGAGGGTCGCCTCGGCGCCGAGCCCGCAGCCCTCTACGACCTCTTCCGGCTGAGCGCGGGGAGGATCGTCGAGCACTGGAGCGTCAGTCAGGCCATCCCCGCAACGATGGCCCACGGCAACGGCATGTTCTGAGCGGGTGAGCAGCCCGCGGGGGGAGAGCGCTGTGAGCACGCAGCACATGGACTACGACTTTTTCGGCACGCCGTTTCTGGAAGATCCGTTCCCGACCTACCGCCAGCTGCGCGAGAACGACCCCGTCTATTGGTCCGCGCCGTTCAACGCCTGGCTGATCTCGCGGTACGACGACGTCAACCAGCTTCTCGTCGACGAACGGGTGACCCCGGACCAGAAGCTGTGGGCGGGCCACGCGGTGGTCAAGCAGCACGCCGCCGAGTTCCCCAACGTGCTGTGGGCCCTCGACAACACCTTGCTGCTCTGCCACGGCCAGCGCCATGCCGGCCTGCGGACGGTGGCGCGGCGTCCCTTCGACGAGGCCGGCTGCCGGCACATCGCCAGCGTCTCCGAGGCGGTGGTCGCCGAGGTGATCGACGGCCTCGCCGGCAAGGAGGAGATCGAGCTCTTCACGGACTTCTCGGCACCCGTGCGCATCAAGGTGATGAGCCGGCTGATCGGGCCGCGCTTCACCCCCGAGGAGGAGGACTACCTGGTCGACGGCACCAACCGCGCCCTGGGCTTCCTCGAGCCGAGCGTCGACCTCGAGGTGCTCGCCCGCCACGAGGTGGCCCTCGGCGAGTTCCGCCGTTTCGTCGCCGACGTGGTCGATCGAGGCCGCGCGAACCCCGACCCCCACTCGATGCTCGGCCAGCTGATGAACGGGGCCGACGACGGCGTGCTGGAGACCCGTGAGGACGTGATCTCGCTCATCTTCTCCTTCCTGCTGGCCGGCACCGAGGCGATCGGCAGCCTGATCACCATGGGCGTGCTGCTGCTGCTCGAGCAGGCCGAGCAGCGGGACGGTCTGCTGGCCGACCCCGAGCAGGGCCCGGCCCTGGTGCGCGAGATCCTGCGCTACCGGAGCTTCACCAAGTTCTTGCCGCGCTACGTGGTGGAGGATTTCGAGCTGCGGGGCCAGCGGCTGCAGCGCGGCGAAGTGGCGCTACTGCTCTTCCAGTCCGCGCTGCGTGACCCGGAGGCCTTCGCGAACCCCGACACCTTCGACGTCGGGCGCCGCGACGGCCACAAGGGCTTCGCCTTCGGCCGTGGCATTCATCATTGCGTGGGGCAGCGCTTCGCCGAGGTCGAGGGCGCCGTCGCCCTGCGGGCCTTCTTCCGCCGCTTCCCGCGCGCACGGCTGCGCGACCAGCGGGCGCATTGGGTCCACCACCACATGATGGTGGCGGTACCTCCAACCTTGCCCATGGTGCCGATCCTTCTGCACTAGCGAGCAATGAGCGACTCTCTGCCCATCGACCTCTTCGCCCCGGAGTTCATCTCCGCGCCGGGGCCGATGATCGATCGGTTGCACGCCGCGGGGGCCATCGCTTTCGACGCCCGGATCGGCGGCTGGCTGGTCGGCAGCTACCGTGCCTTCAAGGACCTGGAGCGCGAGCCGGGCCTCTCCTCGCAGCGCCAGGGCTACGTCAGCGCCCTGCTGCCCGCACCGCTGCAGGCGCGGATCCGCGGCCTCGAAGACTGGTACGGCCGCTGGATGGTGATGCGCGACGGCGCCGACCATCTGCGCCTGCGCCGCCTCGCCGCGCCTGCCTTCCAGCCCATCCATCTGCGCCGGCTCGAGGGCCGCATCGAGGCGATCGTCGACGAGATCCTCGCCGCGGCGGCAGGACGGGGCGAGATCGAGGTGATCCGCGAGCTCGCTTACCCGCTGCCCAGCCGGGTGATCTGCGAGATGGTGGGGATGCCGCGCGAGGACATGGCGCTCTTCACTCGCTGGGTGCAGGGGATGAACGCCCTCCTCGCTGCCACGCTCGACAGCGCCGAGGCCATCGATCGGGTGGCGGAGTCGCGCCGCGAGATGCGGGAGTACTTCTCGGGCCTCATCGCCCAGCGCCGGCAAGCGCCGCGCGAGGGCGAGGTGCTGAGCCAGCTGGTGCTGGCGGCGGACGCCGGGGACGCGCTCAGCGAGGACGAGATCATCGACCTCGTGGCCCTCATCATGTCGGGGGCCTACGACACCACCGCCAACCTGATCGGCAACGCCGTCTATCTGTTGCTGGCCCATCCCGACCAGCTCGCCGCCGTCCAGGCGGACCCCTCGCTGGTTCCCGCCTGGGTCGAGGAGGCGCTGCGCTTCGAACCCTCGGTCGCGGTCAACACGCGCGCCGTGGTGCGGCCCTTCGAGTACGCGGGGCACCGCTTCGAGCCCGGCCAGATGATCTACTTCCTGGCCATCGCGGCGAACCGCGATGCGGCGACCTTCGCCGACCCGCACCGTTTCGACGTCCGCCGCACCAACGCCGACGAGCACGTCACCTTCGGGTTCGGTCCTCACTTCTGCATCGGGGCGCCGCTCGCCCGGCTCGAGGCACGCTGTGCCTTGCGCGCCCTGGTCGTGGGCTTCCCGGCCCTGCGCCTCAGTGAGCCCGAGGTGCGCCGGGTCCCGAACTTCGTCGTGCGTGGCTTCCAAAGCCTACAGGTCGCCTTGCGCTAGGCCGGGCCGGCGACGGGCCAAGCCCGCTCGGCGCGGAGCCAGCGGGCGATCTGCCCGGCCAGGCGGCTGCCGATGCCCGGCAGGGCGGTGAGCCCGGCCTCGCCGCCTTCGGCCGCGATCTCGACCAGGCTCCGCCCCAGCTCGTCGATCGTCCAGGCCGCCTTGCGGTAGGCCCAGACGCGCGTGCTCGGCGCCAGCTCGAGCTCCAGCTCGTAGGTGCGCAAGAACAGCAGCTCGGCGATCCGCTGGTTGATCGCCCGCGGCCCCGGCAGGATGTAGCGCGGCAGGCGATCGTCGAGGCCGTGGCGCCGGCAGAGCTCGCGCACCTGCCGGCCGAGCCGGGCGCTCGTCTCGCGGGGCGGGCTGTTGGTCGGCCGCCCGCCCTCCTCCCAGGCGTAGAGGCGTCGCCAGGCGGCCTCGGCGCCGGGGTCGACCTGCCGGGCGGCGGCGAGGCTGAGCTCCGCCTGAGCGCCTCCCATCGTCATCCCGGCGGCGATCACCCAGCTGCCACCGTGGTCGCGGATCGCCAGCACGGCATCCTCCAGCCGCCGGGGGTCGTCGCCCAGGAAGGGCAGGATCGGCATCAGGGAAGCACCCACCGGCAACCCGGCGGCAGCCAGGGCCGCCATCGCCTCCAGGCGCTGGCGAACCCCCGGGCTGCGCGGTTCGAAGGCCCGCTTGAGGTCCGGGTCGACGTTGCTCAGGCTGATCAGGACGGTCGCCCGGCTGCGGCGATGGATCTCGACCAGGAGGTCGAGGTCGTCGAGGATCTGCGGCGCCCGCTCGACGACGAGGAGGGGAAAGCCGGCATCGCGGACCACCGCGAGCATGCGGCGGGAGAGGCGGAAGCGGCGCTCGGCTGGCTGCTGCCAGTCGCCGCAGCTGATGACGTCGGGCGGCAGGCGGCTGAGCTCTGCCGCCAGTAGCTCGGCGGCGTGGGTCTTGACCTCGATCAGGCGGTCGAAGCTCTCCGCGGGGCGCCGGCCGAGGTAGTGCCCGGCCCGGAAGTAGCAGAAAGTGCAGCCGGTGTGGCAGCCGACGTAGGGGTGCGCCGAGTACTTGGTCCAGAACCAGGGCCCGTCGACGTGGCGGTGGACGTTGACCACCTTGCGCGGTCGAATCTCGCGAAACTCGAGCTCCATGGCCGGGGATCCTATCGGGCTCGCCGCCACGGACTTCGCGACGAGGCGAATCGCGTCACGATTCGAGTGCGGACATGTACATGTCTAGCAGAAACTGTCGAGAAGTCCCGTCCGGCAACCCCATCCCAGCGAAAGGAGCTTCCCATGCGTCTGTCACTCCGGCTCACCCTCGCCCTCCTCGCCCTCGCTCTCGCGACGCCAGCCGTCGCCCAGGACGTCCACAGTGTGTGGTCCGACACGCCGCTCGCCGTGCGCGATGGCGACACCGACACCTGGCTGACCCCGACCGCCGGCAACTCGGCGAGCGGATGGCAGGAAGGGACTCCCCAGGCCTTCGTCAACGCTCAGGCGCAGGCGGGCGGCAACAGCTACGAGTTCCGCCTGGTGGCCCTGGGCTCGAGCACCGGCAGCGAGATCACCGGTCTGTGGGACGTCTACCGCAACGGCTCGCTGCTCTGCGCTTCCTGCGTGGGCGTGGCCTACGGCCTGGACCAGGCGGCCGGGGTGGGGAACTACTTCAAGATCTACATCGGCGACCCGCTCGCCTACGCCGAGGACTGGCATTTCAGCGGCTACATCACCAACCGCTTCGACTACTGACGTCCTGCCCGCGACCGCCCCTGCCTCGGCGGGTGGCGGTCGCAGCTCCCGCGGGTGGCGCGCGCGCCGCTTCCAGCGACTAACCTCCTCAGCGGAGCGGAGCACCCTCGGAAGCGTTGCGGGGGGCCTTCGCGCTTGCTCCCTCTCCCGCCTCGGCTGCCTCCAGCACATTCCCCCGCGCAGCGGGCTTCGCAGAGCCCACGGAGGTTGAGCCATGTCGATCAGCAAGGTCTACGGTCAAGGCAAGCACAAGAACTCGTGGTGGATCGCCTTCACCGCCAAGGACGAGGCGGACTACGACGGCCTCGTCGTGCACCTCCATCTCACCGATCCCGGTGATTGGGACGATCTCGCCCGCGCCGTCCTCGGGATCGGTTCACTTCTGCCGACCCCTCTCGCCCTGCCGCTCGGCGTGGCTGCAGCCATCTGGGAGCTGAGCACGAACGCCGACGGCACTTACGACTTCTTCCACCTGAACGGCAAGGTCGAGGCATGGCTGGTGGACCAGCCGGTGGTCTTCTCCGGCTTTGTCTCCGATGAGAGCTGGAAGCCGCCGGTGGGGATGAGCGCCGCCGGCAACCCGCTCACCGGCCTGGTCCTCTCCTGGTTGCAGATCAAGAGCCTGGCGAACCACTTCCGCGACGAGCCGGTACCGCGGGAGCCAGCGGAGCTGCCGCGGGTCTCGCACGCCGGGGTGGCACAGTACGGCTCCGGGCGCCTGCTGCTGTTCCGGGAGCCCTTCGCGCGCACGCCGCTGGTGCTGACCTCGGCGCAGGCTGCCGGCAAGGCCATCGCCAGCGTGGCCGTCAACGTCTCGCCGCAGGGCTTCCGGCTGCTCCTGCGGGACGACCAGGGGCGCAACGTGCCCGAGGCCTGGGTGCAGTGGGTGGCTTTCCAGCCGAACCATGCCGCGGGCAGCTTCGGGGACGTGACGGCCGTCGACGGCAGGATGGAGATCACCTTCCCGGCGCTGCCGCAGGTCCCGGTCGTGGTGGTCAACGCCTACGACATGGAGCCCGGTCCGCTCAACATCCTGCGCTGGCCGCAGCCCCTCATCGCGGCGCCCGTCAACATCGCCCGCGATCGCTTCGCCGTGCACCTCACCAACCCGCTGACCGACAGGCCGGTGCAGAAGGCGGTAGTGGCCTGGGCGGCCGTGGTGCCGAATGTCGCCACCAACCACTTCTTCGGTGAGAACCGTCGCAGCGCCAACGACGAGACCATCACCTTCGCGCCAGCCCTGGCCAACGTGCCGGCCTATTTGCTTTCCTCGCGCCCAGGGGTGATGGCCGCCGCGCTCAACAACCGCAAGGACGGCTTCCTGGTCTCCATGCGTGACTTCGCCGGCCAGCCAGCCGTCGGCAAGACCGACCTTCACTACCTCGCCTACGTCGCCTGAGCTCTCTGCCGGCGGCGAGAGCCGGCCGGTGACCCGCAGGTCGCCGGCCGGCCATTGCTGCCGAGTCCCGGCGGTGCGACAATCGAGCTTCCACGCGCAACTGCTTGGGGATCGCTGGCGTCGCTTGCCTGGGGCAAACTTGAACGACCCTCGACCGCTCAGCCTCTTGCTGCTCTGTGACGACCCGGTGTGCGGCGAGGCGATCGACCGGGCCTTGGCCCGCGACGGGCGCTTCAGCAGGCTAGAGCTCGCACGGCTGGCCGATCTCGCGGCGGCGTGCCGGCGCCTCGGCGAGCGGCCGGCCGACTTGGTGCTCGCCGTGCTGCCCTGGCAGGGGCTGGGCGCAGCTGCCCTTTTGGCGGCGCTGCCGCCCAGCCGCCACTTCCCTCTCGTACTGCTGGCGCCGCCCGGCGAGGCGCTGGCCGCAGCGGCGGCCGCGGGTGCCTTCGATTACGAGCCCTGGTCCCCCGCCTGCCTCGACAACCTGCCGCATCGCGTCGAGCGCTGGCTCAAGGCCTGGGAGCTGCGCGCCGAGCGGGACGCCATGGCCGAGCGCCTGCGCCTCGCCGAGGCTCAGTTCCGCCACACCCTCGACCAGACGCTGTCGCACAGCCTCTCCGAACGCGAGGCCACCCAGGTGGAGCTGGAGGAAGCCCGCGGCTTCCTCGAGTCGATCGTCGAGAACCTGCCGGCGATGGTCTTCGTCAAGGACGCCGACGAGCTGCGCTTCGTGCGCTTCAACCGCGCTGGCGAGGAGCTCCTGGGCCTCAGCCGCGAGGAGCTGCTCGGCAAGAGCGACGCCGACTTCTTCCCGCCGGCCGAGGCGGATTTCTTCCGCGCCAAGGACCGCGCTGTGCTCGCGGGCGGCGGCGTGCTCGACATCCCCGAAGAGCCGATCCACTCGCGCTCTCTCGGCGAGCGCTGGCTCCACACCCGCAAGATCCCCCTCCGGGGTGCCGACGGCAAGGCGCGCTTCTTGCTCGGCATCTCGCTCGACATCACCGAGCGCAAGCGGGCCGAGGCGGCCCTGCAGACGGCCCTGCGCGAGCAACGCGCGCTCCTCGCCTCCTATCCCGCCGGCGTCTTCACGGTGAGCGAGGACCGCCGGGTGATGGTGGCCAACGAGGCGATGGAGGCGATGTTCGGTTACGGCCCGGGGGAGATGGCCGGCCTGCCGACCCGGGAGATCTGCGCCAGCGAAGAGACCTGGCGTTGGATCGGCACCGAAGGCTACGAAGCGATCGCCGGCGACGGCAAGCTGCGCACCGAGATCGAGTACCGCCGGCGCGACGGCAGCCACTTCTGGGGCCTGCTGACCGGTGTCCTGGTCGATCCGCAGGTGCCGGCCAAGGGGCGCCTCTTCGCCGTGGTCGACATCACCGACCGCCTCCGCCTCGAAGAGGAGCTGCGGCAGGCCGACCGCAAGAAGGACGAGTTCATCGCCACCCTGGCCCATGAGCTGCGCAACCCGCTGGCGCCCATCCGCAACGCGGTGGCCGTGCTGCGCAAACGGGCCCCTGCCGACCCGCAGCTCACCTGGTGCTGCGAGGTGATCGAGCGCCAGGTGGGGCAGATGGGCCACCTGCTCGAGGACCTCCTCGACGTCAGCCGGTTCAGCCGCGGGCGGCTGACTCTGCGCCGCGAACGGCTGGAGCTCTCGACGGTGATCAACCAGAGCATCGAGATCGCCCGGCCGCTGGTGCAGGAGCGCCGCCACCGCCTCATCGTCTCGCTGCCGGGAGAGGCCATCTGGCTGGAGGGGGACGCGACCCGCCTCGCCCAGGTCTTCTCCAATCTGCTGACCAACGCCGCCAAGTACAGCGAGGAGGCGGGGCGCATCGAGCTGGTGGCCCGCCTCGAGGCCGGTGAGGTGGAGGTCGCGGTCAAGGATGCGGGGATCGGCATCGCCGCCGAGCAGCTGCCGCGGGTCTTCGAGATGTTCGCCCAGCTCGACGCCGCGCACGAGCGCTCGCAGGGTGGCCTCGGCCTCGGGCTTTCGCTGGTCAGGGCCTTGGTCGAGCTGCACGGCGGTAGCGTCGAGGCGAGGAGCGAAGGCGTGGGCCAGGGCAGCGAGTTCATCGTCCGCCTACCGCGGAGCGAACCTCCGGCGCCGCCGGCGGCGAGCCCGGCCCCGGCCGGCGGCGGCCCGGCGGCTGCCTGGCGCATCCTGGTGGTGGACGACAACCGCGACGTGGCGGAGACGCTGGCCCTCGTCTTCGAGATTGACGGTCACGAGGTCTACCGCGGCTACGGCGGCGAGGAGGCCGTGCGGATCGCCGCGGAGATGCGCCCCGAGCTCGTCCTCCTCGACCTCGGCATGCCCGAGGTCAACGGCTTCGAGGCCTGCCGGCGCATCCGCGCCGAACCCTGGGGCCGCGCCATGCGCCTGGTCGCGCTCACCGGCTGGGGCCAGGAGGAAGACCGCCGGCGCACCGCCGAGGCGGGCTTCGACGCTCACCTCGTCAAGCCCGTCGATCCGGCGGCCCTCAGCGACCTCCTCGGTCGTCTCGACCGCCCCTGACCCTCTGGAGCCAGGCGCCCAAATGCCCCGGGCGTCAATCACCCCGGGCGTGAGCCCGGGGTTCGGGCGGGGGATCGTGAATCCATAGCCCCGGGCGGGGGCCCGGGGCCCGGGGCCCGGGGCCCGGGGCCAGGGGTAGGAGCAGTGCGCCGACCCTGGGGCCGACGCACGGATCGCCGCTATTCGACGATGTGCAGCGCCCCGATGTCCTCGCTGACGTCGATCCCCAGCGTGCTGAGATCGAGCCGCAGCGAGAAGGTGCCCGCGGTGGTGGCGCCGAAGGTGCCGCTGAACTGCGCCACGTCCTCGTTGTCACCGCTCGCACCCGCGACGCTGAAGACGCCGAGAGTGGAGAACAGGAGGTCTCCCGACGCCGTGATGGTGGCGCCGTCGACGTCCTCGCTCGACGCCGTGTTGAGCGCCACGTCGCTGCCGTCGAAGTAGAGGGCGAAGCTGCCGGAGGTGGTGTCGCCGAGGGTGCCGGTGAAGATCAGCAGGTCCTCGTCGAGCCCGGAAGCCCCGGTGGCGGAGGCGCTGCCGGTGGTCGAGATCAGCAGGCGACCATCGGGAGCGAGCGCCACGGCGTCGACGTCCTCGGCGTTGGTGGTGAGGCCGACGTCGCTGCCATCGAAGTAGAGGCTGAACGAGCCGGCGGTGTTGGCGCCCAGCGAGGTGGGGGCGAACTCGACGATGTCCGAGTCGTCCACCGCGATGCCGCTGATCGTCGCCGCTGCCGTGAAGCTCAGCAGCAGGTGACCGTTGGGCAGGATCGCCAGGCCGTCGATCTCGAGCGCACCGAGGCCGACGTCGCTGCCGTCGAACTCGAGCGCCCAGGTGCCGGTGCTCTCGTCGTAGGAAACGATGTCCTCGTCGGTCACGGTGCCGACCCCGGGGACGGCGGTGTTGGTCTTGAAGCTCATCCAGATGGCAGAGCCGCCGCCACCGACCGAGTTGATCGTGATCGAGATCGAGTCCGATCCCGGCAGGCCGCCGCTGTCGGCGACCGAGGCGGTGATGGTGTGGGTGCCCAGCGACAACGCGCTGGTCGAGAACGAGGCGCCGGAACCGATCACCCCGTCGAAGCTCGAGGTCCAGGTGAGGCTCGCGCTGAGATTGCCGTCTTCGGCGTCGTTGGCGCTCCCCGCGAAGCTGACGCTGGCGCCCTGGTTGAAGCTCGCCCCGTTGGCTGGCGCGGTGATCGTCACCGTCGGCGCGGTGTTGCCGCCGCCGGCCGGGTTGACGGCGAAGACGAGGTCGTCGTGGTCGTCATAACCGCCGGTGGTGCAGGAGCCCGCCGCGCCGGTGTAGCGGAAGTTGGCGCGCACCGCCTGCAGCGTACCGGTGGGCAGGGTGTAGGTGGCCGACAAGGTCTGCGCACCGCCTCCCGGCGGCACGATCGTGCCGATGAAGACCCAGGACGGGCTGTTGGCGTTGGCCGCGTAGAAGAGGTCGAGGGCGTCCGAGGAGCCGGTCGACCAGGCGTAGACCGTGGCGTCGATGCGCACGGTGTCACCCTCGGTGAAGTCGGAGCTGGTGAGCGAGGTGACCACGATGCGGTCGTTCGACTCATCGCTGTGGAAGGTGCCGGAGGTGCCGTCGGCGCAACCGTCGAGGGTGTTTGGCTGGTTGGGCTCCGGGCCGAGGCTCGCACGGCCGACGAGCAGGGTCGTCGAGTCGCAGGAGGAGCCGGGGATGCCGCAGGCCGGGGCGCCGAGGCCGGCGTTGTAGACGGCGTTCTGCGGCCCGTTGCTGTTCGGGTCGACGATGTTGATGGTGATCGAGTCGCTGCCCGGAGCGCCGCCGGAGTCGGTCACCGAGGCGGTGATCAGGTGGGTGCCGAGGCTGAGCGCCGCGGTGCTGAAGGACCCTCCGCTGCCGATCGCGCCATCGATCGACGAGCTCCAGGCGAGGCTTGCGGTGAGGGAGCCGTCCTCGGCGTCAGTCGCCGAGCCGCTGAAGGACACCGACGTGCCGACGTCGAACGAGGCGCCGTTCGCCGGGTTGCTGATCGTCACCACCGGCGGGTTGTTGATCGGGCCGCCGCAGCTTGCCAGGCGGAAGGAGCCGATGCGGGTGCGCCACGAGGCGCTGCTGGTGGTGGCGAGGTACTCGCTGGTGTACCAGAAGGTGCAGTCGTCGCTGGGGTCGAGCTCCATCGACGAGTAGTCGCCCCAGCGAGCAGCGCTGTGGGTCTGGGCACCGGTGCCGGCGTGCATCAGGGCCTCGGTCTGCATGGCGCCTAGGGCGTCGGTGGTCTCGTGGGTGGCGTAGTAGAGCGAAGCGAAGTTCGAGCCGTCACCGCGGCTGTAGCCGATCGCGATGTTGCCCGAGCCGTCCATGGCGACCGAGGGCATCCAGCGGTGGATCGAGTCGGGCGAGTGGGTGCCTTGTTGGTAGATCGACCAGCCGCTTCCCGTGTTGTGGAGCTCGAACCAGCGCGGCGCGGCGCGGTTGCCGGTCGAGTTGACGTCGACCGTCCAGGCGCCGACCAGGGCCTCGTAGCTGCCGAAGTTGCGGTAGACGAGGCGCTGCATCGGCCACCAGGAGGCGCTGTCGATGCCCTGCGCGGTGCCCGGCTGCGGGATGCAGTTGGAGACGAAGAAGCCGCAGACCGTCCAGTTGAAATTGGCGAGGCCCTGGGCCGGGGTGATCGAGTTGGTGAGGGTGAGGGTCGAGTTGGCGGGCGTCGTCCAGTCGACCTGGAAGGCGTAGACGTCGAGGCTGTCGGTCGCCGGGCTGCCGAAGTAGGGCTCGCCACCGTCCCGGAAGCTGTAGAACAGCCCCGGGCTGCTCGCCGCCGGGCCGACGGTGCCGTCGAGGTCGGCCGGCATCATTAGGTTGGGGAAGTTCTGGAAGAACTGCATCGAGCGGGCGGTGAGGCCGGAGAGCATGCGGGAGCGGTCGACGGCGAAGACGTCGTATTGGCCCTGGAAGCCGGAGTTGGTGCCGAAGAAGTATGCGTTGTTGTTGGCCGCCGGCCAGACGCCCACCTTGTAGTAGTCGGGGAAGCGCGGGGTCACCACCTCGTAGAGGTAGTAGGCGCCCGTCGGGTCCGGCGTCTGCGAGACGGCGAAGCACACCGACTGGTGGTTGGCGGCGACGGCGAATTGGGTGAGCACGAAGCGGTCCGCCAGGTTGTCGTAGAGGAAGATGGCGTCACCGCTGTTGTCCGTTTGGCAAGGGCCGCCGAAGCCGGCCCACAGCGTGTTGGTGTTCGACGGGCCGGCAAGCAGGCTGCCCGTCTTGCTGTAGATCGCGAAGGCGAGGTTGACCACCTGCACGACGTGGTTGGGGCCCACCGCCATCTCGGTGTCGGGGGGCAGCACGCCGCTCACGTTGTTGACCCCCTCGAAGCTCTGCTGCAGGGCGGGGGTGCGCAGGTTGGTGCGTGTGGGCCCGGCGAGGTAATCGTCCTCCTTCGGCGCGGCGGTGCCGAAGCGGCGGCCCTGGTCGTCGAACAGTGCCTCGTGGCGCGGCTTGTTGACCTCTTCGGTGTCCACGGCCAGCGGCCGGGGCTGGGCCTTGGGGAGGTCGCGCACGGCCTGGCTCAGCATCGGGCCCACCACCGGCAGCGTATAGGGGCGCCGCCAGACGGTGCCCTCCTGGGCCGGCGCCACCGGGCGCAGGCCGCGCGGCGCGAGCACGCCGGACTGGATCGCCGTCGCCCCACCCTTGGCCTCGTAGCCATGCCAGTGCTCCGCGTCGTCGTCCTCCTGACGAGCGCCGGCGAGCACCAGGCGGCTCTTCAGCGAGTGGCCGGCAGGCAGGATCGCTAGCCGCGGCTCCTGCACCTCGCCGTCGATCGAGACCTCCATCTCTACCCGGGCGTGGCTGGCGAAGACGGCCGCGAGCGAGGCGTAGTCGCTGCCGGCGAGGGGCCGGCCGGTACCCAGCTCGACCTTGAAGCGGCCGTCGACCACGGCGACCGCGGGGAGGGTCTCGGCGAGCAGCTCGCGACCCGCGGGGTCGAGGTAGCGGAAGGTCATCGCGTGGATCCCGGTGAGCGCCTGGCCCGCGCCGTCCAAGGACTGGCCCTGGTAGACGACGGTCCGCGGGAAGGTGGCAGTCTGGGGAGCGTCAGCAGAGACAGGCGAGCACACCAGCAGCAAGGCCACGGCGACGAGCCAGGCCCCGGTGCGGGTCGCTCTCATTCGATCGCACTGCATTCCAACCTCCTTGTTCGAAACGGTCCGGCACAGAGGGAGAGCGGGCACACCAAGCCCCCGCTCGCTTCGACCCCGCCGGGGTGGTCGCGCGGCCTTCCCGGCGGCGATCCAGTTAGTGAGAAGCAATAGTCAATATCAATAGTGCTGGCGCCGGGTGTTCCGTGACGGGGGAGGGGGAAGATCGGCCTAGTATCAGTGAGAATTCGCGCATCCCTTGAGTGGCGTGCTATCGTTCATGAAAAATCATGATCGATAGAAGGAGGCCGTTGATGCCCCCCACCGCTCTGCGTTTCACCATCGATCTCGACCGCTCGCGCCTCCCCGGTGCCTTCCGCGACGACCAGAACCTCTGGCGTGCCGAGCTGCGGCGGATGTACCGCTTGATCCGGCACCACCTGGCGGGTCTGGACGCTCGGCAGACGGACGAGGAAGCCCTCCCCAAGCTCTCGATCGCCATCTTCGGCCCTTCGGGCTCGGGAAAGAGCAGCTTGCTGCGCACCCTCCGCGACGACGTCCGGCGTGGCGATGGCAGCCTCGTCGGCCAGGAGGGCCTGGCGGGGAAGGTCTACTGCCTGCCGGCGATGGACCCAACCACGTGGGCGGAGAGCGACCAGTTCCTCTACGCCTTCCTGGCCGCGGCGCTGGAAGAGGAGCAGGTGGCCAACGAAAGGTCCGCGCAGAGCTACCAGCAGGGCTTGAGCCCCGTACAGCTCGCCTTCCAGGAGGTCAACGAGTACCTCCGCGTGCTCGACGACCCTGCCACGCCCGATGAGCACGACCCGCTGGGCCTGTCCTTGCAGAAGCTGGAGAGGCATACCAGCGGCCTCAAGCTGCGCGACGCGCTCTCCAGGTTCATCGAGAAACTACGCCGCCAGCTGGGCTGCGAGCTCTTGCTTCTGCCGGTCGACGACCTCGATATGGCCCCCCATCACCTGGTCAGGTCGTTGAACGCCTTCGGGAGCTTTCTGGTCCATTCGCGGCTGGTCCCCATCTTCACCTTCACTGACCGCATGCCCGAGGAACTGATCGAAGCTCACTACGACCAGCGCCTGGCGGCCCAGGGCGCCTCGGGAAGGGCCCCGGGGCAGGTCCAAGGCAGCGAGCAACGGTTGTCGATCAGCCAGCAGCTCGCCGTGCAGTTCCTCACCCGCTGCTTCCCGGTGCGCAACCGTATCCGCCTGGGAGCGTCGCCAGCCCGCGTGCAGCGCGCCGCCTGGCAGCGCCGGCTGGGCCTACCGACGCAGCCGGGTGAGCAGGCTGCGTCCTTCACGGTCCTCGAGCTGCTCAACATCGCAAGCTTCCTGCTCTTCGGGCACCATGACCAGGAGGATGCCCACACGGTTCGGGCTGCCCTGCGGCCGACCACGCTGCGCCGGCAGCTGCAGGTCTTCGATGCGATGGCGGACTGCCACCTCGAGGCCTTCCGGGTGCCACAGATCACCAGCCTCGCCGCGGGCGAGGAAGTCAGCGCCAGCGCGGCTGCCAAGAAGAAGCGCTTGCACGAGCTCTGGCGGCCAGCCGCCCTGTTGAGAGAGGCCGCCCTCCCGGTAGACCGTGAGTACAGGGCTGCCCGAGAGGTCGCCGCCGGCCTGCAGCAGCTCAAGATCGGCGCCAGCTGGGCCTCGATTTACAACGGCGCCACCTGGTCGCTGCTCAACGTCCATCGCGACACCTTGCGCGAGCTGGGGCTCTACCTCGAGGACCTCTACAGCTGGAGCCCCACCGAGCTGCGCAGCTACGTGCTCGAGACCATCCTGTCGAAGGACCGGGTCACCCGGCGGACGGTGGTCGACCGTTGGTTCAACCGCGCCGACTTCCGCCGCAGCCAGGTGCTCTCGCTCCTGGCCGCCAACATCTTCCGGCCCTGGATGGAGGGCGAGGAGCCCTATGGAGACGACGAACGTGCGCTACGCCACCAGCTGGCCGAGGAGCGACGCGGGGGCGAGGGAGGCGGCGAGCACCCCCTCGATGCCCTCGAGGCGGGAAGCTCCGAGTCCCTTCGCCGGCGGCTGACCATCCCGGCCGTCGATGGCCTCTCGTGGTTCCTCAACGTGACCCTCGGGTTCTACCTGCCGCTCACCTTGGCTCGCAACTGGGTCGCTGCCCTGTCGGCCGACGAGCCGGTACGGGGCCGGATGACGGGGAGCGGTTGGGACCTCGGCAACGCACCCATCAGTGCCATCCGCATCGCCGACGCCAAGGGCGAGATCTTCTCCTTCGGCATGCACTTCCTCCACCCGGTGGGCTACCGGCGGGCCCTGGAGGAGACCTCTTCAGTGGAGAAGCATCGGGATTACCTCTTGTTGCGCATCTGGAGCTGCTGCGGCTTCAGCAATGGCCGCTACTGGGCCGCGATCTCGCTGTGGCGTGGGCTCTCCCTCATCGGCCAGGCGATCGAGCTGGCGAGCAAGCACGGCGAGGTGTTACGAAGCAACAAGGGGAGCACGATGCGGATGGTTGCGGAGAGCTCTGGCGAAGACAGCAGTAGGCTCCAGGGCGCCAAACAGAGTCTTCAGCCCCCACACCTCGATCCTCTGTTCCAAGAACTCTTGCGGCTCATTCGTGGCCATTGCCTTTCCGGCCTGGTTCCGGGCTCCCTGCTCCGCGAAGGGGCCCGTGAGGAAGACCTGCTGCAGGGTTTCCCGCCGTGGGACTCCGCTGCCTTGGCGGACGAGATGGCGCAGCTGGCTTTCGCGCTTCTCAGCTGGCTGGTCACTTGCTGGGATGACCTCATCCTCCCCTATCCCGTGGGTGACGTCTGGATCGGCTGGCGCGACTGCTTCGTACGTCGGATCCACGGCGAGTACATCCTCGGCGCCTTCTGGCCGCGGTTGCACTCGGCCTTTCTCGAGAGGCAGGACCTCACAGACGCAAAGGACAAGCGCGACAGAGCGAAGACAAGGTCGGCTCCCAACTCGGTTTCGACGGATAGCGGCGGCGAGGAATTCCTCTGGACGGCCTATTCTGCGATGAACGTCTGGTCGGAGATGCTGCTTGAGTATTGGCGGGGCTGCCCGCCCATCCTCCGGTTGTTGCTCCTCTGTCCGGTGTTCTTGAAGGCTGCAGAGGGTGGCGGCAGCGGTCGTCTCAAGCCGCTCACCAAGGACTGGTTCGAGCGAATCGGCTTGCCCGAAGATCTTCGTCAGGAGTTCCAGAGCGAAGCTGGTCAGCAGAAGCTGAAGCACGAGCGGGTGGGGGACGTCTTCCTCATCGAGCGCGCGCCCATCGACCTCTTCAACCCGCCGGCGGTCCGGTGAGGCGGCGATGACCGACGGTGCGCCGCTTCCCTTCGAGGTGCTCGGCCGAGTGAGCCCGATCCTAGCCTGGACCGAGGGCGAGAACGGCAGCCGGCTGCCGGCGAACTGGGGCAGTGGCTCGGTGCCCTTCGGCCGCCGTGAGCGCGACTGGCTGCTGCGCCAGCTGCCGAGCTACTCCTACGACAACGTGGAGGACATCGTGCGGGCGGCCCGCGATGGAGCTCCCAAGGGCGCCGCGGGCGCACCCCTCGGCTCCAGGCCAGGCCCGAGCCTGTCACCGCCCCCCGGCTACGACCTCTTGGAGGTCTTCCGCTTCCTCTACTACTACTTCTTCGTGTGGAACGGCACCGAGCTCTGCGTGCGCGCGGGGCGGATGGAGGACCTGCACGAGACCGCCCTGCGCCTGCCGGCCGGGCACTTCGTGCGCCACGGCCATGCGCGGGCCATCTCCGAGGGGGCGCTGCGCTTCGAGGAGGCCCTCGAGCTGCCCGAGCTGGTGACCCTTCTGCCGAGCAATTCCTTCGGCTTGCGCAGCATCGTGCGCCGCGGCCTCTCCGAGAGCCACTTGCACATGACGGCGGTGATCAGCGCCGAGGAGACCTGGGCCGACAACCTCCTGAGGCCGCGCAGCGCTCTCGCGATCCGCGGCCGCAGCCGCGAGGAGCGCCGCCTGCTAATCCTCAACTTCTTCGCCGGCCGAGTTCTGGCGCTGGCCCTCTGGGCCTCTTGGGCCACCAGCGGGCTGGACGGGGCGCTGCAGCCCGCCCGACTGCTGCGGCTGCTCGACCAGCTCTACTTCGCCCGCTCCCAGCACGAGGAGTACTGGGCGACGGTCGAGCTCTCGAAGACCATTCGGGATGCCGTGTCGCCGGCCGGGCGAAGTTCTCGACTCCTGGAGCAACTGCAAGTAGCCCCCGAGTACCACTTCCTGCTGCGCTGGTTGGCGCCGACGGCGCATTGGCTTGCCACTTTCGGCGCCGGTCAGCTCACCGGGCATGACCTGGAGGATCGGCGGGAGCGCTACCGCCTCATCCACCGCTTGCACTTGGCGGCCCACCTGCGTCTCATCCAGCTCAGCGCCGCCACGGCCGCGAGCAAGGCCGTGCAACGAGAGGGTGGAACGCTCGACCATGAGCGGCGACTGACCTGGCGACGGTCGGCCCGCACCTTCTTGCACGAGGCGCTCTTCCGCTACCTCGTTTGCCGCACTCACCACTGGCAGCAGGCGACGCAGCAGGGGCGGACGACGGGGCTGCGCCATTTTCGGGAGTACTACGGCTCGCCTCACCGCAGCCCGGGGAGGATCTCGGACCAGCGATACGCCGACCTGGTCTTCGATCGCCTCCGGGAATGGCGTGGTCTGCGTGACCTCGAGGGCCGGGTGTCGCCGCCGTACCGGGCCCACGACCTGGCACACTGGGTTCGCGCCTTCGTCCGGCGCGGCGGTGAGCGCCTGCAGAAGTTCGGGCTGGTGGTGCACTTCAAGAAGGAGGACGAGGCGCGCGAGGATCGCCCCCTCGGTGGCTGGAGCCACAGCCCTTCACTCCGCCTGCGCTGGGGGCGCCGGCGGCGGGTGGTGCGCGAGGAGGGGCTACGCCTCTTCCGCTTGCTGCAAGGGGCGAGCCCCGTCTCCCCGTTCGTGGTGGGGATCGACGCCTGCAATCTGGAGCTCGCCACACCTCCTGAGGTCTTCGCCCCCGTCTTCCGCTTCCTCCGCGAGCTGCCGATCACCGTCTCCCGACCGCACCAGCGGTACTCACCGCACTTCGGCATCGACCGCGAGATCCGCGAGCTCGCTGCCCGCCGTCGCCTGGGCATGACTTTCCACGTGGGCGAGGACTTCCGGCACCTGCTCTCGGGCCTGCGAGCGATCGACGAGGTGGTCACCTTCCTCGCTCCACAGCCGGGCGACCGCCTCGGCCACGGGACGGCCCTGGCATTGCAGCCGGAGGGGTGGCTGGAGCGCAACGGCTACGAGGCCGTGCTCCCCAAGCTCGAGTGGCTGGACACCCTGGTCTGGGTCCATCACTTCCTGGGCCCGGGTGACGCGTTCGTCGGCGAGCTGGCGATCGAGGACCACATCCAGCGGCTCAGCTGGGAGATCTACACCGAGGCCCTTCGCAACCTTTACGACCCGCTGGGCCTGCAGGACAACTCAGAGCGCGGTCGGCTCGACTGGGATTGGTCGCCGCTCACCCTCTGGGACGCCTGGTCGCTGCGCCAGCTCGACCCCTACAGCGTCGACACCGTCAAGCTGTTGCGGGGCAAGCTCGAGCTGCGCGAGATGGCGGGCCATAGTGTGGAGCACCGGCGCTGGCATTCGACGCAGAGCCGCTGCTGGCAGAGCCTGCGCCCGGACATCGGCTCGCACAACGCGTTCCTGCTCCTCGGACTCTACTGGATGAGCTCGGATGTGCGCCGCAGGGGCGCCGAGCCCACGACGGTCGACATGCGGCAGGACCGTGAGCGCTGGTTGGAGGTGTGCCGTCGTGTCGGCGAGAAGATGAAACGCAAGATGCGGGACAAGGAGCTGGTGGTTGAAGTCAACCCTTCCTCGAATCGCATCATCGGGCCGATGGAGAGATACGCACAGCACCACGTCTTCCAGCTGACGCTCGACCAGGACCGCCACCTCCGGCGCGACGTACGCGTGTCGATCAACACGGACAACCCGGCGGTTTGCAACACCACCCTCGCCCACGAGTACTACCTGCTGGGCGAGGTGCTGACCGCTCAGGGCGTGGCGGAGGCCGAGGTCATGCGTTGGCTCGAGTGGCTGCGCAGCAACGGCGAGGAGTACAACTTCGCCCGGCGCTTGAAGCGAAGGCAGGAAGATCCCGCCATGAACGCCCTGATCTCCCATCTGGAGAAGCAGCGCCCCAGCGTGCTCGAGGCCCGCAGCCGCGGCGAGAAGCTGGCTGCCTTCTGGGAGTGGCGCGAGCGCGTCCGCTGATCGAGCGCATCCTCTCCCCCAAAAAACCAAAAGCCCGACCTCACGGCCGGGCTCGGGGTCGGGCCCCCGGCTGGGGCCCCTGCGGTAGGGGAGGGGGCTACGGCACGTAGGTGACGATCAGCTGCGGCCGGTTGGCGGCGGTGCCGGTCTCACCGGGGTAGAAGCCGATGTAGTCGTAGCCGAGATCGTCGTTGTCGTCGAGGGTGCAGTAGACGCGCAGCTGCGTCGTGCCGGTCTTGCTGACCGCCGCCAGGCCGCTGGCGTTCAGGCTGCCCGTCGAGGTGGAGCCGTTCGACGCCGGGGCCGACATGGTCGCCACCGCGGTGGCCGTCGCCGCTGCCTCCCAATCGGAGATGGCGAAGGTGGCCGAGCCGCCGAAGCCGCCGTTCGAGATGTCCGCCACGCAGGGGCCGTGGGTGGTGAACGGCGAGGTGCCGGAGATCGCACCACGGCGCAGCTGCAGGGTGGCCGCCGTGATGGTGGCGGTGTCGGGAATCGACGAGGTGTCGAAGGAGACGATCGACTTGTACTGCTCGTCGGCGTTGGTGTCGCCCACGCGCAGCGCCGTGGTGTTGTTGTTGGTCGAGTTGCCACCGCCGCCCACGTTGCCGTTCTCGCCGTTCTCCCAGATACGACCGTCCTGGGAGGCCACCGAATAGAAGGTCACCGTCACCGGGGTCGCCCCGGTGATGTTCACCGTGATCGAGTTCGAGCCCGGCAGGCCGCCGGAATCGGTCACCGAGGCGGTGATCGTGTGGGTACCGGTCGAGAGCGACGAGGTGGAGAACGAGGCGCCGGAGCCGATCGCACCGTTGATCGACGAGGTCCAGGCGAGGCTCGAGGAGAGGTTGCCGTCCTGGGCATCGGTCGCCGTGCCGGCGAAGCTCACCGAGGAGCCGACGGTGAAGCTCGAGCCGTTCGCCGGTGCCGTGATGCTCACCGAGGGCGCGGTGTTGCCACCGCCGCCGGCCGGCTTGACGGCGAAGGCGAGGTCGTCGTGGTCGTCGTAGGCGCCGGTGCTGCAGGAGGTGGCCGTACCGGTGTAGCGGAAGTGGGCGCGCACGGCCTGCAGCGTGCCGGTGGGCAGGGTGTAGGTGGCCGACAGCGTCTGGGCGCCACCGCTCGAGGGCACGATGGTGGTGATGAAGACCCAGGAGGGGCTGTTGGCGTTGGCGGCGTAGTAGAGGTCGAGGGCGTCGGAGGTACCCGTCGACCAGGCATAGACGGTGGCGTCGATGCGCACCGTCGCACCCTCGGTGAGGTCCGAGCCGGAGAGGCTCGAGACCACGATGCGGTCGTTCGACTCGTCGCTGTGGAAGGTGCCGGAGGTGCCGTCGGTGCAGGTGTCGAGGGTGTTCGGCTGGTTGGGCTCGGGGCCGAGGCTCGCACGGCCGACGAGCAGGGTGGTCGAGTCACAGGAGCTGCCGGCGATCGAGCACACCGGGGCGCCGCGGCCGGAGTCGTAAACGGCGTTCTGCGGCCCGTTGCTGTTCGGGTCGACGATGCTGATGTTGATCGTCGCGCTCCCCGGGGCGCCGCCGGAGTCGGTCACCGAGGCGGTGATCGTATGGGTGCCGAGCGAGAGCCCGGAGGTCGAGAACGAGGCGCCGCTGCCGATCGCGCCGTCGAGCGACGAGCTCCAGGAGAGGCTCGCGGAGAGGTTGCCGTCCTCGGCGTCGGTGGCCGATCCCGCGAAGGAGACCGAGCTGCCGACGTTGAAGGACGAGCCGTTGGCGGGCGCCGAGATGGTCACCGCCGGCGGGTTGTTGACCGGGCCGCCGCAGCTCGCCAGCTTGAAGGAGCCGATGCGGGTGCGCCACGAGGCGCTGCTGGTGGTGGCGAGGTACTCG
>CAYQRE010000037.1:0-49283 GCA_964420075.1 uncultured Thermoanaerobaculia bacterium | reverse complement strand
CTCCGGCTCGTCCATCTCGCCGTCGCCGAGGAAGGCCCAGACCTTGCGCCCGGCCGTCTTCGCATGGCCGCGCTTCTCGAGGTACTTCATGAAGCGGGCCTGGTAGATCGCCATCAGCGGGCCGAGGCCCATCGAGACGGTGGCGAACTGCCAGAAGTCGCGCATCAGCCAGGGGTGGGGGTAGGACGACAGGCCCTTGCCCAGGGCCTCGCGACGGAAGCGTTCGAGGTCGTGCCCGCCGATCCGCCCTTCGAGGAAGGCGCGAGCGTAGATGCCGGGTGCCGAGTGGCCCTGCATGTAGACGAGGTCGCCGGCGTGCTTGTCGCTCGGCGCGTGAAAGAAGTGGTTGAAGCCCACCTCGTAGAGGGTGGCGGCGCTTTGATAGGTGGCAATGTGGCCGCCGACCCCAGAGGAGCCGCGGTTGGCCCGCACGACCATCGCCATGGCGTTCCAACGGATCAGGCTCTTGAGGCGCCGTTCGAGGGCGGGGTCGCCGGGCCGCTTGGCCTCGTGGGCCGGATGGATCGTGTTGAGGTAAGCGGTGGTGGCGTTGTACGGCAGGTAAGCGCCCGAGCGGCGGGCCTTCTCGACCAGCGCCTCGATCAGGAAGTGGGCGCGCTCGGGGCCGTCACGCTCGATGACCGCCTCGATGGCCTCGACCCACTCCGTCGTCTCGAGCGGGTCGATATCGATCCGTTTGGGTTCCATGGTGTCGCAGGGTCCTCGTGGGTTGGGTGGCCGCGCGCGTCAGCCCGGCGGCAGGAACGGTGGATTATGTCAGTTCCGGCGCGCCGGCCGGGTCGATGATCGCGGCGAGCAATCTTTCTTGAGCTAAGATGTTGAGTCAGCGATCGGACCTTTCGCAGGCCGCCGCGAACATCCGACCCCCTGACTCCGTAGACGCAGACGAGATGCCTCGAACCGTCGCCGCGCTCCGTGCCCTGGGCTCTTGCGGTGGCCGGCTCGCGCGCCGCTGCCGCGGGCGCGCTGTCTTCGCGCCGCTGGTCCTCACCCCTCTCGTGCTCAGCGCCGCTGGCCTCCTCGCCGCTGGATGTCAGGAAGGCCGCGGCGTCGCCCAGGCCGCTTCGGCCGCGGAGCCGCTGGTCAGCCACCGTGGCAACCTCGCCCGCCGGTGGTTGCTGAGCGGCGAGCTGGTGGCCGACTCGGGGGCGGTGCTCTCGGTGCCGAAAACGCCCAGCTGGCAGGTCACCATCCGCTGGCTGGTGGCGGATGGGGCCCGGGTGGCCGCCGGCGACCTCTTGGCCGAGCTCGACAACACGACCTTCGCCTCCGAGCTCGAGGACCGCCGCTTGAAAGTGCTCGAGGCCGAGCAGCAGCTGGCTCAGCGCCGCCTCGCCTTGGGCGTGGAGCGGGAGAAGACGACCCTGGCGGTGGCACGGGCCGAGGTCGAGCTGACCAAGGCGCAGCGGCAGGCCGCGGTGCCGGAGGAGCTCCTCGGGCGCCAGGAGCGTGACGAACGGGAGCTGGCGGCGAAGAAAGCGGAGATCTCCCGCGACAAAGCGGCGACCGACCTCGCGACGCTCGGCAAGAGCAGTGAGGCCGAGCTGGCGCAGCTCGGCCTCGACCTGCGCGAGGCCCGCCGTGCCGTCGCCGAGGTCGAGCAGAGCATCACCGCCTTCTCGATCCGTGCGCCCGCCGCCGGCACGGTGGTGATCGCCGACCACCCCTGGGAGCGGCGCAAGCTGCGGGCGGGCGATGACGTCTGGGTGGGGGCCGAGCTGCTGCGGCTGCCGGACTTCGCGCACCTGACCGTGCGCGCCGCCCTTTCCGACGTCGACCAGGGGGCGGTGGTGAGCGGACAGACGGTGCGCTGCCTCCTCGACGCCTTCCCCGAGCGGCCGTTTGCCGGCGTCGTCCGCGAAGTGGCCGAGGTCGCCCGCGAGGAACGTGGCGGCTCGCCGCGACGCTTCTTCGAGGTGGTCGTCGAGCCGGACGCGAGCGCTCTCGCCCCGGACGAGGTGCGACCCGGGCTCTCGGTCAAGGTCGAGGTGGCGGCCCGCGCGGCCGCGGCCGTCCTCGTGCCACGCGCCGCTCTCGACCCGGCAGCCCTGGCGACGCTGGCCGGCCCGGTCCGGGCGCGGCTGGCGAGCGGCGAGGCGCGCGAGATCGCGATCGCCGGCTGTGACGCCCAGAGCTGCCAGGTCGAGAGCGGCCTCGACGCCGGCGTCGGGCTGGCGCCGTGGCAGGGCGGCGAGGTGCCGCCGTGAGCCGCGGCGGTCGTCGCCTCACCGTGGCCGGTCTGGGCCTCGCGCTCGCCCTCGGCTGGTTGGCGCTGCGCGGTGGGGGCGACGCGGCCGCCGGCGCTTGGCGGGCCGTCGAGCGGGGCACGATCGAGCTCGCCGTCGAGGTCTCCGGCACCCTCGGCGCCGTGCGCTCGGCCGTCCTCTCGCCGCCGCAGGTGCGCGAACTGTGGGACTACCGCGTTTCCTTCCTGGCCCCGGAAGGCGCCGAGGTCAAGCAGGGCATGCCCGTCCTCGGCTTCGACACCTCGGAGCTCGAAAAACGTCGTTTCGACCTCGCCGCCGAGGTGGAGAAGGCCGGCCGCGAGGTGGAGCAGAAGCGCATCGAGCTCGCCCAGTCGCAGGCCGACCTCGCCCTCGAGCTGGCCGAGGCCGAGGCCCGACTGGCCAAGCTCGAGCTCGATCGCCGTCTGCCCTCCGAGCTGGTCGCCGCCCTCGACGCCGAGGCTTCGCGGCTGGATCGCGAGCTGGCCAGCCAGGAGGTGGCCTCGCTCGGGCGCCAGCTGGCCCTGGAGAACGAGAAGGGCGCCAGCGAGCTCGCCGCCCTCGTCGGGCGCCGGGAGCGGGCCGCCAGCCGGCTCGCCGAGGTCGAAGCGGCGCTCCAGGCGATGACGGTCCGCGCCCCGCAGGACGGCACGGTGGTCTATGTCAGCGACCGCCGGCAGGACAAGGTCAAGATCGGCGACCAGGTCTGGCGGGGCCGGGGCATCCTGGAGATCCCGGCCCTCGACCTCCTCGAGGCGCGGGGCGAGGTGGCGGAGGGCGACGTCGGGCGGCTCGCTGTGGGGCAGACGGCGCGGATCGGCTTCGACGCCCTGCCCGGGCTCGAAGTGGCGGCGCGGCTGGTCGAGATCGGCACCACCGTCGACTGGCGCTCGGAGGGCACGCCGGTGCGGGTGGTGGCGGTCAAGCTCGCCCTCGAGCGTGGCCTCGATCGGCGCCTGCGCCCGGGGATGCGCCTGCGCGGTCGCATCGTCTACGAACGCCGCGAAGGCGTCGTGCGGGTGCCAGTGGAAGCCGTGGAGCTCACCGCGGAGGGGCCGCGCGTCGAGCGCCGGGAGCGGCTGGGGAGCGCCGCGGTGGCGCTCCAGCTGGGGCGGCAGAACGGTGAATGGGCCGAGGTGGTCACCGGCCTCGCCGCTGGCGACTGGGTGCGCCGGCCCCGGGGGGCGGGATGAGGCTCAAGCTCCTCGGCAGGCGAAGCGGCTGGTTCGCCCTCGGCGCCGGAACGCTCGCCGTGGTGGCCACCTTGGGCCTCGGCGGCCTCGCTGGCCGGGGCGGCGCCGGTGTCGCCACCGCGAAGGTCGTGCAGGAGGACTTCGCGGAGGTGGTGGTTGCCGACGGCAACCTCGCGGCAGTCCGCGCCGTGCCGGTCCACGTGCCGCCGGAGGCGCCGAGCCCCGCCCGCATCGGCTGGCTGATCGCCGACGGCAGCGCCGTCGAGGCGGGGACGGTGGTGGCCCGCTTCGACCCTTCCGAGCTCGAGAAGGCGAGCGAGACGGCGAGCGCCGACCTCGACCGCAACCACCTGGACCGCCGGATGAAGCAAGCCGCGAGCGAAGCTACCCGCAGCAAGCTGGCGGGTGACGCCGAGGCCGCCCGCCGCGAGCAGGAGGTCGCCTCCCGTTACGCCAGCAGTGACGTCAACCTGTTCTCGCAGCGGGAGATCGCTGCTTCGAAGATCGACGAAGAGCTGGCCAGCCGCCGGCTCGACCACGCCGAGAGCAGCCTCGAAGCCGAGGTGCGGCGGGCCCGGGTCGAAGGCCGCCTGGCCGGCCTCGCCGAGCAGCGGAGCGCCGTCCAGCTCCGGCGCGCCGAGCAGGGCCTCGCGGCGCTCACCGTCACCGCGCCAGGGCCCGGCGTGCTGGTCCTGGAACGCGGCTGGCGAGGCGAGCTGCCGCGGGTCGGGGACACCGTCTGGCCAGGCCAGAAGCTGGGCGAGATCCCCGATCCGAGCCAGCTGGTCGCCGAGGTCTTCGTGCTGGAGGCCGACTCGGGAGGGCTTGCCGCCGGAGCGCCGGCCGAGGTCGTCGTCGAAGCCGACCCGGACCATCGCTACGCCGCCGTCCTCGAAAAGCTCGGCACCTTGGCCCGGCCGCGCTTCCCGGGCTCGCCGGTACAGTACTTCTCTGCCACCGTGCGCTTTACCGCGGAGCTCCCGGCGACGCTGCGGCCGGGCCAGCGGCTACGGGCCTTCCTCGCGACGCGGCGGCAAGCGGCGGCGCTGGTGGTGCCGGCGACCGCCGTCTTCAACCGTGACGGCCGCAACGTGGTCTACCGCCGGCGGGGTCGGCAGCTCGAGGAGGTCGAGGTCGAGCTGGGCGGCGGCGTCGGCGGCCGGGTGAGCATCGTCGCGGGCCTCGCAGCGGGCGACGAGGTGGCGCTCAGCGCTCCCGGCTCGCTGGCCACAGAGGTCGTGCGTCCCGGGGAGGGCGGCTCATGACGCCGCGCGAGGCCCTGACCACGGCGCTCGAAGACCTCGCCGCCCACAAGCTGCGCTCGGCACTCACCATGCTGGGGATGATCTTCGGCGTCGCGGCGGTGATCGCGATGCTGGCGATCGGCAAGGGGGCGGAGCGCCAGGCGCTGGCGGCGATCGAGCGCCTCGGCGTGCTCAACCTGATCGCCCGCGCCCGTGTCCTGCAGCCGGACGAGGCGCGCGAGGTGCGGGCGAAGTCGATCGGCCTGTCGCCGCGCGACGCGCAGGCGATCCTGGCAGCGATCCCCGCTACCGAGGCGGTGCTCGGCACGGTCAAGATTGAGGCCTACGCCGTGCGCTCGGCGAGCGGCACGGCGACGGCGGGCGTCCTCGGCGTCGAACCGCGGCAGGCCGAGCTCGCCGGCCTCGTCCTCGCCGAGGGCCGTTTCCTCGATGCTGGTGACCTCGCCCACCACGCCCAGGTCTGCGTGCTGGGGGCGGTGGTCCGCCGCGAGCTCTTTGCCTTCGCTCCGGCCCTCGGCCAGGACGTCAAGATCAACGACACCTGGTTCGAGGTGATCGGCGTCCTGGCGCCGGCGGTCGGGGAGGGCGGCGGGCCGGCGCCTGCCAACCAGGCGGCGGCGGTCGGGGCTGGCGATCGCACGATCTACGTCCCCGCCTCGACGGCCAGTCGCAAGCTCAACCTCGATCCCCTGGCCTCGCCCTACGCCGAGCTCCTGGTGCGCCTGCGGCCGGGCAGCTCGCCGCCGGCGGCGGCCGAACAGCTGGCGAGCCTCCTCGACCGCCTGCACGCCGGCGCCCGTGACTACGAGATCGTCGTCCCCGAGCGGTTGCTGGCCGAGAGCCGGCGCACCCAGCGGCTGTTCTCGGCGGTGATGGCCTCGATCGCCGGCATCTCGCTTCTGGTGGGCGGCATCGGGATCATGAACATCATGCTGGCGACCGTTCTCGAACGGACCCGCGAGATCGGCATCCGCCGCGCCGCCGGGGCCCGCCGCCGCGACATCCGCTTCCAGTTCCTCGCCGAGGCCTTCACCATCAGCCTGCTCGGTGGTGGCATCGGGGTGCTCGCCGGCGTCGGGATCGCCGCCGCGGTGGGCCAGGCCGCCGGCTGGCCGACTCTCGTCACCCCCGGCGCCGTTGCCCTCGCGAGTCTGGTGGCGCTCTCGGTCGGCGTCGTCTCCGGGCTCTACCCGGCCCACCGCGCCGCCCAGCTCGATCCCATCGAAGCCCTGCGCTACGAGTAGCGCTTCCCCCCGGTTCCTCACCCGGCACCACCAGGTGCTGGCGGTTGGCGGCAGCCGTTGCCGTTTCTCGCTGCGGACCCGTCCGCGTGCCGCCCGAGCCGGGCGGCGACGCAAGGAGAGGCGGGAAGGAGCTCGCGATGCGTGGGATCGGAAGCGACAACGAGACCGAGGGCCGGGCGTCGACGCGGCGCTGCCTGGCGGCCGGGCTGCTCGGCCTGGCGCTGGCGGCCGGGGGGCTCGGGGCCGCGGTGACGGCACCGCCGCCCCTGGTGCTGTTGCGCAGCGCCTTCCCGGGTGAGGCGATCGCCCGGCTCGACAGTTTCGGCCAGGTGCTGGCGACGGGCGATTTCAATGGCGACGGCTTTGCCGACCTCGCGACGGCGGCGCCCGGGGAAGCCGTCGGCGGCGCGCCAGGGGTCGGCGGCGTGCACGTTGCGCCGGGCAGCGCCACGGGCCTGCGCCCCGACCTCGGCACGACGTTGCGCCTCACCTGGGGCGGCCAGCCCGACCCCGCCGCCAACCAGCTCTACGGCTGGGCCCTGGCGGCCGGCGACTTCAATGCCGACGGCTTCGCGGACCTGGCGGTCGGCTTCGGCAAGAACTACCCGGGCAAGCTCTGGTCCGGCGGCGTCAGCGTGCTCAACGGCAGCCCCACGGGGCTCGATCCGGCGACCACCCTCGACCTCGCTTCCGACATCGAGGGCCTGTTGCCGGCGCCGGCGGCCTACCAGCAATTCGGCGTCGCCCTCGCCGCCGCCGACCTCAACGGCGACGGCTATGCAGACCTTGCGATCGGTGAGCCCGGCCTGGGCAGCAGCACGGTCGGCTACGGCGAGGGAGCGGTCGCCGTTCTCTACGGGAGCGCGATGGGCCTGCAGACCTTCTTCGGGACCTACCTCACGACCGCTGCCTTGGGCGGCGTGCCGCGGCTCGGCGACGGCTTCGGGGCCAGCCTCACGAGCGGCGACTTCGATGGCGACGGTTTTGCCGACCTGGTGATCGGCGCGCCGGGCAAGCTCGTCCTCGGCCTGGAGGCGGCCGGGCAGGTTCAGGTCGTCTACGGCAAGCATGGCACCGTCTATCCGTTCCGCACCATCGCCTACACGGCCCAAAGCCGCGCCAGCCTCGGCGGCGCCCAGGCCTACGCCTTCTTCGGTGCCGGTCTTGCGGCCGGGGACTTGAACGGCGATGGCCGTGACGAGCTCATCGTCGGGTCGCCCGGTCGCAAGGTCGGCCTGGCGGCCGGCGCAGGGGCTGTCAACATCCTCCCCGGGACGGTCAACGGCCTTGCCCTGACCGGCAGCTGGTACCTACACCAGGACTCGAACGACGTCGCCGATCTCGCCGAGTCCCACGACCAGTTCGGCAGCCCCTTGGTTGCCTGCGACCTCAACGGCGACCACCGCGACGACCTTCTGGTGGGAGTGCCTGGAGAGGGCAGCTACGGCGCCTACCACCGCTTCTTCGGCAGCGCCACCGTCCTGTCGCTCGCCGACGACGCGCTGGCCTATCAGCCGGGCTTTCGTTCCGTCGAGGCGAGAGACCTCTTCGCCGCGGCGCTGGCCTGTGCCGATTTCGATGCCAACGGCCGGCCCGACCTCGCCGTGGCGGCCCCCGACGAGGTCCTCAATGGGCTGGTCGGAAGCGGCCAGGTGGACGTGCTCTATGCGCCGCCGGAGGTGACCCAGCTCCCCTGAGCCGACCCCTGGCGCCGGTGGCGGTTCCGGCGCCCTCACTACGTTCAAGAAGACGACGGGGCCACAGAGGGCCCCACACCTCGCACCACGAAACCCGTTGATCGCAGGGCGAGCCCTGCGACATGGAGGACGCCATGCCTTGCCGACGACCCGGGCCCGCTGGGGCCCTGCTGTGGACGCTCCTGGCCCTGTTTGGCCTGACTGCGCCCGCGGCCTTCGCCCAGGACCAGACTCCCGGCCCGCAGTTCATCCAACAGGGGCAGTTCCGCTACCAGGTGGGCGAGAAGGGAGACCGGTTCGGGGCCGCCCTCGCCGCGGCTGACTTCGACGGTGACGGCAGGGCTGACCTGGCCATTGCCGCCCCCGGCCAGAGCGTGGCGTCGCTGGCCGCTGCCGGCTCGGTGGCGGTGGCGGTGGGCGACAGCTCCGGCCTACGTACGGACGTGACTCCCGAGATCCTGCAAACCTGGGATGGTCAGGCCGACAGCGAGACCGAGGACTGGTTCGGTTCGACCTTGGTGAGCGGCGATTTCAATGGCGACGGCTACGCCGACCTGGCGATTGGGGCCTCGTACGAGGACCATCACGCCACAGACGCCGGCGTCGTCGAGGTCCACTACGGTGGGTCGGACATCTTCTGGATCGCCCGCATCCAGGACTTCGCGCAGGACTCACCAGGCCTGTCCGGGGACCCGGAGAAGGAAGATCACTTCGGTTGGTCGCTCGCCAGCGGCGACTTCGACGGCGATGGATTCGACGATCTGGCGATCGGGGTCGTCGGCGAGGTGGTGGAGGAGCAGCTCTTCGTGACGAACTCCTACCAGGGTGCCGTGCAGGTGCTCTACGGCGGTGCCGAGGGCCTCGCGCCGCGTGCAACCAACTTTTTTGCCCAGCGCGACCTGAGCGGCGCCGGCGACAGCGAGGACAGCGACCACTTCGGCCGCTCGCTCGCCGCCGGTGACTTCGACGGCGACGGCTTCGACGACCTCGCCGTCGGCGTGTCCGGCGAGACCTGGCAGGGGATCTCCCACTGCGGTGTCGTCGACATCGTCTTCGGCGGCCCCGGCGGCCTCGACCGCCAGCGCACCCAGGTGCTCTGGCAGGGGACCCACCCGAGCCTGGGTACGCCGGAGACCAACGACGCCTTCGGCTACGTTCTGGCCGCGGGCGACCTCAACGGCGATGGCCGGGACGATCTTGCCGTCGGTGTGCCCTACGAAGACGTCGGTACCGTGCGGGACGCCGGCGCGGTGGTCGTGGCCTTTGGCTCCGCGGCCGGTTTGTCGGCACAGGGGCTCTTCATCGACCAGGACTCTCCTGGGGTGGCCGACGTCCCCGAGGTCGAGGATCGGTTCGGTTGGGCGCTGGCGATCGCCGATCTCGACCGCAACGGCGCTGCCGAGCTCATCGTCGGGGTGCCGTGGGAGAACGGGACCGGCGCCGTCCACGGATTTCTCGGCAGCGCCAGCGGACCGGTCCTGGCGACGAGCGTACAGCTGTTCCAACCGGGCTCAGGGGCGCCCGAGATCAACGACCTTTTCGGCTCGAGCCTGGCGAGCGGCGACTTCGACGGCAACGGATACCCCGATCTGGCCATCGGGTCCTATGGCGAGTGGTTGGATGGCATGTGGCTCGTCGGGCAGGTCGACGTCCTCTACTCGGCATCCCCGAAGCTGATCTGGGGAGGGGGCGGCAAGGTGCCGTAGGGCCTCGGCGCAGGGCGTTGCGCCCGGGCCATCCGCAGTGCGAGATGCGGTGGCCCATTCAACAAGCTGGGCCGTGAGCAGCGCGCAGACCGCGCTGCTGCTACGAGCTCGAGACTTTCGGTCGCTGGACGATCGAGACCGCTGACGATCGAGACCGCTATGGAGGCCGCGATGCTTCACCGACGACGCGAGTCCGCTGGGGTACTGCCTTGGACCTTGGTCGCACTGCTCAGCCTGGCGGGGCCAGCAGCTTTCGGCCAGTTCCAGACCCCGAGGCCGCAGACCCTGCAGCAAAGCTACTTCCGCTACCAGACGACGGAAGCCGACGACGCCTTCGGCTTCAGCCTCGCCGCCGGCGATTTCGACGGCGATGGCAAGGCCGACCTCGCCATCGGTGCCGCCTTCGAGGATGTCGGCACGGTGGCCAACGCCGGCTCCCTGGCGGTGGCCTTGGGGGCCGACAACGGCTTGCGCACGGACGCGACCCCCGAGGTCCTGCAGACCTGGGCCGGGATGGCGAACAGCGAACGCAACGATCAGTTCGGGCGCGTCCTGGCGAGCGGCGACTTCAACGCCGACGGCTATGTGGACCTCGCGGTGGGAGTGCCCTTCGAAGACCACGACGGCGATGACTCCGGCGTCGTCCACATCTACTACAGCGGGCCGGACGCCTTGCGCATCGCCCGCGTCCAGGACCTCGCGCAGGACTCTCCCGGCGTGGTGGGCGACCCCGAGGAGGGCGACTACTTCGGCTGGGCCCTCGCCAGCGGCGACTTCGACGGCGACGGCTACGACGATCTGGCGATCGGAGTGATGGGCGAGGTGGTGGTCAGCTCCTGGTTGAGCTTCGACTACGGCCAGGGAGCGGTGCAGGTCCTCTACGGCGGCGCCGAGGGGCTCGCTCCGCGGCCAGGCAACTTCATCGGCCAGCGCGACCTCAGTGCCGCCGGCGACAGTGAGAACTCCGACAACTTCGGCTGGTCGGTCGCCGCCGGGGACTTCGACGGCGACGGTTTCGACGACCTGGCCGTCGGCGTTCCCGGTGAGACCTGGCAGGGGATCACCAACTGCGGTGTGGTCGACGTCGTCTTCGGCAGCGCCACGGGTCTCGACCGGCAGCGCACGCAAGTGCTCTGGCAGGGCCTGCATGCCAGCCTGGGGGCCCCGGAGGCCCGGGACGCCTTCGGGCTCCATCTCGCCGCGGGAGACCTCAATGGCGATGGCCGAGACGACCTCGCCGTCGGCGTCCCCGAAGAGGACGTCGGCAACGTGGTGGACGCCGGGGCGGTGGTGGTGCTGTTCGGGACCGCCGGCGGCCTCGCCCCGCAGGGCCTCTACATCGACCAGGACGTCGCTGGGGTCGCCGAGGTCGCCGAGACCTCGGATTGGTTCGGCCACGCCCTGGCGATCGCCGACCTCGACCGCGACGGCGACGGCGAGCTCCTCGTCGGGGTGCCGTTCGAGAACGGGACTGGTGCCGTCCAGAAGTTCCTTGGCAGCCGTTCCGGCCCCGTGCTCAACTCGAGCGTGCTGCTCTTCCAACCTGGGCTCGGGGCCCGTGAGGTCGGCGACCGGTTCGGTTGGAGCCTGGCGAGCGGGGACTTCGACGGCAACGGCCACCAGGACCTCGCGGTGGGCGCCTACCTCGAGACGATCAACGGCCTCACCGCCGCCGGCGAGGTCGACATCCTCTATTCCGCACCGCCAGACCTCGTCTGCTGCTTCAGTCGTTAGGGAGCGCTGCCTGGCGCCGGGTCGTTCGGGAACTCTCACGAGCGGCCCGGCCGTTCACGCCGCGGCACATCTGCAGCCTGCGCTTGGCGGAAGGGGAGTGCTGGTTCACGGCTGATCCCGGTCCTCCAGAACGCTGCGGAATTTTCGACACGGCAGGAATGGCAATGAATGGCTAATTGTCTATTGAAGCGGCGCTCAATCCCGCGATCCCTGCCATAATTCCTTTCATGCTTCGCGTGGTCGCCTATGCACCGGACGGCGTGCGGCGCTTTCCGATCCACCGCAACGAGATGGTGATCGGCAGCGAGCCCGGCTGCGACGTCTACCTGCCGTACACGGGCGTTTCGCTCGCCCATGCCCGGCTGCGCTACGACGGCCAGGAGCTCAAGATCGAGGACCTGGGCAGCCGCAAGGGCGTGCTGGTGGGGGGCAAGAGGGTGCGCGACGCCGCGTTGGACGTGCTGGACGAGGTCAAGCTGGGGAGCGTCACGCTACTGGTCGAGGACGTGGTGGCAGAGCGTCCGCCGGTGCCAGTGCCGGTGGCGGCGCCCGTGCCGGCCGAGGGACGGATGGACCCCGAGCGGATGCTCGAGCACCTGGCCGAGATCAGCCATTGGGTGCTCGCCGATGTCGAGAGCCGCACCCCGCTCGAGGCTCTCGCCAATCGCCTCCTCTTCGACTTCGGCGGCGGTGCGCTCCTCCTCCTGCACGGCGACCTCGCCGCCGAGCTCGGCACCAAGTTCGTCTGCGCCAGCGATCCGGCGTGGCTCGCGGCGGGCGACGAGCTCCTCGAGCAAGTGCGCCGGCAGGTGGGTGACCGGGTTCACGACCCTGGCCAGGCGGGCTTTGCGGGCACTCTCGGTGGCGAGTCGGCGTGGATCGCCTTCCACGCTTTCGTGGCTGTGGAACGGCCCTACCTGCTGATCGTCGCCCTGCCGCGCCACGAGGTGGCGGGCTGGGACCTGAGCGCGGCCCTGCGAGCGCTGGGCGACCTGCTGGTGCTCGGCCTGGTGCATCACGTGGGCTGGTACGAGCCGATCCTCCCCGGCCGGCTGGCGCAGCGCGACCTGGTGCTCGACCCGGCCTTGGTGGTGGGGGAGTCGCCGGCGATGAAGGCCGTCGTCGAGCAGCTGCGCCTGGCCATGGAGCCGGAGCGCACGGTGCTGCTGCGCGGTGAGCCCGGGACCGGCCGCGAGCTGATCGCCCGCTCGTTGCATCTGTCGAGCGCCCGCCGGGCCGGCCCGTTCGTGGCGGCGAGCTGCACCGGCGCCAGCCCGACGGCCGTCGAGGCGGACCTCTTCGGCGCCGAGGTCCCCGGCCGCGACGCGGTGATGCGCCGCGACGGCAAGCTCCTCCTCGCCAACGGTGGCACCCTGTACCTCTCGGAGGTCGACCAGCTGCCCCTGGCCCTGCAGGCCCGGCTGGTGCGCTTCCTGCGCTCGGGGGAGGTCGAGCCGGCCGGCAGCAGGGCTGCCACCCGCGTCGATGTGCGTTTGATCGCCGCGACGAGCGGCGCCCTCGAGCCGGCGGTCGCCCGCGACACCTTCCGCGTCGACCTCGCCTACCGCTTGTCGCAGCTCACCATCGACGTGCCCTCCCTGCGGGCCCGGCGGGAAGACCTGCCGCTCCTGCTGCAGTCGGCGATCAACCGGGCCTGCCACGAGAGCGGGCGGCGGATGCAGGGGATCACCGTCAAGGCGAACTCGGCCCTGCTCGCCTACGACTACCCGGGCAACCTCGCCGAGCTCGCCAACATCGCCCGCCAGCTGGTCTACCTCTGCCCGCCTGGCCGGCCAATCGACGTCAACATCCTGCCGGCGCCGGTGCGGCTGTCGACCGTGCAGGCCGCGGCGCGGGTGGACGCGAGCTCCGATCTCGACCTCGAGAGGCTCCTCGCCGCCACCGAGCGCTCGGCGATCCGCGAGGCCCTGCGCCGTGCCCACAACAACAAGTCGCGCGCCGCCCGCCTCCTCGGCCTCTCGCGCAATGGCCTCGCCATGAAGATGGAGCGCCACGAGATCAAGGCGTAGAGGGGGGCTAGCGCGGAGGCTCCCTGCGGTCGAATCGGTCGCCGGGCGGAGGTAAGATCGCCGCATGTTGGTCGAGACCCCTCCCACTCCCGTTCGTGCTCCGCGCGGGACCGCGCTCTCCTGTCGTGGCTGGCAGCAGGAAGCGGCGCTGCGCATGCTGCTCAACAACCTGGACCCCGAGGTCGCCGAGCGGCCCGAGGAGCTGATCGTCTACGGCGGCTCGGGCAAGGCGGCCCGCAACCGCGAGTGCTTCGCGGCCATCGTCGCAACCCTCAAGCGGCTGGGCCCGGAAGAGACGCTCTTGGTGCAATCGGGCAAGCCGGTGGCGGTGTTCCGCACCCACGCCGACGCGCCGCGGGTGCTGATCTCGAACTCGATGCTGGTGCCGCACTGGGCGACGGCGGACGAGTTCCGCCGCCTGGAGGGCCTGGGCCTGACCATGTACGGCCAGATGACGGCCGGCTCGTGGATCTACATCGGCACCCAGGGCATCCTGCAGGGGACGTACGAGACCCTCGCCGAGCTCGCCCGCCAGCACTTCGGTGGCAGCCTCGCGGGGCGCCTGACGGTGACCGCCGGGCTCGGCGGCATGGGCGGGGCGCAGCCCCTGGCGGTGACCATGAACGGCGGCGTCTGCCTGGCCGCCGAGGTCGACCGGCACCGCATCGAGCGCCGCCTCGAGACCCGTTACCTCGACGAGCTGGCGCCGTCGATCGACGCTGGTATCGCGCGGGCGCTGGCCGCCCGCGACGGCGGTGAGGCGGTGTCGATCGCCGTCGAAGCCAATGCCGTCGACCTGCTCGAGGCGTTGGTCGCCCGCGGCCTGCTCCCCGACGTCGTCACCGACCAGACCTCGGCCCACGATGCGCTCACCGGCTACGTGCCCCACGGCCTGCCCTACGCCGCGGCGCTCGCGCTGCGGGAGAGCGATCCGGCCGAGTACATCCGGCGCGCCATGGCCTCGATGGCGGCGCACGTGCGGGCAATGCTGGCGCTTCAGGAAAGCGGTGCGGTGACCTTCGACTACGGCAACAACCTGCGCGGCCAGGCCCTCGAGGCTGGGGTGGCCGACGCCTTCGCGATCGGCGGTTTCGTGCCGCTGTTCATCCGCCCGCTGTTCTGCCAGGGCAAGGGGCCGTTCCGCTGGGCCGTCCTCTCCGGCGATCCGGCGGACCTCGCTGCCACCGACGAGGCGATCCTCGCCACCTTCCCGGAAGATGAGGCCCTCCACCGCTGGATCCGCCTGGCCCGCGAACGGGTGGCCTTCCAGGGCCTGCCGGCGAGGATCTGCTGGTTGGGCTACGGCGAGCGGGCGCGGGCCGGCCGGGTGTTCAACGAGCTGGTGGCGACGGGCAAGGTCAAGGCCCCGATCGTCATCGGCCGCGACCACCTCGATTGCGGCTCGGTCGCCTCGCCCAATCGCGAGACCGAGGGGATGAAAGACGGGTCGGACGCGATCGCCGACTGGCCGATCCTCAACGCCCTGCTCAACGCCGTCAACGGCGCTACCTGGGTCTCGGTGCACCACGGCGGCGGCGTCGGCATCGGCTACTCGCTCCACGCCGGTATGGTGATCGTGGCGGACGGCAGCGAGGCAGCGGGCCGGCGGCTCGAACGGGTGTTGACCGGCGATCCCGGCATGGGGGTGGTGCGCCACGCCGACGCCGGCTACGACGAAGCCATCGAGTTCGGGCGCCAGCACGGCGTCGACCTGCCGATGCTCGCGGGCTAGCCGGGTGGCCGGCGGCGCAGAGAGGGGCCGGCCCGGCCTGCTGACCGACACGCTCGCGGCGCGCCCGCTGCGGCTCGAGCTGCCGCTGCTGCTCGCGGCTGCCCTCGCCCCGGCCCTCCCCGCTCCCTGGCACGTCCTCGGCCTGGGTCTTCTGGGTGGCCTTTGGCTCGCCACTCGCCCGCCGCGCCGGGAGCTGCTGCTCGCCGGCAGCGCCTGGCTGCTGGCTGTGGTGCTCCTTGGCTGGGCCGCCGTCGGCGAGCACGGGCTGAGCCGCGATGCCGCCGGGTGGCGCGCACGGGCTGCCCGCGAGTACCAGGGCCTCTGGCAACGCCTCGGCGCGTTGGCGAGTGCCGCGCGACGGGAGTTTCCCGCCGCGCCGGCCGGCTCCGCGGACCGCCTGGAGGCCTTCCGCCGCCTCGACTCGCTGGTCCGCGAGGGGCAGGGCGACCCGGCCTCGGTGCTCCTCGTCGATCCCGATGGCGAGGCCTGGGCCTGGGCCGGCCGCGGCCTGCTGCACGAGCCGCGGTCGGTCGACCTACCGCGCGCCGGCCGCCGGGTCGAGGTGGGCTTCACCGCCCTTACCCTGTTGGTCGTCGAGCCCTTGGGGGACGAGCGCCGGCCCTGGCGGGTGATCGTGGGGACCAGTCTGCCGACCGACGAGCTGCCGTTCGACCCACCGGCTGGCGAGGCGCGCGAAGCCTACCGGTGGACGGTGTTGACGACGCCAGCGCCGGCCGGTGACGCGGGCCTCATCGCGGTGGCCGAGCTGCCGCCGATGCTCATCTCGCCGCCACCGGCGGCGGCGGCGCGGGCGCGCTGGCTCGCCGGCGGCACCCGTGCGGCCCAGCAGCTGCGCTCCCTCGCCTGGGGAGCGCTCGCCTTCGCCTTCCTGAGCCTCGCCGTGTTGCGCTTCGTCAGCCTTGCCCTGCTGGCGCCGAGGGGCGTTCGGCGCTGGGCCGCGGTCGCCGTGCCGAGCCTGCTCGGCGCAGCCTGTGCCGGGGCGGGAGCGGCCGTGCCGGCGCCCGCGCTCGCCTGGCTCCTCCTGGCGCTGCTAGCCGCCCTCGCTTGCCTGCCGGGGCTGCCGGAGCGCTGGCCGCCGTTTCACTTTCTGGCGCTGGCGGTGCCCTTGCCGGCGCTCGCCTTCCAGCACCTGGCGGCGGCGCCTGACCTCGGCTCGGAGCTTCCCGGCAGCATCGAGGCGATCGCCCTGCGACTGGCGGGCGCCCTTTCTACCCTCGCCCTCCTGACCCTGGCGGTGCGACGGCGCAGCCGGCCGGTGACCGTGCGCGGCTGGCGATGGGACGGCCTGGCGCTCTTGGTCCTCCTCGCTGCCGCCATGCTGAGCGAGCACCTCTGGCCCGCGCTGCTGCTGGTGGTGGCGGGGGCCGCGGCGACCCAGCGTTGGCTGCGGCGCGGTGGTCTCGCCGAGGGCGTGGGGGCCTGGGCCACGCTCTTGACCCTCGCTGCCCTCGCCTCGGCGGTGAGCTGGGAGGCGAGCCAACGAGCGCGCTTGCGCGACGAGCTACAGCACGAGGTCCTGCCGCGCATGGCGCCGCCGTCGGCGGCGGCGATGGCGGCCGTAGAGGCCGAGGTCCGGCGCTTCCTCGCCGGCAGCGACCTCGCCGGCCTCACCTTGCGTGATCCCGCCGGGATGGACCGCCGGGATCTCGCCTACGCGCTCTGGCGCCGCAGCCCGCTGGCGCGGCGCAACGCCCTCTCGGCGCTGGTGATCGAGCCGAAGGCCGGGCCGTCGAGCCTGTTCTCGTTCGGGCTCGTCCTCGACGAGCAACAGGAGGTGGTCTGGGAGCAGCCGGCGCGCCCCGATCTGGGCTTGCCCGGCTGGGACGCCCTGCGGCTGACCGGCAGAGTCACTCTGCGTGCCGGCGGTGAGGACTGGGGTGTGGCGCGCTGGTGGCTGCAGCCGCGCCCGGGCTTTGCGCTCGGTGAGACCCAGGAGGCCGAGCAGGTGCTGGTGGGCTTGTTGCGCGGCGCGCCGAGCGACCCGCGGGCGCCGCAGGGCCTGCCGGCGCCGGCCAGCTACGCGCTCTACCCACCGCAGGGCCGGGCCCTGGTCTCACCCTGGCAAGACTTGCCGCCGGTGCCTGCCGAGCTCGCCGGCCGCGAGGCGGTGGCCGCCCGGGTCCGCACTCCGAGCGGCGAGGCCTGGGCGTTCAGCCAGCGGCGGGCCGATGGCTACGAGGTCCTCTACCTGCCGGTGCTGGGTACCGGCGCCGCGCTCGAACGCGTAGGGACGGTGGCGGCCAGCGTGCTGCTGTGGGCGGCGGGGATCACTCTGCCGCTACTGCTGCTGGCGCTGCCCCGGCCGGCCTTCCGCGACCTTCTCGCGCGCACCGTGCGCTCCTATTCGCGGCGGTTGGTGCTCGTCTACACCGCGCTCCTCCTGCTGCCCTTGCTCGGCCTCAACTACGTGTTGCTGCGCACGGTCGAGTCCTCGCTCGCCCGCGGCCAACGGGCCCAGGGCGAGCAGGCGCTGACCGCCGCTGAGCGCGAGGTGGTCACCACCCTGCTGTCGCAGCCCCAGGGCTTCGCGATCGAGACGGCGATCTCGCCGAGCTATCTCGAATCTCTCTCGCGCCTGGTCGACCACGACGTCAACGTCTACTTCAGCTCCGAGCTTCTCTCCTCGAGCACGGACGAGCTGTTCAGTGCCGGCCTGCTGCCCAGGCGCATCCCCGGCGAGGCGTTCGCCCGCCTGGCCCTGCTGGGCTTCGGCATCGCCGCCCGCACCAACCAGGTGATCGATCGGCCGTTTCTCGAGCTCTACACGCCGGTGACCCTGCCGGACGAGCCGCTGGAGCCGCCACGGATCTTCCTCTCCGTGCCCCTGCTCGCCCAGCAGGAAGAAGCGGCGGGGGCGCTCGCCGCCATGCGCCGGCGGGCCCTGGTCGTCTCGACCGCCCTCTTCGCCCTGATGCTGGTGGTGGGCTCGCGCCTCGCCCGCAACTTCACCCGCCCGCTGGCCGCCCTCGTGGAAGGCACCCGGCGGATCGCCGCCGGCGCGCCCTCGCTCGACCTCGCGCCGAGCGAGCTGGAGCTTGCCGAGCTGGTGCGCGCGGTCGACGAGATGGCCGGCAAGATCGCCTCCGGCCGCGAGGCGCTGCTGCGCGAGAAGGCGGTCGTCGAGCGGATGGTCGAGAGCATCACGTCCGGCGTGGTGTCGCTCGACGGTGCGCACCGCGTCGTGATGCACAACCGGGTGGCGGCCGAGCTCCTGGGCAGCCGGGTGGGCGAGCCGCTCGTCGCCTCCCTCGTCGGCCGCGCCGAGCTGGCTGCCGTCGGCGAGTTCGTGACGGCGGCCAGTGCAGCCCCCGGAGAACCGGCGCGCCAGACGGTGCGGATCCGCGGCAGCGAGGAGGCGGAGCGGGACTGGACGCTCGTCTGGGTGCCGCTGCCGGGCGCCGGCGAGCCCTCGGCCCTCTTGGTGGTGGAGGACGTCACGGAGGTCTTCCGCTCGCAGCGGCTCGCCGCCTGGGCCGAGATGGCGCGGATCATCGCCCACGAGATCAAGAACCCGCTGACCCCGGTCCGCCTTACCGCCGAGCACATGCGCCAGGTGTGGACCACCGATCCCGAGCATTTCGCTGCCATCTTCGACCGCTGTATCAGCAACATCCTCAAGCAGGTGGGCGAGCTCCAGTCGATCGCTTCGGAGTTCTCCACCTACAGCCGGATTCCCAAGATCGAGCCGAAGCGAGATGATCTGGTGCCCATGCTGCGTGAACTGACCGACGCCTACCGCACGGCCTCGCCGCAGGGCGTGACCGTCTCCTTCCAGGGCGGCGCGGCCGCCGTCGAGGCGAGCTTCGACGCCCGTTTGCTCTCACGGGCGGTGCGCAACCTGCTCGAGAACGCCGTGCGCGCCAGCCACGGTGGCGGCGAGGTGGACGTGTCGCTCACCGCCGAGCCCGGTTGGGCCCGCATCGCCGTCGACGACCGCGGCCCCGGGGTGAGCGCTGACCTGTTGCCGCGGATCTTCGACCCCTACTTCTCAACCCACGACACCGGCACCGGCCTCGGCCTGCCGATCGCGCGCAGGATCGCCGAAGAGCACGGCGGTGAGATCGCGGCGCGCAATCGCGACGGCGGTGGCCTCTCGGTGGAGATCAGGATCCCCCGACCATGAATGGCAAGAACCTCCTGGCGGCGGTACTCGCCGCCCTGACCCTTGCCGGCTGCGCCGGCGGCGGCGAGCGAGCGCAGCGCCGGCAGAGCTCAGCCTATTGGCTGCCGGCGGGCGCGACGATCGAGTTTGCCCAGCTCGCCCAGCTCCAGAGCGCCGGTATCGGTGACCTGATGGTCGAGGCGGGTCGCCTCGGTTGGAACGGCAGCCGGCCCCGCATCGAGAAGGTGGCGACCCTGGAGCTGCCACGACGCACCGGCGTGGTCCTGGTCGTCCGCGGCAGCTGGCCGACGGGCGAGCTCGATGCCACGGAGGCCGGCACGGCCCTCGCGGGGGGCTTGGTCGAGCTGGCCGGCCGGCTCCGCGGTTCCGGGCTCGAGGCGCTGGGCGTCCACCTCGACGTCGACGCCGGGGCCTCGCTCGGCTCCTATGCCAAGGCGCTGGCGGTGGCCCACAAGCAGCTGCGGGGCTCACCCTTCCTCTCCTGCACCATCGAGCGCTCCTGGCTCGCCAAGCCGGAGGCCATGGAGGTGGCGAAGGCGGTCGACCAGATGGTCGCCTTCCTCTACGGTCAGCGGGGCGGTGAGGCGGAGCAGGAGGATGCCTGGGACCTGCAGAAGGTGGAGGCCAACCTGCGCGCCCTCGAGAAGTGGGGCCGGCCGTACCAGATCGGTGTCGTGACCCTCAACCGCGCCCTGCTCGTGGCCGGGGGCAAGGTGCGGGGGGAGACCTCGCGGATCACCCTCGGCGAGCTGGTGCGCCATCCAGGCCTCGAGCTCGAGGCTGGCTCGTTCCTCGAAGGTGTCGACCGCCTGCTGCACAGCTTCTCTGCCCGCGGTGCGGTGCGAGTGGGGGAGTGGAGCCTGCAACGCGGCGATCGGGTGCGGGTGGTGGGCATGGCGAGCTACCATCTCGAAGAGCTGCAACGGTTCTTGGGCGCCCTCGATCTGCCGCACCGCCTGGGCCTCGCCTACTACCGCGCGCCGCTGCCGGGAGAAAAGCTGGCGCTCTCGCTCGACAACCTGCTCAACGCCCTCGACCCCTCTCCGGCGGTGGCGAAACCGGTGGTGGAGCTCCTGCCGGTGGGTGGTGGTGGTGGTGGCCGCCTGCGCTACACCTTGGTGATCGAGAACCGCAGCGACGAGCCGACCGACGTCATCCTGCTCGGCTCGAACTACGTCGAGCTACGGGTCGACGGCGGCTCGGTGGCGAAGGTCGACCCCGGCCAGTTCGTGCGCTGGGAGCTGCTCACCGACGACGGCAACGGCGGTGTGATGCGGGCCTTCCGGGGCGCGCCAATCGCGCGCCTCTACACGCCGCTGCTCGCGGGCCATCAGGCGGTCAAGACAGGAATCATCGAGCTCGCGGCCCCCGGCGGGCCGGCGAGCATCCGGGTGGGCGGCGAGTTCGTGCTGCCCGGCGGCAACACGGTCGCCGTCGAGCTGGCCCAGCCGGCGTCGCCGCCCTGAGGGCCGGCTCAGGCCCCGGGGACGGTCAGGCTCCAGGCGGCGGTGTCGCCAGTCTCGAAGCCGTCGGCGAAGATCGGCTCAGGGGCGGTGGCGAGGGCGACGAAAACGCCGGTGCCCCATTCGATCTGGTTGTCGTCCGGCGGCGTCAGGGTGGCGGCAAAGCTCAGGTCCCCCCCGGCGTTGAGCTCGATGCCGCCGGCGAAGACCGGGCTCGAATCGTTCTGATCGACCCGCGCCGGGCCGAGGTCGGTGGGCAGGATGTCGTGCTCCTTGACCACCGGCACCAGGCCAGTCCCGTCGCCCACCCAAACAGCCCTGAGGCCGGCGGCGTCGAAGGCGCGGAAGGCCACCAGGCCGCCAGGGCTTGCCGTGGGGGCGAAGAACTCGATCGAGGATACCTGTGGCCCCGCCTCGGTGGCGATCTCGATCGTCATCGTGCCGTCCGACAGGTAGACCCCACGGCCGCCGGCCACCAGTGTGGCGATGAACGCCACCCAGCCGTCGTCGCGCAGGGAGACCGCGTTGTCGAAGCCGCTGTAGGGCGAGGCGGCGTTGGCGTCGTGGTCCTGGGCGATCGAGACCGAGCTGCCGTCGGCGGCGAAGACGCGGATCTCGTCCGGGCGTGAGTTGTCCAGCTGACCGGCGGCTCCGAGGCGCACCTTGCCGGCGATCTGCCGCTGGTTGTTGAACGAGGGAGTGAAGAGGAAGGAGTACGGGCTCGAGATGACCAGCCCGGCCTCGGCGGCATGGATCGCCACCGTCGGGCTGCCGTCGTAGGAGACCCAGGCCTGGCCGCTGCCCGCAAAGCCCGCCCGATAGCCCACCACGCCGTTCGCGTTGATCCCCGGTGATCCCCACGAGGTGGCACCGAAGGGCACGTTGGTGAGGAAGCCCGCGCCGACGCCCGGCAGGTACCGATAAAGGCCGTCCGGGCTCGAGAAGGCCTCGTCCCAGACCACCTCACCGAGGTCGTTGAGCCCCACCGAGAGCACGAACGCGTCTGCCACGGTGGTATGCACGATGCTGCCGCCGGAGGTCGAGCCGAGCCAGACCCCCTGCGACGTGGAGCTAGGCAGGACCTCGAGGTCGAAGGCAATGTCACCGCCGGCGTTGAGGCGCGGGGTGGTGTTGGCGAAAAAGGCGCTGTCGGGAAGGCGGAAGGCCCCTGCGAAATTGGCGCGCGCGGCGAGCTCGAAGGTGGCGTAGCTCGGCGGCACCGCGGCGGCGGGCGGCGCGAGCCCGACACCGACGGCGAGCGAGACGAGCGGGGCAAGGAGAGACAGGTGTGGGCGGCGGCAAAGCATCGACGGACCTCCTCGAACGGTCGGCAAGCTGGAGCTGCGGGCATCGTAGCAAGCCTTGCCGCCGCAGCCGGCGTATACTCATCGGCGATGCGTCGCTCCGTCCTCCTCCTCGGCCTCGTCGTGCTCGCGGCCGCTGCCACGCTGGGCCTGGCGTCGAGCGTGCTCGCCTCGAGCTGTGCGATGGGTGACGCCTGCCCACTGCGCCAGGGCGGTACGATGCCGTGCCACGGCCCGACGGGCGACACCCTGGAGCTCGGCTGCTGCACGGGCTCGGCGCTGCCGGTGCCGGCCGCCGCAGCGCCGGACCTCGCCCCCAGCGGCCTCGAGCCGGCTCCCGAGACGAGCCCGGACATCGCCCCGACGGCCCCCCGCCTGGACCGTTCGGCCAGCCGCCAGGATCGCGGTCGCCGCCTCCGCGTCGGTCTCTTCACCCTCCACGCCGCCTTCTTGATCTAGACCTCCGAAGCGTTGCCCGGCAGGACGGTCTCGCTGCACTCGCGCAGCGGGACGAGGCATCGTTCGTGGAGGTCACCGTGAGATCGATCTCGTTCTATCGCCGGCTCGTGAGCCTGAGCCTGGCGCTCCTCATGACTGCCGTGGTCGGCAGCCTTCCCGCGGCCGCCGAGATGCCGCCGGCAGCCGCCGGCGGGCAGGCAGTGCCGCTTGCCGAGCTCCTCGCCGCGGCCCGCGAACGCTCCTCAGTTCTCGGTGAGAAGCAGGCGGAGCTCGCGGCTGCCGAGGCGCGGACCCGGAGCGCCGCGGCGCTGGCGGACCCCGTCGTCGAGAGCCGCTGGGCGAACGACAGCCTCGACCGCCTGAACCTCGGCCGCGAGCCGATGTCCGTCGTCGAGCTGGGCGTGCGCCAGGACTTGCCGTTCCCCGGCAAGCGCGGTGCGCGGCGGCAGGCCGCCCGGGCCGCCTCGCGGCTGGCCGGCGCCGAGCTGCAGCAGACGTCGGCCGAGCTAGAGCTGCGAGTGCGCTCGCTCTACGCTCAGCTCTACGCCTACGACCGCGAGGTGGTGGCCCTCGACGCTGCCCACGAGCTCTTGGAGCTGCTGGCCGCGACCGCGACCTCGCGCTACGGCACCGGTGAGACGGAGCAGGAAGCCGTCCTCAAGGTGCAGCTGCGGCTCAGCCTCCACGACGAGCGGCGCGAGCAGGTGATCGCGGCGCGGGCGGAGACGGCGGCGGCCCTGCGCCGGATGGTCGAGCTTCCCGAGCTTGCCTTGCCGGCCGTCGAGGCCTTGCCGGCGGTACCGGCGCTGGCAAGCGATCTCGCGGCGCGGGCCGCGAACGGTGCTCCCGCCGTGGCCCTCGCCGAGGCCCGGCTCGCCGCCGCCGAAGAAGCTGTGCGGCTGGCCGGGCTCGACTTCAAACCGGACTTCATGACTGGCGCCGCCGTCGGCTACCGGCGCTCGCTCGATCCGATGGTGACCTTGAGCTTCGGCGTCCGCGTGCCGGCCTGGCAACGCTCGCGCCAGGAGCCGGAGCTAGCCGCCGCCGAAGCGACGCGGGACGGTGCCCGCGCGGCCCTCAGCGCGGCCCGTGCGGCGGTTGCCGAGGAGGTCGAGCGGTTGCAGGCCATCGCGCGCCGCCTGGACGCCGAGGAGCGGCTGGTGCACGAGGCGGTGCTGCCGCTGGCGAGCACCACCCTCGATGCCGCCCGCTCGGCCTACCTGGCGGCGCGGGGAGACTTCTCGACGGTCATCGAAGACTACGACGTGTGGCTCGAGGCCCGGGTGCGTAGCGCCGCGCTCGAGGCCGAGCGTTTCACCGTCTGGGCGCGAGCCCAGGCCTTGACGGCAGCCGCGCCGCCGAGCACCGCAGCCGAAGGAGTCATGCCATGAGGAGCGTACAGATCCGGCGCCACGCCGCCCTCGCCTCGTTTGCCGTCCTCGCGCTGCTCCTCGCGGCCCTGCTCGCAGCGGCAGGCTGCCATCGCCAGCAGGCGAGCAGCGGTCTCTACCACTGCCCGATGCACCCCACCTACACCGCGGACCGGCCGGGGGTTTGCCCGATCTGCAACATGAACCTGGTCCCCAAAGAGAGCGACCTCGAGCCCGCTGCCGTCGGCGACCACGCCGGCGACCACGCCGGGGATCACGGCGAGGACCACGGCAAGGATGACCAGGGCTCCCGCGGCCGAGCGCCAGCGGCCGGAGCGGGGGAGCGGCGGGTGCTCTTCTACCGCAACCCGATGGACCCCACGGTCACCTCGCCAGTGCCAGCCCAGGACAGCATGGGCATGGACTACGTGCCCGTCTACGCCGACGAGCTGCCGGCCGCCAGCGCGGTGCCGGGCTATTCCGTCGTCGAGGTGGGACCAGAAGCAGGCGAGCTCATGGGCCTCGAGACGGCCACCGTCGAGCGCCGCCGGCTGGAGCGCACGGTGCGGACGGTGGGCACGGTGATGCCGGACGAGCGCCGCCAGTATCGCGTGACCACCAAGATCGCAGGGTGGGTGGAGAAGCTCTACGTCAACTTCAGCGGCCAGCTGGTGCGCCGCGGTCAGCCGATCCTCGCCATCTACTCGCCGGAGCTCCTGGCCAGCCAGGAGGAGTATCTGATCGCCCGCCAGAGCGCCGAACGCTTTCTCGGCTCGCAGCTCGAGGAGGTGCGCCGCGGCGGCGAGGACCTGGTGGCCGCCGCTCGCCGCCGGCTCGCGCTCTTCGACGTGCCAGAGAGCTTCATCGTCGAGCTCGAGAAGACCGGCAAGGCCCGGCGTACCGTCGATCTGCAGGCCCCTGCCTCGGGCTACGTGCTGTCGAAGGAGGTGCTCGAAGGGCGCGCCGTCGAGCCGGGGGCCGAGCTGTTCACCGTCAACGACCTCTCGCACGTCTGGCTGGAGGCGAGCTTCTACGAGTCCGAGGCGCCGTGGCTCGCCGTCGGCCAGCGGGCGAGCCTCCACCTGCCCTACGACCGCGGGAAGAGCGTCGAGGCCCGGGTGAGCTACATCTACCCGTCCCTCGACCTTGCCACCCGCACGCTGCGGGTGCGCTTCGACCTCGACAACGCCGACGGCCGGCTGAAGCCCGGCATGTACCTCGACGTTGAGCACCAGCTCGACCTCGGCGAGTCGCTGGTGGTGCCGGACTCGGCGGTGATCGCCACCGGCCTGCGGCAGCTGGTCTTCGTGGAGGCGGCGCCCGGCCGCTACGAACCCCGCGAGGTGACCGTGGGGGAGCGCACCGGGGGCGTGGCGCAGATCGCCAGTGGGGTCGCGGCCGGTGAGAAGGTGGTGGTGGGCGCGAACTTCTTGCTCGACTCCGAGTCCCGCCTGAAGTCGGCCCTGGCGAGCGCCGGCGCAGGCGAGGGGAACCGGCCGTGATCCGCCGGCTGATCGAGCTCTCGGCCCGCAACCGGGCGGTGGTCCTCCTCGGGGTGCTGGCGCTCTGCGCCTACGCGACGACCGTCCTCGGTCGCATTCGCCTCGATGCCCTGCCGGACCTCTCCGACACCCAGGTGATCATCTATTCACGCTGGGACCGCTCGCCCGACATCCTCGAGGACCAGGTCACCTACCCGATCATCACGGCCATGCTGGGGGCGCCGCGGGTCAAGGCGGTGCGCGGCTTCTCGGACTTCGGCTTCTCCTACGTCTACGTGATCTTCGAGGACGGTACGGACCTCTACTGGGCCCGCTCGCGGGTGCTTGAGTACCTGTCGAAGATCATGCCGCGCCTGCCGGCGGGGGTGCAGACCGAGCTTGGCCCGGACGCTACCGGTGTCGGCTGGGTCTATCAGTACGCCCTCGTCGACCGCAGCGGCCAGCACAGCCTCGACGAGCTGCGCTCATTCCAGGACTGGACCCTGCGCTACGCCCTGCAGAGCGTCCCGGGGGTGGCGGAGGTGGCGGCCTACGGCGGCTACGTCAAGCAGTTCCAGATCACCGTCGACCCCAACCGGCTGGCCGCCTACGGCATCGCCTTGGGCCAGGTGGTCCAGGCCGTCGCCGCCTCGAACAACGAGATCGGCGGCCGCCTGGTGGAGTGGAGCGGTCGCGAGCACATGGTGCGGGTGCGCGGTTACTCGCGCACCTTGGAGCAGCTCGAGCAGGTGGTGCTGCGGGTGGAGGCCGGGGTGCCGGTGCTGCTGCGCGACGTCGCCCGCGTCGAGCTGGGGCCCGAGCTGCGGCGCGGCGTCGGCGACCTCGACGGTCGCGGCGATACGGTGGGTGGCATCGTCGTGATGCGCCACGGCGAAAACGCCTTGAACGTCATCGAACGGATCAAGGCCAAGCTCGCCGACCTCGCTCCCTCGCTGCCTCCCGGCGTCGAGGTGGTGACCACCTACGACCGCTCAGACCTCATCCAGCGCGCCATCGCGACGTTGAGCCACGAGCTCAAGCTGGCGATGCTCATCGTCGCCTTGGTGATCCTGCTCTTCCTCTGGCACGTGCCGTCGTCGATCGTACCCATCCTGACCATCCCGATCTCCGTGCTGCTGTCGTTCATCCCCCTCTACTTCATGGGGATCAGCGTCAACGTGATGTCGCTGTCGGGGATCGCGATCTCGATCGGCGTCCTCGTCGACGGCGCCATCATCGAGGTCGAGAACGCCTACAACCGCATCCATCAATGGCAGGAACGCGGGCGGCCGGGGAGCTTCTTCAACGTCCGCCTCGAGGCCTTGAAGGAGGTCGGGCCGTCGGTCTTTTTCTCGCTGCTGGTGATCGCCGTCGCCTTCCTGCCGGTCTTTGCCCTGGTCGACCAGGAAGGCCGGCTGTTCAAGCCGCTCGCCTGGGCGAAGAACCTCACCATGCTGCTCGCCGCCTTGTTGGCGGTGACCCTCGACCCGGCGATGCGCATGCTCTTCGCCCGCATCGACCCCTACACCTTCAAGCCGCGCTGGCTCTCCCGGCTGGCCAGCGCTCTGCTCGTCGGCCGCTACCAGGCCGAAGACCGCCACCCGATCACCCGCGCCATCCACCGCGTCTACGAGCCGGTCTGCCGCTTCCTGCTGCGCTGGCCGAAGGCGGTGATCGCCGCCGCCCTGGTGGTGGTCGGCGTCTCGCTGCCGATGTACTTCCGGCTGGGCAGCGAGTTCATGCCGCCGCTCGCCGAGGGCACCATCCTCTACATGCCGACGACGCTGCCCGGCATCTCGGTGGCGCAGGCGCTCGCCTTGCTCGAGACCCAGGACCGCTTGCTCAAGAGCGTGCCCGAAGTGGCGTCGGTGCACGGCAAGGCGGGCCGCGCCGACACCTCGACCGACCCGGCGCCGTTCTCGATGATGGAAACGGTGGTGGTGCTCAAGCCGGAGAGCGCCTGGCGGCCACGGCAGGTCTGGTACGGCGGCTGGGCCCCGGCATGGCTGCGGCCGCTGCTGCGGCCCTTCTGGCCGGACCGCATCACTTACGACGAGCTGGTCGACGAGCTCGATCGCAAGCTGCGGATCCCGGGGGTGACCAACGCCTGGACGATGCCGATCAAGGCCCGCCTCGACATGCTCTCGACGGGCGTGCGCACACCCGTGGGGATCAAGGTCTTCGGCCGCGAGCTGGCGGAGATCGAGCGGGTGGGCGAGGAGCTCGAGGGCATCCTCCGTGGCGTGCGCGGCACCCGCAGCGTGTTCGCCGAGCGGGTGGCCGGCGGCTACTTCCTCGACATCGAGCCTCGCCAGGGCCAGCTCGCCCGCTACGGCCTGCGCATCGACGAGCTGCAGACGGCGCTCGCCGCCGCGGTCGGCGGCGAGAACGTCTCGACGGTGATCTCGGGCCGCGAGCGCTACCCGATCAACGTCCGCTACCCGCGCGAGCTGCGCGACGACCTCGACCGCCTGCGCCGGGTGCTGATTCCCACCCCGGCCGGCCCGCAGGTGCCGCTCGGCCAGCTGGCCGAGATCGCCATCCACCAGGGGCCGGCGATGATCCGCGACGAGAACGGCTTCCTCGCCGGCTACGTTTTCGTCGACATCGTGGGCCGTGACCTCGGCGGCTACGTCGAGGAAGCGAAGAAGGTCGTCCGCGAGCAGCTCCAGCTGCCGGCGGGAACCACCCTCGCCTGGAGCGGCCAGTACGAGAACATGCTGCGGGTGCGCGAGCGGCTGAAGCTGATCGTGCCGATCACCCTGGCGCTGATCTTCCTGCTCCTCTACAGCAACACCAAGTCGGCGTTCAAGGCGCTGCTGATCCTGGTCAGCGTGCCGTTCTCGGCGGTGGGGGCGATCTGGCTCTTCCACTGGCTGGGCTACAACGTCTCGATCGCCGCCTGGGTGGGGATGATCGCGCTGCTGGGCCTCGACGCCGAGACGGCGGTTTTCATGCTGCTCTTCTTGGACCTGGCCACCGAGGAGAGGCGCCGCCAGGGCCAGCTCGCGAGCGAGGCGGACCTCGACGAGGCGATGGTGCAAGGGGCGGTGAAACGCGTGCGGCCGAAGTTGATGACGGTGCTGGCGGCGCTCATGGGCCTGCTGCCCATCCTCTTCGCCACCTCGGCAGGGGCCGACGTGATGAAGCGGGTGGCGGCACCGATGATCGGCGGCCTGGTCACTTCGTTCCTGCTCGAGCTCTTGCTCTACCCGCCGATCTACAAGCTGTGGAAGCGGCGCCAGCTGGGCCGCGGCCTGGACTCCGGGGAGGCGCCGGCCGAGGGGCTCGCGGGCGAGCTGGTATCCTAGCCCGCCGTGCCGGAACCCACGCTCCTACGCTGCCGATCGCGCCACGGCGCGCAGCGGTTGGTTCTCCTCGGGCTGCCGCTCGCCCTCGCCGTGCTGGGCCTCAGCTCGGTCGCGGCGGGGGCCGCGGAGTTGCTCGACCAGCTGCTCGGCAAGGGCGCCAAGGTCAGCGCCGAACAGGGCTCGGGCGTTGGCCAGGAGCCATCATCCGCCGCCAGCTCGCCGGCCAACGCGGACCTACCGCCTGGGGCGGGCGAAGGGATTCCGGGGGCCTACGAGCTGGTCCCGCGGGCCGTGGCGCTCGAGGCGGAGGCCACGGCACTGCGCAGCTCCCTTGGTCGCCAGCGCGATCAGCACCGTCAAGAGGCGGAGCTCGCTGAGGGCCGGGAACGCCTGCAGGCGCTCGAAGAGGTGGTGGAGCGCGAGACCGATGCCGGTCTCGACGGCGGCCGGCTGGCGCGGCTCCACAACCGTGCCGAGAGACACCTGCAGCAGAGCGACGAGCTGCTCGCCGCGACCTCGCGCCGCTACCGCTACCTCGAAGAGCTCGGCGAGCGCTGGCAGGACACGCGGACGCTCTTCGTCTCCTGGCGCGACAAGCTGCGCGGCGGGCCGGACTTCGCCTCTCTGCGCGGCACGCTGCTGTCCTCTCTGCGGGTGATCGCCGAGGTCGAGCGCGAGGTGGGCGACAGGCTGCCGGCGGCGATCGCGCAGCAGAACGAGGCCCGCCAGCTGGTCCGCGACAGCCGCGTTCTCCTCGATCGCATCGAGACGCTCTACGGCGAGTGGCGCCGTGAGGTCCGCCGCCGCAACGGCCCCTTCCTCTTCTCACCGCACTACGCTGCCCAGCTGCAGCAGGCGAGCCGGGCGCCGGGGGACGGCGTGCGCGAGCGCCTGAGCAGCTTGCCGCCGGACTTCGTCGAGCAGCACTGGCCACTCTTCGCCGTGCAGCTCCTGCTCGCCTTCGCCCTCGCTCTCACCGTGCGTTGGCTCGATCGCCTGGCCGATCCAGCGACCCCCTTGCACAGGCTGCTCTCCCATCCCCACGCCCTCGGCATGCTGATCGCGACGGTGGTGGTGGCGCCGGCCTACGAGCCGATGCCCGGCCTCTGGCGGGTGGTGCAGGCTGGCCTCCTCGCCGGTTCGCTGGCGCTCCTGGCGCACAGCACCTTCAGCGATCGGCGTGAGCGCTGGGGGGTCTTCCTGCTGGCTGGCGGGCAGTTGGCGGCCCAGGGCCTGGAGGCGGCGGCGCCGGCGATGCCGCTCTACCGGCTCGCCTTGCTGCTGTTGCTGCTCGCGCCGCTCGTGGCCCTCGCCTGGCTGGCGCTGGGGGAGGCGCGGTCCGCTGGCCGCCTCACTCCCCTCGGGCTCGGCCTGCGCCTCGGCTTCGGCGCCACCGCGGTGGTGCTCTTGGCCGAGGTGATCGGCTTCCACCTGCTGGCCCGCTGGCTCCTCGAAGCGGCGTTGGGTACGGTGTTCCTGGTCTTCGCCGCCAACCTGGGGATCCGGCTCGGCCGCCGCCTGCTGCGCCTGGTCCTCTACCTGCCGGGGGTGGAGAAGAGGCCGGCCCTGCTGGCGATCCGCGACGAGCTCGCCCGCCGCATCGGCCGTGCCCTCAAGGTCGCCATCTTGGTGGTGACGGGCCTCAATCTGGCTGAGGTCTGGGGCTTGGCGGCCTCGCCCTACGCCGCCTGGCAAGCCGTCATGGGGGCTTCGCTCCAGGTCGCCGGCTACCGTATCAACGCCGGCCGCATCCTGCTGGCGGCTGCCGCCCTCTATGCCTCGCTGGGGCTCTCCTGGCTGGTCCGTGGCCTGCTCAGCGAGCGGATCGCCGGCGTCGAGGGCATCGACCGCGGGATCGCCGACTCGGTCAAGACGCTGCTGCACTACAGCCTGATCACCGTCGGCTTCTTCATCGCCCTCTCGCTCGCCGGCTTCGAGCTCAGCAACCTGGCGATCCTCGCCGGGGCGTTCGGTGTTGGGATCGGCTTTGGGCTACAGAACATCGTCAATAACTTCGTAAGCGGCCTGATCCTGCTCTTCGAGCGGCCGGTGCGGGCGGGTGATGCGGTGGTCCTGGCGGGGGAGACGGGGGTCGTGCAGCGGATCGGCCTGCGCTCGACCACCATCCGCACGGTCGACCGCTCCGAGGTGATCGTGCCCAACAGCCAGCTGATCGCCGAGCCGGTGACCAACTGGACGTTGAGCAACCGCGTCGTGCGGGCCGTGCTACCGGTGGGGGTCGCCTACGGCAGCAACCTCAAGCTCGCCCGCGAGACCCTCCTCGCCGTGGCGCGGCAGCACGAGGGCGTGCTGGCCGACCCTGCCCCGCAGGCGGTGGTGGTGGGCCTGGGGGCGAGCAGCATCGACCTCGAGCTGCGGGTCTTCCTCTCCGACATCGATCTCAAGCCGCAGGTGCCGAGCGAGCTGCTGGTCGAGGTCGTCGCGGCCTTCGCCGCCGCCGGCCTCAACATCCCCTTCCCGCAGCTCGACGTCCACCTGGACGCTCCCGCCGGCGGCGAAGGCACGCCCTGAGGGCCTGGCGGCGGCCCGAGCCGCGCCGGCAGGCGTGCTAGATTCGCGGCGCAGGCGCTCGGGAGCGCACGATGCCACTCTACCCATACCTAGGAACACTGCCGCGGCTGGGCCAGGGGTGCTTTCTCGCCCCCTCGGCGCACCTGAGCGGCGACATCGAGCTGGGCGACGACGTGTCCTTCTGGTTTCACACCGCGGCCCGCGGTGACGTCAACACCATCCGCATCGGGGCCGGCAGCAACATCCAGGACGGCACCATCCTCCACGTCACCCACCTGACCCATCCGCTGGTCATCGGCCGCGGCGTGGTGGTGGGGCACAGCGCCATGCTCCATGGCTGCACCATCGAGGACGGGGCGCTGATCGGTATCGGTGCCCGTGTGCTCGACGGCGCGGTGGTCGAGAGTGGCGCCCAGGTGGGGGCCGGTGCGCTGGTTGCGCCCGGCAAGCGGGTGCCGGCCGGCCACCTGGTGATGGGCGTCCCCGCCAAGGTCGTGCGGCCGCTCAGCGAGGACGAGGTCCGGCAGATCGGTGAGATCCGCGACCGCTACATCCGCATGAAAGACGAGTACTCGGCGGCCCTCGGCCCCGGCTACTGAGCCGGCGGGCGGCCGGCTCGAGCCCCCAGATCCGAACGACAAGCAGGGCAAGGAGCGAGGTCATGGAAAGGCGTGGTGCAGGGACTCTGACGACGAACGACATCGGCCAACGGGTGTTGCTGCGCGGCTGGGTGAACCGCCGGCGCGACCTCGGCGGCGTGATGTTCCTCGATCTGCGGGACAGGAGCGGCCTCGCCCAGGTGCTCGTCCATCCACAGGACCGGCCGGAGGTCGCCGCCGCCCTCACCGAGGTGCGCTCCGAGTGGGTGGTGGAGATCGAGGGCGTGGTGACTGCCCGCGAGGCGCCGAACCCCAAGCTGCCGACCGGCGCCGTCGAGGTGATCCCGGACCGCGCGCTGGTGCTCAACCGCGCCGAGCCGCCGCCGTTCACGCCGGAGACGGCCGCCGATGCCAGCGAGGAGACCCGCCTGCGTTACCGCTTCCTCGACCTGCGGCGCGGCGAGCTGCAGCAGAACTTCCTGCTCCGCAACCGGGTCACCGTCGAGGTGCGCAACTACTTCCACGAGAACGGCTTTCTCGACGTCGAGACGCCGATCCTCACTCGCTCGACGCCGGAGGGCGCCCGCGACTACCTGGTGCCCTCGCGGGTCCATCGCGGCAACTTCTACGCCCTGCCGCAGTCGCCGCAGCTGTTCAAGCAGATCCTGATGGTGGCGGGCTTCGAACGCTACGTGCAGATCGCCCGCTGCTTCCGCGATGAGGACCTGCGCGCCGACCGCCAGCCGGAGTTCACCCAGGTCGATGTCGAGATGTCTTTCGTCGACGAGAACGACGTGATGACCTTGATCGAGGGCCTCTGCCGGCGGGTCTTCCCCCTGGTGGGGATCGAGGTACCGGCCACCCTGTCGCGCCTGCCCTACGCCGAGGCGATGGCCCGCTACGGCTCGGACAAGCCGGACCTGCGCTACGGCCTGGAGATCCACGACCTCACGGCGCAGCTCGGCGGCACGGCCTTCCGCGGCTTCCAGGCGACGGTGGCCGAGGGCGGTGTGATCCGCGGCTTCGCCGTCCCGGGGGCTGCCGAGGCGAGCCGCAAGCAGGTCGACGGCTGGGCCGAGGTGGCCCGTCGCTGCGGCGCCGCCGGCGTGCTCACCCTCAAGCGCAAGGACGGCGAGGTGAGCTTCCAGGTCAAGGGTGCCCTCAGCGCCGCCGAGTGTGCAGCGGCGGCGGCGGCGCTCGGCCTCGCCGAAGGCGGCTTGGCCCTCTTGGTGGCGGCCCCGCGCAGCGTCGCCGAATCGGCCCTCGGCACCCTGCGCCAGGAGCTGGCGCGCAGCTACGGGCTGATCCCGGACGGCGCGCACGCCTTCCTCTGGGTGACCGAGTTCCCCCTCCTCGAGCACGACGCCGAGGCCGGCCGCTGGGTGGCCCTCCACCATCCCTTCACCAGCCCCGACCCGCGCGACGTAGAGCTTCTGGCGAGCGACCCGGGCGCCGTGCGCTCACGGGCCTACGACCTGGTGATGGACGGCACGGAGATCGGCGGTGGCTCGATCCGTATCCATCGCCAGGAGCTGCAGAGCCGGATGTTCGAGCTCCTGGGGATCAGCGCCGAGGAGGCCGAGGGCCGTTTCGGCTTCCTGCTCGAGGCGCTGCGCTACGGCGCGCCGCCGCACGGAGGCATCGCCCTCGGCCTCGACCGCATCGTGATGCTGATGGCCGGGGCAGCGTCGATCCGCGACGTCATCGCCTTCCCGAAGACCACCTCAGCCACCTGCCTGATGACCTCGGCGCCGTCGGCGGTGGACGCCCGCCAGCTGCGCGAGCTGGGCTTGGCGGTCCAGGGAGGCTGAGGTTGGCGGTCGAACGCCTGGAGGAGCAGGCCGCGGGGCGCCCGACGACGCTGTGGATCGGCCCCGGCGCCCTGCGGGCGGCGGGTGAGGAGCTCGCGGCCTGGGTAGCCGGCCGCAGCCTCTTCGTCGTTTCGTCGCCCCAGGTCCTCGCCCTCCACGGCGAGCGGCTGGCGCCCTTTATGGCGGCGGCGCGGCAGGCGGTGACGCTCGCGGTGCCGGACGGCGAGAGCGCCAAGACGGTGGCCGAGGCGGGGCGGTTGTGGGAGACCATGCTCGCCGGCGGCGGCAAGCGCGACAGCCGCGTGGTGGCCTTCGGCGGCGGCAGTGTCGGCGACCTTGCCGGCTTTGCCGCCGGCTGCTTCCTGCGTGGCATCGCCTTCGCCCAGCTGCCGACGACGCTTCTCGCCCAAGTGGATGCCTCGGTGGGCGGCAAGACGGGGGTCGACTTGCCGGCGGCCAAGAACTCGGTGGGCCTCTTCCACTTCCCCGACCACGTGGTGGCGGACACCGAGGTGCTGGCCACCTTGCCGGACGCGGAGCTGCGGGCGGGCCTCGCCGAGGTGATCAAGATGGCGCTGCTGCTCGACGGCGAGCTCTTCGCCCACCTCGAACGGCACCTACCCGAGCTGCTGGCCGGGGACGCCGCCGCCCTCGCGCCCGTGGTGCGGGCGTCGATCGCGGCCAAGCTCGCGGTGGTCGCGCGCGACCCCACGGAGCAGGGCGAGCGCCGCTTGCTCAACTTCGGCCACACCTTCGGCCATGCCCTCGAGGCGGTGGCGGGCTATGCCGGCCTGCGCCACGGCGAAGCGGTGGCCTACGGCATGCTCTTCGCGCTGCGGTTGGCCAGGCGCCGGGGCCTCGCTCAGGAGGTCTCCGAGCGCCTCGCCGCCTTGCTCGAGCGGCTCGCCCTGCCGCCGCTGCCGGCCCTCGAGCCCGGCGCGCTGCTGGCGGCGATGGGCCGCGACAAGAAGGCCCGTGAGGGTGGGATCGCCTGGGTCCTGCCGACGGCGCTCGGCGCCGGCACGGTGGTGCCCGACGTCCCCATGGCCGAGGTGGCCGCCGAGCTGCCGGGCTTCCTGGCCGTGCCGTGGGACCCTTCGCCTATAATGGCGCGATCAAGGAGAGAACTCAGTGAATGACGCCGGGGCGCGCAAGCCGCTGATCGCCTCGCCTCCCCGCCCGTCCGCGGCTGGAGGGGGTGCGGCGTCGCTTGGCATCGCGGTGCCGCCCGCCGTCCCCGAGCCACCACCGCGGCCGCAGCGCCGGCTCAAGCTGGGCCACGTGCTCTTCCTCTGCCTGCTGCTCTCTGGCAGCATCCCGCTGCTGATCGGCAACTCCGTCCTCATCCGCCAGAACCGGGCGATCCTCCTCGATCTCGAACAACAGTACCTGGCCCGCTCGGCCGACAGTGTCTCCCTGCAGGTAGGCAACTCTCTGGTGGCGCGCCGCCGCGAGCTCGCCCAGGTGGGCAAGAGCCTGCTGGCCGGCCTGGGCGAGGGCGAGTTGGGGGACCGCCTCCGCGAGCCGTGGGTGCGGAGCCTCATCGCCGGCTTCCTCGACTCCAACCCGGACCTCGAGGTGGTGGCGGCCCTCGACCTCGCGGGCCAGGGGCCACGGCTGGGCCGCCGCGAGCAGCCGGAGAGCGTCCGCCAGGACCTCACCTCTGCCTTCGAAGAAGCGCGCCGACGCCAGGGCCCGGTCTACCGGCTGAGCTCCTCGCCGGCTGGCGAGGAGCCGCTGGTGGTGCTTGCCATGCCGGTGAGCGGCACCGAAGGGGCCCCCGGCCTGATGCTCGAGAGTGTTGGCCGGCTGGATCTGCTGGCCCCGATCTTCGGCAGCACCAAGGACAGCAACGTCTCCGTGCTGCTCACCGGCGCCGACGGCACCGTGCTGTGGTCGACCGCCCATGCCCAGGAGCTGCAAGCGGCCCTCGCCCGCGAGGGGCTGCTGAGCGGCATGGGCAAGAGCCCGATCAGCTTCACGCGCAGCTTCCGGGCCCGGCTCGACGGCGAGGAGCGCGACGTGCAGATGACGGTCAGCCGGCTCGCCGAGACGCAGTGGCAGCTGGCGGTCCTCAAGCCGACGACGGCGGCCTTCGCGGCCGTGCAGCGGATGGTGTTCAACACGCTGCTGTCGTCGCTCCTGCTGATCCTCCTGGCACTGGTGTTCGCCGTCTGGGTGGCGCGTTGGGTGGGCGAGCCCTTCCACCGCCTCACCGCCACCACCAAGCAGATCGCCGACGGCAAGCTCGGCCATCGCGTGGAGCTGGGCGGCCTCACCTTCGAGATGTCGGACCTGGCGCAGAGCTTCAACCGGATGAGCGGCCAGCTGGAGACCTACGTCGACCGCCTGCGTGATGCAGCGGCTGCCAACCGCGAGCTCTTCATCGGCTCGATCCGCGCCTTCGCCGCCGCGATCGACGCCAAGGACCCTTACACCCGCGGTCACTCGGAGAGGGTGGCGGCGATCAGCCGCGCCGTGGCCCGCCACATGGGCTTCGACGAGGACTTCCAGCAGCGCATCTGGCTGGGCGCCCTGCTGCACGACGTGGGCAAGATCGGCATCGACGATCGGGTGCTCAAGAAGGGCAGCCTGCTGACCGCCGAAGAGTACGACCAGATGAAGCTCCACACGGTGATCGGCGCGGAGATCATGGGGCGCATCGATCAGCTGCGCGAGATCGTCCCGGCCATCCGCTGGCACCATGAGGCCTGGAACGGCAAGGGCTATCCAGACCAGCTCCGGGGCGAGCAGATCCCGCTCATCGCCCGCATCGTCTCGGTCGCCGACACTTACGACGCGGTCACCACCAGCCGACCCTACCAACAAGCGTACACACCCGAGTTCGCGGTCAGCACCATCACCCGTCTGGCCGGGGCCCGCTTCGACGCCAAGGTCGTCACCGCCTTCTTGAGCGCTTTCGAGTCCGGGCAGATCGAGTCGGCCATCCAGCGGCCGCCGGCGCCGACCGAGGAAGTCAAGGCGAGCGCCGCGTTGATGGGCTGAGGTGCCTGCACGCCTCCACGCCCAGCGGGGCCGCTCTGTCTGCGGAGAGTCTTCGATGCCGTTCCACTACATCCTGGCCAACCTGATCGCCAACAACGAGGGCTCCGTCGGCGCCCTCTTCCTCGATCCGACCGGGGAGACGATCGACCTCGCCTGCACCGAGATCACGCCCTACCAGATGCGCATCCTGGGTGCCTACCTGGGGATCCACGTGCGCCAGCTCGAGCGGGTCCTGGACAGCAACCGCCTGGGGCGTGGCGAGATGCTGCAGATCGAGGTCGACGGCCTCGTCGTCTATGCCGTGCCCCTCCCCGACGAGTACTACCTGATCCTCGCCCAGCGCCCCCCGGCACGCTCCGCCGAGGCCCGCCGCCAGCTCGAGACGGCGGCGAGCCAGATCGTCACTGACGCCTTCGCCTAGCTCGCCCCCCAGCGCCGGCCTCGACGCGGCGCGGCCGGCCGCCGCGCCTCACCCCACCCCATAGCGCTCGCGAAGCACGTTCAAGTGGTGCAGCTCGTGGCCGGCGAGGACGAAGGGAAAGGCCCGGACGCGCACTTCCTTGCCCGAGGCGATGCCGGTGCGCTCCAGCTGCTCGGCGCTGAGCGTGCCGAAGTAGGCGAGGCTCAGGTCCCGCATCTGCTGGTAGAGGCCGACGAGGGCGGTCCACGGCAGGGCGTCGGCCGCGGCGGCCTCGGCGTAGCCGTTCTCGTCGAAGGAGGGAAGGGAGGCCTGCTCGCCGCGGCTGAAGGCTACGGCTCGGTAGAGGAAGACGAGCTCGGTGTCGACCATGTGCCCGAGCACCTGCTTGAGGCTCCACTTGTCGGGAGCGTAGCGGTAGGCGGCTCGCGCTTCGTCGATGCCGGCGAAAAGGGTGAGGCAGCCGTCGCGCTGTGCTGCCAGGCGGCCGAGAACGTCGCCCGGAGGCACCAGGTCGACGTAGCGGCTGAAGAACGGCGGATAGTCGGCGGGCTCGGGGTGGGCGATCGGGGCACCGTTCATGCGGGTCTCCAAGAAGGAAAGGTGAAGGACGCCAGCGGCGGGCTCGGGGTTGGCGTTCGATAGACTCCGGCGCGCTGGCTTTGCGGCACCGCCACTTTCGGCGGTCGCTGGCGGGCACCTAGGATAGAAGACTCGATGAAACAGAGCCAGGCGGGCCTCGAGCTCGCACCCGAACGCAAGGAGATCGGCCCCGAGGGGGAGAAGGGGTTCTGGAGGAAGCTCAAGCGCGGCCTCTTCATGACCCACACCGAGATCATCGAGCGCCTCGGCGCCGCGGTCTCCGGCAACAAGGTCCTCGACGAGGCCACTCTCGAGTACATCGAAGAGCTGTTGATCGGCGCCGACCTCGGCGTCGAGACGTCGCTCGAGCTGGTGGAGCGCCTGCGCAAGAGCGTGCCGCGCCACGAGCCGATCGAAGCCACGGCCCTGCGGCAGCGGCTGGCCGGGGAGATCGCTGGGCTGCTGGCCCAGGTCCCCGCACCGGCGCCGAGCGCCGGGCCGACTGTCACCCTGGTGGTGGGGGTCAACGGCGTCGGCAAGACCACCTCGATCGCCAAGCTGGCGCGCTACCACCAGGAGCGGGGCGAGCGGGTGCTGCTCGCCGCCGGCGACACCTTCCGCGCCGCGGCCACCGAGCAGCTGGCCCTCTGGGGCGAGCGCCTGGGCCTGGAGGTGATCCGCCAGGGCACCGGGGCAGACCCCGCGGCCGTCGTCTTCGACGCCCTCCATGCAGCGCGTGCCCGTGGCGCTCGCCAGCTCCTGGTCGACACCGCCGGCCGCCTGCACACCAAGGAGCACCTGATGGCCGAGCTGGCGAAGATCCGCCGAGTGATCGACCGCGAAGCGCCGGACTGGCAGCGCCGGACCCTGCTGGTGCTCGACGCCACCACCGGCCAGAACGCCCTCACCCAGGCCCAGCGCTTCACCGAGGCAGCCCAGGTCGACGGCGTGGTGTTGACCAAGATCGATGGCACGGCCAAGGGCGGCATGGTGGTGGCGATCGCTCGCCAGCTGAAGCTCCCGGTGCTCTTCCTCGGCGTCGGTGAAGGCGTCGAGGACCTGGTGGAGTTCCGCTCGCAGGAGTTCGCCTCTGCGCTCGTCGGCTGACCGCTACCTGCGGCGCGCTTTGCGGTTGGCGGCGCGGGGTGGCCACCACACCCATCCCAACCCGCGGGTCGGCGCCGTCTTGGTGCGCGACGGTGAGGTGGTGGGGGAGGGGTTCCACAGCCGGCTTGGCGCTGCCCACGCCGAAACGATGGCGCTCTCAGCGGCCGGCGAACGGGGCCGGGGCGCCACCGCCTACGTCACGCTGGAACCCTGCAACCACTTCGGGCGCACCCCGCCGTGCACCGAGGCCTTGCTCGCCGCCAGGGTCAGCGGCCTCGTCGCTTGCCATCGCGATCCCGATCCCCGGGTGGCCGGCCAAGGTCTCGCGCGGCTGCGCGCCGCCGGCCTCGCGGTCGAGGTCGGGCGCCTCGCCGAGGAGGCCGTGGCCCTCAACCTGCGCTACCTCGTGCCGCGCCTGCTGGGCCGGCCGCAGGTCACCCTCAAGTGGGCGATGAGCCTCGACGGCAAGATCGCCACGGCGAGCGGTGAGAGTCGTTGGATTTCCTCGCCGGCCGGGCGGCGCTGGGCCGTCGCCCTGCGCGACGAGCACGACGCCATCCTGGTGGGGAGCGGCACGGTGCTGGCGGACGACCCGCGGCTCAACCGGCGCAGCGCGGCCGCGGCCACGGAAACCAAGGGCATGATCACCCGCGTGGTGCTCGACCGCCGGCTGCGCCTGAGGCCGCCGCTCGCCCTCCTCAGCGTGCCCGGCCCGCTGCTGATCTACACCGAAGCGTTGGCCGCTTCGCCGCGGCGGGACCTCGAAGCCGCCGGTGCCGAGGTCGTTGTCCTGCCGCAGGTCGGCCCGGCGAGCGTCCTCGCCGATCTTCACCGGCGCGGCCTCGGCAGCGTGTTGGTCGAGGGCGGTGCCGAGGTGCTCGCCGTCTTCGCCGCCGCCGGCTGCTACGATCGCGTCGCCGTCGACCTGGCGCCGCTCCTGCTTGGCGGCCGCCAGGCACCGGGCCCCCTTGCGGGCTTCGGTCTCGGTTCGTTGGCCGCGGCGCCGCGCCTGGGCCAGCTGACCGTCGCCCGGCGGGGCGCCGACCTCATCCTCACGGGAGCTCGTCCAGAGTGTTTACGGGAATTGTCCGCGAAGTTGGTCGGCTAGCCACCGACCCCGCGCCCACCGCCGGTGGCGGCGCCCGCCTGCGGCTCGCCCACAGCGCTGCTCTCGCTGAGCGGCTCGAGGTCGGTGCGAGCCTCTCGGTCTCGGGCGTTTGCCTGACGGTGGTGGCGCTCGCCGAGAGCGGCTCGGAGTACGAGCTCGCCCCCGAGACCCTGGCGCGCACCACGCTCGGGCGCTTGCGTGCCGGCAGCGCTGTGAACCTGGAGCCGGCCCTGGCCGCTGGCGAGGCCTTGGGCGGCCATTGGGTGCAGGGCCACGTCGACGGCGTGCTGCGGGTGCTCGCCCGCCGCGACCTCGGCGAGTCCCGCGAGCTCGATGTCGAGCTTCCCGCGCGCTGGCGTGCGCTGGTGGTGGAGAAGGGCTCCGTCGCCCTCGACGGCGTCAGCCTGACGGTGGCGGGAGTCGGCGCGGGCTCCTTCCATGTCGCCCTCATCCCGCACACCCTGGCGGTCACGACCTTCGGTTCCCTCGTCGTCGGCGATGAGGTGAACTTCGAGGCGGACGTGCTCGGCAAGTACGTGCTCAACGCTTTCGAGCTCTACGGCGGCCAGGGCCCCGCCAGCCGATGAAAGCCCTTCTTGCGCAGTGGCCGGAGCCGGGGCGGTTTTGGGTGCGGGCCCTGCCCCGCGAGTGGCCGCGGCCGGCACGGCCGTGGCTACAGCTGGCGAGCGGTGAGCTAGGCACCGTCGGGGAGGTGGCCGCCGGTGCGGTGCCTCTCGAGCTCCTGCGTGACGACGAGCCAGCGCCGGCCGACCTCCTCTATCTGCCTGCCGTCGAGGAGGAGCTGGCCGCTGAGCGAGATGCCGCGGCGCGGGCGCTGGCGGCAGCGGGGACGCCGCTCCTCGTCCAGCTCTTCCCCGGCCAGGCCTCGCCGGACTACCCGGCGACGGTGGTCTTCGACCTCCTGCCGGCCTTGTTGGCGGAGGATTGGCAGGCCCTCGCCACGCTGCCCGCCGGGAGCGCCGCCGTTTGGCCGCTGGTCCCGGGCCTGAGCGACGAGCCCTGGCAGCTCGAGCGCGGCCTGATGGCCCTCGCCAGCGCCGGGGTCGAGGTCGTGCAGCCGATCGCCGTGTCCCTCGACGCCGCGGCGGCTCGCCGCCTCGCCGAAGGCCGGCGGGACGAAGCCTTCCACGCCCTCTTCCACCGCGAAGCGAGGCCGCTGCGCGACATCGCTCGCGCGGTGCATCGACGCGGCTTCACCCCATGGCTGCCGCGGCCGGCGGCCGGGCCGGGCTGGCCCCGCCCCGGCAACCGCCAGCTCGCCGGGCTCCTGGCCTGGGCCGGTGAGCTCGGCCTCGAGCTCGGTCGCGAGGTGAGCTGGGGGTTGGGCCTGCTGCGGGCGGCCCGCTGGATCGACGCCACCGGTTACGACGTCGGCGCTCTCGCCCGCGAAGGCAACCTCGCGGTAGTGACCGAGGTCGGCCCGGCGAGCCGGGAGCTCGCCCGCGAGTGGGCCGCGACGGGCGAGATCAGCGTCCTGGGTGAGCTCCAGCGCGACTATCTGGCTGAAGTCTGAACGGCGTTCCTAGCGGCCGGGAACCCGCGCCACCAGGTCGATCTCCACCCGTGCTCCTTTCGGCAAGCCGGCGGCCTGCACGGTGGAGCGTGCCGGGCGGTGGTTGCCCATCGCCTCGCCGTAGATGGCGTTGAGAAGGGCGAAGTCGGCCATGTCGGCCAGGTAGATGGTGGTCTTGACGACGTCCTGGAAGCGGCAACCGGCGCTCGCCAGGACGTGCTCGAGGTTGCGCATCACCTGGCGGGCCTGGGCCTCGAAGTCGCTCGCGACGAGCTCGGTGGTCGCCGGGTCGAGGCCCACCTGGCCGGAGGTGTAGAGCCAGCCGTCAACCTCGACGGCCTGGGAGTAAGGGCCGATCGCCGCCGGCGCCTTGTCGGTGTGGTGAAAGTCCATGGTTTGCTCCTCGAAGCTCCGGGGGTTGCGCGGCAGGCTGGAAGGCCGTCCGTGCGCGGTCAGCCGAGCTCAGCCGGGATGTCTTCCGGGACGGCCACGTAGGGCAGGTTGCGAAAGCGCTCGTCGAAGTCGAGGCCGTAGCCCACCACGAAGAGGTCCGGGATCTTGAAGCCGCGGTAGTCGATGGGGATCTCGACCTCGCGACGGTCGACCTTGTCGAGCAGGGCGCAGAGCTTGACGCTCTTGGCGCCGCGGAAGCGGATCAGGCCGAGGATGGTGCTCAGGGTGTAGCCGGTGTCGACGATGTCCTCGATCAGCAGCACGTCGGCGCCGCGCAGGGGGACGTCGACGTCCTTCTTGATCCGCACCTCGCCGGCCGTCGTCCCGGCGCCGTAGCTCGAGGTCTGGAAGAAGTCGACCTCGAGCGGGACATCGACCTTCTGCAACAGGTCGGAGAGGAAGAAGACCGAGCCCTTGAGGACGCCGACGGCGACCAGGCGCTGGCTGTCACGGTAGTCGCGGCTGATCTCGGCGGCGAGCTCGTCGATCCGGCGCTCGAGGTCCTGGCGGGAGATCAGGGTCCGCAGCGGCCCGCTCGCCCGCCGCGACGGCTGGATTTCCTTTGCGGCTTCCATTGCGTACAATCGTCTCCTTCAAGGGCATGAGCGCGATGACCGTTCAAGAGCTGGGCTCTCTGCACCGGAGGTACGTGGAGCTATCCGACCGCTTCCGGGCGGCCTGGACCTTCCACCAATTCGTCGGCAGTCTGAACAAGGTGATCCTGAACCGCGCCCCGGAGCAGGAGTCCGGTGAGTTTCAGGAGGTCTACGCCGAGCTTAAGGACGTCTCCCTCCACCTCAACACCTCGTCGACCTCCCTGGTGCGCGAGCGGCTCGATGCGATCGAGCGGCAGCTCAACCGGCTGGTGCGCTTGTTGCTCGACGAGGATAGCAGAATCGAGCCGAGCGGCCTGCGGCGCTTCTTCGGTAAGGTGAAGAACTCGAGCCCGAAGATCCTCACCCACCTGGTCAAGTTCTATCTCTACGGTTACGACGGCCAGGGCTGGGCCCGCGAGCGGCTCGACAAGATCGATTTCCTGGTCAGCCGGGTTGCGGTCGAGACGGAGACCGGGGAGGCGAGCGGGGTCGCGGCCGACCGCGAGGCGACCCGCGAGCTCCTCAAGGGCCTGTGGCAGATCCTCGGTACCGCCGAGCCGGCGTCGGCGGTGGTCGAGGACCGCCGCCGCGAGATCGTGACGCTCGGCCACGAGATGCAGGGCATCGGCGACTTCGACGAGCTGCACAGGCGGCGGCTGGTCGAACGCTACCGCGAGCTCAAGCACGCCCTCGGCGCGCTCTTCTTCTATCCCGAGGTGCTGACCGCGATCCTCGACACCAACCTGCGCTTCCGCGAGCGGATCCAGGCCCTCTACCGCAACGAGGAACGGCGGATCTTCAGCGACTATCAGCAGATCTTCGAGCTGGAGCGGGAGGCGCCGGTCGATGGCGACCTGCAGCGCGAGCTGACCGAGTTTCGCCATGAGATCGAGCGCTTCGAGCGGCAGTTGCAGGGCGACGACCTCTCGCTCGCCGACTTGGCGGAGATCCGCGAGCGGGTGCGGGCCCTGCTGCCTCGGCTCACTGCGCGGCGGGGGGCCCAACCCACGGGGGCTGCGGTGGTCCTGCGGCCGGCCGTCCAGCTGAGCGTCGCGGTGGAGCAAGAGAACGTGCTGGCCGAGGTCTACGAACGGGTGATCGAGGCCCTCGACGGCTGCGACCCCGAGGTGCCGCCGCGCGCCGCCGTGCTGTCGACGGCCGTCTTCGCCCTCCGCCTCGAGCCCCGCGAGGTGGTCGCCCACCGGCGGCTGGGGGACGATGGCAGCGGTGACCACGAGGTGGAGCGTTTCCTGCTCGAAGCGGCCGCCCTGCGGGTGCGAATGAACGACGAGGCGGCGGAGATCCGCGGCATCCTCGACGACACGATGTCGACCGGCGAGGCCCCGGTGCTGGCCCGCGCCCGCAACAGCGCCCGGCTGGCCGACCGCTTCCTGCATCGCTTCGCGCACCACCTCGAGCAGGCCGTCTCCGACGGCAACGTTGAGGAGGCCCGCGACTTCCAGCTGCTGCGCATGCGCCTGATGCGGGACTATTCGGGCCTCTGGCTGCTGATCAACAAGCCCCTGCGCGAGGGGCTCCACCACTGAGGCCCGCCCGGGGTTGCCACCCCGGGCCGAGGCAGGGCATTCCCTCGCCACCTTGCTTTGCCATCTTGCTTTGCGACCTTGCTTTGCGACCTTGCTTTGGTGGTGCCGTCCGCCCGGGGTTGCCACCCCGGGCCAAGGCAGGGTGGCCCCTGGCGGGGGCGTGTCGCCTGGACGGCGATCGCGCGCGCTGTTGCGGCGCGCCCCGGGGTTGCCACCCCGGGCTAGGGAAGGGTGGCCCCTGGCGGGGCCTTGACGCGAGGGTTCTCCCCCTTCTATGGCGGCCGGTTTCAAACCGGCCGAGCGATGATGGTCGGTGCAAGGCGGCCGAGGACAGGCGCCGGCCGTTCAGCAGAGGTCGGGTTCGGCGAGGACGGTGCTCAGCAGCTCTGCCACGCGCACGGCGGCTTCCCTACCGGCCGTGATGACCTCCTCGTGGCTCAACGGGCCGGGGACGACGCCGCAACCCAGGTTGGTGACCAGCGACAGCACGGCGCAGCGCACGCCGAGGTGGCGGGCGGCGATCGTCTCGAGGACGGTCGACATGCCGGCGAGGTCGGCGCCCAGCGTCTGCAGCATGCGCACCTCGGCCGGGGTCTCGTAGCTCGGTCCCGGTAGGCCGGCGTAGACGCCGCTACCGAGCTCGATGCCCAGCCTGCGACCCACCCTCAAGAAGAGCTCCCGCAGACCAGGATCGTAGGCATCCGACATGTCGGGGAAGCGCGGCCCCCAGGCGGCCGGCAGCTCGCCGCGCAGGGGATTGAGCCCGGTCAGGTTGAGGTGGTCGCTCAGCAGCTTGAGGTCGCCGGGGCGGTAGTGTGCCTGGAGACCGCCGGCGGCGTTGGTGGCAAGGAGCACCCGCGCTCCGAGCAGGGCGGCGAGGCGGATGGCGTAGACCGTCTGGTGCGGGTCATAGCCCTGGTAGGCATGGAGGCGGCCGCGCAGGTAGAGCACGTGGCGTTCAGGGCGCGGCTCCAGCAGCTCGAGCTGATGGGCATGGCCCTCGACGGAGTGGATGGGGAAGGGGAGGAGCTCGGCGAGCGGCAGCGGCCCGGCGACCGGTGTGCCGAGGCTCACCCCGAGGCCCGAGCCGCTGACCACGACGATCTGCGGCCGGGGCCAGCCGAGGGCGCGGTAGCGCTCCAACCCCAGCTCGAGGTCAGCCGCGGGATCGGACGGAGAGGTGGCGGTCATGGCGGCGTAGTGTAGTACGGGCCTCGCTGGATGCAGTATCGTGCCGGCCACGGAGGAGCGCGGCAGGCCGAGACGAGCCTTGCCGCCGAGGCTAACCAGCAGTCGCTGGCAGAGACGCAGCAGTGGGGAGGGGAGGGCCGCGCGGCCCCGCGAGTCCAATGTCCGAGCTCGACGAACAGATCGCTCAGCGCAAGAAGAAGCTCCACGCCCTCGAGGAGCTGGGGGTAGCGCTCTACCCCAACCGATTCGACCACGACCTCGAGCCCAGCCAGGTGCACGAGCGCTACGGGGACCTGAGCGCCGAGGCCCTGGCAGAGAGCCCGGTGCGCCTGCGTGTGCCCGGGCGGATCAAGGCCCTGCGCTCGTTCGGCAAGATGAGCTTCCTCGATCTCTCGGACGGCCGCGGCAAGTTGCAGGCCCTGCTCCGCCGCGGCGAGCTGCCGGCGGCGACGGCAGCCCTCTTCGACCTCCTCGACCTCGGCGACTACGTGGGCGTCGAGGGCACCCTGCTGCGCACCCGGACCGGCGAGCTGACCCTCGGCGTCGAGGGCCTCACCCTGCTGGCCAAGGCGCTGCGGCCGATGCCGGAGAAGTGGCACGGCCTGGCCGACCTCGAGACCCGCTATCGCCAGCGCTATCTCGACCTGGCGAGCAACCCCGAGTCACGACGAGTGTTCGAGGTCCGCGCCGCCCTGGTGGCAGGGCTCCGCCGCTTCTTCGACGCCCAGGGCTTCCTCGAGGTCGAGACGCCGATGATGCAGGTCATTCCCGGCGGCGCGGTGGCGCGGCCCTTTGTCACCCACCACAACGCCCTCGATCTCGAGCTTTACATGCGCGTCGCCCCGGAGCTCTTCTTGAAGCGACTGCTGGTGGGCGGCATGCACCGGGTCTACGAGATCAACCGCAACTTCCGCAACGAGGGGATCTCGACCCAGCACAACCCCGAGTTCACGATGCTGGAGTTCTACTGGGCCTACGCCGACTACCAGCAGCTCATGGACCTCACCGAGGAGCTGCTCTGCGGGCTCGCCCGCGAGGTGTTGGGAGAAGAGGCCCTGCGCTTCGGCGACGAGCGGTTGGACCTCGCCCGGCCGTGGGCGCGGCTTAGCATGCGAGACGCCGTGCTGCGCTACGGTGAGGTGGCGGCCGAGAGCCTCGACTCGGTCTCCGGTCTCGAGGCCGAGCTGCGGCGCCGCGGTGCCGAGCTGCCGGCGGCGCGGGACTATGGCCACCTATTGCTCGCCCTTTTCGAGGAGGTGGCCGAGCCGCACCTGAACCAGCCCACGTTCATCATCGACCACCCGGTGGAGATCTCGCCACTGTCGAAAGCCAAGCCGGACGACCCTCGCCACACCGAGCGCTTCGAGCTTTATCTCGGCGGCATGGAGGTCGCGAACGGCTTTTCCGAGCTCAACGACCCGGCGGTGCAGGCGGAGCGCTTCCGCCAGCAGCTGGCGGCCCGCCGTGCGGGCGACGACGAGGCCCATCGTTTCGACCAGGACTACATCAACGCCCTCGAGCACGGCATGCCGCCAGCGGCCGGGGAGGGGATCGGCATCGACCGCCTCGCCATGCTGTTTGCCGACCGCAGCTCGATCCGCGACGTGATCCTCTTCCCGCTGCTGCGCCCGCTGGCGGAGGGTTAGGGGCCCGGTGAAGCGCTCCGCCGCGCTCTCGCGGCTGCCGCTGCCCTGGCTGCTGGCGCTGCGCTACCTGCGCAGCAGCCGCAAGGACGCCTTCGTCACCTTCCTCTCGGTGGTCGCCGCCGGCAGCATCGCTCTCGGCGTGATGGCCCTGATCCTCGCCCAAGCGATGCTCTCCGGCTTCCAGCGTGCCCTCAAAGCCCAGGTGCTCGCCCGCACCTCGGAGATCGAGGTACCGCTTGCGGCGACAGCCGACGCGGCCGCAGTGCGGGCCCGTCTCCTCGCAATCGACGGTGTACGCGGCGCGCAGCTGGTGGCGCGCGGCCGTGGCTGGCTGGTCTTCCGTGGCCAGGCGCAGGGCGTCGAGCTGGTGGGCTTCGACGGCGCGCTGCCAGCCTCCTTCCCGCAGGCCTCCGGGCGTGAGGCCGGGCTCTACGTGAGCCGCGCCCTCGCCAGCCGACTCGGCCTCGAGGCCGGGACGGCGGTCGACCTGGTGTCGGCGCGGCCGACCCTGACTCCCTTGGGGCCGCAGCCGCGGGTGCGCCGCGTCGCTGTCGCCGGGACGTTCGAGAGCGCGCTCGCCGCCGAGGACAGCGATCGCGTGGCGCTGCCCCTGGCGACCGCGGAGAGCCTGGTGGGGAGCGGCTCGCGGGCCCTGGTACTCAGCGCCGGAGGGCTCGCGCCCGCCCTGGCGGTCGCCGCTCGCCTGCGCGCCGCCGAGCCCGGCCTCACGGTGGCGAGCTGGCAGGAGCTCAACCGCCCCCTGCTTTTCGCCCTCGCCCTCGAGAAGCTCCTCACCTTCGTCGCCATCGGGCTGGTGCTGGTGGTGGCGAGCCTCGCCCTGGTGGCCGATCTGGCACTGGTGATCGCCAACAAGCGGCCGGAGATCGGCATTCTCGAGGCTTGCGGTGCCGGCCGCCGCAGCCTGCAGCGGGCCTTCCTCTACCTGGGGGCGCTCCTCGCCGCGATCGGCGTGGCGCTCGGTGGCGGCCTGGGGGTGGCGATCGCCTGGGTGTGCGACCGGTTTCAGGTGCTCAAGCTGCCCGGCAAGGTCTATTTCGTGGACCATGTGCCGTTCTGGCTGCGGCCGACCGACGTCGCCGCCGTCACCCTGCTGGCCGCTCTCCTGGTGCTCGCCTCGTCGCTCTACGCGGCGCGGCGGGCCACCTCACTGTCGCCGATCGAGGCGATGCGGCGATGAGCTTCGCGACGGCGTCGCCGACGATCCTCGCCCGCGGCCTGTCGAAGGCCTACCGCTCGGGGAGCCGCGAGGTCCCGGTGCTGCGGGGCGTCGACTTCGTGGCGGCGCCGGGGGAGCTGGTGGCGATCGTCGGCCCCTCGGGCTCCGGCAAGTCGACGCTGCTGCACATCCTCGGCACTCTCGACGCCGCGGACGACGGCGAGGTGGTGCTGGCCGGACAGCCGGTGGCCCAGCTGCGCGGCGAGGCCCTGGCGGCCTTCCGCAACAAGATGATCGGCTTCATCTTCCAGTTCCACCAGCTGTTGCCAGACTTTACGGCGCTCGAGAACGTGATGATGCCGGGGCGGATCGCCGGCCGTGAGCCGCGAGAGTTGGCCCGCGAGGCCGCGGCGCTCCTGGCGAGCGTCGGCCTCGCCGACCGCCAGGAGCACTTCCCCAACCAGCTCTCGGGCGGCGAGTGCCAGCGGGTGGCGCTCTGCCGGGCTTTGGTCCTCAAGCCACCCATCCTGCTCGCCGATGAGCCGACGGGCAACCTCGATCCGGCGAGCGGCGAGACGGTCTTCCGCCTCTTTCTCGACCTGCAGCGCCAGCACGCCACCACGGCCGTGCTGGTGACCCACAACCCGGAACTGGCACGACGCTGTGCTAGACTTTTCGTTCTGGAGAACGGGGTGTTGAGAGCGGAAAACACGCGATCGGAGACCTTCGGCACCCAGCCGCCACCCAGCTCCCGGACCGCGTCGAGCGACGGCCCGGCCTGAGCGGCCGGGCGCCCAGGACGGCCAACCTCGCCAGGTCAGTCCATGTTCGAGAAATACAACGAAAAGGCCCGCCGAGCCCTCTTTTTCGCCCGCTACGAGGCGAGCAAGCTGGGCAGCCGGGTGATCGAGTCCGAGCACATCCTGCTCGGCATCCTGCGCGAGGGTGAGGAGACCACGGCAGAGCTCTTTCGCCGCTTCCGGCTCAAGCCGGAGGAGATCCGTCGCGAGATCGAGGGCGAGCGCGTCTTCGTTGAGCGCATCTCCTCGACCGCCGAGCTGCCGCTCTCGGAAGAGTCGAAGAAGGTGCTGGCCTACGCCTCCCACGAGGCGGAGAGCATGCTGCACCAGGCGGTGGGCTCCGAGCACCTCTTGATCGGTATCTTGCGCGTCGAGGGGTGCACGGCGATGCGCATCCTCGCCGGCCACGGCCTGGACGTCTTCGCGGTGCGCGAGGAGGTGCTGTCGATCGCCAAGGAGCGCGAGGCGACGCAGCAGAAAAAGGAGCTGCCGTTCCTCGCCGAGTATGGCCGCGACCTCACGCAGATCGCCGCCGAGGGCGGTTTCGACCCGCTGATCGGCCGTGAGGACGAGGTCGACCGCATCGTCCAGATCCTCTCCCGGCGGACCAAAAACAACCCCATCCTGCTCGGCGAGCCCGGGGTGGGCAAGACCGCCATCGTCGAGGGCCTTGCCCAGCGCATGGTCGAGGGGCGGGTGCCGATCTTCCTCGCCAACAGGCGCATCGTCGCCCTCGATCTCTCGCTGATCGTCGCCGGCACCAAGTACCGCGGCCAGTTCGAGGAGCGGCTCAAGGG
>CAYQRE010000036.1:0-50751 GCA_964420075.1 uncultured Thermoanaerobaculia bacterium | reverse complement strand
CATCATCGAGCGCCTGTTCAACGGCCCGACGCCGGAGGGCGCCGGCTACCAGATCCTCAACGCCGGGTTGCAGTCGGAGAACAGCACCAACTACGACCTCGGCTTCAAGTACCTGCGGACCAACGCCATCTTCGAGCTGACCTTCTTCCGCAACGAGATCAAGGACGGCATCGTGCAGTACTTCCTGTCGCCGTCCGAGGTGGCCGCCCTGCCGGCCGAGCTGCAGGCGGCGATCGAGGCCTCTGGTGGCGGTTTCGTCGTCCAGCAGCGCAACATCGAGAAACTGCGCTACGAAGGCGCCGAGGCCTCGGTGGGCTACCGCGCGCCCTGCGGTGTCGCCCTGGGTGGCAACTACACGCACCTCACCGGCAAGCGGATCGACTCGACCAACCCGCCGACCGGCGACACCTTCGGCGACAAGCTCAACCTCTACCTGCGCTGGAGCCCGCCGGCGGGCCGCTACTTCGTCGAGTACCGCCTGCGCCACAACGGCGAGGAGAAGGCCAACCTCGACCCCAACGAGCCCGAGCCGCCGGTGGGCCGCCGCCTGCCGGCCTTCACCACCCACTCGCTTTCGGGTGGCGTGCACCTGTTCGACCACGGGCGCTTCAAGCACAGCCTGACGCTGGTGGCCGACAACTTGACCGACGAGCTCTACGCCGAGTTCTCGAATGTCTCCTTCTTCCGGCCGCAGCCGGGGCGCAACTTCACCCTGACCTATCGGCTGGGCTTCTGAGGTCGGCGCCCACCCAGCGCTCGACGGTACGCGCCAGGGCTTCCTGAGAGACGGGCTTTGCGAGGTAGTCGTCCATGCCGGCGGCGAGGCAGCGTTCGCGGTCTCCCCGCATGGCATGGGCGGTGAGCGCCACCACCGGGGTATGCCGGGCCCCCGCCTCCTGCTCGCGCAGGCGGCGGGTGGTCTCGTAGCCGTCGAGCCCGGGCATCTGGCAATCGATCAAGACGAGGTCGAAACGCTCGACCGCCAGCGCGGCCAGGGCGTTCTCGCCGTCGCCGACGGCGCGCACCTGGTAGCCGAGGCTCGTCAGCATCTGGGTGACGACGAAGCTCGACACCGGGTCGTCCTCGGCCACCAACACCTGACTCGTCGCGGCCGGGTCGCGGCCCGCCGCCATCTCGGAGGCCGCAGGGCTCGCGGCGCTCACGGCGAGGGCCGCCGGGGCCGGGGCGAGCGGTTCTGCCGGGCTGTCGACCGCCCCGCGGCCCGGCACCTCAAACCAGAAGCGAGACCCCGCTCCGGGCTGGCTCTCGAAGCCGATCTCACCGCCCAGCGCGACGACCAGCCGGCGGCTGATGGCGAGCCCGAGCCCGGTGCCGCCGAAGCGCCGGTCCGCCCCCGTGCTGCCCTGGGAGAAGGGTTGGAAGAGGCGACGGCCAGTCTCTTCGTCGATCCCCAGGCCGGTGTCGACGACGGCGAAACGCAGGCGCTCGGGCGCCGGCGCCGCCGCTTCGAGGCGCACCGCACCGCGCTCGGTGAACTTGATCGCGTTGCCCACCAGGTTGACCAGCACCTGCCGCAAGCGTGCCGGGTCGCTGACCGCGGCCGCCGGCAGCCCAGGGTCGAGGCTCACCTCGAGGACGAGGCCGCGGCGGGCGGCGAGAGGCCGGAAGAGCGTCGCCACGGCCTCGACGAGCTCGCGCGGGCTGAAGCTCGAGCGCCGGATCTCCAGGCGGCCGGCCTCGATCTGGCTGAAGTCGAGGATCTCGCCCACCACCCGCTCGAGGGTCGCCGCCGAGGTTTGGATCGCCTCGACGTAACGCCGCTCGGTGGGCTCGAGCGGGGCCTTGGCCAGCAGCTCGGCGAGGCCGCTCACCCCGGCCATCGGGGTGCGGATCTCGTGGCTCATGTTGGCCAGGAAATCGCTCTTCGCTTGGTTCGCCGTCTCGGCGACCCGCCGTGCCTGCTCGAGCTCTTCGGTGCGCTCGGCAACCCGCCTTTCGAGGTCGGCGCGCATCGCTTCGAGCTCGAGGTGGGTGGAACGCAGGCGGTCGGCCACCGAGGCGGCCATCGCCATGCCGAGCAGGAGGAGCCCGAGGGGTGAGAGCGCCGGACCTTCCACCAGGCCGCGGCCGCGAGCGATGTCCCAGGCGAAGGTGAGCGCGAGCGCGGCGGCACCCAGGGCGATGACCCGCGCCCGCCGGTCGCCGCGCCAGGCCCGCGAGATCACCCAGCCGCTGGCGCCGAAGATTAGCGGCACCACCCAGAGCTCCCAGAGGTGCACCACCGCCAGGTTCCAGCGCAGCCCTGGCTCCGCCACCACCACGGCCGCTAACCCCAGGTGGCTCAGCTGGTAGGCGCGCAGGGGCCGCGCCATCCGCTTGCCGAGGTGGGCCCAGATGAACTGCATCACGGTAGCCGGGAGGGCGAAGCGCGCCAGGTACTCGGCTTCCTTGAGGGCGATGTAGTCGCTCGTCACCAGGAAACGGAACGGCCCGGTGAGAAAGATGAACGCTGCCTGATTCAGCAGCAGGGCGGCGAAGGCGGCGTAGACCGGGCTGCGCCAGGCGTGGAAGAGGAGCAGGTAGTAGGCCGCCCCGGCGGCGAAGACGGCGGCGAGCAGCAGGGCCGGGAGGCCGGCGAGATACGGCTCGACGGCGAGCGTCTCCACCCGGCCGAGGCGCGGGGCGCGGTCGATGATGCCGCCGCCGCCGGGGGCGAAAGCCGGGTCGCGGTAGACCCGCAGGGCGAGCACCAGCCGGCCGTCGGGAGAGATCGCTCGGGCCGGGATCGGGTAGCTCGTCGTGTGGTCGTATTCCATCCGGGCGCGCGGTGGCAGCGAGCCGCGACCGCCGAGCCGCTCGCCGCCGGCGTAGACCTCGTAGCTGCTCTCGACCCGCGACAGCCAGAGCGCCAGCCGGAGGTCTTCTCGCCGGGCGCCGGCCTCGGTGCCGAGCTCGAGGCTCAGCCGGTACCACCCCCAGGAAGCCTCCCGGAACCCTTGCCGGCCCCACGCCTCGGGCACCCGGATGCTCGGCCAGGCGCCGGCGTCGAAGCTGGGGCTGGCCCAGGCGAGGTCGTCCCCGGCCTGGAAGCGCCAGCCGGCGCCGAGCGCGACGGGTTCGCGAGTGGGGTCGCCCGGCACGGCATCGGCCCTCGCCTTCCACCCTGCCAGCACGGTGAGCAGGAGGGCGCCAGCGAGCGCGGCCAGCGCCACGGTTTCCCGCCGGCGCCCCGTCCCGGGCTGGAATGTCGAATGCACGGGAGGACTCTAACAGCGGCCGGGGTGAGCCGGCCGCTGTCGCGGCGGTCAGCTCGCCCAGGGCGGCGGCGGGGCGTTGCTGTGGGGGAGGGCTGGCGAGCGAGCAGAAGGCGGAGGTGCGCGGCGCCGCCCTGCCGCGGCCCGAAAGCACCGGCTGTACTTCTTCGTATGCAGTCGTAGAATTGGCATGCTGACTGCACGGAGGTGCCATGGCCTATCTGACGATCCGCAACGTGCCGCCGCTCCTCGCCGAGGCGCTGGAACGCGAGAAGCACCGGCGCCGTTCGTCGCTCAATCAGACGGTGATCAGCCTCTTGGAGGCCGCCGTGGGCCTCACTGCGAGCCCACGCAGCAATGGTCTGGCCCGCCAGGCCGGGAGCTGGACGGCGGAGGATCTCCGTGAGTTCGAGAGCGCCATCGCCGCCACCGAGCAGGTCGATGCGGAGCTCTGGGAGTGAGCCGGTACTGCCTCGACACCTCGGCCTACAGCCACTACCAGCGAGGAGATCGCGCCGTCGTGGGCCTCCTCGATGCCGCCGATTGGGTGGGAGTGCCGACGATCGTCCTCGGTGAGCTGTGGCTGGGCTTCCTGCAGGGCCGCCATCTCGAGCGCAACCTGGAGGAGCTGCAGCTGTTCCTGGCGCATCCGGTGGTCGAAGAGCTGGCGCTCGATCACCATGGCGCTCGCCACTTCGGGGAGATCACTCTGGCCCTGAAGCGAGCCGGGACGCCCATCCCGACCAACGACATCTGGATCGCTGCCGCCGCGGCCCAGGCCGGCGCCACGGTCCTGACCTATGACCGCCACTTCCGCAGCATCGAGCGGGTGGGGAGCGTCGTCCTCGAGCGACCGGGTTGAGGCCGCCGCAGCCTGGACGGCTTCTTCTGGTTGCTTGTGAGAAGCTCCTCTCATGAGCCGCCTGGTTCGCCTCCTGCCGGCTTCTCTCGGGCTCCTTTCTCTCCTCACGCTGGCCGGGCCCGCCCGCGCCGAGGGCTGGGAGACCGAGGGGCACGACGCGCGGCGGACGGGGCAGAGCACGGTGGTTGGGCCGCGTTCGCCGGGTGGGGTGGTGAGCGTGGCGCTCGCCGATGGCCAGGCCATCAACATGCCGCCGGCGGTGGCGCGCAACGGCCGGGTCTTCGCCGGCACCTGGGGGGTGATCCGCAGCTTCGGCCTCACCGACCGCGCGCAGTGGGACAAGAGCGACGGCAAGCTCTACGCCTTCCACTCCGATTTGACAACGGCCTGGCCGCAGCCCTTCGCGGCGGAGCGCACGCCATACTGCTATCTCTTGGCCGGCCGCGCGGCGACGCCCGGGCAATGCCCGGGCGGCGGCACGGTGAGCTACTACAACGGCACCGTGGAGGGCACGCCGGCGCTCTCGGCCGACGGCACGGTGCTCTATGTAGGCCGTGGCGACGGCAAGCTCTACGCCGTCGATGTCGCGACCGGCAGCGAGCGCTGGAGCTTTGCAACTTTCAACCCCGCGCTGCCGGGAGACCCGGACGGCGGCGGCGAGGTGATCGCGGCGCCGCTGGTGGGGCCCGACGGGGCGATCTACCTCGCGACCACGGCGGCCGGGCCCTACGAGACCAATGCCATCTACGCCGTCAACCCGGACGGCACGCTGCGCTGGCGCTACCCGAGCGCGGCGGCGAGCTTTCCGAACATCGTGGCCGCGGCCCCTGCTCTGGCGCCGGACGGCCGCACGCTCTACGTGGCGGGGGCATGGGGGCCGGCGGTCGACGCCTGGGACACCGCGCAGCCCGGTTTCGTGCTCGCCTTCGACCTCGCTGCTGGGGCCAGTGGAGCGCCGCTCAAGTGGATGCACGAGCTGCGCAACCCGGCCGAGCCCGGCGCGCCGCTGGTGTGGACGACGGCGCTCGCCGTGGGCAGCGACGGCCGCCTCTACGGCTCGGGGCCGATGCGCCTCGGGCTGGGCTTCAGCGCCGTGCTCTACGCCCTCGACGATCGTGGCGACCACGCCGAGCTCGCCTGGCCGCGGATGGTGGACCTCGACCGCGGGCGGACCAGCTTCACCCTCGGCCTGGCGCTGCGCGAGGTTGGCGGCGTCACCACCCGGGTCTTTGCCAGCTCCGGCAACGTCTTCACGCCGCTCTTCGGCTATCGCGCCGGCGGCAAGCTCTACGCCGTGGACCCGGCGAGCGGCGCGCTCGACTGGCCAGCCCCGTTCGACCCCGAGGCGCACGGCGGCACGGGCGCAATGACGGGGATCGCGCTCGACGCCGAGGGCGTCCTCTACACCGGGGTCTCCGGCCACCTCGACGGCGGCCTGGTCTTCGCGATCGCGGAGAACGGCGCCTTGCTGTGGAGCCTGCCGCTCGCCGGCCTCCTCGAGTGGGGGCACCCGGTGCTCGGCCCGGCGGGAGAGCTCTACGTGGCCGAGACGCGGCGCTCCGCCTGCACGATCTTCCCGCTCGAGTCCGGCGCCTGCAACGGCGTCGACATCGCGCCCCGCCTCTACGCGCTGCCCGCGGGCGGCGGTACGGCCCCGTGCGTCGCCGACGGCGAGACGCTCTGCCTGCGCGGCGGGCGCTTCGAGGTGAAGTTGCGCTGGAGCACGGCGGACGGCGCCACCGGGGTCGGCCAGCGCGTCGCGGGGGGAGCTTCGGACGACGCGGGCCTGCTGTGGTTCTTCCGCGCCAGCAACTGGGAGATGCTGGTCAAGGTGCTCGACGGCTGCGCCGTCAATGGCCACCACTGGGTGTTCTACGCCGCCACCACCAACGTGGGCTTCACCTTGCGGGTGCGCGACACCACCACCGGCGCCGTCCGCGAGTACGTCAACCCGGTGGGGCGGACGGCCGCGCCGCGGGCCGACACCGCTGCCCTCGACGGCTGCTAGGCCGGCAGCGACCACGGCCGGCGGGCTGCCGCGGCCTGTCTTGACACCTCCGGCCAAACGCGGGAGAGTGGCGGCCTAATTTCCGCTCGACTTGCCGACTGCCGATGCCCGTCAAGCTATCCGGCCAGCATGTCTTTGCCGCCTCCCGCGAGACCGTGTGGGGCGCCCTCACCAACGCCGAAGTCCTGTCTCGCACCCTGCCCGGCGCCGAGTCGCTGCAGCAGACGGCCGAGAACCAGTTCGAGGGCGTGATCCAGCTCAAGGTCGGGCCGGTCCAGGGCCAGTTCACCGGCCAGGTGGTGCTCTCGGACCTCGAGCCGCCGGCCGGCTACAAGCTCAAGATGCAGGGCAACGGCGCCCCCGGCTTCGTGGAGGGCAACGGGGCCATCCGCCTGACCGCCCTCGAGCCCGCGCGCACCCAGCTCGACTACGACGTCGAAGCGCAGGTCGGCGGCCGCATCGCGGGCGTCGGCCAGCGGCTGCTCGACAGCTCCGCCAAGGTGATCACCCGCCAGGCCTTGGAGCAGCTCGAGCGCCAGGTGGCGGCCCTCGCGGCACAGGCGCCGGAGACCGCCACCGCCGCAGCTGGTGGGGAGGCGGCGCCGGTGGTGGACCCGGCGGCGCTCGCGGCGCCGCCGTCGCAGGCCGAGATGGCCAAGGAGTTCGCCTCCGGGCTGGCAGCCGAGCTCGTTCCCAAGAAGGTCCGGCTGCCGCTGCTGCTGGCGGTCGCCGTCGTCCTGGTGCTGATCGCCGCCGTAGTGCTGCGTGGGTGCTGAGGGTGGCGTGAAAGGAGAGTCGATATGAAGGTGCCGGTGCGGCTGGAGGTCAACGGCAAGACCTACGAGCGCGAGGTCGAGCCACGGCTCCTTCTGGTGCATTTCCTGCGCGACGAGCTCGGCCTGACGGGGACCAACGTGGGCTGTGAGACGAGCCTCTGCGGGGCCTGCAACGTGTGGATCGACGGCGTGGCGGTGAAGAGCTGCACGCAGCTCGCGGTGCAGGCCGACGGCGCCAAGGTCACCACCATCGAGGGCCTCAAGGTGGACGGCAAGCTCCACCCGGTGCAGCAGGCCTTCTGGGACGAGCACGGCCTGCAATGCGGCTACTGCACGCCGGGGATGATCATGGCCGGGGCGGCCCTGCTGGCGAAGAACCCGCAGCCCAACGAGGGCGAGATCCGCGAGGCCCTGAAGGGCAACATCTGCCGCTGCACCGGCTACCACAACATCGTGCGCGCCATCCAGCGCGCCGCGGCGGAGGGCTGATCATGGCTGGCGTGCTCGGAACCTCGATCAAGCGCCGGGAAGACCCTGCTCTGATCACCGGCCAGGGCAAGTACACCGACGATCTCCAGCTGCCCGGCATGGTCTACGCCGTGATCGTGCGCAGCCCCTACGCCCACGCCCGCCTCGAGAGCGTGGACCTCACCGCCGCCCGCGCCTTGCCGGGAGTGGTGGCCGCCTACTCCGGCGCCGACATCGCGGCGAGCGGCGTGCCCAACACCATCCCCACCGGCTGGCTGCTGCCCGACATCAAGGTGCCGGCCCACCCGATGATCGCCATCGATACCGTGCGCTACGTCGGCGACGCGGTGGCCGTGGTGGTCGCCGAGGACCGCTATGCCGCCCGTGACGCCGCCGAGCTGGTGGCCGTCAAGTACCAGCCGCTGGGCGTGGTGGTCGACGCCAAGCAGGCCACCGCGGACGGCGCGGCGCAGATCTTCCCTGAGGCCCCGCACAACATCGCCTTCGACTGGAACCTCGGCGACCAGGAGAAGACGGACGCCGCCTTCGCCGCCGCTGCCAAGACGGTGGTCGTCGACCTGCGCAACAACCGCCTGATCCCCCACGCCATCGAGCCGCGGGCGGCGCTCGCCACCTACGACGAGGCGACCGGTGAGGTCCACCTCACCATGACCACCCAGAACCCCCACCTCCACCGCCTGCTGATCTCGCTCGCCTCGCTCGGCATCCCCGAGCACAAGCTGCGGATCACGGCGCCGGAGGTGGGCGGCGGCTTCGGCAGCAAGATCCACCACTACCCGGACGAGGCGATCACCGCCTGGTGCGCCATGCAGGTGAAGCGCCCCGTGAAGTGGACGGCGACGCGCTCGGAGACCAACCTCACCGATGCCCACGGCCGCGACCACGTGAGCCACGCCGAGCTCGCCCTCGACGCGGGCGGCAAGATCCTCGCGCTGCGGGTCGAGACCTACGCCGCGATGGGCGCCTACCTCTCGACCTTCGCGCCGGCCGTGCCGACCTATCTCTACGGCACGCTGCTTTCCGGGCAATACGACATCCCGGCGATCTACGTGCGCACGCTCGGGGTGTTCACCAACACCGTGCCGGTCGACGCCTACCGTGGCGCCGGGCGGCCGGAGGCGACCTTCGTCGTCGAGCGGCTGCTCGACCTCGCGGCCAGCGCCATGGGCCTTGACCCCGCCGAGATGCGGCGGCGCAACTTCGTGGCCGCCGGCAACTTCCCCTTCCAGACGGCGGTCGCCCTGCAGTACGACAGCGGCAACTACGAGCCGGCCCTCGACAAGGCCCTCGCCAACGTCGGCTACGCTGCCCTGCGCCAGGAGCAGGCGGCGCGGCGGGCGGCCGGCGGCAAGCTCCTCGGCATCGGCCTGTCGAGCTACATCGAGGCCTGCGGCCTCGCCCCCTCGCAGGTGGTAGGGGCGCTCGGCGCCCAGGCTGGCCTCTATGAGAGCGCCAAGGTGCGGGTGCACCCCACAGGCACGGTGACCGTCTACACCGGCACCTCGGCCCACGGCCAGGGGCACGAGACGACCTTCGCGCAGATCGTGGCCGACCGTCTGGGGATCGGCGTCGAGCAAGTCGACGTGGTGCACGGCGACACCGGCGAGGTGCAGTTCGGCATGGGCACCTACGGCAGCCGCTCGGCGGCCGTAGGTGGCTCGGCGATCGCGCTGGCGACCGACAAGGTGATCGCCAAGGCGAAGAAGATCGCCGCCCACCTGTTGGAGGCCGCCGAGGACGACCTCGACTTCGCGGACGGCCAGTTCGCCGTCAAGGGCGTGCCGGACCGGGGCAAGGGCTGGGGGGAGGTGGTGCTCGCCGCCTACCTCGCCCACAACCTGCCGGACGATGTGGAACCGGGCCTCGAGATGACCTCGTTCTACAACCCGTCGAACTTCGTCTTCCCCTTCGGCACCCACGTGGCGGTGGTCGAGGTGGACCCGGAGACGGGCGAGGTAAAGCTGCTGCGCTACCTGGCGGTCGATGACGTCGGCAACGTCATCAACCCGATGATCGTCGACGGCCAGCTGCATGGCGGCATCGCCCAGGGCGTCGGCCAGGCCCTGTGGGAGGGGGCCGTCTACGACGAGAACGGCCAGCTGCTCACCGGCGAGATGCTCGACTACGCCCTGCCGCGGGCCCACAACCTGCCGAACTACGAGCTCAGCCGCACGGTTACGCCCTGCCCGCACAACCCGCTGGGGGTCAAGGGCGTGGGCGAGGCCGGCGCGATCGCCTCGCCGGCCGCGGTGGTCAACGCCGTCGTCGATGCCTTGCAGCCGTTCGGGGTCAGCCATCTCGACATGCCGCTCACCCCGGAACGGGTGTGGCGGGCCATCCACCAGCACTGAGGAGAGCCGACGATGTTCCCTGCCAAGTTCGACTATCACCGGGCCGGCAGCGTCGAGGAGGCCCTGGCACTCCTCGGCCGGCTCCCCGACGCCAAGCTGCTGGCCGGCGGCCACAGCCTGTTGCCGATGATGAAGCTGCGCCTGGCCCAGCCGGGCGCCCTGATCGACATCGGCCGCATCGACGAGCTCGCCGGCATCCGGGCGCTGGGCGATCGCATCCGTGTCGGCGCCCTCACTCGGCATGCCGAGGTGGCCGGCTCCGACCTGCTGCGCGCCGACTGCTCGCTCCTCGCCGAGGCCGCGGCCAAGATCGGCGACCCCCAGGTGCGCAACCGCGGTACCGTGGGCGGCAACATCGCCCACGCCGATCCGGCCTCCGACCTGCCCGCCGTTCTCGTGGCCCTCGGCGCCACCGTCCATCTGCGCGGCCCGGCGGGAGCGCGGGTGGTGGCGGCGAACGACTTCTTCGTCGACCTGTTGACCACCGACCTGCACGCCGGCGAGATCCTGGTCGCCGTCGAGGTGCCGCGCCTGCCGCTCGCCACCGGCTCGGCCTACCTCAAGGTGGACCATCCGGCCTCGGGCTACGCCCTTTGTGGCGCTGCCGCGGTGGTGGCCCTGGAGGCCGACGGCCGCTGCTCGAGCGCCAGCCTGGCCTTCAACGGCATCGCCAACCGGCCGGTGGACGCCGCGGCCCAGGTGGCGGCGCTGATCGGCCGCGTGCCGGACGACGCGGCGATCGCCGCCGCCCTGGCGGGCCTCGGCGTCGACGAGCCGCTCGGGGACGTGCAGGCCTCGGCGGAGTATCGGGTGGAGCTGGCGCGGGTCTATGGCCGCCGCGCCCTCGAGCGGGCCCGCGACCGCGCCCACAGCTGACGTTCCCCTTCACCCCAAGACCGCTGCGGAAACGGCCGGGCCCTGTCCCGGCCGTTGTCGTCTGGGGGGAAGTGGTTCGGCATGGATCACCTGGGGATGAATCCCCAGGCTACGGACCTCAGCCCCTGCCGGGGCCAGAGCAGGGCCGGTTTGAGACCGGCCCCTACAGGGAGCCCGCGGCGCCCGGGCGCCGCCTACGGGCAGGTGTCGAGGGCGGTGGTGTCGAGGATGGGGGCGAAGTCTGCCCCCACCGGGTTGGTGTAGACCTTCATGGCACCGGTGGCGGTGTCGGTCACGGTGAGGGTGACGCCGACGTTGGTGAGGCCGGCGGCGAAGACCCAGAAGTGCGCGAAGGGCGGCTGGCAGGCGTCGAGCACCTTGACCAGCAGCTCGGTGTTGTCGGCGCGGAAGAACCAGAACTCGCCGGCGTCGGCGGCGGCGAGGATCGGCGTGCCGTGGCCGCTGGCGCCCCCGGACTGCTGCCAGTCGGCGGTCACCCGGAAGCGGCCGTCGCCGAGGCACAGGGCGGTGGCGCTCGGCTCGCACGGCGGCGCCTCACGCTCTTCGAGCTCGAGGACGTCGTCCTTGATCAGGCCGATCCCCGGCGCGTACCACTTCTGGCTGAGGTCTCCCGGGACGAGCTCCGTCGTCTCGTCCACCCGCACCACGTGATCGAAGGTGCCGGCCGGGACCGTCAGCACGCTCGTCACGCTGGCGAACTCGCCGCGGTCGAGGGCCACGCCCGGCGCCTGCTCCTGGTAGGCGCGGGCGCCGAGGATGGGCGTTCCGGGCATGATGATGCCGGCGGTCGCACCGTTCTCGCCGGTGCGCCAGGCGCCGTCGTGCGCCACCACGACGCCGTCCTCGTAGATGTCGACGTCCTCGCCGAAGTACCAGACGTCACCCGTCTCGCGGCAGAGGGCGAAGAAGTTGTGGGAGATCTCGACCAGCTCGCCGTCCTTGGACTCGCGCTCTTCGATCACCCGCGTCTCGACGCCGTCGACCATCTCGGTCGCGTCGAGCACGCTGATCACGTTGGTCACCTCGACGATCTCGCCCTCGTCGTCTTCCTCGCCGGCGAAGTGCAGGACGGCACCGGGCAGGAGCGGGAAGTAGGGGTTGTTGCCCACCGAGGTGAAGGTGCAGCGGGAGCGGTCGAAGTTGCCGCTGTACTCGGGATCGTCGGCGAAGGCCGGGGCGGTGGCCAGGGCGAGCGCGAGAAGCGGAGCCAGGGCCAGGTGGTGGGGGCGGATCGTCGGCTGTTGGCCATGTTGACGCATGGTTTCTCCTCCTTGTGCCCCCTTGGATGCGGCTGGGCGCTGGATCCTTCGCAGCCTCTGCTGCTAGCCTGCGCCGGTGCCTTCTCGGCAAGCACGAGCGGCGGTGGCAGCCTGGCTGCTGGGTGCGGCCCTGGGGGTGTCTTGGCCGAATTTGGCGTGGGCCGCGCCAGACGGCCGGCACTACGCCGGGCGCAGCCTGACGACGGTCCTCCTCGACCTCCAGGCGGACGGTTTGCCGCTGGTGTTCAGCTCGCAGCTGGTGCGGCCCGACTTCGTGGTGGTCGCCGAGCCGGTGGCGAGCGCGCCGCGGCAGGTCCTCGACGAGGTCCTCGCGCCGCACGGGCTGCGGGTGGAGGAGGGGGCCGAGGGCACGCTCGTCGTGGTGCCGGCACCGCCGCCGGCCGTGCCGCCACCGCCGCCCCGGGCCGTGCCGGCGAGCCCGCCGGACTACCCGCTGGCCCTGGTCCGCGACGAGATCGTCGTCCGTCCCAGCCACCTCTCGTTGCTCGAGGAGCAGCCGCTGGCGCCGCAGTCGCTGTCGCGCACTGAGATCGAGGCGCTGCCGCGGTTGGGGGGCGACCTCTTCCGTGGCCTGCCCCTGCTGCCGGGGATCACCGCCAACGACGTCTCGGCCCAGTTCAGCGTCCGCGGTGGTCGCCGCGACGAGGTGCTCGTCCTCCTCGACGGCCAGGAGCTCCTCGACGCCTACCACTTGCCGGAGATCGACCGTGCCCTAAGCCTGGTGGCGCCGGACACCCTGGCGGGAGCCGAGCTGGCGACCGGTTCGTTCACCGCCGAGCGGGGCGACCGCATGGGCGGAGTGCTCGACCTCACCACCACCTCACCCCACGGCCCCCGGCGCAGCCGACTGAGCCTCGGGGTGGTGGCGCTCGAGGCGCAGAGCGGCGGTGGCTTCGCCGGCGACCGTGGCGAGTGGCTGGTGGCGGGCCGCCGCGGCTCGACCGAGCTCGCCGACCGCTTCCTCGGCGCCGAGCGACCGGTGTTTTGGGACGTCTTCGGCAAGCTCGGCTACCGCCCGAACGAGGACCAGGGCTGGCGCGCCCACCTGCTGCGCGGCAGCGACAAGCTGACGGCGAGCCGCGAGGGCAAAAGCTTCGACACCGACTACGACAGCCAGTATCTCTGGCTCACCCACCAGCTCAGCCGCGGGGAGCACTGGCTCGCCGAGACGCGCCTCTCCTCGAGCCAGCTCGACCGTGACCGCCTGGGCCGTGAGGTGGAAGACGTGCAGCGTTTCGCGCTCCGCGACCTGCGCTCCACCGAGGTCTTGGGCGTGGCGCACTCCTGGCTTTGGGACCCGGGGTCGGGAGCGCAGCTCCACGCCGGCTTTGAAGGCCGACGCTACGAGGCTCGCTTCGACTACGCCCGCGAAGGTGACCCGGCCTACGAGCTGCGCTCGGAGGAGGTGACACCCCTCAGCCCGACGGCGGCCTTTCGCGGCACGCTTCGCGGCGACGACCTCGGGCTCTTCGTGAGCGAGCGGCTGGCGACCCGGGGCGCCGTCACCATTGAGCTGGGGGCGCGCTACGACCGCCAGACGCTGACCGGCGAGGGCCTGTTCAGCCCCCGCCTCAACCTGGCCTGGCGGCTGGGCAGCGCGACCTTGCTGCGCGCGGCGGCGGGCCGCTACCTGCAGAGCCAGCGGCCCTACGAGCTGCAGGTGGAGGGTGGGGAGAGTCGCCTGGCGCCGGCCGAGCGGGCCACCCACTGGCTGCTCGGCGTCGAGCACCTCTTCCGGGGCGGCGGTCGGGCGCCCCTGCGCTCGCTGCGACTGGAGGCCTACCGCCGGCAGATCGCCAAGCCGCGGCCCCGCCTCGAGAGCCTCTTCGAGCCGGTCAACACCTTCCCGGAGGTCGAGCCGGACCGCGTCCGCATCGCACCCACGGCGAGCGGCGCCGAGGGGCTCGAGCTGGTGCTGCGCGGTGCCGCCGGCGCGCGGATCGACTGGTGGGCGAGCTACGGCTTCGCGCGCGCCTGGGACCGCCTCGGCAGCCGTCGGGTGCCGCGCCAGCTCGATCAACGCCACAGCGTCAGCCTGCTGACCCAGGCGCGGCTCGGCGAGCGCTGGCGGCTGAGCCTCGCCTGGCGCTTGCGCACCGGCTGGCCGACCACGCCGGTGCGCCTCGACCCCGCGGCCGGCGAGGACGGCGAGCCGAGCGACGTGCTGCTGCTCGGCGCCCTCGCCAGCGAGCGACTACCGGGCTACCACCGGCTGGACCTGCGGGCGAGCCGCAGCTGGGAGCGCGCCTGGGGCCGCGTCGTCTTCTTCCTCGACGTACAGAACCTCTACGACCACCACAACGTCGCCGGCTTCGACCTCGAGATCGACGAGGAGACCGGCCGCCTGCTCTCCGTGCGGGAGACCTGGCCGGGCCTCTTCCCATCCATCGGGGTCCGCATCGAGCTCTGAGGGATCGTGGCCGGCTGAGGGCGTGCCTGTCCGCCCGGGGTTTCCACCCCGGGCTAGCGAGGGTGGCCCCGGCAGGGGCCAAGGTCCATAGCCCGGGGATTCATCGCCAGGCGAATGCCTCGCCCGCCTCAGCCGCCGGAACCGGCCGGCGGTCGATCGTCACCGGTGTGCGCCACGTGCAGGACGCCGTCGACCACCTCGCCGTGGAGGCCGGCGCCGGGCAGCACGACGGTGAGCGCCTGCGCCGGGTCGAGGCGGGCGATCGAGCCGTGGAGGACGATGCCCGCGGCCGCGGCCGCCAGGCCGGGCTCGGCGTAGTCGAGGCGCCAGCCGGTCTCGCGGCAGACCCAGGCCAGGAAGTCGGCCAGCGAGCTGCCCTCGAGGGCGAAGGGTGGCGCCGCCTCCACGGCCCACTGCCAGAGGGGCCCGCCGGTGGCGATCGCCTGCCGCTCGATGGCGTCCCCGGGGCCCACGCGGAGCTCGCTCCCGGCGCGGGCGGCCAGCGTACCGGCAGGCCGGTCGAGCTGGACCTCGCCCTCGCGGACGCGGATCTGCAGGGCCTCGCCGCCGGGGAGGAGACGGACCTCGAACTGGGTGCCGACATCGCGCACCAGTCCCCAGGGAGTTCCGAGCCGTACTGCCCCTGGGCTGGGGTGGGCACCGGAGTCGACGTAGACCGCGCCGCGCCGCAGGCTGGCTTCTGTCGCGGAAACGAGGCGGAGCTCGCTGCCGGCCGCCAGCCGCAGGGAGGGCCCGCCGGCCAGGCGGAGCGCGAGGTGAGTGCCGCCGGCCTCCGCGGTGCGCAGGCGAGCTCCCACCGGTAGCTCATCGCCGACGGTCACCGGGGAGGTGCCGGCGAACGCCTCGCCGTTCACTCGTTCGACGCGGGCCACCAGGGCAGCCGGTGCCCGGTGCTGGCTCCACCACCAGCCGGCGGCGAGCCCCAGCAACAAGCCGGCGGCGAGGGCCCAGCGGAGGGCGGGGCGGCGGTGGAAGGGGGTGGGGCGAGCTTGCGTCCGGGCTTCCCAGGCCTCGGTGAAGGCCGCCTTGATCGCCGCCAGGTCCGCGGCCGGAGGGTCGACCCGGGCGCCGGCGCCGCTGAGCAGGCGGCGCACGGCCGCCTCCTCGGCCGTGTCGTGGTCGTCGGGGTGGTCGCTGGGCTCTCTCATCGTCCTGACCTTCCTGCTTCAGCCCTCGCGGGCCGAGAACGGCACGAGGCGTGCCGTCGTCCCGTTGCGGAGGTTCTCGTAGCCGGCGCGAAAGGCGCGCCGGGCCCGGGTGAGGAGGGACTCGGCCGCCTTCGCCCCCAGGCTCAGCCGGCGGGCGATCTCCTCGACCGGCTGGCGTTCCAGGTACTTCCATTCGAGGGCCTGGGCGTAGCGCGGTGGTAGCTCGTCGAGCGCGGCGTGCACCAGCTGCGCCTCCTGGCGGCGGTGGAGGTCGCCCTCTGGCCCCTCTTGGCGGGCGTCGACCAGCTCCGCAGCCGGACCGCTCTCGGCGTCGAGCTCCAGGGCCGGCGGCCGGCTCCGGCGTCGCCGGAAGTGCATCAGGACCTCGTTGCGACAGCAGGCGCAGAGCCAGGTCGCCAGGGAGGATTCGCCGCGGAAGCTCGCCAGCTTGTCGAGGGCCTTGACGACGGTGGTCTGCACCAGGTCGCGCGCCAGCTCGCGGTCCCCGTCCAGGCGGGCGACGGCGAAGCGGTAGAGCGGCGGGAAATAGTCGTCGGCGAACCGCTCCATCGCCGCGCGGTCCCCGGCCAGCATGCGCGCGACCAGCCGGCGCTCGGCGGCGAGTGGGTCGGTCTCGGTGTCGTCGACTCTCATGGCGTGGCGTGCGGCTCGGTGACCGTCCTTCCCGGGTGCTGCTCCTCACCCTACCGCAGCAGATGCGCCTGGCCGGCAGATCCTTCGCCGCTGTTCTCACCTTCGGCCGGCGGGGCCGGGCAGGCCGAGTCCTGGGGATGGGGCCTGGTGTCACGGGCGGCCATGGTGCGGCGGGCCATGGTGTAAGGTTGGCGGCCGGAACCCCCGATGCCCAGCCCCAAGACTGCCGACCTCCCTTTCGCCGACGTCGCCGCGCTGGCGGCGGCCCTGCGCGCCGGCCGCTACTTCGCTGCCGAAAGCCTGGCGACGGCGATCTTCCTCGCCTTGAAGCTCGGCCGGCCGCTCCTCCTCGAAGGCGAAGCCGGGGTCGGCAAGACGGAGGTGGCGAAGGCCCTCGCGGCCCTGCTCGACCGCCGGCTGATCCGCCTGCAGTGCTACGAGGGCCTCGACGTCCACTCGGCGCTCTACGAGTGGGACTACTCGCGCCAGCTGCTGGCCATCCGCCTTGCCGAGGCCGGCCACCACGCCGCCGGTGCCGGCGGCGAGGCGCTCGGCCGGCGGTTGTTCTCGCCAGAGTTCCTGCTGCGCCGGCCCCTGCTCGAAGCGATCGACCCGGCGGCCGGGCCGGCGCCCGTGCTGCTGATCGACGAGCTCGACCGCGCCGACGAGGAGTTCGAGGCCTTCCTGCTCGAGGTGCTCTCGGACTTCCAGGTCTCGATCCCCGAGATCGGCGTGGTGCGGGCGGTCGAGGTGCCGGTGGTGGTGGTGACCTCGAACCGCACCCGCGAGATCCACGACGCCCTGCGCCGCCGCTGCCTCTACCACTGGCTGGACTTCCCGCCCTTCGAGCAGGAGCTGGCGATCGTCCGCGCCAAGGTGCCGGGCGCGCCGGCGGCTCTCTCGGCGCAGGTGGTGCGCTTCGTCCAGGAGCTGCGCCTGGCCGACCTCTACAAGCGCCCCGGCGTCGCCGAGACCCTCGACTGGGTGGCCGGCCTGCAGGCCCTCGACCGCGAGCGGCTGACGGCGGAGACGGTCGACGCCACCCTCGGCCTGCTGCTCAAGTACCAGGACGACGTCGAGCGGGCCCGCAGCGGCCTGGCGAGCCAGGTGCTCGCTAGGGTCGAGGCGGCGGGATGAGCGCCGAGGGCCACCTCCTCGCCAACCTGCTGCAGCTCGCCCGGCTCCTGCGCCGCCTGGGCCTGCCGGTGGCGCCCGATCGCGTCGCCCTGCTCGCCGCAGCCGTGGGGCTCGTCGACCTCGGCTCGCCCGCCGAGGTGCGCGCCGCCGCTCGCGCCGTCCTGGTCTCCCGCCGCGAGCACCTGGAGCTCTTCGAGCGGGCCTTCGACCATTTCTTCGCGGCGGCTCGCCGCGGCGGCCGCCAGGGCCTCGAGATGGGCCAGGCCCTGCGCCGGCGCAGCCGCGAGGCGCCGCGGCTGCTCGGCCTCGCCGGTGAGGCGGCGGAGAGCGCGGCCGGCGGCCCCGAGGGCGCGCCCCTGCCGCTGCGCACCGCGGCGAGCGACGTCGAGCTCTTCCGCCGCAAGGACTTCGCCGAGCTCACCGCCGACGAGGCCCGCGCCGTCGCCACCCTGCTGCGCCAGACGCCCCTGGTCCTCGCTCCCCGCCCCAGCCGCCGGCTGGTAGCGGAGAAGCGGGGGCCGCGCCTCGACCTGCGGCGGATGGCCCAGCGCTCGCGGCATCACGGTGGCGAGGTGTTGCGGCTGCTCTTCCGCCGCCGCAAGGAGCGGCCGCGGCCGCTCGTCGCCCTCTGCGACGTCTCGGGCTCGATGGAGCCCTACGGCCGCCTGCTGCTGCAGTTCCTCTATGGCCTCAGGCAGGCGGGGAGCGAGCGCGAGGTCTTCGTCTTCGGCACCCGCTTGACCCGCCTGAGCCGCGAGCTCGCCGGCCGCAACCCCGACCGCGCCCTCGCCGAGGCGGCTGGCCGGGTGGTCGACTGGTCGGGCGGCACGCGGATCGGCGAGGCGATCCGCCAGTTCAATTTCGACTGGGCGCGCCGGGTGCTCGGCCGTGGCGCCGTGGTGCTGGTGATCAGCGACGGCTGGGACCGCGGCGACCCGGCGCAGCTCGGCCGCGAGCTTGCCCGCCTGGCTCGCAGCTGCTCGCGGCTGATCTGGCTCAACCCGCTGCTCGGCATCGCCGGCTACCGGCCGCTCACCGCCGGCATGTTGGCGGCCCTACCCGCGATCGACGACTTCCTGCCGGTGCACAACCTGGCGAGCCTCGAGCAGCTCGCCGCTACGCTGCGCTGCCTCGGCCCCACGGCGGCGCGGCGGCGCGGCGGCGGGGCAGGACGCAGCCCGCGACAGTGATAGAAAGCCGCCATGCGTGACGTCTTCCCCGACCTCGATCGCTGGACCCGGCGCGGCGAGGTGGTGGCGCTCGCCACCGTCGTCGAGGTCTGGGGCTCGGCGCCGCGGCCCGTGGGCGCCAAGATGGGAATCGCGGCCGGCGGTGAGCTCACCGGTTCGGTCTCGGGGGGCTGCGTCGAGGGCGCGGTGGTCGAGGAGGCCCGGCAGGTGCTCGCCGGTGGGCCGCCCCGGCTGCTCCGTTTCGGGGTGACGGACGAGCAGGCCTGGAGCGTCGGGCTGTCTTGCGGCGGCAAGATCGCCGTCTTCGTCGAACGGCTGGACCCCGCCCTGCTCGCCGCCTTGGCCCCGGCCTTCGCTGGCGGCCGTCCGCTCGCGGTGGCGACGGCGATCGGCGGCCCGGCGGTGGGCGGGCACCTGGTGCTCGACGCCACCGGGCCCCGGGGCGCGGAGCCGCAGGCCGCGGAGCTCGCCTCGCCCCTGCCGGCAGCGCTGGCTGCCGAGGTCGCGGCCGTGGCGCCTGCCCTGCTCACCGCCCAACGCAACGAGCTGCGCGAGCTGGGGCCGGCGGCCGAGCCGGTGCTGATCGAGGTCCTGGCGCCGCCGCCGCGGCTGGTGATCGTCGGCGCCGTGCACACGGCCGTCGCCCTCGTCGAGCTCGGCCGTACCCTCGGCTATCGCACCGAGGTGGTCGACCCCCGCCGCGCCTTCGCGAGCCCCGAGCGCTTCGCCCGCGCCGATGCCCTTGTCGTCGACTGGCCGGACGCCGCCCTGCCGCGGCTCGGCCTCGACGAGTCGACCGCCGTGGTGCTGCTCTCCCACGACCTCAAGATCGACCTGCCGGCCCTCGAGGTGGCGCTGCGCTCGCCGGCCCGCTACATCGGTGCCTTGGGCTCGCAGAAGACCCATGCCAAGCGCCTGGCGGCTCTCGCCGAGGCGGGCTTCAGCCCTGCCGAGGTGGCGCGCATCCAGGCGCCCGTCGGCCTGCCGCTCGGCGGTCGCAGCCCGGAGGAGATCGCCCTCGCCGTGATGGCAGAGATCGTGGCCCTGCGCTATGGTGTCCAGATGCGGAGGCAAGCCTGAGGTGAAGCTGCTCTGGGGCTGGCTGACCGGCCTGCGGCCCGTGGTCCTGGCGTTGCTGGTCGTCGGCTGGGTGGCCAAAGCGGCGGCCGGCTGGGCCCTCTTTGGCTTCTCGGTGGTCGACGAGCCAGCGGCCGGCAAGGTGAAGCTCAAGCGCTGGTTCGGGCGGGTGACGGCGGTCGAGAGCGATGCCGACCGCGATGGCCGCCCCGAGGCCCGCTACGAGTTCAGCTGGCGCCATCCGTTCCGCCACGCGCCAGAAGCTCCCGCCTGCGCCCCCCTCGACACCCGGGCCGCCTTCGATTGGAACGGCGACGGCCGCTGGGACACCTGGCGGCGGGTCGAGGGCCGGGACGATGAGGGCCGCTGCATGGAGCTCTGGGAGGCCGACCTCGATCTCGACGGCAAGCCGGACACCCAGCTGCGCGTGGAGCGCGATTCCACTCCCTCCGCCCGCGACCAGCTGCGCGAACGGCGCGGCTTCTGACCATGCCTCCGGGCGCTCCCTTGCCTCCGGGCGCTCCCTTGCTTCCGGGAGCTTCCTTGCCTCCGGGCGGTTCTGGGCCTCCGGGCGCTTCTGTGCCGCGGGTCGCCGGTGTGGTGCTTGCGGCCGGGCTCTCCTCCCGCTTCGGCGGTGACCTTCCGAAGCAGCTCGCTGTCTTTTCCGGCGAGCCCCTCGTCCGCCGCATGGCACGCCAGGCCCTCGCCTCGCGCCTCGCCGAGGTGGTGGTCGTCGTCGGGCACCGCGGTGCCGAGGTGCGGGCCTGCCTCGCCGGCCTCAAAGTGCGGGTGGTCGACAACCCGCGTTTTGCCACCGGCAAGGCGAGCTCGCTGCGGGCCGGGATCGCGGCGCTGGAACCGGAAGCGGCCGGGGTGATGGTGCTGCCCTGCGACCAGCCCTGGCTCGAGGCGGCGGTGCTCGACTCCCTGCTCGCCGCCTTCGACCCCGCCCGCGCGGCAATCGTCGTCCCCAGCTGGCGGGGCCGGCGCGGGGCGCCGGTGACCTTCGCCCGCCGCTTCTTCCCGGCGCTCGCCGCTCTCGAGGGCGATGCCGGCGGCCGCGACCTGCTGCCGCGCCACGCCGGCGAGGTGGTCGAGGTCGAGCTCGCGAGCGAGGCGCCGCTTCTCGACGTCGATCGGGCGAGTGAGCTCATCGGCCCCGGAATGGCGGCGCCGCTGGAGTAGCATCGGGCGACTCGCTCGCCGGAGGCCCGATGCCCAGTCACCAAGCTGCGCCCGCCGCACTCGATCTCGACTTCGTCCGCCGGCAATTCCCCGCCCTCGCCACCGATTGGGCGCTCTTCGACAACGCCGGCGGCTCGGTGCCGCCGCGGCAGGTGATCGAGCGGGTCGGCGACTATCTCGGCCGCTTCGGCGTGCAGCTGGGAGCGAGCTACGGGCTGTCGGTGGCGGCCGGCGAGGCGGTCGTGGCCGGCCGGCGGGCGGCGGCGGCCCTGGTGGGAGCGGCGCCGGACGAGGTGGTGCTCAACGGCTCGACGACGCTCAACACGCTCCTCCTCGCCCAGGCCCTGGCGCCACAGCTCGGGCCCGGTGACGAGGTGGTGGTGACCAACCTCGACCACGAGGCCAACATCGGCGCCTGGCGGCGCCTGGCCGGGGGCGGCGTGGTGGTCCGCGAATGGCGGCTGCGGCCGGCGAGCGCCAGCCTCGAGCTGGCCGACCTCGAGGAGCTGCTCGGCGAGCGCACCCGATTGGTCTGTTTCACCCACTGCGCGAACGTCGTCGGCCGCCTGCACGACGCACGAGCGATCGTCCAACGGGTGCACGCCGCCGGGGCCCTCGCGGTGGTCGATGGCGTGGCCTTCGCGCCCCACCGGCGGGTCGACGTCAAGGCCCTCGACTGCGACTTCTACCTGCTCAGCCTCTACAAGACCTACGGCCCCCGCCTCGGGCTGCTCTACGGCAAGCGCGAGCAGCTGCTGGCGGCGCGCGGCCTCAACCACTACTTCGTGGGCGAGGGCGAGGTGCCTGCGAAGTTGCAGCCGGGGGGCCCCAACCACGAGCTGGTGGCCTCGCTCGCCGGCATCCTCGACTATTTCGCGGCCGTCGATTGCCACCACGGCGGCCCGGCAGCCTGCGCCGATGCGGCGGCGCTCGCCGCCCGCCTGGAGCGGGTCTACGACCTCTTCGCCCGCCACGAGGAGGAGTTGGTGCGGCCGCTTCTCGACTTCCTCGGCGGCCACCCGCGGGTGCGCCTGGTCGGCCCGGCGGGCGCCGCTCGCGCCGAGCGCGTGCCGACGGTCGCCTTCACCGTCGCCGGCCGCAAGGCCTCGGAGGTGCCGCCGCTGCTCGATGCCGAGAGGCTCGCCGTGCGCTGGGGCGACTTCTACGCCCGGCGGGCGATCGAGGCCCTCGGCCTCGCCGAGCAGGACGGCATCGTGCGGGTGAGCCTGGCGCACTACAACACCCAGGCCGAGGTGGCCCGCCTGATCGCCGCCCTCGACCGCATCCTCTGAGCGCCGCGCGGGGGCGCCGCGGCACTTTGCCCGTCCAAAACCGATGGCCGGCACGGCGCGCCAGCGGCTAGAGTCGCCGCCATGGTGCACCGCCACGAAGACGACGAGCGAGAGCTGGCAGAGGTCGAGGCTTGGGTCGAGCGTCTGCGGGCGGCGCCCGGCCGCGTCGCCGACCCGGCCGCGTGGGCGGGTCAGGCGGGCGTCGCCCCGGAGGAGCTCGACCGCCTCTGCCGGGCGCACTTCCACGCCACCCCGGCCGAGCTCATCGGCGAGGCTCGTCTCGCCGCCGCCGGCCGGCGGCTCGTCGCCGGGGACACGCCAGCGAGTGAGGTGGCGAGCGCCGTGGGGTTCACCGGCTCACGGCCACTCGACCGCGCTCTGCGCCAGCGTTGGGGCCTCGCCGTCGAGGAGGTCCGCCGCCTGCCCGGGGCACGCGCTTTCTCTCTGCGGCTCCCCGCCGACTTCCGCCTGGCCGAGACCCTCGCCTACCTCGGCCGCGACCCGGAGAGCCTGACCGAGCGCGTCGACGGGGCGAGCTACCGCGCCGGCGTCCGCCTCGCCGGCGCCCCCGCCCGCCTCGAGCTGAGCTTCCGTCGCGGCCGGGTGGAGGTCGCGATCCACGGCGACGGCAAGCTGCCGGCAGGCGCCGCGGTCGCCGCCCACGGCATCGTTCGCCGCCGCCTGGGCCTCGCTGGCGATCCCGCGGCCTTCGAGGCCGCGGTGGCGCCGGGCACGCCCCTCGCTGGCCTGGTGGCCCGCCGCCGGGGGCTGCGCATCCCGCTCACCGCCGAGCCCTTCGAGGCCCTGCTGTGGGCGATCCTCGGTCAGCAGATCAATCTCGCCTTCGCCCGCCGCCTGGTCGGCCGCCTGGTGGCGCGGTGCGGCCATCGCCTGAACGACGGTCTGTGGGTACCACCGACCCCGGCGGCGGTGGCAGCGCTCGCCCCGGCGCCGCTCCTCGCCGCGCAGTTCTCGGCCCGCAAGGTGGAGTACCTGCTGGCCGTCGCCGGGCAGATCGCGGCCGGCACCCTGCCCCTCGACACCCTGGCCGGCGGCGCGGCGAGCCGCGCCGAGCGGGTCCTGCTCGCCGTGCGCGGCCTCGGTCCGTGGTCGGCCTGCTATTGGCTGATGCGCGGTGCCGGCTTCGCTGATTGCGTACCGTGGGGCGACGCCGGCCTGCTCAAGAGCCTTGCCGAGCACCTCGGCCTGCCGGCGCGGCCCGATCTCGCCCTGACGCGGGCGTTGATGGCGCCCTACCGGCCCTACCGTAGCCTCGCCACCTTCCACCTCTGGCACCGCCTGGAGGCCCCCGGATGAACCCCTACCACCAGACCTTCTTCGTCGCCACCATGGCCTCGCCCTGCGGCCCCCTCGGCCTGGTGGTCGATGACGAGGGCGGCGTGCGCTGCATCAGCTTCGATCCAGCGGAACTCGGTCGGCCTGCCGACCGTGCTGCCGTGAGCTTCCGCCGGCGGGTGGAGGCGGTGGGTGGCCGGCTGCTCGCCGACGCCGAGGCGACAGCCGGGCTCCGGCAGCAGCTCGAGGAGTACTTCGCGGGCGAGCGCCGCACCTTCGACCTGCCGCTCGCCGCCATCGGCAGCCCCTTCCAGCTCCTCGTCTGGCAGGAGCTGCGCAGCATCCCCTTCGGCACCACCACGAGCTACGGAGAGATCGCCCGCCGGCTCGGCGACCTCACCCTGAGCCGTGCCGTGGGAGCGGCCAACGGCGCCAACCCTCTGCCCATCGTGGTGCCCTGCCACCGGGTGATCGGCACCGACGGCACGCTGACGGGCTTCGGCGGCGGGCTCGCCAACAAGGCCTGGCTGCTGCGCCACGAGGGCGCCCGCGGCAGCTGGGACGAGGCGCAGCTGGGCCTCGGCTTCTGACCAGCCGGCCGCGGCCGGGCGGCGGGCGTAGAATCCAGCAGCCTGGAAGGAGGCACCATGCCGCGATCCCGTCCGCCGCTCGGCACGTTTCTCGCCCTGCTCGTCCTCTGGCTGAGCCCGACCCTCGCCGCCCCGGCCGACCCTCGCCTCGCCCCGGCCGCGGCCATCGCGCCGCGTGAGCTCGCGCTCCTGCCGCGCCTTACCTACGGCGCCCTCGACCGCGCCCGGCTCGCCGCCGAGGACCTGACGGACGAGGCGGCCGGGCTGCCAATGCGCTTCGCGGTGGCGCACGAGGTGGTGATCGCTCCCGAGACGGACGGCCTCTGGCAGAGCCTGGACGACGGCACCTCGCTCTGGCGGCTGCGGGTGACGGCGGCCGGCGCCACGTCGCTCAACTTCGGCTTCAGCCGCTTTCACCTGCCACCGACCGCCGCGCTCACCATCCTGGCGAGCGACGGCACAGGCCGCCTCGGCCCCTTCACGATGGCGGACAACCGGCCGCACGGCGAGCTGTGGACCCCCCTTCTCTTTGCGGCGGACGCCGTGCTCGAGCTCCACGTAGCGGACGCCGAGCGGCCGGCGGTCGAGCTGCAGCTGGCGGCGATCAACCAGGGCTACCGCGGCTTCGGCGCCGGGCCGCTCAGCCCGGACAAATCGGGCGGCTGCAACGTCGACGTGGTCTGCCCGGAGGGCGCCCCCTACGGCGACATCATCCGCTCGGTGGCGATGTTCAGCCGCAATGGCATCCGGCTGTGCAGCGGCGCGATGATCAACAACACGGCGCAGAACTTCCGGCCCCTCTTCTTGACCGCCAACCACTGCGGCATCACCAGCGCCAACGCCGCTTCGGTGGTCACCTACTGGAACTACCAGAACAGCACCTGCCGCCCCCCCGGCAGCGCCGAGAGCGGCGGCCCGGGCAACGGCAGCCTGGGCCAGGCGCTCTCCGGCGCCACCTTCCTCGCCAGCTACGCGCCCTCGGACTTCACCCTGCTCGAGCTGTCGAGCGCTCCGAGCTCGGCGTGGCGGGTCTACTGGGCGGGCTGGGACCGCTCCGGCGCCAACCCGTCGAGCGCCATCGGCATCCACCACCCGATGGTGCAGGAGAAACGGATCAGCTTCGAGAACAACCCCCTGCAGACCACTTCCTACCTGGGGTCGAGCGGCGGTGACGGCACGCACTTCCGCATCGTCGATTGGGACGTCGGAACCACCGAGGGTGGCTCCTCGGGCTCGCCTCTCTTCAACCCGAGCCGGCGCATCGTCGGCCAGCTCCACGGCGGCCTCGCCGCCTGCGGCAACGACGAGTCCGACTGGTACGGCAAGCTCGCGGTCTCCTGGAGCGGCGGCGGCACCTCGTCGAGCCGTTTGTCGGACTACCTCGACCCGCTGGGCTCGGGGGCCACGACGCTCGCCGGCAACCAGCCGGGCACGGGCGGCGGCAGCAAGCCGGCTGCCCCCAGCCAGCTCGCCGCGACGGCCCTCTCCGCCTCCTCGGTGGCCCTCACCTGGCAGGACCACGCCAACGACGAGACGGACTTCCGGGTGGAGGCCGCGCCGGCCGGCAGCGGCTTCGTCGAGGTCGCCTCGTTGGGCGCCAACGTGACGGCGGCAACGCTGGAAGCCCTCCTGCCCTCGACCCTCTACCAGTTCCGGGTGCGGGCCCACAACGCGGCAGGCTTCTCCGCCTACTCCAACACCGCCGAGGCGACGACGCCCTCGGCGGTGCCGGCCGCGCCACGCAACCTGCGGGTCGAGCAGCAGACCTCGGGCGCCCTCACGCTGCGCTGGGAGGACGCCTCGAGCAACGAGTCGAGCTTCGAGGTCGAGGCCCGCGAGGTGGCCCGCCGCCACGCTGGGGCGACGCCGCGGTTCGAGTACCTGGGCGGCAGCTTCGCCACGCTCGCCACGGTGGCGGCGAACGCCACCTCGTACACCACCTCTGCCCTCAGCGCCGAGTCGCTCTACGACTTCCGGGTCCGGGCGCGGAAGACCAACCTGCTCTCCGACCCTTCGAACGAGGCGAGCGCCCTGGTGGGCACGGCGCCGGCCGGGAGCTGCACCGCCGACGACCGCTCTCTCTGCGTGCTGGGCGGCCGCTTCGGCCTCGAGGCGCTGTGGCACAACTTCCGCAACGGCGCGAGCGGCGACGGCATGGCGATCCCGCAGTCGGAGCAGACGGGCTTCTTCTGGTTCTTCAGCCCCGAGAACACCGAGCTGGTGGTGAAGATGCTCGACGGGCGGCCCCTCAACAGCTACTTCTGGCTCTTCTACGGTGCTCTCTCGGACGTCGAGTACTGGGTGGTGGCGACCGATCTCGAGAGCGGCTCGCGGCGGACGTACTACAACGCGCCCACCAACATCTGCGGTGTGGGGGACACCGAGGCCCTCGCCCCCCTCGGGTTCGCCGCTGCACCGGCGGCGCAGGCCGCGGGCCTCACCGCGGCACCACAGCTCACCGCCAGGACCACGGCGGAGGGGACCTGCGCGCCGTCGTCGAGCCGGCTCTGCCTGCTCGGCAACCGCATGGCGGTCGAGGTGGCGTGGACCAACCAGCACGCCGGTGGCGCCACCGGCGTGGGGGGAGCGATCCCCTCGACGGCCAGCGACCAGACGGGTTACTTCTGGTTCTTCAACCCGGCGAACCTCGAGCTGGTGGTCAAGGTGCTCGACGGGCGGGCCATCAACCAGCACTTCTGGGTCTTCTACGGCGGGCTCTCCGACGTCGAGTACGAGCTCACGGTGACCGACACGGTGACCGGCCACCAGGCGACGTACCACAACGAGCCGGGCAGCATCTGTGGCGGCGCCGACACCAACGCCCTCGCCGAGTGAGGGGCCTCAGCGGTTGGCCGGCGCCTCGGGGTGGGCGATCGGCGTACCGCGGCCGGCGAGGTGGAGAGTGAGCACGGCCGCCGCCACGACGACGATGGCGCCGACGAAGAAGAGGCCGTCCGGCAGGGTGCCCCAGAGCACCCAGTCGAAGGTGCCGGAGAAGATCACGCTGGTGTAGAGGAAGGGGCCCACCTGGGCCGCCGGGGCCGCGGCATAGGCGCGGGTCAGGAAGACCTGGCCGCCGGTGGCGAGGACTCCCGAGGCGACGAGGGCAGCCCAGGCCAGGGGCGACGGCGCGCGCCAGGCAAGGAGGGCCGGGGGCGCCGAGATCAAGCTCGACAGGGCCGCGAAGTATACCACGATGCGCAGCACCGGCTCAGTGGCGGTGAGGCGGCGGATCCCCACCTGGGCGATGGCCGCCAGCACCGCGGCACCGAGGGCGAGCAGGGCGACCGGCTGGAAGAGGCCGGTACCGGGTTTCAAGATCAGCAGGATGCCGAGAAAACCCAGCGCCAGCGGTGCCCACAGCCGGCGCGGCACCCGCTCGCCGGACCAGAAGCGTTCGATCAACGGCAGGAAGAGGGGCAGCGTGTAGTTGAGCAGCACGGCGTCGGCCAGCCGCAGGTGGCCGATGGCGAAGAAGAAGCAGTACATGGCGGCGAGGCCGAAGACGCTGCGCACCAGATGGCCACCCAGGTGGCGGGTGCGCAGGAAGCTGGCGCCGCGACTGAGCGCCCAGGGCAGCAGACAGGCGAGCGAGATGCTGTTGCGGAAGAACACCACCATGGCGTTGGGCAGCGTCTGCGCGGCCGCCTTGACGGCAGCGCTCATCGCCGCGAAGAGCAGGGCCGAGAGCACCATCTGCAGGGCCCCACGGCCCAGGCGGGTGGGTTGATCGCTGCTCAGGGCGGGCCTCTCAGGGGGACGCTGGCGCCAGCCCGACGCTGGTCGTCCAGGCGGCGGTGTCACCGCTCTCGAAGCCGTCGGCGAAGAGCGGGCTCGGCGCCGCTGCGCACCACAGCTCGTAGACGACCTCGGAGAACGCCGTCGCCTCGGGCGGTGCTGGCGGGCCCTGCACGGTGAGGTCGAGCGGGCCGCTCGTCGAAGGCAGCACGAGGTCGAGCTCACGCCAGCGGCGGCTCGGGTTGGCCTCCTGGAAGGCGAAGCCGCCGGCCGGCTTGCCGGCGAGGAGCACCTCGGCGTCCTGGCCACCAGCGGCGACATCGAACAGCCGGCGCAGCGTCGGCGGGCCCTGGCAGCGGCTGGCGTCGAGCTGGAAGCTCGCCCGCGAGCCTGCTGGCCGCTGGACGCCGGGGTGGGCGAGCTCGCGGGCAGGCTCCCCCTCGAAGAGGCCAGCGAGCGCGACCGGCGAAAGCAGCGCGTCGCTCGCGTAGGCGTGGGCCTCACGCGATCCCACTGCGGAGACGTCGAGGCGGTCGACGCGCGCCGGCGGCGTGGCCAGGCCGGTGTAGTACCAGGCAACGATGCGGGCACGGATCGGGATGTCCCCGGTCGAGCCGGGCTCGAGCCCGGCCCGCAGCTGGTGGTGGAAGGGCACGGCGTCGCTCAGCAGCAGCCGGTAGGCGGAGACGCGGTCCTCACCGGCAACCACCTGGTGGGCGGTCATGCCATGCAGTGGCAGGCCGAACGTCCCCTGGTCGAAGTAGAAACCGCCGCCGAAGAGGTCCTCGACCCCGGTGCCGTACTGGGCCGGGTGCCGTCGGCCGTCGATGTAGAGGCGCTCGTCCCCTTCCAGGTATTTGCGGCTCAGGGTCTCGACCGCGCCGAGCTGGGCTGCCAGGCCCACCCACTTCCCTGCCGTGTTGAGGTCGAGGAAGGTGAGGTCAGCGCCGGCGGGGGCCGGGTCGGCGAGGGTCAGGCGGGCGCCGAAACGGCCACTTCCCGGCAGCGGCGGGGCGGCGGCGCGGCGGACGCCGTAGGAGACGCTGAGCGGCGCCGCTGCTGCCGCGGCAAGCAGCCGCACGCTGACCGAGCTGGCGAAGGGAAGGGGAAAGTAGCTGTAGAGCACTCCCTTGGCGTCGGCGCCGAGGAGCAACGATCGAGGGGGGTTGGCGAGGTCGCCACCGGCGGCGAAGAAGTCGTTCGCCGCCAGCGCCACCGTGGTCTCGCCATCGAAGCTCAGCTCGACCGTGAGGTCCGGCCAGCGGGAGCGGGGCAGGAAGAGCTTGAGGCCGGAGAGCAGCCCCGGCCCCTGGCCGCTGAAAATGGTCCGCGCTTCGCCGGGTGCGAGCTTGGCCGTCGCCTCGACCACTTGATCGCCGGCCGCCGCCGGCCAGGGGTCACTGCCGGCGGCCTGCAGCAGGGCGCGCCACGGAGCGAGGTCTTCCTGCCCGCTGAAGCTCATCACCGGCTGGTCGGCTGGCAGGCGCTGGAAGGTGAATTGGAACCACAGCCGGGTGTTGGTGGCACCTTCGAGGCTGATCACCAGGCGCCGTGCGAAAGGGATGGGCACCAGCGAGACGAAACCGCCGCTCGAACGCAGGCGGTCCGCCACCAGGGGCGCCGTGAAGGGCGGGTGCTTGCCGTCGAAGAGGCCGGGCAGCGGCAGGTCGAGGCGGGGCTTGGCCTCGCCGTCGAAGGTGAAGCGGAGGCGGATCGCCGGGTCGAGGGGCTCGCTCGAGGTGCCACCGGTGGTCATCCAGATGCGAGTGATCGCCCCCGGGCCCACCTCGTCGAAGATCACGCCCTCGTCCCCTAGTAAGCGGATGAAGCGGGGATCGCCGGGCGCGTGCTTGTCGCTGCCGCAGCCGTCCAGGCAGTGGCTGCTGCGCTGCAGGGTCTGGACGCCGGTGTCGAGCACCGCCAGCCGGCGCAGGTCGCGCCAGACCTCCCAGGGCGGCGCGTTGGCCGTCGGCGTCGCGGCGGGCTCGCCGGCGCCGGCGAGGCGGGCCAGGCAGAGCAGGGAGAACACCAACGCCGGGCTCAGCGCGAGCTTGGGCACGGGCGCATCGTAGCAGCCCGGGCGAGGGCTGCGGCCAGCTTGTCCTCTCAGTGCTTTCCGGCCTTGAGCAGGGCCTCGATCTTGTGCAGGTTGTGCTGAGCGCGGGGGTCGCCGGGCCGCAGCTCGAGGGCGGCATGGAAGGCAGCCTGGGCTGCCGGCAGATCGTGCGCCAGGGTCGCCCGGATGCCCGCGGCCAGGGCGTCGTCGAAGCTGGGCTGGGTCGCCGGCGGTGCCGCTGCCTCCGCGTTGACAGCTGCCGCTGGCACCGCGGCAGGGGCCGTCGGGGTGGGCGCCGGCGTGGCCGCGGGCCAGGCCAGGGGCTGCAGCGGCCGCGTCTCTGCTGAAGGCGGGGCGAGCCCGCCGCCGCGTGCAGCGTCGGCGTTGAAGGTCAGGTGGGTGCTCACCACCGGGCGATTGAGGAGGTCGCGGCAGGCGTCGAAGCCTTCGAGGTCACCGCTGACGATGCTCTGCACGGCGCCACTCACGAGGGAGAGGTAGGCCTCCTCGCGATCGGCGAAGCGCAGCAGCACCGAGGCGGACTCGCGGCCGAAGCGGCCGAGGATGAGGAAGTCGCGGAAGGTGAGGCGGGGCGCCGGCGTGTGCTCGGCGGCGCGGGCCAGGGCCTCGGTGATCAGGTACGGCAGGCGTCCCGGCAGCGGCACCTCTTCGATCAGCGTCAGGTAGGGGTGGAGACGGCCGTGCGGCAAGCCGTCGAGGCGGACGGCGCCGACCAGGATGCAGGGGATCGGCGCGGGCAGGCCGGCGAGGATCCCCGCCAGCTCGAGAGCGGAGCCGCTCTGCGGGTGGACGTCGAAGATGATCAGGCTCGGCGGGTCGACGAGCAAGCTCTCGCTGGCCTGGGCCAGCGAAGCGCAGAGGCTGCTGCGCCAATCGGAGAGCTCGTCGGCACCGCTGGCGAGGACGCGGCGCATCGCGCTGCCGGCCGGTGCCACGAAGAGCAGCTGGCGGCCGGCTGCAGGTGCGCTCCTGGAGTTCGGCATCGCTCGCCTCGGCTCAAACGGTCGCTGCACGTCCGTCATCACCTGCCCCCTGACTTGGAAACAAGGCTTCCATCCTACAAAGACGATCGAAGATCACGCTCGCCCGCTCGGGCCGCGCCCCGCGGGCGATCTGCAAGGGCAGCCGGATCTGCAGCCGGCCGGTGGCCACCACCCAGGCGACCTGGTGGCCGTCCGGGTGGGAGAACAGAGCGAGGTTGGGATGCCGTAGGGCTTGCTTGTAGCCCTGGGCCGCGAAGCCGGCCTCGACGGCGGCGACGGTGAGCCCATCGCGGGTATCGGCCCGCCAGAGGGTGAGGTCGCAGCAGCCGTGCTCCTCGCAGAGGCTCACCTGGGCCCCGGCGACCCCTTGGGCTTCGGCGACCACGTCGGCTCCAGGGGCCACCGCGGCGACCAGCCGGTCCGTGACCTCAACCATGCTGGACGACGACCTCGCACAGCCCGTCTCCCCGGGTCAGGCACTTGGTCTGCTCGATGCGCCAGGTCTCGCCACTCCTGAACAGGCTCTGGTAGAGCTCCTGATCGAGCCGCGGCCGCGCTTTCCAGTCGACGCGGTGGGCGAGCTGCATGATGGCGCGGGCCGCGTTGGCGAAGAAGTAGCTCCGCGGCCGCGCTGAGCGCCCATAGCGAGCGAGGTAGAAGGGGGCCTCGTAGTTGCCCGAGGTCTGCAGGATCAGCCGCTGGCCGGGGACCAGCTCAGCGATCGTCCAGTGCCCGAAGCCGAGGCCGCGGGCGATCGCGCAGCAGGAGCCGACGATCTCCTCGACCTCGCCGCTGGGGGCGCCGACCAGGGCCTCCCACTCGGGGGAGAGCAGCAGGTTGCCGAAGGTGTTGAAGACGCAGACGTGGCCGGACTCGCCGAACAGCTCCTCGGCCACCGCGGCGCTCTGCTGCGAACGCTTCTCGAGGGCGAGGATGGTGTCGTAGGCGGTCTGGTTGTAATAGCCGGAGAGGTGGGCGGTGACGAAGACGTTGAACGCCTGCACGAGGCCCCGCTGGTCGCCGGCGACGTTGGCGAGGAAGTCCCGCAGGCCGTCGGCGATCTTGCTGATCCGCGCCTCCTCGAGCCCTTCGAGCGGCGTCGTGACAGCCTTCTCGACCTCGGCGCGCCCCACCGGCGCTGCGACGCCGGCCGGCGTCGTGACGGTCGCGAGACGGAACCTGCAGGCGGGTGCCTTGAGGCCGTAGCACTCGACCTCCTCGGCGCTGATCGCGCCAGGGGCGAGGTCGAAGGCCACCTCGGTGGCAGCGGCGGCAAAGCCGGCGGCCACGGCGTCGAGCGGCGCCAGGCGGTTGACCATGTCGCCGTACTTTTCGCGCCAGGCGTAGCTGTAGTGCAGATGCTCACCGCGGGCCGTGCCACCGGTGGGCTGCGCCAGGACCTCGAGCTTGCCCTGGCCCATCCAAGCGAAGAGCGAGCTGGCGAGCTCCAGGCGCTCGGCCGGCGTCGCGGCGCCGAGCTTGGCGACGGCGCTGGCGAGGAGCTGGCGAAAAGCGTCGTGCGCGGCCCGCGTCTTGGTCTCCACGGCGGCGGCCTCGCCGAGCGCGTCCTCAATGGTCTGGTCGTGGAAGAGGTTGAAGTGGTGACAGTGGTACACGAACGGCGTGCCCGCCAGGCAGGTGAGGTCCTGGCCGGGGATCAGCTCGCGCAGATCGTTGATGGCTGCCATGGTCATCGCCTCGCGCGATCAGAGGTTGAGGGACTGCAGGCCGAGGATCGCCTTGGTGGCCGCTTCGAGCTCTCCCACCTTGGCCTCGTCGAGCTCGCCGGCGCGCTCCAGCTGCTCCATCGGGATCCCCGTGCGCAGCGAGGCGCGCAGCAGCACGGCGTGCGGATCGGGAGCGTAGCGCTGCAGGAAGTCCAGCACGCGCGCTCCCCGCGGCCGCTGCTGGAGGTCCAGCTTGGGCAGGCTCTGGCGGACCAGGTCGAGGATGCGCTTGACGTGCAGGCGGATCATCCCCAAGGGCGTCTCGGGCTCGAAGACGCACGAGCAGACGAAGTGCTCGTCGAGCTCGGTGAGCACCACCAGGTTGTCCTTGGCCTCGATGGTCACCTGCATCTCGGCCGAGAGCGAGCCGAGGGCCTTGAGCCCCTGGCGGTTGGCCCGCACGAGGTCGCCGAAGTAGGTCGCGGCGTCCTCCATGCGAACCTGCAGGTCGAAGCGCATCCACGAGTCGTAGAGCAGGCAATCGGGCATGGCGGTGATCAACACGGACTTGATCCCGGTGACACCTTCTACCGCTTGCGTCAGCACGGATTCAGACATCGTCAGGTCCTCGGTTCTTCGATCGCGACGCCGAGGGCTCGGCGGAGCTCGGCGGCTGCGGTGGCTTCGAGGGAACGGGTTGGACAGAGCCCCAAGGTCAAGATCCCCCAGGGCGATTCGCCGGTCAGGACGACCAGACGCTGGTCGTTGGGAAGGCCGATCTCGAGGACCGGGTCGAGCGGCAGGTCGAGGGTGCGCGCCGAGGTCCGCCAGCTGTTGAGGAGCGTCGTGGCGGCGAGCGGGAGAAACGACTCGTCGCCGCGCTGAGCGAGGCTGAGGCCGTCCTGGTCGGCGAGGAAGACGGCTTGCGGCTGCCAGCGCTCCTCGATCCAATCCAGCAGGTCGGCGAGCCGGCCGTCGAGGCTGCGTTGCTCGCTGTGGAACGGCCTGGCGCTCGCCAGCGGCTGCGCGGCCGGGAGGGCGGGAAGGGGAGCGGTCGGCGGCGCCAAGGTCGGCGGCGCCGAGGTCAGCGGTGCCCTCGGCGCGACCGTCGCCGGCGGCTGGCGCAGGCGCTCCAGCAGCGCCGCGAGGTGGCCTTCGTCAACCCAAGAGTGGGATGGCACGATCGTCCTCCGGGCCGTGGGCGAGGCCGAGCCGGGGCTCGAGCTCGGCGGCGAGCTGGTCAAAGACGGACGCCACGGCGGGCGGTCGGCGATCGAGCAGGGCGACCGGGCCTCCCTCGGCGCTGGCGGCGAAGAACGCCGGATCGCGCGGTACGGCCGTCTCGAGCACCAGCTCGCCGGGGAAAAGCCGCCAGGCTTCGCGGACGATGCCGAGCGAGCCCTCCCGGCGCGACTCGACCATCGTCAGCACCAGGCCGGCGAGAGCCACGCTGCTGCCCGCGGCGCGCAGGTCGGCGACCACCTCGATGAGCTGCGGCACGGAGCGCAGGCTGAGCGGTTCGGCCTGCAGAGGGGCCAGCGCGTGGCTCGCCGCCCGCAGCGCGCCGAGCGTCGCCGGGCCGAGGCCGGAGGGGCAGTCGAAGATCAACAGGTCGGCGCTCGCCGCGGCCAGCGCGGCGACGGCTGCCAGTCGCTGGCCGTCTTCGAGGCTGGCCGTCCAGGCCGCTGTGGCGAGCGGTGAGAGCTCGCCGCGCGGCAGCAGGCTGAGGCTGCCCAGGCGGGTGCCGAGCCGGGCCTCGTCGAGCGAGGCGAGCCCCATCGTGAGCTGCACCAGCCCGGGACGGTGGGCGTCTTCGGCGCCGCGTACCGAGTGGCCGATCCCGCCCTGGGGGTCGAGATCAGCGAGCAGCACCCGGTGGCCGCGCTGGGCCAGTGAGTAGCTGAGGTTGAGGGCCACCGTGGTCTTGCCCACGCCGCCCTTCTGGCTGACGATCGCCAATATCTTCATGCGCCTGATCGGTCCTCGGTTGCGCGCTCTGGTGGTTGACGTTCGGCAGTGACTTTGCCTTCTGCACGTTACGATCGGGATTACGGTGTGACGGGCCGCGCACCCGGCGCCGGCACGGAAGAAGCAAGCACCTCTCCGGGGTTAGAGAGGATGGGACGATGCAGGGCCGGCCCGCCGGGGCCGTGCCGGAGGGATGGCGATGAGAGGAGAGGCTTCGCAGGGTTTTCCGCAGGGGCTGAACGAGGAGAGCAAACTGCACGAAAGCCACGGTAGCGTGGCACATGGGGCTGGTCGGTGGTGGCAGGCCGCGATCGGGCTCGCCGTCTGCCTGGCGGCAACCGGGCCGGCGTCGGCTGCGGAGCAGCCGGTGCCGACCTTCCAGGGTGAGGAGCGGGTCACCGCCATCGACGCCGTGATCGAGGCCCGCAACCGGACGGGTGCCGTGCCGGGGGAGCTCAAGCCCGAGGACCTGGTGACCCTGGAAAGCGGCACGCCGGCGACAGTGGTCGGCGTCTCGCGGCTGGCGCCGGTGCCCGGCGGCGAGCCCTGGCGGATCGTCCTCTACTTCGACCTCGCGCTCGCGACGCCGGCCAACGCCCAGGCCGCGGCGCTCAATCTGGCCGAACGGGCGGCCCGCCTCGTGGAGCTGGGCACCGTCGAGGTGTGGACTGCCGACCCGGCGCCCCGGCCGCTGCTCGCTGCCACCCGGGAGCGCGAGGAGGTCGAGAACGCCCTCGCTCGCGTGCTCGTCGAGCGCGCCGGCAAGGACGCCATCTCGGCGCTGCGCCGTGAGGCCCTCGAGGAGCTCGCCCAGCGAGGCCCCGGGCGACCGGCGGTCGGCGAAGGTTCGGACGCCGAGCTCTTCGCCGCTGCCGTCCAGGTCGAGGTGGCGACCGTCCAGGCCAGCCAGGACGCCCTCCTCGCCTGGATGGCGACCGACCCGGGTGCGGGCCCGCGTGCCCTCTTCTGGGTCGGTAGCGGCTACGACCTCGATCCGGCCCGCTACTACCGCACGGCACGGCCGGACCTCAAGACGCCGGCCCCCAATCCGCGCCTGTTGCAGGAAACCACCACCAGCCTGGCGCGCTCTCTCGCCGCTTACGGCTGGCTCGTCTTCCCGCTGCCCTTCGCCGACTTCGGCGCCGGCTCGAAGCAAGCGAGCCAGCAGTTCGAGCAGTTCCGCCGCCTGCAGATCGACGGCATCAACGGCAGCACGGCGATGCTCGGCACGGTGACCGTGCCCCTCGGGCGCAAGAACAAGGCCGACGACGCGGCGGCCAAGCTGGCCGGCCCCCAGCTGCAGGCCGGCAACGAGCCCCTGGCCGACTGGGCCGACGCCTCAGGCGGCCGGGTGATCGCCAAGGCGGACGAGCTCGATGCCCTCCTCGAGTCGCTCTCCGGGCGGTTCCGGGTGACCTTCCAGGTGGCGCGCGACCTCGACGGCCAGCTGCGGCCGCTGGAGATCAAGGCGCGCCAGGGCGGTCTCGACATCCGCGGGCCGCGCTGGGTACGTTCGGCGACCCCGGAAGGGGTGACCGAAGCACGGGTGCGGCGCATCCTGGCCGGCGAGCCAGAGGTGGGTAGTCTGGCCGTCTCGGCCCGCTTCCAGGCCGAGCCGGCGAGCTCCGGCCGGCCGAGCGACGGGCTCAAGGTCGGCACTCTCCGCCTCGGGCTCGACCTCACCCGGCGGGGCAGCCGGCCGCCCGAGCCCGCGAGCTCGACGCTGCGGCTCACCATCGCCTACGGACGGGAGGATGGCGCGCCCTCGATCAGCCACGAGGTGCTCAGCCGCCAGGACCTGAGCGGCGCGACCTGGTCCTATGAGAAGGCGCTCACCCTGCCCGAGGACGCCGTCTGGCTGATCGTCGTCGTGGAGGACCTGGCGAGCGGCGAGTGGGGCGCCCGCGACCTCGAGCCGTAGCGGAGGCGCTGGCGACGCTAGAATCCCTCCCGTGGCCAACCCGCCGATCACCGAGCTTCTGCGGGCCTGGCGCCAGGGCGGCGCGGCGGTCGAGGAGGAGCTGGTGCCGGCGATTTACGCCGAGCTGCGCCGGCGAGCGGAGCAGCTCCTGCGAGGCGAGCGGCGGGACCACACCCTCGAGCCCACGGCGCTGGTGCATGAGGCCTACCTGCGGCTGGTCGACCAGCGGGCGGTTGACTGGCAGGACCGCGCGCATTTCTTCGCCATCGCTGCCCGGGTGATGCGCCGGGTGCTGCTCGATCACGCCCGCAAGCACAACAGCCAGAAGCGTGGCGGCAAGCAGGCCATCATCCCGCTCGAAGCGGCGGGTGAGCTGAGCATTCCCGTTTGTGCCGAGCTGCTCGCCCTCGACGACGCCCTGCAGGAGCTCGCCGAGGTCGACCCCGAGCGGGCCCGGGTGGTGGAGCTGCGCTACTTCGGTGGCCTGTCGCTCGACGAGACGGCAGCCGTCCTCGGCTGCTCGCCGGCGACAGTGGTGCGGCACTGGCGGACGGCCCGCGCCTGGTTGCTCGCCCAGCTCGCGCCCGCCGACAGCAGGGCCGAGACGGCGGGTTGAGCGTGGACGTCGAGCGCTGGCGCGAGATCTCCGAGGTCTTCGAGGCGGCGCTCGACGTTGCGGCTGCGGAGCGTCCAGCCTGGCTCGCCGGGCGTTGTGGCGACGACCGCGAGCTCGCGGCGGAGGTCGCGGCGATGCTCGCCGCCGATGCGCAGGCGAGCTTGCTCGAACGTCCAGCGTCCGAGGCGGCAGGCCTGGCCCCGCCGCCACTCTGGCTACCGGCGCCGGGGAGCCGCGTGGGCCGCTACGAGGTGCAGGCGGCGATCGGCCGCGGTGGCTTCGGGGACGTCTACCGTGGCTGGGACCCCGACCTGGCGCGGCCGGTGGCGATCAAGGTCTGCCCCTGGGCCCGCCATGCCTTGCGCGCGCGCTTCGCGCGCGAGGCGGCGATCGCCGCTCGCCTCGACCATCCAGGGATCACCCGGGTCTACGACATCGGGATCGAAGCGGGCACGCCCTACCTGGTCCAGGAGCTCCTGGCCGGGCACGACCTCGGGGAGCTGCTCGCCGTGGACCCCGCGGCAGGCCTCGACGCCGCGATGCGGCTCGATCTGCTGCACCAGCTCGCCGCCGCCCTGGCCTACGCCCACCGCCACGGCGTGGTGCATCGCGACATCAAGCCCGCCAACCTGCGGGTGCTGCCGACCGGCCAGCTCAAGGTGATGGACTTCGGCATCGCCTTCGTTGCCGAAGGCGCGAGCCAGCTGACGGCAAGCGGCGAGGTGCTGGGCACGGCTGCCTACATGGCCCCCGAGCAGATCCGTGGCGAGGCGGTCGACGCCCGGGCGGACCTCTACGCCTGGGGTGCCGTCGCCTTCCACCTCTTCGCCGGCGAGCCGCCGTTTCCAGGTGCCGGCCCGGCCGTGCTCTACCGCATTCTCGAGGAGGCTCCGCCGCGGCTCGGCGAGCGGGCCGCGGAGTGCCCGCCCCGCCTCGCGGCGATCGTCGCCCGCTGCCTCGCCAAACCTCCAGGGGACCGCTTCGCGAGCGCAGACGATCTGCTGGCCGCCCTTGCCGCGGTGGCGCCGGGGCCTGCGGAGGCGCGATCACGCACCTGGCGCGCCACGCTCTGGCGGCGCCGCCTCTGGCTGGGCCTCACCGCCGTCGGTCTGGCCCTCGCCACCCTGCTCCTGGTGCCCCCGCGGGGCTCCGATCCCGCGCCGCCTGGCGGCGGAGCAGCCGGCGCTGCCGCGGCCCACGCTCCGGCGCCGGCCCCCGGCCGGTTGCGGATCGACGCCCGCCCGTGGGCCGAGGTCGTGACGATCATCGACGCCGAGGGCCGGGAGCTGGAACCTGCGGTGAGGTTCACGCCGGTCGCCGTGGAGCTGCCTCCCGGCGACTACACGGTGACCCTGCGCCATCCGCGGGCCGGCACCGGCAACTGCACGGCGCGGCTCGAGGCGGGAGGGCAGGCGGACTGCCGGGCCGTGCTCGAGCACCTGGACGCGCGCCGTTTCGTCACCGAGGCCGGTTGGTGAAGGCCCGCCGGCAGCGTCGTCTCGGAGGCCTGCGCTGCGGCTGGCTGGCCCTCGTCCTCGTCGCCCTCGCCCAACCGGTGCGGGCGGACTTCCGGCAGAGCTACCTCGACGGCGTCGCGGCCCTGCGCCGCGGCGAGCCGGCGCGTGCCGTCGAGCTGCTGCGCCAGGCGATCGCTGAGCGACCTCGCGACCAGGCGCGGGCTCGCCTGGTGGGGGCGATCCCCGAGCCCTACCTGCCGCACGCCTACCTCGGCCTGGCCTACGCGCAGCTGGGGAAATGCTCCCTCGCCGGCGAGGAGTGGCGGCTCTCGGCGCGGCAGGGAGCCGTGGCGGTCGGGTCGGCTCTGGCCGAGGAGATCGCCGCCGCCCGGCTGCACTGCGAGGCGCCGCCAGCTGCCCCCTCCCCGCCAGCCGGGCAGGGACCGCCGCACGGAGAGAAGGCGGGTGAGATCGCGGCGCCGGCTGCCGGTGGGCCGCCGGTGGTACTACCGGTGCTGCAGCTGGAGACGGAGGTGAGCGAGCTGGCGCCGCGGCCAGCAACCACTCCCCCGGCGGGCGGTGAGGGCGCCGGAGTACCGGCAGCCGTAACCGCGGAGACACCAGCGGCCGGTGGTGGGCCACCGGTGCCACTGCTGCGGGCGATCCAGGCCTATTTCAACGGTGACTACCAGCGTGCGCTCGATCTCCTGGCCGGGCCGGACCCGCGGCCGCCCTCCCGTGAGCTCTTCTTCCGCCGCCTGGTCCGGGCCGCCGCCCGTCATGCCCTCTATCTTCTCGACGGCGAGCGAGATGCGGACCTCCTCGCCGCCGCGACCGCGGACCTCGTGGCGGCCCGCCGCGAGCGGCCGAGCTACGCGCCCCATCCCGACCAGTTCTCGCCGCGCTTCGTCGCCTTCTTCCGCGACCACCCACCCTGAAGGGCCGGTCAGTCGTCCCGCAGGCGCCGGTTTCAAACCGGCCTGACCCTCAGGGCCGTGTGAAGCGGCGAACCAGCGAGAACGATACGGTGCTGACGCTTCGCGACCAGTCGGCGGCGAGGTCGAGCTGCAGCCTTCCGATCACCAGGCCAGCGCCGAGGGCGGCGTGGATCTCGTCCTCGCCGGGCCGAAAGCGGGTTTGCAGCACGTCGCTGCTGCCTTCGTAGCGCAACTTGTGGTCCGGTTCCCACCAACAACCCAAGCGCAGCGTCCAGGGCAGGCGAGCCGCCAGGCCCTGGTACTCGCCGCCGAGGTGGATCTCGAGCGCGTCGTCGATGCGAAAGCGGCCGCGCTCGACCTGCGCCGCGCGCAGGAGGTTGACCGGTGAGCGGGCGAGCTCGGAGTAGCGCACGTGATCGAGGTCGAGGGAGAGAAGCCAGGCCTCACCGGGCCGGAAGGCGAGGCCGGCGCCGAGGACGTCCGGGATGCGGAAGCGGCCGCGGCCGCCGAGGTCGGGGTCGACCTCGCCCGGGCGGGGGCTCGCCGGGCCGTCCACGAAGACGGCCGTGAAGTCGAGCTCGGGGCCGTGGCGGTAGACGGCGCCGACGCTCCAGCGGCTGTCGAGCCGCCAGAGCATCCCTGCCGTCCAGGCCAGCGCCGCATCGTCGCCTTGCTGCAGCTGGGTGTTGGTGACGTTCTCGGGCAGAAAGTCCGCCGGTCCGAAGAAGCCGCCCGTCAGGCTGTCAGCGAGCGGGTCGCCACTCGGCTCGGCGCGCCGGAAGCGGTCGGTGCGGGCACGGAAGTTGGAGTCGAGGTAGGCCAGGCCCAGCCCCAAGGCGAGGCTGGGCCGTGGCCGCCAGGCGCCGGCAAGCCCGTAGCTCGCGATGTCCAGGCGCAAGGACGAGCGCGCGGGGGAGAGGCGGTTGGGGTTCTGCCGTGAGCCCACGAAGGGGCCTTGGCTGTCCACCGAGGCGCGGTACTGCGCCAGCTGGTGACGGTAGAGGGCCACGGCCCAGCGGTCGCCGGTGTGGACGTAAGAGAGGAAGGAGGGCCCGGCTGTTCGCTCGCTGAGCTGGCGGTCGACGAGCCCCCCCACGGTATCGACGCCGAGGCCGGTGACCCCCGTCTCGGGCGCATGCCCGCGGGCCGCGAAGCGGCTGGTGAATCTCCACAGCCGGCCTTCGGCCGAGGCCTCGGGAGCGCTCAGCTGGGCGAGGCCGGCGGGGTTCGAGGCGGCGGCGGTGGCGTCGTCGGCGACGGCGATGAAGGCACCACCGAGGCCCAGGCTGCGCGCTCCCGGGGTGGAGAAGTTGAATTGTGTGCCGGCCTGCACCTCGTCGTTGGACTGCGCCGCCAACGGCGTGGCGGCCAGCAGCAGCAACGCCGCCAGGGAACGGTTGCGGTGTTGAAAGCGCGCGCGCCTGCGCTGCATCTCGACTCCCTCGGTCGGCGGGACGTTCGCGGTGGCGATCGATGACCAGGCCGGAGGCGACTCTATCCCGGGCGGTCCTGGCGCGGCCGGAGGCGACGGCGGCGCCGGCCAACGTCGCAAAAAGAGGTCGCCCGCAGCGGGGTAATGGGACCACCGGATGAGCACGAAATTTGCTAGTCATAGGTGCGCAAGTAAACCAAACAGCGAGGATCACTCGGGGTTCGAGCCGAGGAGGAAGCCATGATGAGAAGCATCAACTTCTTGGCAACATTCGCCCTTGCCACCTGTGGCTTGCTGGCGTTGAGCACGCGCGTCGCGGCCCAGGTCGATTCGACCGAGGGGGCTGCCCCCGTCTCTGTCTTTGGCGAGCGGGTCGAGGTCTCGGTGGTGAACCTCGAGGTCTTCGTCACCGACGGCGAGGGCCGGCCGGCGCGCGGCCTGGTGGTCGGAGACTTCACCCTGCTCGAGGACGGCAAGCCGGTCGAGATCACCAACTTCTCGGCGATCGAGAACGGTGAGGTGGCGCGGCTCGAGAGCGAGAGTGCCACCGTCGAGGGCGCTGCCGCGGCGCCCGTCGCCCCACCGCCGGTGCAGCGGCTCAGCGTGGTCGTCTACGTGGACAGCCTCAACCTTCAGCCGGCGAGCCGCAAGCGGGCCCTCGGCAAGGTGAAGGACTTCCTCGCGACCTTGCCGGCGGGAAGCCGTCTGATGCTGGTGAGCGGCGAGCGCTCGCCGCGGGTCGTCGTGCCACCGACCGAGAAGACTGCTGAGCTGGTGAGCGGCCTCGAGGTGCTCGCCAAGAGCAAGCCGCAGGGAATCGAGGGTGCGATGGCGCGGACCTTCACCCTGCGGGCGATCCGCGCCGCCTGGGAGGAATCTGGCTGCACCGAGGTCGGGGTCGACCAGATGCGCGCCTACGCCTCCTCGTACGCCCGCTCGCGCTTCGGCGACGAGGCGGTGGTGATGAGCAACCTCAAGCAGGTGATCGGCTCGCTCGCCGGGCTCACCGGTCGCAAGGCGTTGCTCCACGTTTCCGACGGCATCCCGCTGCGCGTGGGCGCCGAGGCCTACGCGCTGGTCAACCAGCTGTGCCCGGGGACCTTCGATGTCTTCGCCTCGGCCGGCGAGGACCTCACCTCTCACCTGCACGCGGTGACCTCGACAGCCAACGCCAACGGAGTCACCTTCTACACCATGGAGGCGGCAGGCCTGCGGGCGGCGAGCTCGTCGTCGGCGGAGTTCGCCGGCCGTTCGCTCGACGCCGAGCAGGACTTCGAGGATCGCAACAACTACCAGGACGTCATCTTCAACCTGGCTTCCGAGACCGGCGGCCGGGCGTTCCTCAACACCAACCAGCTGGAGGTAGGCCTTGCCAAGGTGGCCGAAGACCTCAGCAACTTCTATTCGCTGGGCTACATGCCGAGCAGCACGGGCGGCCGGCCGCGGACGCTCGAAGTGCGGGTGACCAAGCCGGGCTACAAGGTGCGCCACCGGCGGGCGGTGCGCACCAAGGAGGCCGACGAGATCGCGGAAGAGCGAGTGCTCTCGTCGTTGCTGCTCGGCCAGGGCGACAACCCTCTCGGTGCCCAGCTCGCCACCGCGAGTGGCGTGCCGGCTGGCAAGGAGCAGCTGACGGTGCCGTTCCGGCTGTTGGTGCCGCTCAGCAAGGTGACGCTGCTGCCAACGGGCGAGCGGCTGGTAGGGGAGCTGCGCCTCAAGATGGTGGTGCGCGACGAGCGCGGTAACACCAGCCCCCTGCGTTCGTTGACGGTGCCGGTGGACGTGCCGGCAGGGGCTGCGGGTGCCGCCGGCCGCACCTTCGCCTACGAGATGAAGCTCACCCTGCGCTACGGCGACCATCGGCTGGCCCTCGCCGTCGAGGACGGCCCCAGCCAGGTCGCGTCGTATCTCGCCTACGACTTCCGCGTGGGCGACAAGCCAGGGCGGTAGCCAAGGCTCGACCGTTGCCATATCCTCCCGCCGACCACCACGGTGCGCGGGAGTCCTATGGCCAACGAGACCTTTCCGCCGGTCCGCCGGTCCGAGATCATCGGCTGGGCGATGTTCGACTTCGCCAACTCGAGCTACACGACGCTGATCGTGACGGTGGCCTACAGCGTCTATTACACGAAGCTCGTGGCGCCGGGAGCGCAGGCGGATTTCCTCTGGGGCCTGGGGATCTTCGTCGCCAACCTCATCGTGATGTTGGGTGGGCCGGTGGTGGGTGCGATGGCCGACGACATGGGCCGCAAGAAGCTCTTCCTCGCCGGCACCTACTTGCTCTGTGTTGGCGGCACCCTGGCGCTGTGGTTCGTCAAGCCGGGGATGGTGGCCCTCGGCCTCGCCCTCTTCGTGCTCTCGAACCTCGGGTTCTCCTTCGGCGAGAACCTGGTGGCAGCCTTCCTGCCAGAGATCTCGACCCCCGAGAACGTCGGGCGGATCTCCGGCTTCGGCTGGGGCCTGGGCTACTTTGGCGGCCTCGCCTGCCTACTCCTGTGCTTCCCTCTGCTGGCCGGCGACTTCAAGCTCGAGAACCTCGCCAATCTGCGCCTCGCCTGGGTGGCGACCGGCCTCTTCTTCCTGATCGCAGCCCTGCCCACCTTCCTCTTTCTGCGCGAGCGGGCGCACCGCGGGCCGCGGCGCAGCGTCAGCGAGTACTTCCGGGTGTCCTTCTCGCGCTTGCTGACGACTGGGCGTTCGCTGCGGCATTTCTCGGAGCTCGGCTGGTTTCTCGGTGTTTTCTTCGTCTTCTCGTGCGGCCTGACCGCGGTGATCGCCTTTGCCTCGATCTTCGCCGAGCGCACCCTGGGCTTCACCTCGAAAGAGCTGATGCTGCTGTTCATCGCCCTGCAGCTGTCGTCGGCGATCGGTGCTTTCGTCTTCGGTGGGATCCAGGACAAGGTCGGTGCCCGCCGCACGATTCAGGTCACGCTGTTGCTGTGGATCGCGGTTTGTGCCCTCGCTTTCGTGGCCAACAGCAAGGGCCTCTTCTGGGGAGTGGCGCTCGGCGCCGGCTTCGGCATCGGCTCGCTGCAGTCGGCCTCCCGCGGCCTCGTGGGCCTGTTCTCGCCGGTCGAGAAGAGCGGCGAGCTCTTCGGCCTGTGGGGCCTCGCCGGCAAGGGGGCCTACATGCTGGGTCCGCTCCTCTTCGGGGCGATCTCTTCGGCGAGCGGTTCGCAGCGCTTCGCCATCCTGAGCACGGCGGCGTTTTTCGCGCTCGGCCTCGTCGGCATGGCCCGCGTCGACGAGGCCCGCGGCAAGGCGGCAGCCGCGGCCTGGGCCGAGCCGGGCGGTTGAGGGCCGGTTTGTGCTGCGCCGCTTCCTCGACGGTTTCGTTCGCGGCGCGAGCCGCCTGCTCGCGGCAGGCTTCTTCCGTGAGGTCGAGATCGTGGGTCGGGGGCGGATCCCTGGCGACCGGCCGCTTCTCTTCGTGGCCAACCACGTCAACTCGCTGGTCGACCCCCTGCTGCTGGTGGTCGGCCTGCCCCGCCTGCCTCGCTTTCTGGGCAAGAGCACCCTGTGGCAGAACCCGCTCCTCAAGCCCATCCTCTGGCTCGCCGCGGTGATCCCCGTCTACCGGCGCCAAGACGAAGGAGTGGACGCCAGCAAGAACCTCGAGACCTTTGCCCGTTGCCACGAGCTGCTTGCCGCGGGAGGCGCGATCGCCATCTTCCCGGAGGGGATCAGCCACAGCCAGCCGTCGCTTGCGCCGCTGCGCACCGGCGCTGCCCGCATCGTCCTCGAAGCGGAGCAGCGGTTCGGGCCGCTGGCGACGCGGATCGTCCCCGTCGGCCTGACCTTCGACGCCAAGGAGAGGTTCCGCTCGCGAGCCTTGATCGAGATCGGTGAGCCGCTCGATCCGGCGGCCGAAGTGGCGTTGTACGGTGCGGACGCCGCCGGCGCGGTGCGCGCGCTGACGACGCGGATCGAGGCGGCGCTCAAGGCCGTGACGCTCAACTACGAGAGCTGGGAGGAGGCGGTACTGATCGGTCGCGCCGCCGACCTCTTCGGCCGGCCTGGTCTTGCCTTGCCCGAGGACCGCAGCCTGGCCGAGGACTTCTCACTCCATGCCGCGTTCGTCGAAGGCTACACCGAGCTCCGGCAGACGGACCCGGCGGGCGTCGCGGCGGCAGCGGCGCGCGTCGCGGACTACGACCGCCTGCTCGCGGCCGTGCGCCTCGAGGACGAGCAGGTCGCCGCCCGCTACCCGTTGCCGTCGCTCCTCCGGCGCTTGGGCCGGGCCGCCGCCCGCCTGTTGCTCTCCTTCCCTCTCGCCGCCGGCGGGACGGTGCTCAACTGGGCCCCCTACCGCCTCGCCGGCCTGATCTCGCGGCGGGTCTCCTGGGAGCCGGACGTCACGGCCACCTACAAGCTCTTCCCGTCGCTCCTGCTCTTTCCTGGTTTCTGGGCGGTGGAAAGCGCCTTCGCCGGCTGGCTCGCCGGTCGCTTTTGGGCCCTGGGTGTGGCGCTTGCCGGGCCGCTTCTGGGCTGGGTCGCCCTCCGCTTCAACGACCGCCGCTCGCGGCTCTTCAAGGACCTGCGCGGCTATTGGGTCCTCGCCACGCGCCAACGTCTCGCCGACGAGCTGCGGCAGCGCCGCCGCCACGCCCATGAGGCCGTGACCTCGCTGGCGCGAGCCTTCGAGGAGCGGGCTCGCTCGGCGGCGAGCCTGCCGCCTTGACCTCCTGCTGCCACGCCACCGCCGGCCGGCAGCCCTTCACATTGAGAGGAGACAGACCTTGGCCGAACGCAAACCCCAGACCCTGGCCAATCACGCGCGCTACGTGCCGGCCTACCACTTCCTCGTCTTCGGGATCCTCACCATCAATCTGCTCTACCGCGGCTATCTGTTGTTCAAGGCGCCGGGGCTGGGGACCGGGATCGACCTCCTGTTGGCGGTGGCCTTCCCCTTGATCGCCCTTTACGCGCGGGTCTTTCCGCTCGCGGCCCAGGACCGCGTGATCCGCCTCGAGGAGCGGCTGCGGCTCGCCCGCCTCCTGCCGCCCAACCTCCAGGAGCGGATCCCGGAGCTCTCGACCCGTCAGCTGGTGGCGCTGCGCTTCGCGAGCGACGAGGAGCTCGCCGAGCTGACCGAGAAGGTGCTGGCGGGAGGCATCAAGGACACCGGGGCCATCAAGTCGATGATCCGCACGTGGCGGCCAGACTACACGCGCGTCTGATCGCGGCTTCGCAGTCGCTCTGGCTTGCCGCTTGCTGCAGTGGCTCGCCAGCCGGGGACGTCCCGAGCGGCCGGGCAAACCTGCTGCTTCTTCCGTCTCCGGCCGGAGATCTCCAAGATGCCCTGTCGTCCCCTTGCCGGTGGCGCCTACGGTGGCGCTGTGCTCGCCGCGGCCTTGCTGGTCGCGGCCGCTCCTCCCGCCCACGCCGCGGCACCGAACCCTCCGCCGGAGGCGGCCCCACCGCACCGCGCCGCCTCGATCGCCACGGGCGCCCACCCCGATGCTGTAGCGCCGCCGCGAGCCGGGATCAGCCCTCCCGACGGCGTTTGGCTGGTGGCGGCGGACGGCCGGCAGTACTACCTCGATGCGCTGCCGAAAGAACCCGGCACGTTCCGCTGGCTCAATGACCACGAGGTGAGCTACCTCGGCAACCGGCTCGAGGTCGACCATGCCGACGACGCCAACCTCTACATCCGAATCTACCGGCTCCAGGCGACGTCGCGGCAGGGCGCTGGCGGCGGGACAGGTGATGCCGCCAAAGGACCCGCGGCGGATCCCGGAGCTGCCGCGCCTGGGCTCGACCGCCTGCGCTTCAGCGCTTTCGGAGCGCCACTGCCGGTTGATCTGACAGCGAGCCTGGCGGACCCCGGCCTGGCCTTGCGCCCGACCTCGCCCGGCGCGGTGACGATCGTCGACGCCGACCACGATCGCCGGCCCGATCTGCTCGTCGGCGGGGCTTCCACCGGGCCGGCGGCGCGGTCGCGGCTCTACCTCGACCAGCCCGGCGAAGGCTGGAAGCTGGCTCCACCGGAGGCACTGAGCGCGGACCTGCAAGGCGCCGACCTCAGCCCGGTGCTCGACGCCGGCAGCCGGCTCCGCGGTGCGACGGTCGCCGACTTCGACCACGATGGTCTCGCGGACATCGCTATCGGCTACGCGCACTTCGCCGACGGTGCCTGGCAGTCGCGCGTCGAGCTCTTCCTGGCGCGCCAGGATGGCCGGTGGGAGGACCGTCGCATCCTCGCTGAGCCGGGGGCGATGGCTGTCGAGGCGCTGGCGAGCGGCGACCTCGACGGCGACGGCCAGGCCGATCTGGTGGTGAGCGACCACGACGGGACCATCCGGGTGTTCCTCGGTGACGGCCACGGCGGCCTGCTGGAAGAGGCCGCTCCCGAGCTGCGCCGCGCCCACGAGGGTTGTGCGGGCAAGCGCTTGCGGCTCGCCGACCTCGACGGCGATGGGCGCGCCGAGCTGGTGGGCGCCTTCTCGGGAGAGGCCAACGCCACCTACGACCCGCAGCGTTGCCTGGACCGCGGCGGTCTCTTCGCGTGGCGAGCGACCCTCGCCCACTAGGGCCCTTGCCATCAGCCCGACAGACCTCTATAATCCGCCGTCCCGCCGGTCAGGTAGCTTCGTGGTCGGCCCGCGAGTCGTGTGGATTGACGGGGCCACGAGCTCCTTGCTAGGATCTGCGTTCCCGCGCCGAGGGTCCCTCCCGGGGACCGGGGCGCTCAAAGGCTCCGCCAGAGGCGATCGCCTTCGTCGAAAAGTCCCATGAGGGGGCTTTGGCAGTGAGTTCGGCCGGCTATTGGCCCGTTTGAACCCTGCAAAGAAGAGGATTCCTCGTGCTCGCGCAAGCGTCCGCTCGGAGCGGCGCTGCGCGCGGCGCGGCATGTGCGTAGGAGAGTCTCATCGTATGCCGACGATTCATCAGCTGGTACGCAAGGGCCGTGAGCGGACCCTCTACAAGACCAAGAGCCCGGCCCTGCAGGCCTCGCCGCAACGGCGCGGCGTCTGCGTGCGCGTCTACACCCAGACGCCCAAGAAGCCGAACTCGGCGCTGCGCAAGGTGGCCCGTGTCCGCCTGACCAACGGCATCGAGGTCACGACCTACATCCCCGGTGTCGGCCACAACCTCCAGGAGCACTCGATCGTGCTGATCCGCGGAGGTCGTGTGAAGGACCTGCCGGGTGTGCGTTACCACGTGATTCGCGGCACGCTGGACGCGGTCGGCGTCGACGGTCGCCGCCAGGGGCGCTCGAAGTACGGCACCAAGCGTCCCAAGTCGTAGGGCGGTCCAAGTTCAAAGGTTGCGGAGGCTGATCAGAGATGCCCAGGCGTCGTGAAGTTCCGAAGAGAGAGATCCTGCCGGATCCCGTCTATAGCTCGCAGCTGGTTACCAAGTTCGTCAACGTCCTGATGCAGGACGGCAAGAAGAGCACGGCGCAGCGCATTCTCTACAGCGCCCTGGACACCATTCGCGAGCGCACCAGCGACGACCCGATGAAGGTCTTCAAGCGTGCGGTGGAGAACGTCAAGCCCGCTGTCGAGGTGAAGTCGCGCCGCGTCGGCGGCTCGACCTACCAGGTCCCGGTCGAAGTGCGGCCCGGTCGCCGGCTGGCGCTGTCGATGCGGTGGCTGATCCAGATGTCGTCCGGCCGCAGCGAGAAGACGATGCGGGCCCGGCTGGCCAACGAGCTGATGGACGCCGCGGAGCATCGGGGCGGAGCGATCAAGAAGAAAGAGGACACCCATCGCATGGCGGAGGCCAACAAGGCCTTCTCGCACTACCGCTGGTAGTCGCCCGCGGCCCCGCGCTGGCGCGGGGCGGGTGGGGCACTCCGGCGAGGAAGAACTTCAGACCAACGACGATCGAGGCGGGCGGCTTTCGGTTTTTTGGGGAACGGCTCACCCTTGCCTTGCGGATAGGCGGAACGAACATCATGGCACGCACGAGCGAGCTCCGGGACACGCGCAATATCGGCATCATGGCGCACATCGATGCCGGTAAGACGACGACCACGGAGCGCATTCTTTACTATACCGGCGTTAGCTACAAGATCGGCGAGGTGCACGAAGGCACCGCCGTGATGGACTGGATGGTCCAGGAGCAGGAGCGCGGCATCACGATCACCGCCGCGGCGACCACGTGCTTCTGGAAGGACCACCGGATCAACATCATCGACACCCCCGGCCATGTCGACTTCACGGCCGAGGTCGAGCGCTCGCTGCGCGTGCTCGATGGCGCGGTCGCCGTCTTCGACGCGGTCGCCGGTGTCGAGCCGCAGTCCGAAACGGTGTGGCGCCAGGCCGATCGCTACCGGGTGCCGCGCATCGCCTTCGTCAACAAGATGGACCGCATCGGCGCCGACTTCGAGCGCTGCGTGGCGATGATGCGCTCGCGCCTCAACGCCTCGCCGGTGGTGATCCAGATGCCGATGGGCAAGGAAGACACCCTGCGCGGCGTCATCGACCTAGTGAAGATGAAGGCGATCGTCTACCGCGACGAGAGCCTCGGTGCGGAGTACGAGGTGCAGGAGATCCCGGCGGAGTTTCGGGAGCGCGCCCAGGAGTTCCGCGACCAGCTGGTCGAGGCGGTAGCCGAGACCGACGACGCCCTGCTCGAGAAGTACCTCGGCGGTGGCAGCATCGAAGAGGATGAGATCCGCGCCGCCCTGCGCCACGCGACCATCACCTTTCGCCTGCAGCCCGTGCTCTGCGGCAGCGCCTTCAAGAACAAGGGCGTTCAGCCCCTCCTCGACGCCATCGTCGAGTACCTTCCCTCGCCGCTCGACATCCCGGCTGTCAACGGTCTTGCCATCGACGGCGAGACCCATCTCGAGCGCCAGGCCTCCGATGACGAGCCGTTCTCGGCCCTCGTCTTCAAGATCATGAGCGATCCGTTCGTCGGCCAGCTGGCCTACTTCCGGGTCTACTCGGGCCACATCGAGTCGGGCATGTCGGTGCTCAACTCGGTGACCCGCAAGCCGGAGCGCATCGGCCGCCTCCTCAAGATGCACGCCAACAAGCGCGAGGAGATCAAGCAGGTGTGGGCGGGTGACATCGCCGCCGCCGTCGGCCTCAAGGAAGTGCGCACCGGCAGCACGATCTGCGATCCGAACAATCCCATCGTCCTCGAGTCGATGACCTTCCCCGAGCCGGTGATCGCCGTCTCGATCGAGCCGAAGACCAAGGCCGACCAGGAGAAGCTGGGTCTCGCGCTCGGCAAGTTGCAGCAGGAAGACCCCACCTTCCGAGTGCACACTGACCCCGATACCGGCCAGACGCTGATCTCTGGCATGGGCGAGCTCCACCTCGAGATCATCACCGATCGGCTGGTGCGCGAGTTCAAGGTCGGCGCTAACGTCGGCAGGCCGCAGGTGGCCTACAAGGAGGCGCTCACCGCCGAAGCCGATGCCGAGGGCCGTTTCGTGCGCCAGACCGGTGGCCGCGGTCAGTACGGGCACTGCAAGATCCGTGTGCGCCCGACCAGCGAAGGCGACTTCATCTTCGTCAACGCCATCGTCGGTGGCGTGGTGCCCAAGGAGTACATCAAGCCGATCGAAGCCGGCATCCGCGAGGCCCTGGAGACCGGGCCGCTCGCCGGCTACCCGGTCACCGGGGTCGAGGTCGAACTCTACGACGGCAGCTATCACGAGGTCGACTCGTCGGAGATCGCCTTCAAGATCGCCGGCTCGATGGCGTTGCAAGAGGCGACCAAGCGAGCCCGCCCGGTGCTGATGGAACCCATCATGGCCGTCGAGGTGGTGACGCCCGAGGACTACATGGGCGAAGTGATCGGCGACATCAACTCGCGCCGCGGTCGCGTGCAGCACATGGAGGCCCGGGGCAACGCGCAGGTGATCTCCTGCCGGGTGCCGCTGTCCGAGATGTTCGGTTACGCCACGGACCTGCGCTCCCTCACCCAGGGCCGGGCGAACTACACCATGCAGTTCGCCGCCTACGAGCAGGCCCCGAAGGCCGTCAGTGAAGAGATCATGGCGAAAGCCGCCGGTTGAGAACGTCAAGAAGAGCCCGTCAGCGGGGATGTAAGGAGAGAGCATGGCGAAGGAAAAATTCGAGCGGGTAAAGCCGCACGTGAACGTGGGTACGATC
>CAYQRE010000035.1:0-53291 GCA_964420075.1 uncultured Thermoanaerobaculia bacterium | reverse complement strand
CCACGTCAGCGAGATGTCGTGGACCAAGAAGGTCGTCAACCCCTCGAAGATCCTCGCGCTGGGCGACGAGGTCGAGGCGATCGTCTCCGAGCTCGACATGGACCAGCGACGCATCAGCCTGTCGCTGCGCCAGACCGAGCGCAACCCCTGGGACGAGCTGGCCGACCACTTCCCGGTGGGCTCGATCATTGAGGGCAAGGTGCGCAATCTCACCGAGTTCGGCGCCTTCGTCGAGATCACCGACGGCATCGACGGCCTGATCCACGTCTCCGACATGAGCTGGACCAAGCGGGTGAAGCATCCGAGCGAGGTGCTCAAGAAGGGCGACACCGTGCGCGCCCGGATCACCAACATCGATGCCGAGAACCAGCGCGTCTCCCTCTCGATCAAGGAGTTCATGCCGAACGAGTGGGAAGACTTCATGGCTCAGCATCAGGCGGGTGACGTGGTCACCGGTCGGGTGGTCAACGTCACCGATTTCGGCCTCTTCATCGACATCTACGAGGGCCTCGAAGGCCTGGCGCACGTCTCGGAGATCGAGGCGGGCTCCGGCCGGCTCGAGGACCACTTCCGGGTCGGTGACTGGGTGAGCGCGAAGATCCTGCGCATCGAGGACACCGACAAGAAGGTGGGGCTGTCGATGCGCGGCGTGCTGCAGCCGAGCGAGGAAGAGATCGCGGAGCTGGAAGCAGCCCGCCAGGCCAAGGAAGCGGCACGCTCCGCGGCCAGCGAGGAAGCCGAAGAGGGCCAGGACGTGGCTGCCGAAGAGGCGGCCAAGGCCGAGGCCTGAGCGAGCATCCGTCCGGCGTCGGCTTGCCGCCGGCGCCGGACCGTGGTCCATGCGCCGGGCCGGCAGCGCTCGCGGTGAGGGCGCGGTGGCCCACGCCAGCAGATGGGAGATACGGCGGCGATGAAAGACGGGATGACCAAGGCAGAGCTGGTGGAAGAGGTCGCGCGCACGACCCAGCTCACCAAGAAGCACGCTGAGATCATCGTCAACACGGTCTTCGACAGCATCGTCGACTCGCTCAAGGAAGGCGAGAAGATCGAGCTGCGCGGCTTCGGGAGCTTTCGGATCCGCCATCGCGGCTCGCGCGTGGGGCGCAACCCGAAGACGGGTGATCAGGTCGAGGTGCCCTCGAAGAAGATCCCCTACTTCAAACCTGGCAAGGAGCTGCGCGAGCTGCTCAACGGCGGCTGAGCGCGACCGTCGAGAACAGGGACCTGGACGGCGCTTTGGCAGCGATCGACAAAGAAGGGGAGCCCGAGCTCACCCCCGTTGGAAACCCCTTGGCCGCGGCGGCCCTGGCCTGGGTGTTGCCCGGTGCCGGCCACTTCTACCTCGGCCGGCGCGGTCGCGGCCTGGCCTTCACGGGCCTCGTCTTCCTCTCGATGCTCGTCGGCGTTTGGCTCGACGGCCGCCTCTACTGGCCGCTTCCTGGCCAGCCGCTCACCTTCCTCGGCACGCTCGGCGAGATGGGCTTCGGGGCCGCGTTCTTCGTCCTGCGCTACCTCGCCGACTACCGCGGCGAGGTGCTGGCGCCGGGTTTCGAGTACGGCACCACCTTCCTGGTCACCGCCGGGCTGATGAACCTGCTGCTGGTCTTCGACGCCTGGGACATCTCGCTCGGCCGCAAGCCCTGAGCCACCAGACCACCCCGCGATGAGCCACTTTGCCCTCATGCTCCTGCACGCCGCCGTCGTCGCGGCCTTCTTCTGCCTGCTCTGGAAGCATGACCGGCGGGAGCGCATCAAGCTCTTTCTGCAGGTCTTCCTCGGCATGGTGGGTGGCGGATTGGTGGTCGCGTGGCTGATGTTCCCGTTTCCCCAAGGCCCGCCGGCGCCGATTCCATGACCTCGCTGCTGATGGTCGCCGGCGAGGCCTCCGGCGATCTGCACGGCGCTCGTTTGCTCGCCGAGCTGCGGCAGCGTCACCTTGGGCTCGCTCCCTTCGGGCTCGGCGGCCAGGAGCTGGCGCAAGAGGGCCTGGAGCGGCTCGCCAACAGTGCCGAGATCAGTGTCGTGGGGATCACGGAGGTCCTGCGCATCCTCAGCCGGGCGCGCGAGATCTTCCGCCTGCTCCTCGCCGAGGTCGACCGCCGAGGCACCCGCCTCGCCATCCTCATCGACTTCCCCGAGTTCAACCTGCGTCTCGCCCGCGAGCTCAAACGTCGCGGCGTGACGGTGGTCTACTACATCAGTCCTCAGGTCTGGGCCTGGCGCAAGGGCCGGGTGAAGACGATCGCCCGGGTGGTCGATCGCATGCTCGTGCTCTTCCCCTTCGAGGAGGAGTTCTATCGGCGGGCCGGCGTCCAGGCCACCTGTGTCGGCCATCCGCTCGTCGACGAGGTACCGGTGCTGCCCCAAGCCTGGGACGGCGCCGGCCAGGCGCCAACACGGTTTCGCATCGCCCTGCTACCGGGCTCGCGGCGCAGCGAGGTCCAGGCCCTGTTGCCGGCGATGGCGGCCTCGGTGCACGAGCTCGCGGCCCGCCTGCCGATCACCGTGCAGCTGGTGCAGGCGCCCACGGTGCCGCGCGAGCTGCTCGCGTCGCTGATCGCCCCCTTCGGCCAGGAGATCGAGATCGTCGATCGCGACCGCTTCGCCGTCTTGGCGCACGCCCACCTGGCGCTCTGTGCCTCGGGGACCGCGACGCTCGAGCTGGGCTTGCTCACCACGCCCATGCTGGTGCTCTACCGGCTGGGCTTCTGGACCTTCACCCTGGCTCGCGTGCTCGTCGACCTGCCGCACATCAGCCTGGTGAACCTCGTGCTCGAGCGGGAGGCGGTGCCGGAGCTGCTGCAGGGGGAGGTGCGGCCGGCACGGGTAGCGGCGGCTGCCGAAGACCTGTTGCGCGACCCGAGTCGCGTGGGGCGCATGCGCCGTGACCTTGCCGAGCTGCGCGGGCGCCTGGGAGAGAGCGGGGCGGCCGGGCGGGCGGCGGCGCTCGTGGCCGAAGGGCTGGCGCGGCTGGCCCCCAGCGGTGAGGCGACGCCGGGGGCCGTTGCTGAGGTGAGCGGCTGATGAAACTCTCCGGGTTCTTCTGGCGCTACTTCCGCCCGTACTCGGCCTGGGCGGGCGTGGCCCTCGTCGCCGTGGTGCTCTACGCCGCCTCGACGACCTCGATGGTGGTGCTCTTCGAGCCGATCTTCGGAGAGGTGCTGCTCGCCGGCGAGCGCGACGTGCCGGGGGAGCTCTCGGCGCTGGCAGGCGCCGCGGCACCGGCGGCCGAGGCTTCGAAGAAGCCGCCGACGCCGTGGGAACGGCTGGCCGCCCGCCTCAACCTCCGCGAGGCGATGAAGGGGGCCTACAGCTGGGCGAAGCAGCGGCTGGGGATCACGCCAGAGAACGTCGTTTACTTCGTGCCGCTCCTTTTCGTGGGCATCTTCTTGTTGCGCAGCCTCGCCGACTTCGCGAGCGGTTATGTCTTCCAGCGCGTGGGGTTGGGGATGACCAACGACATGCGCGACGACCTCTACCACCACATCCTGGCGCAGTCGAGCCGCTTCCATGCCGCGCATCCCTCGGGCGAGCTGGTGGCCCGGGTGATCAACGACGTGGCTCTCCTGCAGAGCGCTGTCTCGAACCGCCTGCTCGACCTCTTCCAGCAGTCGATCACCCTGCTCAGCCTGATCGTCCTGCTGATCTCGACCAACCCCCGGCTCGCCCTCATCTGCCTGGTGGTGGCGCCGGCGCTGGTCTACCCGATCGTGCGTTTTGGCCGCAGCCTGCGCAAGACCAGCCACCGCAGCCAGGAACGCCTGGCCGACCTCACCGCAGTGCTTTCTGAAGGGGTGCGCAACTACCGGGTGGTGAAGGCGTTCGGCATGGAGAGCTTCGAGCACGGGCGGTTCCAGCAGGCCACCCGCAAGCACCTCAAGGTGAACCTGCGGGCGCAGATGCTGTCGCAGCTCTCCGGCCCGGTGGTGGAGTCCCTGGCGGTGCTGGGAGCGGCCGCCCTGTTGGTCTGGGCAGGGGAGAGCATCCGCCAGGGCAGCCTCACTCCGGCACTGTTGATCTCGTTTCTGAGCAACCTGTTCCTGATGTACGACCCGATCCGCAAGCTCAACAAAGTGAACCTCGTCCTCCAGCAGGCGATCGCCGCGTCGCAGCGCATCGGCCAGCTGCTGGTGCTCGAACCCGAGGTGCTCGAGCGCCCGGGCTCGCAGCCGATCACGACCGTCCGGGAGGCGATCTGTTACGAGGCGGTGCACTTCTCCTACGGCCACGACGAGAGCCCGGTGCTGACCGGGGTCGACCTTGAGATCCGCCAGGGCCAGGTGGTCGCCCTGGTCGGGCACTCCGGAGCCGGCAAGTCGACCCTCGTGAACCTGCTGCCGCGGTTCTTCGACCCCAACGAGGGCCAGGTGACGATCGACGGCGTCGACGTGCGCGAGCTCAGGCTCAAGGACTTGCGGGCGCTGATCGGGATCGTCAGCCAGGAGACCGTGCTGTTCAACGAGACGATCCGCAACAACATCGCCTACGGGCGCTCCGACCTGCCGATGGAGCGGGTCCGCGAAGCGGCCGCCGCCGCCTACGCCGACGAGTTCGTGATGCGCCTGCCGCACGGCTACGAGACAGTGGTCGGCGAGGCGGGCTTGCGGCTCTCGGGTGGCCAGCGGCAGCGGCTGGCGATCGCCCGCGCTTTGCTCAAGAACGCGCCGATCCTGATCCTCGACGAAGCTACCTCGCAGCTCGACAGTGAGTCCGAGGCCCTGGTGCAGAAGGCCCTGCACAATCTGATGCAGGGGCGGACCACCCTGGTGATCGCCCACCGGCTGTCGACCGTGATGAGGGCCGACCGCATCGTGGTGATGGAGCAGGGCGAGATCGTCGAGAGCGGCACTCACCTTGAGCTGCTCGCCCTCGCCGGCACCTACAAGCGGCTCTATGACCTGCAGTTTCGCGACTGAGCCCTACGGCTGAGCCCGACGGCTGAGCCCGGGCGGCGCCGGCGATCCTCTGAAGCGGTGGCGCCGTATCAGGCGACAGGAGGAGCCCGGCCATGGAGCGCTCTGCACCTGTCAGTCCCAGCACGCCCCTTTTCTCGAGCTTCGCACCCCCACCTCCCCGGTGGCTCCCGGCCCATGTGCTGCCGGCGATGCTGCTGATCGGCGCCGTCGTGGGAGCGACGTACTTCGCCCGTGCCGAGGCGACACCGGCCGGCCCCTCCGTTCCGCCCGGTCAAGGCGGGCCGGTCGTCTTGCAGCTCTTCACCTCCCAGGGCTGTTCCAGCTGCCCTCCGGCCGATCGTCTGCTGAGCCGCCTGGGCGAGCGCGCCGAGTACCAGGGCAGGATCCTGCCGCTCGCCTTCCACGTCGACTACTGGAACTACATCGGCTGGCAGGACCCGTTCTCGGACCCGGCGTGGTCGCGGCGCCAGGAGGCCTTCGCAGCGGCAGCCGGCTCGAGCCGCATCTACACCCCGCAGCTGCTGATCAACGGCGAGGTGGACTGCAACGGCTCCGACGCCAGCTGCGTGGAGCGAGCCCTGCGCCAAGCCCTGGCGCGTTCCTACTCGTGGCAGCTTGCGCTCACCGTCGAGGCGCCGAGCGACGGCAGCGACCTTGCCGTGCACCTGGTGGGGGAGCCGACCGGCGCCGGGCCGCTAGCGGGGCCACGGGGCTTCCTCGCGGTCACCGAGAGCGGTTTTCGTACCGCCGTCGGCCGGGGCGAGAACGCACGCCGCACCCTCGAGAACGACTACGTGGTCCGCAAGCTGGTGCCTTTCGGGCTCCGCGATGGCCGCGTCCGGGAGACGGTGCCGTTGTCGCTGGCGGCAGAGTGGCGGCGCGAGCAGCTCCACCTCGCGGCCTGGCTTGAGGACGCTGGAAGCTTGCACGTCCTCGGCGCCGTTGTCGCGCCGCCGGGTGCGCTCACGGCGGCCTCTCCAGGGGCCGCCTCACCGCCGCGCTGATCGCGGATCAGACGGTAGCCGGCCTAGGGGCCGGGCGGTGTAAGCTTGGCGGACGAGCGGGGTCGGTTGGCCCCTTTCGCGACCGTTCTCCGACCCCGAATCCCGACGATGCCTTCTGAGCGGCTCCCTCGTTTCGCCTGGTCCGTCCTCGGCCTCAACATCCTCGTCATCCTCTGGGGTGCCTACGTACGGGCGACGGGCGCCGGCGCCGGCTGCGGCAGCCACTGGCCGATGTGCAACGGCGAGATCGTGCCCCGCGAGCCGCGGCTCGAAACCCTCGTCGAGTTCACCCACCGGCTGACCAGCGGCCTCGCCCTGCTTGCCGTGGCGGCACTGCTGATCTGGGTCTGGCGGCGCTTCCCGGCCGGTGATCCGGCACGGCATGCCGCGGTGGCCGCGATGATCTTCATGCTGGGCGAGGCTGCGGTCGGCGCCGCCCTCGTGCTTTTCGGCCTGGTGGCGGACAACGCCACGGCCGGCCGGGCCTGGGTGGTCGGCTTCCACCTCGTCAACACCCTCTTCCTGCTCGCCGCCCTGGCGCTCACCGCCCGCCTGGTCGAGCCCGGTCCCCGCCCGACGGCGGCGGCGCTACGACAACGGGAGCTGTGGCCCTACTACCTGGGCCTCGCCGGCCTCGCCCTGGTGGGGGCGAGTGGGGCAGTGAGCGCCCTGGGGGACACGCTCTTCCCGTCCCGCGATCTGCCGAGCGCCCTGGTGCACGACTTCTCACCGGGAGCGCATTTCCTGATCCGGCTGCGAGTGTTCCACCCCCTGCTCGCTGTCGGCGTCGGGCTCTACCTGCTCTTCTTCGTGCGGCCGCGACCAGAGAGCCGGCCGGGCCCCGCGGAGCGCAGGTGGTCAGGGATGGTCGCCCTCCTGGTCTTCTTGCAGTTCGCCGCCGGCACGCTCAACGTCGTGCTCCTGGCGCCCGTCTGGCTGCAGCTTGGCCACCTGCTGCTCGCCGACCTCCTGTTGGTGAGCTTGGTGCTGCTTCTCTGCGAACGCTCGGTGGCCCTCGCACCTACCCTCGGAGCACGGCAGTAAGTTCTTGCAAGCGTTTCGCTTGTGAAGGCTTGTCTCTTTGTGATATCTGGCTCGCATGGAGCGGCGTTCCATTCTGCGCTGGGTGCGGCGGGTGAGTCTTCGGTTCTGGCCCGCCGGCGAGGAGAAGGGCCTGCCCGGCCACACCGTGAACCTGTCCAAGGGTGGCATGTTCGTGGGTACCAACCGCCCTCCCAAGAGTGGTACGCGGGTGCGGATCGAGGTGTTGGAGCCCGCCAACAGCTTCGTGGTCGAAGGTGTGGTGACCCACTCCCATAACGTGGCTCCCGAGCTGCGACGAATCCAGGAACCCGGGATGGGTGTGCGCTTCTTGCACCCCGGTGAGCTGGTGGCAGCGCTGGTGACGAGCACCGAGGACGCGCAGGCGACCACCGCTCCGACCGCGGCCGCCATCCCCGAGGCGCCAGTGGCGACGGCCGCCAACCGGGCATTCGCCGTTCGCTTCGACACGCCGGAACGGTTCCTTGACTCCTTCTCGCGAGACATCCGGCGGGGTGGTCTCTTCGTGCCCTCGCGCTATCCGGCAGCCCTCGACCAGGTGATCACGGTCGAGCTCCACCTGCCGATCGCCGGTCGGAGCCCGGAGGCCTTCCAGGCCCGCGTCGTGCAACGGATCGATCCGCGCGAGGTCGGAGCCGACGGCTCGCAGCTCAAGACGCCGGGCATGGGCATCGAGTTCGTGGAGCGCGACGCAGCCGTCGCCCGGCTCTGGCGCGTGGTCCGCGAGCTCAAGGGCTCGGCCGGCTGACGGGCCACCACCCGCAAACCAAACCTCGGGCGAGCGCCGCCGTATCAGCCCCGGCGGCCCTGCGCCCCGTCTAGAACAACGTCGCCCGGCGCCCCGTGGTGGGCGCCGGCGGTCCTTCCAGGAGGTCTCTCCCATGCCTCGTAGCCTTCTACCCTTGGGCCGGCGTGCCCAACGTGGGTTGATTCTCGTCACGGTCCTTCTGCTGACCGGCCTGCCGGTTGCCGCGGACGCCCCTGCCGTTTTGGCGACGGCTCCGGCGGGCCAGCGGCCTTCGGATTTCCATCGCCACTTCGACTTCTTCGTGGGCTCTTGGGACACCCATGTGACGCTCTACGGCCCGCCGGGAAGCCGGCCGGTCACCACCGAGGGCACCGCCGAGTACCGCTGGATCCTCGACGGTCACTATCTCGAGTCCGTCTACCGCGGCGACCTGGGTGGGGCTCCGTTCGAGGGCCGCGGTCTGGATGGTTTCGACACCGCCACCGGCAAGTACTTCAACGTCTGGATCGACAACCGCCGAACGGGCCTCTCCTACGGTTTCGGCCACTTCTCGGCTGACGGCAAGAGCATCGAGAGCTTCGAGGAGGTGTTCAACCCACGGACCCGCCAGAACGAGGAGTTCCGCGTCGTGCTCGAGCAGGTCGACGCCAACACCTTCCAGAACCTCGTGCTGCACCGGCTCCCGGATGGCAGCGAGCGCCAGACCGTCAAGCTGGTGGGCACCCGTCGCCGGCCCCTGCCCTGAGCCACCGGCCCTGTCATAAGATGATCGAGCGGCGTGCGTCGTGCGCTGCCTGCGCCGGCCGGCCTGCGGGGTCGGCTGGTATTTCCGTCGCGACCCCACGAGGAGGAGCCAGTGCCCTACAGCCCCCTGCTTGTCAAACCGATGCGCGATGAGCTGACCAGCCTCGGCTTCGCGGAGCTGATGACCGCCGAGGCAGTCGACGACTTCATGGCCACCAAGGCCGGCACGGCTCTGCTGGTGATCAACTCGGTCTGCGGCTGCGCCGCCGGCCAGGCGCGGCCTGGTGTCCGCCTGGCTCTCGAGAGCGGCCAACGCCCCGATCGGTTGGTCACCGTCTTCGCTGGCCAGGACCTCGAGGCCACGGCGCGGGCGCGCTCGTACTTCGCGGATATCCCGCCCTCGAGCCCGTCGATGGCCGTCTTCAAAGATGGCGAGCTGGTGCATTTCGTGCCCCGCCACCGCATCGAGGGCCGCGACGCTTTCCAGGTCGCCGACGAGCTGATCACCGTCTTCGAACAGCACTGCGCCCAACCGGTCGGCTGAGCATGGGGACTTTTCACCAGGGCAAGAGCGAGCTGCACGGCATCACCGTGGTGGTCGAGACCACCGATGGTGAGGTGCTCGTCGGCCGCTGTGACGACGTGGTCGGCGGGCAAGTGATCCTCCTCGACGCCGCGGGCCACCGTGATGGCGACAGCGGCCAGAGCCGGGAGGAGTGGCTGCGCCGCGCCGCCCGCTTCGGCGTCTTCAAGCAGCACGACCGCCTGCTGGTGGCGAGCGACCGGGTTACGGCCATCCGTCGCCTGGGCGAGCTGAGCGAATAGGCCGGTCTCGCCAGCGGAGCGCACCCAGCTGCCGGTGCGCTCCCCAGCTCCACCCGCCGTTCTCGCCCTCCGGCCCCGCCGCGCCTTCTTTGAGCCTTTTCCGAGGAGCCAGCATGTCAAACCGCATTCCCCTCGTCCCCCGTCCCCACAATGAACCCGTCCGCGGCTACGCGCCGGGAAGTCCCGAGCGTGCCTCGCTCAAAGCGCGCCTCGCTGCGATGCTCGGCGAGCAGATCGACATTCCCTTGATCATCGGTGGTCGCGAAGTCCGCACCGGCAAGGTTGGCAAGGCGATCTGCCCCCATGACCACGGCCACGTCCTTGCCACCTACCATCAGGCGGGCACGCCAGAAGTCGAGCAGGCCATCCAGGCCGCCGCCGACGCCTGGCCGGAGTGGTCGGAGATGGAGTGGAGCCAGCGCGCGGCGATCTTCCTGCGCGCCGCCGAGCTCTTGGCCGGGCCTTGGCGGGACACCCTCAACGCCGCCACCATGCTCAACCAGTCGAAGACGGTCTTCCAGGCAGAGATCGACTCGGCCTGCGAGCTGATCGACTTCTGGCGCTACAACCCCCACTACATGCGGGAGCTGTACGCCGAGCAGCCCTACTCGCCGTCGGGGGTATGGAACCAGGCCGAGTACCGGGCCCTGGAGGGCTTCGTCTTCGCCGTCACGCCGTTCAACTTCACGTCGATCGGCGGCAACCTGCCGACGGCGCCGGCGATGATGGGCAACACCGTGGTCTGGAAGCCGGCCTCGACCTCGGTGCTCTCCGCCTACTACATCCTGCGCATCCTGGAGGCTGCGGGCCTGCCGCCTGGGGTCATCAACCTGGTGGCTGGCAGCGGTCGTCAGGTAGGCGACCCCGTCCTCGCCCACCCGGACCTCGCTGGGATCCACTTCACGGGCTCGACCCCGGTCTTCCAGGGAATGTGGAAGACGGTCGGCAACGGCATCGCCAACTACCGCTCGTATCCGCGGATCGTCGGCGAGACGGGCGGCAAGGACTTCGTCTTCGCCCACCTCTCGGCCGATGTGCCATCTCTGGTGACGGCCCTCGTCCGCGGCGCCTTCGAGTACCAGGGCCAGAAGTGCTCGGCCGCTTCCCGGGCCTACGTGCCGCGCTCGCTCTGGGGCCAGGCGCGCGAGCTCCTCAGCGAGCAGGTCGGCTCGATCAAGATGGGCACGCCGCTCGACTTCCGCAACTTCATGGCGGCGGTGATCGACGAAGACTCCTACGACAACACGCTCTCCTACATCGAGCACGCGAGGAACCGCCCGGGCTTCGAGATCGTCGCCGGCGGCAAGGGCGACAAGTCGGTGGGCTACTTCGTGGAGCCGACCGTGATCCGCACCGACGATCCGAATGCCAAGCTGATGTGTGAGGAGATCTTCGCGCCGGTGCTCAGCATCTACGTCTACGACGACACCGAGCTGGGCAGCACGGTGGAGCTCTGCAACACGACGAGCCCCTACGCCCTGACCGGCGGCATCTTCGCCCAGGATCGCGCCGCCATCGTCTACCTCACCAAGGCCCTGCGCCACGCCGCGGGTAACTTCTACGTCAACGACAAGCCTACGGGGGCGGTGGTCGGCCAGCAGCCCTTCGGTGGCGGGCGGGCCTCCGGCACCAACGACAAGGCCGGCTCGAAGGCCAACCTCACCCGTTGGGTGTCGGCGCGCTCGATCAAGGAGACCTTCGTGCCGCCGACCGACTACCGCTACCCGTTCATGGCCGAAGAGTAGGGCCTGACGGCCGGGCCGGGCGCCGCTCGTCGCGGCGCTGGCAGAAACCAAAACGCCTGCCCCGGGACACCGGGAGCAGGCGTTTTTCGTTGTCCCCCTCCTTTCCGGCATCGGGGGCGCTGCCGGAAAGGGCGGTGGGAGGCTCAGGCCGTCCGGCGCCGTAGCCGGAGGAGAGCACCGGCGGCGAGCAGGAGGGCGAGCAGGGTAAGGCCGAGGTTGTCCAGGGTCGGGATGTCGATCGTCGCCCCGACCTCAACCGTGAAGGCCGTCGGGTCGTCGTTGCCGCCGACCGCCGGATCGTCGGAGACCGCCGAGGCCTCGTTGGTGCCGTTGCCGTCGGCGTCGAAGGCGACGCTGGCCTGGTTGACCACCAGGGTGCCGACCGCGACCGTGTCCACCACGCGCGCGTGGATGGTCACGGTCACCGAGGCGTTGGCGGCGAGCGCGCCGTTCCAGGTGACGGTGTTGGTGCCGACGGTGGCGAGCGCGGTACCGGCGGTGGCGCTGGCGTCGATCAGCTCCAGCTCGGCCGGCAGCACGTCGACCATCTCGTCGCCGGGGTTGTCGGCCTGTGCCGCCGGCCCGAGGTTGGTGATGACGACTTCGTAGGTGATCTCCTCACCCGGTGCTGGCTGGCCGGTGAAGGTCTTGCTGGCCGACAGCGTGGCCGGAGAGACGACGGTGGTCACCGCCTGGCCCGTCTCGTCGCCCGGGTTGGGATCGGGGGTGGCCGAGGCGACGGTGGCGTCGTTGGTGATCTGGTTCCCCGGCGCGGTGGCGGCGAGCACCTGGACCGTCAGCGTGAAGGTCGCGGTACCCGGTGCGAAGCTGGCGAGCGAGCAGCTCACCATGCCGTTCGCGCCGACGGCCGGCGTGGTGCACGACCACCCGGCGGGTGCCGAGAGCGAGACGAAGGTGGTCGCGGCCGGCAGCGCGTCGGTCACCGTGGCGTTGCTGGCCGCGCTCGGCCCGCCGTTCGTCGCCACGATCTGGTAGGTGAGGTTGCTGCCCGGCTGCACCGGGTCCTGCAGGTCGGTCTTGACCAGCGACAGGCTGGCCGAACCCGTACCCACCGTGGTGGTCGCCGTCGAGCTCTCGTTGCCGGGGCTGGGATCGGAGGTCGCCGCGGTGGCCGTCGCGGTGTTGGTGATGGTGGTCGCCGGCGGGGTGGCCGGAAGGAGGTTGACGACCAGGGTGAAGTTGGCGGTGGCCGCAGCGCCAAGCGTGGCGAGCGAGCAGCTGACCATGCCACCGCTGCCGACCGCCGGGGTCGTGCAGCTCCAACCGGGGGCCGCGGCGAGGGAAACGAAGGTGGTGGCGGCCGGTAGGCTGTCGCTCCAGCCGACGGTCGTGGCCACGCTAGGGCCGTTGTTGGTCACCGCGATGGTGTAGCTCAGGTTGCTTCCCGGCGCCACGGGGTCGTTGAGATCGGTCTTCACCGTCACCAAGTCCGCCGCGGCCGTGACAGTGGTCGCGCTGGTGGCAGTGTTGTTGCCGGCCACCGGATCGCTCGTCGAGGCCGTAACGGTGGCGGTGTTGCTCAGCATGCTCGCCGGGGCGACGGCCGGGTCGACGGCGACGGTGAGAGTGAAGGCGGCAGTGCCGACCGCGAAACTCGCCAGCGAGCAGCTGACCATGCCACCGCTACCGACCGCCGGCGTGGTGCAGCTCCAACCGGCGGCGCTGGCGAGCGACACGAAGGTAGTGCCGGCAGGCAAGGAGTCCGTCCAGGCGGCGTTGCTGGCGGCATCCGGGCCGTTGTTGGTGACGTCGATCGAGTAGACGAGATTGGTGCCGGCGACCACCGGGTCCGGCGAGTCCGACTTGGTGATCGCGAGGTCCGCGGCCTGGAAGCCGGCGACCTGGAAGTAGGCGAGCACGGGGTCGTGATCCGAGAGACGGTCGACGGTCGTGGCGTTGTTGCGCGCCGTCTCGTTGAAGTCGGCGTTGATCCGCGCGTGCTCCTCGCGCTGGGCGAGCGTCGCCGAGATCAGCGGCACATTGATCAGGATGTGGTCCAGCGTCTGCGCGTTACCGTCGAACACGTAGGAGTAGCGCTCGAGCGGCGGCGGAGTTGTGTAGAGGTTGGTGAAATCGGGGTTGATGAGGTCAACGCCGTCGCCCGGCACCGCCGTCTCGTTGTCGGGCACCGGCGTGCCGGCGATGACGCTCATCGAGTCGACGAGGCCGTCGTTGACCTCGAAGGCGTTGAAGTCGCCGAGGAGGACGATGTGCTCGGCCGGGTCACTGATCTGCCGCGCTTGCACCAGGTTGGCGAGGAACTCGGCCTGCTTCAGGCGCTTGTTGCGCACCCGGTCGCCGACCGTCGGCCAGCCGTTGGGGCCGGCGCTCAGGTCGTCGACGCCGTTGAGCGAACGCAGGTGGTTGACGATCACCGTGATGGGGAAGCTGGCGCCGCTCGCGTGGTTGACGGTCGCCACCAGCACCAGCGGCGGACGGTCGTTGAGGAGCTCGGTCGAGGTGTCCGGGTTGGTGATCGTCGTGGTGAGCCCGAACTGCGTCACGGAGCCGACGGCGACTCGCGGCGTCGAACCGGTCACGAGCGCCGTCTTGACCAGGAAGCCGACGTCGATGCCACCGACGTCGTTGCCCTCGATCAGGAAGGCCTGGTAGAGCGGATCGGGCTGGCTGGCGGTCAGCGCGTCGGTGCTGATCCGGGTCGCCAGGGCCTGCAGCGTGCTCAAGTTCTCGCACTCCACGATGCCGAGGATGTCCGGGAAGTGGAGGTAGTTGCGGATGCCGAGCGAGGCCTTGGCGAGACGGTTGTTGAACGCCGTGGCGGTCAGCACGGGCTCGCCGATGGCCGGGTCGTTGACGGTGTCGAAGAAGCGCTCGAGGTTGTAGGAGGCGACCGTCACCTCGTCGCTCGCCGGGAGGGCGGCTGCCGCCGCCGTATGGCCGCCGCTCACGCTCAGCGGCGAAGCAGGATCGGGCAGGATGGTGTAGGTCCGGAACGAGTAGTCCAGGGGGCCGATCAGCCCGGTGACGATGGCACTGGTGCTGACGTCGAGGAGCGGCCCACCGACGAGACCGTCGCTGTCCACCCGGATGCGCTCGGGGTTGGTGTCGAAGCGAGGGATCGGCGGGATGGTGCCCGCGGGGGCCGGGTCCGGTGCCTCGATGCCGGCCTCGCGGAAGGGCCGGGGCACACCAGTGATCACACCATAGAAGACGCCGGTGCTGGTCGCCGTGGCGTTGGGCTCATTGACCGAGCCGAGGGTGGGGCCGGTGACGGTCAGCGAGCTCGCCGAGACCCGCATCCCCTCAACTCTCTCCAGCTGGTCGAAAGCACCGGCAGGATCGGGGAAAGTCATGGTGAGGGGTATGGCCGCCGGCAGCGGGTTCCCGGAAGAAACCAGGGCGACGGTCGGCGACGTCAGCTCGGTGAGCGGCGGCTGCAGGGGATCGGCGCTCGGCACGAACTCGCTGACCGTCCCCGTCACCTGCACGAGATTGCCCACCGCGGCCGCTGCCGGCGGCGCGCTGCTGGTGAACACCAGCACGCCCTCCGAGGTGGCCGCATCGGCGTCGTAGTCCGCCTCCTCCTCCTGCACGAAGAAGCCGTTGCTCTTCACACCGGTGACGATGCCGCGCACGGTGACGGTGGCGCCGACCACGGGCGAGCTGGCGCCCGGGCCCTGCACGTCGTGGATCAGGGAGATCGCCACGTCGTCGTTCTGGATCGTCCCCTGGCCCTGGCCGTCGGTCACATTGGCGCCGGTGACGTTGGTGACGTTGACGAAGAAAGTCTCGTTGGCCTCGGGCGTCGAGTCGCCATTGACTGCGACGTTGAAGGTGTAGGTGCTGTTGCCCGCCGCGATGGTCTGCCCGGTGAGCGAGCTCGCGGTGTAGTCACCCGGGGCCACGGCGGTGTTGTCGGCCGTCGCGATGTCGAAGGTCACGCCGCCGGCGCCGGCGGGCGACGACAGGCCGACGGTGAAGGTGAAGGTCGTGGTGCCAGCGTTGCCTTCCGCCAGGCTGACGTCATTGATCGTCAGGTTCGGGGTCACCGGGCCGCCGCCGTTGGGGGTCAGCGAGAAGTCGTCGACGGCGAGGCCGTCGTCGGCCCCTGAGGCGTTGAAATCCGTCCAGCGAATCCAGACGGTGGCACCGTTGGCGATCGAGAGGGCGGCGATGGTGTTGCTGATCGCGGTGCGGAAGCCGGCCGCGTTGCCGTCGCGAGCCCCGGCCGTGCCGGTGCTGTCCGGGGTGGAGAAGTCGAGGGCGTCGACGTCCGTCCAGGTGCCGGTGGTCAGGCTGGAGGCGTCGAGGCTGTACTGGAAGTCGAGGCGGTCGGTCCGCGAGGCGGTCCCCAAGCGCCACATCTCGCCGGTGTAGGCGACGCCGAGGCTGGTGACCGTGGTGCCGGTGTTGTTGGTGAAGCAGGCCCCGATCGTCGGGGTGAGGCTGCCGCTCAAGAGGCCGCCGAAGGCTCGCTCGGTCGCGGCGGCGGCGCCGAAACTGTAGGTGTCACCGGTGTTGCTCGAGCCCGTTCCCGTGTTGTAGGTCGCGTTGGCGTTGGTACCCGCCTCGGCGAAGAACCAGCCGGTCGGCGTCGTGCTCGACGTCCCCGAGTTGGCGAGGGTGGAGAAGTCCTCGCTGACGGCGACGCCGGAGGTCGTCAGGCTGACGCATTGGGCGGTCACGGGTTGGGTGCTGAGCGAGCCGAGCCCAGCGATGAGCAGGGCAGCGGAAGACAGATGGCGGAAGGTCTTCACGGTAGATCCTTTTCTCAAGGGCCGACGGAGCGTCTTTGGAAGGCGTTCCTCGCCGGGACGATCGAGCCACCTGGCTTCGGTGGCGGGCGGTCGGTGGTTGCGAGGCCTCGATCTTAGCGGATTTGCTGGCTCGGGTCGTGGCTGGCTGGCGGGGTGGCTGTGGCGGCTCGGTGACGGTCGGGAGCACGCCAGCGGCTCACCGCCGACCGCCCCGCGGGGATGCTGCTAGGATGCGAGCGATCTCGAACCGGCAGGAGGACGAGCGATGCGCTGGGAAGGCGAGCGAGAGAGCCAGAACGTCGAGGATCGCAGGGGAATGCGGGTGGGGCGTGGGGCCAGCCTGGGCTGTGGCGGCCTGCTGCTCTTGGTGGTCTTTGCGCTCCTGACGGGCCGCGATCCCCAGCAGCTCCTCGACATGGTGGGCGGCGCCGGTGGGCCGGCGCAGGTCGAGGAGGCGCCGGTGGGCGGCCACCCCGCGGACGAGGCCGGGCGCTTTGCTTCGACGGTGCTGGCGAGCACCGAGGACGTCTGGAGCCAGGTGCTGAGCTCGCGCGGCGTGCGCTACTCCGAACCAACGATGGTGCTCTTCCAGGAGGCCGTGGCCTCGGCGTGCGGCACCGCCTCCTCGGCGGTCGGCCCCTTCTACTGCCCCGCCGACCAAAAGCTCTACCTCGACCTGTCGTTCTTTTCCGAGCTCTCGCGCCGTTTCGGCGCACCGGGTGATTTCGCCGCTGCCTACGTGATCGCCCACGAGGTCGGCCATCACGTGCAGAACCTGATGGGGATCAGCGAGCAGGTGCAGAACGCCCAGCGGCGGATGAGCCAGGAGGAGGGCAACGCCCTCTCCGTGCGCCTCGAGCTACAGGCCGACTGCCTGGCTGGCGTGTGGGCGAACCATGCCAACCAGCAGCACCACTGGCTGGAGGCCGGTGACCTCGAGGAGGCGCTCAACGCTGCGCAGGCGATCGGCGACGACCGCCTGCAGAGCATGGCGACCGGCTACGTGCAGCCCGAGAGCTGGACCCACGGTTCGTCGGAGATGCGCCAGCGTTGGCTGCGCCGGGGCCTCGAGTCGGGCGACATCCGTAACTGCGACACCTTCCAGAGCGGACGGCTGTAGCCCGCTCAGCCGGCCGGCGGGAAGCCACCCTCCCAGGCGATCTCGGCGAGGGGCTTGCGCGCCGACGGTACCTCGCGCTCGGCGAGGTCGGCGGGGAGGGCAGAGATGTCCCCCGGCCGCCCGACCGCCGCCATCGCCTGCACGGCGTACTCCGCGGGCAGGCCCAACACGCTCCGCGCCCGGTCGTAGTCGAAGCCAGCCATCCCATGCACGACGAGGCCCATGCTCGCGCCCTGGAGGGCGAGCAGGGCCCAGGCGGCACCGCTGTCGAAGCCATGGGTGCGGATCGCCTTGCCGTTGTAGTCGTTGACCGTCTTGCTGACGATGATGACCAGCAACGCCGCCTGCGTGCACCAACGCTGGTTGCCATCGGCCAGGAGGTCGAAGTAGGCCTGCCAGTCGGCCGAGCCACGGCGGGCGTAGAGGAACCGCCAGGGCTGGTTGTTGTTCGCCGACGGCGCCCAGCGCGCGGCCTCGAAGAGGCGGGCGATCTCGCTCGCGGAGAGTGGCGCGCCGCTCATCGCCCGCGGCGACCAGCGGTTGACGATGACGGGCAGGACCTCGTGCGCCGGCTGGCGCAGATGGGCGATCTCGAAGCTCGGTTGCATGCCGTGTCCCCTCTCGGGCCTACGATATCCTTCCTCGCCGGCGCGCCAAGGGCCGCGCACGGTAGGGAGGTGCGGCTTGGAGATTCGGACCCACCAGCTGATCGACCACGCACTCTGCGGCCGGCCGCTTGACGTCGCCCGCGGCAAGGCCACGGTCGAGCTCGCAACGCTGCCGGCGATGGTGGTCGATGAGCGGGGCCTGGTCCACGGCGGCTTCGTCTTCGGCCTTGCCGATCATGCGGCGATGCTCGCCGTCGGCGACCCCAACGTCGTCCTCGGGGCCGCCGAGGTCCGCTTCCTCAAGCCGGTCGTCGTCGGTGAGCGCTTGCGGGCGACGGCCAGGATGCGCGAGGAGCTGGGCAAGAAGCGGCTGGTGGAAGTCGTCGTCGAGCGCGGCGACGAGGCTGTGATGACCGGCACCCTGACCTGTTTCGTGCTGCCACACCATGTGCTGGCGGAGGCGGGGCCATGAGCCCGAGCGGTGGTGCCGGTGTGGCGCGGGCCCTCGCCGACCACGGCGTGCGCTTCCTCTTCACCCTCTGCGGCGGCCACATCTCACCCATCCTGGTCGAGTCCAAGCGGCTGGGCGTTCGGGTGGTGGACGTCCGCCACGAAGCCTCGGCGGTGTTCGCGGCCGATGCCGTGGCCCGGCTCTCCGGCGTGCCCGGTGTGGCGGCGGTCACCGCCGGACCGGGCGTCACCAACACCATCACCGCGCTCAAGAACGCGCAGATGGCGCAGTCGCCGCTGGTCCTCCTCGGCGGTGCCACCCCGACGGTCCTCAAGGGCCGTGGCTCGCTGCAGGACATCGACCAGCTCTCCGTGGTGCGCAGCCTAGTCAAGCGCTCGTGGAGCGTGCGGCGGGCGCGCGACGCCGGTCCGGCGGTGCGCGAGGCGCTCGCCGTGGCCGCGAGCGGTGTGCCGGGAGCGGTCTTCGTCGAGCTGCCGGTCGACCTCCTCTACCCGGAAGAGGTCGTCCGCTCCTGGTATCGCGCGAAGACGGAAGGCGAGCCGCGCAACCTGCGCGAGCGGGCGCAGCAGCTCTACTTGCGCCGTCACCTCGAGCGGATGTTTGCGCCAGCCACCAGCGAGCCCTCCGCGGCGCCGCCGGCAGCGCCGGAGCCGGGCCTCGAGGCCGAGCGGCGGGTGCGTGCGGCGCTCGCCCGTGCCGAGCGCCCCGTCCTCGTGATCGGCAGCCAGGCGCTGGGCGGCCCGGCGGACGTGACGGCCCTCGCCGAGGCCGTCGGTAGGCTGGGAGTGCCCGTCTATCTCGGCGGCATGGCGCGCGGCCTCCTCGGCCGCGACCACCCGTTGCAGCTGCGCCACCACCGCAAGCAGGCCCTGCGCGCGGCCGACCTGGTGGTCCTGGCGGGCTTCCCTTGCGACTTTCGCCTCGACTATGGCGCGCAGATCCGCGGCAAGGCGACCCTCGTCGGCATCCACCGCAGCCGCGCCGACCTCATGCTCAACCGCCGGCCGACGATTCCCCTGCTCGCTGACCCCGGCCGCTTCCTCTGCCGGCTCGCCGCCCAGCCGGGCCCCCCGGCCGAGCGTTGGGCAGGCTGGCTGGGCGAGCTGCGCGAGCGCGACGCCGGCCGCGAGGCGGAGATCGCCGCCGGCGAGGGCTCGCCGGCCGCCGGGCTCGACCCCGTGGCTCTGTGCCGGCAGATCGAGGCGGCGCTCCCCGACGACAGCGTCCTCGTCGCCGACGGCGGAGATTTCGTCGCCACCGCCTCCTACGTTCTGCGGCCCCGTGGCCCCCTGCGCTGGCTCGACCCCGGGGCCTTCGGCACCCTCGGTGTCGGCGGCGGCTTCGCTCTCGGCGCCAAGCTCTGCCGGCCGGAGGCCGAGGTCTGGCTCCTCTACGGCGACGGCTCCGCCGGCTACAGCCTGGCCGAGATCGACAGCTGCGTGCGCCATGGTTTGCCGGTGATCGCCGTCGTGGGCAATGACGCTGCCTGGTCGCAGATCGCCCGCGAGCAGGTGGAGATCCTGGGCGACGACGTTGCCACCAACCTCGCCTTCACCGACTACCACCGGGTCGCCGAGGGCTGGGGCGGGGTGGGGATCCGCATCGAGCGGGCCGACGAGGTGGGGCCGGCCCTCGCCGCGGCGCGGGCCGCGGTGGCGGCGGGCAAGCCGGTGGTGCTCAACGCCATCCTGGCGAAGAGCGACTTCCGCAAGGGTTCGATCTCGATGTGAGGTTGGGCTGCCGGCTTGCAGGGCCGCGCCCGCGGCGGCTCAGCTGGCCGGTTCGGCGTGGGACTGGGCCGGCTTGGGCAGGCTGAGAAACCAGCGACCGCGGCGCAGCCGCCAGCCGAAGGTAGCGAGCTCCGCCCCCAACCACACGCGGATCCCCTGGCGCAGCATCGGCAAGCCACCTGAGCGGCCCAGCGAGGCCGTCTGCACCAGCAGGCGCCACCCTCGGTTGCGCCGGCCGTAGAGGCCGACGGCCTGCCGGATCCGCGCCAGCTTCACCAACCGCTGGTTGTAGAAACGCATGAAGCGGAAGGCCCAGCGGGTCTGCGCGATGGCCTGGCCGAAGAGGGGGTGCTGCAGGTTCTCGAGGTCCTCGTGGATCGGCGTCACGACGCCGATGTAGTACATCGCCGTGTCCATCAGGAAGGAGGCGGCGGTGAGCTCGGCATCGCCGAAGATCTCGTACTTGTCCTGGTAGAGGCCACCCAACCAACGCCGGTAGGAGCGCTGGAAACGGCTGTTGTGGTCGGCGATCGCCGCCTGCAAGCCGGCCTCGTCGAGCCTGCCGAGGAGGTCTTCCTCCAGTAGGCGGGCGGTGGCGTAGCAGGAGATCGAGGCATGATCGAGGCCCGGGCTGTAGTAAGGGTCGAGGAAGGCGGCGGCATCTCCGACCAAGGCCCAGCCGCGGTCCATGTAGCGCTCGGAGAGGTAGGCGAGGTGGGCGTAGGAACGGAAGTCGCCGGCCACTGGCTCGGCCCCCGCCACCAGCTCGCGCAGGCCTGGTTGGGCCTGGAGAAAGGCGAGGAAGCGCTCCTCGAGGCTGCCGCTTCCCGGCAGCTCGAAGAGGCGGCGGTCATAAACCACGCCGATGCTCGTCTCGCCGCCGGCGAGGGGGATCATCCAGCACCACCAGCCGCGGCCGAGGAAGTGGTTGGTCGCCAGCCGCCGCGAGGCCGAGACCGGCGGCAGCCTGGGTGAGCGCGGATCGCTGCCGTTGACCTCGGGACCGTCGAGGTCGGCGACGCCGCGGAAGCGGGCCCAGGCGGCCGCGGTGGGGTGCTCGGTGGTGCGTTTGAGCAGACCGAGACGGCGGGCCAGCATGGCCTGCCGTCCGGAGGCGTCGAGCAGCCAGCGTGTGGCGACGGTCCGCCTGGCACCCCCCTGCTCGATGGTGACCTGGCTCTCCGGCCAACCCAGCTCATGGGCAACGACCTTGGCCGGGCGCAGCACCTCGACACCGAGCTCACGAGCGCGGGTGAGGAGGGACTCGTCGAGACGGGAGCGATCGAGCTGGAAGGCCGGTAGACGCGGCACCTCGCGCGGGCCGACCTCACTCATCTCGGCGAGCGAGCGCTCGGGCCGGTCGGCGAACCAGTAGCGCAGGCCGTGCTTGGGCAGGTGCTCGCGGGCCATCAGGTCGTGGAGACCGAGAACGCGCGACAGCATGAAGGCCGAGATCTCGACGGTCGCCTCGCCCACCTTGTGGTCGAAGGCCTCACCGGCCTCGACGATCAGCACTCGCGCCGTGGGCACCAGGCGGCGCAGCAGGGACGCCAGCACGGAACCCGAGAAGGCACCGCCGACCACTACGGCGTCATATCGGGCGTCAAATCGCTCGGCCATGGTGGCAGTCTATCAGGGGCCGTCTTACCCCAGCGGGGTGGGAGGGCGCCGGAAGAGAGGGCAGGGCAGCAGGCGGGAGCGGTGGAGGAACCAGCGGACGAACGTCCACAGGGTGCCCAGCGCATAGCGGGCGGCGGGCGCGGTACGGATGCTGCTGGCGGCCGCGAAGTAGCGCACGGGCATCGGGATCTCGGCCAGGCGAAAGCCGCAGTGGATGGCCTGGAGGAGGAACTGCGAATCGAAGACGAAGCCGTCCGCGTTGGCCGCGAAGGGCACCTCCTCCAGCACTTGGCGGCGGTAGCCGCGAAAGCCGCTGTGCCACTCGCCGAGGTTCTGGCCGGAGAGCACGTTCTCGATCAGGGTCAGCGAACGGTTGGCCAGGTACTTGACCGCTGGCATGCCACCCTGCAGAGCCTCGGCGCGGGTACGGATGCGGTTGCCAAGCACGACATCGGCGATCCCCAGGCGCAGCACCTCGAGAGCGATGGGTACCAGGCGGGGCTCGTACTGCAAGTCGGGGTGGAGCATCACCACATAGTCGGCGCCGCGCTCGAGAGCGGCGCGGTAGCAGGTCTTCTGGTTGGCGCCGTAGCCACGGTTGGTCGGGTGGCGCAGGACGCTGACGCCAAGGCCCTCGGCGATCTCGACCGTGCGGTCCGCGGAGCCGTCGTCGACCACGATCAGCTCATCCGCCACCCCCGGGGGGATGGCGCGCACACAGTCGGCGAGCGTGCGCTCGGCGTTGTAGGCCGGCAGCACCACGATCGTCTTGCCGCCCGCGGTCTCGCTGCCTGGGGAGCTCGGCTTGCCCGATGGGGTAGGGCGGTTGGCTTCTGCGGGTGTGCTCACGGCGGGAAGGGATGGCTACAGTATCATTCGGCCGATTACCGGCCCTCACTTCGGAGGTAGGAGGCAGCGATGCGTCGTCTTCCCGTGGTCGTCGCCCTTGGCATGCTCACCGTTTCGTTCCTGTTCTCGGCCGCGCGGCCAGCGGAGGGCGAATCGCATCCCTTTTCGGCACAGGACCTGGTCACCATGGCCCGCGTCTCGGACCCGCAACCGTCTCCCGATGGCACGCTGGTGGCCTTCGTCGTGCGCGAGACCGATCTCGCGGCCAACCGCGGGCGCACCGATCTTTGGCTCGTCGAGGTGGACGGCGAGCACCCCCGCCAGCTGACTCGCGACCCTGCCGCGGACTCCGACCCGCGGTGGTCGCCGGATGGCCAGTGGCTCTACTTCCTGTCGAGCCGTTCGGGCTCGTCGCAGGTCTGGCGGCTACCGATGGCGGGCGGTGAGGCCGAGCAGGTGACCCGTCTCGCCCTCGACGTGGGCAGCTATGCCGTGTCGCCGCGCGGCACTCACCTGGCGGTCGCTCTCGACGTCTTCCTCGACTGCCAGGACCTCGCCTGCAGCGCCAAGCGTGTCGAGGCGGCGGCGAGCTCTAGGGCCACGGGCCGCCTCTACGATCATCTCTTCGTCCGCCACTGGGACACCTGGAAAGACGGCCGGCGCTCGCACCTCTTCGTGCTGCCCACCGCCGGCGGTGAGGCCGTCGATGTCGCGCGCGGCCTCGACGCCGACGCTCCCTCGAAGCCCTTCGGCGGCAGCGAGGAGTTCACCTTCACGCCCGACGGCGAGGCCGTGATCTTCGCGGCGCGGCTGGCCGGCAAGAGCGAGCCCTGGTCCACCAATCTCGATCTCTGGCTCGCCCCGATCGACGGCTCGGCGGCCCCGAAGAACCTGACCGCTGGCAACCAGGCCCTCGATTCGCAGCCGCAGTTCTCACCGGACGGCCGGACGCTCGCCTACCTGGCGATGAGCCGACCGGGCTACGAGGCCGATCGCCAGCGCATCATGCTGCGGCCCTGGCCAGAAGGCGAGGCCAAAGAGCTCGCCCCGGCCTGGGACCGCTCGCCCGACGGCATCGTCTTCTCGGCTGACGGCAAGACCCTCTTCGTCGCCGCCCACGACCTCGGCCACGGCGCTCTCTTCGCGATCGACCTGGCGACCGCCAAGGTGAGCCGCCTGTTCGCCGACGGCACCGTGCGCTCGCCGGCGGTCGCCGGCGACCTGCTGGTCTTCGGTCGTGACCATCTGCGCTCGCCCGTCGATCTCTACACCCTCGATGCGCACGGCAACAACCTGCGGCAGATCACCAACGTCAACGCGGCGCGCTTGGCCACCATCCGCTTCGGCGAGCCCGAGCAGATGACCTTCGCGGGCTGGAACGGCGAGACGGTCCATGCCTGGGTGGTCAAGCCGGTCGACTTCGATCCGGCGAAGAGGTACCCGCTGGCCTTCCTCATCCACGGCGGTCCGCAGGGCTCGTTCGCCAGCGACTTCCACTACCGTTGGAACCCCGAGATCTACGCCGGTGCCGGCTACGCGGCGATGATGGTCGACTTCCACGGCTCCACCGGCTACGGCCAGGCCTTCACCGACTCGATCAACAACGACTGGGGCGGCAAGCCCCTCGTCGATCTCAAGGCCGGGCTGGCGGCGGCGCTCAAGCGCTACCCCTGGATCGACGGCAGCCGCGCCTGCGCCCTCGGCGCTTCCTACGGCGGCTTCATGATCAACTGGATCGAGGGCAACTGGCCGGACGGCTTCCGCTGCCTGGTCAACCACGACGGCGTCTTCGACCAGCGCCAGATGTACTACTCGACCGAAGAGCTGTGGTTCCCCGAGTGGGAGTTCGGCGGGCCGTACTACGCCAAGGCCGCGAACTTCGAGAAGAACAACCCGGTGAGCTTCGTCTCCAAGTGGAAGACGCCGATGCTGGTGGTGCACGGTGAGCAGGACTTCCGAATCCCCTATCCCCAGGGCCTGGGGGCCTTCACCGCCCTCCAGCGGCAGGGCGTGCCCTCGAAGCTGCTGGTCTTCCCGGAGGAGAACCACTGGGTCTTGCGGCCGGCCAACTCCCTGCAATGGCACGAGGTGGTCCTTGGTTGGCTCGGCGAGTGGACGGCGCCACGATGAGCGGTGCTCGCTCGCCCCGCGGCGGAGGCCGGCGCGCACTCTAGGCTGGTGAGAGGCCTCGCCCGGCGGTGGGAAGCGCCGCCGCCGGGTGGCGTGGCGGCTTGCGGAGCCCTGGATCGGTGAACGACATCACCACTCTGCTCGGACGCTGGCAGGCGGGGGACCGCCGGGCCCTGCGTGAGCTGTTCCCGCTGGTCTATGCCGAGCTGCACAGGATCGCCAAGGGCGCCATGGCGCGGGAGCGGCAGAGCCATACCCTGCAGGCCACTGCCCTGGTCCACGAGGCCTACCTGCGGCTGATGGGCGGCGCGGCGCCGCAGCTCGAGAACCGTGGCCACTTCTTCGCTCTGATCGCTCGCCTGATGCGGCGGGTCTTGGTGGACCATGCCCGCGCCCTCCAGGCCGTGCGGCGGGGCGGCGATGCTTTGCGCATCACCCTCGACGGTCTCGACGTGGCCGCCGAGCCCGAGGTCGGCCTACTCGACCTCGACCGCGCGATCTCGGCGCTCGCCGCCGTCGACCGCCGCAAGGCCCGCGTGGTCGAGCTGCGCTTCTTCGGCGGCCTCGATGTCGAAGAGACGGCGGCCGTGCTCGGCGTCTCGGCGCCGACGGTGATCTCCGACACCCGCTTCGCGCGGGCCTGGCTCTACGCCCACCTGGCCGGCGAATCCCTGGCGTGAGCGAGGACGCCGGCTCGACCACCCTCTGGCAACGGGCCGAGGCCCTTTTCGCCGAGGCCGTGGCCCTTCCCGAGGCGGCGCGCGCGAGCTTCCTCGCTGCCCTCGGGGATCCGGCCCTGGCCTCGATGGTCGGCCGCCTGTTAGCCGCCGACTCGCGCGCCGGGCAGTTCCTTGAGGAGGCCGTGGCGGCCGGGGCGCGGGCCGTAGTCGGCGGTGCGGCCGAACGGCGGGAAGGGGAGCGCATCGGCCCCTACCGCCTGCTGCGGCTGCTGGGTACGGGCGGCGCCGGTGCCGTCTACCTCGCCGAGCGCGCCGACGCCGATTTCCGCCAGGAGGTGGCGATCAAGCTGGTGCGCTGGGGCAGCGACCACGGCGCCCTGCTGCGGCGGCTGCGCGCCGAGCGGCAGATCCTCGCCCGCCTCGAGCATCCGAACATCGCCCGCCTCCTCGACGGAGGCTCGACGGACGACGGCCAGCCGTTCCTGGTCATGGAGCGCATCGAAGGGGCGGCGATCGACCGCTACTGTGACGAGGCGCGGCGCAGCCTCGCCGAGCGGGTCCGCCTCTTCCAGCAGGTCTGCGCCGCCGTCCACTACGCCCATCGCAACCTCGTCGTCCACCGCGACCTCAAGCCGAGCAACGTGCTGGTGACGGCGGGCGGCGTCCCCAAGCTCCTCGATTTCGGGATCGCCAAGCTGCTGGCCCCCGAGCTCTTCGCCGAGACGGTCGCGCTCACCGCTCACCTCGAGCGCCCGATGACGCCGGCCTACGCCAGCCCCGAGCAGCTGCAGGGCGGGGCGGTGACGACGGCGAGCGACGTCTATTCGTTGGGCGTGTTGCTCTACGAGCTGCTGGCCGGCCGCCGCCCCTTCCACGAGGCAGAAGGCTCGCCCCGGGAGCTCGAACGGGCGATCTGTGAGCGCGAGCCGCTGCCGCCGAGCGCCGCCGTCGTCGCCGGCGAGCGGACCACGGAGCGGGCAGCCAGCCGTGGCGAGCGGCCGGAGACGCTGGCCCGGCGGCTGGCCGGCGACCTCGACAACATCGTGCTGATGGCCCTGCGCAAGGAGCCGGCGCGGCGCTACGGCTCGGCCGAGCAGCTGGCCGAGGACCTCCAGCGCTACCTCGAAGGCCGACCGGTGATCGCCCGACCGGACACGGTGACGTACCGCCTGAAGAAGTTCGCCCGTCGGCACCGCGCCGGCGTCACGGTGAGCAGCCTGGCGATCGTCGCTGGCGTCGCCTTCATGCTCAACCTCGCCGTCCAGCGCCAGCGGATCGCCCGGGAACGCGATCGCGCGGAGCAGGTCTCCTCCCTCCTCGTCGACCTCTTCTCGATCGCCGGACCCGGTGACGGCCCGAACCTGACGGCGCAGTACCTGCTCGATCGCGGTGCCGAGCGGGTCCTGCAGCTCGAAGCGCAGCCCGAGACCCAGGCGATGCTCCTCGAGACCCTGGCCGGGCTCTACGAGGGGATGGGCCTCTATCCCGAGGCACAGCACCTCCTCGACCGAGTGCTGAGCCTGCGTCTGGCCACCGCGGGGGAGGGCAGCGCCGCCGTCGCCTCGGTGCAGTTCGACCTCGGGCGGCTCGCCGCGCAGCGCGGCGACTACCGGGCGGCGGAAAAGCAGTTCCGGGCGAGCCTCGAACGCTGGCGCGAGCTCTACGGCGCCGAAAGCGTCCAGGTTGGACGGGCCCTCAACGCCCTCGGCCTCGCTGTCCACGACCTGGGTGACTTCGCGGGTGCGGAGCGCTACTACCGCGAGGCGGCGGCGATCGATCTGCGGCTGCTGGGGGAAAAACAGCGGCAGACCCTCGTGGTGCGCGGCAACCTTGCCCTGCTGCTCGCTGACGTGGGCCGGCTGGCCGAGGCCGAACGCCTGTTCTCGGAGCTGGCTGAGGCCGCCCGTAGCCTGCCTCCACCGACGGGCGACGAGCTGCGGGCCTCGAACCTCGATGGCCTGGGGATGGCCCGCACCGAGCTCGGCGACGGCCGGGGCGCCGAAGAGGCGCTGCGCGAAGCCGTGCGCCTGCGGGAGCAGATCTTCGGCAGCCAGCATCCGCTGGTGGCGCGCTCGCGCAACCATCTCGGTCGCGCCCTGCTCGAAGAGGGTGATCTGACCGCCGCCGAGGGAGAGCTCACCGCAGCCCGCGACCTGCGCCAACGCCTCCTCGGCGATGGGCACTCGGAGCTCGCGGAGTCCTTCGAGGACCTCGGCGTCCTCGCGGCGGCGCGGGGGGACCTCGCCGGCGCCGAGCGGCTGCTGCGACAGGCCGTCAGCTGGGACGAGACCAGCCTCGGCGCTGCGCATGCGATCACCGCGCGTGCCGTCGGCGAGCTCGGTCAGGTGCTGGCGAGCGCTGGCCGCTGCGACGAGGCCCGGGGCCTGCTGGATCGCGCCCTTGGGGACCTCCCCAAGGCCCTCGACCGCCGGCGGGCCGAGCTCGCGAGAGCGGCAGCCGCTTGCCCGCCAAGAGACGGCGGCCAGCTCGGCGAGAGCAGCCCGCGGAGCGGGTGAGGCGAGGCCAAGCCGAGGCAAGATGGAGCTTGGGTGCTGGCGCCGCCGACTTCTTGGGCGCTCCGTCATCTCTGTGGGCGGTGTTTTCCGCAGAGTTCTTTGGGGTTCGTCCCGCGGCCCAGGAGGGGGCAGCGGCTACCAGCCAGGCGAGGAGCGAGGTCCATGAACGATGCGAGCGGTGAACGAGTGGCAGCGCTGACGGGTCGTTGGCTTGGAAGTGTCGTCCTGGCGATCTTCGCCGGGCTCGGCCTGGTAGCCGCGGTGAAGGCGGCCGAGACCCTGCCGGGGCCGGAGATCGCCAGCGCCTGGGTGGTGGAGCTGGCGCCGGCAGCGGGCAACTGGCAGCAGCTCCTGGCGACTGGCGTCGAGGTGGTGGGCGCGCTGCCGCCGGCCTCTTACCTGGTGCGCGGGGACGACGGCGCGCTGGCGGCCGTCGCCACCCTCCCGGAGCTCCGCTCGCTAGTGCCCTACGGCGCCGCGCACAAGCTCGACGCCGCATTGGCGAGCCTCGCCCAGGAGGAAGGTGAGGTGACGGTGGACATCGTCGGCTTCGCAGGCAGTTCTGCCGCCGACATCGCCGCCGCGCTGGCCGACGGTGGGTTGCTGCTCGCCTCGCGGGAGAGCGGCGGCCGCCCGGTCCTCCGCGCCCGAACCGACACTGGCGGCATCAGTCGCCTGGCCGGCCTGGAGGCGGTGGCCTGGATCGAAGCGGTCCACGAGGGCAACCTGTTCAACGACGAGATCCGCGTCGTGATGCAGACGGAGCGCGCCCACTACGCGGCGAACCAGAGCTTCTACAACCCGATCTACCACCTGGGGATCTACGGCGCCGGCGAGATCATCGCGATGGGGGACAGCGGGTTGCGCGCCGACCACGAGCAGTTCCTCGCTCCTGGCAAGCTGCTGGCGAACTACGTTGCCTCGCCCGGCTGCGGCACCCTCGGTGACCCCGAGAGCCACGGTACCCCGGTCGCCAACACCCTCCTCGGCGACTCCCTGGGGCCGCTCACTGCCGACTACCGCACCGCCAACGGTCTCGACGGCGTGGCGCCGGGCGCGCAGCTCGTCATGCAGGACATCGTCGACGAGACAGGCTTTTCGCCCAGCAACCAGACGACGCTGTTCTGCGACGGCTACAGCGTGCCGGACGTGCTCCTCGACCCGGCGACCGATCAGGGGGCGGCGATCCACAACCACAGCTGGGGCCATATGTACTTCGACCCGGTCACCGACCAGGGATGGGGAAGTTACGGCCTCGCCAGCTGGGAGCTCGACGATTGGCTCGCCAAGGCAGGCAACCGCGAGCAGGTCGTGGTCTTCGCGGCGGGCAACGAAGGAGGTGCGTGGGTGCAGCAGGGCGGCCTCTGGTACTTGCAAGCCGTGCCGCGGACGATCTCCGACGAGGGCCACGCCAAGAACATCATCACCGTCGGGGCCTCCCGCAACGGCAACAGCCGCCACCTGATGTACGGCTTCTCGAGCCGCGGTCCGACCAACGATTGCGGCCTCGCCACCCAGCAGTGCCCTGGCGGGGGGCGGATCAAGCCGGACGTCGTGGCCCCGGGGAGCACCACCATCCACTCGGCGAGCTCGGAGTTCACCGACGGCTATTGCCCCGACCCGGTGCGCTGCCTGTCCTGGGACCCCGACACCAGCCAGTACGGCTACTACGGCACCAGCCACGCCGCGCCGGCAATCTCCGGTGCCGCGGCGCTCGTCCGCGAGTACTTTCGCCGCGGCTTCTATCCCAACCACGCCACTGACCCGCCGCTCGCCGGCCCGCCGAGCTCGGCCCTGGTCAAGGCGATGTTGGTCAACGCCTCGGTCCTGCTCAAGGACTCCACGGCCTACGCGGCCACGCAGCTGGTGGGGGCCTCGGCCCACGCCTATCCGAACTACGACCAGGGCTTCGGTCGGCCTGCCCTCGACAACGTGCTCGAGCCGGCCGGCTTCCGCCGCTTGATGGTCTTCGAGGACGACACCACGCGGGTGGCGACGAACGGCGTCTGGTGGCGCCAGCCGACGATCCCGGACACCTGGCAGGCCGCCTGCAGCCTGCTGCGGGTCACCCTCGCCTGGACGGACCCGCCTCCGGCCCTCGGCGCCAACCCCGTGTTGGTCAACGACCTCGACCTCGAGGTCTCCTTCGGCGGCCAGACCTACCTGGGCAACGAGGGCTTGAACGGCCACGTCGCCGACCGTTTGAACAACGTCGAGGACGTCTTCGTGCCCTTGGGGTCGCAGCACGGGGCCCAGCTCAGGCCGCTCATCCGGGTGCGCGGGACGAACGTCATGGTGGGGCACGACCAACCCTTCGCGGTGGTCTTCACCTACGGTCCCTGCCTCGACACCACGCCGTGCCCCGGACCGCTGGCCGGCGGCTGCTACGCCGGCCCGGGGGACGTCGTGCCCAACCATGGCTACACGGTGGGCAACCCTTGCGAGGACCAGCACTACTCGACCCAAGAGTGCGTCAACTGCAGCGACGGGCCCTATCCGACCTGCTCACCGCCGCCCGTGCAGGTCCCCGGGCAGATCAAGCCCGTCGGTGGTGGGCATCTGTAGGCCCGCTCAGGGACCAGTGATCGCGGCGGACTGGCGGAGGAAGCGGTCGAGGAGGGTGGCGAACCAGGCGGGATAGAGGCCGGGCTGACCGATGTGGCCGCCGTAGGGCGTGGTGATGGTGTGCACCCACGGGTTGCCGGCCGCCGAGCGCTCCAGCTCGACGGCCACGGTCGGCCCGAAGAGGGGATCGTTCTCGCTGGTGAGGACGAGGAGCGGGCGGCGCGTGGCGGCGAGACGCGGCGCCGGGTCGGTCATCGCGTAGAGCATCTCGGGGTTCACCCCGAGGGGCCCGAAGCGGGCCCTGAGCACGTGGTCGAGGATCACCGCAAAGGGCCGACCCGCGAGCTGCGGCGGCACGGCGATCCGCTGATCGCGCAGCCTGGTCGCCATGAACCGCTTGAAGCCGCGGTCGATCAGGGTGAGAAGCCCGCGATCCGCCAGGTGTGAGGGTCGGTCCAGGCTCGCCAGGGTGCGTGAGAGGGCGGCGGGCGGCGAGATGGCGACGCCGCCGCCGCGAAACACTGCGTCCGCACCGGGTTGGGCCAGCGCGTGGATGACGTCGAGGCCACCGAGGCTGAAGCCGACGAGGGCGAGCGGACGGTCCGGCTCTTGCGCCGCCAACCAGCGGCCCCAAGCGAGGAGGTCGGGGCCCTCGAAAAAGCCGAGACTGGGCAGCCACTTCTCATCGAGCAGGCAGCCGTGCCAGCGCAGGTCGGGCACCACGACGCCGAAGCCCTGCGCCGCAAGCCAGGTGGCGGTGCGAGTGACGTAGCGCGTGTTCTTGCTGTCGTAGAGGCCGTGGAGGACGACGACGACGGGGAGGTCCGGCAGGCCGGCGTACCGATAGGCGAAGAGCGGTGGCGCTCCCTCGATGGGCACGCCGGCGAGCAGGCTGAACCCCGGTGGCGGCTGGTTGCGGCAGGCCTGGGCGGCGCGCTGCTGGCGGACCTTGCCGCCGAGACCACCGAGGATCATCCGGCTGGTGCTGCGGTAGGCGCTCTCCTCGGCGGCCGGCACTGGGTTGGAGGCAGCGAGCGAGGCCCACAGTGCCGCGGCGGTGGTTGCCGCTTGGGGGTGGTCCGGCCGCGGCGGCGGCAGCGGCGCGAGGCCGCGGCAGGCCGCGAGGACGGCGGCCAGCCCGAGGGCGGAGAGAAGGCGCGGGGAGCTCATCGGCGGCGCGCTCGCACCGGGACCTAGGCGCGCAGCGAGACCTCGACCCGGGCGTCGTTGTAGCAAGAGCCGCCGGCCAGCACGGCGGCGGTGTCCGGAGCCAGGGCGGCGGCCGTGGCGCCGTTCGCGGTGCTCTTCATCCACAGGCCCTTGGGAAGCACCACCACGCCCGGCCGTACCTCGCTCGAGACCCGCGCCCGGCAGTCGACTTCGCCGAGCGGGCTCGCCACTCGAATGGCGGCGCCGTCGGTGATGCCGCGGGCCGCGGCATCCGCCGGGTGAAGGATGAGGGCGGCAGGCGCGTCGATCAGCTGGCCGAGCGTCGAGCTGATCGTCCGGTTGGTCGCCGGCGAGATCAAGGCCAGCGGTAGCTCGGGGGTCACCGGCAGCTCCTGGTAGGCGTAGAGATCGGCGCCGGCGGCAGTGGCCTCGCTCGGTACGAGGTGGATCTTGCCGTCGGCCGTCCGCGGCTGGACGTCGACCATCTGGACCGGCAGCGGCGTGACCGGGAATGCGATGCCGTCGGCGGCGAGCTGGGACGCGAGCTCCCCGGCGCGGCCGTTGGCCGCGAGGCCCGCGGCGACGAAGGCGTCGAGGTCACGGGCGTCGCCGGGCGCGGAAAGGCCGAGCCGATCGCAGAGCTCGAGGAAGACCTCGTGGTTCGACCGCGCCTCGCCGGCTGCCGGGACGACCGGGCGGATCTCTTGCAGCACCATCGCGCCGTACCCCCGCGAGAGCTCGCGGTGCTCGAGGAAGGTGGTCGCCGGCAGCACCACATCGGCGTAGCGCGCGGTGTCCGTCATCACCTGGTCGAAGACGACGGTGAAGAGGTCCTCGCGCTGGAGGCCGGCGCGCACCTGGTTCTGCTCCGGGGTCGACGCCACGGGGTTGGCGTTGTAGACGAAGAGGGCCTTGATCGGCGGCTCGGCAGCGAGCAGATCACGGCCCAGGCGGCTCATGTTGAGCACCCGGGTGGCTGGCGCCGGCGCACCGACCGCCGCCGAGGTGTCAAGGTTCCAGGCCGACGAGCTCGAGAGCTTGTAGCCGCCGCCGCGGACGCCGAACTTGCCGCCCACTGCCGGTAGGGCGAGGATCGCGGCGATCGCGGCGCCGCCGTTGCGGTTGCGCTCGGGCCCCCAGCCACAGCGGATGAGGGCCGGGCTGCTGGTGGCGTAGAGCTCGGCGAACTGGGCGATCTCACCCGCGGCGAGGCCGGTGACCTCGGCGGCCCGCTCCACGGGCCAGGCGGCCGCCTGCTGCCGTAGCTCGTCGACGCCGGTCGCGTGGCGGGCGAGAAAGTCGAGGTCGGCGCGCCCGCTGGCGAAGAGCTGGTGGATCACCGCCAGGGCGAGGGCGAGATCGGTACCCGGCCGTACTGGTAGGTAGAGGTCCGCCTGCGTCGCGCTGGGGATCCGGCGGGGGTCGATCACCACCAGCTTGGCCCCCCGGCGCTGCGCCTCGCGCAGATAGGGCACGAGGTGAATGCTCGATGCGGCAGGGTTCTGGCCCCAGACCACGATCAACCGGGCGTGCACGAAGTCGGGGTAGGCCACTCCCGGCATGCGTCCGTAGAGCAGCTGCGCGGCGCGGCCGGTCTCGGCGGCGCACAGCGTGCGGGCGATCCGCGACGAACCGAGGCGGTTGAACAGGCGGGCGTCCGTCGTGCCCTGGGAGAGAGCGCCGTTGGAGCCGCCGTAGCAGTAGGGGAGGATGGCCTCGCCACCAAACGCGGCGCGGACCTCGGTGAGGCGGCGGGCCACCAGCGTCAGCGCCTCGTCCCAGCTCACCGGCCGGAAGCGGCCTTCGCCCTTGGCGCCCACCCGCAGGGCTGGCGTCAGCAGGCGATCGGGCCCGTAGAGATGCTCCGGGAAGTTGCGGACCTTGGTGCAGATGAACCCGGCCGTCACTGGATTGCGGTGATCGCCGTCGAGCTTCACGACGCGGCCGTCCTCGACGCGGACCTCCAGGCTGCAGGCGTCGGGACAATCGAGGGGGCAGGCGCTACGCACGGTGGTCACGGCGGCAGTGGCGGGCATCGGCCGATGATAGCCCAGGCTCCGGCCCTCACCGTCGTCCCGCGCCGCGCCGCGCCACGGCGACGCTGCCGGCTGGCTGGCCGGGGATAAGATCGGCTGCGGACCATGCGCCTCTTCGTCTACGGGACGCTGCTCACGGGCGAGCGGAACCACGACTACCTGCGGGGCTGCCAGCTGCTCGGACCGGCGCTGACCGCGGCGGCCTACCAGCTGGTGAGCCTGGGGCCGTATCCAGCCCTCCTGGTCGGCGGCGGCGAGCGGGTCGCGGGCGAGGTCTACGAGATCTGCCGCAACACCCTCAACCGCCTCGATGAGCTCGAGGGCCACCCGGATCTCTACCTGCGCAGCGAGGTCCTGCTGGCGGACGGCTCGACGGCCGTGGCCTACCTGTTGCCGCGGGAGCGGGCGGCCGGGGCCCGCATCGTGCCGGGCGGCCGTTGGCGGGACCGCGGTTGGGTGAGCCGGGCGGGAAGGGAATGTTGAGACGACCGGTCACGTTGAGGGGCTCATGATGGCTCGCGGCAAACACCGAGAGAAGCTCGTCGAGGCCGGGCTACAGCTGTTCTCCCAGGAGGGCTTTGCGGCCACGGGCGTGCAGGAGATCACTGACCTGGCGGGGGTTCCCAAGGGCTCCTTCTACAACTACTTCGACTCCAAGGTGAGCTTCGCGGTCGAAGTGGTCGACCACTATCGGGAGCAGGCCTGTCGCGAGCTCGAGGCAATGCTCTTTAGCGGCAACGCCTCACCGCTCTGCCGGTTGCGCGGGCTGATCGAGCACTTCGGGAACCGCCTCGTCGGCTCTGACTTTGCCGGCGGCTGCCTGGCGGGCCGCCTGGCTCAGGAGATGGCGGGGGAGAACCCTGCGATGCGGGTGCCGCTCGGCAATGCCTTCGAGTGCATGCGCTCCGCCATCGCGCGCAATCTCGCCGAAGCCGTGCAGGCTGGCGAGCTCGCCCCGGGGACCGACACCGCGATGCTCGCCGAGTTCATCGTCAGCGGCACGCAGGGCGCGATGCTGCGGGCCAAGGCGGCGGGCAGCGACGAGCCGCTCCGCAACCTCGTCGAAGTGCTCTTCAAGCATGTCCTCGCGCGTCCGGCATTTCCCCAATAGCTGAGCGCTGGGCCGAGCCCCGGCTGACCGTCTCATCCGCCGCACAACCTGGCTCGTACTCCGGAGAAACCATGGGCACCTCTCGAATGCACCATCCTAAGATGACTGGTCATTTTCAATCTTTACTCCTCGGCCTCTGCTTGGCCTTCCCCGTCGCCTGGCCGGCCTCGGCTGCCGAGCTGCGCCTGAGCACCGCCAACGACCCGATCTCCGGCAAGTCCGGCGGCGACGACCTTTACACGGCCGCGGTCGTCGTCGAGGTGGATGCCGTCGGCCACCGCTGGACCGTCGGCGAACGGATGTTCACCGACAAGCAGCGAGGTCGCCGCTTTGACGAGACCTACCTGGAAGCCGCACGCGAGCTGCCCAGCTGGCGTGGCTGGGACCTCGAGGTGGCGGCCGGAGCGCTGCACGTGGGCAAGGGGCTCCTCGGCGAGCGGGTGCAAAACCAGGTCCACCGCTGGGTGGGCAGCGAGCGCCTCCATCTGGACTACGCGGACACCGACCCCTGGCACCTGACCCTCGCCAGCCAAGCGCAACGGCCCCTGCTCCTCTCTCGGCGGGCGGTCGTGACGGCTCACCTCCAGGCCTTCGCCTCGCCAGGCTTCCAACGCTGGCTGCGAGCCGAGCTGCGAGCGGACCTGGACCTCGGAGCCGGTTTCGGCCTGCGTCTGGGGGCGGGAGGCCGCGGCGGCGCGGTCGACACCGAGCTCCTCGCCGACCATGTCGCCAGCCTGGCGCCGACCTACGAGCTGGGGGTGAGCTGGCGCGCAGTCGAGCTACGCTACAGCTCCAACGACTACGGGACCGCGACCCGCCACCTGACCCTGACGGTGAGGGTGCCGCACACTCTGGGGAGCTCGCGTTCTCGCGGCGGCCCTTCGCAGCGAACAGCCGTGAGAAGCGCGAGCTAAGATCCGCCCATGGCCTCCGTCTCGGGTTTCCTCGCCGCCGCCGAAGTGCTGGAACGGGAGGCCGCGGTGGGCCGGGCCGCTTACTACGACGAGCTGGCCAGCCCCGCCCCCGGGGAGGCCGGCCCACGTCTCGATGTCGGCTGCGGCAATGGCTACACCGTCGCTCGCTGGCGCCAGAACGGGCACCGGGCCTTCGGCATCGACCGCTCGCTCTACCGGCTGTCGCGCTGGCGTGAAGAGCATCCCGGCGGCGCGCCTCTGCTGGTCGCCGACGCCACGGCGCTGCCGTTCCCGGGGGCGACCTTCTCCTTGGTGGTCTCCTCAGGGATGATCGAGCACGTCGGGGTGGAGGAGGAGCCCAACCCCTATCGCGTGCGGGCGCTGCCGCAGCGGGATACGGCGCGGGCGGCCGTGGTCGCCGAGATGTCGCGGGTCGCAGCCGCAAGAGGCCGCGTCTTCCTCGACTGTCCGAACGGCGCCTTTCCCATCGATTTCTGGCACGGCAGCTCGCTCGGCAGCTTCCGCCTCCATCCGCTGCCGGACGTGCTGCTGCCCACCTTCGGTCAGCTCCGCCGCTGGAGCGCCGCGGCCGGCGCCGAGGCCCGCTTGGTGCCGCTCGGCAGCCGGCTGCGTTTCCGGCAGATCCGCCATCGCTGGTGGGGGAGGCTCCTCGCCCCCGCGGCCCAGCTCGCGCAACGGCTGCTGGACCTCGGGATCGGTGCCGGCCTCGGCCGGCTCTTGGCGCCGCTCCTGCCCTACCTGGTGGTCGAGGTGCGGCGCTGCTGACCGTGCCTTAGTCGCCGCCGTGCGGGCTGCCGGCGGCGGGAGCGGCTGCCGCCGGCGCGGCGGCTAGCTCCTTGAGGTTGCGATCGAGGAAGGCGAGCACCGCCGTGTATGCCTTGTACTGGTTCTCCTTCTTGGCGATGCCGTGGCCTTCGTCGTCGAACACCAGGTACTCGACGGGACTGCCGTTGGCCCGCGCGGCGGCCACGATCTCGTCCGACTCCACCTTGAGCACCCGTGGGTCGTTCGCCCCTTGCAGCACGAAGAGGGGGCGGACGATGTTCTTGGCGTGGAAGAGCGGCGAGATCGAGCGCAGGTACTCCTCGTCGGTCTCCGGGTTGCCGAGCTCTTCGTAGAGGGCCTTGCGCTGCGCCTCCCACCACGGCGGGATGCTTTTCAGGGTGCGCACCCAGTTCGAGACCCCGAAGAGGTTGACGCCGAGGGCGAACTCGCGGGGCTTGAAGGTGAGCGCGGCGAGCACCATGTAGCCGCCGTAGCTGCCGCCGATGATGCCGATGCGCTCCGGGTCCACCCAGCCAGTGGCGGTGAGCATCCCCTTGCTCGCCACGCAGTCGCCGAGGTCGCCACCACTGTGGTCACGGTCGTCGAGGGAGTGGAAGGTCTTGCCGTAGCCGGATGACCCGCGGTTGTTGATCGCGAAGATCGCGTAGCCATGGTTGACCAGGTACTGGGTGAGGCCCGAGTAGCCCAGCCGGGACTGGCCGCCGGGCCCGCCGTGGACCAGCACGAGGGCCGGCACCTTGTGGCTGGCGCTCGCCTGGTGGGGCTTGTAGAGGATCCCTGGCACCTCGACGCCGTCGAAGGACTTGAAGCGCACCACGTCGCCGTCAACCAGGTCCTCGGGGTCGATCTTCGGGTTCTGCGTCTGGGTGAGGCGGCGGGGAGCACCTTGGAAGTCGTAGACGAAGAGGTTCGCCGGCCAGCGGCTCGAGCTGGCGTAGAAGGCGAGCTCCTTGCCGTCGGCGCTCAGGTGCATCGAGGTGAGGTCGAGCCCCGGCAGGTCGGGCAGGGGCACGAGGGTGAGCTCGGGCCAGCGGTAGAGCCGCACCTCGTTGCGGGCATCGCGGTTGATGGTGAGGCCGAGGAAGCGGCCGTCCCGCGAGAAGCCAGCCCCTTGCACGTCCCACTCCGAGGTCACCAGGGTCGTGCGCGCCCCGGATGCGAGGTCGTAGCGCACCAGCTGGGTGAACTCGCTGCCTTGGTTGCTGGTCAGCAGCAGGGCCTTGCCGTCCGGCGTGAAGTCGGCGGGCCGATTGGCCGCCGTGCCCTCGTGCGCGGTCACCAGCTTGCTCTCGCCGCTCTGGCGGTCCACCAGCACCACGTCGACGTCGTCGGTGGTGTTCGGTTTGGCGAGCGCGAGATATCTCTCGTCGCGCGAGATCGCCCCGGGCTGCAGGCCCTGGTCGTTCTGGAAGAAGAGGCTCCGCGCATAGTCCTTCGTGGCGTAGCGGTAAAGGTCGAAGAAGCGCTTGTCGCGTTCGTTGGTGGCGACGTAGAAGCTCGACCCATCGGGCGAGAAATCGAGGAAGGTCGCCTTCAGCTTGTCGCCGGGCGTCAGGTCCTTGACGGTGCCGTCGAGCTCGCGAACGAACAGGTGATCGAGCTCGTTGCCACCCTGGTCCATGCTGTAGAGCAGGCGCTCGTCGGCCGGGAAGTAGGCCTCGGCGTAGATCGAGTCGGTCGTCGAGTGGGTGAGCTGGACGGGCTGGCCGCCGTCGGTAGGGAAGGCGTAGACGTTGAAGACGCCGCTCTGGTCGGTCGCCACCAGGACCTTCTTGGCGTCCGGCGAGAACGACAACCCGCGCAGGCTGGTGACGGTGAGAAAGTCCTCGATCGGGTACTGGGGCGTGGCGCTCGGCTGGGGGACGGCCTCGGCCCCTGCGGCAGCGCCGCCCGCGAGCCCCGTACCAGCGAGCCCTGTACCAGCGAACAAGAGGGCCAGAATCAACGCCAGGCGGTGGGTGGCGGCGAGGCCCCGCAGTCGGGGCCAGAGGGACGTGCGGTGCGGTCGGACCATCGGAAGGCTCCTCGAAGCGACGAACTGCTCGGCGATGTTCCCACGGATCAGCTCGCGGGCCCCAGCTCGGCGGCGGCCGGGTGTGTGACGTCACGCTTCAGATACGACGGCGGGGCGAGGCGAGTTCTCGCCGCCGGCCCTCAGCGGCCCAGGGGGCCCCCGTCGTACCCCACCAGCTCCATGTACCCGCGCCCGCCGAGCGGGGAACCGCGGCGCGTGCCGGCGCCGCGGCGGGGCGGAGGGGCCTCGGTGTCTACTCGTGTCGTAGCGCAATGGCGAAGAAGATCGCTTCGCTGGGCCGGCCGGTCTGGACTGTCCAGAGCGCAGGGTCGAGGCCAGAGCCCGAGTCGAGGTAGAGGTCCTTCTTGCCGGCCACCTTCTGCGCCTCGGGCGATGGGAGGCCGGCAGCGACCTGTGGCTCTCCAGACGTAGAGCCGGTAGGAGCACCTGACAGCGTTGCGGCGGCGGTGAACTGCACGAAGAGCTCTTCGGTCCCTCGCTGCTGGTCGAAGCGGAACCACGCGCCGCTGAGCGGAAAGATCCTCTCTTCTGCGGCTCCCAGCAGGTTGTCGGCCTGCCCTTTGCCCGCGTCTGGGTAGAGGATGGTCATGGCACCGGACGCCCCCCGCTGGGAGATCGTGAGATTTCCGGCCGCTCCACTCAGGAAGTGGATGCGCACGCGGTCTCCTGAGTGGAACACGCTGTCCGGAGCGACGCGGAAGCCCTCAGCCTGACCTTCGGGTAGAACCTCGAGCCAGTAGCCCAGGTAGGTGCCTGCGGCGACGGGCGACCCTGACGGCTGGTTCGGTGGGCTTGGGGCCTCCGGCGGCGGTGAGGGCGCTAGCTGGCCTGAAGAGGCCGGTTCGTCCGGTGCAGGCAACCGAGCTGGGCCCGCCATACGAGAACGGGCAAGGGAGGTCGCAGCGGGGCTCGGCGTGGGAGCCATCGACGGCGATGCCGGCGCAGATGCTGGTGGCGAGGCAGGTGAGTGCCGTGGCGGGCTGGGCTCCGGGGTCGCGCCGTCCGGGGACTGCACGGAAGAACGGTGGCGTGGACCTGCGATCTCCTTGCTACCTGCTGTGCTCGCGCAGGCCAAGGCGCCACAGAGGGCTGGGCCAAGGGCGAGGGCGACGGCTCCCCTCCACGTCATGGTTCACCTACCTTGCTCTGGATCTTCTGGATGATCGTCTTGCTGACTTTGGCTCTTCCCAGCTCGATTAGGCCTTTCGGTGAGGCGTCGAAAGCTGGGTTGGCGGCTGTATCGATGGCGGTGAGGATCACGTCCTCCGACAGTCCGGCCTTGACCATGTCGATGATGTCTGCATTAGTAATCGTGGTTTCTACAGCGGCGGTTCCTGAAGGCGTTCCATCGAGGGCCTTCGCTGCAGTCTGTGTGGATGTGGCGGAGAACTCCTTCACTCGCTGATAGTCGATGAGCGCAGCTTTCACCCGATCGAGAGGCGCAGGGTAGATGTCCTTCCTCTTGTCGTCAGCAGAGTTCCCCGATCGAAGCGCATTGCCGAAGGACGAGGCGAGGCTGTGTCGTTCATAAGGTAGAGAGAAGTACTTCTCCTGAGGGTTGGTCTGCAGGGCCTGGCCGTAGAAGACCGAAGCCTGCTGCAGGTAGCGTAGGGTGTCATCGGTCGTCTCGGCCGCATAGCCAAGGGCCTCGTGGGCCAGCCCGATGCCATACAGACGATAGGCGTCGTCATCCGGCTTGGCCAGCGGGGTGAGGCTCTGAAGGGCCTCCAGGTATTGATTCCAGAGGCCCGCCTCCGCGAGGTTCGAATAGCCTTTGAGTGAACCACGAGGCACGAGGACACCGATCGCCTCCCTGGAAGGTGTCAGCCGCGAGCGGACGAACTCGACAGCGCCACTGATCGCGGAAGACTCCAGAGTGGCACGGTCTGGAGCTCCATTGCCTTCTTCAAAGTCTCTTCGGTAGCGCAATGAGTAGGTTTCCGCGTCCAGGCTGCCTCTTGCGTGGGTATCGAGGCACTTGTAGGCGATGTTGAAGTCGTGGAAGACGACCTTGTACCGGACCTTATCTTCGTAGGACTGGTAGGTCGGTTTCCCCTTGGCGTCCTTGCCGACCTCCCTCTGCTTGATCACCGTTCGACTCTCCCACTGCTCCCGGTAGGCATTCTGGGTGATCGCTGTCTCGATGGTCGTTTCCGGCTTGACGGAATCGAGCTTGAGTCGGGGGTCGGCGCCAATGATCTCGCTCTCCATCTGAGCTCGAAGGCGCTCCACCAAGGCTTGGCCATCTTCGGTCGTCGAAGTGACGTTCAGGGCGATGCGTGTCCCAGAGAGAAAGACCCTTGGTGGATGCGTGCGCCACAAGGTCGCGAAATCGCGGTTGAAAATGGTGCCGAAGCCTTCTCCCGCTTGAGCCGATGCTGGTAGCAGGAAGCAGGCCAGGGCAGCTATGCCGATTGGTGCCCCCCAGCGTTTCTCCATTGCTCTCACGGACGTTGCCTCCAGGTTCTTATTGCAATTTTTCGCCTTGTTCGACGACGCCGATCCGCACATCAGCCTTGCCCTCTTCGGGGAGGAGGCGGGGGTTCTGCGCGGTCTTCTTCTCTCGGGCGACTGCTTCGCGGACATTCCTCTGCAGCGAGGTAAAGACCTCCCGAACAGTGGGAGGCTCGGGCCCGTGCTCAAGCGCGTCGATGAGGAAGTGGGTGAAGTAGCCATTCTGCAGCCCGTCGCTCTCGTAAGAGACCTCATTCGCACTGCTCGAGGTGATCACGTAGCTTCCTTCGCCCGAGAGCAACATGTTGGCGGTGGCGGCGCTGACTCCGTAGCCCTCCAGCAGGAGGGCCTTGCCATCCGGACTGCGCGTCTGTCCGCTGTAGCAGGTGTCGAGGAGTAGGACCTTCCGTCGAGCGGCGATGCGCCCGAGTTGCTGGTTGAGATCCTCGAAGGCCAGCGAGTCGACGAACAACTCGCTCTGCCTCGCGTCATAGGTCACGATGAACCCAATGCCCTGGAGGCCGAGACCGTCCTTGCGGGGAGAACCGTGGCTGCTGAAGAAGACGAGGACGAGATCATCGTCTTGGGCTTGGAGCGCGATTTCGTTGAGGCCGCGGAGGATCTCTGCACGAGTCGCATTGGCATCCGTCAACAGATAGACGTTCTCAGGCTGGAAGCGACCGTAGCGCGGGTCCACGAGGACATTGCGGAGGTCCGCAGCGTCCTTCGCCGCAAACTTCAGCGGACGGATGGTGGGATCGCCGAAGTTGCTGATGCCGACGACGAGGGCATACTTCCGTCGGACCTGCGTCGGCAGTGGCTCCGGTCCTGCCGTGCCGGAGGCACACTCCGGCTTGGCAATGCCATTGAAGATGGCCTGCTCGCGGTAGAAGCCCGCCTTCCTCTCATCGCCGAGTGCCTTGGCACTGCAGTAGGAGTACTTCCAGGCCTCGCCGAGCGCCGGGCAGAGGTCGCGAGCCATCGCCAATTTGGACAGCGCCATTTGGTGAGGTGGCTGGCCGTCTTCCCACTGCCGGGCGATCTCGGTCACGATCGCTCGCGCTTGATTGCACGCTGCGCTCTGCGCCCGGACCTCCGTACCACTCCACACCAGGGCGAACACGATCCAGTAGCGGCGGCACCTCATTGCAAGCCGCCTGTCTGAAGGAGAGCCACGAAGCCCGGTTGCCGCCGGATGTTCGCCAGGTCGGGATCGGTCGCCAGCTCGTGGAGGACCTGCGCCCGGAGTTCTGCGGGCGCGTTCTTGCGGGCCATCTCCTGGATGGCGAGTGTGAGGTGATGCAAGGCTTCAGCGGAGTCGCCGCAGCGGGCAAAGAAGAGGCCAAAGTTGTATCGGGTGCGCCAGTCGGAGGGGTCGATAGTCAGGCTGCGGTCGTAGGCTCCTCTGGCCTCCTCACAGCGGCCCAGGAGCATGTAGGTGGCGCCGAGGCTCGACCAAGCGGACGGGTTGTCGGGGTCGACGCGTGCCGCGCTCCCGAACTCGTTGAGCGCGCCTGCGAAGTCACGGCGCTCAAATGCTCCTGCGCCTCGTTCGAGTGATTCTGCTGCCTGGTCGAGAGTATCTAGGGCGCGGTTAGCCGCGTTCCTGGTGGCTTGCTCCTGCAGGTGGTGGTGCTTGATAAAAGCCTCCAGGGCCACCTGGACCGTGCCTTCCCTCTCGGCACTTGCCGGGCTGGTGCTCGCGGCGATAGGGCGGAGCGATCGCGTGAGATCTCGCTCCAGGTCCGGCGTGAGGGGCGAGCGCGCCTGCGGCCCGAGGAAGGCCCAGAGGGTCGCCGGAATCGTGACGAGCCCGGCAACGATGGCGACCCACCGCTCGAAGACGGTCGACTTCTTTTCTCCTTGACCCCCCTGTGCGATCACGGAAGGGGGCCAGATTGGAGGGCGCGCAGGATCCCGCATGACTGTGCTCCGACGATGAGGTGCACTGAACCAGCTCTCATATCCCAGAAGGCGAAGACTCTAAGCAATGCGTGCATTTGTCTGAGGTGTTCTGAAGGTAAGAGTCTAGTTGTCTAGCGAGATGTTACGCGGTATGGGTGGCGCTGTGCTACGTGCTAGTACCCCACCAGCTCCATGTACCCGCGCCCGCCGAGCGGAGAACCACGGTGCGTGCCGGCGATCTCGACCGCTCCCTCCCAGTAGCGAAACGCGAGGTTCAGCTCCTGATCGGGTAGCAGGGGGTGGACGGTGAGCTGGAGGTCTTCGCCGGGGAGCCGCAGCGCGAAGCCGGCCGGGTAGCGAACGCCGCTCCGCGGGCTGATCCACCAACCGCTTTCGCGGAGCTCGATGTCGCCCCAGGCCAGCGCTCGGCGGTTGCCGTCCGCGGCGATCAAGCTGCCGGCGCTCGCCGCGGTGGCCGAGCCATCGGCCTGGCGCAGGCGGTAGAGCATGACCTCGCTACCGTCGTCGAGCTGCAGAGCAAGCCAATCCCAACCCACGGTACCGGGCGAGAGGGCGCTGGTCGACCACTCACGGTCCATCCACGAGCTGCCATCGACGGCGTAGGTCGTCGCGCCGACCCGCACGGTGCCATGGGTCGGCAGGCGGGGGAGAGAGTAGTAGTACGAGGCATTGCCCGGCTCCGGCCCCTTGACCGAGAGCCCGCGATCGCCTTGCAGGACCAGGGGCTTGCCGGCCGCCAGCTCGAGCTCCACCGCCACCTCGGAGGCCTCGGCGTGGAGCGTCAGAGGCGGCAGGTCACGGCCGCCTCGTGCCTCCCAACCTTCCACCCAGACCCGGAAGGGCTGGACCGTCGCTCCAGCCAGGCCCAGCGGGCTGGCGCGCGCGAAGCGTTCGTGGGCGTGGAAGCGCTCGGCCTCGACGTCGGTCAGCGCGAAGTGGCCGAGGAAGACCTCGGAGGCCCCCCAGGCCGAAGGGCGCGGCATGGGTTGGGGGGTGAGCTGGCTGCGGAAGAAGGTCAGCTGGTAGCCGAAGCGGCGGTCACCGGCGGCCGTGAGGTTGCCCGTGAAGTACCACCACTCGTTGCGGAAGCCTGAGTGCGGCCCGTGGTCGGCCGGGAAGAGGAAGGCGCGCGGTGCGAGAGCGGTGAGAAAACCCGCTGCCGAGCCGCCGAGGGTGGAGGCCACGGAGATCGCCGGCTCGCTGGGGGGCGCGGGACGACCGCAGGCAGCCCCGAGCAGCGCCAGCACGGTGGTCGAGAGCGCCGAGGCGAACGAGCGGCCCTTCATTCTTCCCTCAACGCCGCCGCGGGAGGGGTGCGGCTGAGCTTCCAAGCCGGGTAGAGGCCGGCGAGCAGGGCCGCTGCAACGGCCAGAGCGACGGCCTCGAGCAAGGTCGAGGGTGCCAGCTCGAAGTGGATCGTCCAGCCGAAAGAGCGTCGGTTGATGACATAGATCATCAGCGCCGCCATGGTCAGCCCGACGGGCAGCGAGAGCACTCCGGCGAGAGCACCGAGGAGGCCGGTCTCGGTGGTCACCAACCACCAGAGCTCTCCGGGGGTCAGGCCGCCGGCGCGCAGCACGGCGAGCTCCCGCCCCTTCTCCAGGGTGAGGGCCATCAGGGCGGCGAGCACGCCGGCGAAGGCCACCACCCCGGCCAGGAGGCGCAGCACCCGGGTGATCGTGAAGGTGCGGTCGAAGATCACTAGCGAGGCAGCCTTGAGCGCCCGGTTGGAGCGCACCTCGAGCTCCTGCCCGGTCGCCGCGGCAACAGCGCGCAGGCGCTCGCGGACGGCCTCGGCGCTCGCTCCCGGTGCGACCAGCACGGCGAAGGCGGAGTGCCCCGCGAGGGGCCAGTGCCGCGAGAAGCCGGCGCGGGTGAAGAGCACGGCGCCCTGGTCGCTGCCGTAGTCGGCGTAGACGCCGGCCACTTGGAAGGGGCGCTGGCCGGCCGGAGTGGCGATCGCCAGGGTGGAGCCAGCGGCGAGGCCGTGGCGGTAGGCGAAGGGCTCCGAGACAAGCAGCCCTTCGCCGCGATCGAGGGCGGGCCAGGCCACTGCCGGATCACCCTGCAAGAGCTCGAAGTGGCCGCGCCCGGCAGTGTCGAGGTCGAAGATGCGAGCGGCCGTCGAGCCGTAGGCCGTGGTCACGGTGGTCGTCGTCACGCTGTTCACCCGCTCGACCCCTGCCACGGCGGCGAGGCGCTCGCGCAGCGAGTCCGCCAGGCGCATCTGCTCGTTGGCCCGCCCCGGCGGCACCAGGTAGAGGTCCGCTGCGAGGGTGGCGTCGAGCCAGCGCACCACGGTGCTGCGGAAGCTCGCGATCATGATCCCGACGCCGCTGGTGACCGAGACGGCGATCATCAGGGCGCTGATCGCGACGGCCGTGCGGGAAAGCGAGCCGCTCACCCCGGCGGCGGCCAGGCGGCCACGCCAGCCGAGGAGCCGGCTCAGCAGCGGGCGGGCGAGGGCGAGGAGGCCGAGGGTCCCTGCCGGCGCCAGGCAGGCAGCACCGAGGACCACCAGCAACAGACCGAGGAAGGCGGGCCCCAGGGCCTGACCGGGTAGCGCCAGGGCCAGGCCGCCAAGGGCCACCAGGAGGACCCCGGCGACGGCTGCCCGCGGCACCCCGCGGCGGTGTTTCTCTTCCAAGGTGGAGCGGGCGAGCACGGCGCGCGGCGGTGTCGAGGTAGCCTCGAGGGCGGGAGGCAAGGCGGCGAGGGCGGTGGCGGCGAGGCCGAGGAAGGCGCCGGCAGCAAGCACCCAGGGCACGATCTCGACATCGCGCACGGCGACCGCGAAGTAGAGGTCGTTGAGGGTGCGGGCCACCAGCCGGAGGAGCCCGCGGGCGAGGGCGACACCCAGTCCGAGGCCGAGGACGGCCCCGAGCAGGCCGGTGGCGAGGGCCTCCCCGAGAACCAGGCCGAGGATCTCCCGGCGGGTCACGCCGAGGGCACGCAGGGTGCCGATCCAGGTCCGCCGCTGGACGACCGAGAAGGTGGTGCTGTTGTAGATCAGGAAGGTGCCGCAGAGCAGGGCGAGGAGTGCCAGGGCGGTCAGGTTGAGGCGGAAGGCCCGCGTCATGTCGCTCACCGTGCGGGTGCGGGCCGCGGCGGTGGCGAGGGTGGCATCCGCCGGCAGCACCGCCTGCAGGCGACCGACGGCCCCGGCGGCTGCGGCCGCCGGCGAGACCACGAGGTCAATCCGCGACAGGGTGGTGACGCCGAGGAGCTCCTGGGCGCTCGCCACGTCGACCAGGATGACGTCGCCGAAGGCCTCGGCGCTCTCGGCGTCGGTGGCCGGCAGCAGGCCGACCAGCTCGAGGTCCAGGCGCCTGCCGCCGGCCAGCAGTTGAAAGGGCTGACCGACGGTGAGGCCCAGGGCACGGCCGAGGCCCGCCGGCAAGACCGCGCCGCCGGGCCGGGTGAGGAGCGGGCCGAGCACGTTGCCGGTGCCGGCCGCCAGCACCGCACGGAAGGGGCCTTCGGCGAGGGGGTCGAGGCCGAGCAGGCGCAGCGCCCGGCCGGGCAGGGCGGGGCTGCTCACCCAGGCTTCCACCACGGGGGCCGCCGGGACCTCGGGCGCCGCCCGCCGCAGGGTGGGGTAGAGGCCTTGGTCGAGGCCCAGGGGCCCGCCGACGACCTGGTGCGTGGCCCTGCCAGCGACCGTGTCGGTGGCTAGCTCGAAGGCCCGTTGAGCGTTGCTGCTCGCCAGCTGTATGGCCACGACCACAGCGACGCCGAGCGCCACGCCGAGGGTGGCGAGCGAGGCCTGCCAGGGGTGGCGCCCGAGCGTCCGCCAGCTCGACCGTGCGAGGAGGGGGCTCACCGCGCCGTCGGCGGGCTCGCCACCTCGACGAGCTGGCCGTCCTCGAGGCGGAGCACGCGGTCAGCGAGGCCGACGACCTCGCGCGAGTGGGTGACCATCAACATGGCCTTGCCGGCCTGGCGGGTCAGCCGGTCCAGGAGGTCGAGCACCTCGAGGCCGGTCTCGAGGTCGAGGTTGCCGGTGGGCTCGTCGGCGAGCACGAGCAGCGGGTCGTGGACGAGGGCCCGGGCCACCGCCACCCGCTGTTGCTCGCCGCCCGACAGGCGGTCGGGGAAGCTGCCCCGGCGCTCGGCGAGGCCCACGGCAGCGAGGAGGTCGTGGGCGCGTTGCCGCTCTGGGCCCTCGGCCAGGCCGTTGAGGTCCAGGGGCAGGAGGAGGTTCTCCTCGACGGTGAGCGTAGGGATGAGGTTGAAGAACTGAAAGACGAAGCCGACGTGGCGGCGGCGCAGCAGAGTGCGCTCCCGCTCGCTGAGGGCGGTGATCTCCTTGGCCCCCAGCCAGACGGTGCCGGCGTCCGGCAGGTCGATCCCGCTCGCCAGGTTGAGCAGCGTCGACTTGCCCGAGCCGCTACGGCCCACCAGCACGGCCAGCTCGCCAGCCTCCAGCCGGAAGCTCGCGTGGTGGAGGACGCGGCGTTCCCGCCCTCCTTCGAGGTAGCTGCGGCTGACGTCGCGGAGCTCGAGCAAAGAGGGCTTTGGCGGCGGGGCGTTCATGGCCATCCAGAAGGGCTGGATGCTACCCCAAGACCGACTAGCCGCCGGCCCGCCAAGCGAATAGCATTCTCTCGGCCTCGGATTACCCCTGGCAGTACTTCCGTTCTCGGAGGGTCGTATGGGTTCGACCGAAGAGGTCTTGAAGGCAGAGCTGATCGCACACGTCGTGCAGGAGATACGCAGTCGGGTGGGAGAGGAAGAAGCGAGCCCGGCCGGGGCCTTCGCCCGCCAGTTCTACGGCCCGGTCGCCGCCGCCGATCTGCAGGACCGCGGCACCGCCGAGCTCGTCGGGGCCGCTCTCTCGCTCTGGCAGCTCGCCCGCGTTCGCCAGCCCGGGAAGGTGGCGGCGCGGGTCTACAACCCCACGCTCGAGGAAGACGGTTGGGACTCGACGGCCACCGTCATTCAGCTGGTCAACGACGACCGGCCCTTCCTCGTCGACTCGGTGACCGCCGAGGTGTCCAACCGCGGCCACGAGATCAACCTGGTGGTGCACCCGGTAGTGCGGCTGCGCCGCGACGACGAGGGACGGCTGCTCGGCTTCGCCGACACCGGCAGCGATGGCGGCGCGCACACCGAATCGATGATCTATCTGGAGATCGACCGCATCGCCGACGCCGCCGGCCTGGCGGCGCTCAAGGACTCGCTGCTCGACGTGCTGGCGCACGTGCGTTTGGCGGTCGCCGACTGGCAGGCCATGCTGCGGCGCCTCGACGAGGTGATCCACGAGTACCAGACGGTCCCCCAGCCGGTCAGCGAGGAGGAGCTGGCGGAGTCGATCGAGTTCCTCAACTGGCTCAAGGACGACCACTTCACCTTCCTCGGCTTCCGCGAGTATCGGCTGACCCAAAGACCGGAGGGGGAGGCCCTCGAGGCGCTTCCGGGCACCGGCCTGGGCATCCTGAGCGACGAGCTGCGCGAAGGCCCGCACGAGCCGCGGAAGCTGACGCCGGCGATGAGCCGCTTCGCCCGCCAACCGGAGCTGATCTTCATCACCAAGACCAATGGCCGCTCGCCGGTGCACCGCCCCGCTCACATGGACTATCTGGGCCTCAAGCGGTTTGCCGCCGACGGCGAGCTGGTGGGGGAGTATCGCTTCCAGGGCCTCTTCACCTCGCTCGCCTACCGCCGCCTGGCCTCGAAAGTGCCCTTGCTGCGCCGCAAGGCCCTGCAGGTGCTGGCCCGGGCCGGCTTCTCACCGCACAGCCACGACGCCCGCACGCTCGCCCACATCGTCGAGACCTTCCCGCGCGACGAGCTGTTCCAGATCTCGGCCGAGGAGCTCTACGAGACGGCGATGGGCATCCTGCAGCTGCAGGAGCGCCGCCACCTCGCCCTCTTCGTGCGCCAGGACAGTTTCGACCGCTTCATCCACGCCATGGTCTTCGTGCCCCGCGACCGCTACAACACGGCCCTGCGGCTGCGCATGGAGAAGATCTTGAGCGACGCCTTCGAGGCCAACCTCGGCGCCGCCTACGCCCAGGTCGGTGAAGAGCCGCTCGCTCGCCTGCAGTTCTACCTGCAGACCGAGCCGGGGAAGGTCCCCAAGTACGACACCCGGCAGATTGAGGCGGCGCTCGCCGACGCCGCTCGCACCTGGGGCGACCGCCTGGCTGCCCATCTGCGCGAGAGCCTCGGTGGCGACCGCGGCATCGCCCTGGCCCGCCGCTACGGCGAGGCCTTCTCCGTCGCCTACCAGGAGGCCTTCGAGCCCGAGGAAGCGGCAGCGGACGCCGAGCTGGTCGAGGAGGCCCTGGGCTCGGGCAAGCTCGCCATCACGCTCTACCGCCCCCTCGGCCTGCCGCCACAGCGGGTCCATTTCAAAGTCTTCACCAGCGTCGAGGTGGTGCGCTTGTCGGCCGTCGTGCCGCTGTTCGAGAACCTCGGCTTCCGGGTCGATTCCGAGCGGCCCTTCGTCGTCGAGCCGCGGGGCAACGGCACCAGCAAGGTCTACGTCCACGACTTCGAGCTGGCCGCCGCCGACGAGCAGGCGGTGGACCTGGCGCGGGTGCGCGAGCCCTTGCAGGAGGCCTTCCTCAAGATCTGGAGTGGCGAGGTCGAGAACGACTCCTTCAACCGCCTGGTGCTGGTCGACGGCCTGGCCTGGCGCGACGTGGTAGTCCTGCGGGCCTACTGCCGCTACCTCTGGCAGACCAACATCGAGTACAGCCAGAGCTACATGGCGCAGACCTTCTCCCGCCACAGCGGCTTCGGCCGCTGGCTGGTCGACCTCTTCAAGGCCCGCTTCGACCCCGAGATCGACGAGGCCAGCCGCGGCGAGCGCTCGGCGAGCCTCGAGACGACGCTGGCGAGCGAGCTCGAGAAGGTGACCAACCCGAACGAAGACGCCGTCCTCCGCCGCTTCTTCGACGTCGTCAAGAACACCTTGAGGACCAACTTCTACCAGACGGCCGGCGATGGCGGGCCCAAGCCGTACCTGTCGTTCAAGCTCGATTCGCGGCAGCTCCTCGGTCTGCCCAAGCCGCGGCCCATGTTCGAGATCTGGGTCTACTCGCCGCGCGTCGAGGGCGTCCATCTGCGTGGCGGCATGGTGGCTCGCGGCGGCATCCGCTGGTCGGATCGGCCGGAGGACTTCCGCACCGAGATCCTCGGCCTGATGAAGGCCCAGATGGTCAAGAACGCCGTCATCGTGCCGGTGGGGGCCAAGGGCGGCTTCATCGTCAAGCAGCCGCCGGCCGACCGCCAGGCCCTGCAGGAAGAGGGCGTCGCCTGCTACAAGACGCTGGTCCGTGGCCTTCTCGACCTGACCGACAACTTCGTGGGCGCCGCGGTGGTGCCGCCGCCGCGGGTGGTGCGCCACGACAGCGACGACCCCTACTTGGTGGTAGCGGCTGACAAGGGCACGGCGACGTTCTCCGATATCGCCAACGGCATCTCGGCCGAGTACAACCACTGGCTGGGGGACGCCTTTGCCTCCGGCGGCTCCGCCGGCTACGACCACAAGGCGATGGCGATCACCTCCCGCGGCGCCTGGGTGTCGGTGATGCGGCACTTCCGCGAGATGGGGCGCGACACCCAGAACGAGCCGTTCACCTGCGTCGGCGTCGGAGACATGTCGGGCGACGTCTTCGGTAACGGCATGCTGCGCTCCCGCCACATGCGCTTGCTCGCCGCCTTCAACCACCTGCACATCTTCGTCGACCCCAACCCGGACCCGGAGGTGAGCTTCGACGAGCGCCAGCGCCTCTTCGATCTGCCGCGCTCGTCGTGGAAGGACTACGACCCGAGCAAGATCTCGGCCGGCGGCGGCGTCTTCGAGCGCCAGGCCCGCCACATCCCGGTCAGCCCGGAGATGCGCCAGGCGCTGGCCATCAAGGGCGAGAGCATCACTCCCAACGACCTCATCCTGGCGATCCTGCGGGCCGACGTCGACCTCATCTGGTTCGGCGGCATCGGCACCTACGTCAAGGCCTCGGACCAGTCCCACGAGCAGGTGCGGGACCGGGCGAACGAGGCCGTGCGCGTCGACGCCACGGAGATCAAGGCGAAGGTGATCGGCGAGGGAGCCAACCTGGCCCTCACCCAGGCCGGCCGCATCGAGTACGCGTTGCGCGGCGGCCGGATCAACACCGACGCCATCGACAACTCGGGCGGCGTCGACTGCTCGGACCACGAGGTCAACATCAAGATCCTCTTCTCGGCGATCACCGGCGCCGGTGACCTGACGCTCAAGCAGCGCGACGAGCTCCTCGAGCAGATGACCGAAGAGGTGGGCGAGCTGGTGCTGCGGGACAACTACCTGCAGACCCAGGCGATCACCGTCGCCGAGTCGCAGGGCGTCGGTGGGCTCTTCCGCCACGCCCGGCTGATCCGCGACCTCGAGCGCGCCGGTCGCCTCGACCGCGCCCTTGAGGGGCTGCCAGACGACGAAGCGATCGCCGAGCGTCAGGCAGCGAACCGCGGCCTGACCCGGCCGGAGATCGCCGTCCTCCTCGCCTACAGCAAGATCTACCTCTACGATCAGCTCCTGGCCTCGACCCTGCCTGACGATCCGATCCTCGAGGAAGACCTCACGCTCTACTTCCCCGTAGCCCTGCGTGAACGCTTCCCGCAGACCCTCCAGGAGCACCGCCTGCGCCGCGAGATCATCGCCACCCACGTGACCAACTCGATGGTCAACCGGGTGGGGCCGACCTTCGTGCTGCGCATCTCGAGCAGCACGGGGGCGAGCGCTCCCGAGATCGCCCGTGCTTACATTGTGGCCCGCGACGCCTTCGACCTGCGCAGCGAATGGGCGGCGATCGAGGCGCTGGACTACCAGGTCCCGGCGGCGGTGCAGACGGCGATGATCCACGCCACCAAGGAGCTCCTCGAACGGGCGACCCTCTGGCTGCTGCGCCACCGCGACCTCGACCTCAGCGAGGCCCTGGCCACCTTCCGCCCCGGCATCGGCGAGCTCGCCGGTCGCCTGCAGGACCTGCTGCCCGCCTCCGACCTGAGCGACCTGCGCCGCCGCCAGCGCGGCTACGAGAAGCAGGGCGTTCCGGCCGAGCTCGCCGCGCGCATCGCCGGCCTCGAGCTCCTGGCCTCGGCGCTCGACATCGTCGCTCTGGCGCGGCGCGACGACTGGCCGATCGAGGAGGTGGCCCGCGTCTTCTACATGGCCGGCAACCGCTTCGGCTTCGACTGGCTGCGCGAGCAGGCCGAGGCCTTCAGCGCCGAGACGCCGTGGCAGCGGCTGGCCAAGACCAGCCTCATCCAGGAGGTCTTCGACCTGCAGAGCCAGCTCACCGGCAAGGTCCTCGCCGGGGCTGAGCCGGGCAAGGGCGCCAAGGCGGTGATCGACCACTGGGCCGACCGCCACGAAGGCCTGGTGGCCCGCACGCGGAGCCTGCTCGCCGACCTCAAGGCGGCCGACAAGGTGGATGTCGCGGTGCTGAGCGTCGCCCGCCACCAGCTCGGCGAGCTGGCGCAGGCCTAGGCGAGGTCGGGGGGCAACGGCGGCGCTGGCGACGGGGGAGACCTCGCCGCGAGCGCCGCCACCCCGGCCGCCGGTGGTAAGCCGCTAGAAGCGGCGGGTGTAGCCCATCATCAGGATCCAGTCAGCGAAGGCCGCGTCGCCGTGCCGCCCCGGCACGGCGCGGTCCGGCACGCTGCGGGTGCGGTTGCGATAGACGGCGACGGGGACCGCGAGGGAGAAGGTGTGGGCACCGCGGCTGTAGGAAGCACTGGGCTCGATCGACACGGCGTAACCCGGGCGACGGAAACCCTTGCTGCCGCCGACGAGGTCCTCGACCGGCACGCCTTCCAGCCTGCCGCCGAGCGACACGGCCAGACCGCGGCTTGCGGCCGAGCTGTAGGTCACCCCGAGGCGGGCGATGTACTGATCGGCGACCGACATGATCTCTTCGCCGCTCTGCGAGCGGTACGTGGCCACCCCGTTGGTCTCCCGCGGGTTGAGCAAGTAGCCGGCCGACAGGTAGCCCACGAAGCCGCTGTGGAAGAGGCGGTAGGAACCCTGGAAGTCGAGGAGCAGGCCAAAGCCGCCGTCTCCCGGCTGGATCGACTGGTCGACGGTCTCAATGGAGTTGACCCGCTGGCCGTTGACCAGGCGCTGGCGGGTGTCGACCACGTTGTCGTCGCCGGTGGGGAGCTTGATCCCCAGGCCCAGGCTGAGGTTGCCGTCGAGGTGGCGCTGTGGGTCGAGGAGGAGGCGCCGGCCGGTCAGTGTGATGTCGGAAAGACCCCGGGCCGCCGAGATGCTGCGGCCGACCACCACCCGGCGGTCGTCGCGGATGGGGTTCGAGCGCTCGGCGATCAGGTAAGGCACGTTGAGCGTCAAGCTCCACTGCGGGTCGAAGTTGTAGCGCACGCCTAGCTCGGCGAGGTGAATGCGGTTGATCACCTCGCTGTCGTCCGCGGCCCGCTGTTCCTGCTCGTCCGAGCCGACGAAGTGCCGGTGTGACTTCTGGTACCGCCAGCTGGTGGTCACCTGCCAGCGATCGGGGCCTTTGTACTCGTCATGCACGCCAAGCACGGGCGTGTCCATGCGGGCGGCGACTCAGCCCTGGGCCCACCCATGCCGTGGAACGGCGAAGACGATGACGAGGAGAGCGAGCGCGGCCTGGGAGAGCCGGCGCGGGGTGGCGGAAGGTGCGGTGGTGGGCATGGTTCTCCTCTCCGAACGGAGCGCGAACAGGGAAGCCGCCGCGTCTAGGAGCCCGCGCGGCAGGATGGTTCGAGGCCGTTGGTGACGGCAGGTCTGGCT
>CAYQRE010000034.1:0-54268 GCA_964420075.1 uncultured Thermoanaerobaculia bacterium | reverse complement strand
AGTTCAAGCGCGTCTGGCACCTCGAGCCCGCGCTCGACGACCCCGACACGGTCTACGCCGGGGTGGAAGACGCCGCCCTCTTCCGCTCCACCGACGGCGCCAAGACCTGGCACGAGATGGCCGGCCTGCGCGGCCACGGCTCGGGCAACTACTGGCAGCCGGGGGCCGGGGGCATGGGCCTCCACACCATCGTTCTCGACGAGGTCAACCGCGGGCGGATGTTCGTCGCCATCTCCGCCGCCGGGGCCTTCCGCAGCGACGATGGGGGCGTGACCTGGAGGCCGATCAACCGCGGCCTCAAGACCGAGTACTCGCTGCCCGACCCCAACGCCGAGGTGGGCCACTGCGTGCATCGCATCGCCTGCCATCCGTCGCAGCCCGACGTCCTCTTCATGCAGAAGCACTGGGACGTGATGCGCAGCGACGACGCCGGCGAGAGCTGGCACGAGGTGAGCGGCGACCTGCCGACCGATTTCGGCTTCCCCATCGCCGTCCACAGCCACGAGCCGGAGACGATCTACGTGGTACCGATCACCAGCGACTCGCTGCACTACCCGCCGGACGGCAAGCTGCGGGTCTACCGCAGCCGCACGGGCGGCAACCAGTGGCAGGCGCTCACCCAGGGGCTGCCGCAGCAGGACTGCTACGTCAACGTCCTGCGCGGCGCCATGTCGGTCGATCGGCTGCCGGGTTGCGGCGTCTACTTCGGCACCACGGGCGGCCAGGTCTACGCCTCGAGAGACGGCGGCGACCATTGGACGGCGATCGTCCGCGACCTGCCGCCGGTGCTCTCGGTCGAGGCGCAGACGCTGCCGTGAGCCAGCGAGCGGTCGTCCGCGTCGTCCTCCCCGCCCACCTGCGCACCTTGGCGAAGGTAGCGGGGGACGTCGAGGTGGAGGTCGTCGAGCCGGTCTCGATCCGCGCCGTGCTCGACGCCCTCGAAGCGACCTACCCCACCCTCCGAGGCACCGTGCGCGACCACGGCGGCGGGCCGCGGCGGGCCTTCATCCGGTTCTTCGCCTGTGGTGAGGACCTGTCGCACCAGTCGGTCGACGAGCCGCTGCCGGCGGCCGTGGCAGCCGGCAAGGAGCCCCTGCTCGTCGTCGGCGCCTTTGCCGGCGGCTAGCTGACTAGCGCTCGGCGCGGGCGCGGAACCACTCGACGGTGCGCGGCAGGCCTACGCTCAGCGGCAAGGCCGGCGGCACGCCGAGGTCGCGCTGGAGGCGCGCCGGGCTGATCACCGAGCGGCGCTGCTCGCCCTTCTTCGCCGGGCCGTGGTGGGCGGCGAGCGGGCTGCCGAGGGCGCGCCGCAGCTCGTCGTAGAGCTCGACGACTGTCGACTCCACCCCCGAGCCCACGTTGTAGATGTGGAAGCCCGGCAGGCCGAGGACGGCACGGTTGGCCCGCACGACGTCCGAGACGTGGACGTAGTCGCGGGTCTGCAGGCCGTCGCCATGGATGATCGGCTGGCGGCCAGAAAGCAGGCGGTCGAGGAAGATGCCGATCACCCCAGCCTCGCCGTGCGGGTTCTGGCGCTCGCCGTAGACGTTGGCGTAGCGCAGGCAGGTGACGTCGAGGCCGTAGGTCGCGTGGTAGGCGTAGAGGTAGTGCTCGACCGCCAGCTTGGCCACACCGTAGGGCGAGAGGGGCCGGGTCGGGTGGCTCTCGTCGGCGGGAAAGACCTCCTGCTCGCCGTAGATGGCGCCGCCCGTCGAGGCGAAGATCACCTGCTCGAGGCCCGCCTTGCGACCCGCCTCGAGGAGGTTCAAGGTGCCGAGGACGTTGATCCCGGCGTCGTAGACCGGCTCCTCCACCGAGCGCCGCAGCTCCATCTGAGCGGCGTGGTGCACCAGCACCTGCGGCCGCAGGGACTCGACGATCGCCGCCGCCTCCGGGGTGCGGATGTCCGCCACCCGCAGATCGGCGTGCTCGGGGAGGTTCTCCGGTTTGCCGCTCGAGAGGTCGTCCAGGGCCGCCACCCGGTGGCCGGCAGCGAGGAATGCCTCGACGAGGTGAGAACCAATGAAGCCGGCACCGCCGGTCACGAGGATAGTCTTGGGGCCTTCGTCCGCCATGGCGCGGCATAGAGTACCACCCGCCGGAGCACCGACGACGACTCGCCAGTGACAGCCCGGCCCGGGCCCCCGAGCCACTCCGAACCGGCCTGCCGCTCGGGCTATAGTGACTCGCCGTGCCGCGTCGTCGCCGACCAGCCAGCTCCCGTGCCGCCACCGCCAAGGCCGCCGCTCGCCGCGGCGATGCAGCCCGCGGCGCCTGGCTGCTGGGCGCCACGGCCGTGGCCCTGGCCCTCCTGCCCTATGCCACCACCGGCCTCGAGTTCCGCCGCGGGATGGTCGTCCAGGCCACAGGCCTCGTCACCCTGCTCGGCCTCGGCGCCCTCGCCCTGACTCTCGAGCGGCGCGCCGCCGTTCTTCCAGCCCCACCCCTGCCCGACCCACGGCACGAGCCCCTGGTCCGCGGCCTCGTTCTCTACCTGGGGGCCACCGGCCTCGGCACAGCGGTTGGCCTGGTGCGCGGCAACCCGCTGGCGCAGGTCGCCGGCCAGGCGCTCTCCCTCGCCTTGCTGCCGGCTGGCGCCTTCCTCGCCAGTCGCCTGGCCCCGCAGGCCCGGCGCCGGAGCCTCGAGGTCGCCCTGCCCGTTGCCCTGGCGCTCGCCACCCTCCTCCACCTCGCCTTCTGGTGGCAGGCCGTGCGCGAGGGGCGGCTGCTGCAGCGGCTCGTGCTGCCCAACTCGGTGGCGGCGACCGGCTTCTGCCTCGCGGGCCTCCTCCTCGCCCTCTCCTGGGCCCGCCGCCCGGTCCGTGACGCCCGCCTTGCCCTGCCCTGCCTCGCCCTCGCCGGCTTCTTCGTGCTGGGCTCGGGCACCCGCGGCTTGTGGCTCAGCCTGCTGCCGGCCCTCGGCCTCTACGTCCTCGCCAGCGGCGAGCTCGCGGCCCTCGGCAAGCGGCGCTGGGCGACGATCGTCGGCCTCGGCCTGCTCGTCGCGGCTGGCCTCGTCGTCCTGCTCGCCTGGATCGGCCTGCAACGCCCCAACCTTCTCGCCCGCCTCGAGCAGCCGGAAGCGGCGCAGGCCGGGCCACGCCCGCCGCGCAGCGTCCGCTGGGGCACGCCGGGCCCGCCCCTAGGAGTCGGCGAGGCGCGCGAGGTGCCCGACGGAGGGACCTACCGGCTCGAGATCGAGGGCCGCGGTCGCGGCCAGGGCCGCGGCCAGGTCCTGGTCCGTGGTCTCGCCGCAGACGGCTCCGTCACGGCGAGCCTGGGCCTCTGGGTGCGCCCGACGCAGCGCTGGGAGCGCCGTGAGCTGGTGGCGGCGCTGCCCTCAGGGACGGCCACCGTGCGTCTGGAGATCACTGGCGATGGCGAGCGCGGCGTCTGGTGGCTGCGCATGGCTCGTCTCGAGCGCCTCGGGCCCTTGTGGGCGCAGCCCCTCCTCACGCAGCTCTCCTACCTGCACCGCCGCCTCGCCAGCCTGGCCCCGGGGGCGACGCAGGGCAACCGCCGGCGGGACGCCTCATTGCAGTTTCGCCTCGGTGAGAGCCGCCAGCTGCTCGGCCTCTTCGCCGCAGGCGACCTCGGCGAGAAGCTCCTCGGCCGCGGCCTCGGTGCCGACTTCGACCTCGACCGCGCCGGCACCTCGGGCGGCGCTCGGCGGCGGGCCGTGCCGACCAACTACATCCATAACTTCTATCTCTTCTTGCTCTACAAGCTGGGCCTGGTGGGCGGGCTCGCCATCCTGGCGGCCCTCGGCAGCTTCGTGGTGGTGCCGCTGCGGCGGGCCTTCGCGGCGAGCGGCGGCGAGCGCCGGCTGCTCGCCGCCGTCGGTGCCGCCTGGACGGGGACCGTGGTGCTCGCCGTCTCCTCGCCCGAGATCATCAACTTCCGGGTGGCGCCTCTCCTGGGCCTGCTGCTGGCGATGGCGCTAGCGGAAGACAGCCGAGCGACGCCGGGGTGACCACTTGCAGCGGGCCGCGGCGGAAGACCGGCGCCGTCGGCGGCAGGCCGTCGAGGACGAAGCGTCGGCGGTGACCGATGCTGCCCAGGATCTCGCTGCGGAAGGGCTCGGGGTAGAGCCGGCGCGAGCGCAGGAAGGCCGCCGCAAAATGCCGGCCATCGATCACCAGATCATCGACGCCGTAGCGAGCGAGAAAGCCGCACACCGTCTCCAGGTCCTCGGCGTAGTAGGCGGCGAAGAGGTCGGAGGTGCGGCCCTTCATGGCGTTCCAGAACTGCGGATAGAACGGCTGGACGTGCTCGAAGTCCACCAGCACCTTCCTCTCGGCAAAGATCTGGATGTCGTCGGCGAGGTAGGGATGGGCAGCCACCAGGGTGTTCTTGGGCGTCGTCCGCAGGTACTCGAAGAGGGCCCGAGCACCGCCATGGTTCTCGAGGCCGACGCCCGAGAGGGCCGGCACGTGGGCGAGCAGGGCGAGGAGGACGGCGCCGCCAGCCAGCCGCTGCCAGGCGGCGGGGAGCAGCCCCACCAGCCGGGCGGCCAGCCACGCGAAGGCGAGCACCCCCACCACCCGCAGCGGGTACTGCAGGTAGCGAGCGGGGATGAAGAGACGGAGCAGCAGCCGGTCCGCCAGCACCCAGAGCCCGATGCCGGCGACCAGCACGCTGGGCACCGCGGGAGGAAGCCCCCAGCGCCAGCCAAGCGCCAGGATGGCGGCGAGAAGGAGCACCAGCCAGGGCTCGGCGTGCCGCCACGGGCTCCCCACCGGCAGCCTCGGCCGCAGCACTGGGCTGGGCAGGAGGGTGAAGACCTGGCGCACCTCGCGGCGCACGGTCGAGAGCGCTCGCGGACCGGGGTCGAGGGGGAAGAAGCCGCTCGGGCCAGCTTCCGGCTTGCCCCGCAGGTCCTCGGCGGTAGCGAGCGGCCCTAGCACCGCCTCCGTGCGCGCCTGGCGCGCCATCACCAGTGCGCCGCCCAGGAGACCGCCAGCGAGGAGAGCCACGGCCAGGCCGCGGTCGAGGCGCCAGCGGCCTTCGCCGCGGCGCAGCAGGCTGAGCCCGCCGGCGCCGAGCGAGATCAGCAATACCATCGGGTAGAAGAGCGACTGCACCACCAGCACGGCTACGACGCCCCAGCGCGAGCGCCGCAGCAGGGCGAGGAGGAAGGCGGCCAGGAGCGGGATGGCAAAGGCACGGGCGTGGCCGCCGGCCATCTTGTGCAAGACGATCGGCGTCACCGTCACCCAGACGGCGGAGATCGCGCCCGCCCAGGGGCCGCCCAGCCGCTCGCCGAGCAAGAAGAAAAGCAGGGCCGTGAGGCCGAGCAGCATGCCGGGGAGGAGCTTGCCGAGGGTGAGCGGCGCCACCACGGGCGACAGCGCCCGGTAGACCGCCACGTAGCCCCAGGGCTGGTAGGCCTTGGCGTACTCGGTGATCGGGTCGCCGGCGTAGAGCTCCGGGTCCGCCCACTGTTGCATCCAGTAGGTGTGCTGGCGGGCGTCGTTGTTGATCACATACGGCCGGCCGAAGCTCGGCCATTGCGAATAGAGGCCGACGACCAGACCGAGGGCGAGCGCCGCCCCAGCCCCCAGGCGGCGCAAGCGGCTACTCTCCCGAGACGCCGCTCAGCGCGTCCCGGACCCAGTCGGTGCGCGAGGGCAGGGCGGCCGGGCTCTCGCTCAAGAACTTGACGTTGCTGTATTTGGGCAGCTGGTAGTCGACGATCTCGCCGCGCTCGATCGCCTCGATCACCTGCTCGATGCCCTGCTCGAGGCTCCACACCGGCAGGAAGCCCAGCTGGTCGTGAATGCGGTCGAAGCTCACCCGGTAGTCGCGGCGGTCTTTCGAGTCCTCTGCGATCAGCAGCTCGGCCTCCGGCACCCGCTGGGCGATCAGCCGGCCGACCTCGCCGATGGTGAAGTTCTGCTGGTTCGAGCCGACGTTGAAGATCTGCCCGCGGACCACTTCGAGAGGGGCCTCGAGGAGGGCGAGGACGGCGCGGGCGGCATCCTCGACGTGCACGAAGGGCCGCCACTGGTCGCCACCGAAGACGGTGATCTTGCCGTCCATCTTGGCGCGGGCGGCAAGCAGGTTGACCACCAGGTCGAAACGGGTGCGCCCCGACAGGCCGTAGATGGTGCCGAAGCGGGCGATCGCCGGCGAGAAGCCGTCCGGCATCAGGTCGAGGAGGAGGCGCTCCGAGGCCGCCTTGGTCTGCCCGTAGAGCGACAGCGGCTTGACCACGCTGCGCTCGTCCACCACCTCGCGCGAGGCGCCGTAGACCGAACAGGTGCTGGCGAAGATGAAGCGCTCGACCTCCACCGCCTTGGCCAGCTCGCCGATCATCCGCGTGGCCGAGAGATTGACGTCGATCGTCAGGTCCTCGTCGAGGCTGCAGGCCGGGTCGCCGACGATGCCGCCGAGGTGGATCACGGCGTTGACGCCGCGCAGCGCCTCGACCACCTTCTCGATGTGCCGGAAATCGCCGCGGATGATCTCCAGGTCCGGGTGGCCGGCCACCGCGCGGATCGGCTCTTCGCCGAAGACGAGGAGGTCGAGCACGCGCACCCGGTAGCGCTTCTGGAGCAGCAGCGGCAGGAGCGCCGAGCCGATGTAGCCGGCACCGCCGATCACCAGCACCAGGCGCTGCTCGCGGGGGACCAGCAGGCGGCCGCTCGCCGTTTCCTGGCTCACCACGCTCTTCCAGGAGGCGGCGAAGATGCGCGCCGCCACGGCCAGCGCTGCGGTGAGCGCCCAGGCGATCACCAGCGCCGTGCGCGGCAGGGGCGAGACGCCGCCGAAGAAGAGGGTCAGGAAACCGAAGCTGAGATAGGCCAGGGTCACTGCCTGCAGCACCACCAGCGCCTTGTAGCGCCCCTGGTAGGACCGCCCGTAGGTGTAGAAACCCATCAGGTAGAAGATCACCAGGGCGAGCACGGTAAGCGGGAAGGCGCTCTCCCAGTAGTAGGAGACGAAGGCGCGGATCAGCCCCCGCAGGTTGACCTTGGCGTTGGGCGCCAGGGTCGCGAGGTGGTAGATCAGCCGGATCGCCAGCGCGGCGAACAGCGAGACCTGGATGATCGCCGCGTCGGCGAGCATGCGCAGGGCCATCGCGCGGGTTATGGGATGCGAGGTGCGCTCCATGGCAATCGGCTCATCTTATCCGAGGCTCGCCCCGGCCAAGCTCACGGGCGGCCCGGCGGCGCCCTACAGCCAATGCCGGAGGGCGTCGAGGTGCTCGCGGTGCCAGTCGATCGTCGGCCGCAGGCCCTGGTCGAGGTCGAAGCGCGGCACGTAGCCGAGGATCTCGCGGGCCTTCGAGGAGTTTGGTGCCCGCACCCCGATGTCGTTGTAGGTGTAGGGCGAACGTTCGATCACCGAGCTGCTACCGGCGAGCCGCACGATGCGGTCGGCGAGGTCGTAGATCGTCGAGGCGGTGACCGGGTTGCCGAGGTTGAAGTCCTGCCCGGCGGCCGCCGGCACCTCGAGCGCCGCCAGCATGCCAGCGCAGAAGTCCTCGATGTAGCACCAGGAACGCAGCTGGCTGCCGTCGCCGTGGAGGGTGATCGGAGCACCCGCCAGAGCGCGCACCACGAAGATGCCGACCGCGTTGGCGGTCAGCCGCCGGGGGCCGAAGATGTTGAACGGCCGCACGATCACCGTCGGCAAGCCGGCGTCGCGGTGGTAGGCCCACACCAGGTGCTCACCGGCGAGCTTCGCCGAGGCGTAGGAAAGTCGGGCATCGTTGCCGGTGCCCACCGAGGCCGGGACGCCCTCGGTGGCGTCCATCACGTTGCCGTAGACCTCGCTGGTCGAGATGTAGACCAGCCGCTCGAGGGCCGGGTTCCTGGCCGCCGCCGCGAGGACATTGGCGGTGCCGCCCAAAATGGTCTCGATCGTCTCGCGAGCGTTCTCGATGACGTGCTTGACGCCCACCAGCGAGGCGAAGTGAAGGACGATCTCGGCCCCTTCCATCGCCTTCTCCACCGCCACCGCGTCGCGCACGTCGCCCGCGATCTGGCGCACCGCCGGGTCGCTCGCCAGCCGGCTGAAGCGCAGGGGCCCGGCAAGGTCACGATCGAAGAGCACCAGCTCGTTGTTCGCCGCCAGGCGCTCACCCATGTGGGTGCCGATGAAGCCGGCCCCACCGTAGATCACCACTTTCTTGCCCGAGATCATCAGCCTTCTCCTCAGCGCCGGGCGCCGTCTGCCGTGCGCAGCACGGTTGCGATCACATGGTCCTGCTCGGCGTCGGTCATCTGGGTGAAGATCGGCAGCGAGAAGGCGCTCGCGGCGAAGGCCACGCTGGCCGGGAAGTCTGCGTCGCCGCCGGCGCGCGAGGCCGCCAGCACCCCCTGCCGGTGCAGCGCAGGATAGTAGAGCCGGGCCGAGACGCCAGCCTCCTGCAGGCGAGCGAGGAAGGTGTCGCGATCGATCGCCAGCGCGTTCAGCTCCAGGCGCAGCGTGTAGAGCTGGTAGTTGCAGTCCTCCGGCCCCCGCACCCAGGGCGTCACCAGCACCGGCTCGCCGGCGAAGGCCTCGTCGTAGCGCCGCGCCTTGCGCCGCCGCTCGGCGAGGATGGCGTCGAGCTTGCCCAGCTGGAGAAGGCCGATCGCCGCCGCCATGTCGGTCATCCGGTAGTTGAAGCCCGAGCGCTGCCAGTCGAACTTGCCGGCGTCGCCGAAGTTGCGGATCAGCCGGCAACGGGCGGCAAGCTCGTCGTCGTCGGTGGTGATCATGCCGCCCTCGCCCGTCGTCATCAGCTTCGTGGGTGTGAAGCTGAAGATCCCGGCATCCCCCAGGCAACCGGCAAGCGCGCCGCCACGATAGCGCGCCAGGTGGGCCTCGGCGGCGTCCTCGAGGACCTTGAGACCGTGCCGCGCGGCGAGCGCCCGCAAGGCGTCCATCTCGGCCGTCTGGCCGGCGTAGTGCACCGGCAAGATCACCTTGGTGCGCGGCGAGATCAACGCCTCCACGCGGTCCGGGTCGAGGTTGTGGTCGCTCAGCGTGATATCGCCGAGCACCGGCTTGGCCCCCAAGCGCAGCGCCGCCGTCGCCGTCGAGATGAACGTCATGTCGGGAACGATCACCTCGTCGCCCGGCCCGACGCCCATCGCCTCCAGGCTCACCAGGAGCGCCGCCGAGCCGTTGGCGATCGCCACCGCGTGGCGGGCACCCATCTTGGCCGCGAAGGCCGCCTCGAAGGCGGCCACCTTCTCACCTTGGCAGAGCATGCCGGAGCGCACCACCTCGGCGACGGCGCTCGCCTCCTCCTCACCCAGCCAGGGCTTGGCGAGCGGCACGCGATGGGGGTCGTAGAACGGGATCTGGTGGCTCATGGACGGCGAGGCTCCTTGCCGGCTGCGGCGGCCTTTTCAGGCGATCGGGACGAGGTCATCGAGGTCGGAACCCCCACCCAGGCGGCCCACCACCTGCCAGAGGTCGCCCTCCAGGCGGCGGAAGACCGTGGCGTGCAGGGCTTCCGTGGGGTCGTTGCGGCCCACGGCAAGGAGCCCGCCGACCTTCAGGCGGCGGCGCAGAAGGGCCGCCAACGCGCGCAGCTCCGAGTCCGAGAAGTAGTCACGGTTCAAGATGTTGGCGGCCCGCACGGCATCGAAGCGAGAGACCCAGGCGGCCGGCGGCGCGGCGCGCAGGTCGTCCTCGACGACCTCGACCCGCGGATGCCTCGCCAGCTCCGGCACCACCAGCGAGACGGCTCGCGAGCTTATCCCGAAGCGGCGCCCGCGGCCATTGCCCGGTGCCGCCGCGATCGCCCGGCGCCAGAGTCGCATCCAGGCCCGGAGCAGGCCCGGCAACGCGCCGCGGGGGCCGGCGACGGCGCTCGGCATCGCCCGGCCGAGAAGGTCGAACTGCAGCGGCCGCCCCTGGCCGTCGAAGAGGGCGTCGAGCCACGGCCGGCCGCCGAGGTGGAACGAGACGAGCCTCGCCGCCAGGGTGAGGTCGCCCGCCAGGAGGTGAAAGTCGAAACCCGCGGCCTCGAGGCTCGCCAGCCAGTCGAGGGTGGTCACTCCCGAAGAGACCGCGACGTCCATCAGCGCGAGCCGCTGGTCGCGCGGCAAGGCCGCCGCGAGCACGGGATCGAGCGCCGCCAGACGGCCGCCGTGGGTGCGCTTGGTGACGCCCTCGGGCAGGCGGAGCCGGCGGAAGAAGCTCTCCTCGAGGCGGCGGCGCTCGCCGGCCGGCAGCCCTGCCGGAGGGGCGACGAACATCTCGCGGCAAGTCGGTCGTAGCGTCGACATCGGTGGGGCGGCAAGCGGCACGTCAGCCAGGCCCATGCGAGCCCGGCGCCCGGCGACGACCTATGCCTTCTCCCCCATCACTTCCAGCCAGGGTGAGATCGGCAGGCTCAGGGGGTGGCCCCAGGCGATCAGCGCACCCAGGCTGCGGTAGAAGCGGCGGCGCCAGGGCGCGGGATCGAAGGTGAAGCGAAAGTCCGGGCGCACGACTCGCCCGTGCAGCCCGGCGGCGGCCATCTCGGCGAGAAGCTCGCGCGGCCAGCGCAGGCGTTCGTGGTAGACGCCCGTCCGTGGGTTCTTCGGCACCCGGCCGCTCGGCGGCGGCAGCTTGCCGCTCTCGTCGTAGGCGGCGAGGGCGGCCTCGATCTCGGCGGCGCTCGCTCCGCGGGTGGCGGCGACCAGCCGGGCGATGACCTCCGGGTCGAGCTTTGGGGCCAGAGAGAGCAGGATCTCGCGGCGTTGCGGCGCGTAGGTCGTCTCGTCGGCGCGCTGCCACATCCGGCCGTAGGTGCGCTGGTAGAGCCAGTTGGCGCCGTTGGCGCCAGTACGGCCGTAGACCCGCCCCCCGGGCACCAGCCACTCGGCCGCCCGGCGGTGGTAGGCCGGCGAGTCCACCACGTGCTCGAGGAACTCGTTCGAGTAGATGCCGTCGAGGCTCGCCGGCGGCAGCTCAAGGGTGAGGATGTCTTCGGTCACCAGGTGCAGACGCCGCTCGAGACCGAGGCGCTCGACCAGCTGGCGAGCGATCTCGAAGCGCACCGGGTTGAGCTCGACGGCGTGCACCTCGGCCGCGCCGGCGACCAGTGAGAGAACGGCGTTGATCGCCGTGCCGGCACCGGCATCGAGCAGCACACCGCCCTCGCCACCGAGGAGCTCGACCACCCGCCGCACTCGCGCGAGGCGCAGGGCGAGGACCTCCGGGTGCCGCCGCAGTCGCTCGGCGAAGCGCTGCTCGGCCGGCCGCGACGAGGGGCCGATCGAGGCGAGGAAGGCGCGGTAGACGTCGTCGAGGCTGAGCGGTCGGTGGTTCTCAGAGCTCAAGGCGAAGTGCGCTCCCATGCGAGGAGGAGCCGCCGGTAGATGGCCTCCCAGCGGTCCAAGGTGCGGTCGAGACCATAGGTTCCCACGACCCGCGCCCGATTGTACCCCCCCATGGCCTGCAGCTCGGCCCTGGGCCGTGCCGTGAGCTCGCCGAGGGCCGCCGCCAGGGCGGGCGGCGAGGCCGCCGGCACGACCCGTCCGCCCTGCGGCGCCACCACGATGTCCGCATTGCCGCCGACATCCGTCACCACGGCCGGCAGGGCGGTCGCGGCGGCCTCCAGGAGGGCCAGGGGCGTGCCCTCCCAGGCCGAGGACATCACGTAGCCGTCGGCCGCCGCCAGCACGGCGGCGACGTCGCGCCGCAGGCCGAGGAAACGCACCCGCTCGCCGAGGCCGAGGTTCACCACCCGTGCGGCGAGCTCAGCCGCGAGGGGCCCTTGCCCAGCGATCCACAGCAGGGGGCCGGGATCCGCCGCCGCCAGCGGGGCGAAGGCCGCGAGCAGGTTGGGGTAGTCCTTCTGCGGCTCGAGCCGGCCTACCGCCAGCCACACGAAGCGCTCGCCGGCCCCCAGCTCCTGCCGCAGCCGGGCGCGGGCCGCGGCATCCGGCCGGAAACGCTCGACGTCGACCGAGTTGGGTACCAGCTCCAGGCGCTCTGGATGCGCCAGGCCCTCGGCGCGGTAGCGCTCCTCGCCGGCCCGGCTGACCTGCGTGGTCCAGTCGGCCAGGGGATCGCTCCAGCGCAGCGCGAGGTCGATCCAGCGGCCGCCCTCGCGGGTGTTCTGCGCCGTCGAGATCACCACCGGCAGTTCGACCAGCAGCCGGACCGTGCGGGCCATCAAGTTGGCGTGGACCATGAAACCGTGGAGGACCGCCGGGCGCTCGGCGGCGAGCCAGCGGCGCAGCCGCCAGAGGGCCGGCAGCGAAGGCGCGCCACGGCGCATGCCGAGGGAGACGACCGGCAGGCCGGCGGCCTCGAGTTCCTCGGCAAAGCCGCCGAGAGGCAGGAGCGAGGCCACCGTCACGGGCCAGCCGCGACCGGCGAGGCCGCGGGCGAGCTGCGCCAGCTCGCGCTCGGCGCCGCCGAAGCCCAGCCCGGTGGCGAGTAACGCCACCTTCGGCGCCGTCACCGCCCGCCTCCGCGAGTTCCCAGGAGGAGGTCTTCGTAGCGAGGCAGGACGATCTCCGGAGCATGCCGGCGCGCCGCCGCGCGTAGATCCGCGGCCGCGCTCGGCGCCGCCAGGGTAGCGAGGATCGCCGCCGCAAGCGCGGCTGAGTCCCCCACCGGCACGAGCCGCCCCAGTCGGCCGCCGGCGAGGAGCTCGGCCGGCCCGGAGGGGCAATCCGTCGCCACCACTGGCACGCCGAGGGCCATCGCCTCGGCGAGCACATTGGGCGAGCCCTCCCAGCGCGAGGAAAGGGCGAACACCCGGCCGCGGGCAAGCCACGGGTAGGGGTTGGCCTGGAAGCCGGCGAAGGTGACCGCAGAGCTCAGTCCCAGGCGAGCGGCCTGAGCGCCCAGGGCTTCTCGTTCCGGCCCCTCTCCCAGGATCACCAGCCGGGCCTGGCTCGCGCGCCGCACCAGGGCGAAGGCGGCGAGCAGGGTGGCGAAGTCCTTCTGGGGGACCAGCCGGCCAGCGGCGACGATCCACGGCGGCTCCTCGAGCCCCGCCACCGGCGGGCCGGCATCGGCCGCACGGGCCGCCATCTCGTCGAGGGGCAGCAGGTTGGGGATCACCGAGACCTTCCCCGCCGGCAGCTCGAGGCCCGTGACGAGCTCGTCGGCCACCCCCTGGGAATTGGCCACCAGGGCATCTGCCAGCGGGTAGACCCAGCGTGCGAAGCGGGGCATCAGGCGCGACCGCAGGCCGCGCGAAAGCTCGGCCGCCCGCGTCACGTGGTTGCCCTCCCGCACCACCAAGCGCAGCGGCACGCCGGCCAGCTCGCGGGCGACGATCGCCACCGCGCTCGCATGGGTGAGCGTGGTGAGCAGGGCCTGGGGCCGCTCGCGGCGCAGATAGCCGACCAAGGACGGTAGCGCGACCAGGGTGCGGCGTGCCCCGAGGTCGACCAGCCGGCAGCGCGCCGCCGCCCGTTCGACATGCGGCCCGGCGCGCTCGACCAGCACGAGGTCCACCTGGTGCCCGCGCTCCCCCAGGCCCTCGGCGATCGCCAGCACGGCCTTCTCCGCGCCGCCGCCCCGCAGCGACGGCAGGAAGACAGCGATCCGTGCCGTCATACCGCTGGCTCGGCCACCGGCAAGGCTGCCTCGGCGGGCGGGCGGGCGCGCGCGCCGACCGCGGCCGTGGCCCACCAGCTGGCGGCGGCGAGCAGCCCCAGGCTCACCGGCACCGCCCGCTGCTCGAGGATGCCGTGAGAGAAGAAGCTCCCCACCGCCACGGTCAGCGTGGCGGCCAGGCCCGGCGCGAAGCCGCGCCGGCGGAAGGTCCAGGCCGCCGCCGCCAGGAAGCCCACGTAGGAGAGCACGCCTCCGAGGCCGGCGTTGACCCATTCCTGGAGATAGCGGTTGTGCGGCCCTTGCGGCTGGGTATAGGTGTAGCCCGCGCCGTGGCCCACCACCGGCGCCTCGAGGACCTTCTCCATGAAGGTGACTACCAGATCGAGACGTTCGTTGCGCCCGGCGAGGAAGCTCTCTTTGCCGGTGAACATGTCGAGCCGCTCCTGGTTGGCCTGCAGCGAGAAGATGCCTTCGCCCCGCTCGCCGAGGCTGACCGCCACCACCAGACCGACGCCGACCAGCCCGGCCGCCACCCCCAGCGGCACCAGGATGCGCAGTACCGCCGTCCGCCAGCCCGCCGTCAGGGCAGCGGCGACGGCGTAGACCAGCAGCAAGGAGGCGAAGAGCAGCACGCCGGCCCGCGACAGGGTGCCGACGAGGGCGACCGCCGTCATCCCGAGAAGGAGCAGGTCACGGCGTAGCAGGCGGCCGAACGACAGGCAGAGCGCCAGGGCGAGGACCATCAGGAAGGCAGCCTGGTTGGGATCGCGCGCCAGCCCGGCGGCCCGCGAGGCAATGCGCGAAAAGGAACCCGGAAAAAGCGCGTCCCAATAGACGGAGAGGGCCAGGAGCAGCACGCAAAGACGGCCGGCAGCGGGGATCGCGCGCCGCACGGGGGGCAGCAACGGCAGCAGCATGGAGACCAGGAAGACCAGGAAGTCGTAGGGGACGAGCAGGATGTAGGTCGCCTTGCCGGACCAGTTCGCCGTCGGGTGCAGTGAGCTGAGCAGGTTGAAGGCCGCCAGCGCCGCAAACGGTGCCGCCAGGCCGAGATTGGCGGTGAGCAGGCCGAGGGCTTCGCTCGCAGCTTCCCGGCGGGCGGCAGCCCGCACCAGGACCAGCGCGGCGAGGGGCCCGATCAGCAGGAAGAAGAGGACCGTCGGGCGCAGCGGCAACCAGCCCCTGCCCCACAGGTAGCGGTCCGCCTGGGTGAACACCAGAGCCAGCCCGCCGGCGAAGTAGACGGCGAAGGCGCGATCGAAGAAGCTCGCCATCAGCTCCCCGGCCGGTGCGTCCCGCCTCAACCTCGCCCCTCCCCCGTCGCCGTACGCGGCGCCAGCGGATAGCCATAGCGGGCCATCAGCGGGCCGGCGAGCAGAGCCACCAGGCGCTGCTGGCGGCGCGGCATGCGGCGGCTCCACTCGAGGTCCGCCCGCAGCGCAACGCTGCCGCGCATCCGCAGCTGATTGCCGGCGATGGTGTGGCGCACCGCGAGGCTCTCGCCGCGTTCGAGGCGCTCGGCGAGCGGGTCGAAGTCGAGACCGCTCACGGCGGCCACCTCGGCGAGAGCACGCCGGGGGGCGCTCACCAGGCCCTCGTAGGTGATCGAGACCAGCCGTGGCACCTGCCGGCGCAGGCGCTCGACCAACGAGTTCGCCAGCAGCCAGCCGACGGCACTGCGCCACACCGGCAGCGGCGCGAGGTCGTGCTGGACACCCTGGCGCTCGTTCTTACGGAAGGCCTTCTGGTAGGACCACGCCGTGCCGCGCGGATCGCGCACCAGGTGGACGACGGCGAGCTCCACTCCCGGGACCAGCGAGAGCGCGAAGGCCCGCGCCGGCACCTTCGACGAGTCGGCGATCACCCGCCGCCCGCTCTCCGCCTGGACCGCCGCCAAGAGGTTCCGGGTGAGCTCGCCGTAGCGCTGGAACGCCGGGCTCGGCCGCCGGCCTTCGGCGACCAGGCGCGGCCAGCTGCGCCAGCGCTCGAAGGTCCGCTGCAGGTCGAGGTACTCGGCGAAGCGGGCCTCGCGCTCGTCGCCGGCGAGCCAGCGACGTTCGACGGCCGTCCAGAACGGGCAGGTCCTCCCCGTCTCGCCGCAGGCGCAGTACTCACCGGCGGTCCAGCCGGCGGTGACGAGCTTGGCGAGCTCCCCCACGCTCTCGACCTCCGGGTGGTTGCCCAGGATGGTGTCGAGGACGGTCGAGCCGCTCCGCCCCACGCCAGCGACGTAGAGGACGGGGATGGAGGGGTAGGGAGCAGGGGTCTCGGACGGCACCAGGAACTCGCGGCGCGGCCGAACCGCGCAGGACGGGTGAACGGCTAGTGTAGCGGATGTTCTCCTCTCCATCGCACCGGGCGCCGTGTTTTCAGCGAGTTGGGTCCATCTCAGAAGCGGCGGCGGCGGCTCGTTGACAGCCTTTCGAGCCCTCCCTATCATCCTTGGACAAAGGAGAACCCAATGTCCGAACTATCTGCGCCGGCCGCTCAGCCCGTCGAACGCCAGCAAGCCGAGCTGCGAGCGACCGACCCCTTCCTCCCGGTGACGATCATCGGCGGCCAGGGGGGAAACGACTTCTTCTTCTGCGGCGGCAAGGACGGCAGCCTGCTCGAGAAGATCGGGGTCTGGGTGGGTGGCTGGCAGGTCAAGGCGGTCAAGATCTGGCTCACCAACGGCAGCATCCGCCAGTTCGGCAACCCTTCGGGACCGTACAAGGAATACGCCTTCCAGCCTGGGGAGCGCATCACCTCGATGTCACTGTGGGGCAATGGTGCCGGCACCCGGCTCGGCGCCATCAAGTTCAAGACCAGCAATGGCAGTGAGTTCTTCGCCAAGATGACGGAATGGGGCCTCAAGCAGGAATATCCGGTCGACGTCGGCTCGGGGCTCTGCGTCGGCGTCATGGGTCGTGCCGGCTCCGACATCGACTGCATGGGCTTCATCTTCGTCAGGCCGGTGCGCGACTCGGTGATGGTCGACATGCACTACCCCACCTTGGGGATCACGGCGCCCAGCGTCAGCCCTCAGGAGCTCTACTCCACCGTCTACGACAACAAGCTCGACGTCGAGCAGAAATACACCGTCACCACCGAGCGGGAGCTCATCCACACTGAGTCCTGGCAGAAGACCGTGGGCTTCGAGGCCGCCCTCAGCATCAGCGTCAAGGCTGGCGTGCCGAAGGTCTTCGAGGGCTCCGCCGGCTGGCAGTTCAAGATCGGTGACGAGCGCACCTGGAAGCAGGAGAACGTCGAGAAGAAGACCGAGAAGTGGGAGTTCCCGATCACCGTTCCGGCTGGCAAGAAGGTCGAGATCAACGTCTCGATCGGCCGTGCCGATGTCAGCTTGGCCTACCAGGCGAAGGTGCGCCTCACCACGACCGACAACAGCGTGCTCGAGTTCGACGTCCACGGCACCTACGAGGGCATCACCTACACCCAGGCGACCATCTCGGTCCGGGCAATCAATTAGACGACCAGGGCTGAGCGCCCCGGTTCGCCCCGCAAGAGCCGCGCGACCTGGCAATGCCGAGTCGCGCGGCCTCTGCGCTGCGAGCGGGGCGGCAAGCCGGCAGTGACGCCGGCCCTGGAGGTGTTTCCGATCGCCCGACGGCGAAGCCCTGAACGCCCCTGCAAGACGCCAGGCAAGGAGCCCCTGGCCTATGGATGCCGGATATTGTCGGTGACCACCCAGCCCGGTAGGCCCGTCGAGTAGCCGGTGGGCGGATAGACCCCGTTGTTGTAGACGATGTCGCGATCACTCCCGTTGTTCTGGTAGTCCACGAAGTGGTTGTTGGCGATCATCACGTAGCGGTTGGGGCCGTTCGAGGTGGCCGTGTCGCGCACATCGACCCCGCGCCAGCCACCGACGATCATGTTGCCGACGACACTGATGTCGTCCTTGGCGACCGTCTCGACGACGACGGCAGCGCCGGTCACCTCGACGTGGTTACCGTGGATGCTCACGTCTTCGTTCGCGGTCTTGATCCCGTGCCAGGACAGGCCAGCTCCCGAGACGGTGACCGTCACCTGGTTGTTGGTGACCAGGGTCGAGTAACCCTGCGCCTGGGTGGGGTTCGGGCTGCGGTCCTTGCCCTTGACGTCGATCGGGTAGCCCGGTCCGACGTTGCGCAAGATGTTGTCAGTGATCACCGAGCGCCGGCACTTGGTGTAGATCCCGGCGTAGAGGTCGCCACCGTCCGCTGCCGCACCTCCCACGTCCTCGATGACGTTGTTGCTCACCGTGGCCTCTTCGCCGTAGAGGACGATGCCGAACTGCGTCGCCGTCTCGCTCTCGGAGCGCACCCCGCGGATGCTGTTGCCGGTGACCACGAACTGCTGCAAGGCGGTGTCGGACACTGGCGCGTCGAGGCCCAGCCAGATGCCCTTGCCGACCACGTCATGGATCTCGTTGTCGACGACCCGGGCGCGTTGGAGATGGGGCGGATGGACCTTGATGGCCAGCGACATCAGATCGTGGATTCGGCAGCCGGCGATCACCAGGCTGGCGATCGAGCCCGCGCCGTTGCTGTCCCAGACGATCCCTTGGACACCGTCCGTGATCTCGAGGTCGTGGAGGTCCACCGTCACGTGATCGCTCGAACTGGCGGTCGAGATGTTGATCGCCTCGCCGAAACCGCTGAGGGTCATCCCCGCGACCCGGATGTCCGTGGTGCTCTTGATGAAGCTTGCCCCGTCGCTGACGCTGAGGACGGTACGCCCGGGCCCGTCGCCCAACAGGCTGATCTTCTTGGAGATCGTCGTGAGTGCCCAAGTCTCGGAAGAGGTCAGGTTGTAAGGCATGGCCGGGATCTTGATGACGTCACCGTCCGCGAGGGTCATGTCGCCGAGGATCGAAGAGAGGGTCACCCCGCTTCCCGGATCGACGGTCCACACCTTGGCTGCCGCAGGGCCTGCGGCGGATGCAACGATCAGAGCGAACGACCAGAGGATGGCTGCACGAGGAGCCTGCATGACTACCTCCACCAAAGAGACGCCGGGCCCCGGGGTAGCAGGCCGCCTGCTGCACCCTGGCCCGGTGTATCTACTGATACTGGCGAGATCAATAAGGGTGAATCGAGAACAGCACCGACATCCCCAGCTCCTCGACGTTCTGCTCCCACAGCAGGCGGCGGGCGGCGAGGTCGAAGCAGGCGATGCGGCTCGGCAGGTTGCCGCGGGTGGCGCGCAGCCCCAGGCGGTGCTTGACCCAACGGACGTTCTCGCGGAACTTGGTGGGACGCAGGCGAGAGAAGCCCACCACCACCCGTCGCTCGTCGAGCACGGCGAGGCCCCGGCACCAGCCGAGCGCAAGGTCACCGCCGACGATGGCGTTGAGGTCCACCACCTCCTCGACCTTCTCGCTCGCCCAGCGCGCCACCACCACGTGGCCGTCGACGGTCGTGAAGTAGACCCGCTCGCCGCGCACCACCCCGTCGTGGGGCCGCTCGACGCCGATCTCGATGCGGCCCCCGGGCCGCGTCAGGCAGACGGCGTCGCGCTGCTCGAAGCGGGTCGCCCAGATCTCGCCGCCGGCCAGGAAGACGTAGTTCGGGTGCGCCGCGTGGGGCTTGGTCGTCGGTAGCCGCCGGTAGTCGACCGCGGGGTCGAAGCGGTCCCAGGGGTCCTGCCCCAAGACGCCCCATTCGCGCTGGACCTCACCGGACGCCGAGAGCTCCAGCACGCTGTCGAGCCCCGTGTTGGCCACCAGCAGCGTGCCGCGCGCGGTGGGCAGCACGTGGTGGACGTCGTTGAATCGGGGCAGGGAGTGGTAGCCCACCGGCGCGAAGCCGGGGAGCTCGTAGACCAGCACCTCGGTTTGCGTGCAGGCATAGAGCCGGTCGCCAGCCAGCGTGGCCGCCTTGAACAGGATGGCGTAGGGCTCCTCCGCCGGGATGGCCTCCGCTGGCGAGACGTACTCGACGAGCACCTCGCCCTTGCCCGTGGCCGGCTCGACGGCGAGGATCACGCCCTTCTGATGGCGCTCCCACTCCGGCCGGGACACTGCGTCCGGCCGCTGCTGGCCGCCGACCACCAGGTAACGCTCACCGGCTTTCGGCTGACTCATGGCCTCGCCTCGGCGGCTACGAACCAGTGCGCTACATCCAGGCCGTAGAGCTCCCGCAGCCCATCGGCCTCGTCAGCGAGCTCGGCAGCGAGGGCGCGTCGCGTGGCAGGGTCCATCGGGGGGTAGCGGGCGGCCACCAGGTTGACCTGATCGACTGCCCAGGCAAGGGCCGGGACTCGCCAGCGCCACGGCCGCACCCAGCGCTGCACGGCCGGCCAGCGGGGCCGCATGGCAGCGTTGTGCCGCGCCTCGTCGCCCCGCGCGGGCATTTCGAGGCCGCCCGGGTCGACCCCGAGGTGGGCTGCCGCCCGTGCCGATAGCGCCGGCAGGTCCGCCACCAGCTCGTCGTAGAGCAGCACGAGCAGCCGCTCGGCGGGGAAATGCTGCCGGTAGCGTGCGAGCTGCGCCGTGTAGCGACCGCGGTCGAGGTAGGAGAAGTGGCGACGGTTGGCCTCGTTGGCGGCCCCGCGGCCGGTCGCCAGGCGGGCCGGCTCGGCTGCCAGCGCCGCCTCGAAGCTCAAGGTCTCGAAGCCATAGCGCACCTGGTGCCAGTAGTGCGAGTAGGCGCGGTCGATCGGGTTGCGCAACAGCACCAGAAGGCGGGCCTCGGGGCAGGCGGCGGCGATCCGCGCCGGGGCTTCGGGCGCGTAGAGGTAGAGCGGCGAGGTCTGGGCGACGACCGGCTGGCCGGCCCAGGCGGCGAAGTGAGCGCGGTACCAGTCGAGGCCGCGAGCGTAGTTCGCCGCCAGGTCGAAGAAGTGGATCTCCTGCGGCCGGGCCGGGAAGAAGATCTCGGGGTGGGTCTCGAGGACCCGGTGGAGCGTCGTCGTCCCCGACTTCTGCGCTCCCACGATCAGCGCGTTGGGCAGCGGCGCCGGCCGCTCAGAGCGCGCCATGGGCCGCTCGCTCCCGCCAGCGCAGCACGCTGAAGATCGACGAGCGGATGCCCAGCTCGCGGCGCACGATGACGCAGGTCCAGAGGTTCTTCGCCGCCACCAGCGCGCCGGTGGTGACCGCCGAGCCGAGGACCCCGAAGTAGTGGATCGCCGGCACGTTGAGGGCCACGTTGAGGCCGACGGTCCAGGCCAGGATGCGGGCGTTGGCGTCCTGGTGGCCGGTCATGTTGAGCAGGTAGCCCACCGGGCCGCTCGCCGCGTTGACCAGCTGGCCGGCAGCGAGGATCACCAGCACCGGCAGGGCGGCGACGAACTCGTGGCCGAAGAGCGTACCGAGGATCAGTTGGCCGCCAAAGGCCAGCACCAGCGTGGCGGCGAAGGCAAAGAGGGTCGAGCCCCAGCTCGCCAGCGTCACCACCCTCTGCAAGCGGTGGGCGTCGCCCTGAGCGTGCAGCTCGGCGATCAGCGGCGCCCCGATGCTGTTGAGCGAGTTCTGCCCGTAGCCGACCAGATTGGCGAGCCGCGAGGCAACGGTGTAGATCCCCGCCTCGGTGGTGCCGATCAGCGCCCCCACGAGCAGGATGTCGGCCTGCCCCAAGAGCAGCCGCATGCCGGAGACGAAGAGGAGCGGCAGGCCGGTGCGGAACCACTCGCGACCATGCGGGTCCGGCGCCGCCGCCTTGACCTCGCCGGGCAGGTGCCGGGAGAGCCACCAGCTGCCCGCGAGGACGGCGAGCACCATCGCCCCCAGGGTGGCCCACATCGCACCCACGGCATCGAGCTCACCCCAGGCGAGGTAACCGAGCCCGGCCAGGAGCATCGTCGCCACGGGCCGCACGAAGACCTCAGGGATGCGCGCCAGGACCACCCGCCGCAGGCCCTGGAGAGCGCCGCCGCGCAGGCCCATCAGACCGAAGAACGGCAGCACCAGGCAGGAGACCCAGAGCGTCGCCGCCAGCTCCCGCTCGAGCCGCGGCGCAAGGAGGGCGATCGCCAGCGCCGAGAGGGCGGCCACCGCGGCCGAGGTGGCCAGCACAGTGCGATCGCAGAAGCGCAGCAGCGCTCGGATCCTGCCCCAGGCCGCCTGCACCCGGTACTCGGCGAGGTAGCGCAGCTCGGCGGTGTCGAGCCCCAGGCGGCCGAGCAGGACGGTGACGTTGATCAGCGTCCAGGCGTAGGCGTAGAAGCCCCAATGACGGGGCCCCAGCATCTGGGTGAGGAGGGAGACGGCCGCCACGCCGGCGAGCTGGCCGGCGCCGGAGACGAAGAGCGTCGAGGCCGCGCCGCGGGACAGCACCCCGGCGAGCCCCGGGCCCCGCACCGCCGCCCACAGGCGGCGCGGCAGGTCGGCCGGGGGGCGCCCGCCCGGGGCCTGCGCCGGCCGGCTCATGCCTCCGCGAGGCTCGCTGCCGTGGCGCGCAGGCCGTCCTCGAGCTGCCAGCGCGGGGCCAGCTTGAGGGCCCAACGGGCGGCGGTCAGGTCGGCGTGGGAGCTGCGCACGTCGCCGGGGCGCGGCGCCTCGTAGCGCGGCTCGGGGCCACCGCCCACCAGCTCGCGCACCAGGGTGGCCAGCTGATTGATGGTCCGCGGCTGGCCGGGCCCGACGTTGTAGGCCTTGCCGCAGGCCTCGCGGGGCGCCGCGGCGGCGAGCAGGTTGGCTTCGACGGCATCGGCGACGTAGGTGAAGTCCCGCGATTGCTCACCGTCGCCGTAGATCACCGGCGCTTCACCGCGCTGCCAGGACGCGAAGAAGCGTGGCACCACGGCGGCGTAGGGCCCCTCCGGGTTCTGCCGCGGCCCGTAGACGTTGAAGTAGCGCAAACCGACCAGCTCGAGGCCGAAACAGCGACCGTAGACCTCGGCCAGCTCCTCGGTCATCCGCTTCGAGAGGGCGTAGGGTGACAGCGGCGCCCCTTCCTCCCCCTCCCGTCGCGGCAGCTTCGGGCTGGCGCCGTAGACGCTCGACGACGAGGCGTAGACCGTGCGCCGCACCCCGGCGTCGCGGGCGGCGGCAAAGAGATTGGCACTGCCGCCGACGTTGACGGCGATCGTCGTCGCCGGATCGTTGAGCGAGCGCGGCACCGAGCCCAGGGCCGCCTGATGAAAGACCACCTCGACCCCGTCGCAGGCGGTGCGGCAGCTGGCAGCGTCGCGCAGATCACCCTCGAGGAGCTCGATCCTGCCTTCCAGGTGCGCGAGGTTCTCGCGCCTGCCGGTGGCGAAGTTGTCGAGCACCCGCACCCGGGCACCGGCCGCCACCAGGGCGTCGGTCAAGTGCGAGCCGATGAAGCCCGCGCCGCCGGTCACCAGCACGACGCTGGCGGCGAGAGGTCGCTGCGAGCTCAAGCCTTGACGACCTTGTCGCCGCCGTGGCGGAAGACACCGCGGGTGTCGACGATCAGCTTCGCTTCGCGCTCGACTAGCTCGTAGTCCACCGCCGAATGGTCGGTGATCACCAGCACGGCGTCGGCGCCAGCGAGGACGGCCGGCGTCAGGCCCACCGACTCGAGGGGCGGGAGCGTCGGCCAGGTGCGCATGCGGGGTGCCCGCGGCAGGTGGGGGTCGTGGTAGCGCACCTCCGCCTTGGCCGCGAGCAGGCGCTCGATCACCTCGAAGGCCGGGCTCTCCCGCGGGTCGGCGACGTCCTTCTTGTAGGCGATCCCCAGGACCAGGATGCGACTCCCTTTGAGCGGCTTGCCGGCCTCGTTGAGGGCGCTCTGCAGCTTGCCCACCACGTAGGCCGGCATCTCGACGTTGACCTCGCCGGCGAGCTCGATGAAGCGAGGGGCAGCGCCGTGCTCGCGGGCCTTCCACGACAGGTAGAAGGGGTCGAGGGGGATGCAGTGGCCGCCCCAGCCCGGCCCCGGGTTGAAGCGCATGAAGCCGAACGGCTTGGTCTCCGCCGCGTCGAGCACCTCCCAGACGTCGATCCCCATGCGGTCGTAGACCATCTTGAGCTCGTTGACCAGGGCGATGTTGACGGCGCGGAAGATGTTCTCGGTGAGCTTGGCGGCCTCGGCGGTCCGCGCGTCGCGGACCCGCACGGTGCGCGCGAAGGCGCGCGCGTAGAGGGCCTGGGCGAGGTCGCCCGAGGTCGCGTCGACGCCGCCGATCACCTTGGGGATGCGGGCGGTATCGAAGCGGGCGTTGCCCGGGTCCTCGCGCTCGGGAGAGAAGGCGAGGAAGTAGTCCTCGCCCTGCACGAGGCCGCGGCCGGCAAGCTCGCCGGCCATCAGCTCGTCGGTGGTGCCGGGGTAGGTGGTCGATTCGAGGATGATCAGCTGGCCCTGCCGCAGCACGGCGGCGATCAGCCGCGCCGTCGAGCGGACGTAGGAGAGGTCCGGCTCGCGCTGCGGCGTCAATGGCGTGGGTACGCAGATGATGATCGCGTCCGGCTCGCCGAGACGGGCGAAGTCCGTGGTGGCCGCGAAACGCCCCTGCTCGACCGCCTGCCGCACACGCTCGGCCTCGAGGTGTGCGATGTAGCACTCGCCGCGGGCGAGCTGCGAGACCTTCTCCGTGTCGACGTCGAAGCCCAGCACGGCGAGGCCGGATTCGACGAAAGTCAAGGCGACCGGCAAGCCGACGTAGCCCAGGCCCACCACGCCGACCACCGCTTGCCCCGAAGCGATCTTCTCCGCCAACGAACGCGCGGCTGCCGATCCCATGCTCGTTGCCCTCAGTTGTGGTCGAAGTCCCGCTCGTCGAACGCGCCGTGGCGCTCGGCGATCACCCGGTCGATCGCGGCCTCCAGAGGGGGCGGGCAGACGATCAGGCCCGGGTAGAGGGTGCGCGGGCGGTTGAAACGCGCCGGCCGGCCGGCTGGGGTGCGGGCGACGCCCCCGGCCGCAGCGAGCAGCGCCACGCCGCCGGCGAGGTCCCATTCGTTCTTCGGCACCAGCGTCCACGACGCCTCGGCGAGGCCGGAGGCCACCAGCGCCAGCTTGAGGGCCACCGAGCCCAGGGCCTGGATCTCGAAGCCAGCACCCTCGAACTTCGCCCACTCGCCGCGGCGCACCTCGCTGCGGCTGGCGAGCACCTTCGCCCCGGCGAGCTCGCGGTGGACAGAGAGCCCGGTCGGCGCACCGTTGAGCAGCACGCCGGTTTCCCGCGAGCCCAGGAAGAGCTGACCGGTCGCCGGCGAGAGAATGCCGCCGGCCACCGCCTCACCGTTCTCGACCAGACCCACCGAGACGCACCACTCGGGCAGGCCCTCGACGAACTCCTTGGTGCCATCGAGTGGATCGACCACCCACACCCGCTCGCGGTGCAAGCGGTCGGGGCTGTCGGCCGTCTCCTCCGAGAGCCAGCCTTCTCCGGCCCGCGGCAAGGCCCGCCGCAGCACGTCGTCGACCGCGCGATCGGCCTCTGTCACCGGGCTTCCCCCGGCCTTGCGGCTCGCCGCGATGGCACCGGGAGTGAAGGCCTGGAGCACCTCGCCGGCTGCTGAGAGGGCGGCGGCGATGCGATCGAGGTCGGCGGCGCGGCCAGCGCTCACCTCAGCCCTCCCGCTCGGGGCCGATGTAGCCCTCGCGCTCCAGGTGCAGGATGATCGCCTGGGCGGCTTCCTCGGGGCTCATCTCGGCGGTGTTGATCGCCACCTCGGCGTCGTCCGGCGCCTCGTAGGGGTCGGAGATGCCGGTGAACTCCTTGACGATGCCGGCGCGGGCCTTGGCGTAAAGCCCCTTGCGGTCGCGCGACTCGCAGACCTCGAGCGGTGTGGCCAGGTGGACGAGGTGGAAACCACCGCCCGGCTCGACCATCTGCCGCACTTCCTTGCGCACCCGGTCGTAGGGCGCGATCGGCGCGCAGATGGCGATGCCGCCGTTCTTGGTGATCTCGGAGGCCACGAAACCGATGCGCCGAATGTTGATGTCACGGTGCTCCTTCGAAAAGCCCAGCTCCGAGGAGAGGTGCTTGCGCACGATGTCACCGTCGAGCAGGGTCACCGGCCGGCCGCCCATCTCGAGCAGCTTGACCATCAGGACGTTGGCGATCGTCGACTTGCCCGAGCCGGAGAGGCCGGTGAAGAAGATCGTGAAGCCCTGGGCGCTGCGCGGCGGATGGGTCTTGCGCAGCTCGACCGCCACCTCGGGGTAGGTGAACCAGGAGGGGATCTCGCGGCCGTCCTGCAGGCGTTGCCGCAGCTGGGTGCCGGAGATGGAGAGCACGCGATCACCCTCGCGTACCTCGTCCTCGGGCACGTAGAGGTCGCGGTTCTCGACGAACACCATGTTGAGGAACGGCACCATGGTGACGCCCACCTCGTCGGCATGCTGGCGCAGCAGCTCCTGGGCGTCGTAGGGGCCGTAGAAGGGCTTGCCCGTGCTGTCGTTGCCGGGGCCGGCGTGGTCACGGCCGACGATGAAGTGGCTGCAGCCGTAGTTCTTGCGGATGATCGCGTGCCAGACCGCCTCGCGCGGGCCACCCATGCGCATGGCGAGGGGCAGCAGCGAGAGCATCGCGGTGTTGTGCGGGTAGCCGGTCATCACTGCCTGGTAGCAGCGCACGCGGGTGTAGTGGTCGACGTCACCGGGCTTGGTCTGCCCGACCACCGGATGCACCAGCAGGTTGGCCTCCGCCTCCTTGGCCGCCCGCAGCGTGAGCTCGACGTGGGCCCGGTGCATCGGGTTGCGGGTCTGGAAAGCCACCACCTGGCGCCAGCCCAGCTTGCGCAGCTCGGCGCGCAGCTCGGCGGGGGTGTGGCGCAGGCCCCGGTAGTCGTAGTAGGCGGGGAGCTGCAGAGCCTCGACCTTGCCCCCCACGTAGTAGGGGTTGCTGCGGTCGAGCAGGTGGGCCACTCCGGGGTGCTTGCGATCGGCGGTGCCGAAGACCTCGCGGGCCTCGCGCTCGCGGTCCGGCTGCCACACCTCGGCCACGTGCAGGACGCCGAGCATCACGCCTTCGGGATCGCGCAGGGCCAGCGTCGAGCCGGCCGAGAGCTTCTGCGCCATGGCTTCGTCGACGTCGAGGGTGATCGGCATCGGCCAAAGGACGCCGTTCGCGAGGCGCATGCCAGCGACGACGGCGTCGTAGTCGGCCTGGCCGAGGAAGCCCTCGAGGGGCGAGAAACCACCGTTGGCCAGCAGCTCGAAGTCGCAGAGCTGACGGCTGGTCAGGTTCCAGGACAACCAATCCTTCGAGGCGGCCTTGAGCTCGGCGGCGCGCTCCGGGGTGACCAGCAATTCGCAGAGCTTCCCGCCGTGGGCGGGCACGGGATAGTTCGACACGCTCGCAAGCTCCTTTCGTTCTTCAGAGACTCTCAACCGGTCAGTGACCGTTGCAGATGTACCGTGGGTTCTCGAGGGTGCGGTCCCGAGGGTCGCCGGAACGCCGGCTTCGGATTCGATTCAGGCGGTGGCTCGGACGTCGGGGCCGAACGAGGTCGATGGCTGCGCCAGCACAGCGCGGACGGCAGCGATCAGGAAACCGAGGATAGCACCACCGATCGCGGCCAGCAGAATCCGCGCGGCGGCCCGCCGCGGCAGGGGCGCGACGGGTGGTTGGGCAGCGGCGACCAGCTGCGCGCTGCCGTAGGCTGGCAGGAGCAACCCCGGTACCGGCTCAAGGGCCAGAGGGGAGGGCTCCAGGCCCGGCTGCCGGTGCGCCGCGATCTCGCGCGCCAGGGTCTCGCGACTCGACGCCAGCTCGGCGAGCTGTGCGGCGAGGGCGCCGACCTCGGCCTCGGCCGCCGCCGCCTGTGCCGCGATCTCGCCATGCACCGGGTTGAGCTGCTGACTGACGATGAGGCTGCCCTCGACGCCGCCCTGCGCCTTGTTGGCGAGGATCTCCTGGTCGCCGAGGCGGCTGCGCAAGGTCAAGGTCTCCGGGGTGGAGGCCAGCTGAGAGCGAAGCCCCTGCAGACGGTCACGGGTGCGGTCGTAGCGATCCTTGGCCTTCATCTGCTGGCCGGAGAGCTCGTGGTAACCGGCCTCGAGGGCCGCCAGCTGGACCTGCAGCAGGTCCTGAGAAAGGAATGCCTCGGCCCAGGCGTTGGCCGTAGCGCTCGCCTCTTGCGGGCTCGCAGCCCGCGCCACTAGCTCGAGAAGGGAGGTGTTGCCCAGCTCACCGCGCCGGCTGACCATCAGGCGTGGTTCGAGATCGAGCTCCGCCGGCTCGCCGTCGCGACCGCCCTCGGCTTGAGCCAACCGCCGGCGGGTCTCGCTCAGAACCGGCCGCGAACGCAGCATCCGCAGGTAGCCCTCGCCGGGAAGCAACGGGACGTCGAACTCCCCAACCGGCCGCTCACCGCCGACCGTCAGCAAGGCCGCCGCCTCGTAGGTTGGAGGCGTGCGCAAAGACCAACCCGCGGCGACCAGGCCGGCGAGGACGGCTGGCACCACCATCCAGGCCCAATGCCGGCGAACGAACCGGAGCACGTCGGCCCAGAGGACCGAAGCTGCCGGCTCGGGGCCGGAGGGAAGACGCTCTGTCACGGGGAGATCTCGTCTGCGCTCGATGCGGTGGCGGCGATCGTTAGGCGGGCGACCCGACCGAAAAAGGGATTGTAACATCTCTCTGAGTGGCTCCGGCAGCGGGCTTGGCAGGCCCCGCGCCGAAGCATGGTAGCGTCGCCGCGGTCCCAGCTCGATGCACGATCCCTCGACGCACGCTCCGACTGGCGAGGTCCACCGGGCCGCCGCTGCTTGCCCTTCGCCGGCGGGCTGCCGGCCTCCGGGCTCTCCGGTACCCGAAGAAGCCCAGCCGCCAAGCGCCCGCGGCGGTCGGCTGGGTAACGCCCTGCGCTACGGCTCCGTGCGCCGGCTGGCCGGGGCCTTTTTCGTTCTCTCGCTCCTCCTACGCCTGGTCGCAGCCCTGCCGGTGCTGACCCAGGAGGTCTGGCCAGCCTGGGACGAGGCTGGCTACGCCGCCAAGGCCGAGGCGTTCCACTCCACGTTCGAGAGATGGCTCGCCGGCAAGCCCACTCTGCCCTCGGACCGCGATCGGGCCTACGGCGGCGGCACCTGGCCGCCGCTGCACCCGCTGCTGGCGGCGCTCGCGATGCTCGGCGGCGGCGGCCTCACGGCCGCCCGCCTGCTGACCCTGCTGCTCTCCGCGGCGACGACCCCGCTGGTGTTCCTGCTGGCCCTGCGCTGCGCCCCGCGGCGCTCCGCCTTGCTCGCCGCCCTCGCCCACGCCACCTATCCGTCCTTTCTCGGCTTCGCCCACCTCCTGTGGTCCGAGACGCCTTTCGTCCTTCTTCTGCTGGGAACGATCCTCGCGGCCTTGCGGGTCGCTGAGGCAACCTCGCCCGGGCGCGCGCTGGGCCGCTGCCTCGCGGTCGGTGGGCTGCTCGGAGCCGCCGCGCTCACTCGCGCCGCCGTCCTGCCCTTCATCGTCTGTTTGCCGTTGTTTCTCGCCTGGAAGGCCCGCGGTGCCGCGCGGGCCTGGCGACCCGCCGCCGTCCTCGTCGCGGCCGGCCTCGTCGTGGCCCCCTGGGAGTGGGTCCTTCACCAGCGGGAAGGCGAGCTGGTCGTCCTCTCTTCTGCCAACGGCTACAACCTCCTCCTCGGCCAGTTCGTTGGCCAGCCAGGGGAAAGCGGCCGCGCCCGCAAGGTGCGGATGAACCAGTTGGTCCGGGCCCGCGCCCGCGAAGCCGGGACCTCCACTGACCAGGCCGCCCGGGCCCTCGCCTGGGAGCTCATCCGAGAGGACCCCGTCGCCACCCTCAAACGCGCCCGCGGTCGCTTCTCCCACCTTTGGGGGCCGGACTCCCACCTCATCCGGCACCTCATGGCGGCCGCCTACCCGCCGATCCCACCGCTGGCCGCGCTCGGCGTCTGGCTTCTCCTCCAGGTGAGCTACCCGACCTTCGTCGCCGCGGCGCTCACCGGCCTGGCTCGGCGTGGCCCACCACTCGCCCACCGCGGCCTCCTCGTCAGCCTCGTCGTCGCCGGGATGGTGCCCCCCTTGTTCAGCGTCAGCTCGACGCGGATGTCAGTCCCCCTCCTCGCCTTGCTGTTGCCGGCGGTCGGCCATGGGCTCAGCCGGTTGGCCACGCCGCGCGGCTGGCGCCCCCTGCTCGTGCTCGCCAGCCTCGTTTTCGCCGCCGAGCTTCTCGACGGCCCCGTGTTGCCGGCGAGTTCCTCGTTCTACGGGCCAGTACAGACCTTGGTGAGCTACCCGTCGAGCGCGGATCGCCTGGGAGCGACCGGGCAGCGGCGGGTCGGCGATCGGCTCGCCGTGCGCCTGGAAGACGACCTCTGCGATGCGCCTCAGCTCGCCCTCCGCGGCGCCGGGGCCTTCTTTGCGGACGGCTCGCGCCGGCTCGCCCTCGCCGGGGAGCGGCGGGTGCACCTCGTGCGGGTCTACACCACTGCTCCGCAGGTCACGCCGCGCCTCGAGGTCCGTTGCAGCGGCCAAGCCCTGGCGGCCTTCTCGGCTTCGCCCCGCGCCGCCTGGCATCGCTGGGTAGAGGTGGGAGGCGGCGTCGACGTCCTCTGGTTGGGCGGGGCCGAGGTCAACCCCACGCCCCTCGATCGCCAATGGCCCCTCAACCGCCGGCGAGGAACGGCAGCTGCGCCGCGGAGTAGCGCTCCATCCGCCACACGTACGCCCGCTTCTGGCCGCTGAGGATCAGCGGATTGGCCCACACCCACACCTTCTCACCCGCGGGCGTCACCTCGAAGACGTAACCCTTGTTCGACTCGGTGATCAGGGTGTTGCCGTTCGGCAGGCGCTGACAGCTGCCGCGAGTGGCACTGAAAAAGTCCTTGCCGGCGGCGAAGGACCAGACGGCGCGACCGATGAGTGGCGCGAGCTCGAGCACCCGCGACTCGTTGACACCGTTGTCGAAGACCAGGAGGTTGCCGTTCGGGAGCAGAGTCGGCTGATGCTGGTAGGCAAGATTGCCCGGGCCCCAGAGCCAGAGGAGCTGCGAGCCCGTCGGATCGAGGATGACGAGGCTCGAGACGTTGCGTAGCGAGACGAGCAGGTTGCCGGCGGCGAAGAGGGGCGACTGGCCCGCCTGACTGCCGTCGAGCACCTGCACTTGGTTGGCGTGCAGGAGGTCGAGCACTCGCCGATGACCGGGAGCAGCGCCGGGGTCCTGCTGCGTCGTCGGCAAGAGAAAGCGGTAGGGCGAGGTCCAGAAGGCCTCGAGCAGTGAGAACTCACGGAGCTTGATGCCCTCCGGCGAGAGCACCTGCACCAGATCGTCGTAGACCTCCAATGCGGGATCGAGAGCGGGAAACCGCCGCGGGCGGCGGGCGAGCACATAGATCTCACCTCTTGCCGTCTGCCAGAAGGCATGGTGGACCTCGGCCGCGTAGCGCCACACGACCCGCGAGCGCGCATCGAGCTTGACCAGCTCACGATCCTGGATGAGCCCGATCACCGAGCCGTCGCCAAGCACCTCACAGTGATCGACGCCCTTGATGGGGAATTGCCAACGGCGCACCACCTTCCCCGCCATATCGAGCAGGATGGCGGAGCGCAGATCGCGCGAGCAGTAGAGGTTGTAGCCAGGCGCGGTGCGTGCGGTCTGGGCGAGGAGAACGCCGGCCTGCGTGCTCTGGGGATCGTAGGTTCCGTCGACGTAGGGCAGGGCTTCGAGGGCCCGGGGCTCGGCAGCGCGGCCGCGGATCGCGGCGCGTTCAGCCCGCGCCTGCGCCGGTGGCCCCCCTACGCCATCCGTGGCGGCCGGTCCCTGCGACGGCGCCGATGGGGCCTGCCCGCACCGCCACTGGGCCAGCCCAGCACCGAGGATGCACCCGGCCAGCAGCAGCAACCCACCTCGGACCCAACGCGCCACGCCGACTCGTTCCTCCTCGCGACCACCGCCAGCCGAGCTTCGCCGACGAAGCGTCCTAGACACAAAAAGCGGCTCCGTGGGGAGCCGCCTTCGAACCACCCTGCTGTTTACGCCGGATGCGCGCAGCGCTTCCGACGCCGCAGCGAGCTAGCGGAAGGACTCGAACTCGTCCATGTAGTAGATGCCGCTGGTGCCGGCATCCATGCCGTTGACGGCGCCCATGCGGGCCCGGCGGATCGACAGCGTGTCGTTGGCGATGCCGGTGGTCTCCACCGAGGGATTGGCACCGAACAGACCGGTCAGGCGGCAGAAGCCCGTGCCGGCGCCAGAGCCCCACTCGAGCTGGAACTGGCGAGCCGGGTTGCTGGCCGGCGTGCCGATGGTGATCAGGGTCGAGCGGGCGTAGGTGCCGTCGTTGCGGCGGCAGGTCACCCGCAACCGGTAGGTGCCGTTCGGGATCTGGTAGAGGTCGACGCGGAACACGGAGACGCCGTCACCGGGGTTCTGACCGGAGAAGACGGTGTGGGCGCTCTGCACGCCGCCGCCGTTGGTAAAGGTGTTGGGGTCGATCCACATGAGAGCGCGGTAGGTGCCCTCGTTGTTCGGGGTGGCGTCCTGCACATACGCCGGGGCGCCCGCACCCGCCATCGTGACCGCCAGACCGAAGTTGGTGCCGTCCATCGCCGCGGCGTTGTTGACCGCCAGGGAGGCTCCGAAGGCAGAAGCCGTGCTCAGCACGCAGACCAAAGTGAACGCCAGGACCGTCGACCGTTTCATCCTCTAACCTCCAGAAATTGGGCGGACCCGCCTGCCTGGGCACGGGCCACGGGTTTCAACACCACTCCTCAAAACCCATCGTCTCTACAGCATTCTAATCAACCTAACCGCTTCGGGCAAGGGGCTTGGCCAGCGCCCCCGCTCGGCTCGCCGCCTGGACCCGTCCGGCCGGATAGAGCGATCCCGGCGGTGCTTGCTCGACCTGGACTGGCCGGCCGTTCTAGGGCTTGGCGAGACTCCCGGCAGTGTATCTAGGTTCGTCGATAGGCGTCAAGCGCCCAGCGTCAGGTTTCCCGCCTCTTTGCCGTCTCTTTCTTGGGTGATGCTGGCTCGCTCCCTCTCCGCCACCCCCTGGGGCATTGAGGCTCGTCCGGTGCAGGTCGAGGTGGACGCTCGCACCGGGTTGCCCCAGATGCAGATCGTGGGGCTCGCCGATGCTTCGGTCAGAGAAAGTCGCGAGCGGGTGCGCGCCGCGATCAAGAACTGTGGCTACGAGCTGCCACCCCGCGCCATCGTCGTCAACCTCGCGCCGGCCGACCTCAAGAAGGACGGCAATCACCTGGACCTGGCCATCGGCCTTGCCCTCTTGGCCGCTCTGGGCCAGCTGGACCGGGAGCTGCTCGAGGCCCGCCTGCTGTGCGGCGAGCTCGGGCTCGACGGCGGCATCAGACCGGTCCGTGGCGCCCTGTCGATCGCCGACCTGGCCCGGCAACAGGGCTGCCGCGAGCTCCTCCTTCCCGCCGAGAACGCCGCTCAGGCCGCCGCTCTCGGTGGCTCGCCTGTCATCCCCGTGCGCTCCCTCACGGAGGCCGTCGACCATCTGCGGGGGGCCCGCACACTGCCCCCCGCGATCGCCTGCCAACCACTGCCGAGCCACCTCGGCGAGAGCTGCGACCTCGCCGAGGTAAGGGGCCAAGAGGCGGCCAAACGAGCCCTCGAGGTCGCCGCTGCCGGCGGGCACAACCTGCTCCTGATCGGCCCGCCGGGTTCCGGCAAGACGATGCTTGCCCGCCGGATGCCGGCCTTGTTGCCTGCCCTCGGCCGCGCCGAGGCGATCGAGGTCACCAAGCTCCACGGCCTGGCGACGGACGCCGCTCTGCCCAACCTCCTCCAGGTTCGGCCCTTCCGCAGCCCGCACCCGGGCATCAGCGCGGCAGCCATGATCGGCGGCGGCGGGATCCCGAGGCCCGGCGAAGCGAGCCTCGCCCACCTTGGTGTTCTCTTCTTGGACGAGCTGCCCGAGTTCCGCCGCGATGTCCTCGAGACCCTCCGCCAACCACTCGAAGAGGGCGTCGTGACCATCGAGCGAGCCCGCGCCAGGCTGCGCTTTCCCGCTCGCTTCAGCCTGCTCGCGGCGATGAACCCCTGCCCGTGCGGCCACCTGGGGGACCCGCGCTTCGAATGCCGCTGCCCCCCGGCGGTGGTCGAGCGCTACCGCGGTCGCATCTCGGGCCCCCTTCTCGACCGCATCGACCTTCACGTCGAGGTGCCGGCACTCAGCCTCAAGGAGCTTCGCGGCCCGGCCGGCGAAACGACTGCTGAGGTGCGAGGCCGGGTCGAAGCCGCACGGATCGTCCAGGCTGCGCGCTTCGCCGGGCGTGGCGGGGCCGCGACGAACTCCACCCTCGACGCCCGCGAGCTCAGCAGGCACTGCGCTCTCGACGGCGCCGGGCAAGCGCTCCTGGACCGCGCCTTCGACCGCCTCGGCCTCTCGGCGCGGGCCCTCACCAGGGTGCTCAAGGTTGCGCGGACCATCGCCGACCTGAGTGGCAGCGAGCGTATCCTGCCGCCTCACCTCGCCGAAGCGATCCAGTACCGCGCGCTCGACCGCCGTTTGTTGGCGGAGGGCAGTTCTTGAGCAGCGACCGCTGCAGGCGGCTGTTGTCGGTACCGGGGGCAAGTGCTAGCGTCGGCGACCGAGGCGGTCATCGATGGAGGAGCGCGTGCGCGAGGTTCCAAGCGAGACGACCGAGCACGAAACACGAGCGCTCGCGGAAGAACACGGAACCGTCGGCGATCTCGCTCACCCCCGCGGAACGCTCGCCATCGTCCTCCTCTACGGCCTCCTCTTCGGCCTGGGTTGGCTGGCCTTCTATTTCTTCGGCTTCCTTCCCCGCGGCGCCCCTCATCCATGACCCACGGCGGGCAGAACAGATCCCATCTTCACGGCTCGAGGAACAGATCAAGCTGCCCCGGCCACCCAGATCAGCGTCCCCCAGCAGGCCCCGCGCGGTGAAGGTCGAGCACTACGAGCGCATCTGGTTCTGGCTGGCGAGCGCCCTCATCGCGGGCTTCGTCGTTGCCGTCGTTCTGTCGTCGACGCTCCATGCCATCCGGCCGCCAAGCCACGTCGAGACGATCGATCCGGGCCTCGTCCGCAGTGGCTCGGACTTTGCCTCGCCGCGGGTCGAGCGGCGCGCGGACGGCTCAGTGCTCGTCGTCGGCGTCGCCGAGATGTTCAGCTTCCGCCCCGCGGAGATCACCGTCCCGGCTGGTCGGCCGGTGACCTTCCGGCTGACCAGCCCCGACGTGATTCACGGCTTTCAGATCGCTGGCACCAACGTCAACGTCGCGATCATCCCTGGCTATGTCAGCCAGCTGACCGTGCGATTCGACAGGCCCGGCGAGTACCTCATCGCTTGCAACGAGTTCTGTGGGCTCGGGCACCACCTGATGCAGGGCCGCCTGCGGGTCGAAGGAGAGATGCGATGAAGCCCGGGCGGCGGCTCGAGCTGGCCCATTTCGCCGTCGCGATCCTCGCCTTCGCGGCCGGCTGCCTGACGGCACTGCTGCTGGGCCTGGCTCGGATGGGGACCCCGTCAGTGCTGAGCACGCCCCGGGTGTTCTACCTGGCGGTGACCGCCCACGGCGTGCTGATGGGGCTCATCTTCACCACGTTTTTCATCATGGGCCTCGGCTACCTGTTCGCTCGCGAGTGCCTGGGGGGCCTCGTCTGGGAGCGCTGGGCGTGGGCCGGCTTCGCAGTGGCGCTGGCCGGCTCCGTTCTGGTGACAACAGCAATCCTCAGCGGTTCGAGCACCGTTCTCTATACCTTCTACCCACCCCTCGCCGCCCATTGGTCCTTCTACCTCGGGCTCACGCTCTGGCTGGTGGGTTCCTGGAGCTTCTCCGTCGTCCTGCTGCGGACCCACGGCTGGTGGCGGCGGGCCCACCCGACGGCTCCATTGCCTCTCCCGGTACACGGGATGGTCGCCGCGGCCATCCTCTGGCTAATCGCCACCGCCGGCCTCGCCGTCGAGGTCGTGGGCTACTTGCTCCCGTGGTCGCTCGGCTGGGTCGAGCGCGTCGACCCGATGGTAGCCCGCACCTGGTTCTGGTATTTCGGGCACCCGTTGGTCTACTTCTGGCTCCTTCCCACCTACGTGATCTGGTACTCGGTCGCTCCCCGCCTCGCTGGTGGCCAGCTGTTCTCCGACCGCTTGGCAAGGCTCGTTTTCATCCTCTTCATCCTCTTCAGCACACCAGTTGGCTTCCACCATCAGTTCTCTGACCCGGGCATCGCCGCAGGCTGGAAGCTCCTGCACACCCTGCTCACCTACGCGATCCTCTTCCCCAGCTTCGTGACCGCCTTCACCGTGACCGCCTCGTTCGAGCTCGGCGGCCGGCGCCAGGGCGCCAAAGGTTGGTTCGACTGGTTGGGGAAGCTGCCGTGGAACGAGCCGCTGTTCGCGAGCGTGGCCCTGTCGATGCTCGCCTTCATGCTCGGCGGCTTCGGTGGGGCCATCAACGCGGCTTTTGCCATGAACTCGCTGGTCCACAACACGGCTTGGATCCCTGGTCACTTCCACCTGACGGTGGGCACGGCGACGGCCCTCACCTTCATGGGGACGGTCTACTGGCTCCTGCCGCGCCTGCTCGGGCGAGCCCTGGCGCTGCCGGGCCTCGCCCGCTGGCAGCCCTACCTATGGTTCGTCGGGATGATGGTGTTCGCGATCCCAAGCCACATCGCCGGTGTCCTCGGCTTGCCGCGGCGGCTCTTTGCCACCGACTTCCAGGGCTCACCCCTGGCGGCACCCTGGCAGGCCTGGACGCAGGTGGCGGCCACCGGTGGCGCGCTTCTCCTGGTCAGCGCCGCCGCCTTCCTCGCCGTGGTGGTCGCGACGATCATCTGGGGGCGCAAGGTCTCGTTCCGGCCCATAGAGTTCGCCACGCCGCTCATACCGACCCCGGCTACGGGCCTCTGGGACCGGTTCGGGCTCTGGACCCTGGTCGCCGTGGTCCTGATCCTTTTCGCCTACGCCTATCCGTTCTACCATCTCTATGCCCTCCCCCGTTTCCCGTCGCCCGCTTTCAAGCCGTTTTGAGCGGCGAGAGCACCTCTCGCCGTCCGCTCTCTGGTCCCTTGGTGCCGCTGCGGGGACGTCAGTCCTGGAGCAAATTGAGTCGAAATGCAATTCCCACCACTCTTAAACCAACCCCCGCTAAACCTTTCTTTCCGCTACGATCGCGTCATCGCGCGCCCATCGCCACGACGGGATCTCCTGTGACACGGAGGCAACGATGAACGCCAGACCCATCTTGGAAGTGCTCGCTGAGCATGGGGTCGAGTTTGTCGTGCTCACCACCACATCCCCGGCAGGCCGCAGCGATCGACGCACTCAGAAGCTTGAGATCTGCTTCGAGCAGACGTGGACCAACTGCGAGTGCCTCGCCCGCGCCCTCGAACAGATCGACGCCAAGCTGGAGGTCCCCCACCGTGCTCCATTGCCGTGGCTGATGGATCTTCGAGCTGCGGACCGCCCGCTCCATTTCTCCTCTCGCTTCGGCCGTGTCCTGGTGCAGCCTCCCGGCAGCGACCTGGGGAGCTACGACGCTCTGCTCGGAACCGCCGCGCGAACCACGGTCGAGGGCGTCGACGTCCACGTCCATGCTCGGCGAGCGACGGCGAAGCGCCGCGCCAGTCCTCGGGCTTGCGGTACCGCTCCGGCCTATGGCGACGAGCTGGCCGAGCGCCTGAGCAGTGACGAAGCGAGCGATCCAGACTTGCCCAACTAGGCCGGCGCTGGGTCGAGACGCAGGAAATATGCTTTTCCGGCATTTCCGGCACCTTCTGGGATGAAGCAGAGTTCTGAGACAACAGTTTTTCTTGCCATTGCGGTTGACATCGGACCGCAGATGGCTAGAATCGCGTAGTCAGTCAGTCTCACCCTAAGAACTATCCTGCCAGGCCAAGGAAGGCTCTCTCGACGACGGACCTCCGACGCGATGTCAGAACGCTTCCACACCGTAATACTGGTCCCTCACTCGCGGGCCAAGATGCGCAAGTGGCGCGTCAGCTCCCGTCAGCTCAAGGTCGGAATCTCCGTCCTGGCCACCGCCGTCGTCGGCGCCGGCCTGGGCCTGTGGCTGCTCACCCGCTCGCCCAACCAGGTCGGCGAGATCGAGAAGCTACGGACGGACAACGAGAGCCTGCGCGAGCTCAATCACTCGTTCGAGACCAGCATCCGCCGTCTGCAGCAGCAGCTGAGCAGCTACGAGGAGCGCACCCGGCGACTGGCGATCGCGGCCGGGATCGATAGCCTGGCCGGGTCCGACAGCGCTGGCATCGGCGGCTCCTCCACCACCTTCGACAGCTACTCGTCTTTCCTCGAGTCCGTCGAGATCCGTTCCGGCCAGCTGGAGAGTCAGCTCGGCCAGGTGGAGAACCAACTGGGCGAGCGCACCAAGCTGATCGCCTCGACCCCAGCGATCGCTCCGGTTCGCGGCATCCTCACCAGCGGCTTCGGCCTCCGCAAGGACCCGATGACCGGCCGCAATGCCTTCCATCCGGCCCTCGACATCTCGGCACCGGCCGGCTACCCGGTCAAAGCCTCGGCCGATGGCGTCGTCCTCGGCGCCGGCCCGAGCGGCAGCCTCGGCAAGGCGATCTTCGTCTCGCACGGCTTCGGCATCACGACGACCTACGGTCACCTGTCGCGGATCGACGTCCGGCCCGGCCAGAAGATCCGCCGTGGCGAGGTCATCGGGCGCGTCGGCAACACCGGTCGTGCCACCGGCTACCACCTGCACTACGAGGTCCACCGCGACGGTGCCGCGGTGAACCCGCTCGGCTTCATCCTCGACTCCGGCGCCCACTGAGGTCGCAGTTCCGAAGCGTCCCCTGCCGGGCAGGGGCGCGGGGAATCTTTGCTAGACTCGCCGTGTTGGCATCGAAGTCGACCGCCCAGGAACTCGATGCCCCCTACCCCATCCACGCGAGCCACGGTGACCGTGCCGCGCAGCTGTCATGATCGCGCAAGTACGGCAGCGAGCGTGCAGCACCTGCGGATGTCGTTGGACCGGCCCAAGGGCCGGAGGCCCGACATCTTCGAGCAGAAGTCAAGCGAGACCTAGATGATCAACTGGATCCTCACCAAAGTCATCGGCAGCCAGCACGAGCGCGACGTCAAGCGGATGCTGCCGATCGTCGCCGCCATCAACGCTCTCGAACCCTCGATCAGCCCGCTGAGCGACGAACAGCTGCGGGCCAAGACCTTGGAGTTCAAGGCGGAGCTCGCCGCCGGCAAGGCCCTCGACGATCTTCTCGTGCCGGCTTTCGCCGTGGCGCGCGAGGCAGCCCGGCGCTCTCTCGGCATGCGGCCCTACGACGTGCAACTGATGGGCGGCATCGTGCTGCACCAAGGCAAGATCGCCGAGATGAAGACGGGCGAGGGTAAGACGCTGATGGCGACTCTGCCCGTCTACCTCAACGCGCTGGCGGGCAAGGGCGTGCACGTGGTCACCGTCAACGACTACCTGGCACGGCGCGACTCCGAGTGGATGGGGCGCATCTACCGCTTCCTCGGCCTGAGCGTCGGGGTGATCCAGCACGACCTCTCCGATGTCGAGCGCAAGTCGGCCTACGGCTGTGACGTCACCTACGGAACCAACAACGAGCTCGGCTTCGACTACCTGCGCGACAACATGAAGTTCGACCTCGGCTCGATGGTCCAGAGGCCGCACTTCTACGCCATCGTCGACGAGGTCGACTCGATCCTGATCGACGAGGCACGCACACCGCTGATCATCTCGGGCCCCTCCGAGGAGTCGGTCGACAAGTACTACAAGATCGACCGCATCATCCCCCGCCTCGAGCGCGGTGAGGAGATCGAAGAGGAGGACGGCTCGAAGTACACGACGGGCGACTTCCTGGTCGATGAGAAGGCGCACTCGGCGGCGCTGACCGACGATGGTGTGGCCAAGGTCGAGAAGCTCCTCGCCGTCGAGAACCTCTACGACCCGGCCAACATGGAGATCCTCCACGGGGTCAACCAGGCGCTGCGGGCCCACGCCCTGTTCAAGCGCGACGTCGACTACCTGATCCAGGACGGCAAGGTGGTGATCGTCGACGAGTTCACCGGCCGCATGATGCCCGGCCGGCGGTGGTCGGACGGCCTGCACCAGGCGGTCGAGGCCAAGGAAGGCGTGAAGATCGAGCGCGAGAACCAGACCCTCGCCACGATCACCTTCCAGAACTACTTCCGGATGTACGAGAAGCTCGCCGGCATGACGGGTACGGCCGACACCGAGGCCACCGAGTTCGGGCAGATCTACAAGCTCGACGTGGTGGTGATCCCCACCAACCGCCCGATGGTCCGCGACGACCGCGCCGACCTCGTCTACCGCACCGTGGCCGAGAAGTGGAACGCAGTGGTCGAGGAGATCCAGGACTGTCACGAGCGCGGCCAGCCGACCCTTGTGGGCACCGTCTCGATCGAGAAGAGCGAGATGCTTTCGACGATGCTCAAGCGCAAGGGCATCAAGCACGTGGTGCTCAACGCCAAGTACCACGAAAAAGAGGCTTCGATCGTCGCGCAGGCCGGCCGCAAGGGCGCCGTCACCATCGCCACCAACATGGCTGGCCGTGGTACCGACATCGTCTTGGGCGGCAACCCCGAGGGCCTCGCCCTGGGGGAGGCCCATCCCGAGAAGGAGCCGGAGGCCCACGCCGCCGCCCTCGAGCGCTACCACCAGCTCTGCACCGAGGAGCGCGAGGCGGTGCTCGTCGCCGGCGGCCTGCACATCCTCGGCACGGAACGGCATGAGTCCCGCCGCATCGACAACCAGCTGCGTGGCCGCTCCGGCCGCCAGGGTGACCCCGGCTCCTCCCGCTTCTACCTGTCGCTCGAAGACGATCTGATGCGGATCTTCGGGGCCACCGAAGGAGTCAAGAACCTGATGGGGCGCCTGGGGATGGAGGAAGGCGAGGCGATCGAGAACCGCATGGTCTCGCGTTCGATCGAACGTGCCCAGAAGCAGGTCGAAGGCCGCAACTTCGAGGTCCGCAAGCACCTCCTCGAGTACGACGACGTGATGAACAAGCAGCGCGAGGCCATCTACCGCCTGCGCCGCGACATCCTCGATGGCAACGAAGGGCGGGACTACCTGCTGGAGATCGCCAGCGGAATCGTCGACAGCCTGATCGAGGCACATTGCCCGGCAAAGAGCGACCCTCGCGACTGGACGCTCAGCGAGCTCGCCACACAGTTCCTCGAGTACTTCGACATCGACCTCCGCGCCGCAGGGGTCCGCCCCGAGGAGCTGGGTGTCGAGCCCCTGCGGGAGAAGCTCAACGGTGCGGTCGAGGCAAAGTACACCGATCGCGAAGAGCGCCTGGGGAGCGAGCTCATCCGCCTCCTCGAGCGTGACGTGATGCTGCGCGTGGTGGACCACAGCTGGAAGGACCACCTGCTCGCCCTCGATCACGTCAAAGAGGGCATCAGCCTGCGCGGCTACGGCCAGCGGGATCCGCTGAACGAGTACAAGAAGGAAAGCTACGATCTCTTCGAGGCGATGAAGGAACGCGTCGAGGACACCATCGTCAAGACTCTGTTCCGCCTCGAGCCGGTCAGCGAGGAGAAGCTCGCCGAGGAGCAGCAGCGGCGGGCGGCCCGCCAGCCGGCACAGGTGCAGTTCTCCGCGCCGCCAAAGACCGCGGCACCGCCACGCCCGCAGGCTCAGGTGGTCAAGAAGGAGCTCGACAAGGTGGGTCGCAACGACCCCTGCCCCTGCGGTTCGGGCAAGAAGTACAAGAAGTGCCACGGCGCCATGCAGGCCGCCGGCTGACTCGGCTCGACCTCCTCCGCCGCGGACACCGCGGCGGTCCTTCCTCCGACAGCCTAGTCCTCCCCGCCAGGACCGTGGTCAGCGCTGGCGCTGGCCGCACCAGCCGCGGGAGCTGACCACGGTCTCCGGCGTAGGTCTCCCAGCGGCCGCTTCTTCAGCCGAGATTACGGGGCCTCGCACGGCTTCCTTCTGACCTTCATGAGCAAGCTTCTGGTGTATCCTATTCACACATCTTCGTTGCCACGTATTTGAAAGCTAATGATCGCGCGGCGCTAGCCCACGATGGCTTCAGCAGACGCGTGACTCACCACGCGCCTGAACGAGGAGATCGTCCATGCGGACCAGAGTCTGTCTCGTCACCCTGCTGCTCGCTGCTTTCGTCGCTCCTCTCCACGCTTCACCCTCTGCCCTGGCCACCGAGGACTTCATCGCCAGTTTGAACGCCGACCCATCGCCAGCGATGCTCGCTCCGGCGGACGCCCTGGTCCCAGAGAGGAGTGACCTCGGTACAGGTCGTGGTGGACCCTCGCGTTGCTCCGCGACCGCCTACTGCTCCCCCTATGCCAATGTCAGCTGTTCCTCGAGCAGCGGGACCTGCGTCTCGGTCGATCGCAGCTGCTCGGCTGGCCAGCCGGGCTACGTCAGCTGCAACGGAGTGACCACCTACTGCCCGAGCTGCTCCGCCTGCACCGAGGGTTCCCTGCGCTACGTGCTGACCGGCGAATGCTGCGACACCTCCCAGAAGGAGAAGCAACAGCAGAAGTGCGTCGGTGGCTCCTGGGTGCCGACCGGCGTCTACACCTGCGGCGGCCTCTGCCTCTATTAGTCCGCCCCTGCCGCGAGCCATGCCCCGATCGTTTCGGCCATCCTCGACCGGCCGATCGGGGTCGCCCCCCCAACGAACCAGCCCGTTGCACGGCCTTCCCCGGGGCGCCTCATTCGTGAGCCTGTCCCCCTCTCTGGACTCAGACCAACGGCCCATGAGTTGCCTTGACCACGGTGAGATCCGAGAGCACAATGTGATTGTCGTGCGCAAATAGTTTGCTCGACATTTCACAAAGGAGATCGAGCCATGTGTAGTCGGACTCTGCTTGCGATCGGCTTGCTCTTCGGCCTGAGCACCGCCGCTTGGGGTTCTCCCGTCTGCCCACCCGGCGAGCCCTCCACTCTCCTCTTCAGCCCTGCCAGCCAAACCACACCGCCTGATCAGGACCTGGGCCTCTTCGAGGCCGGGGCCGCCCGCGGCCCGTCGGCCTCCCGCGCAATCTGCATCGCCACCTGCTCCAGCGGCTCGACCGTCAGCTGCAGCTACACGCCGCCGGCCACCTGCGTGGCGGTCGACAGCAGCTGTCCCTCGCAGCGCGGCTACGTCAGCTGCAACGGGGTGACGACCTATTGCCCGGTCTGCGGCGCCGTATGCAACGAGGGCACGTACTTCTTCTCTCCCCTGGGCGAGTGCTGCGCGGCGCGGCGGGAGTACAACGACAAGTACCAGTGCATCAACGGCCAGTGGCAGTGGGTGGGAACCACCTGCCGGCCCACGAGCATCTGCCCGATCATTCCTTGACGGGTCCATCGACGGCCCGCAGGGGGCCCCCTCCTGCGGGCTCGTCCGCCAGTCCGCTCGACCCGCCGTGATACTCTGGCGCTGCCCCTCGCGGGCGGCTCAGGTCCTCCCAAACAGCGCGGCCCCCAAAAGAGAGCGGAGAGATCACGGATGATCGACCACAATCCCCGTGTAGCCCTCACCTTCGACGATGTCCTCATCGTGCCCGGCTACTCGGAGACACACCCCTCCCAAGTCGACCTCTCCACCCAGCTTTGTCGCGGCATCTCGCTCAATATTCCAATCGTCTCGGCGGCCATGGACACCGTCACGGAGTCGCGCCTCGCGATCGCCCTGGCACAAGAGGGCGGGCTGGGGGTCATCCACAAGAACCTCTCGATCGACGACCAGGCCGCCGAGGTGGATAAGGTCAAGCGCAGCGAGGCAGGGATGATCGTCGATCCGGTGACGATGCGGCCCGAGCAGCGGATCCGCGAGGCCTTGGCGCTGATGGCGCACTTCAAGATCTCCGGTGTGCCGGTGACCGACGAGCGGGGCCACCTGGTGGGCATCCTCACCAACCGCGACCTGCGCTTCGAGACCGACCTCGACAAGCAGCTGGGCGAGCTGATGACGACGGAGGACCTGGTGACGGTGCCGGAAGGCACGACGCTGGACCAGGCCAAGGCCCTGCTGCACCGCCACCGCATCGAGAAGCTGCTGGTGGTCGACCGGGACGGCAACTTGAAAGGCCTGATCACGGTCAAGGACATCCAGAAGATGATGGAGTACCCCAACGCCTGCAAGGACGCCCTCGGGCGCCTGCGGGTGGCGGCCGCCATCGGCGCTTCGGGCGACTATCTGGACCGCGCCCGCGCGCTGGTGGAGGCCAAGGCCGACCTCCTGGTCCTCGACTCCTCGCATGCCCACAGCACGGGCGTCCTCGCGGCTCTCGAGAGCCTGCGCGAGGCCCTCCCCGAGGTCCGTATCATGGCCGGCAACGTCGCCACCCGGGCGGGCGCCCAGGCCCTCGTCGAGCGCGGTGCCGACGCCATCAAGGTGGGGATCGGCCCCGGCAGTATCTGCACGACGCGGATCGTCACCGGCGCCGGGCTGCCCCAGATCACCGCCGTGATGGATTGCGCGGAAGTCGGCCTGCAGCACGGCGTGCCGGTGGTCGCCGACGGCGGGATCAAGTTCTCGGGCGACCTCACCAAGGCCCTGGTGGCCGGTGCCAGCTCGGTCATGATCGGCTCGCTCTTCGCCGGTGCCGAAGAGAGCCCCGGCGAGACCATCCTCTACCAGGGCCGGACCTACAAAGCCTACCGCGGCATGGGCTCGCTCTCGGCGATGGGGCGCGGCAGCGCCGACCGCTACTTCCAGGAAGGCGCCAAGGGCTCACTCGCCAAGCTGGTGCCCGAGGGCATCGAAGGCATGGTGCCCTACAAGGGCAGCGTCGGCCAGATGCTGCAGCAGCTCACCGGTGGGCTGCGCTCCGGCATGGGGCTCGCCGGCTGCGCCACGATCGCCGACCTGCACAGCAAGGCCGAATTGGTGCGGATCACACCGGCCGGTCTCAAGGAAAGCCACGCCCACGACGTGGTGATCACCAAGGAAGCCCCCAACTACTGGGTCGAGCGCTGAGGCCTCCGCAGGCAGCCCCTGCCGGTTGCTCGTCTATACTCTGCCCGCCCATTCACCCCACCGAGGGAGGTCGCGCCCGCCATGCACGTCGTCTTCGTGGAGCCGAGCTTTCCCAACTATCAGAGAAACTTCGCCCGCGCTCTGGCAGAAGTCGGCGCCCGGGTCACCGCGATCGGCGAGTCCCCGGCCGACTGGCTGCCCCACGAGGTGCGGCGCTACCTCCACGGCTACGAGCAGGTGCCATCGGTAGTCGACGAAGGCGCGCTCCTGGCGGCCGTGCGCCGGATCCAGGGCCGCGGCTGGGTGGATCGGCTGGAGGCGACGATCGAGGCCCATGTGATGCCAGCGGCAAAGGTCAGGGAGGCCTGCTCCATCCCGGGTACCTCGGTGCGTACCGCCTTCCTCTGCCGCGACAAGCCGGCGATGAAGGAGGTGCTGCGCCGGGCCGGGATCCCCTGTGCTCAGTCGGCAGGCATCAGCAGCAGCGACGAGGCCTGGGCCTTCGCCGAAGCCGTGGGCTTTCCCTTGATCCTCAAGCCGAGGAGCGCCGCCGGCGCCTCTGGCACCATCCGCTGCAACAACGCCCGCGAGCTCGACGCCGGGATCCGCGAGTCCGGCCTCGATCATGGGCACGCCACCGCCATCGAGGAGTTCATCGAGGGCCACGAGGGTTTCTACGACACCATCTCCATCGGCGGCGAGGTGGCCCACGAGTTCCTCTCGCACTACTACCCCAACGTGCTCGAGGCGATGCGCGAGCGCTGGATCTCGCCGCAGGTGGTGAGCACCAACCGGATGAGCTCAGCGGGCTATGAAGAGGTGAGGGCGATGGGCAAGCGGGTGATCGAGGCCCTGGGAATCGGCACCTCGGCGACCCATATGGAGTGGTTCTTCGGCCCCAAGGGCCTCAAGTTCTCGGAGATCGGCTGCCGACCCACGGGCCAGGCGCAGTGGGACATCTACTGCGCTGCCAACGACTTCGACCTCTACCGGGAGTGGGCGATGGCGATCGTCCACGGCCAGACGGACCGCGCCCCGTCGCGCCGCTTCGCCGCCGGCATGATCGGCCTGCGGCCGGACCGCGACGGCCGGATCGCCGGCTACCAGGGGGTCGAGGCCGTCCAGCAGGCCTTCGGCGAGTGGATCTTCGACAGCCACTTCCCGCCGCCGGGCACCCCTACCCAGCCGGTGAGCGCCGGCTACCAGGCGAACGCCTGGCTGCGCATGCGCCACCCCGACTACGACCAGCTGCGGGCGATGTTCGATCAGGTGGGGCGGACGATCAAGGTCTTCGCTCAGCCCTGAGCGGCGCAGGCCCGGAAACGACGATCGTCCAGGCCGAGGTCTTCCCGGTCTCGAAGCCGTCCGCGAAGAGCTCCTGCCCCACCGCCGACGGTGGCAACAAGGGACCGAGGTCGGCGATGATCGCCTCGACCGGCAGGCCGCGGTTCGGCGTGTCGGGCTCGCCGCCAACCACACAGAAAGTCGAGCCGTGACAGAGGTTGAGGGCGATCACCCGGTGGTCTGCGTAGGCGATCACCGGTGAGCCCGAGGCCCCGGGCTGCGTGTCTGCGTAGTAGCCCACGAACGGGACGGCCGCCGCAGCGTGGCAAGGCGCCTCGCTGCGGCTGACGGCATGGGGAAAGCCGTCGAGGTCGGCCGGGTAGGTCGACGCGAGGGCGATCCGCCGGCCCCAGCCTTGGGGCTGCTGAGGAACGTACACCCTCTCCCCCACCACGGCGCCGCTCGCCCGCAGCTGGAGGTAGCCGAACGTCGGCGTCGGGTTGATCGGCAGCTGGACGAGGCTGTAGTCGAGGTCCTCGTTGGCGTGGATCAGGGTCACCGAGGTCGCGACGACGGTACCGGCACAGGCCCCGGGCGTCTGGCAGGCCGTAGCGCAACTGGCTCCCTCGGCCCCCAGCTCCACCCGCACGTCCTCGGCGTCCTCGGCGTCCTCGATGCAGTGGGCGGCCGTCAACAGGTGCCCCTGGTTGCCAACCAGCCAACCCGTACAGTAGAGCGTGCCACCCACTAGCAGCCGGGCCACCGCTCGCGAGCGCAGATAGGCCTCGGGCTCCGAGGCCGCATAACACGCGGCCTCACGGCTGTCGTCGAGGGTGCACAGCGAGCGCTCCTCGCCGCGAGCCGAAGGGCCGGCGGCGAGGGCCAGAAAGACCAACCAGAGGGTGGCCGGGAAGGCGAGATCGCGTCGCATCGTCGAGGCGAGTCGCCTGTCCCCGGCCGGAAGGCGACTACGGAGGGCAGCCCGTGCCCGAGCAGAGCGACCAGGCCGAGACGTCGCCGCTCTCGAAACCGTCGGTGAAGAGCGGCAGGGCGTTCTTGAAGCCGATGCCGTAGACATCGATCGACTGCGCCGTGCCGCCCGTCTCGTCGCGGTTGTCGGTGTAGATCGCCATCAGGTCGTTCAGCGAGGCCGACATGCCGTTGTAGTCGCCCCACTCGAAGCCGCCGGTGATGTTCGGCGATGAGACGGTGGTCAGCCGCTGCGGCGTCGACCAGGTGACGGCGCCGTCGGTCGAGAACGAGTGGTAGATGTCCGCCTTGTTGCGGTTCGGCAGGTCCTGGCGGGTGTCATAGAACATCACGTGCACGGTGCCGTCCGGCGACACCGACAGCCAGTGGTTGAAGCGGTCCACGGTATTGCCGTCGACGGTCTCGTGAGGGATCGACTGCTGCCAGGTGGCACCACCGTCGTGCGAGTAGGCGACGACGATGCGGCTGTGGTTGTTGGCCGCGATGTTGTCGTCCTCGGGATCGATGGTGTCGAGCCAGGCGGCGTAGATGCTGTCGGCGAACGGACCGTTCGAGAGGTCGGCATCCGCGGCGATGTAGATGAAAGCGCGGCGGGTCTCGAAGACCGGGATCGGAAAATCGAAGCTAGCCTCCGTGGTCGCCACCTGCTGGGTCGCGGCGAAGGTCGCGCCGCCGTCCGTCGACTTGCGGACGAGGATGCGCTGGCTGTTGAAGGCGGGCCAGAAGTAGTAGAGGTTGCCGGACCTGTCGGTCACCATGTCGCTGCCGATGCCGCTCTCGGTCGAGCCCGAGGACAGCGAGACGATGGAGCTGAAGGTGTTGGCCTGGTCGGTCGAGCGGGAGAACTTCATGACGTTGCCGTCATGCCAGGTGACGTAGAGGTTGTCCTTGAACGGCGAGGACGCGAACTTGTCGACGTGGATGTACTCCTTGTCGCTGCCGCTCGACAGCTCACGGCGGGGGTCGCCGGGCGTCTGCGTCTCGAGGTCGTTCCAGGTCTGCCCGCCGTCGCCCGAGCGGTAGAGCCACACCCCGGAGCCGAGGGTGGCGGTGTAGGCCTTGGTGCCGTCGGCCGACCAATCGACCGTCGGGTCACAGCAGGTGCCGCCCAAGGGCAGGGAGACCTGGTGCCAGGTCGCACCGCCGTCGGTCGACCAGTGCATCTTCTGGCCGCTGCCAGGGCCGTTGGAGCCGGCGATCAGCTTGTCCGTGTCCAGCGGGTTGATGGCGATCGCCGACTCGGCGGCGCCGGTCGGGTTGGTGATCCGCACCTCGCCGCCGATCACCCGCTCGCCGAGCTCGAAGCCAGTCGGTGCCGGCTCGCTTGGCGCCGCGAGGTCCACCGTCCACCGGCCGTCCGCCCCGGCCGTGACCTCCTCGTAGAGCCGGCCGTCGATCAGGTAGCCACCGTACTGGAGGAGGAAGAAGTTGTAGGCGCTGCGCGGGTACTGGGCCGGGCCACTGCGCCGGAGCTCAGGGCGCTGACGCCGCAGCTCCACGCGATAGAAAGCGGGGATCGGGTCTCGCTGCTCTCGCTCGTTGGGGGCGAGCAACGCCAGGTCTTCCTGGTCGAGGCCGTAGTTGCGGTCGTCCCACGGCCCGAGGGCCTTGAGCGCCGCGTAGTCGACGCGTGAGTCCACACCACGGGCCTGGACGACCTGCTGGCCCCAGGTGGCGGGCGCGACAGCGAGGCCGGCGAGAGCAAAGAGGATCAGGCAGCGCTGCATCGTGGGTCTCCCTTTAGCTGGCGGCTGGTGGCAGTTGGCTGGCAGAGAGCAAGGTATGAACATCGGATCATACCAGAGGCGCGCCGGGCCTCAGTTGAGGTAGCCGAGCGCCCGCAGCTCGTCGAGGATCGCCGGGTCCGCCGGCGAGGAGCGCTCCCGGCCGGCCGGCAGCACCCCCCAGCTCGCCACCTGGCGCAGCACCCTCCTCTCGCGAACAGCGGGGCGGAAGAGCTCACGCCAGGCGCGGCCGGCGAAGTCCTTGCCGACCGGCAGGTCGAGGGCGTAGAGCACGGTCGGCGCGAGGTCATGGATGCCGATGCCGCGCACCTCGGCCCGTGGGTCGATGTCGGGCCCGGCAGCAAGAAAGATCCCTTGGGTCGACTTGCCATGAGTGCCCGAGATGCGGCCGAGGTAGGGCACCACGCCCGGCACCTCCTCGCCATCGACCAGCACCCGTTGGCTGATCCCCGCCGTCTGCACCTCGACCACCAGATCGGCCCCTCCTTGCTGGAGGCGCTTGCCGGCCTCGCGCACGACGAGGGCCGGTGCCCCACTCTCGTAGCGCACGCGCGCCAGGTCCCGCTCGAGCGCCGCCAAGATCCCCGCCCTCTCCGCCGGCCGCACCCTGCCGCGGGGCTCGCGCCCGGCGAGGGCGAAGCGGACCTTCTTGCGGGTGTGGTGCAGGGGCGAGTCGTAGGTGTAGAGGCGCGTCTGGGCCCATCGCAGGCCGTGTGGCACCCGCCGCAGGTAGCCGAGATGGGCGAGCACCAGGTCGAGATCGAACTGCAGCTGCAGCTGCTCCTGGTGGGCGGCCCGGAAGCCGTGGTCGGAGACCACGAGCACGTTGGCGCCGGGGGCCGCCGCCAGGATGCGGCCGATCGCCGCGTCGGTCGCGGCGTAGACCGCTGGCACGTCCCCCTGGTGGGCGGCGAGCTCGGCCGCGTCGAGGGGAGGAAACGCCGTCGGCTCGAAGAAGCGCCAGCGGTTGTGGCTCACGATGTCGACGGCGCGGAAATAGACCAGCAGCAACTCGTAGCGTTCGGCCGCTAGCCGCGCCCCCAGCCGCCAGGCGAGCTCGTCGCGGCGGTCGGCGAGGTCCTCCCCCCTGAAGAGGCGCGGCCCGCGTGCCGCCTCGCGGCTCACCCCGTCGACTACCGCCTGAAACTCCGGGGGGGAAATGCGGTCTTCCACCGCGAGAAGGGCGCGGTCCGAGACCATCGGCCCGCGGATCGCCTCGGCGGGCCAGGTGGCCCACCAGCCGACCACCGCCACTCTCTTCCCGGCGAGGCTCGCCATGTTCCATAGCGCCGGTACCCGCCGCAGCGTCGAGGCCACGGGCCGGTCGCCGCTCTCGGTGGGCACGACGAAGTCGGTGATGCCGTGCTCGGCTGGCTTGCGGCCGGTGGCGATCGTCGTCCAGATGACCGGCGAGATGCCGTAGTCGGTGGCGAGCGGGGCGCGGACCCCACGCTCGGCCAGGGCCTTGAGATTGGGTAGCTCACCCTCAGCCCACAGCCGCTCGATCACCCGCCACTCGGCGCCGTCGACGCCGATCAGCACCACGGGCCGCGGCGCCAGCGGCGTGCGCTGACAGCCGCCGGCAAGCGCGGCGAGAAGCGCCAGAGCCGCGGCCCCAAGGCGACCTCTCAGCACCGCGAGCGGCCCCTAGGCCCGCAGCGCCTGGTCGAAGTCAGCACAGAGGTCGTCGGCATGCTCGATCCCCACCGACACCCGCACCAGGGCGTCGCTGATTCCCTGCCGCGCCCGTTCGGCAGGAGAGAGCCCGGCGTGCGAGGAACGCGCCGGCGAGATCACCAGGGTCTCGATGCCGCCGAGACTGGGGGCGTGCGTCGCCACCTCGACGCTGGCGAGGAAGCGGTCGGCCGCCGCTGCGCCACCGCGTGGCTCGAAGGCGAGCATGCCGCCGCAGCCGGCGAACAGGCGGCGCGCCCGCGCGTGGGCCGGGTGCGAGGCAAGCCCTGGATAGGCGACTCGGGCGACCGCCGGGTGGGCCTCGAGGAAGCGGGCCAGGGCGAGGGCATTGTCGTTTTGCTGGCGCACCCGCAGGGCCAGGGTCTTCATCCCGCGCTGCAGCAGCGAACAGGCATGGGGGTCGAGGCAGCCGCCCAGGATGCGCTGGGTGGCCTCGATCTCGGCGATCAGCCCGGCCCGCCCCACCACCGCGCCTGCCACCAGGTCCGAATGGCCGTTGAGGTACTTGGTGCAGCTGTGGAGCGCGAGGTCGAAGCCGTGCTCCAGCGGCCGGAAGTTGATCGGTGTGGCGAAGGTGCTGTCGATCAACGTCACCAGGCCGCGTTCGCGGGCCAGGGCCACCACCGCTTCGAGGTCCGGCACCTGAACCCCAGGGTTGGTGATCGCCTCGACGTAGAGGGCCCGCGTCTCTGGTCGCAGGTTGGCTCGCCAGGCCGCCGGGTCGTCGTCCAGAACGAGGTCGTAGGCGAGGCCCCAGCTCGCGAAGCGGCGGGCCAGGAGGCTCTGCGTGCCACCGTAGAGCGGGCTCACCGCCAGCAGGTGGCCACCCTGGCCGAGCACTGTCAGGAGCGCGGTGGTGATCGCCGCCATGCCGCTCGCCGCCACCAGCGCCGCCTCGCCGCCTTCCAGGCTCGCGAGCTTGGCGGCAACCGCCTCCTGGTTGGGCAAGTTGTTGTAGCGCGGGTACTTGAGTCCCTCGTAGCCGGCCTCGTCGGCGATCGCGAAGACCGATGATTGGAAGACCGGCAGGCTCACCGCGCCCTCGACGCGGCCCTCCCCGGCATGGATCAGGCGCGTTTCGAGCCGTGCGCTCGTGTCGTTCATCGTGGTTCCCTCTCGCGGTTGGTGACCGCCGTTCGTCCCCCGGCCGGCGCCGCGGCGCCGGCGAAGAGATCGAGCACTAGGATGCGCGCCTCGAGAGGACCGTTCCACACCGGCAGCCGCCGCTGGGGCTTCAGGCCGAGCTGCTTGCCGAGGGCGGCGTCGCCGGCAAGCACCACCGCGCGATAGCCGGCGTAGCGCTTCTTGAGCAGGTCACCCAGGCGCCGCCAGCCCTCCGGGTCGCTCGCCAGCCGCTCGCCGTGGGGCGGGTTGACCAGCACCAGCCCGGGGCCCGGTGGTGGCTCGAACTCGAAGGCGTCGCCCAGCCGCAGGGTCGTCCGCTCGCCGAGGCCGGCGCGATCGAGGTTGGCGCGGGCACCGCGGGCCGTCGCGGCGTCGATCTCCACCCCCCACAGCCGCACCGCCGGGGCCAGGGCCGGCACCGGCTCGGCGAGGACGGCGGAAAAGGCTGCGCGCTCGAAGCTGGGCAGGTTCTCGAAGGCCCACTGCCGGCGCAGAAAGCCCGGTGGCCGGCCGAGGGCGATCCAACCCGCCTCGACGAGGAGAGTGCCGCTACCGCACATCAGGTCCACCACCGGCCCGCGGCCATCCCAGCCCGAAGCCTGCACGCAGGCTGCCGCCAGCTGCTCACGCACGGGGGCGCTGCTGGTCGCCAGCCGGTAGCCGCGGCGGTCGAGCGGCTCACCGGAGGTGTCGAGCAGCAGGGTCGCCCGGTCGCGCTGCAGCAGCAGGCGGAAGGCACGGTCTGGCTGCCGGCGCTCGACGCTGCCGCGGCTGCCCCAACGGCTGCGCTGGCCATCGACCAGGCCGTCCTTGACCTTGAGGGCGGCCCACTGGGCGTCGCGCACCTGCGAGGCCGAGCTGGTGGCGCGGAGGGCGAAGGTCAGGCGCGGCGCAAAGAGGTCGTCAGCGCTCAGCCCCCCCCAGCGATCGCTGCCCTGGCGCACCAGCTCGGCGGCGCCGCGGGCGAGGGCCTCGCCGTCGGCCGCCGGCCAGCTGCCCAGCTCGACGAGCACACGGTTGGCGGTGCGCAGCCGGTAGTTCGCCCGCCACACCGTGCGCCAGTCGCCGGCGAAGCGAAGCGCACCCTTCTCGCTCGTCACGGCCTTGGTCCCCAGGCCAGCGAGCTCGCCGGCGAGGAGCTCTTCGAGGCCCAGCCCGCAGGTGGCGACGAGGGCGAGGCTCGCAGCAGGCTTGTTCATCGGGCCGGCAGTGTACCAGCGGTCATGGGCCGCTCCGCCGCTGCAGCCAGAGGAGGTCGCGGCTGAGCGTCACCGCCATCGCGCCGAGCGCCGCGACGGCCTCGCGCTGGCTCCGGCGGGCGCCGCGGTAGGTGGTGGCGAGAAGATCGCGGAGCTCGTCCGGCGCCAGAGCGAGGCGCTCGCGCAGCTCCGTCTGCTCCAGCAACTCGAAAGCTCCGCCGAGCTCCTCGACGGCGCGCTGCCAGCGGCTGCGCAGCTCACCCTCGCCCTGCACGGCGGCGCGCAGCTCGACGAGGTCGTCCGCCGCGGCCACGGCCACCCAGAGATGGCCGCCAGGAGCGACGACGCGGGCCAGCTCGGCCGCCGGCAGCCGGGCCGTGAAGCTCGTCACCAGGTCGAGGGAGGCATCGGGGAAGGGCAAGAAGCGATCGGCGTTCACCACCACCCAGTCGAGCGCGGGCCAGCGACGCGCGGCGAGTTCGATGGCTGGCGCCGAGAGGTCAACGCCGCAGGCGGCGAAGCCGGCCTCGGCGGCGAGCGTGCCGAGCATCGAGCCCTCGCCGGCCCCAATGTCCACCGCCTGGAGCAGCCTCCCCGCGTTGCCGGCGCAGAGCCGTTCCCGCCAACGCTCGGGGCGGGCAGCCGGCAGCCAGCGCCGCACGCCGGCGAGCAGGAAGTCGGAAAGGCCGGCGGCGAACAGCCGGCGGCGTGCCTGGGCCACCTCCTTGGCATCGCCGGCGGCGAGTGAACGGCGGTCCTGCGGTTGGAGCAGGTTGAGGTAGCCGCTCTTGGCCAGATCAAAGCTGTGCCCGTGCGGGCAGCGGAAGGTCCGCGCGTCCTCGACGAGGAGCTGCCGGCAATGGCGGACGGGACAGAGGAGGGGAAGCATCACGGCAGGGAGGCTCGCGGCGGTTCCGCTATCCTATCCGCGGTCTCGCGACCGCTTCCGATGCGACTGCTCGTCACTGGTGACCTCCACCTCGGCCGGCGCTCTGCCGCTCTCCCCCCGGGCACGGACCCGGCGCGGTTCTCTGCCCTCCTCGCCTGGGAGCGGATCGTCGAAGCGGCGCTCGCCCACGAGGTCACAGCGCTCGTCCTGACCGGCGACGTGGTGGACCGCGAGAACCGCTTCTTCGAGGCCCTGGGCCCGCTCGAAGCCGGCATCCGGCGCCTCTCACGGGCCGGGACCTGGACGCTCGCCGTGGCCGGCAACCACGACTTCGACGTCCTGCCCCGCCTGGTCGAGCCCCTCGCCGGCCAGCGCTTCCACCTGCTCGGCCAGGGCGGGCGCTGGGAGCGCTTTCTGCTCGCGGAAGGCGGCCAGGAAGCGCTGGCGGTCGACGGCTGGTCCTTTCCCCGCGAGCGCTTCGCAAGCGACCCGCTGGCCGCCTACGACCTGCCGACCGAGGCCCCCGCCCCCCTGCTCGGGCTCCTCCATGCCGAGGTGGGGGCCGCCGCCAGCCGCTACGCACCGACCTCGCCGGCGCGCCTGCGGGCATTGCCCCACCGCGCCTGGCTCCTCGGCCATGTGCACGGCCCGGGGCCGCTCGCGGGCAGCGGCCCGGTCCTCCTCTATCCAGGCTCGCCGCAGCCGCTCGACAGCCGCGAGACGGGGGTCCGTGGCCCCTGGCTCCTCGAGATCACGGCCGAGGCACGCCCGCGCCTCAGCCAGCTGCCGCTCGCCAACCTGCGCTACGAAGAAGTGCCCGTCCCGCTCGACGACCTCAGCGAAACGGCCGACCTCACGCCTCGCCTCCTCTCGGCCCTGCGGGCGGCGCTCACCGCAGCCGTCGAGGCGGCGGACGGCCATCTGCAGCTCCTGGTGGCACGGTTGCGCCTCAGTGGCCGCTCGGTGCTGGCGCCCCGCCTCACCGCGGAGCTCGCCGAAGTGGGCTCGCTCGTCCTCCGCCACGAAGGGGCGACGGCCGCCGTCGCCGGCTGGGCGAGCGAGGCCCGGCCGCCCGTCGACCTCGCG
>CAYQRE010000033.1:0-54395 GCA_964420075.1 uncultured Thermoanaerobaculia bacterium | reverse complement strand
CATCCCGTGACTCCTTCCCGCCTCCTATCCGAGGCGTCAAGGTTGTCACGTTCACTCTGAGGCAGGACAGGTGGTGCTCATCGCTGCGCCCCCTTGTGCGGCGCTCCCCGGGAGGCGGGCGGCGTGCCATCGCGCCGCAGCGCCGCGACCCTGCCGAGACCGCCGCGCAGCTGGAGGCCGTCGCGCCGTAGGTGGAAGTAGCGCGGGTTGAGCTCCTCGGCGCCGAGGTCCGCGATCGCCTCGAAACCCAGCTCCCGGGCGACCGCGTCGAGAGCGGCAGGAGCGAGATAGGTGCGGAAGGGCTCGCCGGCAGCGGCGACCCGGGCCGCGAGCAAGGCCAGGGCGGCGCGCTGGAGGAACGGCACCAGGCTGGGGTCGATCACATAGTCGAGGACGATCTCGACCGGCGTGGCCCCGGAGGCGACGAAGCGCAGGGTCTCGACCACCGCCGCGTGGGGCAGGTAGGGCACCACCCCCAACCACGAGAAGAAGGCCGGCTGGCCGGCATCGAAGCCGGCGGCGGCAAGGCCCTCGGCCAGCGTTTGGCGGGTGAAGTCGACGGCCGCGAAGGTGAGGCAGGCGGGGACGGCGAGGCCCGCTGCCGCCAGGCGTTGGCGCTTCAGCTGCTGGGTCGCTGGGTGATCGACCTCGAAGACGCGCAACCGCGGGAAGGGGTTGCGCAGGGCGAAGGTGTCGAGCCCGGCGCCGAGCACCACGTACTGGCAGACGCCGGCCGCCAGCGCTTCGGCCAGCCGGTCCTCGGCGAAGCGGCTGCGCGCGACGAGGAAGGCGCGCAGCGACCGCCCGCTCAGGGAGCGGTGCCAGGGGTCGCGGTGGACCTCGGCGGCCTCGATCCCGGCAATCGCCAGCGCCAGCGGGTCGGCGAGCACCAGCGGCTCGTCGAGCACCTGATGCGCAGCGCGGCGCAGCGCCACCAGGTGGGCCGTGCGACTGGGCATCGTGTCGCGCATGGCGGGAGAGTAGCAGCCGGCGACGGAGAGGACGTCGGTGGCAAGCAAGCCCTCGGGCGCCCTGGCGTTCTGCAAACGAAGACCTGCCCGGAGTTCTCAGGGCGTCGCTCGCCGAGCCGGCGCCGCTTCCCGGCGTTGCCTACCCGGCCGCGCCGCGGCCCTGGGCCCTCGTTACCCGGCCTCAGAGCGGGCGCCGCAGCAGCAAGCCGACTCCGAAGCGGGTCTCGTGCGTTCCGATGAGCGCGAAGCCGGTGGCGCGGTAGAAGGCCTCGGCGTGCGGGTTGCCGATCACATGGAGCGCTGCGGCGCCTTGCTGGCGGGCCTGCGCGGCCAGGGCCTCGACGAGGGCGCGACCGAGGCCTTGCTGCCAGCGGGATGGATCGACGAAGAGGGCGTCCAGCTCGGCGTTGCCGTCCTCCCGCGGCAGGATGGCGCCGAAGCCGCAGAGCTCGCCGGCCAAGGTCGCCACCAGCACCTGCCCGCGCTCGATCTGCTCGCTGGGCACCGCGATGGCGTCCGGGTGGGCGAGGAGGGCCTCGCGGTCTCCCGGATTGGCGAGGGAGGCGCGGCGCTGGAGCGCCTCCAACGCCTCTCTCTCGTCGGGATGGGCTGGTCGGATCGCGAGCGTCGCGTCCATCGTTCCTCCCCCGGGGGCCTTCGCCGCGCGGGAGGATCCTAGCGTGGGGGCGGCGCGCCGAGACGCCGTCATCGCCCCGGCGAAGGATCCGCCGCGCTCGTGCATCTCCCCCTCCAAGTGCTGCCGGCCGCGGGGCGCGGGGCCTCGCGCGGTGCGGCCTGCTTGGAGGCACGATGCGAGAGGAAGCCGATCGAAGCACACGGGTCCGTGGCGCAGCCCGGCGGTGGCTGGCCCTGGTCTTGGTGCTGTGTGGGGTGGTGGGTGCCGTTCCGCTGCTGGGCGAGGACGCGAGCCCGCCGCCTTACCAGGCCGACCGCGGGCCGGGCATCCCGACCTCGCAGTTCGGCACCTACGTCGAGCACGGCGAGCTGCTGGTCTATCTGTTCTATGAGTACACCCGCACCACGGCCTTCGAGTACAAGCCGAGCGAGCTCGGTTACACCAGCAGCGAGGACTACCTGGGCAAGACCGTCGAGCACGAGGACCTGATCTTCCTCTCCTACGGCATCTCCGACCGCCTGGCCGTCGAGGTCGAGGGCGCGGTGCGCGCGAAGACCACGTTCACCAAGGCGCCCGACGACCCTTCCGCCGTGCCGCCCCGGCTCCAGGAGTCCGGCCTGGGGGACGTCGAGGCCCAGCTGCGCTGGCGCTGGCGGGACGAGACCGCCGATCGGCCGGAGCTGTTCAGCTTCGTCGAGGTAGTGTTTCCCTTCCAGGAGAACAAGAAGCTGATCGGCACCCAGGACTGGGAGGCCGCCTTCGGCTTCGGGGCCATCCGCGGCTTCCGCTGGGGCACCCTCCTCGGCCGGGTGGCCCTCGCCTATGACGGCAGCGGCGACCAGGTGGAGCTGGGCGAGTACGCGATCGACTACCTGAAGCACCTGTCGCCGCGCTGGCGGCTGGTCGCCTCGCTCGAGGGCGAGAGCGACGAGCTGTCGCTGATCGGCGAACTGCAGTGGTTCTTCAGCGAGCACGCTCGCCTGAAGCTCAACTGCGGCTTCGGGATCACCGAGAAGGCCCCGGACGTCGCACCCGAGGTCGGCGTGATGTTCCGCTTCTGAGCCGGGGCGGCGGGCAGGTTGGTACACTTGGGCCACCATGAGAACCCTTTCGCAGGAGGCTCGGCCCATGAACATCTTCTCCCGCCTCGCCTCAGGTGTCGCCGCTCTCGCTTTCGCCCTGCTCGCCACGGCCGCGGCTGCCGATGTCCCCCCGGCCCTCTTCCTGCACGGCCGGGCGCCGTCGGCTGGCCCGCAGCCCTCGCCGGCCGCTGCCGCCTGGGCGCGGGTCGAGGTGGACCCGGCGCCCCTCGCCGCGGCCGGCGATCGGCTTGGCCTCGAGCTGCTGCCGGGCGAGGCCTTCGTCGCGACGCGCACGGAGGTCGAGCGCCGCGGCCCCACGGACCTCGTGTGGCGCGGCCGCCTCGACGGGGAGGCGGGCTCGCAGGTGGTCTTGACCCTCCACCGTGGCGTGGTTGCGGGAGCCATCTTCCTGGCGGACCGGGTCTTCGAGGTCGGCACCGGAGCAGACGGCGGGCAGTGGGTGGCGCGCCTCGACTTTTCCCGCTTCCCGCCCTGCGCCGTGGGAAGCGACCTCGAGCCGCTGGCGCCGCCGCCGGCCCCGGCGCTCACCGAGCCGCCCGTCCAGCGCGACGCGCCGGACCAGATCGACGTGATGATCTTCTACACGCCCCAGGCCCGGGACGCGGCCGGCGGCGTGCCGCAGATCGAGGCCACGGCGCAGGCGGCGGTGGACATGGCCAACACCGCCTTCACCAACAGCGACATGGTGGCTCGCTTCCGGCTCGTCCACACCGAGCTTTCGAGCCGCAACGACACCGGCAACATCTCCTCCGACCTCAACTGGCTGCGGGGCGACGCCACCGTCGCCACCCGCCGCAATGAGTACAACGCCGACCTCGTCAGCCTCTTCGTCGAGAACGGCGGCAGCGCCTGCGGCATCGGGTACTTGATGGGCAACGAGGACGCCAGCGCCTTCGGGCCGTCGGCGTTCCAGGTCACCGACCGCGGCTGCGCCGTGGGCAACCTCACCTACGCCCACGAGCACGGCCACAACATGGGCCTAAACCACGATCCGGCGAACGGCCTGCCGCCGGGCTCGGCCTACCAGCCCGACGCCTTCGGCCACTTCCACAACAGCCAGTACCGCACCGTGCTCTCCTACTCGACGGAATGCGCCAGCGGCTGCACCCGCCAGCCCTACTTCTCCAATCCGGCGGTGAGCTTCCTCGGCCTGCCGACCGGTATCTTGAACGAGCGGGACAACCACCGGGTGTCGAACCTCACGGCCCCCTTCGCCGCCAACTGGCGGGTGGCTACCTTCCTCTTCGCCGACGGTTTCGAGACCGGCGACACGGCCGGCTGGTCGCTCACCGTGCCCTGAGCGGCGGCGCGGGTGGGGAGATCCACAAGGACGGGCTGCGGACCTTCCTCGCCGCCCGCAGCACCGAAGACCTGGAGTTCGCGATCTCGGTGACGGCCCATCCCTGGGACAACCTCGGCAGTCCCAGCAGGCAGTTCGCCACGGGCAGCGCCAGATGACCCAGGTGGCGCACGTCTTTGGCCTGGTGGTGTCGGGCGACAACACCTACAAGAAGCTCGGCAACTGCGCCCAGAACACCGCCCAGCCCACCGGCACGCTCGATCTGGCGAACTGCACGGAGATCGCCGCTTGCCCTGGCCGCGAGGCCGGGGCTGCCGCGGGTCAATCCTGGCGCAGGGCTACCATCGGCTCGACACGGGCGGCGCGGCCGGCGGGGATGGAGCCGGCGCCGAGGGCCACCAGGGCGAGGACGATGCCGGCGCCGACGAGGACGCCGGGGTCGTAGCCCTGGAGCTCGTAGAGCAGGGAGCTCGCGAGCCTGCCGAGCCCGACGGCAGCCAGCGTGCCGAGGCCGCCACCCACCAGCGTCATCAACGCCACCTGACGGAGCACCATCGAGCGCACCCGGGAAGCGTCCGCCCCGAGGGCCATGCGCAGGCCGATCTCGCGGGTGCGCTGTGCCACCGTGTAGGCCAGCACGCCGTAGAGGCCGACGGCGGCGAGCAGGGTGGCGAGGACGGCGAAGGCCGTCGACAGGGTGCCGATCAGCCGGTCGACGAAGATGTTCTCGCGCACCTGGACCTCCATCGTCTGGAGGTTCTCGACCGGCAGGGTCGGGTCGAGGTGGCGGACCGCTTCACCGATCGGGTTGACCAGGTGCTTGGGGTCGAGCCGGGTGCGCACGTAGAAGTTGAGCGAGCCGACACCGGCATCCTGGCGGTAGGGCACGAAGTACTGCGCCGGTACCGGCTGCTTGACGTCGCTGTACTTGGCATCGGCCATCAGGCCGATGATCTCGATGTCGAGGTCGACGGCGTTGCCACGGCCGACCCCCATCCGCTTGCCGATCACCTGGTCGCCGAGGCCGAACTTGCGGGCGAAGGCCTGGTTGACGATCGCCACCTTGGGTGCCTTGAGGATGTCGCCGCTGCCGAAGTCGCGCCCGGCGAGGAGGGGGATGCCGAGGGTGGAGAAGAAGCCCGTGCCGACCTCGTTCATCGCCGAGGTGGCTTCGACGTCGGGGCCGGTGTCGAAGCCCTCGACGGAGACGCTGGTGTTCCAGTTGTTGTTGGCGATCAGCGTGACCATCGAGGCCGAGACGCTCTCGACGCCGGGCAGGGCGGCGAGCTCGCTCTCCAGGCGGGCGAAGAGCTCCTGGCTCTTGGCGGGATCGAGGCCGTTGAGCTCGGGCGAGATGCCGAAGGCCACCAGGTGGTCGGTGCGCAGGCCAAGATCCACCCGGCTGACGTTGGCGAGGCTCTTGGTGAACAGCCCGGCAGTCACCAACAGGGCCATCGCGAGGAAGATCTGCGCCGTGACCATGGCGTTGCGGAAGCGGGCGGCGCCGGTGGTGCCGCCGGTGCGTGCTGCCTGGCCCTTGAGCGCCGGGGTGAGGTTGGGGCGGGTGCTGAGCAGGGCAGGGAGGAGCCCAAAGAGGAGGCCGGTGGCGAGGGCGAGGGCGGTGGTGAAGGCCAGGATGTGCAGATCGAGGTGGAGGTCGAGGGTGCCCACGGCCTGCGCCGGGAGCATGGTGCCGAGGAGGCGGAGTGTCCAGCTGGCCACCAGCACGCCGCCGAGGCCGGCCGCCAGGGCGAGCAGAGCCGCCTCGGTAAGCAGCTGGCCGATCAGCTGGCCGCGGCCGGCGCCGACGGCGAGGCGCACGGCCATCTCACCAGCCCGGCTGGCGCCGCGGGCGAGCAGCAGGTTGGCGACGTTGGCGCAGGCGATGGCGAGCACGAAGCCGGTGGCACCGAGCAGCAGCAGCAGGGGAGCGCGGGCATTGCGGTGGACCGAGCTCTGCCCCTCGGCACCGGCGCTGAGCAGGAGCTTGCGCTCGCGGAACTGCCCGAGCGTCTGCTCGCTCATCCCCTCTTGGAGCGGCACCTCGACCTCGTTGAGCAGGGCGTGGTAGCGACTGTTGAGGGCGCTCGCCGCCTTCTCGAGGCTGACCCCCGGTTGCAGGCGTCCGAAGGCGTAGGCCCAGTAGTTGCGGCGGTTCTCGAAGTCCTTGTAGCCGGGCGTCAGCGCCTCGCGCATGACGATCGGCACGTAGATCTCGGGGCGGCTGCCGAGGGTGGTGCCGTGGAAACCGGCGGGGGTCACGCCGATGATGGTCAGTACCTGGCCGTTGACGGTGATCGGCTCGCCGACCACGTTCGGGCTGGCGCCGAAGCGGCTGCGCCAGGCCTCGTGACTGAGCACCGCGACGGGATGGGCGCCGGCCGTGCGGTTGTCCTCCGGGCCAAGCAAGCGGCCCAGCGCCGGCTGCAGGCCGAGGGCGGCGAAGTAGCCGCCGGAGACCAGCATCCCCTCCGAGCTCACCGTCTGGTCGCGGAAGGCGAGGTTGGCACCGAAGCCCCGGTGGGCGGCGAGGGTGACGAGCTCGGGGTTCGCCGCCTCGAGGTCGCGGAACATCGGGTAGCTGAAGACGTCGTCGCAGCTGCCGGCGTTGGTGCAGGACTGCGAGCCTGGTTTGGGCCCTGGAGCGCTCAGGTTGACCAGGCGCTCCGGCTGGCGAACCGGCAGCGAGCGCAGCACCAGCTGGTCGAAGAGGGAGAAGATCGCGGCGTTGGCGCCGATGCCCAGGGCGAGCGAGAGGCAGGCGACGGCGGTCACCACCGGAGTGCGGGTGAGAGTACGCAACGCGAGCTTCAAATCAGGCATCGAGCCCTCCGCGGCAGATGGACGAGGTCACGGCGGCAGCGCCGAGGGCCTCGGGGACCTTCCGCGCTGTCGTCCTTGGCGACCTACGGAAGGGATGGGTGGGAAGTTGCAGCCTGGGCGCTCAGTGGAGGCCTGCGCCAGCGAGGGGCAAAGAGTAGGATGGGGCCGTTTTTCTTGCGGATCGTTCAATAGGAGAAAGGCCATGCGTGGAAGGTTTGCTCTTGCCGCGGTCCTGACGTTCGTCACCTCCTGGCCGCTCGCCGCTCAGCTCGCGGTGGGCCGGGGGGTGGACCACGTCGCCGCCCTCGTTCGCCTCGAGAACTTCGACGACGCGGCGGCGGTGTGGGAAGGGGAGCTGGGCTTTGCCCTCACCCCGGCCCTGCTGTCGCCCACCGGCGGCAAGAACCGGTTGATCTGGTTCGACGACCTCTCCTACCTCGAAGTTCTGGCGTTCACCGAGCTCAACCCGTTCACGGCCCCCTTCCTCGACTTTTTGGAGCACCACGAAGGCGGCAAGTTCTATGGCAGCGAGGTGAGCGATGCCTCGGCTGCCCTCGCCGCCCTGAACGCCAGCGGCTACCCGGCGATCGGCCCGCTCCCCGCCCCGCCCCTGGTCGTCGAACCGACGGGTGAGGTGGTGGGGCTCTCCCCGCTGTGGAGCTCCCTCGTCCTGACCACGGTCCTGGCGCCGGACAACTCGAACTTCTTCGTCGACTATGACGAAGCGGCGGTGGCCGACCTCTTCGCCAGCACGCCGGCCCTGGCTCCTCGGCCGCATCCCAACACGGCGCGGAAGATCGACACGCTCTGGCTGGTGGTGCCGGACCTCGACGCCGCGATCGCTTTCTACGACGGTCTCGGCCTGGCCGTCGGCCCCCGCCACCAGAAGGTGCGCTACCTCGGGGCCCGCGGGGCCATGGTCCGCCTGCACAACGCCACTCTGGCCCTCCTCGAGCCGGACGGCCCTGGCCTGGTGGCGGACTTCGTCGCCAGCCGCGGGGAAGGGATCCTCGGGGCGAGTGTCGAGGTCGCGCACCTGGGTGTCGCCCAGCACCTCGCCGAGCAGGGCACCGGGCAGGCGCTGCCGGTGTTTCGCTACCAGGGGCGGAGCCGCTTCCTGGTGCCGGCGAGCCTCACGCACGGCTTCTTGTTGGAGATGGTGGCGGCGAAGCCAGGCCATCCCTAGTCCGCTCAGGGCCGCCCAACTCCGCTATCCTCCGGGCTTGCGAGGAGGGTCGCTATGCGGGTTGCCGTTGCAGGTGCCGAGCTCGAGTGCAGGGTCCGCGGCGCGGGGCCGGTCTGTGTCGTCCTCAGCAGCATCGGCTGCGAGCCCTACGAACGGCAGCTGCCGGCGGCGCTCGACCGTCATCTGCGCATGGCCTTCGTCGAGCTGCGGGGGAGCGCCAGCTCGACGGGCGAGCCGGCCGAGCTCGACTTCGAGCGCCTGAGCGCCGATCTCGAAGCCGTCCGGGTGGCGCTGGGGGTCGAGAAGATGGCCGTCCTCGGCCACTCGATCCTCGGCGCCCTGGCCCTCGAGCACGCCCGGCGCTCGCCAGCGACCGTCTCCCACGCCATTCTCGTCGGCACGCCACCCTACGGCGACATGGCACGGCTGGCCGCCGCGGCCCAGGCCTTCTTCGCGGCGGACGCTTCGCCCGCGCGGCAGGAGCGGCTGCGGGCCAACCTCGCGGCCCTGCCGCCCGATGCCGGGCCAGGGCAGCGGTTGCTGGCCTCGGTGCCCCAGCGCTGCTTCGATCCCGACTTCGACCTCGCCCCCGCGCTGGCCGGCGCACGGGCGAACCCGGCCTTCTTCGCCCACCTGCTCGGTCCGCTCACCCACGGCTGGCAGGCGCTCGGCGAGCCGGCCGTCGTCGTGCCGGTGTGGCTCGCCCTCGGCCGCTATGACTACACAGTGCCCCATCGCTTGTGGGACGATCTCGCCGCACAGCTCCCCACGGCCAGCCGCGAGGTCTTTCAGCGCAGTGGCCACCAGCCTTTCCTGGAAGAGCCGGCGGCGTTCAGCGAGCGTCTTCTCGCCTGGATGTCCGCTGCCGGCCCGGTAGGCGGCTAGGGCCTCCCGACCTGGCGGGGCGCGGCTGTCGGTGACGTTTCCATAGCGGGAGCCATGCTCGCCCTCGGGGAGGGAAGACGGTGATCGATCGCCAACGGCTCGATGCGTTGCTGGATGCTGCGCTCGACTTGCCGGCCGCCGAGCGGGCGGCCTTTCTCGATCGCGAGTGCGAGACGCCGGAGCTGCGCGCCGCGCTCGAACGAATGCTGGCGGCCAGCGAGGACGAAGGCTGGCAGGCCGATCTGCCGCCGCAGCTCTTCGCCGACCTCTCCCGCGAGTTGGGGCCCGGTCTCGCCACCGGCGCCCGCCTCGGTGCCTACCGCATCCTGGCGGAGATCGGCCGCGGTGGCATGGCGACCGTCTACCTCGCCGAACGCGCCGATGGCCAGTACGAGCAGCGGGTGGCGATCAAGATCCTCGACCGCCCAGCCTGGGACGCCCAGGCGGTGGCGCGCTTTCACCGCGAGCGCAGCATCCTGGCGAGCCTGGAGCATCCAGGGATCGCACGCATCCTCGACGGCGGCATCGCTGGCGACGGCCGGCCATGGTTCGCCCTCGAGCACGTCGAGGGCCGGCGCATCGACGACTACTGCGACGAGCAGGCCCTCGACCTCGGCGCCCGCCTACGGCTCTTCTGCGCTGTCGGCCGCGCGGTGGCGGCGGCCCACCGCCAGCTGATCGTCCACCGCGACATCAAGCCGGCGAACATCCTGGTGGGCAAGGATGGCGCTCCCAAGCTGCTCGACTTCGGGATCGCCAAGCTGGCGGAAGGCGAGGGCGGCCAGGCCGCGGCCGAGCTCACCCGGCACGCGCTGCCGATGACGCCGGCCTATGCGAGCCCGGAGCAGGTGGCGGGCAAGCCGGTCACCACCGCCTCGGACGTCTACCAGCTTGGCCTGCTGCTCTACGAGCTCCTCGCCGGGCAGCGCGCCTTCCACTTTGCCGGTGAGACGCCGAGCGAGCTCCGCGAGCCGACGCTCACCCGGGAGCCCACGCGGCCGAGCGCGGTGCTGGCGGAGAAATCCGGCCAGGAGACCGCCCGCCAGCGGGGCTGCTCGTCCGTGCGCCAGCTGCGACGGCTCCTGATGGGCGACCTCGACACCATCGTGCTGACGGCCCTGCGCCCGGAGGCCGAGCGGCGCTACGAATCGGCGTCGCGGCTGGTGGAGGACGTCGAGCGCTACCTCGCGGGCCGGCCGGTGCTGGCGCGCCCCGACTCGGCGCTCTACCGGGCGCGCAAGTTCGTGCGCCGCAACCGCTGGACGGTCGCCGCGGCCGCGGCCGGGCTGCTCGCCGTGGTCATGCTCTCGGTGCTCTACGGCGTGCGCCTGCGCGCCGAACGCAACGCGGCGAACCGCGCGGCCGAGAAGGCGCGCCAGGTGGCGGCCTTCTTGACCGATCTCTTCCGCGCCTCGGACCCCTTCACCGCCCGCCAGGTCGCCAACCGCACCGCCGTCGAGCTGCTCGACGAGGGGGCGCGGCGCATCGAGCGCAGCGATGCCTCCTCGCTTGCCGGCCAGCCGGAGATCAAGGCGACGATGCTGCACACGATCGGCGCGGTGCTTCGCCAGCTGGGGCGCCACGAGGAAGCGGAGCGCCTCCTCAAACAGGCGGTGGCGCTGCGGACCGAGGCCCTCGGCGGCCAGGCCGCCGACACTCTCGACAGTCAGTACGAGCTGCTGCAGACCCTGCGCTCGCTCGACCGTCGCGACGAGGCGCTCGCCCTCGCCGCGACGGTGATCGCCGGCCGCGAGGCGGTCCACGGGGCCCGGCACCCGAAGGTCGCCGAGGCCCTGCAGGTGCTCGCCATCCTCCTCGACCGCAACAACAAGAGCGACGAGGCCCTGGCGACGGCGCAGCGCGCGCTGACCATTCTCGAGGCACAACGACCGCCGGACCCCGAGGCGTTGGCCCTGGCGCGGCTCGACCTCAACGTGGTGCTGTCGAACCGCGGCGATCGCGCCGCGAGCCTCGAGCAGATCCGCCAGGCGATCGCCACGCTGCGCGCCGCCGGCGGCCCCGAGCACCCGCGGCTGGCGCGCTTCTACACCGAGCAGGCCTTCTCGTTGAACGGCCTCGGCAAGAGCGAAGAAGCGCGCCAGAGCTATGCCCAGGGGCTCGCGGCGAGCGAGGCGGTGGCCGGCCCGGACCATCCGCAGACGGCGTGGATCCGCACCAACGCCGCCGAGCTCGAGCTCGATTCCGGGCAGCCGGCGGTAGCCCTCGCGATGATCGAGCGCAGCCTGCCGGTGCTGGTCAAGACGTTTGGGGACGTCCACTTCTCGGTCGCCAACGCCCGCCTCAGCCGCAGCCGGGCCCTGAGCGCGCTGCACCGCTACCCCGAGGCGCTGGTGGCGGTGGAGGAGGCACAGGGCAATTTCACGGCGATCTGGGGGCCGGAGGAGGTCGACACCCTGCTCGCGGGCTGCGACCGGGCGGTGATCCTCGACCATCTCGGTCGCTCGGCCGAGGCGCGAAGCGAGCTGGAGCGGCTCGTCGCGATTGCCCGGCGGGTGGGCGGTGAGTCCGAACGGGCGCTCCCGAACCTGCTTCCCGAGCTGGCGGAGATCGATCTGCGCGCCGGCCGGCTCGACAGCGCCCGGGCCGCTCTCACTGACACGATGAAGATCCTCGAAGGCTGGCAGCTGGTGGACAACACGGTCTACCTGCGCTCCCTGGTGGTCCTCGCGGAGGTCGAGGCGAAGGCCGGAAAGACCGCAGCGGCGAAGGCGGCGGCGATGCGCGCCCGCGAGCTGGTGGGCAGCGTGCAGGGGGTGGACGCGGAGCTCCGCGCGCGGCTCGGCCGGTTGCCAACCTGAGGTCGGGGGCGGTGGCCTGCCGCTTGCAGCCCCGGACCGCAACGTCGTCGGGAGGAAGGGATGCAACGAGGCGAGCCACCGCGAACGGGCCCAGGAGCGAGATCCCGACGCCGCCTTCGCACTGGCGCCGGGCTGCTTGTCCTGCTGGCCTCGGCGCTGCCGTCGTGGGCGGCCGAGTCGGCTGGTCACTTCGGCGAGAGCACCGCCGTCCTCGCCGTCGAGCTGCCAGTGCGGGTGCTCGACGACGGCAAACCGGTGACGGGGCTCGGGGCCGCGGACTTCGTGATCTTCGACCGCGGCCAGCGCCGTGACCTGACCGGCTTCGAGGTCATCGACCTGTCATCGCCCGGGGACGCGGCCACCGCCGGGCTGGACGCCGTGGCGGCGGCCGCCCCACGCACCTTCGTGCTGCTCTTCGATCTCGCCTACGCCGACGGCCTCTCCCTGGCCAAAGCGCTCGCCGCCAGCCGGCAGATGGTGGCAGAGCGGCGTGCCGAGGACCGCGTGGCCCTGGCCTTCTTCAGCGCGCTCCGCGGTCTCAAGGTGCTCGTCGAGCCGACGGCCGATGCGGCCCGCCTGGAGCTCGGCCTCGAGCTGCTGGCGAGCCTGTTGGGCCGCGACCCCGCGGGCGCGGCGCGGCTCACTGCGGCGCTCGCCAGCGACGCGGCGGCGGGTGAGCTCGCGGCCTCGGCGGCGGAGGTGGTGGCCGAGGCCGGGGTGCTGGTCCGTGTCGACCTCTACTGGCCCCATCGCAGCGTGATCCGCAGCTTTGCTCGCGGCCTTGCGGCGCTGGGGCGCTGCTGGCCCGAGCTCGCCGGGCAGCGCATGGTGTTCTTGCTGTCGAGCGGCTTCGACCCGCTCTACCTGACCGGCCGTGGTGCGGCCGGCACCCTGAACGAGCTCGAGCGGGCCCTCCACAGCCTCCGCCAGGCCGGCTGGGTGATCCAGGCGATCAACATCGGCGGCCTGCGGGTCGCGAGCGGGCGGGAGAGCCTGTTCTATCTCGCCGTCGAGACGGGTGGTGAGTCCTTCGAGAACTTCAACGACGTCCAGGCGGCGATGCGGCGGGCCCTGCTGCGCTCCAGCGTCACCTATCTGCTCGTCTTCCAGGCGGATGGCGTGGTGGCCGACGGCAGCTTCCATCGCTTGAAGGTGCGCCTGGCGCACGGCCCTGCCGGCGCCCGCGTCCGCCATCGGCCCGGCTACTACGCGCCCGAGCCACCGCTGGAGGTGCCGTGAGCACGGCACGGCGGCTCCTCGCTGCCGGGCGCCTCGTTCTGGCGCAGGCGGCGCGCTCGCTGTGGCGCTCACCGCGCGGTGCCCTGCTCGCCGTGGGCGTCCTCGCCGGTGGTCTGGGCGTGGCCACGGGGACGCTCGCCATCGCGCGCGGGCTGCTGCTGCGCGGGCTGCCCTTCCCGGAGGCCGACCGCCTGGTGGCGGTGAGCGTCGAGAGCAAGGCAGACCCCGAGCTGCGCCAGCCGCCCACCGCCGGTGAGGTGCTCGCCTGGCGCGAGGAGCAGTCGAGCCTCGAGACGCTGGTGCCGTTCGCGGCGTGGTACTCGTACCTGCGCTGGCCGGACGGCGAAGCCGAGGCGCGGGTGAGCGCGACGGTGGACCCTGGCCTCTTCGACCTGCTGCGGGTGGCCCCGCGCTTCGGCAGGCCATTGCTCGCGACGGACTGCGGCGGGCCGCCGGTGGCCCTGGTGAGCGAGGAGATCTGGGAGCAGCGTTTTGCGCGGCAGGACGCCATCCTCGGCGCCGGGGTGGCGATCAACCGCAAGCTGCACAGCATCGTCGGGGTGATGCCGAAGGGCTTTGGCTTTCCCTACCGGCAGGACGTCTGGGTGCCGCTGTGCCTGGGTGCCGGGATCGATCGCACGGCACTGGCGCCGCGTCTTTTCACAGTCGGCCGGCTGCGCCCCGGCGTCTCGCTGGCTGCGGCCCGGGCGGACCTCCGGCGGATCGCCGCTACCTGGGCCGCCGAGGTGAGTGCGGCGGAGCCGTCGGCGCCGCGGCTGGAGCCCTATCTCGCTGCGGTGACCAGCCCGGGCCTCCACCGCTCGCTTGCCGTGGTCGGCGCAGGTGCTCTGGGGCTCTTGGTGGTGAGCGGTCTCACAGCGGCCCTCTTGCTGCTCCTGGACACCATGGCCGAGCGACGGCGCCTGGCGGTGGAGATGGCCCTCGGGGCCTCGGCGGGGCGGGTCGTCGCCCTGGTCGGCGCACGAGCCGCCCTCCTCTCCGCCGCGGGCGGCGGCCTCGGCTTCGGGCTGGCGAGCCTCCTCACTGCCGCGTTCCGCCGCCTGAGCGCTCCCGAGGCGACGCTGCGGGGGTTCTGGGTCGACCTCCACCTCGATGCCGTCACCGTTGGCTGGGCGGTGCTCGCGGCCGGCCTGCTGGTGCCGGCGACCGCCGCGCTCGCCGCCTGGCGCGCCTCCCGCATCAGCCCGCAGCGCGCCCTCGGCCGGGCCGCCGGGACGGCACGCGGCGGCGAGCTCGGTTGGCCGCGGAGCCTGCTGATCGTGGCGCAGGTGGCGCTCGCCGCCGGGTTGTTGGCCGGCGCCGGGCTCACCCTACGTTCCGTCTGGTGGTTGGCGCAAACCTCCTACGGCTTCGACCCAAGGCCCCTTCTCACGGCCAGGCTGAGCGCCTATGCGGCCACCGAGGCGCGCCCCGCCCAGCTCTACGAGACGGCCCTCGAGGCGCTGCAGAGCGACGCGGCGGTGGCCGCGGCGGTGGTGATGACGGCGCTGCCGGCTGGGGCCAGTGCGCGGCTCGGCGTGCTGCTGCCCGGCGAGCCGCCGAGCCACGATCCTGCTTCGCCACAGCGCTCGGTGCTCGCCGTCGCCACGAGCCCTGGGCTGACCGCGACCCTCGATCTCCCCTTGCTCGCTGGTCGCGACCTGCGGGTGACGGACTCTGCCGCCGCCCCGGCCGTGGTGCTCGTCAGCCGTTCCTTCGCACGCCGCCACTTCGGCGACGGCAGGGCGGTCGGCCAGCGGCTTGGCGTTGAGCTCCCCGGCGAGGCGGCGCCGCGCTGGGCGGAGATCGTCGGGGTGGTCGCCGACCTCGCGTGGGCGGAGGAGGGAGCGCCGGCCGACGCCGAGGTGATCTTGCTGCCACTGGCGCAGCCGAGCGGGCTGGCCGGCACCTCGGTGCAGCTGCTGGTGCGAGGCCACGGGCGTAGCGTGCCGAGCGCTGCCCTGGAGCAGAGCGTCCGCGAAGCGGTGCGCCGCGCCGCGCCGGGCCTGGCCCTGTGGGACGCCGAGCCGCTGCGCCGCAACCTCGGCCGCGCCGCGTGGTCCCTGCGGGCCTTCTGCGGGCTCTTCACCGTCTTCGGCGTCCTGGCGAGCGTCCTCGCCTGCGCCAGTCTGTATGGGGTCGTCGCCCTGGCGCTGCGCAGCCGGCGGCAGGCCCTCGCCGTCCACCTGGCGCTGGGCGCCGGCCGCGGCGAGCTGCTGCGCCAGGCGGTGGGCAGCACGGCCCGCGAGCTGACGCTCGGCCTGGCCCTGGGCAGCCTGGCCGCCTTGGAGATCGGCCGGCGCTGGGAGGCCTTGCTGCGCCTGCCGGGAAGCGACCGTGCCTGGGCGCTCACCGCCGTGGCGGTGCTTGCCGTTCCCGCCGTCCTCGCCCTCGTGCTGCCGCTGGTGCGGGCCTTGCGGACGGCGCCCACCGCGCTGCTGCGGGACGGTGGCGAAGGCGGCGGCTAGGCGCTGCTGCCGAGCTCGCCGAGGGCCGCCAGCACGTCGGCGGCCTGGCGGGCCGTCGAGGCCGAGGTATCGCGCCAGACGATCGTGCCGCCGTGGACGAGAAAGGCCTCGCGCTGCGCGAAGCCCAGCCTGTGCGGCACCCCGAAGGCGTCGAGGACCTGCTTGTCGGGGTCGGCGAGGAGGGTGAAGGGAAGGCGGTACTTGTCCTGGAACTTCTTGAGCGCGGTCGGCTTGTCGGTCGACACGCCGATCACCCGCACGCCGGCATCGGTGAGCTCGGCGTAGGCGTCGCGCAGGCTGCAAGCTTGCTTGGTGCACCCCGGGGTGTCCGCCTTCGGGTAGAAGTAGACGAGGGTGAAGCCCTCACCGTACAGATCGGCCATGCGAATGCTCTGGCCGTCCTGGTCGAACGCAGTGGCGTCGGGCGCCGGGGCGCCTACCGCAAGCTCGGAGCCGCCGCCGATGAGGCCGAAGAGCATGGTTCCTCCCAGGGACGCGGCGCTATTCGAAGGTGAAGTCGCGCACGAAGTGGCAAGTGTAGCCGCCCGGGTTCTTGAGCAGGTAGTCCTGATGGTAGCCCTCGGCGGGCCAGAACTGCGCGCCTTCGACGATTTGGGTGACGACCGGCCGGCGCCACTTGCGCGAACTGTCCACCCGCTCGCGGACCTGCTCGGCCACCTGCTTCTGGGTGGCGTCTTGCACGAAGATGGCCGACCGATACTGGCTGCCGACGTCGTTGCCCTGGCGATCGGGGGTGGTGGGATCGTGGATGCGGAAGAAAAACTCCAGCAGGCTCGCATAGCTCAGCCGGGCGGGGTCGAAGACGACGCGGATCGATTCGGCGTGGCCGGTCCCGCCGCCGCTAACCTGGCGGTAGCTCGGGTTGGCGGTGATCCCACCGGCGTAGCCCACCTCGGTGTCGATCACGCCGTCGAGCTGGCGGATCAGGTCCTCCATGCCCCAGAAGCAACCACCGGCGAGGACGGCGGTCTCGCGGCGATCGGAGTTGGGGGTCGTCTCGTTGGCGTTCATGGCTGCTCCTCCCCAGGCGGGCGGGCTCGCCACCACGGCGAGGGCGAGCAACCAGGCTGGGAGTGGTCGGGATCGGCGCATCGGGTTCGGCCTCCTGTCGCGTCCAAGGTACGGGCCGCGGCGGCGACCGGTTCGCCGTTGCTGAGCGCTCGTGGAGCGGCCTGCGGCGGCTTGGCGCGATGATAGCCTTGCCCGCGATGAGCGCCGCCTGGCGACTGCTGTGGATCTGCCTCGGAGGGGCCGCCGGCACGGGCGCCCGCTATCTCGTCGGCGCCAGCGTGCAGCGGCTCGCCGGTGGCCCGTGGCCGTGGGGTACGTTGACCGTCAACGTTCTTGGCTCCTTCCTGCTGGCGGCGCTCGCCGAGCTCAGCACTCTCTCCGGCGCCATCCCCCTCCACCTGCGCATGGCGCTCACGGTGGGCTTTCTCGGCGGGTTCACCACCTATTCGACCTTCAACTTCGAGACGCTTCAGCTGGTCGCCGAGCGCTCTTGGTCGAGCGGTCTCGCCAATCTCGCCGTGATGGTGGTCGCCTGCCTCACTGCTGGTTGGTTGGGGATCCTCGCCGCGCGCTGGCTGGCGGCGGCCTGAGCATCCCGATGCGCTACCCGGTGCTCGCCCGCGTGATCTACCAGCTGCACGAGGCGCCGGCCGTCGCCTTGCTCGACCCCGGGAAGATCGAAGACAGCGACCTCGACCGTGAGGTGCGGCTCGAGTTCGTCGACGGCTCGGCGCTGCTCGCCTCCTGGCTCGAGCGCGACGGGCGGGCGGCGCTGCGCGGGGGCGGGGCCGCGGCACGGACCGCCGTCGACGTCTCCGGCGTCGACCCCTGGGCGGACCTCGTGGGCAGCAGCATCGACGTGGGCTTCGCGGACCCTGGGTGCCAGGTGCTCGAGATCAGCGCTCGCCAGCGCTCGGTCTACCTCTACTCGCCCGAGAGCGGCCACTGGCATCTGCAGCTGGTGCAGGACCGTGCTGGCAGCCGCCCCCTCCCGATGGCCTGAGAGCGCCCAGGAGAGGGCCGCTGGGTGGCCTTTTGGGAGGCCGGGAAGTAGGCGGCACCTGTTGTTGTATCGTCCGCGCCGTGCAACCCCTGTTTCGTGGGCCTTGGATCGCGGCCCTCGCTGCGGAGCTGGCGGCGAGCGAGAGCTACCGCCGCGCGGCAGCGCGCTGGGAAGGCGACCTCCTTCTCGAGGTGAGCGACGGCGGCGGTGACGAAGCCGTCTACCTGGACCTCCACCACGGCGAGTGCCGCTGCGCCCGCGCCGGCACCGCGGCTGATCGCGAGGCCGTGCGCTTCTGGCTGGCGGCGCCCCGCGCCGTCTGGGAGGAGCTGCTAGCCGGCCGCCTGGCGCCGGCGACCGCCGTGCTCAGCCGCAAGCTCGAGCTGCAGCGTGGCCGGCTGACCGCCCTGCTGCCGCACATCGGGGCCGCCCAAGAGCTGGTCCAGGCCGCGGCGCGCGCCAGCACCCACGATGCCCATGGCAGTGGTGCGCAGCGCACGCCGTTGGATCGAGGGCCTGGTGCGGCTAGCCCGACCGCGAGCTCCGTCCGTCGCTACCGCTCGCTCGCTGCGGGCGGCCTAGATTGGGAGGGCCTGCCGCTCAGGCTCTGGGAGAAGGCCAAGCGCGAGGGCATCTGGAACCCGGCGGACCTCGATTTCGCCGCCGATCGTGCCGACTGGCTGCGGCTGAGCGAGCCGGAACGCCGCCTCCTCTTGCACCTGGCCGCCCTCTTCGGAGGCGGGGAAGAATCGGTGGTGCTCGATCTGCTGCCGCTCCTCGGCGTGATCGCGGCGGAGGGGCGCCTGGAAGAGGAGCTGTTCCTCACCGCCTTCCTGTGGGAGGAGGCCAAACACGTCGAGACCTTCCGGCGCTTCTTCGACGCCGTGGCCGGCGAGCCCGGCGACCTCGAGCGCTTCCACTCGCCCAGCTACCGGCGGCTCTTCGCCGAGGAGCTGCCGCAGGCGATGGGGAGGCTACGGGACGATCCCTCGCCGACGGCCCAGGCGGTCGCCTCGACGACCTACAACCTCGTGGTCGAGGGAGTGCTCGCCGAGACCGGCTACCACGCCTACCACGAGGTCCTCGTCGCCCGCGCCATCTTGCCGGCCATGCAACGCGCCATCGCCTACCTCAAGGCCGACGAGTCTCGCCATCTGGCCTACGGTGTCCACCTGCTGTCCCGGTTGGTGGCGGCGCACGGTGAGCCGGTGATGACGGCCATTCGCCGCCAGATGGAGGCCTTGCTACCCGTCGTCACCGGGTTGATCGAGGAGGCCCTGGCTCCCTACGGCCCCGAGCCTCCCTTTGGTCTGCGGGCAGACGCCTTGCTCGACTTCGCCGCCCGGCAGTTCGAGAAGCGACTACGGCGGGTGGAGCGGGGCGAAGAGCCCTAGCGGGCCTCTTCCGCTCCGCACCGGCCCTGCCGCCCCGCCGTCTCGGCTGGCTACTTCTCGCTGGCGGCGTACTGCAGGCTCGCCTGGGTCTTGCCATCCTGCGAAGTGATCACCACGGTCAGGCCGTGGCCGTCACTGTCGCGGTTGGCGACCAAGGTGCGGGTCTCGACGCCGTTCGCCGAGAAGGTCTGCTCGTTGAGGTTGAAGCCGGCAGCCTGCAGCTGCTTCTTGTAGTAGTCGAAGACGTCGGCGACGCTGGCGTCGGTGGTGAGCGAGAAGAGGCCGCCCTCACCCTCGCTGCCGGAGGCAGCAACCCCGCCCTGCACCGAGCTTCCCGGGTAGACCGGCACCCAGTCCGGGCGGTTGTCGGCATCGCTGACGCCGGCCTTGATCACCTTGCCATCTTCGGTCGTCACCTGGAACTGGCCGTTCTCACCGCCCTGGGCGTTGAACTCCACCTTGCCCTTGTCGGTCTCGAAGGAGATCTTGCCAGCCTGCATGTCTTCGAGGCTGATGGTCAGCGTCTCGCCCGTCTTCTCGTTGCGGAAGGTCGCCTTCTTGGCCTCCTCGTCGGCCGAGACGAAGGCGATCTCGGGGTTGGTCATCGCCACCACCTTGGCGAGGGTCTCGACGGGCTTGCTCTCGGCGTTCTCGGCGAACTGCTTGGCCTTGTAGCCGAGGAAGCCGACGCCGGCGAAGAAGAGGATGCCGAGCAGCACGATGAGGCCGCCGCAACCGATCAGGATCCAGGCCAAGGGGCCGAGGCCCTTCTTGGCGGGCGGGGCGGGGGCGGCGGGAGCGGAACCGTAGGTCATGGCTTGCTTCTCCTTGGTCGTCCGCGGGCGGACGGTTTTCGAGGTGAGTCGAGGGGAGTTCCGGCGGGGGGCCCGGTGGCTCTAGCGCGGCTCCTTCGGGGCGTCGCGGGGCGGGGACGAGCTCACTCCGCCGGGGAAAAAGCTTGCGAGAACGCTATCACGGTCGGGCGGGAGGCCTGCCGGTGTTGCCAGGGAGCTCCAGGGCTGCCTGCCGCTGGAGCCAGGCGCCGAGCTCGCTTTCGAGGCGGGTTGCCGGCCGGCCCAAACGGGCGAGGAGGGCCGGCGAGTCAGCCACACCACCCGCGGCGATCGCCGCCAGGTAGGCCCGGAAGGCTGCGGCGTCGCCGCGCTGGCCGCCGTCGAGGAGGTAGCGCACGAAGAAGGCTGCTTCGGCGTAGTGCGTACCGCGATCCCGGCCGGCGGCGAGCTCGCTCCAGGAGAGGTCGAGGATGTCCTCGAGAGGCAGACGCTCCGAAGATCCCCAGGCGTCGACGAGCCGCCGCAGGACGCTGCGCGGCCCGCGCAGCTCGATCTCGCGGCCGACCGTGAGTCTCGCCAGAGGGTCTCTCGCCAAGGCATCGCTGATCACCGTGCTACCGGCCAGGGTACCGAGCCGGAGCCTTCCTCGACCGTCGACCTGGCAATAGGCCAGGTCTTCTGCCAAGGCTTCGTCGAGCCAAGGGGGAAGGTCGTTACCGAAGGTCCGGTGAGCGAGCAAGTGGGTGAGCTCGTGGACCAGGAGGCCGCTGAGCTCCGCCTCGGCGAGCTCGCCCTGGGCGAGCGCGGCGAGGCCCCCGCCGGCGTGGCCGAGGGCGGCGACCTCGGCGATCTGTGGCTCGCTCTCGGCAAACTCACGGTAGGCCGCGAGGTCGCGGAACAGCACCACCCATTCCTTGCCTGCGGCTGGGGGAGTGGTGCCGTAGCGCTCAGCGAAGGCCGTGCCGAGGTTGTTGGCCACGGCGGCGAGCCGTTCCACCAAGCGGCCGTCCGACACGTCGGTGAGCAGCGTGAAGGGGCCAAGCGTGCCCTCGGTGGGTGGGGCGGCGAAGGCGGCGCGGGCGCGGGCAAGGCGGTCCGGGTCGACGTCGGTGGCGGGGCGCCGCGCCGGTTCCGCGGCGCTCGCCTCGCTGGTCTTGACCAGCACCCAGCCCTTGAGCGCTCCCACCCGCACCCGGCGCCAGGCGCCTTGGCTCGCCAGGGCCTCGAGCTCGGTGTCCGCATCGAAGGTGAGGAGGGCGGGGGAGGTCAGGGTCGGCCGCTCATAGAGCCGCGTGCCGGCCGCCACCGTCAGGCGTGGCTCGGCACCGCTGCCAGAGAGCGAGAGCGCCGAGGGAGCGCCGAGCACTTCCTCCGCCTCGGCGGGTGGCGCCGGGGCCTGGGCGGCGAGCTGCGGGATGCCAGTGAGCAGCAGCAGGGCGACGGCCGCGAGGCACCGGCCCCGGCGGCGTTCAGCGGGCAAGCTGGGCTCCGAGGCTGTTGGGGGCGAGCGCCAGGCTCTGCGGCAGGTGAGCGCCGCGCACCCAGACGATCCACTGCCGATCGAGCAGGTTCGCAATCTCCTGGACGGCACCATCGAGCTTGCCGGCGGTGGAGACGTCGGTCACCTCGCCCCAGCGTGCCTTCATCAGCGCCGTCTTGGGATCGGCCACCCAGACACGCAGCGGCACCCGCAGAGCCTCGAGGTAGCGGCGCACGACGGCCGGGGTCAGCGCCGAGTCGTCCTCCGGCGTGTGGCTGGTGACGAGCAGGACGGCGCGCCGGCGCGAGCGGCTGGTGGCCGCCATCCCGGCCACCGCCACGGCATCGCTCAGCTGCTGCGCGGCGCCTGCGGCCCGTGCCTGGCGCAGCTGGGTGAGCAGCCAGTAGACCCCGGCGTCGCGGGTGGTGAGCTCGGGCGTCGTGGGGAAGAGGGCGTAGCGATGGGTGGCCGCTTCCTCCCGCAAGGCGAAGGGCCAGAGCAGTCGCAGATGCTGATCGAGCGGTAGCGGCAGGGCCGAGCGCAGCGAGCGCGGAGCGGGCAGCTCGACCGACTGGCTGGCCAGCCGGCTGCCTTGACGGCCAATTCCCTCGACGGTGCGCAGCAGTCGGGCCAGCTGACGCTGGATGCGCTCGAGGCTCGCCGCCGCCAGCTCGTCCCGCACCACCACCAGCTCGGCGACACCGCGGTCGACCGCCACCACCTCGACGGGGGCTCCGTCGCTGGTCAGCAGGCCCGCAAGGGAGGCCGGGGTGGGCGCCGGCACGCCCACCGGCATCTCGACGGCGACGGCTGTCAAGTCGCTGGTGATCTCGTCGCCGTAGCTGCCGCCGAAGACTTTCTCGGCGACCGCGCTCACGGTGTCCGTGAAGTCGATCTCGGCGCGGAAGAAGTGCAGCGCAGCGAGGTCGTGGGGAGGCAGCTCGATGCGTTCGGGGTCGGCGACGGCGAGGGGGTGGCCGTCGAAGCTCGCCAGCACCTCCCGCGGTGGGTCCTGGATGAGGGACTCCCAGCTCAAGCGGGCGAAGCTGCGACCGTTCTGATCTCGCTCGAGGACGACACTGGCCTCGGCAGGTGCGCGCGGGAGATTAATCCACTGCCGGGCCGAGCCCAGCTGGCGGCCATCGGCGGCGAAGGCGACAGCGTCGAGCGCATGCGGGGTGAGCCGGCCGCCGAAGTCGATCGCTGCCTGGCTCTCTGGTGCCGCCAACGCCGCCACGGGCTGCCCGTCGAGGAGGATCTCGACGCGCTGCACCTCGGGGCCGAGGGCGACCTCCACGGTCTGTGGACCGAGCACGAGGCCGAGAAACAGGGTGACGAACGAGATCATCACGAGCTCCCCGGGGGTTGGTCACGAGCTGCTTCCATGCTGACTCGCCGGCCACTGCGTGCAAACGTTGCGCCCAAAAAGGCAAACGCCCCGGCAGTCCGGGGCGCTGCGAGCGACGGAGAGCGCTGAACCGCTACTCGCCGACCGTCAGCCCATGCCAGGTGCCGCGGTCAGGGGAGGTGGAGAGGCGGACGGCGGTGATCCCCCGCTCGTTGCCGTGATAGCCCTCCCAGAGGGCGAGGACCTCGTGCACGCGATCGGTGGCGAGCGAGGTCTGGAACTGCGAGCCGATCTGGGTCGCCGAGAGCTTCGCCTCGCTGCCGACGGGGGCCGAGAAGCGATCGACCTCGACGCCGAAGATGCCGAGCGGGAAGTTGTCGAGATAGTCGATCCAGATCACGTAGTAGCCGCCAGAGGGGATGTTGACCAGCGAGGGCGCGGTCTGCGCCGTACCGCCCCAGTCGCCGCTCGACAACTGCGACTGGCCGCCGATCAGGCCACCGCTGCGATTGACCACCTGGCCCCAGATGCGGGAGGTGAGGGGCGCGTCGTAGCGGCCCTGCCAGACGACGAAGAAGTTGTTCGAGGGATCGGCGGCGACGGCCGGCCGGCGGTGGATGCCGTTGCGCGAGGTGTTGACGATCACGTAGGGAGCGATCGGCTGGCCATTGCGGCCGTAGATGCGGGCGAAGATGCCGGAGCGGTCGCCGTCCGTGCAGCAGCCTTCCCAGGCGACCAGAAAGCGCCCTTCGTTGTTCACCGCGACGTCCGGGCGAGCGGCCTCGGCCCCGTCGAGGGCGTTGACCCGTTCCGGTGGGCTGATCGAGGCGCCCTGCAGGCTGAAGCGGCGAGCGTGGATACCGTCGGCAGCCGTCACCCCGGCGAGGCCGTCGTTCGACTCCCAGGCCACCATCAGGCCGTGGCGGCGATGCAAGGCCATCGCCGGCCGCGAGTGCAGGGCATTGGGATCGAGGCTGACGGCGATCGGCTCGCCGTTCGGGTGGCCCTGGGCGTTGAAGCGCTGCATGAAGATGTCGCGGTGCTGCACCTCCCGCCACTCGTTGAAGGGGTCGAGGTGGAGGATGGCGCGCTCCTGGGCCCAGGCCAGCCAGTAGCCGCCGTTCGGCAGACCGACGGCCGCGGGGGTGTAGTTGTAGACCACAGGGCCGACGCCGTTGCCGTTGAGCCGGACATTGGCAACGAGCAGGAAGTCCGCGCCCTGGGGCTGGCCGGCGGCGTTGAAGCGCCGCGCCGAGATCCCCAGCTGCTCGTTCTCCCAGATCACCGTGAAGCCGCCCTGCGGGTGGTAGACGGCGAGCGGCTTCTTCTGCAGGTGGTCGTAGTCACTATTGCCGCGCAGCTCGCCGCCGATCGGTTGCGTAGCAGCGCCGGCCGCCAACGCCCATCCGGCCAGCACCAGGCCGAGGGTGAGCCGGGCCAGAGAGGTCTTGGGAGAGGTCATGGTCGGTTTCCTCCAGCGGTTGGGAGCGAAGCGAACGAGGCGATGTTATGCGCTATCGGCATGAGCGTCAAGCCCTCCGCCGAGCCCGGCCGGTGACCGCAGCCGGCGGCGGACTGTCCACGCTCGTGCCGGTGCCGGCACGATAAGGGCGATGCCGCTCGCTCGCCTCCGTCGCCGTTGAAGGGCGAGCAGCGATTCTGTACACTTTGGACAGCTTCGGTGCCCCCTCGGGCGCCGGGTCCCCATCCCCAACGTGGCGCCCCGCAAGCGCGACCACGGCGTCGTCAGGACACCGCTGGACAGGACACCGCTGGAGGAGAACTTCATGGCTGTAGCCGTCGAGACCCATGCCTTCCAGGCCGAGACGCGCAAGCTGCTCGACCTGATGATCCACTCGCTCTACACCAACAAGGAGATCTTCCTGCGCGAGCTGATCTCCAATGCCTCGGACGCTCTCGACCGCCTGCGCTTCGAGGCCTTGACGCGCCCCGAGCTGATGGAAGGGGTCGACAAGCTGGAGATCCGCATCGAGGCCAACGAGGAGGCCCGCACCCTGACCCTCCACGACAACGGCATCGGGATGAGCCGGCAGGAAGTGATCGACAACATCGGCACCATCGCCAAGTCCGGCACCAAGGAGCTGATGGACCGCATCCGGGACTCCGCGAGCCCGGAAGGCGTGGCCGAGCTGATCGGTCAGTTTGGCGTCGGCTTCTACTCGTCGTTCATGGCGGCGGACCACGTGACCCTGCTCACCCGCCGGGCCGGCGAGACGGAAGCCACGCTCTGGCGGTCCTCGGGGGATGGCACCTACACGGTGACGCCGGCTGAGAAGGACGGCCCCGGGACCTCGATCACGCTGCGTCTCAAGGAGGTCGACAAGGAAAATGGCGTCGACGACTTCACCGACGAGTGGGTGATCTCGCGGATCGTCAAGCGCTACTCCGATTTCGTGGCCTACCCGATCGTCCTCAAGGTGCGCCGTGAGAAGCCGGTCGAGGGCGACGAGGGCAAGGAAGGCGAGCGCAAGACCGAAACGGTGATCGAGGACAAGGTCCTCAACTCCATGAAGCCGCTGTGGACGCGGCCGCAGTCCGAGGTCTCGGAGACCGAGCTCAAGCAGTTCTACAAGCACATCGCCCACGATTGGAACGAGCCGATGCGCTCGATGTGGTTCCGGGCCGAGGGGCGCGTCGAGTACCAGGCGCTGCTCTTCATCCCCGGCTCGGCGCCCTACGACCTCTTCTACATCGCCTACAAACCGGGCCTGCAGCTCTACGTCAAGAAGGTCCTCATCATGGAGCGCTGCGAGGAACTGATGCCGCGCTACCTGCGCTTCATCAAGGGCGTCGTCGACTCGCCCGACCTGCCCCTCAACATCTCCCGCGAGATGCTGCAGCAGGACCGCCACATCGTGCAGATGCGCCGCTGGCTCTCCCGCAAGGTGCTCGAGACGTTGCGCGAGATGCAGCTCAAGGAGGCCGACAAGTACCTCGAGTTCTGGACCGAGTTCGGCCGTGCCATCAAGGAGGGCGTCTCCGAGGACTTCGACAACAAAGACCGCATCCTCGAGCTGCTCCTCTTCCAATCCTCCGGCGACGCCGAGAAGCTCACCACCCTCAAGGACTACGTCGAGCGGATGAAGGAGGACCAGAAGGAGATCTTCTACCTCAACGGCGAGTCGCGGGCGCTGGTCGAGAGCTCACCCCACCTGGAGGCCTTACGCGACAAGGGCTACGAGGTGCTCTACCTGGTGGATCCCGTCGACGAGCTGGTGATGCAGTCGCTCAGCGAGTTCGAGGGCAAGCGCTTCAAGTCAGTGGGCAAGGGCAGCGTCGAGCTGGGCAGCCAGGAGGAGCGGGAGAAAGCCAAGGAAGAGCTCAAGAGCAAGGAGGAGCAGTACACCGGCCTCCTCGAGGCGATGCAGAAGAAGCTCGACACCTGGGTCAAGCAGGTGCGGCTCACCAACCGCCTCACCTCCTCACCCGTTTGCCTGGTGGGTGCCGAGCACGACTACACGCCGCAGCTCGAACGCCTGTTGCAGAAAGGCAAGGGGGGTGGCCCGGCCCAGCGGCGCATCATGGAGCTCAACCCCGAGCACCCGATCCTGCATCGGCTGCAGGAGCGTTTCGCGGCCGATCCCGAGGACGCGATGGTGGGCGAGTACGCCGAGCTTCTGCTCGGTATCGGCCTCCAGGCCGAGGGCGCCGAGCTGCCCGACCCGGCGCGCTTCAACAGCCTGGTGGCGAGCTTGATGACCCGCGCGAGCTGACGGGCGTCGCCTCGCCACGACGACCGGCCGCCGGGCCGGCCGATGGTGGCGAGGATCGCAGCGCGGTTGCTGCGGCAGCGGCCGGCCGCTGGGCCGGCCGAAGCGGGGCTGGGCCGGCCGAAGCGGGGCTGGCGGAGCCGTCTATGGCATCCAGCGGAACCGGAACCGCCCGGCCTGCGCCGTGGTGCCCGGCGCGAAACGCACGGTCAACCGGTAGAGGTCATAGCTCTCCTCGCTCCACCACATGGGATGGTGAGCGACCGGCTTTTCGAGCCGGACCTCGTAGCGTGCCTCGCCGGACGGCACGAAGGCGAGGCGGCCGATCTGACCCCCTTCCACCGCCAGCGTCGTCGGCGTGCCCGCCGCCAGGTCGAGGTTGAGGCTGGCGAGCGGCCGCGGGCTGCCGAGCAGCACGGTCGCCGCCACGCTGCCCTCCACCTCGAGCCAGCCACCGCCGTCGACCGCCCGCACGGCCGGGGTCAGCGGCTTGAGCCAGAGACCGTTGTGCACCACGTCGTCGCGGCCGGATGGTTTGAGGTGGTCCTGGGTCGTCTCGTAGGGCAGGAAGCGAGCGGCCAGCGGCGAGACGTAGCGGAGCCCGCCGTTGGCCGTCCACGGGTAGGCGCGCGGTGCCAGCCAGGTCGGGTAGAGGAACGCCCCGGCCAGGGCCACGGTTGGCACCATGCGGCGGAGCGAGACGGGGCGAGCGGCAACGAACCAGAGAGCGGGATAGAGGGGCAGGAAGTAGCGGTTGCCGAGAGCAGCGCCGCCGCCATAGAAATTGAACGGCATCAGGTAGAGAAAGCCAGCGAGGCCCAGGCCCACGGCGGCGAGCAGGCTCCAGCGCACGACGTCGGCGCGGAAAGCGCTCAGCGCCAGGAGCAGCGGCAGGAAGTAGGGGAGGAGGCCCACATCGCGCCCGGCCAGCACATAGAGCAGGTTCCACGCCGTCACCCGCGGGCGCCAGCGAAACGTCGCTAGCCGCTCGCTCGACACCCAGGAGCCTGCCGTGCCACCACGCCGGGCGACCTCGGCGCGCCAGTCGGCGGCCGGGCCCTCGACCTGTGGGAAGCCGGTGTAGGAGTAGAAGCCCAGCCGCTCGCCGCCGTAACTCGTCCAGGTCCCGTAGGTTCCCTGGTTGGCGGCGAGGCCGATCCCGAGGGCGAGCACCGCCCCGCCGAGCAGCGACCCGAGGCTCAGCGCTCGTCGGCGGGCCGGTATGGCGACGAGCGGCGGTAGTAGCAGCGCGGCGTAGAGCGGACGGCTGAGCACCACCACGGCGAGCAGGATTCCTCCGCCGGCCCAGCGCAGGGCGACCCGGCGTGCCGCCTCGGTCCCCACGTCGGCGAAGATCTCCTGCGCTTCGCGAGCCACGGGCCGCGGCGTGCCGAGCACCAGGGCGTAGGCGATCGCCACCAGGCAAAGCAGGAAGAGATCGGCGTGGGCCCAGAAGACGTGGGCGAAGGTCAGGGACGCGAACACCAGCACCGCAACGTAGAGGGGGGCCGCGTCGCCGGCGCTGCCGCGGAGGGCCCGCGCCGCGAGCACCGCGGCGAAGGCGAGGAGCAGGGCGTTGGCCAGGAAGGGGCCGCGTGTGGGGGAGAGGCGGACGAAGGGTGCCAGGAAGAGCGCGTAGCTGGGCGGCTTGCCGTAGTGGATGCTGGCGCCGTGATCGCCGCTCTGCAGGATCAGGCCCTCCGGTTTGACGCCCCAATGGGCGACGAAACGCTCGAAGTCCTGCCGTGAGTAGGTGAGGTCCAAGTCCCAGGCCAGGCTCTCGGCAGCCATCAAGTAGACGGCCTCGTCGCCCACCAGCCCCGGCCAGGCCGTGCGCCGGTCGAGCGTGAGCGCTCCCACTGCCAGGGCGCCCAGGAGGACCGCCAGGGTGCCCCAGCTCACGGCCTGCCTCATACCGGCATTCTACCCGCCCCGTTCGGCTATCATCCGGCGGCGGCCGTGACGATCCCCGAACCCCTCAAGCGAGCCCTCAAGGGTGCGTTCGAGGTGAGCGCATCGCTCACCGGCACGACGCTGCGGGTGGCCACCCGCGAGCCGTTCGCCGCCCTCACTTTCGACGACGGGCCGGACCCCACCTGGACCCCGAAGCTACTCTCGATCCTCGAAGGCGCAGGGGCGCGCGGGACCTTCTTCGTCGTCGGCAAGCAGGCGGCGCAGCACCCGGAGCTGGTCGCTCGCCTCACGGCGGGCGGCCACGCGGTCGGCAATCACACCTGGGACCATCCCTCCTTGCCCACCTTGCGCAGCCGCTACCGCCGCCTGCAGCTGCGTTGGTGCCAGGAAGCCCTGGGCGAGCACGCCTCGGGGCTCTTCCGCCCGCCCTACGGCCACCAGACCCTCGCCTCGCAGCTCGACGGCGCTCTCCTCGGCCTGCGTGGCATCGGCTGGAGCGCAATCGCCGAGGACTGGCTGGACGACCCCGCCGAGACCCTCGTGGCCCGCGTCGAACGACGGTTGGCGCCGGGGGCGATCGTCCTCTTTCACGACCGCCTCGCGACGACCGTCGACCCCCGCTACTGCGATCGCGCCCCGACGCTGCGGGCGGTGGAGCTACTGCTCGCGCGCTGGCGAGGCCGCCTGCAGTTCGTCACCGTGCCCGAGCTGCTGCGCCGCGGCGCGGCCCGGCGCTGGCATTGGTACCAGCGGCCGAACGTCGACTGGCTGCGCCGCCTGGTCTGAGGTGCGGGGGAACGCGGTGAAGCTCAGCGTGGTGATCCCCTGCCGCAACGCCGCGGCCTTTCTCGGCGAGCAGCTGGCGGCCCTCGCGGCCCAGCGCTGGCCAGGCGGCTTCGAGGTCATCGTGGCCGACAACGCTTCGACGGACGGCTCACGGGAGGTCGCCGCGTCCTTCTGCGACCGCTTGCCGAGCCTCAAGGTGATCGACGCCGCGGGGCACCACGGCCCGGGCGGCTCGCGCAACGCCGGCGCGGCGGCAGCGAGCGGCGAGGCCCTCGTCTTCACCGACGCCGACGACGTGGTGGGCGAGGGTTGGCTCGCCGCGATGGGCGAAGCGCTGGGCGAGGCGGGGTTCGTGGCAGCGCGCTACGACTTCGCGCGGCTCAACCCGCCGGCGGTGGCGGCGGCCCGTGACCCGCACCAGCTGAGCGGCCTCAACCCGTACACCTATCCCCCTTTCCTGCCGCACGCCGGCGGCAGCAGCCTGGGCGTGTGGCGCCGGCTCCACGAGGAGATCGGTGGCTTCGACGAGGCGCTCCCCGCCCTCGAGGACACCGACTATTGCTGGCGCCTCGAGCTCGCCGGGCAGCCACTGCGCTTCGTGCCCGAGGCGGTGGTGCATGTGCGCTACCGGCCGGATGCCGGCAGCCTGTTTCGCCAGACCTATCGCTTCGGCATCTACAACGTGCTCCTCTACAAGCGCTACCGCCCGCGCGGCATGCCCCGCCTGTCACCGTTCGTGGGGCTCGCCAAGTGGGCCAGGCTCCTGCTCACCAGCCCGCAGCTCCTCGGGCGCCAGGCCCGCCTGCGCTGGGTGGGGCAGGCCGCTTGGCGCCTGGGCCGCGCCGCCGGCTGTTGGCGCTACCGGGTGTGGGCGCTTTGAGGCGAGGGACGTCGTGAGCGACTCGACGGGAAGCCGCTTCCTGCGCTCCACCGCGGCCTCGTATCTCAGCCTGCTGGCGCGGGCCGGCATTAGCTTCGTCGCCAAGATGCTGATGGCGCGGCTGATCATCCCCGAGGGGCATGGCGTCTACGAGCAGGCCCTGCGCATCGTGACGATCGCCGCGGCGGTGCGCGACCTCGGGCTGCCGTACCACTTGATGCGCGACGAGCGGCGGCCCTACGGCACCGTCCTCGCGTTCACGTCCTTGAGCGGCCTGGGGATCACCCTTGCCCTCGCGCTCGGCGCCCCCGCCTTTGGCTTCCTCACCCCGGAGCTGCCGCCGGTGCTGCGGGTGTTCGCCCTCTGGGTCCTTCTCGATGGGCTGGCGACCGTGCCGCGGGCCTTTTTCGAGCGCGAGCTCCGCGTGGGCCGCGTGGTGGGGCCCGAGATCTGGCGCACGGCCGTGGTCGCGGTGGTCTCGGTGGGCCTCGCCTGGTTCGGCTGGGGGGTGTGGAGCTTCGTCGTCGCAGACCTCGCCGCCGCCGCGCTCTTCGCCGCCCAGACCTGGTGGCGAGCGCGCGGCGAGCTACCGTTGCACTACGAGCGCGGGATCTTGCCCGATCTCTTGCGTCAGAGCCGGTTGCTGTTCTCGATCTGGGTGGTGCTCCAACTGGTCACCTACATCGACCTCTTCATCATCGAGGTGCTGACCGACACGGCGACCGTCGGTTACTACTCGCGGGCCTACGGGATCTCGTTCTTGGTCGCCTCGATCGTGGCACCGCGAGCCCTGCTGCCGGCCCTGGTGCAGTACCGGCAGGACGGGCCGCGCTTCCGCGACGTCTTCCGGCTGTCGACCGTCCTGCTCCTGGCCTCCCAGGTGGTGGGTGGCTACTTCCTCTTTTTCAACGCCGAGAAGGTGATCCTCATCCTCGCCGGAGCGAACTGGCAGCCCGCCGTGCCGCTGCTCAGGGTGCTTTGCTTCGTGCCGTTCTTCGACGTTTTCAACAAGGTCGCCGGCGAGGTGCTCAAGGCGCGCAACGAGGACCGGCTGTGGTTGCTGACCGCCGTCTGCAACCTCGCCTCGCTGGTCGGCTTCGGCATCTTCTTCACCCGGCACTACGGCGCTGTCGGGATGGCCGCGGCGAACTTCCTCTTGCTCGGGAACCTGCTCATGATCTGGCGGCTCGGTGTGATCTTCCGCGGCGCCCTGGCGGGGCTCGCGGCGGACCTCGCCTACGTCTACTTCATGCCCTTGCCGGCCTACCTCCTGGTGGCCGCGCTGACCGAGCCCGACTCGTGGGGTCGCTTCGCCGGCTCCTGGGTGGCCGCGGCGGTTGGCGCCGGGTTGCTCCTGGCGCGCTTCTATCAGCCCTTTCTCCGCTTCTACCGCCTGCGCCGCGAGGCCTAGCCCGCAGCGACCAGGCGCGCGTAGACGTCGCCGTAGCCGAACTCGCGGCGGTCGCAGTGGCGCTCGAGGTGGGCGCGGATCTCTGCCGCCGGCACCCAGCGTGGCAGTGCGAGCTGCAGCGTCTCCATCTCGGAGAGGTTGTACTCGTAGGTGCCGAGGCCCGCCAGGGCATCGAGGCAGGCGAAGGTGGGCTCGAGCTTCCAGAGGGTGTACTCCAGCGAGAGCAGGGGTAGGGGGCGCCTGAGGCCCCGCAGCACCTCGAGCTCAAAGCCCTCGACATCGATCTTGGTGAAAGCGGGAACGCCGTGCGCGGCGATCAACACTTCGAGCGTCGTCACCTCGACCTCGATCTCTCCGCGCCAACCGAGCTCGGCGAGCTCGGGGATCGCTGTCGCCTCTTGCTTCCAGTCGCTCGCCAGCGTCGAGATCAGATCGCTGCCGCCAAGGTAGAGGGTGGCCCGTCCGGGCGCCGCGCCCACCGCCATCGGCACCACGATGACGCCGGGGTCCGCCCCAAAGCGGGCCCGCAACCGTTCGAGGCAGCGAGGCTGTGGTTCGACGGCGACCACCCTTGCGCCGAGGCGGCGGAAGACGTCGGTGCGGGCGCCGTGGTTGGCACCGACATCGAAGCAGAGGGAGCGCGCGGGCACCAGCGGGCCGTAGAGCGCTGTCGCCCGTGCCATCTCGCGGCGCTGCGCCGGGGAGAGCGCTGCGAGCACGGCGCTGACGCGGCGGTAGCCCCAGGGCCAGTGCCGGATGAGCCACCACTTGGTCGATTCTGCGAGGGGCAAGGGCAAGGCCTCGTGGGGGGAGAGAACGACGAAGGGCCGCTCGCTGGTTGGCGGAGCGGCCCTCGCGCGGTCGAGCTCGACGCCGAGCCTAGGGGATGAACTCCAGGGTGAGGTTCTGGTAGTTCCAACCGATCGTCGACGGTTCGTTCGGGTTGTCGTCCGGGAAGCCGAAGTCCATCACGAACTTCTCGCCCGGATCGACGTTGACGGCGTTGACGTTCGGCACGCCGTTGGCGGTGAACAGGATGTTGCCCTGTAGGTCCTTGATCAGCAGCGTCAAGAAACGCTGGCTGGGGTCGTAGGTGTAGTCGAAGACGTAGGTCTGACCTGGGACGGCGCCGAAGGCCAGCTCGATCTTGGCCTTGGCCGTCGCCTCCTGGCGCACTCCGTGGCGGATCAGCACGGTGTCGCGGTTCGGGCCGCGCAGGTTCACGTAGCCGTAGAGGTTGAAGTTGCGGTCCTTGGCCAGCCAGAAGATGTTGTGCAGGCCCGTCGAGGGGCTTTTCCAACCGCCGTGGCGCACTTCCATTCGCAGGTGGAGCTTGCTGTAGCGGCCCGAGGGCACCGGGAACTCGATGCGCCGCACCTTGTTGCCGTTGGTTGGGGTGTGGAAGATCCCCGGCTCCTCGAAGCAGACGACGCCGGTGGCGCCGCAGTTGCTCGGCGGCGGCGGCGGCGTGTCGCCGGGCCGGGTGAGGGTCGACGTCAGGCCCTCCGCAGGGCTGAGGACATTGATCTCGTGGCTCGCACGGTTGAACACGATGGCGAAGGTGTAGAAGGTCTGGTCGCAGCTGACGGTGGTGCGCACGCCGGAGATCTGCTGCTGGCCCAGCAGGCCGAGCACGTCGGCGTAGCGCAGCATCGAGACCTTGGGCACGGTGACCACCGCCGAGTTGGCGAGCGACGCGCCACCAGCGGCGAAGTTCTCAACCGTGCAGCTGGCCTGGTTCTGGCTGAGGTTGACGAGGCCGAAATCGGTCACCAGGTCGCTGTCCCGAGCCAGGCCCTGGAGATGGACGCTGTCGCCGGCGGCGAGCAGGTTCTCCGACGAGATGACGGGCAAGCTGGCCCCTTGGCCGCCCTGACCGACCGGGATGATCCGTGAGCTGACCACGAGCTGCGGCGCGCCGCTGATCTCGAACAGGCCGACCGTGTCCGTGGGGGAGAGGTCGTTGACCAACACGGTGGTCAGCCCGCCCACAGTGATCGACGGATAGGTGACGTCCGTGGGGCGGTCGGTGCCATCGGCGCCGGCAGGGATGAAGTAGCTGGTGAGGCGGCGGTTCTCGATGCCCTTGTTGGAGACCCAGATCTGCGTCTCGTAGCGAACATCGTCGATCTGGATGTCGGCGGCGAAAGGAACGTAAATGGTGCCTGCCCAGAGAGGTTGGGTCAGGAGAAGGGCGGCAGCAGCCAGCCAGCCGGCGCGCTTCAAACTCATGCGAAAGGCCTCCGTGAATGCCGGACGTGTTGATGGATTTCCCCTGGATCAGGGGCCCCCGGATGACGCGTTCTTAGGACACTACAACATATTCTGCGCTGCGGCAAGTCGGCGGGAGGGGAAAAACGAGTCTGGATCGGCACTTAGCGATCTTGCGACGGCAGGTCGAGCGTCTCCGCAGGGCCCCCGTCGCGCCAGCTGCGCAGGTCGCGAAGCGCTGCTGGTGAACCGAGGTCCAACCAGCGGCCCGCGGGGAATCGCACGCCCGCGAGCACCAGCCCGCTGGCGATGGCGTGGGCGAAGAAGTGGCCCAACTGCACCTCGGGTCCGGCCTGGTCCTGGTCCGCGAGCCAGCCAGGCAGTGCGGCGGCGAGCCGGGGCCCCCAGGCGGCTAGCAGCCAGTTGAAACGCAAGGAGCTGTTGGCCGGCCGCACCTCGAGGGCGCTCACCCGCCCGGCGGCATCCAGCGCGACCATGTCGGTCGTGCGGCCGTCCGCGGTCGGAAAGAGGCCGAGGGCGCCATCGGCATCGCTCGCCTCGCAGCGGGCGATCAGCTCGGCGAAGGCCGTGGTCGGCGCGAAGAGGACGTCGGGGAAGCCGAGGACGAAGTGCCGCCCAGCGATGAACGGGAGGGCGTGGGCGATCGTCTCCGGGACGCTCCGCGACGCCTCGGCGACGACGTAAGCGAGGCGCGGGCCAGCTGTGGGCCCACCGGCGAGGAAGCGGACGATGTCGGTCTTCTCAGGGCTGATCACGACGAGAGCTTCATCGATGCCGGCTGCCGAGTAGGCCCCGAGCAGGTGCTCGACGGTCACCGTGGGGCCGCGTCTGCCACTCTCCGGCCAGTCGGTCGGCAGCAATTCCTTGCTGCAGGGCAGCCTGCCGAGGCGGCGCGCCTGACCAGCCGCCGGCACCAAGCCGAGCCACGAGGACCGCTTGCCGGTCGAGCGGGGAGGAGGAGATGGCGCCAAGATCGGTAGGGAGCTTTGCCGGCCCGGGACGGCGCGGGAAACTATACTCCGTCGATGCCTTTCCGCTGCCCGACCGAGCTCACCATCCGCCCCGGTTGCCGGCGCGAGCTGCCCGCCTGGCTGGCCGCCCGTGGCGTGCGGCGAGTCACCGTTGCGAGCGACCCCGGTCTCGCCGCCACGCCGTGGCCGGGTCAGCTCCTGGGCCTCCTGCGGGAGGCCGGGCTCGCCGTCGAGCTCTGGGACGACGTGAGCGCCAACCCCCGTGACCACGAGATCGAGGCCCTGGCGGCCAACTTGCGAGCGGGTGGCGCCGAGGCCGTCGTCGGGCTGGGCGGCGGCAGCGTGCTCGACGCCGCGAAGGCCGCCTGCCTGCTCGCCGTGCACCCGGGGAGGTTGGCCGACTACGCGGGGCGCGACCGCTTTTCCGGCCGCGGGTTGCCGTTCTTGGCCCTGCCCACCACCTGCGGCACGGGCTCCGAGGTCACCTGGGTGTCGGTCGTGACGGTAGTCGAGGAGCGCAGCAAGATCAGCGTCAAGGGGCACGCGATGTTCCCGGCGGCGGCGTTCGTGGATGCCGACTTCCTTGGCAGCCTGCCCGCTTCACTGGTGGCCTGGACGGGGATGGACGCCCTCACTCACGCCCTCGAAGCGACGACTGGCCGGCTCGCCAACCCGGCCTCGGACGCCCTCGCCGAGCGAGCGATCGAGCTGCTGATGCGCTTTCTGCCGCGGGCTGCTGCCACGATCGGCCGCGACGTCGAGGCCCGCGAGGCCGTCGCCGCCGCATCGACGCTCGCCGGGCTCGCTTTCGGCAGCGCCGACGTTGGCGCCGTGCACTGCCTCTCCGAGACCCTCGGCGGCCTCTACGACGTCCCCCATGGTCTGGCCAACGCGTTGCTGCTCGTCCCCACCTTGTGCGCGCACGGCGCGGCGGTCACGGCCAGGCTGGCCGCGCTCGAACGGGTGCTGACCGGCACGGAGACGGCGGCGCCGGTGGCCGAGCGGGCCGCACGTGGCCTCGCCGCCCTGGCAGCGCTCGGCGAGCGGCTGGCGCTGCCCGCAGCAAGCAGCCTGAAGATCGTTCCGGCGGACCTGCCGGAGATTGCCCGGCGCGCGGTAGCCAACGGCTCGAACGGCGCGAACCCGCGCCCAATGGACGCCGCCGCCTACCTCGCCATTCTCGAGCCCCTGCTTGCCGGCGAGCGACCACCGGCGCCTCCAAACCCTTGATGTAGCATCGATGACGATGAATACGTTGCGCCCGCAGCGCGTTGGCCAGCCGTGGTCGCCGGACTCCTGGCGAGGCTTCCCGGTCACCCAGCAACCGACCTACCCAGACTCCGCGCGGGTCGAGCACGTGCTCACCGAGCTCGCTCGGCTGCCCCCGCTGGTGACCTCCTGGGAGATCGAGACCCTCAAGGACCAACTCGCCGAGGCAGCCCGCGGCCAGGCCTTCCTTCTCCAGGGCGGCGATTGCGCCGAGACCTTCGCCGACTGTGAGCCCGCGGTCATCACCAACAAGCTCAAGATCCTCCTGCAGATGAGCCTGGTGCTGGTCTTCGGCACCAAGCGGCGGGTGGTCCGCGTGGGCCGGATCGCCGGCCAGTACGCCAAGCCCCGCTCGGCCGACCACGAGCTGCGCGAGGGAGCTTCGCTGCCCAGCTACCGCGGCGACCTGGTCAACCGGGTGCCGTTCACCGCCGCGGACCGCGAGCCCAACCCGGAGCTCCTGCTGCGCGGCTACGAGCGCTCGGCGCTCACCCTCAACTTCATCCGCGCCCTGGTCGACGGTGGGTTCGCCGACCTCCATCACCCCGAGTACTGGGACCTCGGCTTCATCGGCCACTCGCCGCTCGCCGCCGAGTACCGGCGAATGACCGAGGAGATCGGCGACTCGATCCGCTTCATGGAGACCCTCACCCAGACCGGCATCGAGCAGATGAACCGGGTGGACTTCTTCACCAGCCACGAGGGCCTCCACCTGCCCTACGAGCAGGCGCAGACCCGCCAGGTGCCGCGGCGCACCGGCTGGTACAACCTGGCGAGCCACTTCCCGTGGGTCGGGATGCGCACCAACGACCCGGCCGGGGCGCACATCGAGTACTTCCGCGGCATCGCCAACCCGGTGGGCGTCAAGGTGGGGCCCGGGATGGGGAGGGAGCGGCTGGAACGGCTGATCGACCTGTTGCTGCCGGAGGAAGACCCCGGGCGGCTCACCCTCATTCACCGCTTCGGGGCGAGCCGGATCGCCGACGAGCTGCCGCTGCTGATCGAGGACGTGCGGGCCTGCGGCCGCACGGTGGTCTTCTGCTGCGACCCGATGCACGGCAACACCGAGTCCACGACCTCGGGCCTCAAGACCCGCCGTTTCGACCACATCCTCGCCGAGCTGGAGCAGGCGATCGAGATCCATCGCGGCGCCGGCGGTCAGCTGGGCGGCGTCCACTTCGAGCTCACCGGCGAGAACGTCACCGAGTGCGTGGGCGGGGCGCGTGGCCTGCGCGAAGTGGACCTCGGCACCGCCTACCGCTCCCAGGTGGACCCCCGCCTCAACTATGAGCAGGCCCTAGAGCTGGCGATGGCCACGGCCCGCCGGCTGGGCCCGCTGCAGCCCGCCGGCTGAGGCCCGCCGCCGCGCCGCCCCTCCCCCTTGGCCTGCTGCCGGCTTTCGGAGAGAATCAGCCTGCGATGAGCCAAGATAGCCCTCTTTCCTATACGTTGACCGAGATCAAGAGCTACCTGCCGAGCGGTTGGACCCTCGCCGAGGAGCAGCCGGCCGGCAGCTGGGACGACCGCAAGCGCAGCTGGCAGGCCACCGTTCGCGACAGCGTCCAGTTCGACTGGCCCCTGGAGGTGAAGGCGGCCGAGGCCAGCCAGAAGGGCCGCCTCGAAGCGCTCAAGGCCGCGATGGACCGCGTCTACCGTGGCCGGCTGGGTCCCCATACCCGTGGCCTCGGTCTCGGCTGAGGCGCCGACCCGGCAGGCCTAGCGCCGCTCGGCCGGGCGCCATCGCCTGCCGCGGGCGCCGCCAGCGATGGCTGCTGGGGAGGGCGCCAGGGCTGCGGCCTTCACCATGGGTCGACCTTGACGACAGGCCGACCCTTGCATTCGACCGACACTGCCGACCTTCAACCCCAAGACCCTCAGAGCAGAGAAGGGGCACCAAGATGAAAATCGAGCTCAGCGAGGAGCAGAAGCTTCTGCGCGAGACCGTCCGCCGCTTCGCCACCGAGGTGGTGGCGCCGCGCGCCAAGGAAATCGACGAGACCGGGGAGTTCCCCCGCGAGTTCTACGACCAGGCAGGTGAGCTGGGCCTCGCGGGCGTCTCGGTGCCGGAGCAGTACGGCGGTGCCGGCATGGACGTCATCTCCTACTGCCTGGTGATCGAAGAGATCAGCCGGGCCTGCGCCACTTCGGGCGTGATCCTCTCGGTCAACAACTCGCTGGTCTGCGATCCTCTGCTCAAGTTCGGCAACGAGGAGCAGAAGGAGCGCTTCCTGAGCCCACTCGCCAGCGGCCAGAAGCTGGGCTGCTTCGCGCTCACCGAGCCCGGGGCGGGCAGCGACGCCAGCGGCCTGCGCACCACGGCCCGGCGCGACGGTGACGACTACGTCCTGAACGGCAACAAGATCTTCATCACCAACGGCACCGACGCCGACATCGCCCTGGTCTTCGCCTCAGTCGACCTCGCGAAGAAGCACAAGGGGATCACCGCCTTCATCGTGCCGGCCGACGCCCCCGGCTACCACCACGGTTCCCACGAGTTCAAGCTCGGGGTGAACGCTTCGGGGACGACCGAGCTGGCGTTCACCGACATGCGGGTGCCGGCGGCGCAGCGCCTGGGCGAGGAGGGGGATGGCTTCAAGGTGGCGATGGCGACCCTCGACGGCGGCCGCATCGGCATCGCCGCGCAGGCGATCGGCATTGCCCAGGCGGCGATGGACGAGGCAGTGGCTTACGGCCAGCAGCGCGAGCAGTTCGGCCGGCCGCTGACCGACTTCCAGGCCATCCAGTTCTACATCGCCGACATGGCGACCGAGCTCGATGCCGCCCGGCTGCTGACCTGGAAGGCCGCCTGGCTCAAGCAGGAAGGCAAGCGCCACACTCTCGAAGCGGCGCAGGCCAAGCTGTTCGCGGCCGAGATGGCGCAGCGGGTGACCAACAAGGCGCTGCAGATCCATGGCGGCTACGGTTACACCAAGGAGTACAACGTCGAACGCTACTTCCGCGACGCCCGCATCACCGAGATCTATGAGGGCACCAGCGAGATCCAGAAGCTGGTGATCGCCGACTGGGTGCTCAACAAGAGCTGAACGGCAACGCCACGAAGGAAGGGCAGGTAGCGATGAGCGCAGCCGAGATGGGCCCGTCGTTCGGGCTGAGCGAGGACCAGGAGCTGGTGCGGGCCACGGTGCGCGAGTTCGCAGAAGCGCGCATCCGTCCGGGCCTGCGGGAGCGCGACGTCAAGCACGAGTTCCCCGTCGACCTCTTTCGTGAGCTGGGTGAGCTGGGGCTGATGGGAATGATGGTCCCCGAGCAGTGGGGTGGCGGCGGCGTCGACGCCCTCACCTACTGCCTGGCGGTCGAGGAGCTGGCGCGGGTCTGCCCCTCGGTCGCGGTGACGATGAGCGTCAACAACTCGGTGGTCTGCTGGCCCATCTGGCATTTCGGCAGCGAAGAGCAGAAGGCCGGCGCGCTCAGCGAGCTGGCCTCCGGGCGGGCGATCGGCGGTTTCGGCCTGACCGAGCCGGGCGCCGGCAGCGACCCGGCCTCGCTGCGCACCACGGCCCGCCGCGACGGCGACGCCTGGGTGATCGACGGCGAGAAGGCGTGGATCACCAACGCCGGCTTCGCGCGCTGGTACGTCGTTCTCGCGCGCACCGATCCCGCGGCGGGCAAACGCGGGATCAGCGCCTTCCTGGTGCCGGCGGACGCGCCCGGCTTCTCGGTGGGCGCGCCGGAAGAGAAGGTGGGCTTGCGGGCCTCGCGCACCGCGGCGATCCTCTTCGAGAGCTGCCGCGTGCCGGCATCGAGCCTCCTCGGCGAGGAGGGGCAGGGCCTCAAGATCGCCCTGGCCACCCTCGGCCACTCGCGGCTGGGGGTGGCTGCCCAGGCCCTCGGCATGCACCAGCGAGCGCTCGAGCTGGCGGCCCTCTACGCCCGCGAGCGGGTGCAGTTCGGGGTGCCGATCGCCCAGCACCAGGCGATCCAGTTCAAGCTGGCGACGATGGCGACCGAGCTCGCCGCCTCCCGTGCGCTGGTCTATGCCGGGGCAGTCGCCAGCGACGGCCGCGACGCCGTGCGCCGGGCGAGCGAGGCCAAGCTCTACGCGGCCGAGGCGGCGAACCGGGCCGTCTGGGAGGCGGTGCAGATCCACGGCGGCAATGGCGTTTCCGAGGAGTACGAGATCGCCCGCCTCTACCGCGACGTGCGGGTGACGACGATCTACGAGGGCACGAGCGAGATGCAGCGCATCGTCATCGCCCGCGCCGTGCTGGCCGCCTAGCGCCGGCGCGCCAGATAGAGGCAGCCGACGGCGCCGAGCAGCCCGGCGAGGCCGGCGAGCGCCCCAGTGGAAAGGGCCGGCACCTCGAAGGCGCTGAGTGCCAGGCCCTCGACGACGAAAGGCAGGCCCTGCGGCGCCTCGCTGCCGCCGTCGACGATCTCCTCCCAGCTGGCGCCGCCGTCGTTGGTCTGCAGCCCGTCGCCCGTCTCGGCGGTACCGGCGATGGTCACCGGCGGCGCGAACGGTCCGGCCGGGAGCGTGCCATCGGCCTGGAAGTCCAGGTAGTAGGTACCGGCCGGCAGCAGCACTCCGGCGGCGCAGACGTTGGCCATGATCGCGCGATCGGCGGCCCGCCCGGTGTCCGACTCGCGCACCCGGTAGATTCCCGTCCAGGTTGACGACAGCAGGCGGTTGGTCGTCGGGTCGCCGAAAACGACACGGCTCCTCGCCAGGTAGGGCGGGCCGTCCCAGATCTGGTAGTTGAGGGCGGTGAAGGTCGAGACGGTGGTGAGGCCCACCTGGTAACCGAAGAAGGTGATGCGGTCGAGCTGCCACACCTGCCCCGGCGGCACCACCAGCTGATCGCTCAGCCGGGCCTGCTGCGACACCTGGAAGCCGAAGCCGAGGGTGGTCATCATCAGCGTCGAGGCCTGGATCAGGCTCTCGTCGGCACCGCCGACGCCAGTCCCCGGGCTGTTGACGAGAGGGCCGTTGTCGAAGAGGACAGTGCCCGTGGGCCCTTCCCAGCGGCTGCCAGGGCCCGCCGGGCCGGCGAAGCGCAGCTCGCCCTCGTCGTGCAGCTGGGCGCCGGACGGCGTGGCAACGATCGCCAGGAGCAGGCCGAGGGCGACGAGGCGGAGGGGCGAGACGCGGCGGCGGCGCGCGGGCTCAGGGTTCATGGTCGGGGCTCGAGGGCGCGCCAGCCGCGGCGGGGCCCGGCGCTAGATGGGTGATGGTCATCGGCTCGGCGGCCGCCCAGTCGACCTGCAGGGTGAAGGTCACCGCCTGCCCTGGCCCTAGGCCGGCAAGGCTCACGCCCCGGGCGAGGGTGAAGGGCATGGTCATCGCCTCCATCGCCACCACCTCGCCGTCGGCGGTGACGAAGTCGGGGATCGGCTGGTGGCGGATCAGCACGTCGGGCCGGCCGGCGGCGACGTCCGGCAGGGCGACGACCTCGCCCTGGAGCGCGTAGCTGCGCGCTGGCGGCATGCTGGCCCCAGCGCGCGCCGGCGGTGTGCTGGCGGCGTCGTGCGCTTGCCGCGAGCAGGCAGCGGCGAGGAGGAGCAGAGCGCCGAGGGTGAAGCGACTGGTGGCCGCTCGCCGCAGCGCGACCCAGGCCGTGCGCGGGCCCTGGTGCGGGCGGTGCGTGGAGCTCGATCCGGTGGCCATGGCGCCGCATTCTAGCCCGGTCTCGGCGCGCAACTCGCGCCAGGACCATGGGATATACTGCCTCGCTTGGTGACCGCCGGTAGTACGGCGGGCGTCGGCAGCGCGCTTTCAGGAGGTGTCGGAGATGGCCGATCAGGATCGAGAGCAAGGGGCCCGCGGGCAGGGGACCGTCACCGCGGACCCCCCCGAGGCGGGGAGCGCGCGGCCGAACCGCACTTTCGCCACCGAGGCCTTGCGTGGCATGTCCGCCGCCCGCGAGCGCTGGGACGCGGCCACGGCCAAGCTGGCGAGTGGCAGCGGCGCCTGGAAAGAGGACTTCACCACCGTCTCGGGCATGGCGGTGCCGCACCTGGTGACCGGCCCCGAGACGGCGGACATCGACCCGGTGGCGACCCTCGGTGTTCCCGGCGAGTTCCCCTACACCCGTGGCATCCACCCGACGGGCTATCGCGGCAAGCTGTGGACGATGCGCCAGTTCGCCGGCTTCGGCACCGCCGAGGACTCGAACCAGCGCTACAAATACCTCCTGGCACAGGGCCAGACGGGCCTCTCGGTGGCCTTCCACCTGCCCACCCTCTACGGCTACGACTCCGACCATCCGATGTCGGCCGGCGAAGTGGGCAAGTGCGGGGTGGCGGTCGACACCCTGGCCGACATGGAGACGCTCTTCGCCGGCATCCCGCTCGACCAGGTCACCACCTCGATGACCATCAACTCGACGGCGCCGATCCTCTTCGCGATGTACCTGGCGGTCGCCGAGCAGCAGGGCGTCGACATCGCCCGCTCGGTGAGCGGCACGCTGCAGAACGACATCCTCAAGGAGTACATCGCGCAGAAGGAGTACATCTACCCGCCGCGGCCGTCGATGCGGCTGATCACCGACCAGTTCGCCTTCGCCGCCCGCCACGTGCCGCGCTGGAACACCATCTCGATCTCCGGCTACCACATCCGCGAGGCCGGCTCGACGGCCCTTCAGGAGCTGGCCTTCACGCTGCGCGACGGCATGGAGTACGTGCAGTACGGCATCGACGCCGGCCTCGACGTCGACGAGTTCGCGCCCAGGCTGTCGTTCTTCTTCAACAGCCACAACGACTTCTTCGAGGAGATCGCCAAGTTCCGCGCGGCGCGGCAGATCTGGGCGACGGTGATGCGCGACCGCTACGGGGCGAAGAACCCGCGCTCCTGGATGCTGCGCTTCCACACCCAGACGGCGGGTTGCTCGCTCACCGCCCAGCAACCGGTCAACAACGTGGTGCGGACGGCGATCCAGGCCCTCGCGGCGGTGCTCGGTGGCACCCAGTCGCTGCACACCAACGCCCTCGACGAGACCCTCGCGCTGCCCACCGAGGAGAACGCGCGCATCGCCCTGAGGACGCAGCAGATCATCGCCCACGAGTCGGGGGTCATCAACACCATCGACCCGCTCGGCGGCAGCTACTTCGTCGAAGAGATGACGCGGCGGATGGTCGACGGCGCCTTCGACTACTTCCGGCGCATCGATGAGCTGGGTGGCATGGTCGAGGCGGTCGAGGCTGGCTTCCCGCAGCGCGAGATCATGGAAGCGGCCTACCAGCATCAGCGGGCGATCGAGAAGGGCGACAAGCTGATCGTCGGCGTCAACGCCTACCGCGTCGACGACGAGCCGCCGATCGACGTTCTCTACATCGGCGACGAGGTCGCCGACAAGCAGCTCGCCCAGCTCGACGCCGTGCGCCAGCGCCGCGACGCCGGTGCGGTGGCGCGCACGCTCGACCAGCTGAGGGTGGGGGCCGAGCGGCAGGACAACACGATGCCCCTGATCCTCGACTGCGTGAAGGCCTACTGCAGCGTGGGCGAGATCAGCGACGCCCTGCGCGAGGTCTACGGAACCTACGAGGAGCCGGCGGTCTTCTGAGCCCTCGCTGCGGCTGCGATAGCTGCGGCGCCTCGCCTTCCCTTTGCTAGAATGAATCACTCATGAGCACAAAGAAGCTTCGCATTCTGATCGCCAAGCCGGGCCTCGACGGCCACGACCGCGGCGCCAAGGTGGTTGCCCGCGCCCTGCGCGACGCCGGCTTCGAGGTGATCTACACCGGCCTGCGCCAGACCCCCAAGCAGATCGCCGCCGCCGCCGTCCAGGAAGACGTCGACGCCGTCGGACTGTCGATCCTCTCCGGCGCCCACAACGTCTTGCTCCCCGAGGTCACCCGCCTGCTCAAGGAAGACGAGGCCGAGGACATCCTGGTCTTCGCCGGCGGCATCATCCCGGAGCCCGACATCAGTCCGCTCAAGCAAGCGGGGGTCGACGAGATCTTCTTGCCCGGTACCCCGACCTCGACCATCGTTGACTATCTTCGCCGGCGGCTGGCCGCCGCCTGATGCACGTCCTTGCGAGGGAGATCCCATGAGCCGCCGCATTTTGCTCGCCGATGACAGCGTGACCATCCAGAAAGTCATCGAGCTCACCTTCTCCGGCAGTGAGTTCGAGGTGGTCTCGGTCGGCAGCGGCGACGCGGCCCTGGCCAAGCTCGGCGAGGTCGAGCCCAGCCTGCTGATCTGCGACGTGCACATGCCAGGTACCAGTGGCTACGAGGTCTGCCGCCAGGCCAAGGCCCGCAAGCCGAGCTTGCCGGTCCTGCTGCTGGTGGGCACCTTCGAGCCCTTCGACGAGGCCGCCGCGGCGAGCTGCGGTGCCGATGGTCAGCTCAAGAAGCCCTTCGACGGCCAGGAGCTGCAGCGCCTGGCCCTGGCGATGGCGCTCCCGGAGGTCTCGGCCCCGCATCCGCCGGCAGCGAGCCCGGCAGCCCCAGCCAGCGAGGCACCGGCCAGCGAGGAACCGGCCGCAGGCGACGACGACGGCGATCTCGACAGCTGGGACGCCCTCGAGATCGGCGATGCGCCGGACCTGGGCGGCGAGAGCGAGGACGCCGGTTGGGGAACGCCGCCGGCGTTCGCCGCGGAAGTGCCCGCGCCGAGCCCCGAGCCAGCCTGGCCGGCGTTCGAGGAAGCGAGCCAGGCGGAGCCGGCGCCAGCGGAGCCGATCCTGGAGATACCCGCGACCCTCGAGCCGTCGCCGTGGCAGGTGGACGCCGAGATGCCGGAACCGGTCGCGCCCGTCGCCGCGGCGAGCGCCGAGACCGTGCTGCTCTCGCGCAGCAACCTGCTCGCCGCCGAGCCCGCGCCGCCGGCCGCCGCGGCAGCGCCGGCGGCCGCGGCGACCCCGGCCGGGCTGAGCGATGAGGACGTCGAGCGCATCGCCCGTCGGGTCGTCGAGCTGATCGGCGACCGGGTCGTCCGTGACATCGCCTGGGAGGTCGTACCCGACCTCGCCGAGGTGGTGGTGCGGGACCGGCTGGCCGAGCTCGAACGGCAGGCCGAGCAGGGAGCCGAGGCGTAGTCTCGCCCCGCCGGCCGCGGCCGGCGACCCTCTCTTCCCCGAGTCACTTTCCACCTCGCGAGCCAGGCTCGGCGTCGCCGGCCTTGCTGCGGGTGTTTGCCATGCGAAGATCAGCAGGCGCAGAAAGACCAGCAGACGAAGGACCAGCAGACGAAGGACCAGTAGGCGAAGGACCAGTAGACATGGACCAGATGGACAAGCGCTTCGACCCCGGGACCTACGAGCAGAAGTGGCAGCGCCACTGGACGCGCGAGGGCTACTTCCACGCGCCGATCGACTCCGCGCGGCCGCCCTACTGCATCATGATCCCGCCCCCGAACGTCACCGGCAAGCTCCACATGGGGCATGCCTTGCAGTCGACCCTCCAGGACCTCCTGACCCGCTGGAAGCGGATGGCGGGCTTCAACGCCCTCTGGCTGCCGGGCACCGACCACGCCGGCATCGCCACCCAGATGATGGTCGAGCGGGCCCTGGCCCAGGAAGGGGCCTCGCGCGAGGAGCTGGGGCGCGAGCGCTTCCTCGAGCGGATGTGGGAGTGGAAGCGGCAGTACCACGGCAACATCCGCAGCCAGCTCGACCTGCTGGGCGCGAGCTGCGATTGGAGCCGCGAGCGCTTCACTCTCGACGAGGGGCTCAACCGGGCCGTCGTCGAGGCCTTCGTGCGCTTCTACGAGGCCGGGCTGATCACCCGCGGTGACTACATGGTCAACTGGTCGCCGGCCCTCCACACGGCCATCTCGGACCTCGAGGTCGAGATGAAGCCGGTGCTCGGTAAGCTCTACCGCATCGCCTACCCGGTCGAGGGCAGCGACGAGCGGATCGTGATCGCCACCACCCGGCCCGAGACCATGCTGGGGGACACCGCCGTCGCCTATCACCCGGACGACGAGCGCTACCGCCGTCTTGCCGGCCGGGTGGCCGTGCTGCCCCTGCTCGGCCGGCGCCTGCCCTTCGTGGCCGACGCGATGGTCGATCCCGAGTTCGGTACTGGCCTGGTCAAGATCACGCCCTTCCACGACCCGGCCGACTTCGAGCTGGGCCGGCGTCATGGCTTGCCGCTCATCCAGGTGATCGGGCGCGACGGCCGGATGACCGAGGCTGCCGGTGCCGACTTCGCCGGTCTCGACCGCTTCGCGGCCCGCCAGAAGGTCGTCGAGATGCTGACCGACCAGGGCTACCTTGTGGGCACCACGGACCACGCCCACAATGTCGGGCACAGTGACCGGACGGGAGAGCCGATCGAACCGTTGGTCTCGACGCAGTGGTTCTGCGACGTCTCGGGGATGGCGGCCAAGGCCCTGGCCGCGGTCGAGCAGGGCAAGCTCCGCCTGGTGCCGGACAACTGGGTGAAGACCTGGGAGCATTGGCTCACCAACATCAAGCCCTGGTGCATCTCGCGCCAGCTCTGGTGGGGGCATCGCATCCCGGCCTGGTACACGGCGGACGGCAACCTCGTCGTGGCGCGCAGCCGCGAAGAGGCCGAGGCGCGCGCCGGCAGCCGCCAGCTGACCCAGGACCCGGACGTCCTCGACACCTGGTTCTCCTCGGCGCTGTGGCCGTTTTCGACTCTCGGCTGGCCCGACGCGACTGCGGACCTCGCCCGCTTCTATCCCACCGACGTGCTGGTCACCGGCCACGACATCCTCTTTTTCTGGGTGGCGCGGATGGTGATGACGGGCCTGGAGCTGACCGGCGAGACGCCGTTTTCGACCGTCCACCTGACCACTCTGGTGCGCGACGCCCAGGGCCAGAAGATGTCGAAGACGAAGGGGAACGCCGTCGATCCCACGGACTTGATCAGCGAGTTCGGGGCCGACGCGATGCGCTTTTTCCTCGCCTCGCAGGACACTCCCGGGCGCGACATCCTGCTCAACAAGGAGCAGATCGCCGGCTACAGCGCCTTCGGCAACAAGCTCTGGAACGCCACCCGGTTCGCCCTCGCGCGGGTGGGCGAGGCGCGGGTGGCGACCGACCTCAAGCCGAGCGGCCTCGCTGAGCCCGAGCGCTGGATCCTCTCGCGGCTGGCCCGCACGGTGGCGGAGGTCGAGCGGGGCTTCACCCAATACCGCTTCGACGAGGCGACGCACAGCCTCTACCACTTCTTCTGGCACGAGTTCTGTGATTGGTACCTGGAGCTCACCAAGCCGGCGCTGGGCAGCGAGGCGCCGCGGCCACAGGTGGGGGAGGTGGTGCTCACCGTCCTCGACCAGAGCCTGCGCCTGCTGCACCCGGTGATGCCGTTCTTGACCGAGGAGCTGTGGCAGCGCCTGCCGGGCCGCGAGGCGGTCCATCCACAGACGATCATGCTGGCACCGTTCCCCAGCGAACGGCCGGAGTGGGTGGACGAAGCGGCCGAGCGGGCGATGACGAGCGTCCTCGAGCTGGTCTCGAAGGTGCGCACCATGCGCGCCGACCTGGGCTTCGCACCCGGTGAGAAGCTGGAGCTCTATCTCGCGGCGAGCGGCGAGATCGCCGCGCTGCTCGGCGCGCAGGTGCCTCTTCTCTCCTTCCTCTGCCGTCTCTCGGCCGTGCATTTTGCAGCGGTGCCGGCGGCGGCGAGCCGCGATCGCCTGGAGGGAGTCGAGCTGGGCCTCGTCGCCGCGGACCGCGACCTCGGCGAGGAGGAGCAGCGCCGGGTGACGGCCGAGCTTGCCAAGCTCGAGGGGCTGATCGCGCAGACCACGGCGCGGCTGGCCAATGAGCAGTTCGTCAGCAAGGCGGCGCCGGCGGTGGTGGAAGGGGCACGGCGCCAGCTCGCCGAGCTCACGGAGCGGCGGGAGAGCCTGCTCGCTGGTCGCGAGCGACCGGTGGAAGGGAGCTAGGGCCTTGGGGGACGCCACGATGCCGGGCCGGCCGCCGGCCTACCCCGAGCTTGCCGAGAGCCTGTTCGCGGCGGCACCGCCAAGCCTCGAGAACGTCGTGCTGGTGGCCGACGTGGACTCGACCAACGGTCTCGCCCGCCGCGTCGCCACCGAGCTGGTCGGCCAGGGAATCGAGGTCCGGCCCAGCTTGATCGTGGCCTACGGGCAGAACCGCGGCCGGGGCCGCCTGGGCCATGGCTGGCAGAGCCCGCCGGGCCTCGGTGTCTACGCGACGCTCCTTCTGCCGCTGACGGCGGAGCAGGACCTGGCCTCCTTCCCGCTGGCCACCGCCGTGGCGCTCGCGACCTCGCTCAACGCGCGGCTGCGGGCCGACCGCGTGCGGCTCAAGTGGCCCAACGACCTGATGGTCGACGGCGCCAAGCTCGGTGGGCTGCTGCTCGAAGCCCTGCCAGCGGGAGAGTCGCCCGGGGCCCTCCTGGTGGGCTTCGGGATCAATGTCGTTCGCGGCGATCGTGCGTTGGGGGAGCGCAAGGCGGTCAGCCTGCAGCAGATCGCCGCGGTCACCCTGCCGCCGCTCGGCGACCTCGTGGCCGAGCTCACGCGCGACCTCCTCAGGGAGCTCGCCGGCGGCGCGGATCGCGCCAGCGTCCGGGCCCGCTACGCCGCGCTGTCGATCCACAGCCCCGGCGAGGCGCTGCGCTGCCGCCTTGGTGGCGATACGCTCGAAGGGCGCTTCGCGGGCTTCGACCACCGGGGCCACCTGCGGCTCGAGGTGGGCGGTGAGGAACGGCTGATCTCGGCCGGGGAGATCATCGACCCATGAGCAAGGCGGGCGCAGAGCTGCTGATCGTCGTCGACGCCGGCAACACCAACACGGTGATCGGCGCCTACCGGGGCGACGAGCTGGCCGAGTCCTTCCGGCTGTCGACCGAGCGTGAACGGACGGCCGACGAGTACGGGGCCACCCTGATGCCGCTCTTCACCCGCGCCGGGCTGGCGATGGAGGAGGCGGGCGGAGTGATCATCTCGTCGGTCGTGCCCCCCCTCAACCCGACCCTCGAACGCCTCTCGCGGCGTTTCTTTGGCCGCCCGCCGCTGTTCATCGAGCCGGGGATCAAGACCGGCATGCCGATCCGCTACGACAACCCCACCGAGGTCGGGGCCGATCGCATCGTCAACGCGGTGGCGGCCCGCGAGCTCTACGGCGCGCCCGTCGTGGTGGTGGACTTCGGGACCGCCACGACCTTCGACATCGTCAACGCCGCTGGCGAGTACATCGGCGGCATCATCGCGCCGGGGATCTCGATCTCCGCCGAGGCCCTCTTCGCCCAGGCTTCACGCCTCTACCGGGTGGACATCAAGAAGCCCGCCAGCCTGATCGGCAGCAACACGGGCGCGGCGATGCAGGCCGGGATCTACTACGGCTACATCGGCCTGGTGGACGGCATCCTGGAGCGGTTGCTCGGCGAGCTGCCGGGCAACAAGCAGGTCGTCGCGACGGGCGGCCAGGCCGAGCTGATCGCTACTGGCTCGCGGTTCATCCAGAAGGTCGATGCCCAGCTCACCCTCGTCGGCCTGAAGCTGATCTATGAGCGCAACCGACCTCGAGGTTAGCGACGAGAGCCGCTACTTCCACGCTCTCGAAGACCTGCTCATCGAGCTGCGGGGAGCACCCCTGCAAGTCCCGCCGGCCGATTACCGAGTAGCCCGCCGCTGGTTCGAGGCCGGCATCCCCCTGGCGGTCGCCGAACGGGCGATCCGCGGCGTCTTCGCCAAGGTGCGGGAGCGGGAGAAGAAGCCGGCGATCTTCACCCTCCGCTACTGCACCCGGGCCGTCGAGTCGGCCTGGCAGGAGGTCCGCGAGCTGACCGCCGCTGGCCGGCGGGAGGTGCCGTCGACGGTCGAGCTGGTGCCCGTCGACGCCCGCCTGGCTGACCTCGCGGCCCGGCTGCCCGCTGCGCTGCCCGCGCGAGAGGGCTGGGTGGCGCGGCTCTCGCAGCTCGCCGGCGGCGCCGAGGAGGTCGAGGAGGCGCTGGCGCAGCTCGATCGCGAGCTGCTCGCGGCACTCACGGCCGGGCTCGACGCCGAGGCACGCGCCGACCTCGAGCGTAGCGTCGAGCTTGCCCTGGCCCCGGTGGCGAGCCGACTCGGCGCCAGCCAGCTCGGCGAGGCCCGCGCCCGCCTCTTTGCCCAGCAGCTGCGCCGCCGGGCCGGCCTGCCCCTGCTCTCGCTGTTCGCCGACGGCGGGATCGGCTGAGGCGGCGGCTCAGCTCGCGGCGCCGTCGGCCAGGATCGCGGCGAGGGTTGCCGGGTCCACGTTGCCCCCCGAGAGGATCACGCCGACCCTCGGCGGGTCACCGCCGGCGGCGACGCGGGGGCCCTTGCCCGCGAGGAGGGCCGCCACCCCGAGACCTCCCGAAGGTTCGACCACCAACTTCAACCGAGTCACGAGGAAGCGCAAGGCAGCGGCGATCTCCGCCTCGCTCACCGTCTCCATGTGGTGTACGTAGCGGCGCACCAGGGGGAAGGTGAGGGTGCCGAGGCTCGCCGTGCGGGTGCCGTCGGCGATCGTCGCTGGGTTCTCGACCGTGTGGAGGACGCCAGTGCGAAACGAGCGGGTGGCGTCGTCGGCGAGCTCCGGTTCGATGCCCCAGACCTTGCAGGCCGGCGCGACGCCGGCCGCCGCGAGCGCCGAGCCGGAGAGCAGGCCGCCGCCACCGCAAGGCGTCAACAGATAGTCCAGCGAGCCGACCTCCGCGAGCAGCTCGAGGGCCGCGGTGCCCTGGCCGGCGATCACCTGCGGATGGTCGAAGGGCGGGATGAGGACCATGTCGCGCTCGGCCCGCAGCGCAGCGGCAACCTCCTCGCGGCGCTCGTGGGCGGGGTCGTACTCGCGGACCGTGGCGCCGTAGCCGCGGGTCGCCGCCAGCTTGGAGCGCGGAGCATCGCGCGGCATCACGATGGTCGCCGCGACCCCCAGCAGACGGCTGGCGAGCGCCACGCCCTGGGCGTGGTTTCCCGACGAGAAGGCCAACACCCCGCGGGCGCGCTCGTCCGCCGTCAGCTGGGCGATGGCGTTGTAGGCGCCGCGCAGCTTGAATGCACCAATCCGCTGCAGGTTCTCGCATTTGAGGAAGACGCGGGCACCCACGGCGGCGTCGAGCGTGCGCGAGGTGACGACGGGCGTGCGATGGCAGATCCCGGCCAGACGGTCACGGGCGGCGAGGACGTCGGCGAAGGTGACGGGCGGTGGCGGGGTGGGCGCGGTCATCCCAGCAAGCCTATCCAGAGCCCTGGGAGGAGCCAAGCGGAGGCTGTGTGTTTCGTGGTGCCTGAGGTGAGCAGGGAGTTGGTGCCACTCTCAGTTCATGGCATGCTATTTCAACATTTTCGACCCGCAGGAAGACGACGATGCGACTGCGAGCAGCCTGCCTCGTGATGATGGCCCTCGGTATGGGAGCGTTCGTGGAGCGGCCGGCGGCGGCGATGATCGGGGCGCAGGACGCCGTGCCTGCGGCCACTTTGCTGCTGCCCTACTTCGAGGTGGACCTGGCCAGCCCGGACGGCATCACAACCTTGTTTTCCGTCAACAACGCTGCTGCCGAGCCGGCGATCGCCCACGTCACGCTGTGGACCGACCTCTCGGTGCCCACTCTCGACTTCAACGTCTACTTGACCGGCTACGACGTCGCGACCTTCAACCTCCGCGACCTCTTCCAGGAAGGCCGCGTACCGGCGACCGCGCACGACGACCCTGCGGTGAGCCCGGTGGGCGTCTTCTCGACCCTCACCAACCCGGTGACGGGGGCGGGCCCCGGCTCGGTGAGCTGCGACGCGCTGCTGCCCCTGCCACCCTTGCCGGCGACGCTCCTCTCCCATCTGCGGTCGGCCCACACGGGCCAGGCCTCCGCCGTCTTCGCTGGCCTCTGCGCGGGTACCGGCTACCGCCACGACCAGATAGCGCGCGGCTACGTGACGATCGATCACGTGAACTTCTGCACCCTCGACTTTCCGGGCGATACCGGCTACTTCGTGAGCGGCGGCAACGGCGCGGCGAGCAATCGCAATCAGCTGTGGGGAGACTTCTTGTTGGTCGAGCCCGGGGCGGACTCGGCGCAGGGCATGCCGCTCGTCCATCTCGAGGCCGCGGACGACCTCGGGGCCGGCAACTACACCTTCTACCGCCGCTACAGCGGTGGCGCCGACCAGCGTGAGGGCCTGGCGACGACCTACCTCTTCCGCTACGGCTTCGGGGGGGCCTTCGACGGCACGGACGTCCTCGTCTGGCGCGACAGCAAGCGGACGATCAGCCCCTTCAACTGCGTCTTGACGGCACCGAGCCCCTTCCCGATCTCGGTGTCGAACCTGGTGCTCTTCGACGAGCAGGAGAACGTCTACACCCAGGAGACTTCGCCCTTCTCGCCGCCCATCGCCGTCGGTGACTACATCCCCTTCCCGTGGGAGGCCCAGCGCAACGATCCCCGGGACTTCATCGACGAGCAGGTCTTTCCCTTCCCCTTCGACTTTGGGTGGGTCTACCTCAATCTCAACAACACGGTCGCCGGCTCGCAGGTGCCCTTCGAGCCGCTGCTGCAGAACTGGGTGGGGGTGGTGATGCGCGCCGAGGGGCGCTTCAGCGTCGGCTTCGATGCCGTGCACGCCGACAACGTCACCAACCCGCTGCAGGGGATGGATGTCCTGCTGCCGGTCTGCGACGGCGATCCCGATCCGCCGGCCTGCCCTTAAGCGAGCCTTGCCAGCCGCTCAGCCGAGGATGGCGTCGTCCACCTCGACGCTCACCGGGCAGTGGTCGGAGCCCAGGACCTGGGGGTGGATGGCGGCCGCCCGCACGTGCTCCATGGCGGCGGGGGAGGCGAGGATCATGTCGAGGCGCCAGCCGATGTTCTTCGCGCGCACGCCGAAGCGCTGGCTCCACCAGGAGTAGTGGCCGCCGCCGGGCTCGAAGTGGCGGAAGGTGTCCACCCAGCCCTTGTTGAGCCAGCGGTCGAGCTCGGCCCGCTCTTCGGGGCGAAAGCCGCTGGTCTCACGGTTCTCCTTGGGGCGCGCCAGGTCGATCTCGCGGTGGCAGGTGTTGAAGTCGCCCATCACCAGGATGGGCACGCCGGCCTTCTTCTCCGACTCGAGGAGCTGGAACAGGCGCCGGTAGAAGGCCAGCTTGTAGGGGATGCGAGAGAGGTCGCGGTCCTTGCCGTTGCCGTTGGGAAAGTAGGCGTTCACCACCAACAGGCGACCAAAGCGGGCGAGCTGGGCCCGGCCCTCGACGTCGAACTCGCGGCGGCCGAGCGAGGTCTCGACGGCGGCCGGCCGCTGGCGCGAAAGCAGGGCGACGCCGCTGTAGCCGGGTCGCTCGGCGGCGTGCAGGTGGAAGTGCCAGCCGTCGCGGCTGGCAACCTCTGGCGGTACTTGCGGTGCCTGCGCCCGCACCTCCTGCAGCCCCACGACGTGGGCCTCACTGCCCTCCAGCCAGTCGAGAAAGCCCTTGCGCAGCACCGAGCGCAGGCCGTTGATGTTCCACGAGGCGATCCTCATCGCATCACCCAACCGACGACGAGCCAACACCAGCCGGCGGCGAGGCAGCCGGCCACGAGGTCGAGGAGGACGCCCACCCGCGCCATCCGCGGGATGCTGACGTAGCCGCTGCCGAAGACGATGGCGTTGGGCGGTGTGCCAGCGGGAAGGGCGAAGTCGCAGGAGGCGCCGATGGTGGCACCGAAGAGCGCGGTGACCTTCCACTGCGGCGCCACCGCCTGATTGAGCACCACCAGCAAGACGGCGATCGTGGCGGTGTTCGAGGCCACGGCAGAGATTGCCACCGCCCCGACGCTCGCCGCCAGCACCTGGCCGAAGGCCGGCAGCTCGCGCAGCGCCGCCAGCTCGGCGGTCATCCAGGCGGCGAGGCCGCTCTGCTGGATCGCCGAGGCCATGGCGAAGCCGCCTCCGAGGAGGAGGAGGGTCTCCCAGGGCACGGTCTTGAGCGAGCGGGGAGCGAGCACGGCCTGGCCCTCGCGGCGCCAGAGCAGGAGGGTGAGGGCAGCGGCGACGGCCACCCCACCCTCGACCTGGGCAGAACTGAGCGCAAAGCCAGTGAAGAGCGGTCGCAGCAGGTCGGTCAGGTTCTTGCCGGCGATCCACAGCAACGCTGCGACCGCGAACACTGCGAGGGTGATGCGCTCCTGGGCGCGCACCCTGCCGAGGCCGGCCAGCTGGCGGCGCACGACCTCAGCCCCACCTTCCTGGCGCAGCTCGTCGCGGCGGCCGAGCCGCCAGAGGGCGAGCCAGACGATGGGCAGCATGAGGAGCACGAAGGGCAGGCCGACGAGCAGGAACTGCAGGAAGCTGATCGAGGTCCCTTGGCGTTCGAGGAAGCCGGAGAACTGGGCATTGGGCGCGGTGCCGATCTTGGTGCCGATGCCGCCGACGTTGGCGCCGTAGGCGATCGCCAGCATGATCGCCATGCCGTAGAAGCGCAGCCGCGGCGGCTCACCCACGGTGGCCGCTTTCTGGGTCTCCAGCTGGGCGATCAGGGCCATGCCGATGGGCATCATCATGGTCGCCGTGGCCGTGTTCGAGATCCACAGCGAGATGGCGGCCGTCGCCACCAGGGTGCCAGCCAGCAGGTGGCGGGGATCGGTGCCGATCGCCTGCATGATGCTGAGCGCGATGCGCCGGTGGAGGTTCCACTGCTGCATGGCGGCGGCCACCGCCATGCCGCCGGCGAAGAGGAAAATGTAGGGGTCGAGGTAGGCGGCGGCGATCTCGCCCAGGTTGGTGCCGAGGGCGGGGCCGTAGAGCTTGCAGAGGGGGAAGAGCACGATCGGCACGCAGGCGGTGAGGTAGATCGGCAGCGCTTCGCTCAGCCACCAGATCGCCATCA
>CAYQRE010000032.1:0-55763 GCA_964420075.1 uncultured Thermoanaerobaculia bacterium | reverse complement strand
CGCTGATCGTCGCCGGCACCAAGTACCGCGGCCAGTTCGAGGAGCGGCTCAAGGGCATCCTCAAAGAGCTCAAGGACTCGAGCGACCTGATCGTCTTCATCGACGAGATCCATTCGCTGATCGGTGCCGGCTCGGCCGAGGGCTCGCTCGACGCCGCCAACATCCTGAAGCCCGCCCTTTCCCGCGGCGAGGTGGCCTGCATCGGCGCCACTACGCTGCGCGAGTACCGCAAGTACATCGAGAAGGACCGCTCGCTGCTGCGCCGCTTCCAGGCGGTCAACGTCGAGCCACCGAGCGACGAGGAGACGCTGCACATCCTCGAAGGGATCAAGGACCGCTACGAGAGCTTTCACCAGGTCTCCTACACCGACGATTCGTTGCGGGTGGCGATCTACCAGACCAACCGTTACATCACCGACCGCTTCCTGCCCGACAAGGCGATTGACGTCATCGACGAGGCGGGGGCGCGGGTGAAGCTGCGGCGGGTGCGCGACACCCAGAACCTGCGCCGCCTGGAGCAGGAGATCCGCCAGGTGGTCACCGAGATGAAGGCGGCGATCTCCGACAAGGACTTCGAACGCGCCGTCTACCTGCGCGAGCGGGAGGTGGAGCTGCGCGAGGACCTCGAGCGGATGGGGGCGCTGACCGACGAGGGCACCGCCCTCGAGGTCACCCGCCGGGACATCGAGGAGGTGATCTCCTCGTGGACGGGGATCCCGCTCGCCAACCTGGAGACTGCCGAGGCCGAGAAGCTGATGGGCATGGAGGCCACGCTGCGCAAGCGGATCGTCGGCCAGGACCGCGCCATCTCGGCGATCAGCCGGGCGATCCGCCGTTCGCGCCTGGGGGTATCGAGCCCGCACCGGCCGGTGGGTTCGTTCCTCTTCCTCGGCCCCTCGGGCGTCGGCAAGACCGAGGTCGCCCGCCGCCTCGCCGAGTTCCTCTTCGGCAGCGAGAAGAGCCTCGTCCGCTTCGACATGAGCGAGTACATGGAGAAGCACGCCGTCTCGAAACTGATCGGCTCGCCGCCTGGTTACGTGGGGCACGACGAAGGTGGCCAGCTCACCGAGCGCATCCGCCGCCAGCCCTACTCGGTGGTGCTCTTCGACGAGATCGAGAAAGCCCATCCCGACATCGCCAACCTGCTGTTGCAGATCCTCGACGACGGAGTGTTGACGGATGCCTACGGCAACCACGTGGACTTCAGGCACAGCCTGGTGCTGCTGACCTCGAACGTGGGCAGCAAGTTCGCCGTGCGCACCAGCCGGATGGGCTTCGGCCACACCGACGGCAGCGCCGAGCTGCAGCGGGTGGAGGACGAGATCCTCGGCGAGCTGCGGCGGACCTTCCCGCCGGAGTTCCTCAACCGGCTGGACGAGATCATCGTCTTCAACCCGCTGGGCGTCGAGGAGATGCGGGCGATCGTCGACATCCTCCTCGCCGACGTCAACGCCTCGGTGGTCGATCGCGGCCTGCGGGTCGAGGTCTCCGCCGAGGCGCGCGAGTGGCTGCTGGCGGAGGCGGGGATCGATCCCTCGACGGGGGCCCGACCCCTACGGCGCACGATCCAGCGCTACGTCCAGGACGCGGTGTCGGAGATCTTGATCCAGCATCGCGAGGACGCCATCGAGCTCATCCAGGTGGGGCTCGCGGACGGCAGCCTGACGTTTCACCATTCATCGCAGGAAATGGTCGGCCGGGAAGGATAGCCGACGACGCCCCGCTTCGCGGTCGCGACGGCGCGACCCGTCCGCGTGGTGCGTTCGGCGGCATGGAGCTTGCTGTTGGGCCGGAGCGAACCGGTTTGCCGCTGGGGGAGGAAAGCGTTGATCTCGAGGTCGACCCACCGAAACCACGTCCCTGCTGCGCCCCCCGCGCGGCCCTTTGCCGCCGTCCGCGGCGCTCTCGCCGTCGCCGGCTTGCTGCTCTGCGCCATGCTGGCGCCGAGGCCGGCCGCGGCGTCCGGAATGACCGGCCGGCCGATCACCCGCATCGAGATCCAGGGCCTCAGCCAGCTGAGCGAGGAGACCCTGCTGTTCTACCTCGATCTCCATCCCGGGGACGCCCTGGACGAAGATCAGCTCAACCGCAAGGTCAAGGAGATGTGGCACCGGGGCCTCATCGACGACGTCTCGGTCGATGCCCTGCCGGACGCCGACGGCGTCCGCCTGGTGGTCCGCGTGGTGGAGCGGCCGGTGCTGCGCTCGGTCGAGTACGTGGGCCTCAAGCGGCTGTCGCGCACCGACATCGACGATCGCGTCGCCCGCGAGCACATCGACCTCGGTGAAGGCCGGCCCCTCGACCGCGGCGAGCTGGCTCGCCTCAAGGCCATGCTGGAAGAGATGTACCAGGAGAAGGGCTACCGCTTCGCGCAGATCAACATCCGCTACGAGCCAGTGGAGGCGGGGGCGGTGCGTGCGTCGCTGACCGTCGACGAGGGGGACCGCGTCCGCATCGGCGACATCGACTTCGAGGGCAACGAGGTCTTCGGAGACCTGCGCCTGCGCTGGGTGATGAAGAAGACCAAAGAGAGCGGGCCGCTGACCAGCATGCTCAAGAAGGACATCTACAACCCCGCCAACCTGAGCGGCGACCTCGACAAGGTACGCGACCTCTACCGCGCCGCCGGCTACAAGAACGTGCTGGTGGGTGAGCCGCGGATCGACATCAGGGCGAGCGGTGAGAAGCGGCGCCTGGTGCTCACCGTGCCGATCGACGAAGGCGAGCGCTGGAAGCTCGGCGAGGTGAGCATCGAGGGCAACCAACGCTTCCCCAGCAAGGCCCTGGTCAACCTCTTCCGCATCCGCAGCGGCGACTGGCTGCACAGCGACGTGATCAAGGAGGCGGTGGAGAAGGTCAAGCAGTCCTACGACAACAGCGGCTATATCTTCTCGCGGGTCGAGCCGGAGCTTGTCGAGCGGCCGGGCTACGTCGCCGACCTGGTGCTCAAGATCAGCGAGAACGACCAGTTCAAGGTTGGCCGCATCGAGTTCGAGGGCAACTCGTCAACCCGCGACAAGGTGCTGCGCCGCGAGCTGCGGGTGCAGGAAGGCCTCTTCATCAACATGGGGGGCGTCAAGAACAGTGTCTACAAGATCAACCAGCTCGGCTACTTCAAGCTCAACGAGTCGGAGCCGGTGAAGTTCGACGCCGACAACGAGAAGAAGCAGGTCAACCTGACCTTTGTGGGCAAGGAAGACAACAAGACCGAGCTGCAGTTCGGCGCCGGCTACAGCGACTCGCAGGGCTTCTTCGGCCAGGTCGCCTTCCGCACCTACAACTTCCTCGGCCGCGGCGAGACGGTTGGCGTGTCGCTCGAGTCGGGCACCCAGCGCGATATCTTCGACGTCTCCTACTTCGTGCCCTGGTTCCTCGACCGGCCGCAGTCCCTCGGCGTGCAGGCCTTCCGTCAGGAGCAGCAGTTCCGCACCAGCAGCGACCTCTACACCCGCACCAGCCAGGGTGCGGTGCTGAGCTACGGCCGCTCGTTCGGGCTGTTCAACAGCGCCAACCTCTCCTACACGCGCTCGACCCTCGAAGACTTGGTCGAGAGCCGGGACGGCTCGGCGCCGCCGATCCGCCAGAACCTCGACAACTCGTCGCTGCAACCGTCGTGGGTCTACAACTCGGTCGACAATCGCTTCGAGCCCACCCGCGGCCAGCGCATCCGCGGTTCGGTCGAGTACGCTGGCGGCTTTCTGGGCGGCAACAACTATCTGGTGCGCGCCGAGGCGGGCTACACCCTGTTCCGGCCGATCACCAACTACCCCTGGCGCACCGTCTTCGGCTTCAACGTGGAGGCGGGCTGGGTCGAGCCCTTCGGGTCCTACACCGACTCGTCAGGTGTGCGCCGGGACCGCCCCCTCTCACCGCTGGAGCGCTACTTCCTCGGCGGCGAGAACAGCGTGCGCGGCCATCGCTATCGCTCGCTCTTCGTCCGCGACGACAAGGGCAATCCGGTCGTCGACCCGGACTACAACACCCTCGGCTTCGGCGGCAGCCAGTTCATGCAGGTCAACGTCGAGTACCACTTCCTGCTCGGTGGCCCCTTCCGGCTGATCGCCTTCGTGGACGGCGGCAACGTCTTCGGGGACTATCTGCGCACCGAGACGCTGGCGGACGGCACCGTCCAGAGCACTCTGGTCAAGCAGAGCCTCGACCCCACCAACCTACGGTGGACGACGGGTGCCGAGCTGCGGATCCTCGTGCCGGTCTTTGGCGCGCCGCTGCGCTTCATCTATTCTCATAACCTCGATCCCTTGCCGGGAGACGAGTTCGACACGTTCCGATTCAGCATCGGCGCCGCCTTCTGAGCGCCGCCAACCAGCCCCAGGCAGAACCCCGAAGGAGACGCACGAACCATGTTTCGGAATCGCCAGGCCGGCCTCGCTGCCGGCATCGCCCTGCTGGCCGCCATCGCGGCGCTGCCGGCTTTCGCCCAGTCCGCGCCGCTCAAGGTGGCCGTGATCGACGTCCAGCGGATCATCACCGAGTCCGGCACCGGCAAGGCGGCGCTCGCCCAGCTGGAGGCCTGGGGCAAGGAGCAGCAGAACAAGCTCAATGCCCGCAAGGACGAGATCGACCAGTTGCAGAAGCGCATCGCCGAGGGCCAGCTGTCGCTGGCCGAGGATCGCCTCGCCGATCTCAAGAAGGACCTCGAGACCAAGAGCATCGAGGTGCGGCGGGCCGCCGACGATGCGCAGCGCGAGTTCAACCAACGCCAGGAGCGGGCTCTGGGCGAGATCGAGCGCAAGGTGATGCCGATCATCCAAAAGGTCGGCCAGGAAGGCGGCTACACGATGATCCTGCGCAAGTTCGACAGCGGCCTCGTCTACGCCTCGGACGAGATCGACATCACGGCGCAGATCATCTCCCGCCTAGACGCCGGCAACTCCTAGCCCGGCTGCCCGGGGTGATGACCCAAGGCCTGAGCCTCGACGAGCTGGCTGCCCTGGTGGGCGGCCGGGTGCAGGGCGACGGGACGCGCCGGGTGGTCGCCGTGCGACCGCTCGAAGAGGCGGGACCGGAAGACCTCTCGCTGCTCACGGCGCCGCGCTACCGGCCGGCTGCCCGCGACAGCCGTGCAGGCGCGATCCTCACGACCCAGGCGTTGGCCGGCGACCCGCTGCTCGCCGGCCGGGACCTGCTGCTCGCCGAGGACCCCGGCCTGGCACTGATCGCCGTGCTCGGCCGGCTGCGACCACCGGCCGCGGCGGTACCCGGTATCCACCCCACGGCGGTGGTCGACCCGACGGCGCAGATCGATGCCAGTGCCACGGTGGGGCCCTACGCCGTCATCGGCGCCGGCTCGACGCTCGCCGTCGGGGCGGTGATCGGTGCTCACGTGGTGATTGGCGCCGGCTGTCGGGTCGGCGCCGGCGCCCGCGTGCATCCGCACGCCGTGCTCTACGACGACACGGAGCTGGGCGACCGAGTGATCGTCCACGGCGGCGCCGTGCTCGGCGCCGACGGCTTCGGCTACGTCACCGCCGGGCGCGTGCACCACAAGGTGCCGCAGGTCGGGCGCGTGGTCGTCGAAGCCGATGTCGAGGTGGGCGCCAATACGACGATCGACCGTGCCACCCTCGGCGAGACCCGGATCGGGGCCGGTACCAAGATCGACAACCTGGTGCAAGTGGGCCACAATGTGAGGGTTGGACCGTCGTGTGTGCTGTGCGGGCAGGCCGGCATCGCCGGTAGCGCCGAGCTTGGGACCGGGGTGGTGCTGGCCGGCCAGTCGGGGGTCTCCGGGCACATCGAGGTCGGTGACGGCACGCAGGTCGCCGCCAAGTCCGCCTTGCTGCAGTCGTCCGAACGGGGAGCCAGGGTGGCGGGGATCCCCGCCGTGGACCTCGCTGCCTGGCGGCGCCAGGCGAGCGCTCTGGGACGGCTGCCGGCCCTGTTTCGGCGGGTCCGTTCACTCGAGAAGAAGCTGGGAGAGGAGACGAGTGGTGAGTGATGCCGTCAACCGGGGCGCCGGGGAGGGCGCCAGCCAGACGACCAAACCCGAGGCCTGGGACAGCCGCTGGATCATGTCGATCCTGCCGCACCGCTACCCGTTCCTGCTGGTCGACAAGGTGGTCGAGATCGTCCCTGGGCAGCGCATCGTGGCGATCAAGAACTTCACCGTCAACGAGGAGTTCTTCGTCGGCCACTTCCCGGGGCACCCCGTCGTCCCCGGCGTGCTATTGATCGAAGGCATGGCCCAGGCCGGCGGCTTGCTGGCCCTGCACGCCCGGGAGGACCGCGACCGCAAGATCCTTTACTTCGCCGGCATCGAGAAGGCGCGCTTCCGCCGCCCGGTGGTGCCCGGCGATCAGGTGCGCTTCGAGATCGAAGTGATCGTGATGCGGCCGAACGCCTGCCGCCTGTCTGCCAAGGCGCTGGTCGACGGCAAGCTGGCGGCGGAAGCGATCCTGAGCTCGGCGATGGCCGACCGCGAGCCGCAATGAGCGCCCGCATCCATCCTTCTGCCGTCGTCGATCCCGGCGCCGAGCTCGGCGCCGATGTCGTGATCGGTCCCCACGCCGTCGTCGGGGCGCGTGTGGTGATCGGAGACGGGAGCGAGATCGGGGCCGGCGCCCAGGTCCACGGCCCGACCCGCCTCGGCGCCGGCAACCGCGTCTTCCCAATGGCCGCCATCGGCTTTGAGCCGCAAGACCTCAAGTTCTCGGGCGAGGACGTCTTCCTCGAGATCGGCGACCGCAACCAGTTCCGCGAGTTCTCGACCATCCACCGGGGCACCGGCAAGGGTGGGGGAGTGACGCGGATCGGCGACGACAACCTGTTCATGGTCTATAGCCACGTGGCCCATGATTGCCAGGTGGGCAGCCGCACCATCTTCGTCAACTGCGCTACGCTCGCCGGCCATGTCACGGTGGAAGACGACGCCACCATTGGTGCGTTCTCCTCGGTCCACCAGTTCTGCCGCGTGGGCCGCCACGCCTACATCGGCGGCTACTCGGTACTCACCCTCGACGCCCTGCCCTACGCCAAGACGGTCGGCCAGAAGCCGGCCTGCTACGGCCTCAACTCGATCGGCCTCAAGCGCAAGGGCTTCTCGGACGACGAGGTCAAGCGGCTGTCGCGGGCCCTGCGCCTGCTGCTGCGGGCCGGCCTCAACACCACCCAGGCCCTCGCCCAGATGCAAGAGGAGCTGGGGGGCTTCCCCGAGGTCGCGCATCTGATCCAGTTCGTCGAGAGCTCTCCGCGGGGCGTGGTCAAGAGCGTGCCCGGCCGCAAGGGGCCACGGGGCGGTGACGGCGAGGCGGTCGGGGAGTAGGGCATGAAGATCGGCGTCGTCGGCGTCGGCGGCATGGGCCGCCACCATGTCCGCCTCCTGGCCGAGCTCGCCGGGCCGGACCTCGTCGGGGTCTTCGACCGTGACCTCGAACGGGCACGGGCGGTGGCCGGCCAGCACCGTGTACCGGTCTGTGAGAGCTTCGAGGCCCTCGCCGCGGCCGCCGAGGCGGTGGTGCTCGCGGTGCCGACCAGCGACCACGCCGAGCTCGGCTGCCGGTTGCTCGCGGCCGGCAAGCACCTCTTGGTCGAGAAGCCGATCGCCGGCTCGCTTGCCGAGGCCGACGCCCTGATCGCCGCAGCGGGCGATCGCGTCCTGGCGGTGGGCCACGTCGAGTACTTCAACCCGGCCGTCGCGGCCCTCCTCGACCTCGGCCAGGCACCGCGCTTCGTCGAGATCGAGCGCCTGGCCGCCTTCACTCCGCGCAGCCTCGACGTCGACGTCGTCCTCGACCTGATGATCCACGACCTGCAGATCCTCCACGCTTTCGACCCGAGCAAAGTGGTCGAGGTGCGGGCGACGGGGATCAACGTGCTTTCGCCGCGGATCGACATCGCCAACGTGCGCATCGAGCTCGCCTCGGGCTGCGTCGCCAACCTCACCGCCTCGCGGGTTTCCGCTGAGAAGGTGCGCAAGCTGCGCGCCTTCATGCCCAACCGCTACTACTCGCTCGACTACATGGCGCAGGAGGTCAAGGGCTTCCGGCTCGCCGAGGGCCCGGAAGGTCGGGCCATCCTGCCCGCCGACCTCGCGGTCACCTCCGGCGAGCCCTTGCGCCGCGAGCTCGAGAGCTTCCTCGCCGCCTGCCGCGGCGAGTCGGTGCGCTACGTCGACGGCCGCGAGGGTCGCCGCGCCCTGGCGAGTGCCCTGGTGGTGGTCGAGCGCATCGAGGCCGCCCGCCAACCGGCCGCCTGAACCGGCACATCCCTCGCCGGCGGCGGCGCGCGCCAGCCGTTGCCGGGGCCTGCCTCGAGCCGCGCGCGGGAGGGGCTGTGGTACGCTCCCGGCGCTCAAAAATCGGCCTTCGGGGGAGGTGAGACGCATGTCGGAAGCGCGCATCGGGGTGATTGGAGGCAGCGGCCTCTACGCCATGGAGGGCCTCACGATTGTCGAGGAGCGCCGGCTCGACACCCCCTTCGGCGAGCCTTCGGACGCCTACATCATCGGCCTTCTGGAAGGCACCCGCGTGGCTTTCCTGCCGCGCCACGGCCGCGGCCATCGCCTTCTGCCCACCGAGCTCAACTACCGCGCCAACCTCTTTGGGATGAAGATGTTGGGTGTCGAGCACATCCTCTCCGTCTCGGCCGTGGGCTCGATGAAGATCGCCTACAAGCCTACCGACATCGTGGTCCCCGACCAGTTCTTCGACCGCACCCGCCACCGTCCCGACACCTTCTTCGGCGACGGCCTCGTCGCCCACGTCTCGATGGCCCACCCGGTGTGCGGCCGGCTGGCGGACCTGCTCGGCACCGCGGCGGCGCAGGCCGGGGCGACCGTCCACCAGGGTGGCACCTACCTGTGCATGGAAGGGCCGCAGTTCTCGACCCGCGCCGAGTCGCTGATCTACCGGCAGTGGGGCGTCGACGTCATCGGGATGACCAATCTGCAGGAGGCGAAGCTCGCCCGCGAGGCCGAAATGTGCTACGCCACCCTCGCCATGGTGACCGACTACGACTGCTGGCACGAGGAGGAGGAGGCGGTCTCCGTCGAAGCGGTGATCGCTGTCCTCAAGCAGAACGCCAGCACAGCGCAGGAGGTGCTGCGGCGGGCCGTGCAGGCGCTGGCGCGGCCCGAGGCGGCTCGCGACTGCGGCTGCAGCCGCGCCCTCGCCAACGCCCTGATCACCGACCCGGCAGTGGTGCCGGCGGCCACCCTCAAGAAGCTGGCGCCCATCGTCGGCAAGTACTTCCCGGGCCGTTGAGGCGGCACCACGACGGGCTGATGGCACGACGAGACGCGGGCGGGCGACGGCGATGGCTCTGATCCTGGTCACCAACGACGACGGCGTCTTCTCCTCGGGAATCAAGCTCCTGGCCGAGGAGCTGGCACGGATCGCCGAGGTGGTGATCGTAGCGCCGGACCGTGAGCAGAGCGCCTCCTCACACGCCCTGACCCTCCACCGGCCGCTGCGCCTGCAGAAGCTGGAGGAGAACTGCTACGCGGTGGACGGCACGCCCACGGACTGCGTCAGCCTGGGGGTCCTCTCGCTCCTCGCCGAGCGCACGCCCGACCTCGTGGTCTCCGGCATCAACTTCGGTTCGAACCTGGGCGACGACGTCACCTACTCGGGGACCGTCAGCGCCACCTTCGAGGGCTCGCTCCTTGGCATCCCCTCGCTCGCCTTCAGCCAGGAGGTGGGGGAGGGCTTCGACTTCCGGCGCGGTGCCCGCTTCGCCAGCCGTCTGGCCGCGGCGGTGCTGGCCCTGCCCGAGCGGCGCGGGATGCTGCTCAACGTCAACTTCCCGGCCGGCCCGTTCCGCGGCGTCCGGCTGACCCGTCTGGGGCGCCGGGAGTACAAGCAGTCGATCGTCGAGAAGGTCGATCCGCGGGGCCGCAAGTACTACTGGATCGCCGGCTACCCGGAGTGGGAAGGCAGCGAGGGCACCGACCAGCACGCGGTGGCGGCGGGCTACGTAGCGGTGACGCCCCTCCATCTTGACCTCACGGACTATCCGGGCATCGAGCGGATGCAGGGCTTGCTCGGTGGCCTCGAGGCGCTCACCGCGGGGCTTGAGGAGGCATGACGGACTACGGCTTGCGCCGCGAGGTGATGGTCCGCGACCAGATCGCGGCGCGTGGCATCCGCGACCCGCGGGTGCTCGAGGCCATGCGCCGGGTGCCCCGCCACGAGTTCGTGCCGGCGCACCTCCAACAGCGGGCCTACAGCGACAACGCCCTGCCGATCGGCGCCGGTCAGACCATCTCGCAGCCGTTCATCGTCGCCCGGATGACCGAGGCGCTGGCCGTCGGCGCGGAGGACTCGGTGCTCGAGATCGGCACCGGCTCCGGCTACCAGACGGCCATCCTTGCCCTGCTCGCCCGGCGGGTCTACAGCCTGGAACGGATCAACGAGCTGGCCAAGGTCGCCATCGAGCGGATGCGCAAGCTCAAGCTCGACAACGTCAAGATCCAGGTCTTCGACGGCACCGTCGGCTGGCGGGACCAAAGCCCCTTCGACCGCATCCTGGTGACCGCCGGGGCGCCGGTCGCGCCGCAGCCGCTGCTCGACCAGCTGGCGGTGGGCGGGCGGATGGTGATCCCCGAGGGCAGCCTCACGGCGCAGCGCCTGGTGCTCTACGAGAGGGGCGAGGAAGGCGTTCGCCGCACCGAAGGTGAGCCAGTCGCCTTCGTGCCGTTGATCGGCCGCCACGGTTGGGACGTTCCGGCGTAGCCCAGCCGGCAGCAGCGAGAGAGTCTGGAGGATCCATGGACGACCTGAAGCAGTACATCCGCGAGGTGCCGGACTTCCCCAAGCCGGGCATCCTCTTCTACGACATCACCACCCTGCTGCGCAATCCCAGGCGCTGCGGATGACCGTCGACCGCTTCGTCTGGCTGTTCTGCGACCAGCACATCGACCGCGTGGTGGGCATCGAGTCGCGCGGCTTCATGTTTGCGCCGATCGTCGCCTACGACCTGAACGCCGGCTTCGTGCCGGTGCGCAAGCCGGGCAAGCTGCCGGCGGCGACGCTGTCGCAAAGCTACGACCTCGAATACGGCACCGACCGCGTGGAGATGCACATCGACGGCATCGCCCCCGGCGACCGCGTGCTGATCGTCGACGACCTCATCGCGACCGGCGGCACCGCCCGCGCCACGGCCAAGCTGGTGGAGCAGGCGGGGGGCCAGGTGGTGGGCTTCGGGTTCATCGTCGAGCTGACCTTCCTGCCCGGCCGGATGAACCTCGACGGCTACGCCATCCAGTCGCTGATCCAGTACTGAGCCCAGGGCCCAGCTGCCGGGCCCTGGAGCTGGCTGGCGGTGGGCTATACTGCGCCTCCCATGCGGCTGTAGCTCAGCTGGATAGAGCGGGACCGTCCTAAGGTCAAGGTCGGGGGTTCGACTCCCTCCAGCCGCACCAACCTGCCAGCACCCTCTTGCGAAATTGCGTAGGATCGAGGCAAGGCTCTCGAAGGGGGTGTCATGGGTTCCTACGGTACCGCCTCGTCTAGTGAAGGCGCTGCCTGGCTGCCGCCGCTTCTCGCCGGCCTCGCCTGCGTCGTGCTGGGCTTCGTGGGCGGTCTCAGCTACAGCAGCCTGCATCCACCGGCACCGCGGGTCATCGAGCGCGAGGTGCCGTTCTCCGCGCCGAGCTCTGAGCTCGCGGCGGACCAGGCCGACTGCACCGAGATGAAGCGCGAGCTCCTCCGAGTCAGCGCCGAACGCGATCGCCTCAGCGTCAATCTGGAAGCCCTCCAGGAGCGGCGCGCCGCCGCCCGGCAGCGCACCGCCACCTTCGCGGCGCCGGACGAGGACGAGGAGAGGGACGACGACGCCGCGAGCGTGACGGAACGCATGCTGAGCGGCGGGCGGCCGAGCAACGTGCGGGGCGGCGGCCCCAGCCGGCCGGGGCGCGCCGCGGCCCCGCACGTTCTGGCCCGTAGTGGCCCCTTCGTCACGGTCGGCGGGTCTGGGGTGAACGTCACCGGCTCGGTCAGGAACTACGGTTCCAGCGGCGCGGACGTCACCGTCGTCGTGCGCCTGCGCAAGGGTGTCGAGACCGTCGACGAGGGCACCAGCTACCTCTGGGTCGAGGGCGGGGAGAGCGCCGACTACGCCGTTTCCTTCCGCTGGTTCGGCGAGGGCTCCTACTCGGCCACCGTCGCCGTGCGGTAGGCGGCAACGCTCATCAGCCGCAGACCTCGCGGAGCACCCGCAGCACGTTGCCGCCGACGATCTTGTCGATCGCGTCCTCGTTGTGGCCCCGGCGGGCGAGGCCGGTGGCCAGGCGGTCGAGGCGGTCGGGAGCGTTGAGCTCGGGGGTGATCACGTGGTCGGGGATGCGCTCCGAGCCCGGCAGGCCGAGGTTGCGGCGGGCGTAGGCCCGCATGCCCTCGAGCTGCTCGTCCGAGGAGGGGCCGGCGAGCACCGGGCCGTCGCTGCCGAAGCCCACGTGCTCGACCCCCGCTACCTGGACGGCGTGGTCGATGTGGTCGAGCACGTCCTCGATCGAGGCCGTGGGCCGCTCGGTCAGCCACAAGGACATGTTGAAGATGCCTACCACGCCGCCGGCCGCGGCCAGCCGGCGGATCGTCTCGTCGTCCTTGTTGCGGCCGGTGGCAAGGAGCGCCTGGCAACCGGTGTGGCTGATCAGGCAGGGCCGCTTCGACAGCGCGATGGCGTCGAGCGTCGTCTGCCGCCCGCAGTGCGAGAGGTCCACCACCATCCCCAGCTGGTTCATCGCCTCGACCACCGAGCGACCGAGGAGGGACAGCCCCGAGTCGTGCGGCTCGCGGAACGAGCCGCCCAGGGCGTTCTGCTCGTTGTGGGTGATCTGCAGCACCCGCAGGCCGAGGTCGTAGAAGAGGCCGAGGTTGTCGAGGTTCGACGGGCTCACGGAGCGGGTGGAGGCGTCGAGGATCGAGGCGTCCTGGCAGGCGAGGACGACCGCCAGCTTGCCCTCGGCGCGGGCGGCCTCGATGTCGGCCGCGCGCAGCACCTTGCGCAGCGGCGCCTCCGGTGTGCGGAAGGCGCTGCCCCAGCGGGCGAAGGCGTGCACGGCCTCGTCGAACGAGCGCGGATACATGCTCATGTCGGCGATCACGCAGCAGAGGCCGGCGGCGACAGCGGCGGCGGCATCGAAATCGGGACCGGTGGGGACGAGAGCGTCGATGGTCAGCCGGCGGCGCGCGGCCCCGGCGAGCGGCGTCGGGTGGGTGATCTGGGCCGCAGTCAGCGTCGTCGCGCCGAGGGCGCGCCGGGGTTGGAGCGCGGCCAGGCCTAGCCAGGCGAAGGTGGTACGCAGCGCGTCGCGGCGGGTCGTCATGGGGGCCTCCCGGAGATCGGTAGCAGCGATGCGATCTTCTCCCAGATCATCGCGCGTTGCCGCTGGCGTCGTGTTGTGGGTTTCAGAGCCCTAGCTCACTGCCCAGCTCGGTGAGGAGCAGCCGCTCTTCGACCTCGGCCGCCAGCGCGGTCTCGTCGTCGCCGGCTGCGAGGGCCGCCTCGCGCCGGGTGACGGAGTCGGAGAGCGCGGCCAGCAGCTGCTGGACCCGCGGTCCCAGGGGGCGCGGCACGGCCGGCGGGGCCGGATCACCGCCGCTGCCGCCGCCGAGCGGAAGCTGTTCGACCGCCTGCGGGCCGACCAACAGATGGAGCACCGCGGTACCCCCGGGGAGCGTCAGCTCCCCCTGCCAGGCCTCGAGCGGTGATCCCGGTGAGCCCCTGTGCCCCGTCCCGCTTGCCAGCAGCCTGCCGGTGTCGGCTTGCAGCTGCGTCGTCACCGCCTCGGGGAACCACCAGTCGATGTCCTGCTTGGCGCGCAGCAGCTCGACGCGGCCGTCCCGCCAAACGGCCGCGGCTGGCTGGGGATCGTCCCAGCAGAGGAGGCTCGGGGCCCAGCTGTAGGAGCCTTGCTCGCTGACCACGACGTGCATCGGCTGGCGCAGCCGCGCCGCCGAGACCAGCTGCAGCAGCTCGTCGCTCGGCTGGCGCTCCGCCACCCAGCGGCGCAGGCTCGCGACCTCCGCCGGCGTCAGCACGTCCCAGCGGCCGGCGGCGAGCAGCCGCCGGTGGGCGAGCGGCGACTGGGCCCGTCGCCCCGGCTCGTCGTCCCGCCACCAGGGGCGGGTCAAGGGGCGCTCGAGGGGCAGGTCGAGGATCAGCTGGAGGGTGACGTTGCGGGTGTCGTTGTCCTCCCAGGAGGCCCGGCAGCAGGCGGCGGCCACCCTTCCCGCCGGGCTCGCCACCAGCGCCCAAAGGCCCAGCTGGCCACGCCAGTACTGCCGCAGCACCTCGCGCAGCTCGCCGTCCTGGCGGTGGTCGGCGACCTCGAGCACCGCTGCCGCCGCCTGGCCGTGGAGGTGATGATAGGTGTTCGACAGCTGCTCGCCGCGGTCGAGACCGTTCGCCACCTGATCGCCGTAGAAGTGAAGGGCCCAGGCCCGCGCCTCGGGATGGCCTTGCAGGTAGCTGCAGGCCCCGGCAAGGGCCTTCTGGTTGTCCGAGCCGGCCGGCGGCCAGCCGCCCCATTCAGCTGCTTGCGGCACCGGGCCGACGATCGGCAGGCCGAGCTCGGCGTGCACCAGCCGCACCAAGGCCCACGAGGCCGACTTCTCGATCCCCATCGCTCATCTCCTCGCCTTGCGGAGTTCGCCGATTGCTCGAATGAGAGCATAGTTCGGCATCATGGCGGCGCGAAAGGGGAGGCGCCGGCGAGGCGTGCTGGCCGAGTCAGGACCGACCAGGGCTGAGCTGGACTTCGCGGGAGGGGAAAGCTACGATTCGCCTTCGGTCCACCCTGAGGAGCGTTCATGAGCCAGCACCTACTGCGCAAAGAGATCAAACGCAACGAGCTCGCCGAAGCGGTCGAAAAGACCGTCCATTACGCCGAGAGCCACCGCCGGCTGCTGATCCAGGCCTTGGTCGGCGTGCTCGCCCTCGGCCTCGTCATCGTCCTGGTGGCACTCTTCCGCAACCTGCAGAAGGACAAGGCGGCCGAAGCCCTCGCCGCCGCCATCCGGGTCTACGACGCGCCGATCGACGCTACCGCGCCGAAGCCGGACGACGCCGTGGCCCCCAGCTTCGCGGACGAGGCGGCCCGCACCGCCAAGGCGACGAGCGTTCTCGAGAAGGTGCGCTCCGACTACCGCGGTGCTGAATCGGGGCTGGTGGCGGCGTCCTATCTGGCACGGATCGCCGCCGACAAGGGCGACCTTCCCACCGCGCGTCGCTACTGGCAAGAGGTGGCGGACGGCACCAATGACGGCTTCCTGGGGGCGCAGGCGAGGCTCTCCTTGCTCAAGGTCGACCTCGCGGAAGGCAAGAAGGAGGAGGCTGCGAAGAGCCTCGAGGGTTGGCTGGAGCGCACCGAGAAGCCGATGCCCGAGGACATGATCCTCTTCGAGCTCGCCTCGGTGCGCGAGGAGCTGGGCAAGACGGACGAGGCGCTCTCCGCCTACCAGCGCATCGTCGACGAGTTCCCGCGCTCGCCCTACGGCTCGGAGGCCCAGCAGCGGGTGAGCATCCTCTCAGCCGGCAAGAACGTCACCTAGCAGACGAGCGGGTGGGCCGCCGAGTGGCGAGGCCACCCGGTGGCGCGCCCCCGCGGCATGACCTCTCCGTACCGCATCCTCGAGCGCAAGCGCCACGGCCACGAGCTGTCGCCCGCGGAGGTCCGCGAGCTTGCCGCCGGTGCCGCCGACGGCAGCTGGGCGGACGCCCAGCTCGGCGCCTTCCTGATGGCGGCGGCCATCCGCGGCCTCTCCGCCGCGGAGACGCGGGCCCTCACCCTCGCGATGCGCGACTCCGGTGAGCTCTGGGACCTCTGCCGGGAGGTGCCGCTGGTCGGCGACAAGCACTCGACGGGCGGTGTCGGCGACAAGGTCTCGCTGATCCTCGCTCCCCTCCTCGCGAGCTGTGGCCAGCCGGTCGCCATGCTGACCGGCCGCGGTCTCGGCCATACCGGCGGCACGGCCGACAAGCTGGAAGCGATCGTCGGCCTTGACCTCGGGCTCGACCGGGCTAGGACCGTGGCCGCTCTCGCAGAAACCGGGGTGGCGATCGGCATGCCGACGGGCGAGGTGGCGCCGGCCGACCGCAAGCTCTACGCCCTGCGCGACGTCACGGCGACGATCGACTCGCTGCCCTTGATCACTGCCAGCATCTTGTCCAAGAAGCTCGCCACGGGGACCGCCGGCGTCGTCTTCGACGTCAAGGTGGGGTGCGGCGCCTTTCTCCCCGAGCGGGAGCACGCCCGTGAGCTGGCGGCGGGCCTGGTCGAGACCTCGGCGGCCCTCGGCACACCTGCGAGCGCCCTGCTGACCGACATGAGCCAGCCCTTGGGGCAGTGGGCAGGCCACGCCTGTGAGGTGCGCGAGAGCCTCAGCTGCCTGGCCGGTGAAGGGCCGGCGGACCTCACCGAGATCACTCTCGAGCTGGCGTTGGAGCTCGCCCGGCTGGTCGGCAGGCCGCTCGCACGAGCGACTCTGGAGGCGGCGCTCAGCTCCGGGCGGGCCCGCGAGGCGTTCGACCGCTGGGCCGCCTGCCAGGGCGCCGCGGCCGGCTGGGAGCGCTCGCCCTCCCTGGACCTGGCGCCGGTCGAGGTGGTGCTGGAGGCTGAGCAAGCCGGTTTTCTCGCCCGCGTCGAGACCCGCGAGCTCGGCCTGCTGCTCGCCGAGGCCGGCGGCGGACGGCTGCGGCCCGGCGACGAGATCGACCACGGCGTGTCGTTGCGCACCCTGGCGCGGCTCGGCCAGTCGCTCGGCGCCGGCGACGAGCTGGCGCGGCTCTACCTGCGCAGGCCCGCGCCGGAGCTGGTCGCGGCGTTTCGCCGCTGCTTCGTGCTGAGCCCCGATCCGGCCGCCGCGCCGCCGCTCATCGTCGAGCGCCTCGGGGGGGCCTAGGCCATGCTCGCTGCCGTCATCGCCGTGGGTTCAGAGCTCCTGGGCACGGAGCGGCTCGACACCAACTCCCTGCGCCTCGCCGCTCTCCTCGAGCGCTACGGCTGCGAGCTGCGCCGCAAGGCCGTGGTCGGTGACTCGGAGACCGAGCTGGTCCTCGAGCTCGAGAGCCTGCTGGGCCGCTTCGATCTCGTGCTGGTGACCGGCGGCCTGGGGCCGACGGCGGACGACATCACCCGCCCGGCCGTGGCGGCCGCCCTCGGCCGCGGCACCTCGCTCGACCCGACGATCGTCGAGGCGATCCGCGAGCGCTTCCGGCGTATCGGCCGGCCGATGGCCGAGGTCAACCGGCGGCAGGCCGAGGTGATCGACGGCGCCGAGGTGCTGGCCAACGAGCGCGGCACGGCGCCAGGCCTCCAGCTGGTCGAGGAGCGGACGACGATCTTCCTCTTCCCCGGTGTGCCCTTCGAGCTCGAGTGGATGATGGACGTCTACCTCGAGCCGTGGCTCGCCGCTCGCACCGGCGACGTCCAGCAGCAGAGCGTGGTGCTGCGCGTCTCCTGCGTTGCCGAGGCGACCCTCGAGGAGTGGATCAGCCCGGCCTACGCGGAGCTCGGCCGTGAGTCGATCACCGTGCTCGCCAAGCCAGGCGAGATCGAGGTGCGGGCGACCGCCCGCGGCAGCGCGCGCGAGCGCTGGGAGAAGCTCTCGGCGGCGTCGCGGCGGCTGCGCGAGCTGATCGGCGATGCGCTCTACGGGGAGGGCGAGGAAGCGAGCCTGGAAGCGACCGTCGGTGAGCTGCTCGCCGCCCGCGGCGCCACCCTGGTGACGGCCGAGTCCTGCACCGGCGGCGGCTTGGCCGAGCGGCTGACCCGGGTGGCGGGCTCGAGCCGCTACTTCCTGGGTGGGGCGGTGAGCTACTCGAACGAGCTCAAAACGCGCCTCCTCGGCGTCGACCCGGCGCTGATCACAGCCGAGGGAGCCGTCTCGCTTCCGGTCGCCGAGGCGATGGCCCGCGGTGCCCGCGAGCGGCTCGGGGCCGACTACGCCCTCGCCGTCACCGGCGTCGCTGGCCCGGACGGCGGTACGGAGGCCAAGCCCGTGGGCACCGTTCACCTTGCCCTCGCCGGCCCCGATGAGCCGGCGGTCGAGGCCCTGCTCCTGACCTACCCGAGCGAGCGCCGGCGGGTGCGCTGGATGGCCTCGCAAGTGGCCCTCGAGATGCTGCGCCGCCGCCTCTTGGGCCTGCCCGCCTTGCAGCTGCGCTGAGGCAGCGTGGTAACCTGAGCCCACGCCTTGCCCGCTCGACCTACGAGCTCCCAGCGCCCGCTTCAAAAGACACCGCCCCAACGACGCTGCTCGACGGACACCGCCCGACCGATGAGACTCTTCATAGCGCTCGAGGTGCCTGCCGAGCTCCAGGCGGAGCTGGGTCGGCGAATGGAGCGCCTGCGCCCGCGCCTGCCAGTGGCCCGCTGGGTACGCCCGGAGGGGTTGCACCTCACGCTCTGTTTCCTCGGCGAGACCGCCCCGGCGGTGCTGCCTCGGCTCGAGGCTGCCCTCGGCGCCGCCTTCGCCCGCCATCCGAGCTTCGCCTGGACCCTCGCCGGCGCCGGTACGTTTCCGCCGTCCCGCCCGGCGCGGGTGGCCTGGCTCGGCGTCGAGGCCCCGGCGAGCCTCGCCGCCCTGCAGCGCGACGTCGAGGCGAGCGCCTGCGAGGCTGCCGGGGCCACGCCGGAGAGTCGCGCCTTCCATCCCCATCTGACCCTGGCGCGTCCGCTGAGCCCCTGGCCACGGGAGGCGATCAGCGCCTGGCAGGCGGGCTTCGCCGGCTGGCGATCGCCGGCCATCGCGGTGACCGCCGGGGTGCTGATGGAAAGTGAGCTCGGCCCTGGCGGCGCGCGCTATCGGCGGCGCGCCGAGTTTCCCCTCGGAGGGACCACCTGATGAAGATCTCCGTGCTCGGCGCCGGTGCCTGGGGCACGGCGCTCGCCGTGCACCTGGCGCGGGCGGGGCACACGGTGCAGCTCTGGGCCCGTCGTCCAGAGCTGGCTGCCGTCCTCGCGACCGCGCGGGTCAACAGCGAGTACCTGCCCGGCATCCCGCTGCCGGACTCCTTGCTGCCCACGGCGGACCTCGCGGCCACCACGGACAACGACGTCCTGCTCGTCGTGGTGCCCTCGCACGGCTTCCGCGAGGTGCTGCGCTCCTACCTGGCCTGCCATCCCACCGGGCGCACGCTGACGCTGGTTTCCGGCACCAAGGGCATCGAGACGGAGACGCTCGAGCGGATGAGCGGCGTCACCGCCGAAGAGGCGGCCAAGGTCGGCGTCGCCAACCACTTCGCCGTGCTCTCCGGGCCGAGCTTCGCGCAGGAGCTGGGCGAGGGACGGCCCACGGCGGCGGTGATCGCCGCGGCCGACGAAGCGGTCGCCCGTGACCTCTGCCAGGTGTTCTCGAACGCCTCGTTCCGCCTCTACTCGTCGATGGACGTCGTGGGGGTCGAGCTGGGCGGCACGGCCAAGAACGTGATCGCGGTGGCCGCCGGCGTGGTGAGCGGCCTCGAGCTCGGCTACAACACGCAGGCGGTGCTGATCACCCGCGGCCTCCACGAGATCACCCGGCTGGGCGTGGCGCTCGGCGGCAGCACGCGGACCTTCTCCGGCCTCTCCGGCCTCGGCGACCTGGTGCTGACCTGCACCGGCCGGCTGTCGCGCAACCGGCGGGTGGGCATCGAGCTCGCCAAGGGCCGCAAGCTCGCCGAGATCCTCGCCGACAACCCCTTCGTCGCCGAAGGGGTCAAGAACTCGGTGGCGGTCTCCCGGCTGGCGGCCAGCCATGCCGTCGAGATGCCGATCACCCAGCAGGTGGTGGAGGTGCTCTACGAAGGCAAGTCGCCGAAGGCGGCCCTCCTCGAGCTGATGACCCGCGACCTCAAGTCCGAGCCCGACCTCTGAGACCACCGACCACCACACCCACCGCTGAGGGCCGCGCGCCATGAGCCAGCACCAGACCGTCCTCATCCTCGACTTCGGCAGCCAGTTCACCCAGCTGATCGCCCGCCGGGTGCGCGAGAACCGGGTCTACTGCGAGGTCCACCCCTTCGACTGCGACCTCGCCGAGATCCGCCGCCGGCAGCCGATCGGCATCATCCTCTCGGGCGGCCCGCAGAGCGTCTACGAGGAGGGCGCGCCGCGCACCTCAGCCGAGCTTTTCGCCCTCGGCATCCCCGTCTTGGGGATCTGCTACGGCATGCAGCTCACCGCCCACCTGCTCGGCGGCCAGGTCGAGGGCGGGCACCACCGCGAGTACGGCCGGGCCGAGATCGAGATCGGGGCGCCGGGCGTCGTCTTCGCCGGCCTCGAAGGCCGGCAGACCGTGTGGATGAGCCACGGCGATCGCACTACCCGGCTGCCAGCGGGCTTCGTGCCCACGGCCTCGACGCCCAGCGTGCCGATCGCCGCCTGCGAGGACCCCGCGCGGCGGATCTATTGCATCCAGTTTCACCCCGAGGTCTCGCACACCGTCGCCGGCAGCGAGATGCTGCGCAACTTCCTCTTCGAGGCCTGCGGCGCGCGCGGCGACTGGCAGATGTCCTCCTATCTCGAGGAGGCGGTGGCGGCGATCCGGGCCCAGGTGGGCAGTGGCCGCGTCCTCTGCGGCCTCTCCGGCGGCGTCGACTCCTCGGTGGTGGCGGCGCTCCTCAAGAGAGCCGTGGGGGAGCGTTCGACGGCCGTCTTCGTCGACACCGGCCTGCTGCGCAAGGGCGAGGCCCGTGAGGTCCTGCACAGCCTGCGCGACGGCCTCGGCATCCACATCCAGCTCGCCGCCGCCGGCGAACGCTTCTACGCTGGTCTCGCCGGCGTCGAGGACCCCGAGCAGAAGCGCAAGATCATCGGCCGGCTGTTCATCGAGGAGTTCGAGCGCGAGGCCCGTGGCATGGCCGCCGAGGCCGGCGGCGAGGCGCGCTTCCTCGCTCAGGGCACCCTCTACCCGGACGTCATCGAGTCGGTGTCGGTCAAGGGCCCCTCGGCGGTGATCAAGACCCACCACAACGTTGGCGGTTTGCCCCCGGAGCTCGGCTTCCAGCTGATCGAGCCCCTGCGCTGGCTGTTCAAAGACGAGGTGCGTCAGCTCGGCCGCGAGCTCGGCCTGCCGGAGGCGTTGATCGGCCGCCACCCGTTCCCCGGGCCCGGGCTTGCCGTGCGCATCCTCGGCGAGATCACCGCCGAGCGGGTCGCCGTCCTCCAGGAGGCCGACGCGATCTTCCTCCACGAGCTGCGAGAGAGCGGTTGGTACGAGCGGGTGAGCCAGGCCTTCGCCGTGCTGCTGCCGGTCAAGAGCGTGGGGGTGATGGGCGACTACCGGACCTACGAGAACGTGGTGGCGATCCGCTCGGTCGATACCCACGACTTCATGACCGCCGACTGGAGTCCCTTGCCCTACGAGCTGCTGGGACGGGTGGCGAACCGCATCGTCAACGAGGTGCGCGGGGTCAACCGGGTGGTCTACGACATCACCAGCAAGCCGCCGGCGACGATCGAGTGGGAATGAGGCGGTTCGGGGGCGCGAGGACGGCGGCTTGACCTTCGAGCTGTTGAGCCGCCCCGGCTGCCACCTCTGCGACGAGATGGCGGCCGAGCTCGATGCCGTGCTGCCGGCGCACGGGCTCACCTACAAGGTCGTTGACGTCGACAGCGATCCGGCCCTGCGTGCGCGCTTCGGCGGCGAGATTCCCGTGCTGCTGCGGGACGGCAAAACGGTCGCCAAGGTCCGGCTGCGCCCCGGGCAGCTGGCGAGGATCGTCGAGCGCCGGCGCGTCTGGCCCTCGCTGCGTGGTTGATCAGAACGGCGCGCTGCCGAAGCTCTCGCGGTAGCGCTCGGCGAAAGCCTCGCGGGTGTAGCTGTGGTTCTGGGTGCCGTAGCGCTCGATGGCGAAGACGGCCGCCACCGAGCCCATCCGCCCGCAGACCTCGATCGGCAGCCCCTGCATCAGGCCGGCTACGAAGCCGCCGCGGAAGGCGTCGCCGGCACCCGTGGGGTCCACCACCTCACTGACCCGGGCCGCCGGTACCTTGACGGCGCCGCCGTCGCGCAGCAGGACCTCGCTGCCCTGGGCGCCATAGGTGACGATCACCATGTCGTGCTCAGCCTGGATCTCGGCCGCCGACTTGGCCGTCTTTTCCTTGAAGACTGTGAACTCGTAGTCGTTGACCACCAACGCCTGGGCCCCGGCGGCGGCGCCGGCGAGCGTATCTCCGTCCATCGCCGTGACCTGGAAAGAGGGGTCGAAGAGGAAGGGCAGGCCGTACTGCCGCGCCTCGTAGCAGTGGCGGATCATCGCCTCCGGGTCGTCCGGTGAGATCACCACCAGCCGAGTCTCGTCCCCCGCCCGCTCGCCGAGGCTGATCTCGCGGGCCCGCGCCATCGCTCCCGGGTAAAAGCCGGTGATCTGGCAGTGGGCGCGGTCCGAGGTGATGAAGCAGCAGGCGGTCATCTGGTCCTCGTAGACCTCCACCTGCGAGGTGTCGATGCCGTGGCGCCCCAACCAGGCGGCGTACTCGCCGAAATCGCCGCCGGCGGTGGCCACCAGCCGCGGGTGCTCGCCGAGCAGGGCCAGGGTGTAGCCGATGTTGGCGGCGCAGCCGCCGCGCTGGCGCGATAGCTTCTCGACCAGGAAAGAGATGTTGATCACATGGGCCTTGTCGGCCAGGATGTGGTCCTTGAACAGGCCGGGGAAGTCCATGATGTTGTCGAAGGCCAGCGAGCCGGTGACGACGACGCGGTGGGAGTGGGGAGTGATCGGCACGGTGAGGTCCTCGCGCGAGTTCGCGATCGGGCGGTGAATGGGCTTTCAGGGAGAGCCGGCGCGGGAGCGCCAAGAGCACCCCGGGCGAGCGGAAGCCTGTTCGCGGGCGGGGCGCATTGTTGCACAGCTGCCGCTCAGGCGGCGATGCCGTGGCGAGGTGACAGCCGCTCCTGCGGCAGGCCCGCACACTCCCGCAGTGCGGCTTCGACGTATTTCGTGACCATTTGGCCCCGCCAGGGAGCGAGGAAGTCGGTGTTGTCCATCGGTGTGGCCTCGCGGCGGGCGAGCGCCGCCGCAGCGGCGATGGCCTCAGCCGTCAGCGGTTTGCCGATCAGCGCCTCGGCGGTTGCCTGGGCCGGTGTCGGGAACGAGGCGACGGCGCCGAGGAACACTCGTGCCGCGGTGACCACACCCGCGGCGTCGAGCTCGACGGCCGCCCCCACCGAGAGGACGGCGAAGTCGATCGAGCCCCGGCGGCGGAGCTTCCAGAAGGCGGAGCGCAGCCCGGGCGCGGCAGCGCTCGCCGGCAGCAGGACCTCGGTCAGGACCTCCTCCGGGCGTTTGCCGAGGTAGGCGATGCCGTCGTCGGCGAAGAGGTCGCTCGCGGGGATCACCCGCTCGCCGTCGTGGGCCGCCAGCCGCACCCGGGCCCCGAGGGCGCAGAGGATGGGGGCCGAGTCGGAAGCCGAGATCGCCCAGCATCGCGCTGAGCCGGGGGCCACCCAGCACACCTTGCCAGCCTCCTTCATGCAGTAGTCGATCGCCCGGCGCCACTCCTCGTTCTGGTTGTAGTAGGTGCAGCGGGTGTCGAGGCAGAGGTTGCCGCCAATCGTCCCCATGTTGCGCAGCACCGGCGTCGAGATGCTGGTGACGGCGCGCACCAGGGCGGGGTAGCGGGCGGCGAGCTCGCGATGGCGGGTGATCTCGGCGAGCGTGGCGAGGGCGCCCAGGCGGGCCTCCCGGTCCCCGCTGCCGAGCTCGATGCCCTTGAGCTCACCAAGGCGCCCGAGGCTGATCACGGTGCTCGCCTTCTGGTGACGCCGTTTCAAGTTGGGCCAGAGGTCGGTACCGCCGGCGACGACGCGGACCGGCGCGCCCGCCGTGGCCGCCTCGGAGGCGCCCTCGCCGGCCAACACGGCGGTGGCATCGGCGAGGCTCTGGGCGACGTGGAGCTTGAAGGGAGGCAGTCGTAGCATCGGGCGATCTCCAGGCGTCAGGGCGAGGTAGGGCGGACGGGTGGATCGAGAACGGCGAGGAAGGGCGCGGCCAGGGCGTAGGCCTGGTCTTCGACGTCTTCGGGAACGCCGCCCAGGTTCGAGAGCAGAGCGACCACCAAGCCGAGATCGCGGTAGACGACCACCACTGAACGGCCGCCGGCGATGTTGCCGGCATGGTGGGCCACCCGCCTGCCGCTGCCGGGCTCGTTCCCTACCCGCCAGCCGAAGCCGACGCCGGTCTCCTGCCCATCGGCCGTCCGCTGGGAGGTGAAGAAGAGCTGCAGGGTCTCGGGGCGGAAGAAGCCGGGCTCGAGATGGGCAGCACCGAAACGGGCGAGGTCACCGGCCGTCGACAGCAGGCCACCGCCGCCCCATTTGTAGCTGGGGTCGATGGCCGGGGCGGGCAGCGCCTTGCCGTCCTCACCGAGGCGGTAGAAGGCGCTCCGCGCCCCATCCTCGGCGCCCTTGACGTCAGCTCGCACGCTACCGAGGTGGAGGGGGTCGAGCACGCTGCGCTGCAGAGTGCTCAGGTAGTCGCTGCCGGCGGCGCCCTCGACGACAGCTGAGAGCAGGGTGAAGCCGAAGGTCGTGTAGAAGTACTTCTCACCGGGCGGGGCGACCAGCGGGTCGTCCTTGAAGATCGCCAGGCTGGCGGTGACGGTGGGGAAGTGCTGGTCGTCGATCTTGAACGGGAAGAAGTCCTTGGAGTCGTAGTGGCGGATGCCGGCGAGGTGCCCGGCGAGCAGGCGAGCGGTGATCGGCCGGCCCTTGTCCGGGAAGCTCGGCACGTAGGCCTGGATCGGCCGGTCGAGGTCGAGCTTGCCCGCCTCGACGAGCCGGGCCGCGGCGGCCGCCGCGAAGAGCTTGGAAACGCTGGCGAGCCGGAAGCGGGTGCTGGGCAGCACGGGGTGCGGTGGGCCGTCCCCGGCGTTGCCGAAGCCCTCTTCCCAGATCAGGCCCTCCCGGTAGGCGACGGCGACCGCCAACCCTGGCACCTGCTTCGCCGCCCGCAGCTCCGCGGCCCGTGCGCGCGCCGCGGCGATGGCCGGCGCCCAAGCCTCGGGTGCAGCGGCGGCGACGGGCGGTGCCGCCTGGGCTGCCTGCAGCGCTCCGCCGCCCAGCAGCCCGTGACCAAGAACACAGCAGGCGAGAAGAGAAGGGCCGAGGAGCCGGGCGCGCCGGCTAGCGAGTGGTGAGGGCCGCATCCTTGCGCTCCTTCAAGGCTTCCTCGCGGGTGGTCATGGTGCCCGTGATGCCGCGCATCCCGGAGCGGTGAGCCGATTGAAAGTCGTTCGTCGCGCGGCCGTCACCGCCCTCGGCTGGGGTCGGCACGAGGAGCGTCTCGCCGTAGTCGACGGCCGGGAAGCCGCGCGGGCCGAAACGGCCTTCCTGGCCCGCGGCCTTGGCCTCCAGGGCCTTCAAGATCATGTGCGGATGGATGGGCACCTGATCGACCCGCACGCCCACGGCGTCGAAGATGGCGTTGGCCACCGCCGGCATGATCGGCAGCAGCGGCCCCTGGCCCACTTCCTTGGCGCCGTAGGGCCCGGCCGGGTCGGGGTCCTCGATGATGTAGCTGGTGACCGGCGGCATCTCGAAGCAGGAAGGGCTCTTGTACTCGAGGAAGGAAGGCGTCTTGTGGACCAGGGCGCCCGACAGGCGCTTCGGCAGGCGACGGAAGGCCTGCTCCTCCATCAGCGCCTCGCCGAGCCCCATGTAGACCCCGCCCTCGATCTGGCCGAGGACGAGCACCGGGTTGATCGCGCGGCCGGTGTCGTGGGCCACCCAGACGTGCCGCACGTCGAAGACACCCGTCTCGGGATCGACCTCGACCTCGACGACGGCGGCAGTGTAGGAGTAGGCCGGCGAAGGGCCCACCCCCGAGCCGCGGTACTTGCCGGGCGAGCGGGGCGGGATGTAGGAGCCGGTGGTGGCGAGAGTGCCGAAGCGGGCTTCGGTGGCGATCACCGCCTCGGCGAAGCTCAACCCGCGCTCGGGCTGGGCGGCGTCGTAGACCTTGCCGCCGGCGAGCGCCAGGCGCTCGGGCGGCACCTCCAGGCGCTCCCCGACCGCGGCGACGATCTGGGCCCGCGCCTTCTCGGCCGCCTCGCGCGCGGCGTTGCCCACCATCAGGGTAACCCGCGACGAGTAGCTGCCGAGATCGACCGGCGTCAGGTCGGTGTCGGCGACGCAGAGCCGGACGTCGGCGAGACCGACCCCGAGCACTTCGGCGACGATCGCCGCGAGGACGCTGTCCGAGCCTTGGCCGATCTCGCTCTCGCCGCAGAAGACGGCGACGCCGCCACTGCGGTCGAGCTTGAGGAGCACGCCCGATTGCGGCATGTGGTTCCAGTAGATGGGCAGGCCGGCGCCGCAGAGGTAGGAGCCGCAAGCGAGGCCCAGACCGCGCCCGAAGGGTAGCTTGCCGTAGCGCTCGCGCCAGCCGCTGCCGGCCACCACGGCCTCGATCGCCGGCCCCAGGCCGACGGTGCCCACCTTGAGCCAGTTGGCGGTGATCGTGTCGGCGGCGATCAGGTTGCGCAACCGCAGCTCGGCGGGATCGATGCCCAGCGCGTGGGCCGCCTTGTCGAGCTGGACCTCCCAGCCGAAGCGCGGCTGTGGCGTGCCGTGGCCTCGCTTCGGCCCGCAGGGCGGCTTGTTGGTGAAGCAGCGGGCGCCGTCGAACTGGTAGGCCGGCAGCTCGTAGGTGACCGTCTGCAGGGCCCCGGTGTAGTAGGTCGAGGCGACGCCGTAGCTGCCGTAGGCGCCGCCGTCGAGGAGCGTGCAAAGGTGCTGGCCCGTGAGCCGGCCGTCGCGGGTGAAACCGGTGGTGAGCCGCATGGTTACCGGGTGGCGGCCGCGATGGCAGTAGAAGACCTCTTCGCGGTTGAGGCTGACCTTGACCGGCCGGCCCAGCCAGAGGGCCATCTTGGCGGCGACGATCTCGTGTTGGAAGGGGTCGCTCTTGCCGCCGAAACCGCCGCCGTTCGAGCAGGCGATGACGCGGATGCGCGACGCCGGCAGGCCGAGGACCTTGGTGAGCGCCCGGTGCACGTAGTGCGGGGTCTGGGTGGAGGAGTAGAGGGTGAGACGGTCGTCGTCCTCCGGCACCGCCACTGCCGCGTGCTGCTCCATCGGCAGGTGGGTGTTGCCCTCGTAGAAGAAGACGTCGTCGAGCACGAGGTCGGCCTCGGCGAGGGCGGTGCCGACGTCGCCGAAGCGCATCGAGACGGCCTTGTGGACGTTGCCGTGGTCGCCGTAGTCATGGATCCGCGGCTCGGGGGTGGCGAGGGCCTCCTCGACGCTCGCGATGGTGGCGAGCGGTTCGTAGTCGACCGCGACCGCCAGGGCCGCCTCGTAGGCTTCGTCCTCACTGAGCGCGGCCACCGCCGCCACCGGGTCGCCGACGAAGCGGACCTTGTCGCGGCAGAGGGCGTGCTCATCCTGGGAGACCGGCAGGATCCCGAAAGGGTCGGGAAAGTCGTCTCCGGTGAGAATGGCGAGCACCCCGGGCATGGCGCGGGCGGTGGTGAGGTCGAGGCCACGAATGCGCGCGTGCGGCACCGTCGAGCGCACCAGCCGCAGATAGACCATGCGGGGGAAGCTCAGGTCGTCGGCGTAGCGGGTCTGCCCGGTGACCTTGGCGCGGCCGTCGACGCGGCGAAACGGCGTGCCGACGAGAGCGAGGGGCTCGTCGTCGACTGCCGGGGCGGGATCGTCAGGCTCGTCGCGCAGGGGTTCGGCCATGCTCGTTCTCCAGGGCTCGTGGGGTGGTCGTGAGCTCGCGCGGTCTAGCGACGTCGGGGGCTGAGGTTGGAGCTCGGTTCATTCACTCAGGATCCGGGCAGCGGGGCACCGTAGAAGACCTCGCGGGGTGGCTCCGGCGCGGCATCGCCGCGTAGCACCGCCGCCGCCCAGACCACGGCCTGTACGATCTTGTGGTAGCCGGTGCAGCGGCAGAGGTTGCCGCCCAGGGCCTCGCGGACCTCATCGTCCGTCGGCTTCGGGTTGGCGGCGAGGAGCGCCTTGGCGGCCATCAGCAGGCCAGGCGTGCAGTAGCCGCATTGGGCGGCGTTGAGGTCGGCGAAGGCAGCTTGCAGCGGATGAAGCTCGTTGCCGCGCTGCAGGCCCTCGACCGTCTCGATCTGCCGCCCCGCCATCTCGGCGGCCAGCACCAGGCAGGAGAGCACCGGTTGACCGTCCACCAGCACGGTACAGGTACCGCACTCGCCGAGCTCGCAGCCGTGCTTGGTGCCCGGCAGGGCGCATTCCTCGCGCAGCACTTCGAGCAGGGTGTGGTGGGTGGGGAAGGCGACCGTGCGGGGCTCGCCGTTGATCTCGAGGCGCAGGCTGGTGATCGCGTCGTTCATGGGGAGGCCTTGTCGGGACGGGCCGCGCTCAGCCGGCGGCCAGGTTGGGAGCTGCGGCGGTGGCGAGCTCGACGCCAGGGGCGAGCAGGCCGCGAACGAGGATCTCGGCGAACTGCTCGCCGATGGCGCGGGCGCTCTGCGAGCCCTCGGGGCGGTACCACTTGACCGTCCAGTTGAGGGCGCCGAGGACGGTGAGAGCGGCCACCTTGGGGTCCACGGGGCGGAAGCTGCCGTCGGCGATGCCGCTGGCGATCAGGCGGCGCAGGGCCTGCTCGTACTCGCCGCGGCGCTCCAGCATGCCCTCCCGCCGCTCACCTTCGAGGCCCTCGACCTCGAGGTGGGCGAGGGCGCCCGGCGTCGCTTCGTTGAGCCGCTCGACGTGGCCCACGATCAGGGCAAAGAGCTGCTCGGCTGGGGGCCGTCCGCTCTTCGCGAGCTCGGTCGCGAGCGCGAGCAGGCCGGCGAGACCGTCCTGCTGGCAGAAGGAGAGGAGGTCCTCCTTGTTCTCGAAGTAGTAGTACAGGCTGCCGACCGTCATGCCGAGCTCGGCGGCGATCTCGCGCATGCCGGCGGCATGGACGCCGCGGCGCCGGAAGACCCGCGACGCCGCAGCGAGGATCTCTCGCTTCTTGGTCAGGGTGCGGGGGTGCGGGGAAGGGATGGCCATGAGATGGTTTTGAACGACGGTTCAAATTCTCGCCGAACGACTGGCAGGCGTCAAGCACCATGGGACCCCCGGCGGGAGTTGGTACCATCCCGGCACTTGGAGGAGACACGGCATGCATCGTGACCGCCGAAGTGCCTTCGCGCGCTGGACCGCAGTGGCCCTGCTCACCTTCGTCCTGGCGTCCCCCCGCCTCGGTGCCAGCGAGGCACCGGCAACTGCCCCTGCCGCGGCGCCCTCCCGGCAGCACACCCTGGAGCTCGCCGCCGGTGCTGCGCGGCCGCCGGCCACGATCGCCGATGTCGCCTGGATCGCCGGCCACTGGCGGGGTGACGGCCTCGGCGGTCTCAACGAGGAAATCTGGTCGCCGCCGCTCTTCGGGCGGATGATCGGCATGTACCGGCTGGTCAAGGACGGCCAGCTGGCCTTCCACGAGCTGCTGACCTTGATCGAGGACGCCGGCAGCCTCACCCTGCGGCTCAAGCACTTCGACGCTGATCTCAAGGGTTGGGAAGAGAAGGAAGAGGTGCGCGAGTTCAAGCTCGTCAAGCTCACGGCCGACGCCGCCTGGTTCGCGGGCCTGACCTTCCGCCGGCTCGACGCCGAGCATGCCGAGGTCTGGGTGGCGATCCACCACCGGGACGGCTCGGTGGCGGAAGAGCGCTTCGCCTACCAGCGCGTCCAGCCGCCTCTGGCCGTCCCGTAGTCAGCGGGTCAGGGTGGGGTGACGCTGCCCACCACGACGCTCCAGGCGTCGAGCGTGCCGGACTCGAAGCCGTCGGCAAAGAGCGGCGTCTCGAGCTTGAGCGTGGCGTAGTCCCAGGCGAACTGCGTGCCCGGATGGTGCACCAGTCCGGCCACCAGCGCCGCTCCACGGGGGTCGAGGGCCAGCGCGACGGCGTAATCGTCGGCATTGCCCTCCTCGCCGTAGGAGAGGTCGAAGCGGGTTTGACCGCCGGCGGTGAGCGAGATCAGGCGGAGGTCCTGGCCACGGTCCGGCACTCCCTCGCTGGCCAAGAGAATCAGGTTGCCCGAGCTGTCGACCGCCAGGCGCTCGCGGCCGAGGGCAGCCACCTCGGCCGCGGCAAGGCGCTCCACCCAGCTCGAGAGGCCGGTCGCTGCATCGACCTCGCGGACCTGCAGGCCAAAGCCCGTGCCGAGGAGGTTGTAGTAGGAGGCGAAGACGACCTTACCGTTCGGGCTCAGCACCAAGCCATAGTCTTCCTGGACCTCGCTGCCGTCCTCCAGCCACTGCCAGAGGGGGTCGCCGGTGGTCCCAGAGACCTTCAGGACGTAGGCGTCGGAGTCGGACAGGGTGGGCGACCGGCCGGTGCCGCTGAGGTAGAGGTCGCCGGCAGCATCGATCTCGAGCTCTCGCGCCGTGTTGAAGTCGACGCCGTCTCCCGGGTAGATCCGGGTCCAGACCTCGTTGCCATCCGGGTCGACCTTCTGGAGCACGGTGTCGTGGAGCGTCTCGACGGCGTTCGAGGGCGTTGTGCCGAGCACGTAGGCGTTGCCCGCGCCATCGAGCCGCAAGGCTGCCGGTTCGTCGTTGCCGCTGAGCGGCCCATCCCACCGCAGCGTCCACAGCGGGGTGCCGTCCGCTGCATGCTTACGCAGGACGAAGTCGGCGCGGCTCAAGATGGCCTCGCTGCGCCCGAGGAGCCAGGCCTGGCCGCCGTTGTCGACGGCGAGCGCCACTGCGTGGTCGTTGTCGGCGGCCGGGCCGTCGTAGGTCTCGCTCCACAGCCGATTGCCAGCGGCGTCGTAGCGCACGAGCAGCAGGTCCGGCCCCGGGAAGCTGGGCCCTTCGGCTCCCTGGTTGCCGGCCATCCAGAGGCCACCGTCGCCACTCACCGCGAGCAGCTTGCCGGCATCCGGGCCGCCAGGCGTCGGCCCTTCGAAGCGGTCCAGCCAGAGCAGCTGGCCGCCTGGGCTGTACTTGATGGTCACGATCCCCACGCGGCCGCTCGGTCCGTTGCTCTCACCAGTCACGAAGACACTGCCGGTAGCGTCGGCAGCGATGGCCTGGATGCGATCGATGGAGCCGGCCGCTCCCGCCCCGTCGTAGCGAGCATCCCAGGCCAGGGCCGGGGGAGAGGGCTGCGCCGCGAGGCTGCCCGCGATGAGCAGGGATTGGACAAAGGCCAAGCTCCCCAGGGCCACGGTGGGTTGGGCTCGCACGGGTCGGTGCATCGTCACTCTCCTTGGGCTCGTGCCGGGTCCAGTCCCAGGCTGTGCGCGAGAGTAGCGATGCACAGATGACGGCACGATGAACGCTCGCGAGAACGCTGTTCGCGCAGCCCTCCCCCGTGGAACGGACCGCGGCCCGGCTAACCCGCTGAACGAAAAATGGCAACAGAACATATCGCTGTCGTTGCATCCAAATCCGTGGATGCAGAAAGGAGAGCAGTGATGAAGAGACTGTTGCTCTGTACCATCGTCCTTGCCGGCCTCGCCGCCGGCGCCGCCCTGGCGCTCTCTGCCGCGCCTGGCCAGTGCGCCGCCCTGGCTACCTCGACTGCGACCGTGCTGGCCGGCGACGCCGGCGTTCAGCTCGAGGAGACCACGCTCCCCTGGCTGGGCCCGGCCGCGGAGGCGACGCCCATGGCCTGCTCGGGCCAGAACTGCGGCTGCGATGCGGAGCTCCAGACCTGCCGGGCGTCCTGCTTCGAGGACCCGCCGGCGGAACAGCCAGCCTGCCTTCTGCAGTGCACTCACGAGTACAAGGCCTGCGCCCTGGCCTGCTGCTCTCCCTAGGGGCCCCGCTCCTGGCCCTCTCCCGCGGGGAGGCGCTCCCAGCGCACCACCCGCGGGCGCTCGTCGGAGAGATCGACCACGGCGCGAGCCCGCCGGCGGCTGCCGCTGATCTCGGCCCTGATCAAGACCTCCACCCGCTCCGAGCTCAGCTGGCGGACCTCGCTGCTGTAGGTGCCGCCGCCGAGTTCGGCCTCGTCCACCCAGCCACCGAGGTCGGCGGCGAGACGCGCCACGGACTCGGCCAAAGCAGCGTCGAGCAGGGCCTGCAGCCGCACTTCACGGACCTCGAGGTCCACGGCGCGCTGCCGTTCGGCGACCAGGTTGGCGACCAAGGAGAGGGCCAGGGTGAGGAGGGTCATCACCAGGAGGACGAAGAGGAGGGCGTGCCCCCGCTGCCGGTGGCGGTTCACCAGCCGCTGCCTCGGCCGCCGCCGCGGACGGCGAGGAGCAGGTGCTCCCGCCGCATCTCGGTCGGAGCTGGATCGGCGAGCAGGCGGGTGCTGCCCGCCGTGGGCGGCCGCGCCACCCGATACTCGACCTCGATCTCCACCAGGCGCCGCGCCACCCGCCGCCAGCGCCAGGACTCGACCGTCTGCAGCCAGACCTCGGTGGTCGGCGTCTCCGCCTCCGGCTCGCGGCTCACCCGCAAGAGCCGCCGGCCTTGCCAGGAGTAGCTGACTGGCTCACCACCGCCGAGCGGCTGGAAACGGAGGTCTTCGCCGGTCCAGAAGGGGAGGGGGCCGATGCTCGCCGGCAAGAGCTGGGCGGCGCCTTGAGCGTCCTTGCGTAGCTGGCCGGCGAGCCGGCCGGGCAGGGGCGAGCGCAACCCCGCCACCGCGGCCCCCATCATGCCCCGTGCTTCGCTCATCAGCCCGGCGGCGAGCAGCAGGGCGAGGCTCAGCAGGACGAGGGAGAGGAGCACCTCGAGGAGCGAGAAGCCGGCACTGCGCTGGTGCTTCCTCATGGGCTCCAGGTGAGCGTGGTGACGACGAGCCAGCGCTCCTCGCCGCGGATCTGGAAGCTCGCCGCGGCCTCCACGCGGTAGAGGTCGGTGATCGGCGTCTCCGAGATCGCGAGGCGCACCGGTACCGCGTCGTCACCGTCGGAGAACATGCCGCCCTCGTGGTTGCCGACCAGCACGGGCGTGCTGCCGCTGCGGATGCCTTCGAGGGCCGCCTCAACGGCGCGGAGGGCGCGTTGCCGGTCGTCTTGCTCGGCGATGAAGCGGGGCCCGCGGGAAAGGGCGACGAGGCTGAGGGCGAGGGCAAGGCCGAGGATGGCGAGGGCGATGGCGGTCTCGAGCAGGCTGAAGCCGGCCACCGCCACCGCGGAGCGCTGCCGGCCGCCGCGCCAGGCGCGGCAACCCACGGGGGAAGCGCTCAGTCGCACAGATGGACGACGACGTGCCGTTCCCGCCCCGGCGAGCGGTGTTCCCAGAGGAAGATGCCCTGCCAGGTCCCCAGCGTCAGGGCACCGTCGGCCACCGGGATCGCCAGCGACACCGCGGTGAGGGCCGCCTTGACATGGGACGGCATGTCGTCCGGGCCCTCCTGGAGATGAGTGAAGAGCGGGTCGTTCTCCGGCACCAGGCGGTTGAGCCAGTTTTCGAGGTCGCGGCGGGCCGACGGGTCGGCCGCCTCCTGAATCACCAGGCTCGCCGAGGTATGCTGCAGGAACAGAGTACAAAGGCCGTCGCGCAGCCCGGCCGCCTGGACCAGCTCCCGCACCTTCGCCGTGATGTCGTGGAGGCCGGCCCGGCGCGGGTAGAAGGTGAGATGGCGGATCACGGATCACACTCCAGGCCGAGCCTGCCGGCTCGGTGCTGCGGTTGAACCCTGACAGCGGGCGCTGCAACGATTGTAGCGCCGTTTTTCGGCACGGCAGCGGGGTGGAGGGTCCGGTGACTGCGACCTGGGTGGCCTTGATCGTCTACAGCCTGGCGGTGATCGCCCTCGGCTGGCGCTGGCGCGAAGCCGCCGGCGAGGGCGACTCCTTCTGGACCGCCGGACGCAGCCTCGGCGCCGGGTCCGTCGGCATGTCGATCTCTGCCGGGTTCATGTCGGTCTCCTGGTCCTGCGTCTACGCCACCCAGCTGTCCTACCAGTACGGGCTCGGTGCGCTCTGGTTGATCACCGTCCCCTGGCTCGGCGCGCTGGCCGGGATCTACCTGCTCGCCCGTCGCTACCATCGCCTCGACGCCTTCAGCCAGCCCGAGATGGTGGGGCAGCGCTTCGGGCGCACCAGCCGGCGGGTACTGGCGCTGCCTCTCGCCTTCGTCTTCCTGGTCTGGGGCGGTGCCGAGATCTACGTCGCGGCGAAGCTCCTGGCGCCGGGGCTCAGGATCACCACAGCGGCCACCATCGTGCTGCTCAGCCTGGTGGTGGCGATCTACTCGATGCTGGGCGGCCTGCGCGCCGTGGTGGCGACGGACAAGCTGCAGTATGCGCTGGTCGCCCTGTACGTTCTCACGGTCGCCGGGCTCTGCGCCCGCGCGATGCATGGCGGAGGTCGGTCATGGCCAGACCTCGGGCTGCCGGCAGCGGCAACTGGACGCTCGTGGTGGGACGCCGCTGGCCCAGGGCTCGCGACTATCGCGATCACCTTCCTCGCCTACCTGCCCGGTTGGCTCTTTGAGACGGACCTCTGGGTCCGCGTGCAGGCAGCCCGCGACGTGCCGGCGGCTCGCCGGGGCATGCTGATCGCGAGCCTCAATGCCCTCCTCTTCGTGGGCCTGCTGCCGCTCTACATCGGAGTGGCCGCCCTGGAGCTCTTCCCAGCCGTCGACGGCGTGCCGCCAGCCATCCTGGGCAACGGCGGTGACGCCATCTTCGCGGCGGTGGTGGGGACGCTGGCGCCCCCCTGGCTCGCGGCGGTGGTCGCCATCGGCCTGGTGTCGGCGGCGATGAGCACCATCGATACCTGCGCCAACGTCATGGCCCTGGCGGTGGGCTACGACCTCCTCGAGCTGCAGCGGGCACCGGCGGCCAGCTGGCGCGGCCGTTGGGGCTCGCAACTGGTGACCGCGGCGGTGATGGCCGCGTCCTGCACCTTCGCCCTCAACACCGAGAGCCTGTGGGACGTCTTCTATCTCTCGAGCGGCGTCCTGTCGACGGCCGTCGCCTTCCCCGTTGCCGCCGTGCTGTGGCCGCGGGCGTCCCGGCGCGGCGTGCTCGCCTCCTCGCTCGCCGGCTTCGGCGCTACCGTCGTCTTCTTCTTCCTGGTCAAGGCAGGGGCCCTGGCCGGCGCCCAACCGCAATGGCTGACCGATAGCGGCCTCGCCTACATCGTCTGGGGAGGGCTCGCGGCGGCGGTGGGCTACGGGCTCGGTGCCGCCAGTGAGCCCGCCACCCCTCACTCGTAGCGCAGGGCCTCGATGGGATCGAGCCGCGAGGCGCGCGCCGCCGGGTAGAGGCCGAAGAAGAGGCCGATGCCGCTCGCCACCCCGAGGGCGAGGGCGACGGCCTGCGGCAGAATCACCACGTTCCAGCCGGCGAGGCCCGACATCAGCTTGGCAGCACCGGCCCCGAGCGCGACGCCGAAGGCACCGCCCATCAAGCAGAGGACCAGCGACTCGATCAGGAACTGCAGCAAGATCAAGCGCGAGGTGGCGCCCAGCGCCTTGCGGACGCCGATCTCGCGGGTGCGCTCGGTGACCGAGACCATCATGATGTTCATGATCCCAATGCCGCCCACCACCAGGGAGATGGCAGCGATGCCGGCGAGCAGGAACGAGAAGGTCTTGGTGGTGGCCTCGAAGGTCTTGCGCACGTCGGACTGGTCGCGCACCGTGAAGTCGGAGTCGGCGCCTTCGCGGATGCGGTGCTGGCGGCGCAGCACGCGGTCGATCTCGCTCATCGCCTTGGTGATGTTGGCTGGCGTGTCGACCTTGACGGTGATCGAGCGCAGGCGGTCGTTGCCGATCAAGCGGAAGCGCGCCGTGGTGAGCGGGACGAGGATCTGGTCGTCCGGGTTGAACCAGGAGACCTGGCCCTTCTCGGCGAGGGTCCCGATGACCTCGAAGTTCATCCCGCCAATCTTGATCGACTGGCCGATGAGGTCGGCCGGTGCGCGGCCGAGGTTGCGGGCCACCTCGCTGCCGATCACCGCCACGCGCCGCCGGCCTTCGAGGTCCGGGGCATCGAAGAAGCGACCGCCGCTCAGCTTGTAGTTCTGCACCCGCGGATACTCGGTCGTCGAGCCGATCACCGAGGTGGTGGCGTTCTTGTTCTCGTACTCCACCTGGAAGCTGCGCGACATCTCGGGTACCACGGCGGCTGCGGTCGTCATCTCGCCGCGCAGGGCATCGGCGTCTTCCGGGGTGAGCTCTTTCTCGCCCTGGGAGACCCCCATGCTGCGCTCTTGGCCCGGGCGAATGAAGAGCAGGTTGGTGCCCATCGACTCGATCTGCTCGGCTACCGCCTGTTGCGCACCCTGGCCGAGGCCGATCATCGCGATCACCGCTGCCACGCCGATGATGATGCCCAGAGTGGTGAGCAGCGTCCGCAGCTTGTTGGCGTAGATCGCCGCCAGTGCCACGGCGATGATCTCGAAGATGATCACGTGCCACCTCGGCGCGAGCTGCTGCGGTTGGTCATCCCCGGCATGCCGCCCATCCGCTGCATGCGCTGGCGGAACTGCTCGGACTGCCGCAGCTGGGCGGCGCTCGGCAGGAGAGCGACCTCGGTGCCGGGCGGGAGGTCGCCGCGGATGGCCGACACCTCCCAGTTCTTGAGGCCCACCTCGACGGCGACCGGGCGATAGCTGCCATCCGGCTGCGGTAGGAAGACGAAGCGTTGGTCCCGGCCGGCCTCGCGGGGCGTCGCTGGGGTGGCGGCAGCCGCCTCGCCACCCTCGCCAGGCCCAGGCCGGCCGCCGCGCTCGCCGTTCGTGCCCTGGCCGAAGTCGAGGAAGGCGGCGAGCTTCTCGGTCTCCTCCGGCGTCTTCAACGCCTCGTTGGCGACCATCAGCACGTCCTTCGCCTCGTCGATCAGCACCTCGATCTCGGCGTTCATGCCGGGCTTGAGTAGGCGGTCCCGGTTGTCGATGCGGGTGAGCACCGGGAAGAGGGTGACGTTCTGCTGGACCACCGCCTGCGGCTCGATCTTGAGGACCTCGCCGCGGAACTCGTGGTCGGGGAAGGCCTCGACCCGGATCACCACCGGCAGGCCGGCGCGTAGCTTGCCGATGTCCACCTCATCCACCAACGATCGCACCTGGACCTCGGTGAGGTCGGCGAGGGTCAGCAGCAGGGTGCCGCCGGAGACCTGCGACACGGCGGAGCTCACCACCTGACCCACCTCGACGCTCTTTGCGAGCACGGTGCCGTCGATCGGCGAGCGCACCGTGGTCTCGGCAAGCCGTTCGGCGGCGTTGTCCTGCGCTTTGGTGGCCCGCACCACATCGGACTTGGCAGTGGTGACCGCCAGCTCGGCGATGTCGAGGGCAGACTGCGCGATCAGCCCCTCGGCAAACAGGCTGCGCGAGCGGTTGAGCTCGACCTGGGCGTTGTCCAGCCGGGCCTGGGCCGCCTGCAGGTCGGCCACGGCCTGGTCGAAGCTGTTCTGGGCGTCGCGTGGCAGGAGCTGGACGAGGAGCTGGCCGGCCTTGACGTCATCCCCGGTGTCCGCGGCCATCTGGATGATCTCGCCAGAGGCCTTCGATTTGACCTCGACCTTGCGGATGGGCTCGATGACGCCGTCGGCCGAGGCCGTCAGCCGCACCGTTCCACGCTGGACGGTGGTGGTCGCATAGCGTGGTTGGCTCTCGGTCTTGCTGCCGCAACCGGCGACCGCGAGACCGCCAGCGAGGGAAAGCAGGACGAGAAGAGAAGCTCGGCAGAGGGACATCGAAGGCACGCGATTCTCCTGAAGGGTCTGGGGGCGGGTGTTGCCCCGTCTGGGCTGGTTGCTGCCGCCGCGCCTGCAGCCAGGCTGCGAAACCCGCCTCGGCCACTACATACGTAGGAGATCGCGGAACGTTGTCGCCGTCAAGTCGCCGCCGTCCACCGCCTCGACGGGGACGCCGAGCACCGCGTCGCGTCCGCTCGCTGCAGCGTAGACTCCGCGCGGGAGGAAGGTGGCCGATGAACGAATCCAGGCGAGTGCAGGCCGAGACGCTCCTGGCGCAGTTGGTGGCCGTCGATTCGATCAACCCGGACCTGGTGCCAGGGGCGGCCGGCGAGGGGGCGATCGCCGAGCTGGTGGCCGCCTGGCTCGCGGCGCGCGGCGTCGACGTCTCGCTCCACGAGATGGCGCCGGGCCGGCCGAGCGTGGTGGGAGTCGCCCGCGGGCGGGGCAGCGGCAAGGCCTTGCTGCTCAATGGCCATCTCGACACCGTGGGCGTCGAGGGCATGACCGCGCCGCACACGCCGCGCGTCGAGGCCGGCCGCCTCTATGGCCGCGGTGCCTACGACATGAAGGGTGGCGTGGCCGCCGCAATGCTGGCCACCGCCGCGGCCGTTGAGCTCGGCCTCGCTGGCGACGTGATCTTCACCGGTGTGGCGGACGAGGAGAACGCTGGCCTGGGGACCACGCAGGTTCTTGCCGAGGCCCTCGACGGCGGCCGGCGGGTGGCCGGGGCGATCGTCGCCGAGCCGACCGAGCTGGCCCTGGCGGTGGCGCACAAGGGTTTCGTCTGGCTCGAAGCCGAGACCCGCGGGGTCGCCGCCCACGGCTCGCGCCCCCACCTCGGCGTTGACGCCATCGTCAAGATGGGCAAGCTGCTGGTGGCCTTGGGCGCGCTCGACGAGCGGCTGCAGGCCGGCACCCGTCATCGGCACCTCGGCCCGGCATCGCTTCACGCCTCGTTGATCACTGGAGGGGCCGAGCGTTCCAGCTACCCGGAGCGCTGCTGGCTGGCACTCGAACGGCGGACGATCCCCGGCGAGACGGCGGCGCAGGTCCTGACGGAAATCGCCGGCTTGATCGCGGCGCTGGCGGCGAGCGACCCGGCCTTTCGCTGCGAGCTGCGGCTGGGCCTCGAAAGGTTGCCGATGGAGACGGCAGAAGACCACTCTTTCGTGGCCCTGGTCGCGGCGGCGGCCCAGGAGGCGAGCCGCAGCGAGGTCTCCGTCGGCGGGGTCTCCTACTGGAGCGATGCCGCGACCATCGCTGCCGCCGGGGTGCCGACCGTGCTCTACGGACCGCTCGGGGCAGGCGCTCACGCGGTGGAAGAGTGGGTCGACCTCGACAGCGTGGCGCAGTGCGCCGAGGTCTATCTGGCGACGGCGTGCCGGCTCTGTGGCTAGTTCTCGCCGAGGTCGCTCGCGCTGGGCTCGCTGGCGCTCGCTGCGGCCTCGGCCTCTGCCTCCGACGACGGTAGCGGCATTGCCGCCAAGACGTCCCTGGCGCGCTCGGCGTCAGCCTCTTCCACCTGCAGCTCGAGGGGGCCCACCACCAGGTTGAAGCCCGTCCCAATGCGGCCGGCGCCGAACCTGGGGCCAGTGTATCCCGCCCGGGCGGCCATCTCGACCGAGGCGGCGATCTGGTGCTAGCAAAATGCGAGTGCTATCCTTGCGCCATGCCAGCGGTCCATATTCGGGACCTGAGTCCCGAAGTCGTTGACGCGCTCAAACGGCGGGCCGCTCGCCATGAGCGGTCGTTGGAGGGCGAGCTGCGCTTCCTGCTCACCAGCGTTGCCCGCGAAGAGCCTCCGGCGCGACCTCTACCGGCCATCCGACTGCATCTCGCCGCCTCGGCCGAGCCGGGCGCGGCGGCGGGCGAGCCACTCTGGCGGCGCGAAGAGATCTACGGCGACGAGGGGCGGTAGCGACAGGCGTCGGCGATGGACCCGCTCGCGACGCTCGTCGATACCAACGTGCTGCTCACGGCCAGCACACGCGATCGCCGTCTTCACCAGGCTGCTCTCGCGGTCCTCAACGAGTGGCCCAGCGCTGGCGTGCCGCTCGCCCTGAGCGGCCAGATCATCCGGGAGTACCTCGTCGTCGCAACGCGGCCCCGGCCGGCGAACGGTCTCGGCCTTGGCCCGGCTGAAGCGCTCGAAAACGTGGCGGCGTTCCGCTCTCGCATGCGCGAGCTGGCCGCTGGCGAAGCCGCCAGCGAGCGTCTGCTGGCGCTCGTGGCGAGATACGCCTTCCGGGGCAAGCAGATCCACGACGCGAACCTCGTCGCCACCGCCTTGGCTCACGGCGTGCGACGCTTGGTGACCGCCAACCCTGGCGACTTCGTGCGCTTTGGCGGTGAGATCGAGGTGCTCGACCTCGCCGCCTTCGCCACCTAGTTGGCGGCCGGCAGCTGCGCCGCAGCGACCAGGGCCTTGATCTTCTCTTCGAGAGGCGGTGCCTTGAGTCCGGCGGCATGGGCCTGCTCGAGCGCGGCGTCGGCGCTCATCCCCTCGTCGAGCACCAGGTGGCTGAAGTAGAGCGCGCCCACCCGGTTGGAGGAGCTGCAGTGGAGATAGAGCGGCCGCTCGGCGCTGGCGAAGGCCGCGCGGAAGCGCTCGATGGTGCCGGCGTCGAGGCTCTCGAGGGTCACTGGCAGGTTGAGGTAGGTGAGTCCCAGCTCGGCCAGTCGCGCCGGCTCGTCGAAGCCGCGCTCCTCGCTCGCCGGCCGGAGGTCGATCACCGTCTTGTAGCCGGCCGCGGCCACCGCCGCGAGCTGCTCAGTGGTGGGCTGTCCGCTGACCAGCAACTCGGGAGCGAGCTGTTTCGCCCAGATGATCCCGAAAGGGCCGGTGGGTGGTGGGGGAGGTGGTTGGGGCGGTGGCGCCGGCGCCACCGCGACCGGCGGTTGTGCGGTCTCCTGCGCCCGAGCCGGCGCGACGAGCCAGCTCGCTGCCAGGGCAGCGAGCAGCAGAGCTAGGGTGAGGCGGCGAGCTCCGGCGCGACGCCGGTCCCGCAAGATCATCGGAAGCATCGGGAGTCTCCTTCGCGAGCGGGCCGAGGCGGCTTTGCCGCCGGGCCCCGGAGAGGCGATCCTCTCACGAAGCCCGGCGGCTGCCGTTTGCTGGCGGCGCCGGCCTCTTCAGGCCGCCGCTTGCTCGGCGGGCGGCTCGACGTGCACGCTGAGCTCGCCACCCTGGATCCCGACCTCGACCCGGGCGCCGTCCGGCACCTGGCCGGCAATGATCGCCCGTCCCAGCCGGGTCTCGACATGGCGCTGCAAGAAGCGCTTGAGGGGCCGCGCACCGTAGACCGGGTCGTAGCCTTGGCGGGCCACCAGCTCCTTGGCGGCATCGCTCAACACCAGCGTCACGGTGCGCTCCGCCAGCCGGCGGCCGAGGGCTGCTGTCTGCAAGTCGACGATCTGCTTGATCTCGCCCAAGGTGAGCGGCTTGAAGAGCACGATCTCGTCCACCCGGTTCAAGAACTCCGGCCGGAAGTGCGCCCGCATCTCGTGCAGAACGGCCTCGCGGGCCATCTCGGAGATCTCGCCCCGATCGTTGACCCCTTCGAGCAGATGGGGCGAGCCGATGTTCGAGGTCATGATGATCACCGTGTTCTTGAAGTCCACGGTGTGGCCTTGCGCGTCGGTCACCCGCCCGTCGTCGAGGATCTGCAGCAGCACGTTGAAGACGTCGTGGTGGGCCTTCTCGATCTCGTCGAAGAGCACCACGGAGTACGGCTTGCGGCGCACGGCCTCGGTCAGCTGGCCACCTTCCTCGTAGCCCACGTAGCCGGGCGGGGCGCCGATCAACCGTGAGACGTTGTGCTTCTCCATGTACTCCGACATGTCGATGCGGACGAGGTTCTCTTCGCTGTCGAAGAGGGACTCGGCCAGGGTCTTGGCGAGCTCGGTCTTGCCGACCCCGGTGGGGCCGAGGAAGATGAACGAGCCGATAGGGCGGCGCGGGTCCTTGATGCCGGCGCGGGCGCGGATCACCGCATCGGCCACCAGATCGACGGCCTCGTCCTGGCCGATCACCCGGCGATGGAGGATCTCGTCGAGGCGTAGCAGCTTCTCGCGCTCGCCCTCGACCAGGCGGGTCACCGGGATCCCCGTCCAGCGGGCGACGATCTCGGCGATCTCGTGCTCGGTGACCTCCTCGCGCAGCAGGGTGCCGCCGGCCGCCTGCCGCGCGGCGATCTTCGCCTCCTCGGCCGCCAGCTCGGCCTCCTTCTGAGCCAGCTTGCCGTACTTGAGCTCGGCGGCCCGGTTGAGGTCGTACTGCCGTTCGGCCTCTTCGATCTCCCGCCGCAGCCCCTCGATCTCTTCGCGCACCCCGCGCACCTTGTCGATTGCCGCCTTCTCGGTCTCCCACTGCGCCCGCATGGCACCGGCCTGCTCCTTGAGGTCGGCCAGCTCACGGCCCAGCTCACCGAGGCGCTCGCGGCTCGCCTTGTCCTTCTCCTTGTTGAGGGCGGCCTCCTCGATCTCGAGCTGCATGATCCGCCGGGTCACCTCGTCGAGCTCGGAGGGCATCGAGTCGATCTCGGTGCGCACCATGGCGCAGGCCTCGTCGACCAGGTCGATCGCCTTGTCGGGCAAGAAGCGGTCGGCGATGTAGCGGTGCGAAAGCGTGGCAGCGGCGACCAGGGCGTTGTCCTGGATGCGCACACCGTGGTGGGTTTGGAAGCGGTCCTTGAGGCCGCGGAGGATGGAGATCGAGTCCTCGACGCTGGGGGCGTCGACCATCACCGGCTGGAAGCGGCGCTCGAGGGCGGCGTCCTTCTCGATGTACTTGCGGTACTCGTCGAGCGTGGTGGCGCCGATGCAGTGCAGCTCGCCGCGGGCGAGCATCGGCTTCAAGAGGTTGCCGGCATCCGTCGAGCCTTCGGTGCGGCCAGCACCGACGATGTTGTGCACCTCGTCGATGAACAGCAGCACCCGGCCCTCGCTGCTCTTGATTTCGTTGAGCACAGCCTTCAGGCGCTCCTCGAACTCACCGCGGTACTTGGCCCCGGCCAACAGCGCCCCGAGATCGAGAGAGAAGATCGCGCGGTCGCGCAGCCACTCGGGCACGTCGCCGCGCACGATGCGCTGGGCGAGCCCCTCGATGATCGCCGTCTTGCCGACGCCTGGCTCGCCGATCAGCACGGGGTTGTTCTTGGTCTTGCGCGACAGGATGCGCACCACCCGGCGGATCTCGGCGTCGCGGCCGATCACCGGGTCGAGCTTGCCGGAGCGGGCCTGCTTGACGAGGTCGACACCGTACTTGTCGAGGGCCTCGTAGGCGGCCTCCGGGGTGGCGCTGGTCACGCGCTGGCTGCCGCGCACGGCGGTCAGGGCAGCGAGGAAGCGGTTGCGGTCGACGCCCATCTGGCGCAGCAGGCGCGGTGCCGGCTGGTCGCCGCGTTCATCGATCAGGGCGAGCAGCAGGTGCTCGACCGAGACGTACTCGTCCTTGAGGCGGCGGGCCTCGTCCTCGGCGCGCACCAGCGCCTGCTGCAGGCGCTGGCTGATGTAGATCTTGCCGGCCTCGACGCCTGACCCCGAGACCCGCGGCCGGTTGCCGAGGGCGCGCTCGAGCTCGCTCGCCAGAGCGGCCGTCTGGATCCCCATCCGCTCGAAGAGGCGGGGCACCAGCCCCTCGGCATCGGCGAGCAGGGCGGCCAGCAGGTGCTCGCTGTCCACCTCTTGCTGGCCGAGGCGAACGGCCAGGGTCTGCGCCTGCTGGAGGGCCTCCTGGGACTTCTGCGTCAGCTTGTTGAGGTCCATGGTCTCTCCCTTCTTCCTGCTTTCACCTCGCTGCTTGCGGCTCAGGCGGTCCGGGCCCGGAACGCCGAGGCTGCGGCGAGCTCCTCGAAGAGCTCCCGCTCGCGGCTGCTCAGCGCCTCCGGCACCAAGATGCGAATCTCGGCCAGAAGGTCGCCCCGCCCGCCGTCAGCGGTGGGGAAGCCCTGGCCTTTCAGGCGGATCGTGCGACCCGACGACGAGCCGGCCGGGATGCGCACGGCGAGCCGGCCACCGAGGGCCTCGACGTGCACCTGGCCGCCGAGCGCCGCTTCCCAAGGCGTGACGTCGATGAAGGTGCGCACGTCGTAGCCCTCGAGGCGGAAGCGCGGGTGGGGCAGGAGCTCGATCTTCAGATAGAGGTCACCCCGTGGCCCGCCGCTGCGCGACGGGGCACCCTTGCCGCGCAGGCGGATCCTGCCGCCGGGGCGCACGCCGGACGGGATGTTGACGGTGTAGGTCTTGCGCTCGGCGGTCGCCGGGTCGGCGAGGGTGATCTCTCGCTTGCCGCCCCGGGCCGCCTCTTCGAGGTTCAGCGCGAGCATCGCCTCCTGGTCGCTCCCCTGGCTGGCGACGGGGCCGGCACCCGGCCCGCCGCCGGGGCGGCCCGGTCGGCCACCACCGAAGAGCATGTCGAAGAAGGACGAGAAGCCGCTGCCCCCGAAGCCCCCGCCACTGAAGCCGCCGGGGCCGAAGCCGCCCTGCCCGAAGCCGCCGAGGTCTCCGAAGTCGAAGCGGAACTCCTCGGCGCCGGGCGGCGGTGCGCCGCCGCGCTGCGCAGCTCGCCAGGCGCTGCCGTAGCGATCGTACTTGGAGCGGCGTTCGGGGTCCTTGAGCGCCTCGTAGGCCTCGCCGACCTCCTTGAACTTGCCCTCGGCCTCGGAGCTCGCGTTGACGTCCGGGTGGTATTTGCGGGCGAGCTTACGGTAGGCCTTCTGAATCTCGTCCTGCGAGGCGTCTCGTGTCACCCCCAGGATCGAGTAGTAGTCCTTGTATTCCAAAGCATCCCCCCCTGCGCTAGGCGCGAGCGGTTCTCCTCAGCATCTCGATCTCATTCTAGGCCGTTCAGACTTCACTGGGCTGGCTCTTGCTGCTCAAGAATTCTTAGCGCAAGACACTCAAGTATCGAAACGGACAGAGGCCCGCCCGCATTCCCGTGGCGGGCGATTCCTCAGGCCTGGCTGAACGTTGGACCGACGAAGCGCTGCGGGCTGAAGGCGGCGAGCTCGCCCGAGGTTTCGCCGTCGAGAGCGACACGGGCGACCTCGCGGGCCGTCCAGGGCGCGAGCAGGATGCCGTTGCGGTAGTGCCCCGTGGCGTAGACGACGGGTGCCTCACCCAGGTGACCGAGGAGGGGAAGGCCGTCAGCCGTGCCGGGTCGAAGCCCTGCCCAGTGGGCCTCGAGACGCGCCCCGGCGAGGCCCGGCAGCAGGTCGAGGCCGCGGGAGAGGAGGCCGTGGACGCCGCCCACGGTGGTCTGGCTGGCGAAACCGACCTCCTCGCTGGTGGCCCCGACGAGCAGGCTGTCACTGCCGCGCCGCACCGTGTAGGCCCCCGAACCACGGACGATGCCGCCGAAGTCCCAGGCCACCCCGGAAAAGAGCAGGATCTGGCCGCGGACCGGCCGCAGGGGCAGCACGGGAAGGCCAGGGAGGCTGCCGCTCCAGCAGCCCGCAGCGACCACCAAGAGGTCGGCCTCCCAACTCTGGGAGGCCGCTGCCACGCGGACGGTCGAGCCGCTGACCTCGACGCGCTCGATCGCCGCACCGTAGGTCACGCTCACCCCGCTGCGGGCGGCGCTTTCGCCGAGGGCGGCACAGACGCGCAGATTGTCGACGCGATGCTCGCCGGGAAGATAGAGACCACGCCGGGCCGCTGCGGCGAGCCCTGGCACGTGCCGGCGCCAGGTCGCCAGGTCGGCCTCCTCGACGCGCTCGCCGAGCGCCGCCGCGGCCGTCGCCAGCGCGTCGAGCCGAGCTTCGTCGCCTTCGGTGAGAGCGATCTCCAGAGCCCCGGAGGAGTCGTAGTCGAGGTCGACCCCGCTCTCCTCGGCCAGCTCGGCTGCCCAGCTCGGCCACAGGTTGCGGCTGGTACGGCAGGCGGCGAAGAAGGGGCCCGGCCGCGGCGCTTCGCCGAGGGGGGAGAGCATTCCGGCGGCGGCCTTGGAGGCCTGGGCACCGTGCTCCTCCCGTTCGAGGACGTGGACGCGCGCTCCGTGGCGAGCGAGCTCGCGGGCGCAGGCGAGGCCGATGATGCCGCCGCCGAGGACGAGCACGTCCGGCTTGCGGAACGTCCACAGCGCGGGTGGGCAGGGATCGGGCACCAGGTGCGGCGTGGCGCCAGCACTTTCCGGCGCAGCCACAGCCAGGCTTGGTGAGCGGTTCGAGGCGGCTGCGCTGTCTTGGCGAGAGGGGCTGGGCGAGGGATCGGGCATGCCGTCGCGCAGTATAGCGCTCGGCTCTTCTCCGACGATCGCCGCGGGAGAGCGAGCGCGGCGTTGGCCGGGAGGCTAGAATGCCGCGGCCCGCCCCTGCAGATGAAGCCCGCCGAGAACACCGCCGCCGTCCTGGACCGGCTTGCTCGCCGCGAGCTGATCGTCGTCAGCGGCAAGGGCGGGGTGGGCAAGACCGTCCTTGCTTGCGCTCTCGCCTGGCGTCTGGCCCGTGGTGGGCGCCGTGTGCTCCTCCTCGAGGTCGATCCGCGGGAGAACGCCCACCAGATGCTGGGTGCGCCGCCGTCCGGCGGCGAGATCCTGACTGTCGAGCTGGGGCTCGCGCTGCAGAACCTCGACCCGCGGCGGGTGCTCGACGAGATCCTCCTCGAACGGGTCCGCCTCGGGCCGCTTCTCCGGCGGGTGCTCGCCAGCCCGATCTATCACCAGCTCGCCGAAGGCATGCCCGGCCTGCGAGAGCTGGCGGTGATCGCTCAGGCGATGCGCGCCACGGCCGGCGGACGTTTCGACTGCGTCGTCCTCGATGCGCCGGCCACCGGGCATGGCGTCAGCTTGCTGGCCGCCCCGGGGCTGGTGAGCGAGGCGCTGCCGAGCGGCCCGGTAGGGGTGATGGCAGCCGAGATGGCAGCGCTCGTGGCCGCGCCGACGCGGACCGGGATGGTCATCGTCACCCTCGCCGAAGAGATGCCTGTGGCCGAGGCGCTGGACCTCGAGGCGCTGCTTCAGGCCCGCCTCGAGCGCGCCGCCGACCTCCTGATCGTCAACGGCCTCTATCCACCGCTGCCGGCCGGTGAGCCGCCGGGAGCGAGCGAAGCGAACGGGGTCGACCTTGAGCTCTGGCGCCGCCGGCGGGCGATCAACGAGCGCGAGCTGGCGCGGCTGGCGGAGCTCTGGCTCGGCCCGCGGGTCGAGCTGCCGCTACTGGCCTGCGGCCGCGGGCGGGTGCTGGTCGAGGCGCTGGCCGCCGCGCTCGCGGGGGAGGGCGCTTGAGCGTCGCTCCCGGAGCGCGCCTGCTCGTCGTCGTGGGTTCCGGCGGCGTGGGCAAGACGACGGTGGCGGCGGCGCTCGGCGTCGATGCCGCTCGCCACGGCGCCCGCACCCTGGTGATGACATTCGACCCCTCGCAGCGGCTGAAGCAGAGCCTGGGGGTCGGGGACCGGGCCCTCGATGCCGAGGTCGAGGTGCCGCTGTCCGGCCTCGCGGGGCTGGAGGCCACGGGGCAGGGCAGCCTGGCGGCGAGCCTCCTCGATGCCCGCCGCACCTTCGATCGCCTGGTGACGCGCTACTCGCCGGACGCCGCGGCCCGCGAACGTATCCTCACCAACCCGTTCTACGATCGCCTGTCGGGTGGCCTCGCCGGCATCCTCGAGTACATGGCGGTCGAGCGACTGTTCGAGGTCGCCGCCAGCGAGCGCTTCGACCGCATCGTCCTCGACACCCCACCGACCCGTCAGGCCCTCGACTTCCTCGGTGCTCCCGATCGGATCGTCTCCTTCCTCGACAGCGGGGTGCTCAAGCTCGCCTTGCGGCCGTGGTTCGACGAGCAGGGCCGGTTCCGGCCGACGGCACGCTGGGGAGCGCTCGGCCGCGGCGTCGAGAGCTATCTCGACCAGATCGTCGGCCTCGAGTTCCTGCGTCAGATGGGTGAGTTCTTCCAGGCCTTCGCGCCGCTCTATGCCGGCTTTCGTTCCCGCGCCGAGGAGGTCAAGCGCCTGCTCGCCGCTCCTTCAACCCTCTTCCTGCTGGTCGCTGGCCCGCAGGAGGAGCGCATCCCCGATACGGTCTTCTTCGCCCGCAAGCTCGCCGAGCGTGGGCTGCGCACCGGGCCCCTGATCATCAACCGGATCCACCCCCGGCAGCCGGCTGTGGCGCACCTCGGCACCTGGCAGCACGGCGCCGATCTCCTGCACTGGTTGGGTGAACGCGATTGCCGCGGCGCGGCAGAGCTGCGCAGTCGGTTGAGCGCCGACGAGTCCGCGATCGAGCTTCCGCTGATCTCCGAGGAACCGACGCATCTTGCAGCATTGGCGGCACTTGGGTCCGAGATCGGACGGTGCTGGCCAGGTTCCTGAGGCGCCATGGCGCAGTGCGTCAAGGTCTTGCCGCGGCGCGGAAAAATCCGTTGACTTTCTTGCCGCACTGCGGTATCGTCCTCTCACGCCGGCAACCGGCGTCGCGAAGCGAACACCCTGAGCGAACACCGTGTAGGAGCACGACACCGATGATCCGCGTGATCAAGCGCTACGAAAGCCGCAAGCTCTACGACACCGAGGAGAGCCGCTACGTCTCCTTGGAGGACATCTCGAGCTGGATCCGTGCCGGTCAGGAAGTGCGGGTGCTCGACAACGCCACCTCCGCCGACGTCACGGCCCAGACCCTCACCCAGATCATTCTCGACGAGGGCCGCAAGGGCACTTCCTTCCTGCCGAGCGAGCTGCTTCACGATTTGGTGCGCATGGGCGAGCAGGCGGTGCACAGCGGCATGGAGCAGGTGCAGACTGGCGTCGATCGGCTGGTCAAGGCCGGGATCGATCGCCTGGGGCCGGTGCGCCGAGCCCGCGAGGAGATGGCCCGGCTGAAGGCACGGCTGGAAGACCTTGAGGTCTCGCTGTCCCGCCTGGACAGCGACCCGCCCAGCGGCGCCGGCGCAGCGGCTGCCGCCAACGGCCACCGGGCCGAAGAGGCGGCACCGCGGCGGCGTGCCGCCAAGGCCGACAAGGCCACGGTGGAGTCGGAGGGCCCGCAGTAGGTACCGGCGGGCGCAGCTGACGCCGGTCAAGACCGCGCTGGAACGGTCGTGCCCTCGGCAGTGCGTCCGTGCATTAGGTTGTTGCGGAGAGTTGAGAAACGAAGTGAACCGGCCCCCTGACGACCTGGCCGTCGTCAGGGAGCCTCGAACGAAAGGATGAAACCAGTCATGGCAAAGAATACCGCAAAGAACGTCCAGGACGAAATCAAGGACTCGGCCCACAAGATCTGGCTGGCCGGCCTCGGTGCCCTCGCGGCGGCCGAGGAAGAGGGCGGCAAGCTCTTCAAGAAGCTGGTGGAGAAGGGCGAGTCGCTGGAGTCGAAGGGCAAGGAGACGGTGTCCAAGGCGAAGTCGAAGGTCGAGAACGCCTGGGACGACATCGAGAGCAAGCTCGATGACAAGATCACCGGCACCCTTCACCGCATGGGAGTCCCCTCCCGCGACGAGATCCGCAACCTTACCAAGAAGGTCGAGGACCTCGCTGCCAAGGTCGACCAGCTGGCCAGCAAGAAGGCCGCTGCCACCAAGAGCGCCTAGTGCCTAGCTGAAGGACGACCTCCGGTGAAGGGGAGCGGCGCGCACGACCCGAGCAGCACGACGAGCAACCCAGCGAAAGCCAAGATCGGTCTCGCCCTCGCCGGTGGCGCACCCGGCGGGGCGGTTTATGAGATCGGTGCCCTGCGGATGCTGGAGGAGGCCATTGACGGCCTCGATCTGCATGGGCTCGAAGTCTACGTGGGCGTGAGCGCCGGCGCCTTCATCTCGTCTTGTCTGGTCAATCGGCTGACGACGGCGCAGATGTGCCGTTCGATCGTCAGCCAGGAGCCCGGCGAGCATCCCTTCGTCCCCGAGACGTTCTTCACCCCTTCCTACAAGGAGCTCGGCCGGCGGGTGCTGACCGTGCCCCGCCTGCTGGCAGAGAGCGTCTGGCACTATCTCTCCCGCGACCAGGACACCCTCGTCGCGGCCACCATCTCACGGCTCGGCGAGGCGCTTCCCGTCGGGTGCTTCGACAACGAGCCGATCCGCCACTACCTGGAGAAGGTCCTCGCCATCAAGCGGCGAACGAACGACTTCCGCAAGCTGAAGCGCAAGCTCTTCGTGGTGGCGACCGACATCGACTCCGGCCAGGCCGTGCGCTTCGGCGCCCCAGGCTGGGACCACGTGCCGATCTCGAAGGCCGTCCAGGCCTCGACGGCGCTGCCGGGTCTCTACCCGCCAGTCGAGATCGACGGCCGGGCCTACGTCGACGGCATCCTGCTCAAGACCCTGCACGCCTCGGTGGCGATGGAGGCGGGCGCCAACCTGGTGCTTTGCGTCAACCCGATCGTCCCCGTCGACACAGCGCGGGCGGTCGAGGAGGGCTTCCTCAAGCGGGCCCGGCTGACCGACCGCGGCCTGGTCACCGTGCTCGCGCAGGCGGTCCGTACGCTCATCCACTCCCGCCTCGAGGTGGGGATGGCGGCCTACCAGCGCCGCTACGATGCGGACATCGTGCTGGTGGAGCCCAAACGGCAAGACTACGAGATGTTCTTCACCAACATCTTCGGCTTTGCCTCCCGCCGGCGCGTCCTGGAGCACGCCTACGAGGCAACCCGAGCCGAGCTGCTCGAACGCTACGACGAGCTGGCACCGGTCCTTTCCCGGCATGGCCTCACCTTGCGCCGCGACATCCTGGAGAACCGCCGGGCGACCATCTGGCACAGCGTGGACTTGCCGGACCTGGTCGAGGGCGACGGCGAGGAACCCGGTGCGGCGATCGTCAGCCGCCTCGACGACGCTCTCGGCCGCCTGGAGCGCTTGCTCGACGAGCCGGAAGAACGCGCCGCGGCCGGCTAGGGAGGGCCTTCGGCGGCGTCCGTCGCGCCGCTCCAGGCCGAGAGGTCGCCACTCTCGAAGCCGTCGGCGAAGAGGGCCGCTGGCAGGTCGACCGCCCACAGCTCGAAGCCGTGCACTGCGTCGGTTGCCACGAAATAGACCTTTCCTCCTGTCGTCACGAAGTCCTGCGGCGAGGCCGAGAGTGGCCCGGGCGCGAGGTCGGCCAGGTTGAGTGGCGTGCCGCCCGGGAGGAGCGTCCAGCCCTCGCGGCCCAGTCCTGGCGTCGCGGCGCTCCACCAGAGCGCGCCGGCGATCGCACGCAGGAAGAGGGGCCGCGAGCCTTCCGGCCCGGGCAACAGATCGGCCACCAAGTGGGTGCCGGCGGAGGTGCCATCGCTCTGCCAGAGCTCGCGCCCGTGGAGTCCGTCGTCGGCGCCGAAGTAGGCACCATCTCCCAGAGCTGTCAGCTCCCTGGGCTCGGAGCCAAGCGGGCCCGGAAAGGCATCGGCGAGGATCTGCGTGCCCACTGCTGTTCCGTCGCTCACCCAGAGCTCCTGGCCGTGCAGGCCATCGTCCGCGACGAAGAAGAGGTGCTCACTGGCAACGACGGCGGCCTGGTAGGGGGCCCAGGGGCCATCGTCGATGGGCGAGGGTAGACCGTCCGCTGGGCCGGGTTGCAGGTCCAGCACCTGCGCCGCCAGCCCCGTCGCGACGTCCAGGCCCCAGAGCTCGCGGCCCGCGGCAGTGGTCGAAGCCGCAAAGTACACCCGTTCCGGGGTCGCGGCGAGGAGCCGCACCTCCGTGACCCCCTGGGGCGCGAGGTCGAGAATGCCGCTGCCGGCCCCGGCCGTCTCGTGCCACCAGATCTGGCTGGGCTGGGGAACCCAGTACAGGCGGGGGCCGCTCATCACCGGCGGTTCCCACCACCCGGTCCCCGCATCGCCGAGGCTCGCCTGAGACCCGTCAATGGTGGTGAACGCCGCCTCGGTGTCTCTCGCGAGCGAAGCGAAGAGGCGGCCGTTGACCGGAACGAAATCCAAGCACTGGTGCACTGGCGAGCCCAAGCTGGCATCCATGATCGGCTGCGGTGCACCTCCTGGCGCCGTTGCGAAGCAGGCCGACCCGGCGAGCATGGAGGAGAAGGCTGCGAAGACCAGGTTCCCTGCAACGGCGGTGACGTGCTGCGGGGCGGAGGGAACCTGGCCAGCAAAGAGGTCGCCCAGCATCCTGGTGGTGGAAGGGCTGCCACGACTCTCCCAAGGCTCGATACCGTGGACGCCATCGTCGGCGGCGAAAGCGACGCGTGGGCCGAAGACGGTAAGCATGCTCTGGATCGCCGGCCCGCCTCGGATGCCGTGCGGCGGGAACGCGGAGCGTTGGAGGTCAAGATCCGCGAGGCGCCGCGTGCCCGCTGGCGAGCCGTCGGTGACGAAGTGGTCGATGTTCGCTGCCCCGCTCTGCGCGCGGAAGAGGAGGCCAGTAGAGGTCATCCCCGGCTTGTCGATGAGGAGGGTCTGGACGATGTGCTCCAGCCAGAGTGAGCCGGAAGGCCCCGGGTTGAGGTCAGCGAGAAGAGACGTCCCGGCGGGTGTCCCGTTCGACACCCACGGTTCGATGCCGTGGTCATCGTCACGTCCGAAGAAGATCATCTGGCCGCCAGCGGCGCCCAGTGGCACGCCGAAGTAGTGGTCAGCAAGGCCCTCCACCGGCGGCGACGTTGCGAGCTTGATGAGCGGCGCACCCGTCGCGACGGCGAACCACGGTGCGGGCAGGCCGTCGGGACCGTGCGCTTGGAAGTAGACGCCACCGGGCCCTTCGCGGAACCAGCGGGGCCCGGAACCGTCCGACCCAGGGACGACGTCGGCCAGGAGGTGGGTGCCCGCCGCGGTGCCGTCGGTGATCCAGGGCTCAGTTCCTGCGGTTGTCGTCGTGGCTGCGAAGAGCAGGTTCGGGCCAAGGGGGGTGAAGCCCCACGGCGCGGAGCTGCCGGCACCTGGGTTGAGATCAGCCACGAGCTCGGTGCCGCCAGGTGTGCCGTCCGTCCTCCACAGCTCACGGCCGTGAATGCCGTCGTCGGCGCCGAGATAGACGAGACCATCGGCGCCCAGTGCGGCCGCTGCGTCCGCGGTAGGGAACGGCGAGAGCTGACCGAGGGAGCTCGCGAAACCCGGGGCGAGATCTCCCAGGGGCACGGTTCCCAGAGGCGTTCCGTCCGTCGCCCAGGGCTCCTTGCCGTGAACCCCGTCGTCCGCCGCCAGGACAAGCTGACCGTTGGTGACGCCGAGCAGCACGGCTGAGGATTCGGCAGCTCCGGGCTGCAAGTCCGCCAGGAGCTGGGTGCCGGCTGCGCTGCCGTCGCTCACGAAGAGCTCTCTGCCGGTCGCGGTGGTCCAGGCGACGAAGACGAGCCGCCCGGCCACCAGCTGCAGCTGGGCCGGTGACGAGCCACTCAGGCCGGGCACGAGGTCGGCCACCAGGACCGTGCCGTTGGCAGTGCCATCGCTCTTCCAGAGCTCCCGGCCATACGCACCGTCCTGGGCGGCGAAGTAAAAGCTGGCCCCGTCGGCAGCGAAGGAGGCCGGTTGCGAGGAGCACGAGCCTGGGCAGAGGTCGGCGACCAACCAGGTGCCCACCGCCGAGCCGTCGGTCCGCCAGAGCTCGGTGCCGTGGATGCCGTCATTGGCGGCGAAGTAGGTGATGCCGGCGAGGTCGACGGTCTCGAACGGCGGATCGAGCAACGGCTGGCTGACCTCGAGCGTGGAGTTGAGGTCGGCCACCAGGTAGGGGCCTGCGGCGCGAGCGGGGAAGCCGAGGCCGAGGAGAGCCAGGAGCGTGAGCGCGGCGCCGGAGAAAGGGAAGCGCGAGGTGAGGTCTTTCGGCTCTTGCTTGCTCATCGGTCCAAGAATAGCGCAAGTGCGCGATCGGGCCCTCCACCTTTCGCGACCGGGTAGGAGAATCGCGGTGTAGGCTTGCCAGATGTCGACGCCGAAGCTGCGGTCGGGTGCGGAGCCAACTCGCCAGCGGGCCAGCGTTCGAACGCCGGTCTCTGCGGCAGGGCGCTGCGGCTTGCCACGCCGTCTTCGTCGCTCCTGGTGCCTGGCAGCTCTCCTTCTGACGTTCACGGTGGGCGCCGCCGCTGCCGCCGCCCCGACTGTCCTGGTGACGCCGCTCGCCGGCGTCGCCGCCTCGAGCGAGATCGCCATCCTCGAGCGTGACCTCGATCGCACCGCCACCGCGATGCTGCCGCGGCTGCCCCTCTCGCTCGAAGCGCCGATCAGAGTGGCCCTCGAGCCGGACTACGTGCAGCAGATCGTGCACACCGGTGCGGTGGGGGAGGCGGTGCCGGCGAGCAGCACGGGCTACGACCTCCACCTCGTGCTCACGCCGGAGGATGGTGATGCCTACCGCTATCAGCTGGGGCGGCGGTTGGTGGTCCGTACCGGGCTCGCTCTGCCGCCGTGGCTCGAACGCGGTGCCGCCCTGTGGCTCGCCGGTGGTTGGCATGGCCGGCCGTGGCGAGACTGGCTCCCCGACTTGGTGGCGGCCGAGGTGCTGCCCTCGGCCGACGAGCTCCTCGCCAGCGAGCTGCAAAGAGACGGTTCGGAGGTGCTCTGGGCGCCGGTCGCGGCGGCGGTGATCGATGTTCTGCCCGGCGAGACCCTGCGGGCCAAGCTGGGCCGCGGCGTCGAGGGTGCCGCCGTCGCGCGAGCGCTGGCGAAGTTGGCTTCGGCCCGCGCGCCAACGGCTCCGCCGGTGCCGACGAGCCTCGTTGTTGCCGAGTTCCGCGGCGTGAGCTTCGCGATGCTCAACCGTCCCGACCAGGGCTACCACGCACCGAGCATCGAGGGCCAGCTCGCGCGGTTACGCGCTCTGGGAACGAACTCGGTCTCGATCATGCCCTTCGCCTTCATGCGCCAGCCGGATGCTCCTGGCCTCGGCTTCATCCACTGGCGGCCGAGCGGCGAAACGGACATCGGCTGCCTGCACGCGGCACGGCGAGCGCATGCCCAGGGCCTGAGCGTGCTGTGGAAGCCGCAGGTTTGGGTCGGGCACAGCAGCTGGCCGGGGGAGGTGGCGATGACTGACGAGGCGGCCTGGGCGGCCTGGTGGCGCAGCTACCGCCGCTTCATCGTGCACCATGCGGTGCTGGCCCGCTTCGCCCGCGCCGAGGTCCTGAGCCTCGGCGTCGAGCTCGATCGCACCCTCGGCCGCGGTACGGACTGGCGACAGCTGATCGACGCCGTCCGCCGGATCTATCCGGGTGCGCTCACCTATGCGAGCAACTGGTACGGCGGGCTCGAGGCCGTGCCCTTCTGGGACCGCCTCGACCTCGTGGGTGTCGACGCCTACTTCCCGCTGGCGGCCGGTGAGGAGGCGAGCGCCGCTGAGCTGGCCGCCGGGGCGCAGCGGGTTGCCGAGCGCCTCGCAGCGCTGGCTCGCAGCACCGGCCGGCGGGTGCTCCTCACCGAGGTCGGCTTTGCCGCCCGGCGGGCTGCCTGGCAGAGCCCGCACGAAGAGGGCGGCACCTTCAGCGGTGAGGACCAGGCGCGCTCCTACCGGGCTCTGTTCGCGGCGCTCGCCGGGCAGCCCTGGCTCGCCGGCGTCTACGTCTGGAAGGCGATGAGCGCCGAGGTTGGGCCGCGGCCGGGCGACGCCGACTTCCTCTTCCTCGGCCGGCCGGCGGAGGAAGAGGTTCGCCGCTTCTTCGCGCGATGAGATAATCCGCCGTTCGAGCCGGGCCGCGGGAAAGCGCCCTGCCCGGTCGTCGAGGACGAACCACGATGCACGAAGAGCTGATGGCGGCCGCCCTGCGAGCGGCGAAGGCGGGCGGTGCCGTGCTGCGGCGCTACTACGGCGATGCGACCCTCGAGGTCGCGAGCAAGGGTCGTAACGACTTCGTGACTCGCGCCGACCGCGAAAGCGAGACGGCGGTGGTCGGCGAGCTTCGCCAGGCCTTCCCGGACCACCGCGTGCTGGCCGAGGAGGGCGGCGCCCACCCCGGCGGCAGCAGCGAGCTCGAATGGGTGATCGATCCGCTCGACGGCACCACCAATTTCACCCAGGGCCTGCCGATCTTCTGCGTCTCGATCGCCTGCCGCCGCGGTGCCGAGCTGCTGGTCGGTGTGGTTTACGCGCCGTTGGCCGAAGACTGGTTTGCCGCCACGCGGGGCGGCGGCGCCTGGCGTAACCAACGGCCGATGCGGGTCTCGCAGCGCAGCCGCCTGGAAGGCGCCTTCCTCGCCACCGGCTACCCCTATCGGGCCCATACGGCGCTCGATCCGTATCTCGCGGCCTTTCGCGAGGCCTTTCTCGCCGCCCGTGCCATTCGCCGTTGCGGCTCGGCCGCTCTCGACCTCGCCAATACCGCAGCGGGCGTCTACGACGGCTTCTTCGAGTACCGCCTGTCGCCGTGGGACATCGCCGCCGGCGCCCTG
>CAYQRE010000031.1:0-55915 GCA_964420075.1 uncultured Thermoanaerobaculia bacterium | reverse complement strand
GGCGCAAGGCTCAAGCGTAACGTACAGCGTGCAACCCACCAAACGCCAGCTGCCCAGGGCCTGCGCCGCGGCGCGGATGGCGACCATCTCGGCGTGCGCCGTCGGGTCACCGTCCCGCTCCCGTGTGTTGTGGCCCCGCGCCACGATGGTCCCACCGGTCACGACCACACAGCCCACGGGGACTTCGCCCTGCGCCGCCGCGATGTCCGCCTCGGCCAACGCTTCCCGCATCCAAGCTTCGTCCTGCAACGCGAGTTCGGACATCCACCCGGACCTCGGAGCCGCCGATTCTAGACCGCGAGCGACCCCGGCCGCAACGCCGCCAGCGAGCACGACCGACCCCCATTGAAAGCACCGCCGGCTTGCACTACAATGCGCGCTCCGCAGTCGGGCTGCACCCCTAGCTCAATTGGATAGAGCATCTGACTACGGATCAGAAGGTTGGAGGTTCGAGTCCTCCGGGGTGCACCACCAGTTCCCGTTCCGCCGCACGGCTCCTTCCCGCATCCAGATCACGCGCCGCACCTCCAGGCTTGGGGCGATGGCTTGCCGCCGGCAACCCGCAGCTGGGACCAGCCGCTCCGACCGCCGCCCAGGAGCACGGCCGCGAGGCTCTCCGCAGCACCGCGGAACGCGGCCGCGGCGGCCCGCGGCCGGCCCCCCGCAGCGTTGACAGGGAGTCTTGCCGAGTGCAAGAATCGCCCCGCAAATTGATCTGATTACCTTTTCGCCGGCAGCGCTCCTCCCTGAACGCCGGCGATCGCTCGGGCAGGAGCAGCCGCATGATGACCCCCGCGCAGCCAGCCGGTGCCCCTATGCCCACGGCCAAGCTCGATCTCGCAACTACTCTCGCCGACATCGAGCGGGCCGCAGCGGTTGCCGAGACCCCCGTTGACCTCAACCTCTCGCGGGCCGTGCTCCAAGCCTACTGGGAGTCGTTCTCGCAGCGCGCGGTGAGCTTCCGCACGTCGACCAAGCCACGAGAGAAGCGCACCCTCAACGTTCGCTACGTCGATCTCGAACAGCTCACCGACCCTTGGCCCGTCGCCCTCGAAGCCGGCCTGCTCAAGCCGGCTGGGCATGCCATCGAGAGCCTCTACGCCGAGGTGGCGGCGCAGTACCCGGTGGTGGGCTACGGGGTCGACTTCGGGGTGGCCCACGGGATCGAGAAGATCTGGCAGTTCTTCTCGATCGATCCGCAGCCCATCGATCGCATCGCCGGCCTGTCCTCGTTCCCGCCGGCTGCTCGCACCAGCTTCCCGCTCTTTCGCCGCTACGGCCTCGAGGCTTGCAGCCTCTTCGGCTTCGACTTCCGCAACCGCTCGATCAACGTCTACTTCATGCGCCCGCCCGGCTTCTTCTCCCCCGAGCAGCTGGCCGGCATGATCGCTGACGCCGGCTTTGCCGTCCCCTCGCCGGAGATGCTGCAGTACTCGTCGATGGCCGTGCCCATCTACTTCACCTTCACCTGGGACTCGCCGCAGGTGGAACGGCTCTGTTTCGGCGTCGCTGCCTTTGACGATGCGCAGGTGCCCCGCCACCTCGATCCCCTCATCGAGCGCTACGTGGCCGGTGCCCCCTTTGTCACCCCCGCGCGCACTTTCATCTTCAACGTGACCCTCGCCAGATCCGGGGACTTCATCAAGATCGAGAATGATTACTCCGGCCTCATGATCGAGGAGATGAAGCGCTTCGTCGTGATGGAGCCCCCCGCGGGCAGCCAGCGGGATGGGTCCGCGGCGATCGCCCGGCCAACCAGCTCACAAGCAGGAGCCTGACCATGGAATGGAAACCCGAAGTAGAAAGCCTCTTCTCGCGGGTGGTCGAGCAGGTTCCCTTGCTGTTTCGCCCGATGGTCAAGCCGCGCCTGCGCAAAGAAGCGGAGAAGCAATGCGTTGATCGTTGCGCCTTTTGGGTGACGACCGACGACCTGCTGTCGGCGCTCTTCGAGATCACGCCCAGCCAGTTCCAGGCCGAGTGCGTCACCATGGTTCGCAACCTCGGGCACGACCCGGAACGCTATCTAAAGCTCAAGGACATCCGCGGGCTCTACCAGAAGTCCTGGAATGATTTCATCGAGGCTTTCCATCCGTCGAACTACCACATCACGCTGTACGTGACGGACCGCTGCAATGAGCAGTGCAAGCACTGCGCGGTCGACCTCTGGAAGCGACCCGATCTGCCGATCGAGGACTGGATCCGCATCGTCGACAACGTGGAGTTCACCCTGCGTGACCGCGGGCGCCGCGGCGTCTACATCTTCTTCGGCGGCGAACCGACGGTGCGCCGCGACCTGCCGCAGCTGATCCAGCACTGCGGCAAGATCGGCGCCCACCACGCTCTCGCTACCAACGGGCTGCTCTTCAAGGACGACTACGCCCGGATGTGCGCCGACAACGGGATGAGCCACGTCTTCATCAGCCTCGACAGTGGCAATCCCGAGAAGGCCTCACAGATCCGCGGCGTCAAGAAGGCGGGAGACCTCGCCCGCCGCGCCATCGAGACGGCGCAGCGCCACGGTCTCTTCGTGATCGTGAACTTCGTGGTCATGAAGCAGAACATCGACGAGATGCAGGAGATGAAGGACCTCGTCGAGGGCTGGGGAGCAGCGCCTTACATGCGCTGCGTGATCAAGACAGGCACGGCCGCCGAGCACTGGGGCGAGGTCGGTCTCACCCACGAGGAGTACCGGCGGTTCTACGATTTCAAGTACCAGCACGCCGTCGAGGCCGTGCGCAACGGCAACGCCGGGCTCCTTCCCATCTTCGACGTCTGGGATTGGACGCCGTTCATGGAGGAGTTCAAGACTCCCGAGGAGCGGACGGCCGTCGAGTGGGGCGTGGGCTGCCAGGCCTGCCGCTCGATCTCCGGCGTCGACGTCAACGGCGATTTCCTGCCCTGCTACTACCCGACGCAGCTCAAGCTCGGCAACGTGCTACATACCCCGTTCGCAGAGATCATGGAGTCGCCCCTGTTCGTCAAGATCCGCGATCGCCACAAGGACTCGGGCAAGTGCACCACCTGTCCGAGCGGCTCCACCTGTGGCGGCGGCTGCGGCGTGCACTCCGAGTGTGAGACGGGCGACTTCTTCGCCTCCGTGCCCTACTGCTGGAGCCCGCACGAGCACCACGAAGCCGGCGAGCCCGTGGCCCTCGGCGCAACTTCGCGCCCGGCCTCCGGTCTGGTACAGATCGGCCTTCCCAAGCCGGGCCTGGCACCGACGGTCAACGCCTGACCGCCCGCTGGCCGACGAGGTCGCTGCGGGTGGCCGGCTCCACTCCCGTCGGGCGCTCACCGGCGCTGCCTCCGGGCCCGCGAGACTCCGCGTTTCGCCAGGCGTTCCACTTCGCCCGGCGACCGCTGGAGTACCTCGAGGGCCTCCGCGACCGCTACGGCGACATCTTCTCGATGCGCGTCCTGGGCTCACGGCCCTGGGTGATGCTCTCGACGCCGGCCCACCTGCGGAGCATGTACTCGGCGGGGAGTGAGCAGGTGGTCAGCGGGCAGGCGGCGGGCAGTGTCTTCGCACCGCTCACCGGCTGGCTCTCGACGCTCACCCTCGATGGCGAGGCGCATCGCAAGCGCCGCCGCTTGATGCTGCCTACCCTAGCGCTCGAGCGAGTTCTCCAACACGCGCCGTTGGTGCGCGAGCTCGCTCAGCGCGAGCTGGGGTCCTGGCCGCTCGGCCGGCCCTTTGCTCTCCATCCCTCGCTGCAGCGCATCACCCTGCAGGTCATCCATCAGGCGATCTTCGGTATCCAGGGCCAGGTCGGTACCGAGCGGCTCGCCCGCCAGGTCGGTGAGCTGGCCGAGATCGGCATGAACTCGCCCTTGCTCCTGGCGCCCTTCCTGCGCTGGAACCTCGGGCCCTGGAGCCCCTGGGGGCGCATCCTCCGCCTGGTCCGGGACACCGACCGCGAGCTCTACCAGCAGATCGAGCGGTGCCGGCAGAGATCGGCCGCGCCTGGCGAGGAACGGGACGTGATCTCTTCCCTGCTCGCCATCCGCGACGAGAACGGCGAGGGCTTGTCGCCGCAAGAGCTGCGCGACGAGCTGATCGCCCTCCTCCTCGCCGGCCATGAGACCACTCACACGGCCCTGGTGTGGATCTTCGAGAAGCTCCTCGCTCATCCCGAGGTGGTGGCTCGGGTGAATGCCGAGATCGCCACCGCGAGCACCGCCCAGGACCTGCTCCAGCTGCCGTATCTCGACGCGGTGATCCGCGAGGGCCTGCGCGCGAGCGCCATCTCGCCGATCTGCGGTGCACGCCTGGTGGTCTCCCCGATCGAGATCGGTGACTACCTGATCCCTGCCGGTGCCCAGCTCACCAACTGCACGTACCTGCTGCACCGCCGGCCGGACCTCTATCCCGACCCACTGGCCTTCCGGCCGGAGCGCTTTCTCGCCGGGCCTCTCGACCCCTACGCCTGGACGACCTTCGGCGGCGGCGATCGCCGCTGCCTGGGCTCGAATCTCGCTCTCCTGGAGATCAAGGTCGTGCTCGCCACGGTGTTGCCGCAAGCGGCGCTGCGGCTGGCGGCTCCGCCGGTGCGAGCGGTGCCGCGCGGTGTCCACATGGCGCCGCAGGATGGCCTGCAGGTCGTTCTCGACGGACGGCGAACTGCCTAGAGGAGACGCAGCTCTTTACCGCCCGCGGTGCAGAAAGCCCGCCGCCCAGGCGGCGAGCGGCAGCTCGACGAGGGACCAGGCAAGGGTCGGCAGGTAGAGGCCGAGCGAGAACACACCCATGGCGACCGACCAACCGAAGCCGATCACGTACGCGGCACCCCAGAGGACGACCGCCGCCGTCAAGAGCGAGCGCTGCGGCGTGCCGAAGTGCGGCTGCAGCCAGCTCGCGAGCAGGACGATGAAGATCCCGAGGCCAAAGCAGCTCAGGTTCAGGCCGACGATCGCCGCGCCGCCGATGGGCGGCCGGGCGAGCGACTGCATCGTCGCCTCCCACTCGCGGCGCAGCAGCAAACCGTTGAGGACGAACTCGCCCAGGCTGATCACCAGGCCCGCGAGCAGCCCGCTCGCCAAGAGCCGCCCCACTCCCGCGTCGCGCATCGTGACTCCCTTCTGGCTGGATGCCGAGGGCGAGTATTGCCTTGTCGGCGCCCAGGCTGCAAACATGCCCCGCGGCTAGGGCGCACAGACGGAGACTGACGATGACGATGGAACTGCCCCTCCCTCCCGGCTCCTTGGGCCTGCCCCTGTTGGGTGAGACCCTGCCGTTCGGAGCCAACCCGGGGAGCTTCGTCGAGAAGCGCTGGCAGCAGTTTGGGCCGATCTTCCGCACCCATCTGCTGGGTGCTCCGGTGGTGGTGATGGCCGGCGCCGAGGCGTTACGCTTCGTGCTCCTCAGCCACCGCGATCACTTCAGCTCTCGGCAGGGCTGGCCGCGAGCCTTGCAGGAGCTGATGCGGGGTGCGCTCCTGATGGTCGACGGCGAGGACCACGCCGAGGTCCGCCGCCTGCTCGCCCCCGCCTTCTTCGGCCGCAGCCTCGAAGGCTACCTGCCGACGATGGCCGAGTCGGCCCGCCGCTACCTCGAGCGCTGGACCTCCCTGGGGCGCTTCCGCTGGTACGACGAGCTGAAGCGCTTCAGCTTCGACGTCGCGAGCCAGCTCATCCTCGGCGCCCGCCCAGGCGTGGACCTCGAGCGTCTCGGCAGGCTCTTCGACACCTACTGCCGCGGCATGGTCGGCCTCAACCCCGTACTGACCTTCGGCGGCCGGTGGACTCCCTACGGCCGCGCCGTAGCGGCCCGCGACGACCTGCTCGCCCATGTGGGAAGCCTCGTCGAGGAGCGCCGGCAGCTCCCGGCGAACGATGCGCTGGGCCGGATGGTGCAAGCGATCGACGACGCTGGCGGGGGCGGCGGGCGAGCCAAGATGAGCCAGCTCGACGTCGCCCGGCATGCCCTCTTCCTGCTCTTTGCCGGCCACGAGAGCAGCGCCGCCCTGATGACCTGCTTCTGCTACCAGCTGGCCAGCCATCCCGAGATCCTGGCGCGCGCCCGCCAAGAGCAAGAGAGCCTCGGGATCCAGGATCCGCTCACCGTGCAGCGCATCGGCGAGATGGCCTTTCTCGAACGCATCTTCCTCGAGCTCGAGCGGCTCCACCCCCCCTTCCCGGGTGCCTTTCGCTCGGTGGTCGAGCCGTTCGAGTTCCATGGCTGCCGCGTGCCGGCCGGCCACAAGCTCTTCTACTCGATCACCGCCACGCATCACGACGCCGAGACGTATCCCGAGCCGAAGCGCTTCGCCCCCGATCGCTTCGCCAGCCTCGATGTCGCGGAGCTGCGGCGGGACTGCCGGCTCGTCGGCTTCGGTGCCGGTCCGCGGACGTGCCTGGGGATGGACTTCGCCCGCCTGGAGATGAAACTCCTCGCCAGCGCCCTGCTACGGCACTACGAATGGGAGCTCGAGCCGGGCCGCTGGTCGGGGTTCAACCATGTGCCGTCGATGCACCCCAAAGACGGCCTCCAGGTCCGTTTCCGCCGGCGGACCCCCGCGTCGCAGCCTTGAGCCCCAGGGGGCGCCTTGGCCGGCGCCCCGGCAGGGCAGCTCGCTCAGAGCTTCAGGCGCAGCTCGACGATCGCCCGCCGGCTCAGCAGATCGGCGAAGACGTGCTGCTGGACCCTCTCGTTGAGGACGTTGCTCACCTTGAGGGAGGTCTGCAGGCGGCCCGGCAGCCACCACCAACCGAGGCCGGCGTTCACCAACGTGTAGGAGTCGGTGAAGCCAAAGAAGCGGGCGTCGAGGACGTCGGCCCAGAACGCCTCGTCCGCGTAGCTCAGCTGCACGTTGGCCTCGAGGCGCTCGCGGCGCAGCTCGCCACCGAGGTTGAAGCGGTTCTCGGGCGGTAGGTTCACCAACGACTGCGCCAGCCCCTTGGCTCTCGGCTTGTCTTGCCAGGAGTAGTTGGCGAACACCCGCAGCGTCGGCAGCGGTCGCGCATCGATCCCCACCTCGACCCCCTGGTTGCGGACCTTGCCCAGGTTGGTGCGCTGAAGGAGTTCCGGCAGGCCGGCGCCGGAAGCGACCAGCAGGTCGAGGATCGCCGGCGGCAGGGGCCATCCCGCTGGCGGGTTGAGGCTGGTGTAGAAGAAGGGCACGTTGCGGATCTCGTTCTTGCTCTGGCTGTAGTAGTAGGCGAAGTTGAGCGTCACCTTGCCGCCGAGATCGCCGACGTAGGCCAGCTCGTAGGAGTCCTGGGAGACTTCTTTGAGGTCAGGCGAGCCGAGGTTGCGGGTGACGAAGGGGAACAGCATCCCGGCCAGCCGCGGGTCGAAGGCGCCGAGATCGAGCACGTTGCCAACCCGCAGCACCAAGTAGTTGTCGATCAGGTTCGGCGGCAGGTAGGCGCGGTTGTAGGCCAGGCGGATCGTCTGCAGTCGGCTCGGCTTGAAGAGCAGCGCGATCCGCGGCGAGAGCACCGGGTCGTCGAGCACGCTGTAGCGATCCACCCGCAACCCGGCCACCGCCCGGAAGCTCTCCGACACACTGAACTCGTCCTCGAGATACAGGCCCTGACTGTCCCGCCGCGACGAGCCCGGCGCCAGCGCGATGTCGAAGTGATCGAAGCTGACGTTGAGACCGTAGTGCAGGAGATGCCGCTCGCCGACGCTGCGGTGGTGGGCCAGCTCGAGGGTGTAGGTCTGCGTCTTGAAGTTCGACTCGAGCGGCAGCCCGTCCGTGCCCCGCACCAACAGGCCCGTCTGCCGGGAGTCGAGCACGTTGGCGTAGAAGCGGCCCTCGAAGGCGCCGCGGTAGTAGTCCCCCTTCAGATAGCCGAGGTTGTTGCGATCGTCTTCGATGCGGAACGGGCCGGCCGGGCTGAGCTGCAGGCCACCGCCGCCGGCGTAGCCCGCGGCGAGGAGGATCCGCTGCTCGCCGCCTTCTGGGCTGAGGTCGAAACGCAGGTTGGCGTTCTTCGAGACGGCGTCCTCGTTGGGGAAGGGCGGGTAGGGGGTGTGGAACTCGTTGTTCAGGGTGCCTGCCGGGCGCGCGAAGGCGTCATGCGAGAAGGCACCGAGCGACAGCTGGTAGGCAAGGTGCTCACTGACCGCCCGCGCATGGCTGAGGTTGCCGTAGTAGAGCGACCCCGCGTCACCGAGCGACGCGCCCTTGGGCTTCTCGAAGGCGCCGACACCCAGCGTGAAGCTGGTGCCCTGGACTTCCCGCGGCGGCTTGGTCACCAGGTTGATCACACCGCTCAAGGCGCCGGCTCCCCAGACGGCGGAGGCCGGCCCGCGAATCACCTCGATCTGGGCCAGGTCGCTGGCGTTGTAGGGGATGTTCTCCCACGCCACGTTGCCGAAGAACGCGTTGTTGATCGGCCGGCCGTCAACCAGCACCAGCTGGGTGTTGGCGACCACGCCCGTCGAGGCCCGTGAGGTGACGTTGTACTCGCGGGCGTTCGACTGCACCACGTTGACGCCCGGGATCGTGCGCAGCAGATCGCCGTAGTCGCCCGCCGGCGCGTCGACGATGCTCGACGAGCTCACCACGGACACTGCCGCCGGCGCGTCGACGATCGCTTCCTCGCTGCGCGACGCGGAGACGACCAAGGCCTCGGCGAAGGTCCCCCTGGCCGCTTCCGCGGGTGGCGCGCCCGCCTCGCCGGCGGCAGCAGAGCCGTCGCTCGCCGGCCCTTGCGCCGCGAGCGGAAGGACTGGCCAGAGCACTGCGAGCAAGAGAACTCCGCAACCGATCGTAAAACGCGCGCGCATGGCGGCTCCTTCGATAAGGATTGTCCGAGTACTAGGAACCCACTCTCAAGGCACCGAAAAACCTGCAGCAAGTGCGCCGGAGTGTAGGTTCGGCCACCCAGCAAGTCAAGCCGAACCAACCGCCAACTTTCGCAAGCCATCGATCACGACCAGAAAGATTTTCCAGGGGCCTGTCTCGCACCGCCACCAGCCTTCAATGAAGGGCAAATTGCCGCCTGGGCAGCAGGTGGAGTACGCTTGCCCGCAGCGAACAACAGAGCTCTCGCGGCAGGTCTCCGTCGCCTTCGTGTGTAAGTCCAGGCGACCCGCCAGCGACCCCATGGGCTCGCTGAAAGGCCAGGTTCGAAAGGCACGATGCGACCAGCGAACCAGCAAGCGGCGGGGACTTCCTTCATCGAGGTCGGCGGGGTCAGGCTGCCGGCCGACTTCCCCGTCGAGCTGCGCTGGGTCACCGCTCGCCTCGCCATGGGGAGCATGATCGGAACCGTCCGCAACATGGAGAAGCTGCGCGCCGAGGGCATCACCCACGTCCTCGGGCTGCAAGCCGAGCTCGACGACCGGCAGCTGGTCGGTGACACCGGCATCGAGGTGATCTACCTGCCGGTCGCCAACCATCCCGAGCCGATCTTGCCCGAGCCCCTGGCGGCAGCGATGCAAGCCGGCCCCGCCGTGCTGGCGAACGAGCAAGCCCGTCTCTTCGTCCATTGCCTGGCTGGGCGTCATCGAGCCCCGACCTTCACCTACGCCATCCTCCGCGCCACTGGCTGGTCCGCGGCCGCTGCCGAGGAGCGCATCCTGGCGACCGATCCACGGGCCCAGCTCTGCGCCGAGGCCCTCGCCGCGGTCGACGCGCTGGTCGCCACGTCCACGCAGCCTTCGACCTCGGTAGCCAGGCCTTCGTGAGCAACGGCGAGACCACCGCTGCCGGCTGGGAGAACCCACTGCCCGGCGCCCTCTGGCTGCGCACCTGGCGGCTCGGCGAATGGCTGCACGGGCCGATCTCACCCCTCTTTGAGACCTTCCTCCTGCCCCTCATGGTGGCCTCGCGGGAAAGCGCCGGGACCGCCCGCCTCGGTTGGCGGATGCCCCGCATGTTCCGCATGCGCCACCCGGCCCACCTCGTCCTCCACGGCCACTACTTCGCGCGCGCCGATCCCGACCGGCTGAGCGTGCTGCTGCTGCCGCCGCGGTTCCTCTGGACCGAGCTGCGCGGCGGCTGGGTGGGGCGCTTCCGCGACCGCTCGTTACCGCAATACCAGCAGCGGCTGGCGCAAGCGAGCCGCCTCCTCGAGGCCCCCCCTGCCGCCCTCCTCGCTGGGCTCGAGGAGCTGGCCCGGGACGTCGCCGAGCTGTGGTACGCCCTCGGCCTGGCGACCGGCGGCGCCATCCCGATGCAGCGCTTTCTCGCCCGCGCCAGCCAGGGAGCAGTGACCGACGAGAACGTGCTCGTCCTCCTGGCTGGATTCGAAAGCCCGGCCGCCAGCGAGCAGCAGAGCCTCTGGGAGCTGGCGAAAGGTCTCGAGCGAATCGCCGACGGGCCCGCCAGGCTCGATCTCATCCCCCTCGACGAGATCCTCTCCGGCGCCAGCGGCGACCCCGACCTCGACGCCTGGGGTCGCGAGGTCGCCGCTCACCTCGTTCGCTTCGGCTATCAGGTGCGCAGCCTGGACTTCGTGCACCCTTGCCTCGACGAGGAGCCCGACCGGCTCGGGGCCGCTCTACGCTGCTATCTCGGCCTCCGCGCCCAGGAGCCGCACCAGCTCCTCGCCCGCGCGGCGGCCCGCCGCGACGAGCTGAAGGCGGCCGCGCTCGCCGGCCTGGGGGGCGGCAAGCGGCGCCTCTACCAAGCCCTACTCGACCGCGCGCAGGACTACGCACGCGTCCGCGAGGAGATCGTCGCGCGGCTGCTCCAAGCCTGGCCGTGCTTCCGCCGGGGCTTCCTCGCCCTCGGCCGCGCTCTGGCCACGAGCGGCCGGTTGGCCGCAGACGACGACATCTTCTTCGTCACCCGGGACGAGCTGAGCGCCACCTTGACAACGGAGGGATCGCCGAGCGGCAAGCCCGCCGCCGCGGTGCTCGGCGAGCGCGCCGCCGAGCGGCGCCGACGCTGGCTCGAGCAGGGGGACCTCGAGCCGCCGATCAGCATCCCGCCCGGCGATGATCCGGCCTGGCGACGGGCGGCCAGCTGGCCGATCCGGCTGCGCTTCGACGGCATCGGCGGCGAGGCGGGTCGCCGCGTGCTGGCCGGCACGGCGGCGAGTGCCGGCAGGGTCCGGGGGCGCGCCCGCGTGCTCGGCTTCGCCAGCGAAGCGAGCCGGCTGGCGCCCGGTGAGGTCCTGGTCGCCACCGCGACGACGCCGGACTGGACCCCCTTGTTCGCCATCGCCGGGGGCGTGGTGACCGATGTCGGCGGTACGGCCTCCCACAGCTCGATCGTGGCCCGCGAGTACGGGATCCCGGCGGTGGTGGGCACACGGGAGGCCACCCGCGTGGTGCGCGACGGCGAGATGGTGACGGTCGACGGCAACGCCGGCCGGGTCTACTTCGGTGATGCCGAGGAGGGTGCTGAGCAATGACGCTGCGAACGGGGGAGCAATATCTCGCCGGGCTACGGGACGGCCGCCAAGTCTGGCAGGGAGGAGAACGGGTCGCCGCGGTACCCGAGCATCCCCCTTTCGCCGGCTGCCTGCAGAGCCTTGCCGAGTTCTACGATCGCCAGCACCATCCTGCCCACCGCCCGGTGATGCGCTACGGCGAGGCGGAAGCACCGCAGAGCGTCGCCTGGGCGGTGCCCCGCAGCGTGGAGGACCTCAAGCGCCGGCGCCGCTACATCGACCACGTGACACGGTGGCATGGCGGCACGATGGGGCGTCTTCCCGAGTACGTGCCGCTGGTCCTCTGGGGCCTCCTCGAAGCACTTCCCCTTCTGGCCCGGCGCAACCCGGCGTGGGCGCAGCGCCTGCAGCGCTATTACGACGCCTGTGCGGACCGCGACCTCTGTCTCTCGCACAGCTTCGCCGATCCGCAGATCGACCGTGGCAAGCCGAGCGGCGACCTCGAACGGCTGCGGATCGTCTCCCGCCGCGGGGACGATCTGGTGATCGCGGGGGCCAAGACCGTCGCCACCCTGGCACCCTTCGCCGACGAGTACCTCGTCCTGACACCACCCCGTCGCGGGCTGGTGGCGGAGCAGGCGCTCTTCCTCGCCGTACCGATCGCCAGCCCGGGCCTGCGCCTGATCTGCCGTACGCCGTTCTCCGGGCCCGACGCCGGCCCCCTCGCCTCCCGTTTCGACGAGATGGACGCCTGGGCGGTGTTCGACAACGTCTCGGTCGAGGCCGAGCGGGTCTTCCTCTGCGAGGACCTCGAAACGCTGCAACGGTCCTGGCGGCACCTCACCGTGTGGACCCTCTATCACCTGCTGATCCGCATCGCCGTCAAGGCCGAGACGTTCCTGGGCGTCTGCGGCCTGATCACCGAGCGGATCGGCACACGCGTCTTCCAGAACGTCCGTGAGGACGTCTCCGACCTGATCCGCTACCTCGAGACTCTGCGCGCCTTCCTCTGCGCCGCCGAGACCGAGGCACGGATCACCCCGGCCGGCCTCGCCATGCCCAACCCGACGACCCTCGCGGTCGGCCACATGTACGCCGTCGAGCACTTCCCGCAGCTCCTGCGTACCGTCAACGAAGTCTCGGGGCACAGCCTGCTGATGGCGCCGGCGCCCACCGACCTGGCCAGCCCCGAGGTGCGGGCCGACCTCGAGCGCCACTTCGGCGGTAGCGGGCTCGACGACAAGGCCAAGCTCTTCCGCCTGGCCTGGGACCTCGCCTGCTCGGGCTTCTCGGGTCGGCAGCTGCTGTTCGAGTCCTTCAACGCCCGCAGCCTCAGCCAGAACCGGCTGGCGCTCGTCGAGCACTACGACCTCACGCCCTACGAGGCCCTCGCCCGCGAGCTCGCCGGCATGCCACCGGCAGATCCCGCCGAGCAGCGGTCCGGCGGCCCGCCGGGCGCTCGGCCGTCAACCCCCTTCGCTTCCCGTGGTCCAGAGGAGCCGCAGCCATGAGTGCGCCCAGCAGCTCGACGTCAAATGACAAGCCGTTCGTGATCGACGCCGATCGCCATGTGCAAGAGGCTTGGCGCATCTTTCAGGACTACGCCGAGCCCGCGTTTCGCGAGCGTGTCTACAGCCGCGTGACGATGCCCGACGGCAGCCAGGGCCTGGCGCTCGACGGGCGTCCCCTCGGCCTCTCCGCCGCGATGTGGGACAACCCGCAAGCCAACGAGCTGCTGGGCAACGGCCGTTTCGGGCCGACCAGCGACGCCGCCAAGATCTTCGACCCGAACGGCTATCTCGCCGTGATGGACGAGGAAGGCATCACCCACGGCTACATCACGCCAACCCTCGCGATGGGCAACTTCTGGCTCCCCGATGGCCAGCTCGCGTCGGCCCTCAACCGGGCCTATGGCCGCTGGATCCGCGAGTTCTGCGCCGTCGACCCCAACCGCCTCCTGGCCTTCTACCCGATCAACCTCTTCGACATCGAGCAGGCCTGCCGCGACGCCCGCTGGGCCATCGAGGAGATGGGCTTCCGAGGCTTCCAGATGGTCGCCCTGCCGATCGGCGAGCGCGCCTTCCACCATCCCGACTTCGACCCCTTCTGGGCGGTGGCGCAGGATCTCGGCGTGCCGATCCAGATCCACTCGCTGTCCGCCCTGCCGAGCAAGGACGGCAAGGGCGGCTTGCTCGTCGACCAGGTGGCCGGCGTCAAGCGCTTCGGCAGCAACCTCTGCCTCGCCCACCTGACCTCCCATCGCCTGGAGTCGCACCTGGCGATCCTGAGCATCGTGATGGGTGGCGTCTGCGAGCGCTTTCCCGGCCTGCGCTTCGTCTTCGTGGAGGCCGGGGCCGGTTGGGTACCGAGCTGGCTCGAGGACATGGACGGACACTTTGAGCAACAGTCCATGGCGCGCTGGGTGTCGTACCTGCGGATGCCGCCCAGCGAGTACTTCCGGCGCCAGTGCCTCGCCTGCTTCAACGCCGACGAGGGGATCATCGGCGAGACAGCACCGCTCATCGGCATGGAGAACGTCGTCTGGTCTTCCGACTATCCCCACCACGACGGGGTCTACCCCGGCGCCGTCGAAGCGGTCGCCAGCCAGCTCGACGCCGTGTCGCCGGCCGAGCGCGCCGCCCTCCTCGGCGGCAACGCGGCCCGCTTCTGCGGCCTCGGCTAGCCGGGACCGGCGCCAGCACAACTGCGAGCGACGCGCGATGAGCGAACCCGCGACCGGCCCCGCCCTCCTCTGGACTGCCGATGCGGCGGTGCTGTTCGCCCAACTGATGGCGAAGGGCCCGCCGGACGCCTTCCGCGAAGCAGCCACCAGGGGGGTGCAGCGAGAGTCCGAGCGCGTGGCGGTCAGCCGCGGCGCGAGCCGCGTCGAGGCCGACCATGTCGCCTTTGCCTGCTTTGCCGTCTCGCCGCCCATCTTCCGGCCCAACGTCACCGCGGACCTCGCCGCGCGCGGGTTTGACGTCGAGTCCTTCGAGACCCGGCTCGCCGCCGAGCCGCGGCCAGCTACTCAGCGCAGCGGCAGGCCGGCGAGCCACCAGCAGCCCACCGACCCGATCCGCGATCAGGAGGCTTCGGATGTCGACCGCTAATGCGCCGTCTCCCGCGCCGCCCCTCACCCCCGACCTCGCGCGCCTGCGCGACGAGCTGGTGTCGGTCCAGGAGCGCGCCCGCCAGCTCACTGCCGGGCTCAGCGCAGCACAGCTTTCGTGGCGCCCCGGCCCCGCACGCTGGTCGATCGCGGAGTGCCTCGCGCACCTGGTCGCGACCACCGAGGCCACGGTGCCGAACCTGGCTGCCGCGATGGCCGGAGCCACACCGATGAGCGAACCGGAGCGCTACCGCCCCGGCCTCCTCGGCCGCCTGTTGCGGTGGATGATGGAGCCGCCGTCACGCCTGCGGACGAAGACCCAGGACGTCTTCTTGCCGCACGTCCCCACCGATCCGGCCACCGTGCCCGAGCAGTTCGCCAACAGCCAGGCCGAGCTCCTTCGTCAGCTCGAGGCCGCGAAGGGCCTCGCGATCAACCGCGTGAAGGCCTCCTCGGCAGCCAACGAGAAGCTCCGCCTCAGCCTCGGCGACTGGTTCAGCTTCCTCGCCGCCCACCAACGGCGGCATCTCTGGCAAGCCGAGCGGGTGCGCCAAGAGGCGGGATTTCCCGCACCTTGAGCGCCTGGACGCGAGAGTTGCACTGTGTAAGAGTAAGACCAGTCTTGTGCCGCGAAACGTAAGAGTTGGACGTGCAGAGGAGGCGCGAAGTGCCATTCCAGGCGACGGCTCAGCCCCCTCGCGCGGCCGCCGGCGCTGCGCCGCGACCCGATGATCTCTTCGCCGGACCGCTGAGGCCCATCAGGTCCGTCATGCGCCGACGCCTCACGCCAGCGGGGACCTCCAGCCAAGCAGGAGAACGCGATGGAACCCGACGCCCCTAGCACCTTCATCGAGCCACCCCAGCCCACGACGACCGACTATCTTTCCGAGTGGGATCGCGTCCACGCCACCATCTCTACCCACTCGGCCGAGTGTCGGCGGATCGCCGCCTGGGCAGAGCTCAAGCCCGGAGCCAGGGTCATCGACATCGCCTGCGGCACGGGCCAGCACCTCCTGGAGTTCGCCCGCCGCGGTCACCCCTGTTTCGGGTCCGATCAGCTGTGGTGGAAGATCGTTCGCGCCGTCGCCCTGGCTGGCGCCGAAGGGCTACCCATCAAGTACGCCTGCGCCGACCTGCGGACCCTGCGGCTGCGGCCGCGCTACGACCTGGTTCTCTGCCTCTACGCGATGAGCATGATGCGCCGCGACGAAGATCTCCTCGCCGCGCTCGCGGTGGCCAAGAGCGCCCTCGCTCCCGGCGGGCGCTTCGTCTTCAACGTGCTGGCCAGTGAGGGCCTCGACGAGACCGACCAGGTCTTCCAAGACGACCACCTGCGTACCTACGGCCCGGAGGAGATCAATGGCTATCTGGCGCAGGCCGGTCTGGAAACGCTGCGGATGGAAAAGAGCTCGATCCCTGGCTTTGGCAGCTTCGACTTGAACTACGTCTGTCGGAAGGAGGAGGCGCCTTGAACACACCGAGCACACCGGCGTCGGTGAAAGCCGATTTCCCGCTCTACCGCTTCTGGAGCGAATACCCCAAGCGGGACGTCGAGTACGTACGTTGGTACCCTCCGACCCTGCATGCGGTGCCACCAGACACCATCCTCAATGCCATCGCTGGCGGCAGCGAGGACCTCGCCTTCTACCTCCACGTCCCCTTCTGTAAGGACATCTGCCCGTACTGCCCGTTCAACAAGTACCGCATGCGTGACGATCGCGCCACCCGCTTCCTCGACGGTGTGATCCGCGAGATCGAGATGGTGGCGCAAGCGCAGAAGCGCCGCGGCGTACCGACGGTCTCCGGCTACTTCGGCGGGGGCACCCCGACAGCGCTCGACACCGAGCCGCTGCTGCGGTTGATCGGCGCCTGCTTCGAGCATTTCCCGATCGTTCCTGGCGCCGAGATCACGATGGAGGCCAACCCTGACACCGTCGACCTCGCCAAGCTGCGGGAGCTCAGGGCTGCCGGCATCAACCGCATCAGCTTCGGGGTTCAGTCCTTCAAGGAAAAGTTCCTCACCATCCTCGGCCGCACCCACGGTGTGCAAGGCGCCATCGACGCCATCGATCTCGCCCGCAAGGCTGACTTCGACAACGTCGCGATCGACCTCATCTACCGGGTACCCGGCCAGAGCGTGGACGATTGGCGCGCCGAGCTGCAGCTGGCCATCGACCTCGGCATCGAGCACATCAGCACCTATTGCCTCTTCCTCGACCCGGGGACCCGCCTCTACAACGACACTCTCGCCGGCCGCGTCGCCGAATACCCGGACGAGGCGACCGAGATCGCCATGTACGAGGTGACACAGGAGATGCTCGCGAAGGCCGGCTACGTGCACTACACGATCAACGACTTCGGCCTGCCAGGGCGGCCTTCCGAGCACCATCAGATCAACTGGAAAGCCCCTCAGCGCAGCTACGTGGCCCTCGGCCCCGGGGCCTTCGGCTTCATCGAAGGCGGGGACACCTCCTACATCTACTGCACCATCCACACGCTCGGCGAGTACCTCGACGCCGTGGAAGCCGGGCAGATGCCCGTGCGCATCGCCAACGCTTGCGATCGTCGCGAGCTGATGTCGCGCTACATGGTCCTCGGTCTGCGCTGCCTTTCCGTCGACCGCGAACCGTTCCGCCGTCGCTTCGGCGCCGAATTCGAGGACGTCTTCGGCGAGGCGATCAGCCGGCTGAAGGAGTGGGGCCTGATCGAGACCGACGCCCAGCGGCTGTGGATGACCGAGCGCGGCAAGCACTATGCCTCGAACGTTCTCAAGGCTTTCTACACCGAGCCCAACCACGGCATGCCACAGCCGATCGGTGTCGAGCTCCTGGCGGGCAAGGGCCTCAGCATGGTCTCAGTGGATTTTGGCAAGCCGGCCTAAAGGCGGGACTACGATGCTCGAAACTGCCGCGACCACCGATCTGCAGCACGCGACGCCCACCGAGTGGCTCGAGATCCTCACGGAGACCTTCTCCCGGATCTCACAGGAGCCCGGCTGCGCCCCTCTCCTGGCCGACATCGGCCACATCCATTTCCAGCTACGTCTCGAAGATCGCCCGGAGCTGTCCTACTGGGAAGAGTACCTCGGCGACCGCATCGTGCCACACCTTGGCAGCGCCGAAACCTATGCCGTGGTGGCCGAGACCACCTTTGCCGCCTTCGTGGGCACGCTGCTGCGCCGGATCAGCATCATGGAGGCGGCGGCCGACGAGATCTGGGTTCTCAAGGGTGACACCGCCGCCCTGATGCGCTGCGCCAATCTCCTCCCCTACGTGATGGACGCCTTCAGCGCCGCGGTCACCTCCCGCTACTCCACCTTCGAGGGGATCCCCCTATGAATGATCACGGCGATCCGATGAGCCAGCCGGCCACCTACGACTACTGGCGCGAATATCCCGAGCATGACCCGCAGTCGTTCGTCTGGTATCCGCTGACGTTCGGACCCCTCGAGCCGGACCTCGTCTGGCCCACCTCGGGCGACGCCAAGGCGGTCGACTCGTCCTTCTTCATGCACATCCCGTTCTGTGCGGTGATCTGTCCCTTCTGCCCGTTCAACAAGTTCAAGTCGGTCGAAGACCAGATGCGGGAGTTCGTCCGCACGGTCAAGCTGGAGATCTCCATGCTGGCGGCCCGCCGGGACTGGGGCAAGAACCCGCTGCGAGCCGGCTACTTCGGAGGCGGCACCCCCACCGCCCTTTCGGGTGACCACCTCTGCGAGATCATCGAGCACGTCAAGAAAGAGCTGGTGATTCCGCCCGGTTTCGAGATGACGGTCGAAGGCAGCCCCGAGACGATCACCCCCGAGAAGCTCGCGATGATCCGCCAGAGCGGCGTCAACCGAGTGAGCTTCGGCGTGCAGTCCTTCAGCGACCATTACCTGAAGATCCTCGGTCGCGGCCACGATGCGGCTACCGCCCGCAAGACCATCGAGATGGTCCGCACCGCCGGCTTCGACGACGTGGCCATTGACCTCATGTACCGGCTACCCGGACAGACTCTCGAGGAATGGGTTGCGGACCTCGACACCGCAGTCGCCTCGGGCGTCACCCACATCAGTGCCTACAGCCTGTTCATCGAGCCTGGCTCGCCCCTCGCCAAGGTTCAGCACCGCGGGCGGCTGCTCCCGATGCCCGACGACGAGACCGACCTCGAGATGTTTCGCATCGCGATCGAGCGGCTCGGCGAGGCCGGCTACGAGCTCTACACGCTCTACGACTTCGCGAAGCCCGGTCGCCAGAGCGATCACCATCTGGTCAACTGGCAGGCTCCGCAAGCCGAGTACGTAGCCGTCGGTGCCGGCGCCTTCGGCTTCGTGCGCAACGGCGAAGAAGAGTTCGTCTACGGCAACATCAACCCGCTCGAGCGTTACTTCGAGACGGTGGACCAAGGCAAGCTGCCGATCGATTTCGGTATCCAGCTGCCGCGCGAGGAACGCATGGCGCGATACATGGTGCTCGGCACCAACGCACCACCGATCCCCAAAGAGCCCTTCGCCAAGCGGTTCGGCGCCACCGTCGAGCAGGTCTACGGTCCCGAGATCGCTCAGCTCGTGGAGTGGGGCCTCATCGAGGACCACCCGGACCGCATCGATCTCACCCTACGGGGCAAGCTCTACATCTCGAATGTCGGCAAGATGTTCTCGAGTGAAAGGAACAAGCGCAAGCCTCACCCCGCGGGTGTCGATCTGCAAAAGGGCGCGGGGATGAGCCTGCTGGGGATCGAGGGCGCCGCCTGACGCGCGCCCCTGCCGTCACAGCACGTTGTCGTCGCGGTAGGTCCGGTAGAGAGGCGGCCGGTAGTCTCGGCTGGCCTCTCGGATGCGCTCGGCGAGCTCTCCCGACAGCGGCACCTCGAGCTCCAGCAGATCGACGATCCGCTCGTAGGAGACCACGGTCAGCCGCAGGAAGAGGGATCCGTCGCGCTCGAAAGGCCGCAAGAAAACCTGCTCCCAGCCCACTTCGTGGTTGTTGACCAGCCACCACTCCTCCCCCCGCCTCTCCGCGAGGTAGGCGAAGGTCGGAGCCGGCCCCGAGCGGTAACGCAGCAATCGCCGCTCGATCGGCTCCGAGGGCTCGTTCACCCCGACGCCGAAGGCTGGTAGCGCCAGATCCTCTTGCACCACCAGCAAGGCGACGGGCAGGTTGCCCAGCACCAAAGCGCGCTGCCGGTCGAGCGAGAAGAGCCAGATCTCCACGTGCCCCAGGCGGTCGCTTCCCAGCGCCTCCTGGCCGGGGTAGCGCGTCTTCGGTTCCACCGCGCGGATCTCGACGGCGGACCAGGCCGGGTCGAAGTCCACCGCCTTGCGCTCGTTGAGCGAGTAGATCCCCGGGGGGACGAAGGCGCGCAGCGCGAAGCGGTCGCCCGGTTGCAGCTCGTCGAGCCGCGTGGCAGCGAGCTTGGCCTCACCCCGGCGCACCTCGTAGTAGCCACGCTGCACTTTGCGCCGCGAGTCCTGGCTCGAATAGCCGGCCATCGTCTTGTCGGCCGCCGGCCGTGCGTCCGCCGTCAGCAGAGGTGCGCCGACGTCGCGCAGACGGGCGAGGTCGAGGCGCACGTTGCTCAGGTCGGGCCGGTAGGTCAACGCCGACCGCAGCGTCTCGTCGCTGGCGCTCACCCCGTTGACTTGACGGATCATCGCGAAATACACCGCTTCCGGCAGGTTGAACCAGCCGTGGAAGATCTCCCCCACGGAGTCGCCTGCCGACACTTCCCACAGCCCTGCGGCGAGACAATTGTTCACCACCGAGAAGCGCTTTGGTCGCACGCGCGGGTTGGGCGAGATGGCGCCGCCGACGAGAAAATATTCTTCGGCATCCTCACCATCAAACAACTCGTCGCTGCCCCGAAAATAGCCGACCTCGCTGTTTCCGGTCTGATAGCTCAGCTCAACGCCGCTGCGTGCGAACTCGCCGAGAAAAAGGTTTGCGAGGTCAAACTCGTCCAAGGACCCTGCCGGCGGTCGATAGGGCACCAGGGGCGTGAGAAAGCGCGTTGCAAGCTGCTCGACATACAGCCGCCCACTCTCCTTGCCGTGCAACTGGAACCCCAGTGTGCGGTAGCCGTCTTGCGGGATGACGTCGATCTGGTCGAAGCCCTGGATCACCGAGTGATAACGATTCATTGATTGTGTACCCGGCGTCAGCGCACTACCGTCCTGCTGCCGCTCCTCGCGGTCCGCGGTCAGAGCCACCGTCTCAACCGGTGGAGCAGGAGCGTTGCAAGAAACCAGGAATGCCGCGAGCAGCAGCTCCCAGCAGCGCCGCCGGCGGGCCGGCGCAGCCTGCGAACCAGCCGCCGACCCGGGGCCGCAGAGCGGCCTCTCAACCTCAGCAAAGAGTCTTGGCATCAACTTCTTCCCTTCTCAAGCTGCCGAATGCGGATCTCGCGGCGGCGACGGCGGGGAGATGCGGTGATGATACAATATTCTCTCACTCCTTCTCTGCAGAGGCCGTGAATGCGCCGCCTGATCAAAGTGCTCGTGATCACACTCGTCATCGCCGGATGCCTGTGGCTTCCTCTGCGAAAGTACTTGATCCATCGCTTCGGCATCTCCGAGATAGAAACCTTTCAGGCGCTCTTGCTCGCGAGGATCGGCCTGCGTGGCGGCGAGAGCGAAGACGACGCCGGTACAGCCCGGACCTGGACACCTCCTGCGCCCATCGAGATCGACCCCGGCATCCATCCCTTCCGGCAGATCGGCGACAGTCTCGGCGAGCGCGCCATCAACAACAACATCCTTCCCCTCCAGGGTGCGGTGCTCTTCGACGCCAACGGCGACGGCCGCCTCGACGTCTTTCTCCCCCAGGCGGGGCGGACCCTCGCCAAGGCGACGGATGGCTCGGGCGTCCTCGAGCTCGACCGCCTCGTGCCCGCGAGACCCAACGTCCTGTTCCTCAACCAGGGCAACGACGACGCCGGCAACCCCATCTTCAAGAGTGTCCAAGACCTTGCGGCGATGGGCAACCAGAGCCTCCTGCGCGAGGAGCTGCTGGTCGAGGGCAAGTACCATCCGCGCGCGAGCCTGGAGGAGGACGAGACGCAACCGGGCAGGATCGCCTGGGGGGCGGTCAGCGCCGACTTCAACGGCGACGGCCGGCTCGACCTCTACGTTCTGAACGGCCACCATGGCTTGCTGATGCAAACCCACCAGCTGGGGATGCGCGTCTATCCCGCCCGCCGCAACCTCGGTCGTGGCGAGCGCCCGCAGCCCCTCGTCATCCGCCAACCCTCGTTCCTCTGGGGACCCCTCACCGACGGGATGACGGCCACCGTCTCCTACGGCGACGTCTCCGAGCCCGAGGGCCGCAACACGCTCTATCTCAACCTCGGCGACCGGGATCACGACGGCATCCCGGAATGGCAGGACGTCAGCGACGAGGCTGGGATCGGCGGCCACTACGCGAGCACCAGCGCCGCCGTCGCCGACTTCGATCGCGATGGCGACCTCGATCTCTACGTGGCGAATCTCCTCGACCCCGACTTCTGGGGCTTCGGCGACACCCGCTTCGCGGGCCAGCGCAACCAGCTCTACCTGAACCAGCTCGCCGAGTCCGGCGAGCTACGCTTCCGCGAGGTGGCGACGGAGCTCGGGGTCGCTGGGCTGCACCAAGAGGAGAACCTGCCGGCCACCATCTGGAACACCGGTGAGGGTCGCGGCATCCCCGTCGCGGACCAGCTCGTGGACGGCAAACAGGTTGGTGAACGAGCCGACCACTCGTGGGCCACCGCCGCCGTCGACTTCAACGACGACGGCTGGCCGGACTTGGTGGTGGCCAACGACATCGGCAACCGGTTGCGGGTCTACGAAAACCTGCAAGGCAAGGGGTTTCGTCGCCGCACGGAGTTCGACGACGACCTCTGGGACGGCTGCTGGATGGGGATGTCGAGCGGTGATCTGGACGGCGACCTCTCCGAAGACCTCTTCCTCACCAACTGCGGCAGCCAGGTGATGTCGATCAGCAACACTGCGCTCTTGATCGAGAGCGCCCAAGAGACCAACGTCCAGGCCCTCTCGATCCTGGCCTACCCAGCCGGGCACGCCACCCTCCACCACGAGATCCTCAGCTATTCGCGCGAGCACGGCTTCGCGCGACGTGCGACGACCGCCCGGCTCCGCAACTCTCGCACCGCGCCGCCTGACCAGACGCAGGAGGTCAACTTCGCGCCCCGCCACCGGGACCTCTTCGCCCGGTACAACTTCGGAGCCAGCATCACCGGCCTGGAGTTCGCCTTCAACGCACCGATGTTCGACCTCGACAACGACGGCGACCTCGACCTCTACATGGCGGGCGCCCTCCTTCGCGGCAACGACGGGTTCATCGGCGACTGGTCCGGCAGCCCCGGTCGCTTGCTGGTCAACGAGAGCACGCCGGGGCAACTGGCCTTTCGCGACCACACCGTCGACTACCACCTCTTCGACATCACTGACATCGACTACGAGCACAACCCACCGCGCCGCCCGTCCCCGGGAACGGGGTGGCACAAGCGGGACTTCGTCTACCTGACCGATACCGGGAGCTACGAAGGCATGGGGCTCGAAGCGGCACGCTCGGTGACCCGCGACCTCTTCCGGCTCCACGAGGCGGCCAACGTGGTGCTCGCGGGTGACCTCAACGGCGACGGCGCCGAAGACCTCCTGGTGACCCACTCGGGGGGCTACAACTCGGTCTCCACCAAGGCGCGCAACCTGAAGGTCAAGGTCGCCGGGCAGGCCCTGGCCGTACCCGCTCCCAACAAGGTGATGAAACCGCCAACCACTTTCGAAGGCGGGCGTACCTTCGTCTACATCAACGGCGGGCCGCCGAGCGGCACTGGCGGACACTGGGTACGCCTGCGCCTCTTCGACCGCACGCACTACAACGTCTCCGCGATCGGCGCCCGCGTCCTCGCCAACGGCGCTCTGCTCCGCCGGGTCAGCGCCACCCAGGGGGCCGCCTTCGGTGCCGCGGTCCAGGATCTGCTGATCGGCCTCGGCGAGGCCGCGCTCTCCACCCTCGAGATCACCTGGCCCGCGGGCGATGCAACGCCGCAGCAGGTCGCGATCTCACCGCCGGTGCAGGGCGCCACCGTCTGCGTCGATCGCGAGCGCGGCCGCATCGACTGTCCGCCCTCTACCGGGCGCTGACCACGCCAGCGGCGTGCCGGTCGCGCCGCCGCGCTCAGCTGCTGCGAGGGGCTTGACAGTTGGTCCTACTTGGTGCAAGACTCACTGCTACTGAACCGAAGCACCCCGCATCGGCAATTCGGGCACGGTCAATCCGGCACGGCGGTTCCGGGCCGCAGGAGGTAGACGCCAATGAGTCGAGAGCAGCTCCAAGAAGGTCCGCAGATCTCCGGTCTCCATCGGCAGGACGTCAACCGTCGCCAGCTCCTCGCCGGGATGGCGGGCCTCGTCGGTGTCGGCGCTCTCGGCGCCGGGCTCGGCGGCTGGGCACCGGTTGCCGCCGCCCTCACCGCGCCCCTGGATGGCGACGAGACCTCCACCGGTCCGCGTCGCTCTGGCCTTCTGATCCACATCCAGTCAGTGGACGTGGCGAAGGGCGTCACCTTGGCAGGGGTCGTCCAGCCGGCAGCGCAGCCCCTCTGGTTCCAGGTGAAGCATGGGGTGTGGCATCACCGCACCACCTCCGGCGATGGCGTCCTCGAGATCGATGGTGAGCGGATCCGGGTCAGCCAGGGTCAGACCCTGACCATCCCGGCCGGCCGCCGCATCCGCTACATCAACGAAGGCAACAAGTCCTGGGCCTTCGAGGCGCAGCATCCCCTCTGGAGCACGGCCACCATGGCCTGCGGAATGGGCGCACGCAGCGCCGACTTCGAGCAGCTGCGGTTCGCCTTCCGGCGCTCTCCTCGCCACTCCAGCTCGGCCACCTATCGCCTGGCCAACCCGCATCTCGCCGGAAAGCAGCCGCGCCTTCAAGGTCTGCTCCGCGCTGATGGCCTGGCCATCGAACAGCACGCCTCGCACGAAGGCGTTGGCTTCGACGATCCCCTGACCGGAATTCGTTCGCCTGCCGAGCGGACGCCGGCTGCCATCCTCTGGGGGCTGCAGCGCCCTCAGGCGGCGAGCACCGTCCCCGGTTGGTTCGAACTAGTTGTCTGAACCTGACGATTGCAAGGGTAGCAACCCAAGGAGGAACCACCATGGAGCAGAAGATCGAGCCCAACTATCAGGCCAAGTCGCCGGATCCGGCTCGCAAGTGCGGCGTGTGCGTCAATTTCCAGCCGGTCCCGGGCTCTGAGCTCGACGGCCGCTGCTTCGGCGCGCAGGTCACCGCGGCAGGCCTCTGCAACTTCTTCACCGCGAAGCACAACTAGTCGCTCTCGCGGGCGCCCGCTTGGCGGGCGCAGTCGATCTGTACGAACACCCCCGGCTCGCGTCGCAGAACCCGAGCTGGGGGTGTAGACTTGCCGGCGAATGAGTAGTGTAGCGAGTGCCATGAGCAACCTGCCGAACCTATCCCGAAAAGAGCGCGTCATCCTCTCTCTGCTCGCCTGTCGAGGGGAGATGTACGGTCTCGAAATGGTGGGGGCTTCTCCCGAGCTCAAGCGCGGCACGATCTATGTCGCCTTGTCGCGGATGGCCGCCAAGGGCTACGTGGAGTCGCGCCAAGAGAAGGACCCCGGTGACCCCGGTCTGCCGCGGCGCCTCTTCCGCGCCACCGAGTATGGATTGGGTGTCCTGCAGGCCCTCGAGCTGGCCCAGAACACGCTGTCGATCACCCAACAGGCGCAGACCCTCGGCGAGCCGCCGCCACCCGCGGCCCAGGAGGCAGCTCGCCCGGCGAGCAGCGCCTCGACGCCGGTTCTGGTTCGCCGCGGTGATGGCCGCGCTGCCGTCGTTCCGCAACCCGTGCAGCAGGGCGTCCGGACCCTCGTCGACCAGCTGGAGCGCGGCGAGATGACGCGCCTCCACTTCATCCGCTCGGCCGCTGCCCTCGGTGCCTTTGCCGTGGGCCTCAGTGCGTTCGTCGAACCCACCGCGGCCGAGGCGCCACGCCCCGAGCCCAAGGTGCCGGCCAACGACCTCTTGCGCAGTGGCTTTCTCGTGCGGGTGTCGCAAGTCGACCCGAAAGCCGGCAACTCGATCGAAGGCATCGTCCTACCCGAGGCCCTGCCGTTCTGGCACCGGCTGTCCTCGGGAACGTGGCGTCATCGCACCGTCTCGGGCCGCGGGTTCATCGAGGTCGACGGCGTGCGCCACGAAGTTCCCGCCGGCAAGGCGCTCACCATCCCGGCCAACGCCCGCTTCACCTACATCAATCCTGGCGTCGAGCCCTGGGTGTTCGCGGCCAACCTGCCGTTCTGGGAGCCGCCGAGCTTCTCCTACGGCTACGGGGACCTCACCTACGCCGGTGACGAGATCTGGTTCGAGATCAAGCGGGCGCCCATGGAGCGCAAGACCCGCCCCGTCTACCGCGTCATCCCGGCAGCCCGACGGATGAACTATGCCGTGATCGCCCTCGGCCCAGGGGAGAGCACGCTCGGCGTCGAGAGTCCCGTCGGCAACATGGTGCTGGCGCCGATCACCGGCAGCGTCGATGTCGCGCTCGCGCGCGGCCAGGACCGCCAGGCTGCGAAGCTCGCTCGTGGTGAAGCTCACACGGCCGCCCCCGGCGAGGTCTTCACGCTGCACAACCCCACCGCCACACCATCACTGGTCGAGATGCGGCCCGACCCGCCGCGCCTTTGGCATCCCGAGACCACTCTCTGGGAGCTAGAGCCGGGAGAACGGTCGACGGGAGATCTGGTGTGGTTCGAGCTCGTCATCCCCATCTAGCCCTTCCCGACCCTGCTGGCTGACCGGCCATCAGACCCTTCCAGGAGGCACTGGCGTGTATCGCGGCATTGAGCACCTAACTCTGACAGCGAAGAACGCGGACAAGATCTCCGCTTGGTACTGCGACGTCCTCGGCTTCAAGGAGGCCTATCGCAGCGGCGGTGCCATCTTCCTCAAGCACGAGGGTACCTGCCTCATCGAAGTGCTGGAGGGCGACGGCGGGCTCAACGTCATGCTGCAGGGCAACCAGGGCGGCGCGATCTTCGCGATCGGCGTCGACGACATCGACGCCGCAGTGGTGGATCTGCGGGCGAAGGGCGTCGAGCTGATCGACAAACCGATGGCCGATCGCTACTGTAAGATCCAGTTCTTCCTCGACGGCGAGGGGAACCTGCTGCACCTGATCCAACGCAAGAAACCCGTCTGAGCCGCCGCGCGCGGCGGCAGACCGCGGTGAGAGGGGAGCCATGGCGATCAGCTTCTTCCACAAGACGTGCACGGCAGAAGGCTGCGGCGACTCAGAGCTCACCGATCGCAAGAACCACCTCTGCATCCTCCACGACGGGCGTCCCGACAAGGACGCCCAGCTGTTCGTCTCCCGGCTACGCCAGCGCCTCGCCAGCGGTGAGACCCGGCTGCTTGGGCTGCGCTTCCCGGCCGAATGCGACCTCGCTGGCCTCGACCTCAGCGGCTGCAACCTCGGCGATTCCGTGGGGGCCGGAGCGCAGTTGCGCAATGCGCACCTCGGCGGTGCGCATTTGCATGGCAGTGACCTCTCCGGTGCTTGCCTCGACGGCGCCGACCTCTGCGGGACGGACCTTATGGAGGTCAAGCTGACGGGCGCCTCGATCCGTGAGGCCCAGGCCTTCGCCGTGTACTTTCATGGCGCCGATCTCGCCGACGCGAGCTTCGTGGGCTCTCTGCTCACCGGGTCGTATATGGACGAGGTGAACCTCGCCGGCGCCTGGCTCGGCGGCTGCCAGATGCGTGGGGTACACCTCGCCAAAGCGAACCTCGACGGCGCTCAGTTCGCACGGGCCGACCTGCGGGGCGCCCATCTCACCGGAGCGTCGCTCGCCGACGTGGTCGCCATCGAGGCCATCCTTGACGGGGCGGACCTCTCGGGTGCCGTGCTCAAGAACGCCTGCCTCGACTGCGCCTCAGCCTGTGGCGCCAACTTCCGGGACGCGAACCTCGAAGCCCTCTGTGCGCGTTGCCTCCACCTCGAAGGGGCCGACCTCTATCGCGCCAACCTCCGCGGCGCGCATCTGGGCGAGAGCCGGCTGGATGGCGCCAACCTCGAAGAAGCCTGCCTGGCCGGGGCCCAGCTCAGCCGCTGCTTCCTGCGCGCCGCCTACCTGATCAACGCCAACCTCGAGGGGGCGTTCCTCGAGGGCGCCAACCTCACCGGCGTGTACCTCACCGGCGCCAATCTTCGCGGTGCCGACCTGCGCGGCGCCGACCTGCGCGGCGCCCGCCTCGAGAACGTGGACCTCACGGGCGCTCGCCTCGCAGGAGCGAACCTCCACGGCACCCGGCTCGAGGGCAGCGACCTCCGCCTCGCCGCCGACCACGACCCCGCACGCTCCGACGCCAGCACCTGAGGCGCCCAGCACCGAAAGCTCCGGGCGCCTGCCAGGGGGTGAGCAGGCGACCTCTCATTCTCAATATTTCGCCTACCCTTGACTGCGGAGTCTTACTGGTTGTAAGTTTCTGACCAAGACATTTGCAAGATTCGCCGCCTCCGCCCCGGAAACCCTTCGACAGGAGGACCACCATGACCGACCCTACCTTGCGAGACAACGTCAACGACCTCGTCGACCGCTTCGAGCGCGGCGAGCTCAGCAGGCGCGACCTCTTCCGGGCCGCCGCCGCGCTCGGTGTGCTGAGCAGCGGTCTCGGCTCTTGGGTCGACGCCGCGGCTCAGCCCGGCCCAGCCAAAGCAGCCCGCGCAGACCTACGCCGCACCGGCTTCCTCGCCCAAGTGCGGAAGGTGGACGCTGCCAGCGGCAACAACATCGCCGGAGTCATCAAGCCAGGAGCTCTGCGCTTCTGGCAGCAGATCGCGGCGGGTGAGTGGCAGCACCGCACCGTCAGCGGCGAGGGCGTCATCGAGATCGACGGCCAGCCCACCAAGGTCCCTGCCGGTCAGAACTTGGTGATCCCGGCAGGCAAGCGCTTCACCTACCTCAACGAGGGCAAGGCCGCCTGGACCTTCGAGGCCTCGCATCCCTTCTGGCAACCCAGCACCTTCACCTATGGTCTCGACAAGGCACAGCTGCATGGCGACGAGGTGTGGTTCGACGTCTGCCGCAGCCCCGAAGCGGTGGGCAGCGGCGGCTTCTACCGCATCGTCACCGCCGAGAAGGCGAAGAACTACGCAGTGATCTCGCTCGATCCCGGTCAGCAGACGGTCGGCATGCGCAGCACCACCGGCGTCAGCCGCCTCACCGCCGTCGCGGGGGACGTCGCGATCGAGAAGCGCGGCGGCACGGCAGCCATGAGCCTCAGCCGGGGCAAGGGCGTCGCGCTCGGACGCGACGAGAGTTTCCGAGCCGCCAACCACGGCAAGGCGCCGGCGATCCTCGAGCTCCGGCCGGACCCGCCGCGCACCTGGACACCCGAGGCGATCCTCTGGGACTTCGGTAATGCCGAGGTCAAGGGCGACGCCATCTGGTTCGAACTGGTGCTGCCGCTCTAGCCCTTGCCTGTCGTGGTCGGTTCTGCCAGCTTGAGGCTGAGGGTGAAGCCGTCGTTGAGCGGCACGACGAAGGAATCGAGGCTCGGGTGGGCCGCGATGAAGGCCACGAAGTCGCGGAGATAGTCCTTCAGCTTGATGGCGTCGTCCCCGATCAACAACCCTCCCGGCCGCAGGGCCGGGAGGAGGGCCTCCGCATACAGGACATAGTCCTTCTTCTCAGCATCCAGGAAGACGATGTCGAACGGGCCGGGAAGCTCCTTGACCAGCTGGCGAGCGTCGCCGAGCCGGAAGTCGACCCAGTGCTCCAAACCGGCCCGCTCGAGATTGGCTCGCGCTTCCTCCAGCCGGCCCGCGTGGTTCTCGAGGCTGATCACTCGACCCCCGACCTCGCGCATGGCGTCCGCGAACCACAAGGTCGAGTAGCCGTTGCTCGTGCCGATCTCGACGATGCTCTGCGCCCGCATCAGCCGCGCCAGCATGTGGAAGAGGCGACCCGCCTCGGGCCCGATGTTGTAGTACTTCCGCGCCGTTGGTTCCAACGACCGCAAGACCTCTTCGACTCTCGCATCCATACCCCGGCACCGTCACTTTCCGCAGGCGCTCGCAGCTCGACCACCGACCGCCACCCCAACGAGCTGTCTCCGCCCTGACTCTTGCAATAGAGTCTAGGCGAGCCCCGGAGCAAAGCCAACTCAAACGACCTCTCTCCTGCCGCCATGGCCAGCCCCAACCCACCTACACTGCCCGCACGGTTGCGCACCGAGATCCGCGCGGCGCTCCGTGCCCGCATCGACGCCAGCTATCGCATCCAAGACGTCGTCGCCACCAAGGGCGAGGTCCTGGGCGTGCGCGTGCCAGCCATCCGTGAGGAGGTCAAGGAGTTTCGAGCCGGCCACCCCGGCCTGAGCGTCGATGACGTCGTGTCCCTCCTCGACCTTGCCTTCCCCGAGCAGGTGCGAGAAGAGGTCCTCTTCGGCACCTTCCTGCTGGCCGCCTACCGCCGCCGTCTCGCCACCACGGTCTGGCCACACATCGACGGCTGGATCGACAGCATCGACAACTGGGAGACCTGCGACCAGCTCGCGATGAACGTCGCCGGAGAGCTGGTGGTCCAAGACCGCTCTCTGGTCGACGACCTGGTCCGCTGGGCGAGATCACCCAACCCCTGGCGCCGCCGCTTCGCCATCGCGGCGACGACCGCGCTCAACCAGAAGGGTCGGGCCTTTCCCCACGATGCGCTCCGCGTCCTCGAGCCGGCTCTCGGCGAGACCGAGCCTGGCGTGCAGAAGGCCCTCGGCTGGGCCCTGCGTGAGGCCTGCAAGCACGACGAAGAGGCGACCTTCCAGCTCCTCCTCGCCCACCGCGGCCGCTGCGCGCGTCGGGTGTTGCGGGAGGGGTCGGAGAAGATGTCGGCGGCGCACCGCGACCGCCTGCTGGCGTGAGCGAGCCGCTGGTTCAGCCCCTCACCGCTGCCGCGGACCGAGCGCTCGCTGGCGGCAAGGCGAGCGCCCTGGGCGCTCTGCTGCGAGCTGGCCTCCCCGTGCCTCCAGCCCTCGTGCTCACCACGCACGCCTACGCTCGGTTCCTCGCTGACAACGCCCTCGCCGACCGCATCGAAGCCGTCGTCCGCGCTCTGGATACGAGTCCCCTCAACCTGCGGCGGGCCGCCGACCAGATCCGCCAGCTCTTCGCTGCGGCCAGCTGGCCGGGCACGCTGGAGGATGCCCTCGCTGGCGGCCTCGGCGACCTCCACCTCGACGCGGCCCACCAGCTCCTCGCCGTTCGCTCGTCGGCTCCCGGTGAGGACCTCGCCAGCCAGAGCTTCGCGGGCCAATTGGAGAGTCGCCTCGGAGTGCGCCCGGGACCGCTCCTGGCGCCGGCGATCCGCGACTGTTGGGCGAGCCTGTGGTCGGCGCGAGCGCTCGCCTACCGCCAGCAGCTCGGCGGCGACTCCTCGCCGACCATCGCGCTGCTGCTGCAGAGCTTGGTGCCGGCGCGGTGCGCCGGCGTGCTGTTCACCTGTGACCCGCTGCGCGGCGACCGCGGGGTCCTGGTCATCGAGGCCGTCCGCGGTCTGGGCAAAACCCTGGTCGACGGCACCACCACCCCCGACCGCTGGCTCGTCGACAAGCCCAGCGGGGCAGTGCGGTCCTACTCCGCCGGCGACCAGGTCGAGCGTCTGGCGGTGGTCGCCGGCGAGGTCCGCGTCGCCGGCCTTGGCTCCACCGAACCAGCGGGGCCACCCCTGTCGGCAAGCGAGGTCGTCGCTCTCGCCGAGCTGGGCCGTGTCGTCGAGGCGACGTTCGGCCAGCCCCAGGACATCGAATGGGCGGTCCGCGACGACGGCAGCCTCGCCATCCTCCAGGCGCGGCCGCTGACGGCCCTGCCCAGTTGAGCCGCTGCCTGGGGCGCGGCGCGCTCGCCTAGGCTTCGGCCGCCGGCTCCTGCCCGGACCGGCGACGCCAGCGCTGCGCCCAGTCGTCGAAGATGCTGTACATCACCGGCGTGGCGAGAAGGGTGAGCAGCAGCGCGAGGGACTGACCGCCAAGGATCACCGCGCCGATCGCCCGGTTGGTGCCCGCCCCGGTGCCGCTCGACACGACGAGGGGGATCATACCGGCGACGAACGCCAGAGTGGTCATCAGGATCGGTCGCAGACGGTCGCGGTTGCCGAGCAGGATGGCTTCCTGGCGGGGATGACCTTCCGCCCGCAGGCCGTTCATGTGGTCGATCTGCAGGATGCCGTTCTTCTTCACGATGCCGAAGAGCACGAGGATGCCGAGGCTCGAGAAGATGTTCACGCTCTGGTCGAGGACGACGATCGACAGCAGCGCGAACGGCACCGTGAGGGGTAGGGCGAGCAGGATCGTCACCGGGTGGATCCAACTCTCGAACTGCGCCGCCAGCACCAGGTACATGAAGACGATCGAGAGGAGGAAGGCAGTCAAGAAATTGGCCGCCGCCTTGCCCTGCTCGCGCGAGCGCCCGGTGAGGCCGTGGGCATAGGCGGGCGGCAAGTCAAGCTCCTTCACCGCTGCGCTGAGGGCGTCGATGATCGCCTGCGAGGAGTACCCCGGCAGCACGTTGGCGGAGATCAGCACCTGTCGCTGTCGCGAGATGCGGTTCACCAGGGCTGGACCTTCTCCCTCCTCGAGGAGAACGACGTCGCCGATCTTGGCGAAGCCCCGGCGGCTGGCCGGGATGCCGGCCAGCCGGATGGCCTCGGCGTCGCGACGGTCCGCCTCTGCCGCACGCACATGGACCTCGTACTGCTCGCCCCCCTCGTAGTAGTCGGTCGCCTTCTGGCCGCCGACCATCACGTTGAGGGTCGTCGCGATGTCCTGCACCCGCACTCCCAGGTCGGCCGCCTTGGGGCGGTCGATCTTCGCCCGCAGCTCGGGCTTGCCCACCACCAGGTTGGTGTCGGCATCGACGGCGCCCGGCACCGCCCGCAGTTTGGCCAGCAGCACCTGCGAGTACTCACCGAGCTTCGCGAGATCAGGGCCACCGATCCAGAACTGGATCTCGGCGTTGTTGCCGCCGCCGATCGCCGACACCTGCGACACCTGGGTGCGCAGGTTGAGCCTGCCGTAGAGCGGCAAGATCTGCTTGCGCACCTGATCCATGATTTGGAACTGCGAGCGGTCGCGCTTCTTGACGTCCACGAGGTCGACGTAGACGGTGCCCAGGTTCTGGGTCCGCTGCTGGTCGTCACCGATCGTGCTCACCGTCGCCTCGACGCCGGGCAGCTGGCGGATCCGCGTGGCGATCGACTCGACGATTCGCTCGGTGGCACTGACGCTCGAGCCTTCGGGGGCACGCACCTGCACCTGGAACTGCGACTCGTCGTCGTTGGGTAGGAAGTTCTTGTTCGCCCGCATGAAGAGCGGGATCGTCGAGAGGAAGACGAGGGCCATCGTCAGCACGATCACCCAGCGATGGGCGAGGGACCATTCCAGCATGGCGAGGTAGCGGCGCTCGATCCAGGCGTAGAAGCCCACCTCGCGCGAGCTCGCCCCCTCGGCGAGGTCCGCCGAGCGCAGCCAACGCGACGACATCATCGGTGTCAGCGTGAAGCTGACCAGCAGGGAGACGGCAATCGCAAAGGCCATGGTGACGCCGAAAGAGTTCATGAAGCGGCCGACGATGCCGCCCATGAACGCGACCGGCAGGAAGACCGCGATCAACGACAGGCTGGTGGCCATCACGGCGAGCGCGATCTCTCGGGTGGCCGCCACCGCCGCCTGCATCGGGGTCTGCTGCTTCTCTTCCATGAAGCGGAAGATGTTCTCGAGCACCACCACCGCGTCGTCGATCACGATGCCCACCGCCAGAGTAAGGGCGAGCAAGGTGATCACGTTGAGGGTGAAGCCCATGTACTGCATGGCGCCGAAGGTGGCGACGAGCGAGCTGGGGATCGCCACCGCGGCGATCAACGTCGGCCGGATGCGGCGCAGGAAGAGCCAAACCACCAGCGAGGCGAAGATAGAGCCCAGGACCAGATGCTCCTGGACGTTGCGCACCGCCGCCAAGATGTAGTCGGACTGATCGCGGGTGGTCTTCATCGTCCAGCCCGCGGGCAGCTGCTTGCGCAGCGTTTCCAGCCGCTCCTTGACCCGGTCCACGACGGCGATGGTGTTGGTGCCGGATTGCTTGCGCACCTGCAGCACCACCGCCGGCTCGCCGTCGACCGTGGCGATCGATTCGACCTCGGACTCGCTGTCCTCGATCCGGGCCACGTCCCCGACCTTGATGGTGTAGGCCCCGCGGTTAGCGATCGCGATGTTCGCCAGCTCGGCCGGCGCTTGGACGCGGCCGTAGGTGCGCAAGGTCAGGTCCCGTACCCCTTGCTCCACCTTGCCGCCGGGGATCTGCACGTTCTGCGTCCGCAGGGCCTGTACGACGTCCGCCGCGGTGAGGAAGAAGCTCGACAGCTTGGCGGTGTCCAGAACGACGTTGATCTGCCGCTCGCGGCCGCCGACGATCAGGATCTGGCCGACCCCGAGGATGGTCTCGAGCTGGCGGCGCACCGTCTTGTCGGCGAACTCGTAGAGGTCGCGGACAGAAGCGTCCCCGGCGAGCGAGATGCTGATCACCGGCGTGGCGTCGGTGTCGATCTTCTCGATGATCGGGGCCTCGGCGTCCTCGGGCAGCTGGCTCAGGATGCGATTGACCTTGTCCCGGATCTCCTGCGCCGCGACATCCCCGTCCTTCTCGAGGTCGAAGCGCACGCTGACCACCGAGACGCCCTCGGCCGAGATCGAGAACATCTGATCGATCCCGCTGATGGTGTTGACCGCCGCCTCGATCTTGTCGGTGACCTCGGTCTCTACCTCCTCCGGGGCCGCTCCCACCAGAACCGTGGTGACGTTGACGAACGGGAAGTCGATGTTCGGAAAGCGGTCCACCCCCAGGCGGGTGTAGGCAAAGATGCCGACGACGACCAGCGAGAGGATGAGGACCGAGGCGAAGACCGGCCGGCGAACGCAGATCTCGGCCAGCCTGCTCATCGACCGCCTCCGGCCGCCGGCGAGCCGAGGTAGAGGCGCACGCGGGCGAACAGCCCTGGGCGCAGCCGGCCGTCACCGTTCGCCAGCTCAGCCTCGACGGGAAAGGAACGACTTCCCGAATCCACCATGTTGCCCACTTGCGTCACGTTGCCGCGAAAGACCTCGCCCGGGTAGGCGTCGGACTCGGCTTCGACCTGCTGTCCCGGCCGCACCAGGGCGATGAAGCGCTCCGGGATGAAGAATCGCGCCCGCAGCGGGCTGAGCTGCATGAGGACGAAGGCGACCGTGTTGTCGCCCAGGCGTTCCCCGACGTCCGCTCGCCGCTCGGCGACGAAGCCGTTGATCGGCGAGGTCAGCGCCGCGTCGGACAGCTTCTGGCGGGCGAGGGCGAGCGCCGCTTCAGCCGCCTGCGCGGCGGCCTCGGCCTGTTCGTAGGCGCCCTTCGAGCGGTCGTAGCTCGCCTGCGGGATGGCCGAGCGCGCGAGCAGCTGCTCCTTGCGCTCGAAGTCGCTCTTGGCCTCGGCCTGCGCGGCTCGGGTGCGCTGCACCTCGGCCTCGGCGCGCTCGACCTCGGGTACCAGGTACTGCGTCTCGAGCTCGAGGAGCGTCTGGCCCCGGCGCACCCGATCACCCTCCTCGACGAGGATGCGAGCCACTCGGCCGGGGGTGCGGATCACCAGCTCCGAGCGCACCGGCGAGGTGAACTCGCCCGTGCTCTCGATCACCTCAGGGAACCCGCTCGGCGTCGCCGCCGCACTGGCGGGTACGGTCTCACCGGCCGCCGGCGCGCCCGATGAGGCCTGCGCCTTGGCCAGGTCGCTGGCGACCTCGGCGACATCGGCTGGCAGCTCGGGCGCCGCCGCCGCCGTGGGCGCCGGCGCCTCGCTGGCACCACCGCAGGCCAGGCTCATCCCCAGGCCGGCACCCAAGACGAGGCCAGCCAAGAGACGGTGAAGATCTCTGGTCAGTGGATTCATCGCGAACTCCCCCCCTGCGGCACGAAGGCCGCCCTCAAAGCTCCTGCGAAGTACCAGGCGCGGAGCTCGGACCTCTGAACGTTGATGTCGGCGGTGACGGCGTTGCGGCGGGCGTCGGCGAGCGCGAGCTCGGCCGCCCCGAGGTCGAGCGCCGTCGACTCCTGCGCGCGGTACAGCTCGAAGGCTTGCGTGTGCTCGGCCTCGGCGGTGCGCAGCTCGTCGCGGGCGAGCGCCCGCACCCGTCGCGCGGTGTCGACGTCGAGCAGGGCGGCGTGCAGGTCCTCGCGCAGGCGCCGCCGCGCGTCGTCGAGACGGATCCGCGCCAGCTGCAGCTCCTGCTGCGCCTCGGCCACCTGGGAGCTCACCTCGCCGGCCAGAAAGACCGGCACCTGGACGTTGAGGGAGATGGCGAAGTTGCTCGCGGTGGGGAAGTCGCGCTTCTGCTGCTGCCAGCCACCGTCGGCATAGATCACTGGCAGGGCGCCGCCCTTCTGCTTCTTGACTTCGAGCTCGGCGACCTGCAGGTCGAGCCCGGCCTGGCGCAGCCCCGGGTTGTTATCCGCTGCTTGCGCTTGCAGTGCTGCCTCGTCGGGCATCGGCGGCAGAAAACTCCCCGGCGGCACCACCTCGAGATCGCCATCGAGAAGGAGGCTCAGGCGCAGCCGGCCTTCGGCCTTGCCAAGCTCACCCTCGGCGGCGACCAGCTGGCGCCGCGCCGCCTGGATGGCCGCCTCGGCGCGCAGCACGTCCACCTGGGTGACCTCGCCCACCTCGAAGAACGCCTGGGACTGCTCGCGCCGGCGCTCGCTGAGAGCGACGTTCTGCTGCTCGACCTCCACCAAGGCCTGTGCCTCGACAGCGCTCAGGAAGTCGAGGCCGACCCCCAAGAGCACCTGGTTCGCCACCTCAGCGATGGTGGAATCAGCCTTGTCGACACCCACCTTGGCCTGCGCGTAGGCCCGCCACTCGCGAGCCCCGGCGTAGATCGGCTGGCGGAAGCCGAGGCGCGCGGTCCAGTCCTCCTGGGGCTGGATCACTCGGCGATCCGCTCCGCTGCCGAACGCCGCTTCCTTGCTGTTGTAGGTGTAGGCGCCGCTCAGCGTCAGGCGCGGAAAGACGAACGAGCGGAAGTACCGCACCTGCTCGTCGGCCCGCTCGCGATCGATCTCGGCGCTGGCCACGCTGGCGTTCTCGCTGACCGCGCGGGCGAACGCCTCCTCGATCGTCAGCTGGCGGGTCGCCGGCTCGTCTGCCCCGGCGCCGGCTCCGACGCTGGCGAGGAGTGCGCACACACCCGCCCGACAAAGCCTCCTCATGGTTCCTTCCTCCTCGCAGCGATGCCGTCGAGCAGCAGGCTCGACAGCCAACGGGCGGCGTCCTCGGTGGGCGCTGCTGCCTCACGCAGCCACTGCATCGAGACGGCGTGGATCGACTCCGAGACCAGCCGAGCGATCAGGGCAGGGTCGCCGTCGGCCACCTCTCCACGCTGGCTCGCCGTCGTGATCCACTGGGTCAGCACTTCCAGATAGCGCCGGTAGCGCGGGTGCTGCTCGCGATCGTGGCAGCGGCCAGCCTGCTCATGGACCGCGCGGTAGAGCCGGAAAAAGTCGCGGTTGGTCGCGAAGAAGAGCAACGTCCGCTCGACGAAGGTCGCCAGCTGCCGCCGGAAGTCCACGCCCTGCTCGAAGACGGCGCCGATCTCCTCGAGCAGGCTCGTGAGGGCGAAGTCCGCCGTCTGGTCGAGAAGGTCCTCGCGGTTCTTGAAGTAGAGGTAGATCGTGCCCTTGGCGATCCCGGCTGCCTCGGCGATCGCCTCCATCGTAGCGCCCTCAGTGCCCTTCTCGGCCACCACGCGGCCGGCCGCCTCCCGGATCGCCTGGATGCGGAACTCCTGGACTACCTCTTCTTTGGTCTTCACGCCTTCTCCGCTCCTCGCACCGCGGCGAATGGCCCACCGTTCTTTCTGGCGACCGGTCGGTCGCCGCACTGAACGAGCGGTCATTATCGCCATCTTCAAGCAGAAGTCAAACACCAGGGGGCGACGCGCAATGATCGAGGCTCCAGCAAGTCTTACAACGCGCATTGACAGCGAGTTTTTCTCTGTGTAAGACTCATGCCAGTCACTCTCTGAACACCATCAACCAGGGCACCGAGCCCGCAGGACGGAGGCTCCCATGTCGAACCACCTTCACTCTCGACCCGGAAGCAAGACCTCGCCATCCGTGGCCGGCGGCCACCTCGTTGGGGTGCCGCCCCACAACAGCCCCGTTCATGGTCGCGGCACCGCCTCGATCGTCGTCCCGGCCAAGCTCTCGCCAACCGGGGTCCTCTTCCGCATCACGGAGGTCGATCCGAGCGGCAACAACCGTGCGGAAGGCGCGGTACGCCCCGGCGTCGCGCCGCTCTGGCAGACGGTGCACGGCGGCACCTGGAATCAGCTCGTCACCTCCGGCAGCGGCATCGTCGACCTCGACGGCCGACAGCAGCGCGTGCGAGCGGGTGATCGCCTCGCGATCCCCGCCGACACCCCCTTCGCCCTGCTCAACGACTCCACTGCACTGTGGACCTTCCAGCTGCTCAACCCCTCGTGGGGCACCACTCGCTTCAGCTATCGCTTCGGCGACACCGCGCTGGCGGGCGACGAGGTGTGGTTCAAGATGCGAGCCGCCCCGGAAGACCTCAGCGGCGGTGGGCCGACCTTCCGCCTTGCCTCGGCTGGGCCCGGCGAGGCGATCGGCGATTTCGTGGTCGACCCCACCCTCTGCGTCGCTCTGCTCGACGTCGGCGCCCAGACGGCGGGCCAGCTGTCGACCGAGGGCACGGAGCACGTTTCGGTGATCGCCGGCGACATCCAGATCGGCTTCAAGGGCACCGTCGAACAGCCCGCCCTGGTGATGCGCAATGGCGAGACCCTCGAGATCCCGTCGGGGACGCTCTACTACCTAGTCAACCGCGGCTCTTCCCCGGGCCTGTTCATGATCGAGCCGAGCCCGCCCCGGGTGTGGACGCCGGAATCGATCCTTTGGGATCTCGGTGACGGCAACCTGCAGACTGGCGACCGCATCTGGTTCGAGCTGGTGCTGCCCTTCTGAGCACGCGTCCGGCTGGCGTGCCGAGGGACCGCAGCGGTCCCTCGGCCCCTAGTCTTACACTCCCCGTTGACAGCGGGTCATTCTCTGTGTAAGAGTCGCCTCCACGACACCTACCCTGTGAACCCACAGGCCCTCGTCGCTTTGGAGGTCAATGATGTCCAAGCTAGACCGTCAGCCGTCCGCCGGCCCCTCGCCCCTCGGTGGCTCCGCTGGTCCCCTGCCTGCCTACCCTGCAGCGCCGCGCGGGCCGGCCCCGATCGTGATCCCCGAGAAGATGCGCCCCACCGGCATCCTCTTCCGCATCCTGGAAGTGGATGCGACGGGCAACAACCGCGCCGAGGGTGTCGTCAGGCCGGGTGCGATCCCCTTCTGGCAGGTCGTGCACGGTGGGACCTGGAACCAGCTGGTGACCTCGGGCACCGGTGCCATCAACATCAACGGGCAGATTCAGACGGTACGCGCCGGCCAGCGGATCCAGATCCCGGCCGAGACGCCCTTCGCCTTGCTCAACCAGACCCGGCGGCCGTGGCGCTACCAGCTCACCAACCCCTCCTGGGGCACCTCCCGCTTCTCCTACCAGGTCGGCAGCGAGACCCTGGCGGGCGACGAGGTGTGGTTCAAGATGCACACCACTCCCGATGGGCCTGCCGGCGGGCCGACGTTCCGCCTGGCTCCCGCCACCCAGCAGCAGTCTCCGGAGGGCTTCCAGGCCGACGCCACGCTCTGCATCGCTTGCCTGAACGGCGGCGACCAGACGGCAACCCAGCAGGCGACCACCGGCAGCGAGTTCGTGACCGTCGTCTCGGGTGACATCGCCGTCGGCTTCGCGGGGACGCGCTCCAAGCCGCGCCAGATCGCGACCGGCGAGACCATCGAGATCCCCTCGGGCACCGGCTACTACCTGGTCAACCTGGGCGAGCTCGAGGGCTCTTTCATGATCGAGCCCAACCCTCCGCGCGTGTGGCTGACCGACAGCATCCTGTGGGACTTCGGTGACGGCAACCTGCAGACCGGCGACCACATCTGGTTCGAGATCGTTCTGCCCCTCTAGGGCTCGCCCCCGCCTCTCGATTCACGGCCGGACGGTGCGCACCGTCCGGCCGGCCTTTACTCACCCGGCTGCGGCACGTAGGATGCACAGCTCTGGCAGCGGCCGGCGAAGGGTCCGGGTCCTGTGCATCGACCGATTCCGAACCTCGTCAGGCCCGGAAGGGAGCAGCGATAAGGACTCCGCGTCGAGTGCCGCAGAGCCACCGGGGCCCTTCGTCGACCGCTGCCGAGCCCGCTCATGGCCTATCAGGTTCTCGCCCGCAAGTGGCGACCGCAGGATTTCTCGGCACTGGTCGGTCAAGAACCGATCGTGACGGCGCTGCGCAACGCGCTGCGCGAAGGCCGGGTCGCCCAGGCCTACCTCTTCTCGGGCATCCGCGGCGTCGGCAAGACCACCACCGCCCGCCTGCTCGCCAAAGCCCTCAACTGTGAGAAGGGCGCCCTCGGCGACCCCTGCAATGATTGCCTGACCTGCGAGGAGATCACCCGCGGTGCCGACCTCGACGTCATCGAGGTTGACGCAGCCACCTACTCGAAGGTGGAGCAGGTCCGCGAGCTCACCGAGAGCCTGCGCTACGGGCCGGCGCGCGACCGCTACAAGGTGGTGGTCCTCGATGAGATCCACCGCCTGTCGCGCCAGGCCTTCGACGCCTTGCTGAAGATCGTCGAAGAGCCGCCGGCCCACCTCGTCTTCATCTTCGCCACCACCGAGATCGAAGCCGTCCCGGCGACCATCCTCTCGCGCTGCCAGGAGTTCCGCTTCCGCCGCGTGACCTCGGCGGCGCTCGTCGAGCACTTGCGGCAGATCAGCGTGGCCGAGGAGATCCAGGCGAGCGAGACGGCCCTGCGGCTGATCGCCCGCGCCGGCGAGGGCAGCGTGCGAGACGCGGTCGCCTTGCTCGACCAGCTGGCCACCTTCGGCGCCGGCACGATTCGCGACGAGGACGCCGCGCGGCTCGCCGGCAGCCTCGACGCCAGGCTCTACATCAGCCTGCTGCAGGCCATCGTGGCCGGCCGCTCGCGCGAGGTCTCTGCCCTCGCCCGCCAGATCGAGGACGAGGGGTGGGACCCTCGGCACGTCTACAACCAATTCCTCGGCTTCAGCCGTGACGGCCTGCACCTCGCCGCCGGTGGCGATCCGGGCCAGGTCGAGCTGCCGCGCGAAGATGTCGAGTCCCTGGCTCGCCTGGCGCACGACGCCGGGTACGAGAACCTCCTGCGCCTGTTGCAGCTCCTTCTCGCCGGCGAGGAGGCGGTGCGGCGCTCTGATGCCAGCGCGCTGGCCATGGAGATCACCTGGTTGCGGGCGGCGGAGCTGCCGCGACTGGTGGCGATCGAGCAACTGCTGGCGGGGGCTCCGGCCCCTCGCCCGGCCCGCGAAGCCGCGACCGCGGCGCCGACCATCGCCGCGCCCCAGGCGCGCCCGGAACCGGCCTCTCCGGCCCCGGCGGCCCCTCGCCCAGCCGCGCCGCTCGTCGCGGCGGAGGCACCGCCGCCCACGCCGCCGCCGTCTCGTCCCGCCGCCACGACGAGCGGCGGACTGCTCGAGGAGATCAGCCGACGCAGCCAGCCGTTGGCGGCGCATCTGGCTGCGGCCGAGGAGGTCACCCTCACCGATGGGGAGCTGACCATATACTTGCCCGCGGGCGCCGATGGCGAGCATTTGGCCCGGGCCCTCGAGCGGCAGCGGTACCGGGAGATCCTCGACGAAGTCGTGGGCCTCCTCCAGGGCAAGGGCGGCAGCTGGCGCACCGCCGCCAGCCGGCGGTCGGCGGCCAAGCCGGCCGCGACGGCCCCGGCACCGATGCCCGCCGAGGTCACCCAGCACCCGACGGTGCAGGCCGTGCTCGACATCTTCGGCGGCACGGTCGCCACGGTGGCGCCCCACGGCGAGCCGCAGGAGGATTGGGACTAGATGAGCTCGATTCGGCAACTGATGAAGCAAGCCCAGCAAATGCAGGAGAGGCTCCAGCGCGAGCTGGCCGAGCTGGTGGTGGAAGCCCAGGTCGGCGGCGGATTGGTGGCGGTCAAGATGAGCGGTCACCGCCAGCTCGTTGAGGTCAAGATCGATCCCGAGGCGATGGATCCCGCGGACCCCTCGATGCTCGAGGACCTGATCGTCGCTGCCGTCAACGAAGCCGGCCGCAAGATCGAAGAGACCATGCAAGGCCGGGTGGGCGCGATGGCCTCCGGCATCCCGGGCCTGCCTTTCTAGTCGCATGGCCGATCCCCTGGCCCGCCTGATCGGCGAGCTCGGCCGCCTGCCGGGGATCGGCCCGCGGACCGCCGCGCGTCTCGCCCATCACCTCCTCAAGGTCTCCGAAGCCGAGGCGCGGACGCTCGCCGCCGCGATCATCGAGGTCAAGGAGAAGCTCTTCCACTGCTCGCGCTGCAACGCCATCACCGCTGTCGACCCTTGCCGGTACTGCACGGCGACGGACCGCCGCGAGGACCAGCTCTGCATCGTCGAGGAGCCCTTCAACATCCAGCCGATCGAGCGCACGGGCGTCTTCAAGGGCCGCTACCACGTGCTGCTCGGCGCTCTGTCGCCGCAGCGGGGCATCGGCCCGGAGCAGCTGGCGATCGCCGGCCTGCTCGCCCGCTTGGACAGCGTCGAGGAAGTGGTCCTCGCCACCAATCCCAACGTCGAGGGTGAGGCGACGGCCCTCTACCTCGCCCGCTTGCTCAAGGACCGCGGCCTCAAGGTGACGCGCCTCGCCTTCGGCATGCCGGTGGGTGGCGACATCGAATACACCGACGAAGTGACGCTCGCGCGCTCCCTGGCCGGGCGGCGCGAGGTCTGAGCCGGGAGTGGCCAGCCTCCGGAGCGGGGACCTGCGGCCCTATCTGCGCGTCCCACCACCGGGGCCGCGGGCGCGTGCCGCCTGTGCCAGGCTCGCCGCCAGCGAGGCCCCCGGCATCAACACCCTCTACGCCGGAGAGCCCACGATCCTCTGGCAGGAAGCCCGAGGGGCCAACGTCCTCGACGTCGACGGCAATCGCTATGTCGACCTGACGGCCGGCTTCGGGGTCGCCGCTGTCGGTCACCGCCATCCCGCCGTGGTCGCGGCCGTGCGCCGCCAGGCTGGGCGGTTGCTGCACGCCCTGGGCGACGTCCATGGCCACCCCGCGCGGCTGGCTCTCGCCGAGGCCCTCGCTCGCCGCGTGCCCGTGCCGGACGCCCGGATCTATTTCGCCACCTCGGGTGCCGAGGCCGTCGAAGTAGCGCTCAAGACGGCGCTCCTCGCCACCGGCAGAGCGAGCGTCCTGGCCTTCGACCCCGCCTACCACGGCCTGACGCTGGGGGCCCTCGCGGCCACCTCACGCCCGGAGTTTCGCGCGCCCTTCTCCGCGCACCTCCACCGCCACCTGCACCGCCTGCCCTATGGTTGCCCGCTGGCCGCGGTGGCCGCGGTCGCCGAGCGCCACCACCCTGCCGCGGTGCTCGTCGAGCCGATGGTCGGGCGGGAAGGGATGCTGGTGCCGCCGGCCGGCTGGCTCGCCGGCCTGGCCGAGCTCTGCCGCCAACACGGGATGTTGCTCATCGCCGACGAGATCTTCACCGGCTTCGGCCGCACAGGCCGCTGGTTCGCCGTAGACCACGACGGCGTGCAGCCCGACCTGCTGTGCTGCGGCAAGGCCCTCGGGGGCGGCCTGCCGATCGCCGCGGTGGCCGGCCGCGCCCGTTGGATGGCGGCGTGGACGAGCCCCGGCGAGGCTCGCCACACCTCGACCTTCCTGGCGCCACCCCTCTCCTGTGTCGCTGCCTTGGCGACCCTCGAGGTGCTGGCCGCGGAAGGGCTCGCCGAGCGCGCGGCCGCGCTCGGGAGCGAGGTCGGCGCCAGGCTCGCGGGCTGGCCCGAGCGCTTGGCCGGCGTGCGCGGCGTGCGCGGGCAGGGCCTGGCCTGGGGGATCGAGCTCGACGTGCGTTCCCGCGCCGCCGCGCTCAGCCAGCAGGCCCTCGCCGGCGGCCTCCTCGTGCTCGCCGGCGGCCCCGCGGGAACGGTGGTGCAGCTCGTCCCACCGCTCACCATTCATCGCCGCCAGCTGTTTGGGGCGCTTGAGACCTTAGAATCGATCCTGCGTACCCTGGCTCCCTGAGCCGCCAAGGATGAAGACCGCCGCCGCCTCGCGCCTCGGCGTGGTGATCGTCCACTTCGGCGATCCCGCCCCGACCCTCAGCTGTCTGCGGGCCCTTGCCGCGCAGCAGGACCTCGCTGCGCCCGTCGTGGTGGTCGACAACTCTGCCACCTTGCCCGCCGAGCTGCCGCTCGCCACGGCGCACCGCCTGGTCTGTCCCGACAACCCTGGCTTCGGCGTCGGTGCCAACCGCGGCGTCGCCCGGCTGGCCGGCGAGGAGCTCGCGGGCTGGGTCGTGCTCAACGGCGACGTCGAGGTCCTGCCCGGCTTCCTCGCTGCCGCCGCGCAGGCCCTCGCCGCGGGTGCCGGCGCCGCCTCGGGCCCCCTCTTCGCGGGTGGCGAGCACGGCCCCCTCTGGTACGCCGGCGGCCGGATCCGCCAGCTCACCGGCACGGTGACCCAGAGCCGGAGCCACCGCGACGCCCGCCGCCGCCGCCGGGTGAACTTCCTTCCCGGGGCAGCCCTGGTGATCTCGGCGGCCGCCTGGCGCGCGACCGGCGGCTTCGATCCCGCCTTCTTCCTCTACCACGAGGACGTCGACCTCAGCCGGCGGTTGACCGCTGCCGGCTTCGAGCTGTGGTTCGAGCCGGCGATGCGCGCCGTGCACCACGTCGGCGGCGCCACCGGTTCGGGGGACCGTTCTCCGCTCTACCTCGAGCACCTCACCCGCACCCGCCTGCTGCCCTACCCGTCACGCCTGCACCGCCTCTGGCTCGCCGTTCTGCACAGCGGCTGGGTGGGGCTGCGAGCCAGCGCCTATCTGATGCGGGGCAGCGCCGACCATGCCTTCGCTCTCCTGCGCGGGCATCGCGCGGCGCTGGCCGCGGTGTGGCGGGGCAAGGCCGCGAGGGCCAGACGGCGGGCCGTGGCCGAAGGCTAGAATCAGCCGGTGAACCCTCCCGAGCGCCTCAAGATCGCCTTCATCGGTAGCCACGGCGTCGGCAAGACCACGCTCTGCTACGGCCTCGCGGCGCGCCTCAAGTCCCGCGATGTCGCCTGCGAGGTGGTGCACGAGGTGGCCCGGCGCTGCCCGCTGCCGATCAACCGCGAGACCACCCAAAACGCTCAAGGTTGGATCCTCCACACGCAGATCGCCGAGGAGATGGTCGCGATGGCTCGCTACCCGGTGGTGATCTGCGATCGCAGCGCCCTCGACAACTACGTCTACCAGCTGCTGGCGAGCGGACCCGAGCCGTCCTGGGAGGCGATGGTCGAGACCTGGATGTCGACCTACCACCTGCTGGTCACGGTGCCGATCGTCGGTCAGCCCTCGCCCGACGGCATTCGCGCCGCCGACCCCACCTTCCAGCGCGCCGTTGACCAGCGCCTGGCGCGCGAGGTGGAACGGCGAGGCCTGCGCACGCTCGCACTCGACCCCGGCGATCGCGCCGGCTGGCTGACCGTCGTCGAGCGTGCTTCGCTCGAGCTGCTGCGCCCATCTCAGCTCTCTCTGCTCGACGACGGCGCGGCCGGCGGCTAACCCTCCATCCGGCGGCGACCAGCCCGTCGGTTACAATGTCCTCCTTCGCAGCTGCGAGGACTCACGTCGTGGACACCTACGAGACTCTCCGCGCGCACCCCGCCTTCAGCCACTTCGCGGATCCCGACCTCCACCACTTGGCGTCGGCCGTCCAGCCCACCAAGGTGCAAGCGGGCGCTCAGGTGGTCCACCAGAACGACCGCACCCACGACGCCTACTTCATTCTCGCGGGCCAGGTCCGCATCGAGCGGGAAACCTCGTTCGGCCGCTATCCCCTCGCCACCCTGGGGGAAGGCGAGCTCTTCGGCGAGGCGAGCTTCATCGATCAGCAGGGGCGCTCCGGTGACGCCGTGACCCTCGTCGCGAGCCAGCTCCTGCCCTTGAGTCCCGTTGCCCTGGCCCCCTTGCTCGAGCAGCAGCCGAGCCTCAGTCTGGCCCTGCACTGGCTGTTCTGGAAGAGCCTGTCGCGCAAGCTCCGGCTGGCCAACCAGCATCTGGTTCGCTTCTTCAGCGAGCCGGGCAGCCAGCCGCCACCCAGCCAACCGCGCGAGAGGGCGGCGACCGGGGTCTTTCAGATCGATCTCGCGGCGAAGCGTCAGCTCTTCGAAGAGCAGGTGCTGACGCCGATGGAGATCAACTTCCTCACCTCGCTGTCGAAGGCCAAACGGCTGGAGGCGGGCGAGGTGCTGTTCCGCGAGGGTGAGCCGGGCGACCGCATGTTCATCGTCCTCGAGGGCCGGGTGATGATCTCGAAGCACATCCCCGGAGCGGGCGAAGAGGCCCTCGGCTTCGTCGAGCGGGGGGATTACTTCGGCGAGATGGCTCTGATCGACAACGAGCCGCGCTCTGCCGAGGCCAAGGCCCACGAGGGCGGGGCGGTGGTGCTGGCCATCCCACGCGAGGTCCTCGCCGGCATCCTGGACATCCGCAAGGTCTCCTCGCTGCGCCTGCTGCGGATCCTTTGCTCTCTGGTCGCCAAGCGGCTGCGCGAGATCGACGAGAAGATCATCGGCTGGTTCATGCTGTCCGGCGGTCGTGCCCACGGCTTCGACCCGTTGACGGCCGGCGAGCCATAGCCGCGACCTTCGCGACCTGCGACGACAGCGGCAGCCGTGCGCGCTCGGTGGCTGAGAACCAGCCCGCCGGCCGCCCCTCTGCAACGCCCCCGTGCCCCGCCACCTCGGCGCGAAAGGCGGTGATCGTGAGGTCCCGGAAGGTGATCCCATGGCGCACCGTCCCGAGGGCATCGCCGATCTGCCACCGAGCGCCGAAGCGTTGCGCGAACAGCGCCGCCAGCTCGCCGGCCGCGCTCGGCTCGCGGTGGACCCTCGCCAGGAGATCGGGCGCGGCCTCGATGGCCGGCAGCTCCCAGGTCCCGGCCAGGACGGCACTCTCGGCGGGTCGCTCGAGTAGCAGAACCCTGCCCTCCCTCTCGACCCAGAGGGCGGCCCAGGTCTGGCGCTCGAGGGCCCGCCGGGGTTTCGGCCGCGGGTAGCTCTCCATCTCGCCCCGGCGCCGTGCCGCGCAGCCCTCGGCCAGCGGGCAGAGCAGGCAATGGGGACGGCGCGGCAGACAAAGCGTGGCGCCCAACTCCATCAGCGCCTGGTTCGAGTCGCCCGGCCGCGCCGCAACAAGGAGGCCTTCCGCCGCTTGGCGGAGCCGTTCCCTCGTCGCGCGCGCCTTGGGGTCACCGCCGTCGGCGAGGTACCGGCAGAGGACGCGCTCCACATTGCCGTCGAGGACGGCCGCGGGTACCCCGAAAGCCATGCTGGCCACCGCTGCGGCCGTGTACTCGCCGATCCCCGGCAGCGCTCGCAGCCCGTCGACCGTGCGCGGGAAGCCGCCCGTCGCGACCACCTGGCGGGCGGCAGCCAGGAGCTGTCGGCCGCGCCGGTAGTAGCCGAGCCCCGACCACAACGCCAGAACCTCAACCTCCTCGGCGGCGGCGAGGGTCTCGAGGGTCGGGAAGCGGGCGAGGAAGCGCTCGAAGTAGGGGACCACCACCTCGACGCGAGTCTGTTGCAGCATGATCTCCGAGACCCAGATGCGGTAGGGATCCGTATCCCGACGCCAAGGGAGGTCGCGGCGGTGGCGGTCAAACCACGCCAGAAGGGACGCCGCCGTGCTCATGCCAAAACAGTATATGGCCATTCTGGCATGCGGTTCCGGCACGTCTGCCGCATTGCGGCACCCTGGCGACCGGCGCGCCATGCTGGCAGATTCTGTTGTCGGGGAGCCCTAGAAAAGGAAAACCCGGGGTCTCGGCCCCGGGGCCGCCCTGCGGAGCAGGGAAATACGGAGGGAGGTTCCGCGTTGGGTAGGCTGTTCTGAGGATTTACCCCTGTTTGGATGAGGGGAATTTGGCAGGATCTCAGAGGGGGAGGACTGTTAGCCTCCTGTTTGTGGTGAGATGAACAGTGGTGGGTGGAACCTCCCTCGTATCAGTGTTAACCGTTCGTTAACCTTGCTGCATTCCCCAATCTGCAAGCGGGGTGCCAACGCTGAGCGGGATGGCCCAAGACCTCGCTCCCCGTCACCCGCCGGAAAGGGCTGTCATGAAGAAGGTCCTCCTCTCGCTCGTCCTGGTCCTCGCCCTCGCTTCGTTCCTGGGCCTTCTCGGTGCCCTGAGCGCCCTCCTCCACTTTGCCGCGAAGGAAGAGGCCCCCGTCCTTGGCGAGCGCGTGCTTACCTGGCATCTGAGCGGCCCTCTCGAGGAGGAAGCACCCGACACCTCGTGGCTGCGGGACGACGAGGACGACCTCACCATGGCCGAGGTCTACACCGCCCTGCGAGCGGCGCCCGATGACGACGACGTGCGCGCCCTCGCCATCTACATCGAAGAGCCGCGCTTCGGCCTAGCCAAGGCACAGGAGGTCCGCCGTCTCGTCGAGCGCTTCGCGGCCACCGGCAAACCCGTCGACTGCTACCTGGAAACGGCCGGTGAGGGTTCCAACGGCACACTGCCGTACTACCTCGCCACCGCCTGCAACCGGATCTCCCTGGCACCGGCCGGTGAGGTCAACCTGCTCGGTCTCTACTTCGACGGCCTCTTCCTCGGCAACGCCCTCGACAAGCTGCGGGTCGATCCCCAGTTCCAGGCCGCCGGTGAGTACAAGAGCGCGATCGAGACGTACACCCGTGCCAACTACTCGGCGCCGGCCAGAGAGGCGCTCGAGGCCCTTCTCGACCATGGCTTCGAGCAGGTGGTCACGGCCATCTCAAGCCGTCGCGGCTTGGAGGTCACCGCGGTCCGGCAGTTGATCGACGAGGCGCCCTTCTCGGCCGAGCAGGCCATCGCCGCGAAGCTCGTCGACGAGCTCGCCTACCCAGACGAGTTCGACGAGCGCGTCGCGCGGGTCGAGGGCCGCGAGCTGTCCCGCCAGAGCCTGCGGCACTACGCCGAGTCTCTGGTCCCGAGCGGTCCGCGCGTGGCCATCGTCTACGCCAACGGCGTCATCGTCCGCGGCGGGGGCGGCGGCAACCCGTTTTCGAGCGAGCACTCCGTGGGTTCGGACGATATGGTGAAGCTGCTGCGCGAGCTCGCCGACGACGAGGAGCTCAAAGCGGTCGTGCTGCGGGTCGACAGCCCCGGTGGCTCGGCCCTCGCTTCCGACCTGATCCTTCGTGAGGTAGAACGCCTCAAGGGCAAGAAGCCGGTCGTCGCTTCGCTCTCGGACGTCGCCGCCTCGGGCGGCTACTACATCGTCACCCAGGCCCCCACGATCGTCGCCGAGGCCTCGACGATCACCGGCTCGATCGGCGTCTACACCGGCAAGCTGGCGACGGGCCGGCTGGAGAGCGAGCTGTTGGGGATCACCCACGACACGCTCAAGCGCGGTGCGAACGCCGACCTCTACGACTCCACCAGCCGTTTCAGCCCCGCCCAGGCGCAGAAGGTCCAGGACCGGGTCGACGACACCTACCGCCTCTTCCGCTCCCAGGTGGAGCGCGGGCGTGGCTTGGCTCCCGAGGCGGTGGAGCGCGTGGCCCGCGGCCGGGTCTGGTCGGGGACGGCTGCCCTCGAGCACCACCTCGTCGACCGGCTCGGCGGCCTCGACCTGGCGATCGACCTCGCTCTCCAGGCAGCTCGGGAGGAGGGCGCTGAGGTGGCCCTCGAGTTCCATCCGCAGCCACGAGGCCTCTTCGACTGGCTCCTCTCCGGTGGACACCAGGGGATGGCCAGCGAGTGGCGTCGCCTCGTCGCCTTGTTGCGGCCGCCGCGCGGCGGCCTGCTCGAGCTGCCAACGCCCTGGCAGCACCTCGAACAACCCTACTAGGGGCCCGCGGGGCAGCCGTAACCTGCTGGCAAGAGAGAGCTTATTGGCTTTCTTGGAAACCTCTCAAAGAAGTCTTGCCCGCTCGCGATGGCTGCTGCTATGATCCCCACCTCTCGCCGGCACGGCAGTCCCAGCCTGGCAATCCAACGTGTTCGCCTTTTCCACAGGCTGTGGAAAAGTTGTGGATTTCTATTGTCATTGAGAGTCCGGGCGCACCTCCGAGTCGAGATCTCAACTGATGACCTCTGTCTGGCCCAAGCTTCAGAAGGCGCTCCGCTCACAGCTCGACGCAGACGAATACGCGACCTGGTTCGGAGGCGTCAAGGCGAGGCTCGATGAGGGAGGACGGTTGATCCTCCTGGCGCCCAACAAGCGCGTCCTGCACACCCTCGAAGAGACGTACCGCCCGGCCGTGGACCGCGCCATCGCCGGCCTCGACGGCAAGCCGCTGGAGGTGCTGTTCGCCCTGGCGAGCGCCGAGCGAGCACCGCAGCAGGTGCGCGGCGCGGCGCAGTTCAACCCCCGCTACTCGTTCTCCAACTTCGTTGTCGGCACCTCGAACCAGTTCGCCCACGCGGCAGCCCGGGCGGTGGCCGAGAAACCGTCGCAGAGCTACAACCCGCTCTTCCTCTACGGCGGCGTGGGCCTCGGCAAGACCCATCTCTTGCACGCCGTTGCCCTCGAGATCCTGCGTCTGCACCCACACCTCGAGGTTCGCTACCTGGCTGCCGAGCAGTTCGTCAACGAGCTCATCAACTCGATCCGCTTCGACCGCATGCCGGTGTTCCGCGAGCGCTACCGCAACATCGACGTGCTGCTGATCGACGACATCCAGTTCCTCGCCAACAAGGAACGGACGCAGGAAGAGTTCTTCCACACTTTCAACACCCTCTACACCAGCCAGAAGCAGATCATCCTGTCGTCGGACTCGTCGCCCCGCGACATCCCGACCCTCGAGGAGCGCCTGCGCAGCCGCTTCGAGTGGGGGTTGATCGCCGACATCCAGGCCCCCGAGCTCGAGACCAAAGTGGCGATCCTGCGCCGCAAGGCCGACTTCGAGGGCATCCAGCTGCCAGACGACGTCGCCCTCTTCGTTGCCCGCCAGGTGCGCTCGAACGTCCGCGAGCTCGAGGGCCTGCTCAACCGCGTGATCGCCTTCGCCTCGTTGACAGGCAAGAAGATCACCCTCGATCTCACCAAAGAGACCTTGAAGGACATCGTCAACCAGGCCGGGCACAAGGTGACCGGGGCCGACATCATCAAGTTCGTCGCCCGCCACTACGGCCTCAAGGTGAGCGAGATCAAGAGCCGCAACAACGCCAAGCCGATCGCATTCCCCCGTCACGTGGCGATGTACCTCTGCCGGCGGCTCACCGACCTCTCGTTGCCCGAGATCGGCAAGCAGTTCAACAACAAGCACCACTCGACGGTGAAGTACTCGATCGACAAGATCGAGGAACTGCGCAAGAGCGACGACGATCTCGATCGCGCCTTGCGGCAGATGGCCGATCACTTCTCGCCCTGAGCCGCACCGGCCGTGGCCCGGCGCCGCGATCGTCGGGCGGCTCTAGGAACCCACCGTGGAAAGCTGTGGAAAAGTTGTGGAGGGCCACCAACGGGGTGGCAGAACGGGTTTTTTCCACAGCTCGTCCACAGCTCTCCCACAGCCCTTTACGGCCTCCTGCGGACAGGATCAAGCCGCTAGAAACAAAGGGCTTACAGCGCTTTTCCGCAGCTTCCGCAGGGCCTGTTATGACGACGTCTATGCTATATTTCAAGCTCTGTTCTAAGGAGGAGGCTTGATGGAAGTCCGAGTGAATCGCGCGGAGTTTCTGGCCGAGTTGGGACCGATGCAGGGCATCGTGGAACGCAAGACGACGATTCCCGCGCTGGCGCACATCCTCCTTTCCGCTGACGACGATCGCCTCACTCTGGCCGCCACCGACCTCGACGTCTCCCTGACCACCTGGTGCCAGGCCGACGTTAGCCGGTCGGGGCGGCTGGCGGTCCAGGCCAAGAAGTTGATCGAGATCATCCGTGCCGTCGACGGTGAGGACGTCCTGCTGGCCGAAGAAGAGCCCCAGACCCTGACCATCAAGGCCCTCTCCTCCCGGTTCAAGATCCGCGGCATGAACCCGGAGGACTTCCCGACGTTACCGAAGGTCGCGGAGGGTGCGACCATCGAGATCGCCTCGCCGGAGTTCCGCCGGATGATCGCCAAGGTGCTCTTCGCCGTCTCGGCGGAAGAGTCGCGCTTTCAGCTCAACGGAGCCCTCCTCAAGGTCAAGAGCGGCTCTCTCGAGATGGTGGCGACCGACGGCCATCGGCTCGCCTTGGTGGAGAGCTCGGCGGTCCAAGGGGGCGAGGCGGGGGCGGCCGAGGACGGCGTCTTGGTGCCGCGCAAGGCGATCCAAGAGCTCCTGCGCTTCGAGGGCGAGGGTTCGCTGCTCTACCGCCGCGGGCCCCATCACCTCTGCTTCGCGGTCGGCAGCCGCGAGCTCGTCTGCCGCATCCTCGAAGGCACCTTCCCGGACTACGAGCGGGTGATCGCCAAGGAGAACCCGCACGACGCGCTCTTCGACCGCCGCCGGCTGATCGACTCGGTGCGCCGCGTGGCCCTCCTGACCGGTGATCGCGCTCGCTCGATCAAGCTCCAGCTCGAGGACGACCAGCTGATCGTCTCGGCGGCGAACCCCGACCTCGGCGAGGCGGTCGAGGAGGTGCCGTGCGAGTTCCAGGGCTCCGATCTGCGGCTGGGGATGAACCCCGACTACCTCGTCGACTTCCTCTCCGCCGTCGAGACCGATCGGGTGCGCCTGGCGCTCAAGGACGAGAACACGCAGGCCGTGTGCTACCCGGTCGACGGTACCGACCAGCGCTACCTCTGCGTGATCATGCCGATGCGGATCTGACCGCGGTCGCGGCCCCTTGCGGCCGGCGATCGCGGCTCCGCTCGGGAGCGAGCTGGACCCACTTGCTCAAGCGCCTCCACGTCAGGAACTTCCGCAACCTCGCCGCCGTCCTCTGGGAGCCCGCGGCTGGCAGCCACCTGCTCCTCGGTGACAACGGGGCGGGCAAGAGCAGCCTGCTCGAAGCGCTCTACGTGGTGGCGACCACGCGCAGCTTCCGCGCCGGCCAGCTCGTCGACTGCCGGCGCCACGGAGCAGAGCGCTTCCATCTCGAGGCTGAGCTCGACGATGCGGACGTCGGCCGCCGGAGCCTCGAGCTCCATCTGGGCCCGGAAGGGAGTCGACGGCTGCTCAACGGTGCGGCGAGCGCCCTCGCCGACCACCTGGGAGCCCAGCCCATCGTCGCCTGGACGGCGGCCGACGTCGAGGCCTTGATCGGGCCGCCGAGGTTGCGACGGCGCCTGCTCGACCGTGGCGTGCTCGGCCTGCGTCCCGCCGCCCTGGCCGAGCTTGCGCGTTTTCGCCAGGCGCTGGCTCAGAAGCGCAGCCTTCTCCTCGCCGGGGGGCGTGAGCTCGCGACCTGGAACGCCGTCTTCGCGGCGGCGGCCGTCCCGGTCGTCGCACTGCGCCAGGCCTATTTCGTCGCCCTCGAAGCGCAGTTCGCCAGGCTCGTCGCCGACCTGTCGTTGGCGCTCCCCGAGGTCAAGCTCGCCTACCGACCGTCGCCAGCCCGTGCGCTCGAGGGGGCCACGGCCGTGGAAGAGGCCCTGGCGGTCGCCGCCGAGTCCGAGCGTGCCCGGCAACAGCCGCTGGTAGGTCCGCACCGCGACGATCTCGAGATCCGCTTCGGCGGCAAGGAGATCCGCCGTGTCGCTTCGGCGGGCGAACGCAAGGCGGTGGGGCTCTTGCTCGCGGCAGCCCACGGGCGCGTGTTGGCCGACGCCGGCAAGCACCCCATCTACCTCCTCGACGACGTCGACGCCGAGCTGTCGCCCCGCTCGTTCGCGGCCCTCTGGCCGCTCCTTGCCGGCGCACCGCAGGTCTTCGCCAGCTCCAACCGGCCGCGGGTTTGGGAGGGTCGTGAGCTCACCGCCCGCTGGGACCTGGTGGCCGGCAGCCTGAGCTCCAACGAGGGCTCATAGGGGCTTCGGCACCGGTCCCGGCGCGGGCCGGTAAAGGCCTTATTTTTCAATAAGTAGGCTTGAATTAACAGCATCCTTGTGCTAGCATCGAGCCTTTGTGGGGGGAGGTCTAGCTAGTGGCAGAAGAAGAGGTCGCGAGCAGCGTCGGAAGGCCGCCTGGAGCGGAGGTTCTCGAGGCCACGTACACGGCCGAGAACATCACCGTCCTCAAGGGCCTCGAGGCGGTGCGCAAACGTCCGGGGATGTACATCGGGGACACCGATGACGCTTCCGGGCTCCACCACATGGTCTTCGAGCTGGTCGACAACTCGATCGACGAGGCGCAGGCCGGCTACGCCAGCCGGATCGCCGTCACCATCCACAGCGACAACTCGGTGACCGTCGAGGACGACGGCCGCGGCATCCCCGTCGACGTCCACAAAGGCGAAGGCCGCTCGGCCGCCGAGGTCATCATGACCGAGCTGCACTCGGGCGGTAAGTTCGACAAGAACTCCTACAAGGTCTCGGGTGGTCTGCACGGCGTGGGCGTCTCGGTGGTCAACGCCCTCTCCGAGACCCTTGAGCTCGAGATCCGGCGCGACGGCCACGTCTGGTACCAGGTCTATCACCGCGGGGTGCCGGAGGCGCCGATTAAGCCCATCGGCAAGACCGACCGCACGGGCTCCAAGGTCCGCTTCACCCCCGACGACGAGATCTTCGCCGTCCTCGAGTTCCAGTACGAGACGCTCGCGCAGCGCCTGCGCGAGCTGTCCTTCCTCAACCGTGGGGTGCACATCCACCTCCACGACGAGCGCACGGAAAAGTCCGCCGACTTTGCCTTCTCGGGCGGCATCTCCTCCTTCGTCGAGCACCTCTCGCGCAACAAGACACCGCTTCACCCGCACCCCATCTACCTCGAGGATGGGCGCGACGACGGCACCGGGGCGGAGACGATCGAAGTCGCCCTGCAGTGGAACGACGGCTACCAAGAGGCTCTCTACTGCTTCACCAACACGATCAACAACCGGGACGGCGGCACCCACCTGGTGGGCTTCAAGGCCGCTCTCACCCGCACGATCAACCTCTACGCGCAGCAGAGCGGGCTGTCGAAGAACCTCAAGGAGAACCTCTCGGGGGAGGACGTGCGCGAGGGCCTGACGGCCGTCATCTCGGTGCGCATCAAGGACCCGAAGTTCTCCTCGCAAACCAAGGACAAGCTGGTTTCCTCGGACATCAAGGGCTGGGTGGAACAGGTGGTCAACGATCGCCTGGGCACCTACCTGGAGGAGAACCCGAAGGAGGCGCGGCGGATCGTCGAGAAGTGCGTCGAGGCGGCGGTGGCGCGCGAGGCGGCCCGCCGCGCCCGCGACCTCACCCGCCGCAAGGGCGCACTCGACGCCTCGAACCTCCCCGGCAAGCTCGCCGACTGCCAGGAAAGGGACCCGGAGAAGGCCGAGCTCTTCCTCGTCGAGGGCGATTCGGCCGGCGGCTCCGCCAAGCAGGGGAGGGACCGCGCCACCCAGGCGGTGCTGCCCCTCAAGGGCAAGATCTTGAACGTCGAGAAGGCGCGCTTCGACAAGATGCTGACCTCCGACGAGATCAAGACCCTGATCACGGCCCTCGGCACCGGTATCGGCAAGGACGACTTCGACGTCGCACGGTTGCGCTACCACAAGCTGATCATCATGTGCGACGCCGACGTCGACGGCAGCCACATCCGCACCCTGATCCTCACCTTCTTCTTCCGCCAGATGAGCGAGATCATCCGCCGCGGCTACCTCTACATCGCCCAGCCGCCGCTCTACAAGGTGGCCCATGGCAAGTCCGAGACCTACCTCAAGGACGATCGTGAGTACCAGAGCTACCTGATCGAGCGGATCAAGGACGCCTGGCAGCTCGAGATCGTCCACGCCGAGGGCGAGGCCGGCCACACGGCGGGCGAGCGGCTCTACGGTGGTCGCCTCGCCGGCGAGAAGCTGGGGCGCTTCCTCGACAAGATCGACACCTTCCAGCAGAACCTCGAGCGCCTGGTGTCGCGCGGCTACCCGGCCGCGGCGCTGCGCATCGCCCTGGTGAACGAGGTCCGCGACAAGAGCTCGCTGGTCGATGAAGGGCTCGTCGAGCGGGTGGCCCGGCGCCTCGCCGAGCAGGGCTTCGCCGCCGTCGAGGTGAGCCGCGACGAGGAGCACGGGACGCACGCCATCCGCTTCCTCGCCCGCCGCGACGGCGTCGAGCGCGAGGTGCGGCTCGACTGGGGCCTGCTGACCACCGCCGAGTACCGCGCCCTGGCCACCAACCCGGCGGGGCTCGAGGCGCTCGCCGCCACCGGCTTCCGCCTCTTCAAGGGGGAGCAGGAGAGCGCCGCCGCGACCCACGAGGACGCCCTCTCGACCCTCTACGAGGGGGCCAAGAAGGGCCTTTCGATCCAGCGCTACAAGGGCCTCGGTGAGATGAACCCTGAGCAGCTGTGGGAGACCA
>CAYQRE010000030.1:0-61931 GCA_964420075.1 uncultured Thermoanaerobaculia bacterium | reverse complement strand
GCAGCGCTCGCATGCCGTAGTAGCTGAAGCGCTCCCACATCTCGGTGAAGAAGAGCGTGGCGAGGCCTCGTGGATGGCCGAACCACTGCTTGTCCGTCGCCGCACCTTGATTCATCTCATCTGCCTCCGGTCATGGACGATGTACAGCGGCGCCCTGCAAGGCGGCTGCCCGAGCCACGAAAGGCCTCGCGCGCTGGCGGCGCGGGCCTCCTGGGTGATGGAACAACGGCGGGAAGGATAGGAGAAAGCCCCCAGAGCTCGCAAGGCGAGCTGCGGCGGCGTCCTGGATCGAGGGCAGTCTGTAACGAGGAAATGGTCGGGGCGAGAGGATTTGAACCTCCGACCTCACGGTCCCGAACCGTGCGCTCTACCAGGCTGAGCTACGCCCCGACGGCGGAGAGACCCGGCTGGGGGCCGGGCGGGAAGCCGGAAGGATAGCGTTCCTCGCCGAGGCGGTCAAGACGGAGTTTCCGTCCCCTGGGATAAGATTGCCGCAGTCCGGCATAAGAGCGTGCGGCCACCCCGGCCGAGCCACGCCCCGGGCCCAGGCACCGAGCCGAGACGCCCCAGCCGAGAGGGACCGCGACCACCGTGAGCCACGCATTCCGCCTCGTCGTCGGAGAAGACCGCCTCGCCACACTCACCTTCAACCTCGCCGACCGCAAGGTCAACATCTTCACCCGCGAGGTGCTCGAGGAGCTGGACGAGACCATCCCGCAGCTCGCCCGCCGCACCGACATCGGCTGCCTGATCCTCTGCTCCGGCAAGCCGGGGAGCTTCATCGCCGGTGCCGACGTCGAGGCCATCGCCGGCGTCACCGACCCCGAGCTTGCGGCCGCCGGCTCGCGGCTGGGGCATCGCATCTTCGCCGCCTGGGAGGCCCTGCCCTTCCCCACCGTGGCGGCGATCAACGGCACCTGCCTGGGCGGCGGCACCGAGCTCTCGCTCGCCTCGACCTACCGGGTGGCGAGCGACCGCCCCGACCTGCGCATCGGCCTGCCCGAGATCAAGCTTGGGATCCTCCCCGGCTGGGGCGGCAGCACCCGGCTGCCGGCCGTCGTCGGCGTCGCCGCGGCGCTCGACCTCATCCTCACCGGCCGCAACCTGGTCGGCAAGCAGGCACTGCGCATGGGCTTGGTGGATGCCCTGCTGCCGGACGCCACCTTTCTCGGCCAGGTGCGCGAGTTCGCCCTCGGCAAACGCGACGCCAGGCGGCGCGGGACGGCGCGCCGCGGCGGCTGGCAACAGCTCCTCCTCGAGGGCAACCCGCTGGGCCGCAAGTTGATCTTCGACCAGGCGCGCAAGAAGACGTTGGCGCAGACCAAGGGCCAGTACCCGGCGGCCCTCAAGGCGATCGAGGTGGTGCGCACGGCGGTCAGCCGCGGCCGCCAGGCTGGCTTCGCCGCCGAGGCCCAGGCCGTGGGCGAGCTGGCGACCGGGCGGGTGTCGAAGAACCTCGTCCACGTCTTCCACCTGATGGAAGGCCTCAAGAAGGAAGGCGCCCGGCCGCCGGGCGAGCCGCGCAAGCTGGCGCAGGCCGCCGTGCTCGGTGCCGGCGTGATGGGCGGCGGCATCGCTCACATCATCGCCGAGCAGGCCAACATCCCGGTGCGCCTCAAGGACATCCAGGAGGCCGCACTGGCCAGCGGCCTGGCCCACGCCGCCAGCCTGGTCAAGAAGAAGCTCGACCGCCGGCGGATCAGCCGCCCGGAGGCGCAGCGCACCCTCGCCCTGCTGCGGCCGGGCCTCGACTACAGCGGCTTCGAGCGGGTCGACCTGGTGATCGAGGCGGTGATCGAGAAGCTGCCGATCAAGCAGCAGGTGATGGCCGACGTTGCCCGCGCCACCGGCCCCGAGGCGATCCTCGCCTCCAACACCTCGTCGCTCTCGATCGACGCCATCGCCGAGCTCACCCCCAACCCGGCGCGGGTGGTGGGCATGCACTTCTTCAACCCGGTCGACAAGATGCCGCTGGTCGAGGTGATCAAGGGGCGGCGCACCAGCCCGACGGCGGTGGCGACGGTCTTCGACTTCGCTCGCAAGCTAGGCAAGACGCCGGTGCTGGTCAAGGACGGACCCGGCTTCCTGGTCAACCGCCTGCTGATGTTCTACTCGACCGAGGCCTTGTGGCTGCTCGACGAGGGCCACAGCATCGAGGACATCGACCGCGCGATGACCGCTTGGGGCATGCCGATGGGACCGATCGCCCTGACCGACGAGGTGGGGATCGACGTCGCGGTCAAGGTCGGGCACATCCTGGGTGACGCCTTCGGCGATCGGCTTCCCGTCCCGCCGTGGCTGGACAAGGCCGTCGACCCCAAACGCCTGGGGACCAAGACGGGCCTCGGCTTCTATCGCTACGAGGGCCGCAAGCGCCTGAGCGTCGACCCAGCGATCTACGGCCTCCTGGGCCTGGTGCCACGGGTCAAGGCGCCCAACCACCCCCAGCTCGCCGACCGCATGGTGCTGCCGATGGTCAACGAGGCCGCCCGCTGCCTGGCCGAGGGCGTCGTCGCCGATCCGGGGAGCCTCGACCTCGCGATGATCATGGGCACCGGCTTCCCGCCGTTCCGCGGCGGCCTGTGCCGCTGGGCCGACGGCGAGGGCCTCAACGAGGTCGTCGTCCGCCTCGAGCGCCTGGCTGGCCTGGTGGGTGAGCGCTTCCAGCCCTGCGACGCCCTCCGCAAGGCGGCGGCAGCCGGCGGCTTCTACGCCTCCCGCTCCTAGCCGACCGTCCCCGAGAGAGGACGCTCTTTCGCCTGACCTCCCCGCGAACGGCCCTCGTTCGCGGGCACGGGGCTTGCTCTTCTGGACCTTGATCGCGGGGACACCCCGCCAAGGAGCCCGTCATGAGAAGAGCCTTCCCCGTCAGCCTGGCCCTCGTCCTCGGCCTCCTGCTCCCTCCCGTCCTGCGTGCAGAAGCGGCGCAGGGTGGCGGCTTCGGTGAGCAGCTGACCGTGTCCGAGGTCCTCCTCGATGTGCTGGTCACCGACCGCCAGGGCAACGTCATCGTCGGCCTCCAGCCAGACGACTTCATCGTCGAAGAGGACGGCAAGCCCGTGGAGGTGGCCGCTCTGTCCTTCTACAGCAACCGCCGGCTCCTCGACGCTGTGGGCGGCCAGGCCGCCGCCGGCTCTCCCGACGGCATCGCCCCCAGCCATCGCTACTTCGTGCTGTTCTTCGAGGAACAGCAGCAGAAGAGCTCTGACGTGCCGGAGCTCGGCCTCGTCCAGCGCCAGCTCGCGGCCGCCCGCGAGAGCCGCCGCTGGATCAAGCAGGAGAAGCTTCTCGACGATTACGTGGCGGTGGTGAGCTACGACGTCCGCCTCAAGGTGCACCAGGACTTTACCCAGGACTCCGCCGCCCTCCTGCGCGCCGTCGACGGCGCCTCGACCGGCAAGGACCCGGGCGCCAACTGGCCGTCCCGCCAGAGCCAGGAGGAGGGCGTGCCCTCGCTGCGCGCGGCGCTCCCCTCGGGTGCCCAGCTGGGCAAGGAGACTGGCACCGTCTACGAGGCGCTCAGCACTCTGGCGCGGGCGATGGACGGCATCGTGGGGCGCAAGAACCTCGTCCTTTTCGCCACCGGCTTCGGCGATGAGACGGCGTTCAACCTCTACAAGCCGGACCCGCGCTACATGCCGGCCACCGTGCAGGCCCTCAACAACGCCAACGTCGCCGTCTACAGCATCGACCTGGTGCCGAGCGAGGTCGAGTACGCCGAGTCGAACGGCTTGCATCAGCTGGCCGACGAGACCGGTGGCCGCTACTACGAGAACTTCACCTCCTTCATCACCCCGCTCCGGCAGCTGGCCAGCGAGAACAACGGCTACTACCTGCTGAGCTACAAGGCGAATCACCCCGCCGGGGAAACGGGCTACCAGCGCGTGAAGGTCAAGACGCGCAACCCCGAGTTCCGCATCCAGGCCCGCGAGGGCTACGAGTACGGCGGGTAGCAGGGAACGCACCGACTCCTCCTCTCTGCGGCCGGCGGCAACGCCGGCCCCTTTTTTCTCCCGCGGCGCCCCACCGCCACGCCGCTAGAATGCCGGCGGTGCCGCAACCTCGCCTCCTCCACATCACCACCATCCCGCTGACGCTGATGTTCCTGCGCGGCCAGCTGGGCTTCGTGCGCCGGCAGGGCTTCGAGATCGAGCTGGTGTCCTCGCCCGGCCCCGAGCTCGAGCGTTTCGCCGCCAACGAAGGCCTGGCCGCCCATGCCGTGGCGATGGAGCGACGGATCGCCCCCCACCGCGACCTGGTCTCTCTCGTCCGTCTCTGGTGGCTGCTGCGGCGCCGGCGGCCGGCGATCGTCCATGCCCATACGCCGAAGGCGGGCCTCCTCGGCATGCTGGCCGCCTTTCTCGCCCGCGTGCCGGTGCGGATCTACCACCTGCGCGGCCTGCCGCTCGAGACGGCGACCGGTTGGCGGCGCCGCCTGCTGCGCCACACGGAGTGGCTCGCCTGCGGCTTCGCGCAGCGGGTGATCGCCGTCGGCCCTTCGCTGCGCGCCACCGCCCTCGCCGCAGGGCTCTGCCCGCCCGACAAGATCGTCGTCATCGCCGGTGGGTCCGGCAACGGTGTCGACGCCGCCGAGCGCTTCAACCCAGCACGGCAGCCGGCGGCCAGCCGCGCCGACCGCCGGCGCGAGGCCGGCATCCCGGACGAGGCTCGGGTGGTGGGCTTCGTCGGCCGTCTGGTGCGCGACAAGGGCGTTGCCGAGCTGGCCACCGCCTGGGCCGCGCTGCGCCAGCGCTTCGCCGACCTCCACCTGCTGCTGGTGGGCCCGGAAGAACGCGAGGACGCCGTTCCCGCCGCCGTCCTTGCCGCACTGCGCAGCGACGAGCGCGTCCACTTCGCGGGCCTGGCCGCGGAGACGGCGGTCTGGTACCCGGCGATGGACGTCGTGACCCTGCCCACCCACCGCGAGGGCTTCCCCAACGTGCCCCTCGAGGCGGCGGCGATGGGGCTGCCGGTGGTGGCGACGGCGATCCCCGGCTGCCGCGACGCGGTGGCCGACGGCGAGACGGGCACACTCGTACCGGCCGGAGACGCGACGGCGCTCGCCGGGGCGCTCGCCTCCTACCTCGCGGATCCGGCCCTCGCCCACCGCCACGGCCAGGCGGGGCGGGCACGGGTGCTCGCCAGCTTCCGCCAGGAGGTGATCTGGGCCGGCATCGCCGCCACCTATTGGGAGCTTCTGGCCCGGCACGGCCGCCGTCCGGCGTGGCTCGGCAAGCGCGCCTGCGACGCCGTCGCGGCCTTCGCCGGCCTCGTCGTGTTGAGCCCCGTGCTGCTCGCCACGGCCGCCGCGGTGGCCCTCCTGCTCGGCCGTCCGGTGCTCTTCCGCCAACCCCGCCCCGGCCGCGGCGGCCGGCCCTTCACCCTCGTCAAGTTCCGTTCGATGAGCGAGCAGCGGGACGCCGCCGGCCGGCTGCTGCCGGACGCCGAGCGCCTCGGCCGTTGCGGCCGCCTGCTGCGTGCCACCAGCCTCGATGAGCTCCCCACGCTGTGGAACGTGCTGCGGGGCGAGATGAGCCTGGTGGGGCCGCGGCCGCTCCTGGTGCAGTACCTCGAGCGCTACACTGCCGAGCAGGCGCGGCGCCACGAGGTACGCCCGGGGATCACCGGCTGGGCCCAGGTCAACGGTCGCAACGCGATCGACTGGGAGACCAAGCTCGCCCTCGACGTCTGGTACGTGGACCACCAGAGCCTGGGGCTCGACCTGCGGATCCTGGCCAAGACGCTGGTCCAGGTCGTGCGCGCCGTGGGCATCCGCCACGCCGGCGAGGCGACCATGCCGGAGTTCATGGGCAGCCAGTCGGCGACCGCGCAGCCGGCGGGTGCCGACGAGCCGCCGCGGCAGGGGGGAGGAGATGTCTGAGCGACTGTTGATCTTCGGGGCGAGCGGCCACGGCCGGGTGATCGCCGACGCCGCCCGCGCCGCCGGTTTCGACCTCGCCGGCTGGGCCGATGACGACCCGCGGCGCGCCGGCACCAGCGTGGCAGGTGCCCCGGTGGTGGCGATCGGCACCGAGGCCGCCGCCCGTTGGGCTGGCGAGCACGCGGCTCGCGTCGTCGTCGGGATCGGCAAGAACCGCATCCGCGCCCGCGTCTTCGCCGCCCTGCTCGCCCACGGCGCCCAGCCGGCGACGGTCATCCACCCGCGGGCGGTGGTCTCCCCCACCGCCCGCCTCGGCGCCGGCACCGTGGTCTTCGCCGGCGCCCTCGTCAACCCGGACGCCGTGCTCGGCCGCAACGTGATTCTCAACACCGGGGTAAGCGTCGACCACGACGCCGCGATCGGCGATCACGTGCACCTCTCGCCCGGGGTACACCTCGGCGGCACGGTGTCGATCGGCGAGGGCAGCCACCTGGGAGTCGGCGCGGCCGTGCGCAACAACCTCGCGATCGGTGCCTGGTCGCTGGTGGGAGTGGGGGCGGCGGTGGTGGCGCCGGTCGCCGACGGCGTGGTGGTCGTCGGGGTGCCGGCCCGCGTGCTGCGCGCCGCGCGGCCGGACGAGCCCTGACGCCCCGGCTGGGGCAGGCCCTAGCCGCGCCAGAAGAACGGCTCTCTGGGAGGCTTCAGCTCGCCGGCTCGGCCTGGAGCAGGACGATCGTGACGTTGTCGAGGCCGCCCGCGGCGTTGGCCTCTTGCACCAGCCGGCGGCAGGCCTCCTCGAGGCCGTTGCTCGCCGTCAGGTTCTCGAGGATGCGCGCGTCCGGCATCATGGTGGTGAGCCCGTCCGAGCAGAGCAGGAAGAGGTCGCCCGCCTTGAGCTCCACCTCGCGGACGTCCACCTCGACCTCGTTGTCGCCACCGAGGGCGCGGGTGACGACGTTCTTGAGCGGATGGACCCTCGCTTGCTCCTCAGAGAGGAAGCCGGCGACGACCTGCTCGTTGACCCAGGTGTGGTCCTGCGTGAGCAGCTCCAGGCGGCCCTCGCGCAGGCGGTAGACCCGGCTGTCGCCCACGTGAGCGACGCTCGCCATGCCGTCGAGCGCCATCACGCTCGCCACCGTCGTCCCCATGCCGTGCAGCGTGGCGTTGTCGCGGATCGCCCCCAGCACCTTGTCGTGGGCCAGGCGGATGGCAGCGACCAGAGTGCCGGACATCCGCCGATGGCGCCCGTCCTGGTTGGCCGGCCAGGTCTGGTCGGGATCGACCGGCTGCCGGACGAAATCGCGGATGGTGTCGACGGCGATCCGCGAGGCGATCTCGCCGTGGCTGTGGCCGCCCATGCCGTCGGCCACCACGTAGAGCTGGTGCTGCGGGTCGATGGCGAAGCAGTCCTCGTTGTGGGAGCGGCTCATCCCCACGTCCGACAGCCCGCACGCTCTGAAACGAAGCATCATCCGACCTTTCCGAAGAAGCCCGAGCGGCTCTTGCGGAGCTGCCGGCGGACCTCATCGAGGCGCTCCTCGACGGCCGGATCGGCTTCGCCCCACTTCAGGCTCTCGGCGTAGTAGCTCTCGGCCCGGTTCAACATCCCTGCCGACTCGAAGATCCGCCCGGCGAGCTTGAGGTAGGTGGCGTTCATCGGCTCAAGCTCGCTGGCCTTGGCCGCCGCCGCCGTAGCGCGCGACAACCACCGTCTCTGATGACTGCAGGCGAGGGCCAGATGATGCCACGCTTTGGCGTTGTCCGGCTGCGCCTTGGTGGCGCGGTCGAAACAATCGGCCGCCTCCAGGTAGTTGCGCTCCTTGTAGGCCTTGGCGCCACGCCGCAGGTAGGTGGCAGCCAGCTGCGCCGGGTCGGCGCCCTGCTTCTGCACCTGCGGCCGCGCCAGGTCGAGGTCATGCAGCCGCCGCCGCTCGGGATCGGCCAGCACGTTGAAAGCGGCGGTGATGTCCTGGAACTCGGTTTCCGCCCGCTCCTTCTCGGCGCCCTGGAAGCGGTCAGGATGCCGCATGCGAGCGAGCTCCATGAAGCGAGCCCGAATCTGTTCGGCCGTGGCGTTCTGCGGCAGGCCGAGGGTGTCGTAGTAGTTCTTGGCCATCGCGTCCTAGCGGGTCTTCGCCTGGTAGATGGTGCGAGCCGAAGAGCGTACGGCATCCGGCACGTTGCGGTTGCCGATCAGAGTGCGCAGGTCGCGCAGGCTCAGGCGGCTGAGCTGGCGCAGAGAAACGCGAATCGGGGTCCGCGGGTTGTTGACCAACGCATTGACAATAGCGTACCGATTCATCCACTCCCGGCGGCGGGTGATCTCGATCAGCACGTCGTCGACCACCGAGCGGCTGCGCGCCAGCTGCTCGACCTCTTCATCCGAAAGGGCATTGTTGTTGAGGGCGGAGACGGCCACCTGGGAGTTGCTGTCGCGGAGCAGGATGCCGCGCAGCGTGCGCGAAGCTCCCCGCGAGAGCTTGATGCGCACCGGCACCGCCAGCAGGCGGATCTGCCCCTCGGTGAGGCCCGTGGACTCGTCGTGCTCGCCGGCCGGCGGCAGCTTGGCCGCCACCTCGATCGCCTGCCGGACCTCCTCGTCCGACGGCAGAGGCCCGACCTCACGCGGGCCGGCCTCCTCGACGGCCGCCTGGTGGTCGCGCGGCAGCAGGTGCTCGCGGTATTCGTGGACCCGGCGGCGGACGTGGGGTTCGAGGGCGGTGTTGGTCTCCAGGGCCTCGAGGATCAGCGGCAGGTCGACGATCGCGTCCTGGCGCAGGATGAGGATCTCCTGCAGGGTGGACGACAGCCGCGGGGCCAGCTCGGCAAGCAGCATGCGCGGCACGTCCCGGCGACGGAGGATCGCCTCGAGGATCAGCGGGTCGTCGACCTCGGCGCCGAGAAAGAACAGCTCGTCGGCGGCAGCGTCGTGGGTGGCGAAATGCGCCAGCAGCCGCGGCTCCGTCATCTTCAGCACGCCGCGAGCGCGGCCCGCCACCTCGGGGTCCGGGTCGGCGGCGAGGTGGATCTGCAGGGGGATCAGCTCCTCCGGGCCGATCGGCAGCAGGCCGCGGGCGGCGAGCACCCGCAGCTCGCGATTGCCACCGTCCAGGACCTGTTGCACCAGCGGCGAGGCCGCCTCGCGCACGAGCATCAGGGTTGACCTGGCTGGTTGGGTTGGGAGGCCGGCGCGGCCTGGGAGAGGTCGATGCGGACGTCGCGGGCCACCTGGCCACGGCCGCGACCGGTGTCGAAGCGCCGGCCGTTGACCAGCACCTCGACACCGCCGGCGTTGCCGAGCGTCATCACCACGAGCTCGCGGGCGTCGAACGGCAGCACCTCGCCGGCCGGCACCTCGCGCTGGACGCGCCGGCTGCCGTCGACGTCGACCTGCGCCCAGCAGGCCTCCTGAAAGCGCAGGACGACCCGCAGCGGCACGCCTGGACGGACGAGGGCCGGCTCTGCGCCGGCTGCCGGCTCGCCGGCCGGCGTAGGCGGTTGCCCCTCCGGGGCCGGCGAGCTGGCGGCCGGCGCGGCGGTCGCGCTCACCACTGGTTCGCTGGGCAGTGGGCTCGGTGCCGGCACCTCGTCCGCTCGCAGGCCCGTCGCCTCGTCGCCAGCCAGGGCCGAGGCGGCGCTCGGCGGCGGGCTCGCGGCCTCCTCGCGGGCACGGCTTCGCTCGCGGTTGAAGGCCACCAGCGCGGTCAGCACCAAGGTGGCCACCACGGCGGCGATCAGCACCAGATTGAACAGCCAGTTGGTCCTCGCCCGCCGGGGCCGCGACTCCTCTTCGGCTTCTTCGTCCGGCTCACCGTTCTGCTGCGCGCTCAGGAAGTGGTTGACCACCTCGTCCGGGTCGAGGCCGACATACTTGGCGTACTCGCGGAGGAAGCCCTGGGCAAAGACCCGCGCCGGCAGCACGTCGAAGCGGTCCTGCTCGAAGGCCTCAAGGTAGCGCAGGCTGATCCGGCTCGAGTCCGCGATCTCGCGCAGGCTGATCTCGCGTGCCTCGCGCTGGCGCCGCAGCCAGGCGCCGAACGAGGCGGATTGATCGCTGCCCTGCTGCCAGGGTCGGTCTTTCTTGCGCTGGCGGGAGTTCGCGTTCATGACGGGCGGGTATTTCGGCCTAGCTTAGTCGCCCATCTGCCGCCGGGTCAATCACTTGCTCCTTCGCTGCGGGGCGGGCCAGGAACCCTTCAGGCCTCGCCGAGAAGCAGCCGTGCACGGCGGCGCACGAGAGAGCTCACACGGGGAAGGCTCGCCACCGCCTTGAGGTCCACCTTCTTGAGCATCGGCAGCAGACGCAGCGCCACCTCGAGCGGCGACGCCGAGTTCTTGGCCAGCGCCAGGCGCACCTCGTAGCGGCTGCCCCAGCGCGGGTTGGCCGCCACCAGGGCGAGGATGGCGGGCAGCGTCGCCTCCGAGGAGAGCAACGGGAACAGCACACCCTCGGTCAAACGCGGGTTCTCGAGCAGGGCCGCGATCACCCGGCGGCTGGGATCGTGGCGCAGGCGGGCGAGCACCGGCTGGCCAGCGCGGCGGGCGATCGACGTCTTCTCGCCCTCGGCGAGGGCCGGCAGACGCTCGGCGAGATAACGGTCGCCGGCGGCGCGCACCGTCGGATGCACCCGCACGTCGAGGCCGAGCTCGAGCAGCTCGCGCCAGTGGAGCCCGGGAACGAAGCGCAAAGCGAGCACGGTGGGCGAGCGCGGATGACTGGCGAGGCCCGTGCGCACCTCGTGGATCGCCAGCAACCTTCGCTCGTTCGCCAGCAGGCGCAGCTCCTCGGCGCCGACGAAAGGGTTGCGGAAGAGCTGCCGCAGGTGGCTGGCGTCGAGCTCCGGGAGGGCGGCACGCACCAGCTCCAGCAGCTCTTCGCCTGCCGCCTCGCGCAGCGCGAGCATCCGTTCCTCACCGCTGAGGCTCGACCAATCCACCCGCCGACTCTATCGCCGTGTCAGCGCGGTGGCGGCGACCAGACGCCCTCTGCTCCAGATGCGATCTGCTATGTTTCCGCCCCTATGGCCCTTTCGCGACGCATCCAAGACCTCCTGGCGAAGAAAGACTTCGCGACGATCGAAAGCGATTGGCTCGCCCGGCTGGAGGAAGACCCGCAGGACCTCGACTTCTTCGTCGACGTGGCGCGCTCCCTCTCCGGGCAGGGTCAGGAAACCCTGGCACAGACCCTCCTCGAGATGCTCGACGACGCTCTGCGCGGCCTCGCCGCCTGGCGGGGCCGGCTGCAAGTGCTGGAGCGCGCCGGGCACCTGCTGTTCTCGCCGGCCGAGAGCCTGCACGCCGAGGTCCTCCGCTCGCTCGCCGGCCTCTACGGCGAGCAGCCGAGCTTCGAGGGCCTGCTCGAAACGGTCGGCCTGCGCAAGGCGATCACCGACATCCCGAAGACCTGGGAGAAGGTCGAGCGCCTGCAGAGCCTGGTGGCCTTCGACCTCGGCGAGATCGTCCTCCTCGAAGGCAAGGGCGCCGGGCGGGTGGCGGAGGTGAACATCGCGCTGCAGAGCTTTCGGGTCGAGATCGCCGGCCTGCCGAAGATCTCGGTCGGCTTCAAGGCCGCCCCGAAGCTGATGCGCCGCCTGGCGAGCGAGCACGTCCTCCATCGCAAGATCGTCGAGCCCCAGGCCCTGAAGGCCCTCGCCGACCAGGACCCCCCAGCCCTCCTCCGGCTCGTCCTCGAAAGCTACGAGCAGCCCGTCCTCGCCAGCGACATCAAGCGCGACCTCAGCGGCGTCGTCGAGGAGTCCCGCTGGACGGCGTTCTGGGGCGCGGCCCGCAAGCACCCGCAGGTGGTCGTCGCCGGCTCTGGCCGCCAGACCTACCACTGGGCGAAGTCGAGTGAGGCAGCGCTGTCGAGCGTTTGGGCTACCTTCAGCAAGGCGGACCCGCGCAAGAAGATCGACATGCTGCGCCGCGACGGCGCCCGTGACGCCACATTGCGTGGCCGGATGGAAGCGGAGATCAGGAAGCTCGGCGAGGCAGCGGCGGCAAGTGACCCCGCCCTCGCCGCGGAGATCTGGTTCGCCCTCGAAAAGACCGGTCAGGTGACGCCGGACCTCCCCTGGGCCCCGCAGCAGCTGCTGGCGCGCACCGACGATCCGCGCAGCGTGATCAGCCGCATCGAAGATCGCGCCCTGCGCGAGCGGGCCTACGGCCTGCTGCGCGAGGTGCGTACCGACTGGCCGCCCCACCTCCTCGCCGCCCTCGGCCGCGAGGACGACGGCCGCACCCTGGAGCTTCTGGCCGGCATGGTCGCCGAACGGGAACCGGTGGCCCTCGACCGTTTCATCGACAGTGCCATCGCCCAGCCGCACAAGGCACCGGCCGCCTTCGCCTGGATCGTCGAGCGCGCCGCGGGCGACGCGGCCCTCCGCGAGCGGGCACCGTTGCGCTTCTTCCAGGCCATCCTCGCCGCCCTCGGCGCCCCGGAGTTCGCCTCCTTCCGCCAACGCCTGCTGGTCCATGCCGAGTCGGGCGGCACGTTGCCGCGGCTCCTGCCGCTGCTCGCCGTCGAGCAAGCACCCCAGGCGCTCGACGCCGTGCACCGCAGCGCCGGGCTCGAGGCCTATCAGCGCGACGATCTCCAGCGCGCCCTGCAGCTGCGCTTCCCCGATCTGCGCGAGGAGGTCGAGCAGGTGCTCTATGCGTTGGCCGAGTCGATCGCCACCAAGCAGGCCGAGCTGCACCAGATCGGCGCCAAGGACATCCCGGCCAACCGCAAGGCGATCGAGGAGGCACGGGCGCTGGGTGACCTGCGGGAGAACTTCGAGTACAAGGCCGCCCGCCAGCGTCACGAGTACCTGACCGCCCGCGCCACCACGCTCGCCGGCCAGCTGCAGCGGGCGCGCGCCTTGGACCTCGCGGCGATCGACACCTCCGAGGTGCGGATCGGCTGCACGGTCGAGCTGACGGGCAGCGCCGGAGGGCAGCGCCGGCTGTCGATCCTCGGGCCGTGGGAGAGCGACCCGGACGCCGGGGTGATCTCCTACGAGTCCGAGCTGGGCAAGCAGCTCCTCGGACGCAAACCAGGGGAAATCGTCACGATGGCGGGGGAAGCGCTGACGGTGGGCGAGATCCGCCCCTTCGCGCCCGCCTGAGCGACGGGTGAGCGACCTCTACCGGCCGGCCGCGGCGACCTTGTTCGGTTGCTCGCCGGCCTTGCCGTTGTCCGCGTAGTAGGCGAGCAGGCCCTCGGCGATCGCTTCGGCGATCGCCTGGCGATGGCGGCGGGTCTGCACCAAGCGACGATCCGCCTCGTTGGCAAGATTGATCACCTCGACCAGCACCTTCGCCGGCACCTCGTTGTAGCGCAGCACGGCCGGCACGTACTGGCTGCGCCGGCGGATGATCTTCTCGCGGATCGGGTCGTAGGGGTGGACCGGCAGGTCCTGACCGCGGAAGGCCGAGATCAGATGGCGGGCGAGGTCCCGCGACAGGCCCTCGCTCTCCACCCGGCTGTTGAACGAGAAGCTCACCTGCGGCCGTTCGCGGAACTCGCTGCGGGCGGCGTAGACGGCACCGCTGCGCCCGAAGGTGCCCTTGCGCATGCCGGCGTCCGGGATGTAGACCATGGCGCCGCGCAGCGAGGGGTGGAGCGAGTCGGCGTGGATCGACAGGAAGACGGTCCGTTTGGGATCGACCCCGCGGCCGACCTCGCGGCGGAACAGGCTGTTGGCCAGGTACCAGCGCAGATTGGTGCCGATCACCGCCTCCTCGATCGCGTAGGGCGGCGTGGTCAGCACCCGGTGGCCCCGCGAGTAGGGCAGCACGTCGCGGTCGACGGGTGTGCTGCGGCTGCCGTCCTGCGTCGTCATCAGCACCTTGGCGAGCGTCTTGGCCTCGAGCAGCGCCCGCACCCGCAGCATGATGTCGTGGACGTAGAGGCTCTCCCAGACGCCGTCGAAGGTGGCGCCGACGTCCCGCCCACCGTGCCCGGAGTCGAGGATCACGGTGACCCCGCTCAACCCCAACGCCTTGACCGGGTTGTCGAAGCGAGAGCTCGCCTGGAGCGCCGACTCGTACTCCTGGCGGCGGGGATCGCTCGCCGGCAGGTACTCGGGCTGCAGCAGGTCGAAGGGGATCTTGACCGGGTAGCCGATCGGAATGTCGGTGACGTCGCGGATGGCGCTGCGGGCCGCGATCTCCTCGGCCAGACCGTTGACGTCGGCGGCGAGGATGCGGCCGGTGAAGCGGATGACGACGCTCGAATAGAGGGCCTCGCCCGGGCGCAGCCGGTAGACGGCGTAGCTGCCGGCGGCATCCTGCGCGTACTCGAGCCGGAAGCTGCCGTCGTTGGGCGTGCTCACCTCGAGCGGCGGCGCGACCTCGACGGCCGGGATCGTCGAGCCGGGCCCCATCACGGGCAGGCTGCCGGCGGGCTGACTGCCGGCCGGCAGCGCCGCCGAGCCCGAGCTGCCGTCAGCGGCCGGTGCCGGCGGGGCCGGGGGCTCGGGACGGGCGATCGGCAGGCTCGCCCGCAAGGCCGGCAGGAGCAGCGCCGCCGGCACGAGGACGGACTCGCCCGCCGCCAGCTCACCGCTGCCGCGGCCGTTGGCGCGCCGGATCTCGGCCTCGTTCTCCACCTTGCCGGTCAACCAGAGGGCGATCTCGGCGAGGCTCGGCATGCCGACCGCTCCCAGACGATGGGCGCGGTGTCGCCAGCCCTCGACCTCGGGAGTGTCGTCCCCCAGCATCGCCCGCAGCACCGAGACCTGTAGCTCGGGCTTGAGATACGGGTAGGGAACGCGATAGCGCACGCCCTTGAGCAGCCGGCGGGGGGACCCGTTGGCCGCGAGGATCGCCTTGGCGTCGCTCGTCGAGCCGGCGAGCCGGCGGCAGAAGGCGAGGAAGCCCTCACCCTGCTCCGGCAAGGCCTCGACCCACAGCTCGTGCTGGCCGGAGAGCACGGCCGTGAGGCCGCCCGGCAGGCGAGCGCGCAGCGATGCGGGTTTGCCGGCGCCGAGGTTGGCGAGCCAGGCAGCGAGGAGCACGACGAGGGCCCAGCCGGCCCCACGCGGCCGTGCCGAGCTACCCCAGCGGCTCGGCGGGCTGGGCACCGCAAGCGGTGCCGCGACCGGCGTATCAGGCCCGATCGGCCTTCTCTCGTCGATGGTTACGCCCATTTTCTTAAAGCGAAATGTTAACCCCGGTGGCCCACCGGCGCAAGCTGATAGGCGGCGGGAGGTGGCCCGGTCCGCCCCGCTCTGGCCAAGGTGGGGGCCCGGACACCTCCACCGTCAGCGACCGCTGTTAGGCTCTGCCGATGGTCGAGATCCCAGACTTGCTCGACGCGGCAGCCCTTCAGCTTCTGTACGACGACCCTTGGTGTCGGACGCTGGTGCGCCTTGCCGGTGGTCGCCCCCTTCACCTCGTGGGCGGCGCCATTCGCGACGGCCTCCTCGGCGAGCGCCCCTTGGACCTCGATCTGGTGATCGACGGCGACGGCGAGGCCGTCTCCCGCGCCTTTGCCCGCGAGATCGGCGGTCGCTGGGTGCGCCTCGGCGGCGAACGCTTCGCCGCCTTCCGCGTCGTGCTGGCGCCAGAGGAAGCGGCAGAGGAAGCGGGGGTGGAACCCCGCGTGATGGACCTCTGGGACCGCGCCGGGCAAAGCCTCGAGGCCGACCTCGCCCGCCGCGACCTGACCATCAACGCGCTGGCACTCGACCTGGCGAGCGGCGAGCTCATCGACCTCTTCGGCGGCTGCCGAGACCTCGCGGAAGGCGTCCTGCGGGCCACCACACCCGAGGCCTTCACCGGCGACGCCCTGCGGGTGCTTCGCCTCGCCCGCTTCGCCGCCGAGCTGGCGGAGTTCGTGATCGACCGACCGACGCTGGCCCTGGCAACGGCCGCGGCCGACGGCCTCAAGGGCATCGCCGTCGAGCGCTTGCGCTACGAGCTTGGCCGCATCTTCGCCACCCCGACAGCGGCCGCGGGCGTCGACGTGCTGTGGCAGACAGGGGTCTACCCCCGGTTGCTCTGGGAGGTCGACGTCGAGGCGGAGAGCCTCGCTGAAGGGCTGATCGATGTGCTCATCCAGCTGGAGATCCTGCTCGCGAACTTGCAGGCCGCCGCTCCCGCGCTCGACGGGACCCTGGTGGGCGCGATCAACTGGGCGTTGAGCTTCGCCGTCCTGCCGGCGCCGCCAGAGCCCGTGGCACGGCTGCGCGCCTTCCAACGCCGCGGCCTCCTCTCCCGGCCCGAGGCCGACATCGTGGCCCGCTTCCTGCCGATCCCCACCTGGCCCACCTCGAGCCGGGAGCGCCGCCGCTTCCTCCACGAGTTCGGCCCCTGGTGGCTCGAGGCCGTGCTCGTCCGCGCCGCCCTCGACGGCGCCTCGTTCGCCAGTGTGGCCCCCCTCTGCGAGCAGCTCGATCGCCTGCTCGAACGCGAGGGCGACGCCCTCTTCGATCCGCCGCAGCTGCTCGCCGCCGCCGAGGTTCAGGCGCTGCTCGGGATCACGCCTGGCCCGACCCTGGGGCAGGCGCTGCGCGCCCTGCGCGAGGCCCAGGTCGAAGGCCGCGTGGGTCATCGGCTGGAAGCCGAGCGCTACTTACGGGTGTGGGACCAGAAGCGCCTGGCTGCCGCCGGCCAGGCAGGTGGAGGGGACGCGGGGGCTACTTCATCAGCCGCTGATTGAGCTCCTTGATCCGCTCCATCAGCTTGTCGATCTTCTCTTGCGCCTCTTGGCGCAGGCGGTTGTAGTCGCCCTTCAGCTTCTCGTGGTCCTCGGTCATCCGCTGGATCCGCTGCTGGGCCTGGCGGATCTGCTCGTCGCGTCCCTCGAGCATTCGCTGGACCTCGGCGATCTCTTCCTCCTTCTCGCCGATCTTGAGCTTGACCTTCTCCTCCTGCTCCTCGTAGAGCTTGCGGAACTGGAGGAGCTCGAGGATCTGGGAAAAGTCCGCCGGGGAACTCATGTTGCCTCCAAGCTCTTCGATCTTCGGGAACAGCCGGCGCAGCTTGAGCGAGAGGTCGTCGGGATCGCTCGACTGCCGCATCGCCTCAGTGTAGGAGATGGTGCCGTGCACCAAGAGAGCGAGCAGCGATTGGTTCATCGACTGCATGCGGTGGTAGGCCACCGACGACTCGATCTCCTCGATCAGCTGCGCCGTCTCGCCGGTCTCGATCATCTTCGAGACCTTTGGCGAGGCCTTGAGGATCTCCAGCGCCCCCACCCGGCCGCTGCCGTCCTGGCGCTCGACCAGCTTCATCGACACCACGCCCTTGAGCACCTGGCCGAGCTGCAGGCGGATCTGCCCCTGCTGCTCGGCAGGGAAGCTGTCGAGGATGCGGTCCACCGACTGCGCCGCGCTGTTGGTGTGCAGGGTCGAGAAGACGAGGTGCCCGGTCTCGGCGGCGGTGATCACCGTCGCGATGGTCTCCGGGTCCCGCATCTCGCCCACCATGATGACGTCCGGGTCCTGCCGCATGGCGTTGCGCAGGGCCTCGGAGAAGCTCCCGGTGTCGGTGCCCACCTCGCGCTGGGAGATCGAGGCCGTGTCGTCCATGAAGAGGAACTCCATGGGGTCCTCGATGGTGATCACGTGCACCGGGCGCTGGGCCGAGATGAACTTGATGAGGGCCGCGAGGGTCGTGGACTTGCCGCTGCCGGTCGGCCCGGTGATGATCACCAGCCCCATCGGCATGTCGCAGAAGTCGAGCAGGACGGGCGGTAGGTCGAGAGTGTCGAGCGACTGGATCTGGTAAGGGATGCGACGGAACGAAGCGGCCAGGCTGCCACGCTGCATGTAGATGTTGCCGCGGAAGCGCGCCAGGCCACGCACGCCGTAGCCCAAGTCCACCGACATCCGCTCCTCCAGCCGATGGGCCTGGTGCGGCTTGAGGATGGCGTGCAGCATGCGCTCGAGGTCCTCGGGCGTCAACGGCTCGCTTTCGAGCGGCAGGAGCTTGCCGTTGATCCGCAGCAAGGGAGGGCGCATCGGCTTCAAATGAAGGTCCGACGCGCCCTTCTCGGTCATCAGGGTGAGAAGGGCGTCGAGGTCCATGATCGGGGGCTGGATTCTATCCTCAGGCGGGTGCCGGAGGGCAGCCCCCACGGGCCCTCGCCACCGACAAGGCTCAGAAGCGGCGCATCAGGCCCACGACGATACCCTGCACCTGCAGGTCGTTGGCCGGCACGAAGATGGGCTCCATGGTCGGGTTGGAGGGCTGCAGCCGGACCTTCTCGCCCTCCGGGTAGAAGCGCTTGAGGGTGGCCTCGCTGCCCACCAGGGCGACCACCATCTCCCCTGGCTCGGCCTTCTCGCGACTCTGCACCACCACGAAGTCGCCGTCGTGGATACCTTCCTCGATCATCGAGTCGCCCACCACCCGCAGCACGTAGTGCGCCCCCAGCTTGCTGCCCAGCAGGTGCTCCGGCACGGTCAGGCGCTCGCCGTCGCGCATCGCCTCGATCGGCCGGCCGGCGGCGATGCGGCCATAGAACGGCAGGTCCTTGAGCCCGCCGGTCTCCGCCTTGGAACGCTTGCCGGGGGCCGGCTTGAGCAGCTGCAGGCCACGCTTCTGGTTCCAGTCCCGCCACAGGAAGCCCTTCTCCGCCAGCAGCCGCAAGTGCTTGTAGACCGTGCCGTAGGAGGAGTAGCCGAAGCGCTCGCAGATCTCGCGGTGGGTGGGAGCGATGCCCTCCTGCTCGCGGAACTGCTCGATGTAGTCGAGAATCTCCTTCTGCCGCTCGGTCAGATAGTCCGGTTTGCGCGCCATGGGCGTATCTTAGACGGAAAGGAAGCGTAAGGCAAGGAGAGGCAAGGCGGCGAGGAAACCAGACGATATCCTCGCCGTAGCAAGCCCCAACCCCATCGCCGAGGAGGCAGCATGCATCCTACGCTCGCGTTCGCTTCTAACAAGCTCCGTCCGCTCGCCATGCTGCCGGCCGTCGCCTTCATCCTCGCCCTCGCCACCCCGCGGGTGGCGGCCGGCGCCGACCCTGGCCCGCCGGTCGCCATCGACTTCGGCGTCAAGGTCCCCCTGCGCGACGGCGTCCACCTCAACGCCACGATCTACCGTCCTCGCACGCAGAGCGCGCCGCTGCCCGTCATCGTCACCGTCACCCCCTACATCAGTGATCGCTACCACGGGGTGGCGAGCTACTTCGCGAGCCACGGCTACGTCTACGCCGTCGTCGACTGCCGTGGCCGCGGCAGCTCGGAAGGTACCTTCGAGCCGATGGCGAGCGAGGCCCGGGACGGCTTCGACCTCGTCGGCTGGCTGGCGGCGCAGAGTTGGTCGAACGGCAAGGTGGCGATGATGGGCGGCTCCTACGGCGGCTATGACCAATGGGCCACGGCGGGCCAGCATCCGCCGGCGCTCGCCACCATCGTGCCGGTGGCCTCGGCCTTTCCCGGCTTCGACTTCCCGATGTCCGGCAACGTCCGCTTGCCCTACGCCGTGCGCTGGCTGACCCTCACCGCCGGTCGCACGCCGAACAACAGCACCTTTGCCGACGACGGCTACTGGAACGGGGTCTTCCGCGAGCTGTTCCGCCGCCAGCTGCCGCTGACCGAGCTCGACCGGCTGGCCGGCAACCCCTCGTCCACCTTCCAGCGCTGGCTGAGCCACCCCGAGCTCGACGACTTCTGGGCTGCCCTGGTGCCGACGCGAGAGCAGCTCGCCGGCCTGGAGATGCCGATCCTCACCATCACCGGCACCTACGACGGCGACCAGCCGGGGGCCCTGGAGCACTACCGCCGCCACCTCGCCGCCACCTCGGAAGCGGGCCGCGCTCGGCACTATCTGATCGTCGGCCCCTGGGACCACGCCGGTACCCGCAACCCCAACCCGGAGATCGGCGGCGTCAAGTTCGGGCCGGCGAGCGTGCTCGACATGAACGACCTCCACCGCCAGTGGTACGACTGGGTGCTCAAGGGGGGCGAGAAACCCGCCTTTCTCCAGGACCGCGTGGCCTACTACCTGCCGGTCGCCGACCGCTGGAAGTACGCACCGTCGATCGAGGCCATCGCCGGCGAGCGGCTCACCCTCTACCTCGATTCACCGGGCAGCGAGGCTGCCGACGTCTTCCACTCGGGTACTCTCAGGCCAGGCCCGGCGACGGACCCGACGCCAGACGCCTTCGTCTCGGACCCCAACGACCTCTCGGCCGCCGACGAGCCGGACAATCCTCACTACATCACCGCGCAAGAAGCCGCCCTCGGCCTCCACGGCGACGGCCTGATCTATCACTCCGCGCCGTTCACCAAGGCCACCGAGATCACCGGCACCCCGGAGCTCTCCCTCTGGCTGGCTGTCGACACGCCGGACGTCGACCTCGCCGCCTCGCTCTACGAGGTGCTGGCGGACGGCAGCTCCGTGTCGCTATCGAGCCAATTGCTGCGGGCGCGCTATCGCGCTTCGCTCAACCACCCGCAAGCGATCACTCCGGGCAAGATCGAGCGTTACGAGTTCCGTGGCTTCACGTTCTTCGCCCGCCAGCTCGCTCCCGGCAGCCGCCTGCGACTGATCATCAGCGCGGTCAACGATCCGCAGATCGAAAAAAACTACAACGCCGGCGGTGTGGTGGCCACGGAAAGCGGCAAGGATGCCCGTGTGGCGCACGTCCGCCTCTTCCATGATGCCGAGCATCCGAGCCTGCTTCACCTGCCCCTGGTGAGCAACGAGCGATGAATCATCGTCGGTCGCTTGACACGCTGCCGGGCCCAGCGTATCGTCCCGCGTCAATGGCTCGCCACACCGACCGCTCGCGCCCGCACACCGCGCTTTCTTGCTGCGCCATCGATCCTCGCGCGATCGAGCGAATCTCGCTGGCCGCCGCCTCGCTCTCGGCCCTCGCCCTCCTTCTTGGCCTCCTCCTTAGCATGCCTCCGCCAGGGGCCTCGTAGGCGACGACCGTCGAAGCAGCGACACCGCGCAACCAGGCCCCCGGAAAACCGGGGGCCTTTGCATTTTTGGGCAAACCGATCACAGGACCACAAACGCCAAGGAGGCTGCGCGACACTAGCCATTCCGAAGACTCGACTCGAAGACTCAGCTTGACGCCCCCGCGTCGCGACTGATCGATCCACCAAAAAAAATCGATCTCCGCACAGACGAGGACTACTCACGACGTTGCCAAGACGTCGCACGGAGGACGTGTATCCACCTGCCAAAAATACCTTTGTTACATCGCCCTGAGCGGTACCGCCAAGAATATCGCGCGCGTCGCCGCCGCAAGCCCAGCTTCCAATTCTGGCTCACCGCCGTCTGCCAGCGCGAGACGGTGCTCGCCTGACCCTTCTTCGTTCCAGGAGAGCGCAGCATGGAAACCGCCAACAGCCCAACACCGGCCCGCGTGCTCGTCTTCGACACCACCCTGCGCGACGGCGAGCAATCCCCCGGCGCCAGCCTGACGAGCGACGAGAAGCTGATGCTCGCCCACCAGCTCGCCGCCCTTGGCGCCGACGTGATCGAGGCGGGATTTCCCGCCGCAAGCCCCGACGATCTCGCCGCCGTCGAGCGCATCGCCCGTGAGGTCGGCGGCGAAGGCAGCCCGGTGATCACCGGCCTCGCCCGCACCTCGCGCCGCGACCTCGAGCTCGCCTGGGAGGCCGTGCGGCCCGCCGCCCGGCCCCGCCTCCACACCTTCATCTCCACCTCCGACCTGCACATGGCCAAGAAGCTGGGGATGGACCGCGCCCAGGTGCTCGCCGCCGTGCGCTCGATGGTGGGCCTGGCTGCCGAGCTCTGCCCAGACGTCGAGTTCAGCCCCGAAGACGCCACCCGCTCCGAGCCGGCCTTTCTCGTCGAGGTGTTGTCGGCAGCGGTCGCGGCCGGCGCGACGACGCTCAACCTCCCCGACACCGTGGGCTACGCCGTGCCGGCGGAGTACGCGGCCCTCGTCGCGCGGCTGCGCCGCGAGACCGCCGGTGGCGAGCGGGTGGTGTGGTCCGTCCACTGCCACGACGACCTCGGCCTCGCCACCGCCAACACGCTCGCCGGGGTCGCCGCCGGAGCCCGCCAGGTCGAGGTGACGATCAACGGCATCGGCGAACGGGCCGGCAACGCCAGCCTCGAAGAGGTGGTGATGGCGCTCCACACCCGGGCCCACCACTACCAGCTCGCGACCGGCATCCGCAGCGAGGAGCTCACCCCCACGAGCCGCCTCGTCGCCGCCCTGACCGGCCTCGCCGTCGCCCCCAACAAGGCGGTGGTGGGAGAGAATGCGTTCGCCCACGAGGCGGGGATCCACCAGGACGGCATGCTCAAGGACCACCGCACCTACGAGATCATGACGCCGGCTTCCGTTGGCCAGGCGGGGACTCGCCTGGTGCTCGGCAAGCACAGCGGCCGCCATGCCCTGCGCCAGCGGCTCGCCGAGCTGGGCCTGCCGCTTGCGGGCGCCGCCCTCGACACCGCCTTCGCGCGCTTCAAGGCCCTGGCCGATCGACAGAAGGTGATCGCCGATGCCGACCTCCTCGCCCTGCTCGCACCCGGAGAGCGCCATGCCCGCACCGCCTGAGGCCCCGCCGTCCGAGGCACCGCCCTTCGAGGCACCACCGCCGCGGCCGCGCACGCTCCTCGAGAAGCTGTGGACGAGCCACGAGGTGCGCGCCGGCACGGCCGAGGAGCCGGCCATCCTCTACGTCGACCTCCACCTGTTGCACGAGGTGACCTCGCCCCAGGCCTTCGCCGAGCTGGCCTCCCGCGGCCTGCCGGTGCGCCGCCCCGAGCGCTGCCTGGCGACGATGGACCACTCGACGCCGACCCGCCCCGGCAGCAGCCTCGCCACCCTGATGGCGAGCGACCCCCGCGGCGCCGCGCAGCTCGCCACGCTGGCCGCCAACTGCGCCCGCCACGGCATCCCGCTCTTCCCGCTGGGTAGCCCGCACCAGGGCATCGTCCACGTGATGGGGCCGGAGCTCGGGGCCACCCAGCCGGGGATGACCATCGTCTGCGGCGACAGCCACACCAGCACCCACGGTGCCTTCGGTGCCCTTGCCTTCGGCATCGGCACCAGCGAGGTGGCGCACGTGCTGGCCAGCCAATGTCTGCTGCAGCAGCGGCCGAAGAGCTTCGCCGTGCGGTGGCGGGGCACGCGGCCGCCGGGGGTCACCGCCAAGGACATGGTCCTCGACCTGATCGCCCGCTGCGGGGTCGACGCCGGCACCGGCCACGTCTTCGAGTACGGCGGCGAGGCGGTCGACGCCCTCTCGATGGAAGAGCGGATGACGATCTGCAACATGTCGATCGAGGCGGGAGCACGCGCCGGGCTGATCGCCCCCGACGAAACGACCTTCGCCTATCTCGCGGGCCGGCCCCTCGCTCCCGCCGGGGCGGACTGGGAGCGGGCCCTCGAGCGCTGGCGGCAGCTGCCGAGCGACCCCGGGGCCGTCCACGACCGCGAGGAGACGATCGATGCCGCGCGCCTCGCCCCGATGATCACCTACGGCACCAACCCCGGGATGGGGATCCCGATCGATGGCAGGGTTCCCGCGGCCCACGAGCTGCCAACCGCGGCCCGGCCGGCCTTCGCCAGGGCCCTCGCCTACATGCGCCTCGACGAGGGCGAGGAGGTCCGCGGCAAGCGCCTCGACGTGGTCTTCCTCGGTAGCTGCACCAACTCCCGGCTCTCGGACCTGCGGGCGGCGGCGGCGCTCCTCGCCGGCAAGAGGATCGCGCCCCACCTGCGCATGCTGGTGGTCCCGGGCTCGGAGCCGGTGCGCCGCCAGGCCGAGGCCGAGGGGCTCGCCGAGATCTTCCGCGCCGCCGGCGCCGAGTGGCGGCAGGCCGGCTGCTCCATGTGCCTGGCGATGAACGAAGACCGCCTGGCCCCCGGCGAGCTCGCCCTCTCGACCTCCAACCGCAACTTCGAGGGCCGCCAGGGCCCCGGCGGCCGGACCTTCCTCGCCAGCCCCTTGACCGCCGCCGCGAGCGCCCTCGCCGGCGCGGTGGCCGATCCCCGGGAGCTCCTCGCATGAGCCACGCCTTCGACCGCTTGCGGAGCCGCCTCGTGCCGCTCCTCACCCCCAACGTCGACACCGACCAGGTGATCCCCGCCCGCTACCTCAAGGGCACGGACAAGGCCGGCCTCGGAGCCGGCCTCTTCGCCGGCTGGCGCTACGACGCCGACGGCCGGCCGCGGCCCGACTTCCCCCTGAACCAGGCACGCTTCGCCGGCGCTCGGGTGCTGGTGGCCGGCGACAACTTCGGCTGCGGCAGCTCGCGCGAGCACGCCGCCTGGGCCCTCGTCGACCACGGCTTCCGGGCCGTGGTGAGCCCGCGCTGCGCTGACATCTTCCGCGCCAACGCCCTCAAGAACGGCCTCCTGCCCGTCGAGCTGCCAGCCGCCGTCTGCGCCGACCTCGCGGCGCTCGCCGAACGCGACCCGGCGTGCGAGATCGTGATCGACCTCGAAGCCCAGCACGTCACGCTGCCTGGCGGCCAGGACGTGCCCTTCGCGATCGACCCGTTCGCGCGCCGGTGCCTGCTGCAGGGGGTCGATCACCTGGGCTTCCTGCTCGCCGAGGCGGCGGCGATCGCCGCCTACGAGGCACGCGGCGCCTACCCCCTCGATACCCGGCGGGCGCCGGCGGCGAGCTTGCCGGACGAGGCGGTGCCATGAAGGCGCGGATCACCCTGCTGCCGGGCGACGGCATCGGCGTCGAGGTGCTGGCCGCGGCGCGGCGGGTGCTCGCCGCCGTGGCGGCGGCGGGCGACCATCACTTCGAGCTCACCGAGGAGCTCATCGGTGGGGCAGCGATCGACGCCACCGGCGAGGCCCTGCCGGCGCGCACCCTCGCCGCCTGCCGGGACAGCGACGCCGTGCTGCTCGGCGCCGTCGGCGGACCCCGCTGGGCCGACCCGTCGCTTGCCGTGCGACCGGAGCAGGGCCTCCTCGCCCTGCGCAGCGAGCTGTCGCTGTTCGCCAACCTGCGACCGGTGCGCCCCTTGCCGGCCCTGGGCGAGCTCTCGCCGCTCAAGGCCGAGCGCCTCGCCGGCGCCGATCTCCTCTTCGTCCGCGAGCTGGCGAGCGGCCTCTACTTCGGCCCTCGTCACGAGCAAGGCGACGGCGACGAGGCCTGGGACACCATGCTCTACCGGGTGGCGGAGGTCGAGCGCATCGCCCGTGTCGCCTTCGCGGCCGCGCGGCAGAGGCGACGCAAGGTGACCTCGGTCGACAAGGCGAACGTGCTCGCCTCGATGCGCCTCTGGCGGCGCAGCGTCGAGCGGGTGGCGGCCGAGTTCCCCGACGTCCAGCTGGAGCATGCCCTGGTCGACTCCTTCGCCATGCAGCTCATCGCCCGCCCTGCGGCCTACGACGTGGTGCTCGCCGGCAACCTCTTCGGCGACATCCTGACCGACGAGGCGGCCGTCCTCGCCGGCTCGCTGGGCATGCTCCCCTCGGCCTCGCTGGGCGCGGGCACCTCCGGGCTCTATGAGCCGATCCATGGCTCGGCGCCGGACATCGCCGGCCGCGGCCTCGCCAACCCCCTGGGCGCCATCCTCTCGGTGGCACTGCTGCTGCGTCACAGCCTGGACCTCGCGGCCGAGGCGAGCGCCGTCGAGGCCGCCGTCGAGCGCGCGATCGGCGCCGGCGCCCGCACCGCCGACCTCGCCCGCCCGGGCGAGGCGGTGCTTACCACGGCCGAGATGGGGACCTGCGTGCTGGACGAGCTGGAGCGGACCTAAGCCCGCCGAGGCTGCGGGGTCGACGCCCTGCTGGTGGCGAACCTCCGCAGCGGGCTCGGGCTGGCTGGCGAGGGAGGGTTCTGCTCGTCAGAGGATGCCGCATGCCGGCGGCGAAGGACCGGCGCCAAGGCGCGGAGGGCTTCGTTCACGGCTGCCGAGTCCGGGAAGACATCCACGACCTCTGGGTCGACGACGACCACGCTGGTTCCTCGCGACAGCAAGCGGCCGTAGCTCCGCGGACCCCCGGCGAGAAGTCGTACTCCGGCCGCATGGTGTCGCGCTCGGCCGGCTGGGCATGGGTGCTAGGAGATGTCCTCTTCATTCGGCCCGAGCGTGATCGGGATCCCGCAGAAGCAGGGAGAGACGGTCACCAAAGACCGTCGTCGCCTCCTCCAAGGAGACCCCGTGTTTGCGTTCATGGAGAGTCGCCTTCTGAGGGTCTCATTCGAAGTGGTAACCCACAGAACTGCGGCGATCAGCCCGTCGCCAGGCCCGCCGCGGCAGGTTCTACCGCCACCTCCCGCCGTCCCAGCAAACCCTGGCGGACCAGCAGCTCGGCGTTGAGGAGGGCACCGCCAGCGGCACCGCGCACGGTGTTGTGGACGAGCGCGACGAAGCGGAAGTCGAGCACTCCGCAGGGCCGCAGGTGACCCACCGAGACGCTCATCCCGTCGCCCAGGCCGGCATGCAGCCGGGGCTGCGGCGCCGCCTCACTGTCGTGGAAGACGACGGGCGAGGCGGGCGCCGAGGGCAGGCCGAGGCCGGCGAGGGGCTGGCCGAAGCCGCGGAAGGCGGCCGCGACCTCGGCGAGCGAAACCCGGCTCGCCAGCTTGACGGCGATCGACAGCAGGTGACCGTCGAGCACCGGCACGCGGTTCACCTGCGCCGACAGGCCAAAGCCGGCCGGCTCGATGCCGGCAGGCCCCAGCCGGCCGAAGACCTTGCGCGGCTCGCTCTCGAGCTTCGCCTCCTCGCCGCCGATGGTAGGGATCACGTTGCCGAGGATGTCGAGCGAGGGCACGCCGGGGTAGCCGGCCCCCGAGACTGCTTGCAGCGTGGTGACGAGCACCTCCTGCAGCCCGAAGGCGTCGACCAGCGGCTTGAGGGCGAGCACCAGGCCCACCACCGAGCAGTTCGGGTTGGTGACGATCATCCCCCAGCCGCCTCCCCAGCTCTGGTGGCCGACGAGAGCGCTGTGCTCGGCGTTGACCTCGGGCACCAGCAGGGGCACCGCCGGGTCGAGGCGGAAGGCGCCGGCGTTCGACACCACCGGGACGCCGGCGGCGGCGAGCCGCGGCTCAGCCTCAGCGGCGGTCGTGGCGTCGAGGCCCGAGAAGGCCAGGTCACAGGGCAGGTCCGACCCGACGGGCACCACCGCGCGCCGCGCCAGGTCCGCCGGCAACGCAACCGGCTCGAGCCAGTGCACCACCTCACCGTAGGGCCGGCCGGCAGAACGCTCGGAGGCGGCGAGGGCACTGATCTCGAACCAGGGATGGGCGGCGAGCAGACGGACGAGCTTCTGCCCCACGGCGCCGGTGGCGCCGAGGACGGCCGCCCGCAGCCGGGGCACCGGCGTCGAGGCGCTAGGGATGGGCATGGTTCACCTCCAGCTGGGGCGCCGGCACAGCGGCCGGCCGACGACGGCTGAGAACGAGCTGCTGGTGGAACACCACCACGGTGCGGGCGAGCTCGCCAGCTGGCACGAGCCCGAGGAGGGTGCCCGCCGCAGGGCCCGGCCCCAGCACCTCGGGGAGCACTCCGGCCGCTGCGAGCGCCAGCCCGAGCGCGGCCACCTCTCCGGCACCGGGACGCCAGCCCCGGCCGACGGCGGCCACCAGGGCGAAGCCGTCGCGGCGGCCGAACGGGCCAGCGGGCGTCCCAGCGGCCGGGAGCTCGGCTTCCAGACGATCGGCCAGCTCGGGCGGCGCGGCGAGAAGCGACGACGACGGCCCCAGCCGGTAGAGCGGCGCCAGCTCGGCGGCACGACCGGTGAACCAGCGGTCGAACCAGCCGGACCGGCCGCCGAGCGCCAGCAGGCTGACCCGCGGCAGCGCGGCGACCGCCCGCGCGGCGCCGCCGCCGGTGCTCCCGTCTTCCGCTGGCAGCGCGGCCGAGCGAACCCAGGTCCCGTGGTCCGCCGGTCGCCAGGTGTTGCGTATCCAGAGCGGGATCGCCCCCTCGACGAGCGGCTGGACCACCTTGCGGTGCAGCACCTTGGCGCCGTAGTACGCGAGCTCCGCGGCCTCGTCGTAGCTCAGCTCGGCAAGCCGCCGGGCCCCCGGCAGCAGCTTGGGATCAGCGCTCAGGAGGCCGTCGACGTCGGTCCAGATCTCCACCCGCTCGGCCGCGAGCGCCGCGCCGAGAAGCGCAGCCGAATAGTCCGAGCCACCACGGCCGAGAGTCGTCGTCCGACCCGTACCGTCGGCGGCGAGAAAGCCCGGAACCACCGCCACAGCGCCGCCAGGAAGCGGCAGGCGGGCGAGGACCTGCCGCCGGCTGCGCGCGAGGTCGACCGTCGCCTCGCCGAAGCAAGAGTCCGTGCGGATCAGTGCACCGGCATCGACACCGCGAGCCGCGATCCCGCGGCGCGTTAGCCCGGCGACGAAGACCGGCACCGCCAGGCGCTCGCCCGTGGCCAGTACCCGGTCACGCGCGGCCGGCGCCACCGCCCCCGCCGCGACGACACCTTCGAGGGCCTGGTAGAGCCGTGCCAGCTCCCGGTCGAGCTCCGCCTCGGCGGCTTCCACCCCGGCGCGCCCGGCCACCTGCCAGAGAAGCGCCCGGTGCCGCTGGCGTAGGCCGGAGAGCCAGGAGCGGAAGAGCGGTCGACCGCCGGCGGCCCAGCTGAGGGCCTGTTCCAGTTGATCGGTGACGCCGGCGAGGGCGGAGACCACCACCACGAGCGGCGCCTCGCGGCTCGCCGCCGCCGCGATCGCCAGGGCCGAGGCCAGCGGCTCGGCGCTCCCCACCGAGGTGCCGCCGAACTTGAGGACGCGCGGCCTCATCGCGCACCTCCCGCCACCGCCCGCAGCCGGGGCCGCACGGCGACCTCCGCGAGGCCCTGGTCGCAGCGCTCGCGGAACCGGTGCAGCCGTGCGGCCAGCTCGGGCAGAGCGATCAAGAAGGCGTCATGCCCCTCGTCGGAATCGAGGACGGCGAGCTCCCCCCGCGGCAGCTCGCGGGCGAGCTCGGCCTGCTCCTCCGGCGGGTAGAGCACGTCCGAGCGGCTGGCGACGACCAGCACCGGCAGGTCGAGGCTGGCGAGGGCCGCCGGCAAGCCGCCGCGGCCGCGACCGAGGTCATGGCTGTCCATCACCCGGGTAAGCGCCACGTAGCTGTTGGCGTCGAAGCGGCCGACCAGCTTGGCACCCTGGTGGGCGAGGTAGCCCTCGATCGCGAAGCCGCCGCCCGGGCGGACCGTGCGGCCGAAGCGACGCTCGAGGCTCGCCCGGCTGCGGTAGCTCAGCATGGCGATCTGCCGGGCCGCGGCGAGGCCGGCCGCGGGGGGCGCCGCGGGGTCGTAGCGCCCGCCCCGCCAACCGGGATCTGCGTAGATCGCCTGGCGCTGTGCCTCCGAAAAGCCGATGCACCAGGCCGAGTGGCGAGCCGAGGTCGAGATCACGGCGATCGCCGCCACCGTCTCCGGGGCGAGCGCCGCCCACTCCAGGGCCTGCATGCCGCCGAGCGAGCCGCCGAGCACCAGGCGGATGCGCCGCACGCCGAGGGCGGCGAGCAGCCGCTGCTGCACGGCCACCAGATCGCGAACGGTGAGGGCGGGGAAGTCCGGCCCCCACGCCGCGCTGTTACCCGGCCGCGCAGCGAGCGGCCCGGTGGTGCCGTAGCAGCCACCGAGGACGTTGCTCGCGACGACGAAGTCCCGCTCCGGGTCGAGGACGCGACCGGGGCCGAGGAGCGGCCCCCACCAGGCATCGACGTCCGCCGAGCCGGTGAGCGCGTGGCAGACCACCACGGCATTGGCGCCCGCGGCGTCGAGCTGGCCCCAGGTGCGGTAGGCCACCTCGACGTCGGCGAGACGGGTCCCGCACTCCAGCCCCAGCGGCTCGGCGAGACGGAGCGAGCGCGTCTCCGGGGAGACCGCTGCCGCCGTCCTCATGCCGCCACTTCGACGCCGACCGCCCGGAAGGCGCGCGCGAAGTCCTCCTGGATGTCGTCGATGTGCTCGATCCCCACCGAGACGCGGACGAGCTCCGGCACCACCCCGGCCTGGCGCTGCTCGGCGGCCGAGAGCTGCTGGTGCGTGGTCGAGGAGGGGTGGATCACCAGCGTCTTGGCGTCGCCCACGTTGGCCAGGTGGCTCGCCAGCCGGACGTTGTCGATGAAGCGCTTGCCCGCCGCGAGGCCGCCCCGAATGCCGAAGGTGAGGACACCGCCAAAGCCGTGGCGCAGGTAGCGCTTGGCGCGCTCGTGGTAGGGGTGGCCCGGCAGCCCCGGATAGCTCACCCACTCGACGGCCGGCTGGCGTTGCAGCCAATACGCCAGGGCAAGAGCGTTGTCGACGTGGCGCTGGACCCGCAGCGAAAGGGTTTCCAAGCCCTGCAGAAAGAGAAAGGAATTGAACGGCGAGAGCGCCGGACCGAGGTCCCGCAAGCCCTCGACCCGCGCCCGCACGATGAAGGCGATGTTGCCGAACGGCGAGGTGGCGCCGAAGGCCTCGTTGAAATTGAGACCATGATAGCCCGGTGCCGGCGCGGTGAAGCACGGGAACTTGCCGCTGCCCCAATTGAAGCGACCAGCATCGACGATCACACCACCGATCGACGTGCCATGGCCACCGATCCATTTGGTTGCCGAGGCGACGACGATGTCAGCGCCGTGATCGATCGGCCGCGCCAGGTACCCGGCGGCGCCGAAAGTGTTGTCGACCACCAACGGGATGCTGTGCGAGTGTGCCAGCTCCGCCAGAGCGGCGAGGTCGGGAATGAAGAAGGCTGGGTTGCCGATCGTCTCGACGTAGATCGCCTTCGTGCGCTCGTCGATCGCCCGCGCGAAGTCGGCCGTGGCGTCACCTCCCACCCACTTGACGTCGATTCCCAGGCGCGGCAGGGTGACCTTGAACTGGTTGTAGGTGCCGCCGTAGAGATAGGAAGTCGAGACGATGTTGTCGCCGCCGCCGGCGAGGGTCGCGATGGCCAAGAACTGCGCCGCCTGGCCGCTCGCCGTGGCCAGGGCCGCGACGCCGCCTTCGAGCGCGGCGATCCGTTTCTCGAAGACATCGGTCGTGGGGTTCATGATGCGGGTGTAGATGTTGCCGAACTCTTGCAGCGCGAAGAGCCGCGCGCCGTGCGCGGCATCGTCGAAGGTGTAGGAGGTGGTCTGATAGATCGGCACCGCACGGGCGTGGGTGCCGGGGGCCGGCTCCTGGCCAGCATGCACCTGCAGGGTCTCGAAGCGATAGGTGGGCGGCTGGTCGGCGCCGGTAGAAGCTGAGGACGTGGACATCGGGCGATCCCTCCGGGTTCGGGCCCGGCGGCTTCGGGGATCGCGACGATGAGGGTACCGAAAGGGAAGGATCAACAAAAAGGCCCGCTTCGGGATCACCGTCGCGGGCCTTGGAAGTCGCTGAGCTTGGGTTTATGTTGCTGGCACCGGCTCCTGCGCTGCTTGCCCGCGATGGATCATGCAACAAGTGCACATGCACATGCCGGACGTCGACATCGCACGCACCGCGGGCGCGAAGGTGGCAGCGGAAGAGGACGGAGCGAAACTCATTGACGAGAGTTTATAGACGAGCCGCTGAGCGTTGTCAAACTGCCGCCCCGGCAGGGCCCGGTGCAGCCCGCTCCTGCTCGGCGAGCCAACCGCCGATGGTCGCAACCAGCGCCGCAAAGTCGTTCGCGACCGGCCGGGCCGAGAGCGGCCGGGAAAGCGTCGCAGCCAGGGCCTCGGGAAGCGCGACCTCGCGACCGGTGGCGGCCCGCACCACCGCGGGGAACTTCGCTGGATGGGCGGTCGCCAGCACGACGCCGACCTCGCCTTCGCGGCGCAGCGCGCCGAGCGCGGCCAGGCCGACGGCAGTGTGAGGGTCGGCGAGGTACCCCGACCGCGCGGCGGCCGCCATCGTCGCCAGGGTCTCGGCTTCCGAGACGCTCGTCGCCCGCACCAGCGCCCGCAAGCCGGGATCGCTCGCGAAGAGAGCGTCAATGCGTTCCCAGTTGCTCGGCGCACCGACATCCATGGCGCTCGACGATGTCGCAACGCTCGGCCGCGGCCGGTACTCGCCACCGGCGAGGTGCTCGGGCACCGTGGCGTTGGCATTGGTGGCGGCACCGAAGGCGGCGACGGGGAGGCCGAGCTGGCGGGCGAGCAGGCCGGCCGCCAGGTTGCCGAAGTTGCCGCTCGGCACCGCCAGCAGCAGGGGCCGGCCCCGCGCCGCGGCGGGCAGCCGCGCCACCGCTTCGAAGTAGTAGGGCACCTGGGCCAGCAGGCGGGCGACGTTGATCGAGTTGGCCGAGGTGAGCCGCCAGGCCTCCCGCAACCCAGCCTCGGCGAAGCAGGCCTTGACCAGGGCCTGGCAATCGTCGAACGAACCGTCGACCTCAAGGCAGAGCACGTTGCCGCCGAGGGTCGCCATCTGCCGCTCCTGGTGCGCCGAGATCCGGCCGCGGGGGTAGAGCACCACCACGCGTGCCTCCGGCCGCTGCCAGAAGGCGTGCGCCACGGCGGCCCCGGTGTCCCCCGAGGTCGCCGTCAACACCGTGAACGGGCGTTCCCCGCCCCCACCGCCCCTGCGGCAGAGCCAGCCGGCGAGGAAGCGGGCGCCGAAGTCCTTGAAGGCCAGGGTGGGGCCATGGAAGAGCTCGAGGACGAAGGTGCCCGGCGCGACCTCGACCAAGGGCAGGGGAAAGTCGAAGGCCCGGCGGACGACTGCCGCGAGCTCTCCGGTGGCGAGCTCTCCGGTGGCGACCTCAGGGCCCACCAGGCGGCCGAGGAGTGCCACCGAGCGGTCGACGAACGGCAGAGCGAGGAGCGCTTCGAGGGCCTCGCCCGTCGCGCGGGCGGCCGGCGCCGCCGGCAGGTAGAGGCCGCCGTCGGGAGCGAGGCCCTGCTCGACGGCCGTGGCGAAGGACACGGCAGGCCCGCCGCGCGTGGAGCGGAAGCTCAAGGGCCTCCCTCCGCGGGCAGCAGGCGCGCCCCTTGGCGATCGAGGCTCGCCCGGCGCGCCGTGCTGTCGAGGCCGGCAGCGGCAAGGGCCGCCACCATCACCGCGCCGATCGCCGCCAACCGCTCCGGCGGCGCCACCGCGAAGAGGGCCGGGCCGGAGCCCGAGAGGCTGCAGCCGAGGGCGCCAGCGGTGAGGGCCGCCGCCTGTGCGGCGCGAAACCCCGGGACCAACGCCGCGCGGTGCTCCTCGATCAGCGGATCGCGGAGGGTGCGGGCGAGGAGGTCGAGATCGCCGGCGTGGAGCGCGTGGACGAGAGCGGAGAGGTTCTCGGCGAAGGCCACGGTGCCGGCCAGCGGTACGGCCGCTGGCAGGACGGCCCGTGCCGCCGCCGTGCGGACCTCGAGCCGCGGGCTCACCACCACGAAGGCCAACGAGGGCGGAAACGGCAGCTCGACGGCGGCACCACCCGGGACCGTCAAGCGGAGGCCGCCGAGCAGGCTGGGGGCGACGTTGTCGAGATGGACGGCGCCCGAGCAGCAGCCCTCGGTGGCTCCCGCCAGCGCGAGGAGATCGCCGCTCGCGAGGGGTCGCGCGACGAGGGCGTTCAGCGCCACCAGCGTCGCGACGATCGAGCTCGCCGAGGAGCCGAGGCCGCTCGCCACCGGCAGGTTCTTGCTCAGCCGCAACCGCAGGCGGGGCAGCTCCTGCCCCGTGGCGGCCAGCAGCGCCCCGAACCGCCGGTAGGCTTCGAGCACGAGGTTCTCGGCCGGAGGCGGCAGCCGGTCCTGGAACGGGCCGCACGCCTCGCAACTCGGCTCGGCCGCCGCCAGGTCGACCCTGGCCTCGACGACATCGCCCCAGAGCTCGCCCGCGGGGCCGGCCAGGGCGGCCCCCAGGAGATCGAAGCCGGCCGCGAAGTTACCGATGCTCGCCGGCGCGTAGGCGCGCACTCGGGTGCGCTGCTCGCCGGCGGCGTGGCTCGTGCTCGTCACTGCGCCGCTCTCCTCGCCAGGCGGCCGGCCCCGGCCACGACGGCGAGGCCCCGCCTCCTTTTCGCGGCCGAGCGTAGAGCCCGCCCCAGGGCCTGTCAATGCGTGCGGCCGGGCTCGCGGCCGGCTGGTAGACTGCCGGCGCCCCACTCCCGGTGGCGGCCCCTTGCCTGGAGCCCCGATGCCGTCTGAGACGCAGTTTCCTCTCCTCCGCCATACCCTGCCCAACGGCTTGCGGTTGGTGTTGCAGCCCGATCGTTCGCTGCCCTTGGTTGCCGTCAACCTCTGGTACCACGTCGGCTCGAAGAACGAGCAGCCCGGCCACACCGGCCTCGCCCACCTCTTCGAGCACATGCTCTTCCAGGGCAGCCAGCACGTCGGTACCAACGATCACTTCGGCCACCTGCAGAAGGTGGGGGGGATCGCCAACGGCTCGACCTCCAAGGATCGCACCAACTACTACGAGACGCTGCCTTCGAGCTACCTCGACTTGGCGCTCTGGCTGGAGTCCGACCGCATGGGTTTCCTGCTGCCGGCGCTCTCGGCCGAGAAGCTGGAGAACCAGCGACAGGTGGTGGCCAACGAGCGCCTGCAGCGGGTGGACAACCAGCCGTATGGCCGCGCCAGCGAGCGGGTCTTCGAGCTGCTCTTCCCTGGCGAGCATCCCTACCGCTGGCCGGTGATCGGCTACATGCCGGACATCCAGGGCGCCACCTTGGAGGAGGTCGCCGGCTTCTTCGCGACCTACTACCGGCCGAACAACGCCGTCCTGACCCTCGCCGGCGACCTCGACCCCGAGGCGGCCCTGGCAAGCGTCGAGCGCTACTTCGGCGAGCTGCCGGCCGGTGAGCTACCGGCCAGCCCCCGCCCGCAGCCGCAGCCGGCCGTGGCGGTGCGCGAGGAGCTGGAAGACGACGTCGCGCTGCCGCGGGTGTGGGTCGCCTGCCGGATCCCGCCCTACGGCCAGCGCCCGTGGTACGCCGCCGACCTGCTGTCGAGCGCCCTCGGTGACGGCAAGGCGAGCCCCCTCTACCAGGACCTCGTCTACGACCGCCAGATCGCCCAGAGCGTCGGCGCCTTCGTCTACGAGTACGAGCTCAGTGGGATCTTCCTGGTGGTGGCGACGGGGCGCCAGGGCCAATCGGCGAGAGAGCTCGAGGCGGCGATCGCCGGCCACCTGGACCGGCTCGCCGTGGCGCCACCGGCGGCCGCCGACCTCGCGCGCGCCCGCAGCCGCCTGCAGTCGAGCTTCTTCGATCAGCTGCAGAGCCTGGACGGCCGCGCCGACCTGCTTGCGCAGTGGACCACCTACTTCGACGATCCCACCCGGCTCTACGAGGAGGACAGGCGGCACGCCGACCTCGAACCGGAGGAGCTCTGTGCCCTCGCCCAGGGCTACCTCGCCGCCGAGCAGCGGGTGGTGCTGGCGGCGGTGCCGCGGAGGGCGGCATGAGCCCCCTCGCGACCCTCGACCGCTCGCGGCCCCCGGCGGCAGCACCGTTGCGCGACTTCAGCTTTCCGGCCTTCGAGCGACGTCGCCTCGGCAACGGCCTCGAGCTGTTGCTGCTGCCGAGCGACCGGGTGCCGATGACCTACCTCGACCTCGTCTTCGCCGGCGGCTCCGAGCACGAGCTCGCCGCCCACGCCGGTCTCGCGCTGCTGACGGCCGGGCTGCTGACCGAGGGCACCACGACGCGCAGCGCACCCGTGATCGCCGGCGAGCTCGAGGGCCTGGGCGCGGGCTACGGCAGCGCCGCCGCCTGGGACTCGGCCTCGCTCTGGCTCAAGCTGCCGTCCCGTCACCATGAGCCCGGCCTCGCGCTGCTGCTCGAGATGGCGTCCGAGCCGAGCTTTGCCGCCGCCGAGATCGAGCGCCTGCGCCAGCAGCGCCTGACCGAGCTGGTGCGCCGACGCGACCAGCCAGGGACCCAGGCTGACCTGCTGCTGATCCGCGGCATCTTCGGCGAGCACCCCTACGGGCGCTCGATCCTCGGTGACCGAACGCGCGTCGAAGCGCTCGACCGCGCGGCGGTCGCCGACTTCTACGCCCGGGTGCGACCACCACGCCAGGCCACCCTGATCGCGGTGGGCGACTTCGACGCCGACCGCCTCGGCGCGCTCGCCGAGAGCGCCTTGCCGGGCCACATGGCCTCCGCTGCGGTGACCCCGCTCGTGGCAGCGGCCGGCGGTGAGCAGCGCCAGGTCTGGGTGCTGGACCGTCCGGGGGCGCCGCAGGCCGAGCTGCGCTTCGGGTGCCGGGGCGTCTCGCGCTTCCATCCCGACCTGCCGTCCCTGCGGGTGCTCAACACGCTCTTCGGTGGCAAGTTCACCAGCCGGCTGAACCTCAACCTCCGCGAGCGCCAGGGCTTCACCTACGGCGTGACGAGCGCCTTCTCTCCGCGGCGCGTACCCGGACCGTTCACCATCAGCACGGCGGTCTCCACCGAGAACGTTGGGGCCGCGGCCGTCGAGATCGAGAGCGAGCTCGACCGTCTCAGGGCCGAGCCGCCGAGCGAGGCCGAGGTCGCCGACGCCGTGAGCTACCTCCTCGGCACCTTCCCCTTCACCCTGCAGACCCTGCAGGGCCTCGCTGCTCGCCTCGAGGAGATCGCCACCTTCGAGCTACCCGACGACATCGTGGATCGCGAGCGGCGGGCGACGAAGCGGGCCACCGCAGCCGAGCTCCACCAGCTGGCCGGCGAGCACCTCGACCCCACCCGGATGACCATCGTGGCCGTCGGGCCGGCTGAGGTCCTCGTGCCTCAGCTCTCCCGTTTCGGCCCCGTGGAGGTCTTCCACGAGGTGCCCGGCTCGCCGGCCGGCTCCTGAGGGCGGGCTACCGCAGCTGCACGCTGAGCTCGCCGGCCGAGCCCACCCGCACCTCGAGGGTGCGACTGCTGCCGGGGAGGAAGTTGCCGTCGAGGCTCTCGGTGCGCGTCTTGTCGAGGGCCACGTAGACCCGCAGGTTGATCTGCCCCGGCTTGAGCTTGAGCGTGCGTTCGAAGTGCCCGCCGACGTCCCGCGTGCGGAGGAAACCCGCCTTCTCGGTGAAATGGAAGGGCTCGCGCAGCAGCTGCTGCTGGCCGGCGTAGAGGGTGAGCACGCCGCTCGACTGCTCGGAGCGGAAATCGATGCGGAGGGTGGCGTCGCCGGCCGGTGCCGGTGGCGCTGGCACGGGTGCGAGCGGCTGCGGGGCCGGCTGAGTGAGCACTGGTTCCGGCGCCGCCGGCACCGGCTGGTTCGCCGGCAGGCTCGGTCGCGGCGCGGGCACGGCGGGGCGCTGAGAATTCCTCTCCTCGGCCCGGCCGAGCAGGTCGAGGGCCGGCGGATGGCCGGGCATCAGGGCCAGGGCCTGCCGGGCGATGTTGGCCGCCTCGTCGAAACGGCGACGCGCCAGCACCTCCTCGCCGCGGCTCACCAGGAGATCGGCTTCCGCCGTGCGGCGGGCGACCTCCGTCTGGTCGACGCGCAGCCGCTCCGCCTCCTCACGCAGGCGGCGCACCCGCTCGGGTGCAGGCGCGATGCGCTCGGCCCGCCGGTAGGCCTCGATGGCGGCATCGATGTCCCCCTGGGCGAGCAGCTCGCCGGCGCCGCGCACCAGGGGCAGGTAGGCGTGGTAGCGCCGGATCTCGGCATCGCGGCTGGCGTCGGCGACCGGCAGATCGGCCGGTCGCAGCCAGCTCAGCAGGAGGAGGTTGAACGGCAGGCCGAGGACCAGGCCGAGCGCCGCGGCGATCCCCCACCGCCGCCAGGAGCGCGGCGCGGCGGGCCTCGCCGTGGCCACCGGCGGCGGTGGCGCGGCAGGCAACGGCGGCGGCTCGGCGAGCAAGGCCTCGGAGATCTCCGAGAGCATCGGGCCGGCGTTCTCCTCGGGCTCTGCGGTCGCGGGCGGCGGGGGCGCGGGGGGCGGTGCTGCTGGCGGAGCTGCCAGAGGCGGCGCCGGCTGGGGCGGTCGCGCGACAGGCGGCGCCGGGGTCGGAGGGGCGGCAACCGGCGGTGGGGCAAAGGGGGGCGCGGCGAGGGGCGGTGCCGGCGGCGGTGCGCTGGGCACGGCAGGCACCGGGGTGGGCATGGGTGGCGGTGGGCTCGGGGCCACCGCGACAGCGGGCGGCGCCGTCTCGGCCGCGGCCGCCGGCGCCGGGCCGGTGACCAGCGGCACCTCCTGGGTATCGTTGAGCGCTGCCTGCTGGGTGATCGCGTCGGCCGCCTGCTTGAGGTCCCGGGCCAGCTCGCCGACCCGCTGGTATCGCTCGGCCGGCTGCTTGGCGAGCGCCCGTTCGAGGATCTCCTTGAGCCGTGGCGGCACCTCGCCCAGGTGGTCCTCGAGCGGGGTGAAGGCGTCGTAGACGATCCGGTGGGTGACCATGGTGAGGTTGTCACCCCGGAACGGCTTCTGGCGGGTGAGCATCTCGTAGAGCACGACACCCAACGAGAAGATGTCGGCGCGGTGGTCGACGTCCTTGCCCTGGATCTGCTCCGGCGCCATGTAGTTGGGCGTGCCTAGCAGCTGGCCGGAGACGGTGAGGTTCGAGTTGTTGAGGCGGGCGATGCCGAAGTCGGCGATCTTCACCCGGCCATCCGAGGTCAGCATGATGTTCGCCGGCTTGACGTCGCGGTGGACCACGCCCTTCGAGTGGGCGTACTCCAAGGCCTCGGCGACCTGCCAGACGATGTCGGCGATGGTCGGCAGGTCGAAGGGCTCGTCACCGCGCAGGAGCTCCTTCAGGTCCGTGCCGCGGACGTACTCCATGGCAATGAAGGTGAGGCCCTCGCCAGCCTCCTCCACGACATCGTGGATCGTCACGATGTTGGGGTGGGAGAGGATGCCCGCGCTCTGGGCTTCGCGGATGAAGCGCTCGCGGGACTCGACCAGGTCCTGGTCCGAGGGGTCCGCGATGCGGAAGGTCTTGAGCGCGACGTGACGGCCGATCAGCGGATCACGGGCGAGATAGACGACGCCCATCGCACCCTTGCCGATCTCCTGCAGGATCTCGTAGCGGCCGAGCCGGGAAAGCTGGGGAGCGGTCATCGGAATGCTGCCCTCGGGGAATGGCATTCTAGCAGGCGAAACCGCGCGTCGCGCCGACCCTGCGCCGGCGGGCGAGCCAGCCGCCGCGGGGCCGTATGCTATATTCGCGCGACCCAATTCGCCCGCGAGTAAGTCACCCCCGAGAACGACAAGGAGAGCCTGCTCGATGCAAGTCGACAGCCCCGCCAAGCTCCGCAACCTTGCGGTGACCGGACACAACGACACAGGAAAGACCACCCTTCTGTCGGCGCTCCTCTACGCCGGCGGCGTGACCACCCGGCTGCATCGAGTCGAGGACGGCAACACCCTCACCGACTTTGACAGCGAGGAGATCGCGCGCAAGATCTCCATCGGGTCGACTCCCTGTTTCGTGCCCTGGCGCGGCAACAAGCTGAACTTCATCGACTGCCCCGGCTACGGCGTCTTCTTCACCGAAACGCGGGCCGGCATGCGGGCGGCCGACGCCACGCTGCTGACCATCAACGGCGTTTCCGGCATGGAGGTCAACTCGGAGAAGGTCTGGGCCGTGGCCGCTGAGATGGGCCAGCCGGTGCTCTTGCACCTGACCAAGATGGACCGTGAGCGGGCCGACTTCGAGCGCACTCTCGAGGGCCTGCAGACGAAGCTCGGCCGCGAGGTGGCGGCAGTGCAGATCCCGATCGGCAGCGAGGCGGGCTTCTCCGGCGTCATCGACCTCGTGCACCGCCGGGCCTACCTCTACAACCGCGACGGCGACGGCAAGGCGAAGGCCGAGGAGATCCCCGCGAGTGAGGCGGAGCGGGCCCAGCAGTGGCGCTCGAAGCTCGAGGAGATGGTCGCCGAGACCGACGACGCGATGCTCGAGACCTATTTCGAGAGCGGCGAGCTGTCGCAAGAAGACCTCGAACGCGGCCTGCGCAGCGCCATCGCCCGCCGCCGCATCTTCCCGGTGACGATGAGCGCCGGCAGCCACATGATCGGCCCCTCGGCCCTCCTCGACACGCTGGTCGACTACGCACCGTCGCCCCTCGACGTCGCACCCTACCCCGCGACGAACGTCGGCGGCGAGGCGATCGAGCTCAAGATCGACGCCGACGCGCCGATGGCCGCCATCGCCTTCAAGACCCTCTCGGACCCCTTCAGCGGCAAGATCACCTATCTGCGGGTGGTCAACGGCACGCTGCCCTCGGACTCCGTCGTGTGGAACAGCCACAACGAGGAGACGGGCAAGATTGGCCACTTGATGGAGATGCAGGGCAAGCAGGGAACGGCCGTCGGCGCCCTGGTGGCGGGCGACATCGGCGGCATTGCCAAGCTCAAGGACGTCCACACCGGTGACACCCTGACGGCCAAGGAAAAGCCGCTGCGCCTCGGCTGGTTCCAGCCGCCCGAGCAGGCGATCTCCTTCGCCATCGAGCCCAAGGCCAAGGGCGACGAAGAGAAGATCAGCGAGGCCCTCCACCGGCTGATGGACGAGGACATCTCGCTCAAGGCCGGCCGCGACCCGGAGACCGGCGAGTTCCTGATCTCGGGCTCGAGCCAGATGCACGTCGAGATCGTGGTCGCCAAGCTCAAGAGCCGCTACAAGGTGGAGGTGATCCTCCATCCGCCGAAGGTCCCCTACCGCGAGACCATCCTGCGCCCGGCCGAGGGCCATGGCCGGCACAAGAAGCAGACCGGCGGCCGCGGCCAGTTCGCCGATTGCAAGATCAAGATCGAGCCGATGCCGCGCGGCGAGGACTTCGACTTCAAGGACGAGATCTTCGGTGGCGCCATCCCGCTCAACTACCGGCCGGCGGTCGAGAAGGGCATCAACGAGGCCCGTCACCGCGGCTACCTCGCCGGCTACCAGGTGGTGGACTTCCGGGTCCGCCTGCTCGATGGCCAGTACCACGATGTCGACTCCTCCGAGATGGCGTTCAAGATCGCCGGCTCGCTGGCCTTCAAAGACGCCATGGCCAAGGCCGCCCCGACGATCCTCGAGCCGATGATGAAGCTCGAGATCTACACCACTGAGGAGTTCATGGGCGACATCATGAGCGACCTCTCCCAGCGCCGCGGCCGGCCGCAGGGGATGGAGGCCAAGGGGGATGGCACCCAGGTGGTGACCGCGGTGGTGCCGATGGCCGAGACCCTCGAGTACTCCCGCGCGCTACGCGCCATGACCCAGGGTCGCTCCAGCTTCCACATCGAGTACTCGCACTACGAAGAGGTGCCACGGCCGGTGCAGGAGAAGATCGTCGCTGAGGCCGCCAAGCGCAAGCAGGAAGAGCACGAGGAGTAGGCGGCGGATTGTTCGAGCTCGACGCCGCTCGCCTGGCGGACGGCCTCGTGTGGTACCTGGTCTTCGTCTTCTCGACGACCTGCCACGAGGCCGCTCATGCCTTCGCTGCCCACCGCCTGGGCGATTCCACCGCCTACCACGCTGGCCAGGTCTCGCTGAGCCCCTGGCCGCACATCCGCCGCGAGCCGTTCGGCATGGTGTTGGTGCCGATCCTCTCCTTCCTCTACGGCGGCTGGATGATCGGCTGGGCGAGCGCTCCCTACGATCCACGCTGGGCGCTGCGCTACCCCAAGAAGAGCGCTCTGATGGCCCTCGCCGGCCCGCTCGCCAACTTCGTCATCGTCGTCCTCGCCGGCGTGCTGCTGCGCGTAGGGCTGGGAGCAGAGCTCTTCGTCCCCTCGTTCCAGCCTTCCCTGGCGCACCTCGTCTCGGGCCCCGGAGCAGGTTGGGTGGACGGCCTTGCCACGGCGCTTTCCGTCGCCTTCGCCCTCAACCTACTGCTCGGCGTCTTCAACCTGATGCCCTTCCCGCCCCTCGACGGCAGCTCGGTGGTGCAGCTGCTCATGGGCGAGAACCTCGCTCGCCGCTACCAGGGCCTGCTCTACGAGGTGCCGATGCTGGCCTGGGCCGGCCTGCTCCTCGCCTGGCGGTTTTTCGACGTCGTGTTCAGCCCCGTGCTCGGCTTCGCCCTCCAGCTCCTCTTCGCCGGCGCGGGCTGAGGCGTATCTCGCCCTCGGGGCTCGCTCCCGCGCGGAGCATCGGCAGCCTTCAAGCCAAGTACTGCCAGAGAGACCAGACCGTCCACGCCGCCCCGGCCACGGCGAGGATCCCCAGATAGGCCATGACCAGCCGCGGATCGCGCAGGAAGCAGCTCGTCGTCCGCAGCCCGGCCTGCCAGGCCCGCAGGTAGCGCACCGCGCCGAGGCTCGCGAAGAAGCTGAGCACAAGGGCCGGTGAGAAGGCCCAGGCAAGCAAGGCGACCGTCGCCCAGATGCAGTACGGCAGCGGATCGGGCACGGCCGGCGGCGCCGCGGCCGGGCGGCGGGCGCGCTCGGCCGCGAGGTCCGTGCGGGCGGCCCGCGCGGCGGCGAGCTGGGGCGTTTCGGGTCCTTCCATGGCACCTCCCGGATGGCGGCTCAAGGGCCGGCCACACGGCGCGACAGGCGAAGATCGGTCAGCGCCGGCCAGGCCTGCGCGGCACAGAACGGCAGGCACTGGTGACCATGCTCGCCCTGGGCCGCCGTGTGGACACAGCACTGGATCAGCCGCTCCTCGAGCATCGTGTGGAGGTCCATGAACGGCTTGACGGTGAGCCGTTTGACTCGCCGGGCGAGCAGCTCGCGCAGGCCGTTGCGGCCGGCCAGGAGCGACTCTCCTGCCAGCCGGACGAGGGCTGAGAGGCCGAGGTCGCAACCCTCGCAGACGCCGCGGAACAGGCTGCCGATCGACGGCTGGGCCAGCGAGCTCTGCTCAGACAGCAGCCCCAGCAGCGAGGCCCGCACCAGCTGCCGCAGCTCGGCGGAGAGCTCGGGGTCGTTGATCCGGTTGCTCACCAAGCCGAGGTGGGCCTTCAGGCGCTCGGCGCCGAGGATCCCCACCAACGACCGCCAAGGGCCGTCGTCCGTCTTCAACAGGTAGCCGATGCTGCAGCACTCGGGATGGCTGCAGGGCAGGGCCGTCAAGTCCCGCCAGCCGACCAGGCCGCCGGTCTGCTCGGCGAGCCGGCGGAGGACGCCGGTATGCGTCAGCCGCTCCTCGGGATCGATCGGTGTCGCTCGCCCGCTGCCGAACAGCGGCTGGATCGACACGCCGCCCACGAACGGCGTCTCCAGGGCATGGAGCACCACGGCGCCGATCTCGTCGTCGTTGACACCGAGCGCCGCCGTCATCGTCAGGGTCATGAAGACCCCCGCCGCCGACAGGCGAGCGATGGCCTCCGCCTTAATCTTCCCGAGATCGGCGCCGCGGTGGAAGCGGTGCGTCTCGGCGCGGAAGCCGTCGAACTGCAAGTAGACCTCGACGCGTTGGCGGTGTCGCTCGAGGACGGCCAGCAGGCGGTCGTTCTGGGCGATCTCGATCCCGTTCGAGTTGAGCAGGACCCGCCCCACTGGTCGCTCGGCGACGGCGTCCAGGTACTCCGCGAGCTGCGGGTGCAGCGTGGGTTCGCCTCCCGACAGCATCAAGACGTCGAGGCGGCCACCCTCGCGAGCGAGGCGGGTGTCGAGGCTGGCGACGAGCTCGCCGACGGGGACGCTGCCCCGCAGGGAGGGCGAGCTCTCGGTGAAGCAGTTCGGGCAGCAGAGGTTGCAGCTCTCCTCGAGGTCTTGGAGGAGGATGCAGGTGTGCTGCGTTTGCAGCTCGGGCAGGCCGTCGAGATAGGCGGCCGGGATGGGCTCGTAGTTGCCAGGGCGATCGGGGACGTGCTGCTTGGTGGGCGCCGTCCACTCGCCGAGATAGGCGAGGATCTCGGCCGACTCGTCGTAGAGGCTACGCACCCGGCCGTGCTCCGGGCAGCCGCGGACGAGCCAGACCTTGCCGGCCTCCTCGGCCAGATAGCCGGCCAGCCGGCGCACCCCGGCGAGAGGCCGTCGCGGCTCCTCGGCGTGGCAATGGGGGCAGAAGGCGGTGACGTAGCGCAGGACACGCTCCGCCCTGAGCGGCATTCCTGGGTTGGTGGCCGCCATCCCTCGCTCAGTGGAAGTTGGGCGGTCCGGTGACCAGGCAGATCCCCCAGACGAAGACCACGAGCACCACCGCAGCGGCCAGGCTGAAGAGGGGGCCGAAGAGGAGGACGCGGCCCCAGAAGGACTCCCGGCGTTGGGCCAAAATGACGCCGCCGACGAGCTCTGCCCCGAGCAGCGCGAAGGGCAACACGCAACCGGCGATCTCACCCACGCTTCCTCGGCCCACCGAGCCCGCTGCTGCGAGCATGCCGGCGAGAGGGTAGTTGAGCAGGCCGAGGAGGAGGCCCAGCGGCCAGGCCCGGCGCTGCGGTGGGCCCTCCCCCGGGCGATAGTCAGCGGGCACCTCGCTCACCGGTGGCGCAGGCTCGGTGGTGGCGCCCGCGCCGGGAAGCTGGCTCGCGTCGGTTGGTTCGCTCGCTTCGGGGTTCGACCTGCTCTCGTCCTCAGCCATCTCCGGGCACCTCTCGCGCAGGTCCATGACCAGCTCGCAGCCAGCTCCGGGAGGATAGGACGAGCAAGGCGATCGAGGGAACCAAGAACCACTGCGATCGCGAAAGCCCAGCCCAGAGCTCGGGATTGCCGCGCACGAACTCTACCCCGAATCGGAACACGGCGTAGCACAGTAGATAGAGCTTGAGGAGCTTCCCCGCCAGGCGCGGCGTGCGACGCCAGCGCAGTAGGAGGCCGAAGAGGGCGAGGTGAAAGACGATCTCGTAGGCAAAGGACGGATGCAGGGGCACGCCGACCCAGGCCGGCGGGAAGTCCGGGAACGCCGCGGCCCGCTCGGCCGGGAAGAGCAGGCCCCAACCGCCGCCGCTGGGCGTTCCCGGCGGCTCCTCGAGCAGGCAGCCGAGCCGGCCGACGGCGATCCCGAGGGCGACGCCGGGGACGAAGATGTCCCCCGTGCCCTCCTGGTAGCCAATCAGCCGCTTGGCGAGGACGGCACCGAGGTAGGCCCCGGTGAGGCCGCCCAGCACGCTCTGGCCCCCATGGAGCAGCGCTCCCATGAAGCTGGGGGCCGCCGCCAGCTCCAGGTAGCGCGGCAGGGTGGCGAGGCGGGAAGCAAGCCCACCACCTATGAGGGCACCCAGGAGCACCAGCACCAGATCGTCGTCGAGCCGCCGGCGCCGCCGCGCCTCGACGACGAAGAGGGCGAGCGCCACCGACACCCCCAGGACCTCGCAGAGACCGTGGATCGACAGGCCGGGTGGTAGCCGAGCCTGCAGGCTGGCCCGCAACGGCTCCAGGCTCACCTGCCAGCTCAGAGGCGCACCCCGAGCGCAGCCAGCTGCCGCTCAGCGGCCTGGGCCCAGCCACGGTTGGCCGCCGGGCTCGCCGGGCTGGGATGGAGGATGCCACCGATCTCGACGGCACGGCCAGCCAAGGCATGGCGGGCCCGCTCTTCGGCGAAGCGGCCGACGCCGATCACAAGCCTGGGTGCCAGGCAGTCGACGATCTGCCGCAAGGCCTCGTCGCAGAACGCCTCGAGCGGCGCTCGCTCGGCAGCCGCGAGCTTGTCCGGCGTGAGGTTGGCGCCGCTCGCCTGCAGAAAGAGCAGTGGGCAGTAGTTGTAGACGAAGAAGCGGCCGAAGAAGCGCTCGGCCGTACCGAACCGCTCGCGCGCCCACCCCCACAAGCGGCGGCCGGAGACCTCGCTGCGGGTGCAGGCGAAACCCTCGACGGGCCGCTTCGGGTGTGCACCTCTGGGCCGGCTCACCGGCGCTTCGATCCCCAGCCAATCACGCACCAGGGAGACCTCGCCGAAGGGGACCCCGGTCTGCGCCATGCCGAAGGGCCCGGGGTTCATCCCCAGGAAGAGAGCTTCCTTGGTGCCGTGCGCGAAGCGACGCAGGTAGAGCTCGTGGCTGGCACGAGCGTAGACGAGCGGGTTGTAGACGTGGCGCACGGGGCTCGTGAAGCGCAGCCCGTCCACGCGTGCGGCCAGCTTCCGGCTGATCTCGGCGGGACCCATCGCGCGATCCTATCCCCGGCGGTCGGTCGCCAAGAAACCTCACCCGGCGATCGGCCGTACAATCGCAGCGTGGACGTCAGCCAACCGCCGGCAAACCGGCACGACTATCAGGCGATGGTCGTCGAGGCCCTGCGGGGCGTCGTGCGCGCCGCCCTCCAGGAGGCGGCGACCTGGGGGCTCGACGGCGAGCACTACTACCTGATCGAGTTCTCGACCCAGCATCCCGAGGTCCTGGTCCCCCCGTTCCTGCGCGACCTCTACCCCGAGAGGATGCTCGTCGTGCTGCAGCACCAGTTCTGGCACCTCGAAGCGGACGATGACGGCTTCTCGGTGACGCTGAGCTTCTCCGGGGTCAAGAACCGCCTCACCATCCCCTACGGTGCTGTCGAGTCGTTCAGCGATCCGTCCGCCGGCTTCGGCCTGCGCTTCACCCCTCCCGCTCAAGAGGAGGAGGTGGCGGAGGGCGAGCCGGAGGCGGCGACGACGGCCGCTGACGAGACGGCGCTGGCGCCGAGCGACACCCCTGGCGGCACCCCTACGGGCACCGTGATCAGCTTCGACCGCCGGCGCAAGAAGTAGCCTCCTGCGCCCGCCGCGCCCGGTACGGCAGCGGCCTGCAACAGCAGCGGCCCGAAACGACGAGGGCCGGCGTCACCGCCGGCCCCCCGCACTGCCCAACCAAGTGGCGCCCTACTCGGCGTCTTCGCTCTTCGCCTCGCCCTTCTTCTCGGCCTTCTTGCCCTTGCTCTCGGGAGCGGCCTTCGGCGCCGGCTCGAAGTCGATGAACTCGAGCACGGCCATCTCGGCGCCGTCGCCCGTGCGCGAGCCGAGCTTGACGATCCGCAGGTAGCCACCCGGGCGATCGGAGAAGCGCGGCGCGATCTCGCTGAACAGCTTCTTGATCAGGTCGCGGTTCTGGATCCAGCGGCCCACGCGCCGACGCGCGTGGACGGTGCCGGTCTTGCCCTGGGTGATGATCCGCTCGGCGATCGGCCGTAGCTCCTTCGCCTTCGGGACGGTGGTCACGATCCGCTGGTGCTCGACCAGGGAGGAAAGCTGGTTGCGGAACAAGGCCAGACGGTGCGAGGTGATCCGTCCGAGCTTCCTCCGGCTGATGTTGTGGCGCATTGCACTGTCTCCCGAAGCAACAGGTCAAACCCGTCTAGGCGTCCGCCGCCGGGCGATCCGGCACTTCCATCCCGAAGTGGAGCCCGAGCCGGCCAAGCAGATCCTGCAGCTCCTCGAGCGACTTCTTGCCGAAGTTCTTGGTCTCCAGCATGTCCTTCTCGGACCGCCGCACCAGATCCCGCAAGGTGTGGATGTTGGCGTTCTTCAAACAGTTGGCCGAGCGCACCGAGAGGTCGAGCTCTTCGATGCGACGGGCGAGCAAGGCATCGAGAGAGGCCATCTCCTCGCTGCGACCGTCGTCGGCACCCTCGCGGATGCTCTCCTCGGCGGTGATGAACAGGGTCAGGTGCTCGTTGAGCAGCATCGAGGCCAGCGAGACGGCGGCTTCCGGCGACACCGTGCCGTTCGTCCACACCTCGAGGATCAGCCGCTCGTAGTCGGTGGTCTGGCCGAGACGGGCCGCCTCGACGCGGAAGTTGACCCGCCGCACGGGGCTATGGGCCGAGTCCACCGGGATCCAGCCGATGCCCATCGCCTCGTCGAAATTGCGGTCCGCCGCGACGTAGCCCCGGCCCTTCTTGACCTGGAGCTGCATCTTGAGCCGCGCCTCTTCGTTGAGGGTGCAGACCGGCACGTCGGGATCGACGATCTCGATCTGGCCGTCTTCCGCCAGATGCCCGGCGGTGACCAGGCATGGCCCCTGGACGTTGACCGAGATGATCTTCGAGTCGTCCGAGTGCATGCGGATCGGCACGTTGCGCAGGTTGAGGATGATGTCCGTCACATCCTCCTTGACCCCGGAGATCGACGAGAACTCGTGGAGCACGCCCTCGACGTAGATCGCCGTTACTGCCGCGCCCTCGATCGAGGACAGCAGGCAGCGTCGCAGCGCGTTGCCGATCGTCGTCGCGAAGCCCCGCTCGAACGGCTGCGCCACGAAGCGACCATAGGTCGGCGACAGCGTAGTGGTATCGACTTCTAAGCGCTTGGGGCGCTGAAAACCCTTCCAGTGCATGCTTCGACTCCTTGTTGGGGGGCACCTGGCCCCCGGCATTACCGACTGTAGAGCTCGACGATCAGCTGCTCCTGAATGGGCAGCTTGATGTCCTCGCGGGTCGGCAGCCGCAGCACTCGGCCACGGAAGTTCTCGGCGTCGAGCTCGAGCCACTCCGGCACCCCACGCCCACGCGCGGTGTCGACGCTGGCTCGGATGAAGTCGTTCTTCCGGCTCCCTTCCTTGACGGCCACCACCTGCTCGGGCCGCACGGCGAAGTTGGGCACGGTGACCTTCTGTCCGTCGACCTGGATATGGCCGTGGCGCACCAGCTGGCGGGCCTGCGCGCGCGACGACGCAAAGCCGAGGCTGTAGACGACGTTGTCGAGCCGGCGTTCGAGCAAGCTCAGGAGGTTCTCGCCAGTGATGCCCTTCTTGCGATCCGCCTCCTTAAAGTAGTTGCGGAACTGGCGCTCGAGGAGGCCGTAGATACGCTTGACGCGCTGCTTCTCGCGCAGCTGCAGGCCGTATCCCAGCGTCCGCCGGCCGCGGCGGTTGCCGTGCTGGCCGGGCGGGTAGCCCCGCCGCTCGATGGCGCACTTCTCTTTGAAACAGCGGTCTCCCTTGAGGAAGAGCTTCATCCGCTCGCGGCGGCAGAGCCGACAAACGGGTCCGGTGTATCTAGCCACGGTTCTTCTCCTTGAGCTCCCTTGAAACCGATGCGCTCTCGATCATCTCGCGACCGCCGCTTACACCCGGCGACGCTTGCGCGGCCGGCAGCCGTTGTGCGGGATCGGTGTCACGTCCTTGATCGACTTGACCTCGAGTCCAGCCGACTGCAATGCCCGTACTGCCGACTCACGACCGGAGCCCGGGCCCTTCACCAGCACGTCCACGGTCCGCACGCCGAGGTCCTTGGCGGCCGAGCCGGCGCTCTGCGCTGCCACCTGGGCCGCGAAGGGGGTGCCTTTGCGCGAGCCCTTGAAACCGATGCGACCGGCCGACGACCAGGTCAGCACGTTGCCCTCGGGGTCGGCAATGGCGACCTGGGTGTTGTTGAACGTTGCCTTGATGTGGACCACCCCATGGGGTACGACCCGGCGTTCCTTCTTCTTGCCTGGCTTGCGGTCCTTCTTGGTCTTGGCTGCTGCTTTCGCCATGTCGTCTCCCTCGGGCTACTTCTTCGTAGCCTTCTTCTTGCCGGCGATCGAGGCCCGGCGCGGTCCCTTGCGGGTACGCGCATTGGTGTGAGTGCGCTGGCCGCGGACCGGCAGGTTGCGGCGGTGCCGCACGCCCCGGTAGCAACCGATCTCCATCAGCCGCTTGATGTTCTGGCTGATCTCCTTGCGCAGATCACCCTCGACACGCCCCTCTTCTTGGATCACGGCCCGCAGGCGGCGAGCCTCGTCCTCGGTGAGGTCGCGGACCTTGGTCAGCGGATCCACGGCAGCCTTCTCGAGGATCTTGACGGAGCGCGAACGGCCGATCCCGTAGATGTAAGTCAGCCCGATCCAGACCTGTTTGTTCTGGGGAAGGTCTACCCCTGCGATACGTGCCATAGCCCCTTACCCCTGCCGCTGCTTATGTTTCGGGTTCTCGCAGATGACTCGGATCACGCCTTTCCGGCGTACCACCTTGCACTTCGAGCACATCCGCTTGACTGAGGTTCGCACCTTCATGATCCACACTCCCAGGTTCCGCTCGCCGCTATTTCAGGCGATACACAATGCGTCCGCGGCTCAGATCGTAGGGCGACAGCTCGACCTTGACCTTGTCCCCCGGCAGGATGCGGATGAAGTGCTTGCGCATCTTGCCCGAGATGTGAGCCAGCACCTGGTGTCCGTTCTCCAGCTCGACGCGAAACATCGCGTTCGGCAGCGGCTCCACCACGGTCGCTTCGACTTCGATTGCCTCTTCCTTCGCCAAACTCTCTTCCTTTCCTCTGCCCGCGAGCGGCGAGCCAGGCGCTCAGCGCTCCAGCGCCCGAACCAGGTCCATCGTCACGGCCTCGATGGTCTGATCGCCGTTGATCTCGCGCAGCAAGCCCAGGGCCTTGTAATAACCCACCAAGGGCTCGGTCTTGTTCCCGTAGACCCGCAGGCGCTCGGCGATGACCTCCTCGGTGTCATCAGCCCGCCCTCGCCCCAGCGCTCGCGCGATCAGCACCGGGGGTGGTACGTCGATCAGCAGCACGGCGTCGAGACCCCGTCCAGCCCGCTCGACGATCCCCGCCAGCGTCTCGGCCTGGACCGTGGTGCGGGGGTAGCCGTCCAGCAGAAAGCCCACCTGAGCGTCCTGCCGCGCCAACCTCTCCTCCACCACCTCGGCCATCGTCGCGTCGTCCACCAGGTCGCCACGCCCCATGATGCCGGCGACACGGTTTCCTAGCGCATTTCCTTCGTCCACCGCCTGGCGCAACATCTCCCCGGTCGAGATCGCCGGCACGCCCAGCCGCTCCGCGAGGAAGACGGCCTGGGTGCCCTTGCCGGAACCCGGGGGGCCAAGGAGGACGATGCGCCGGCTCACCTCAGCCTCGCCGCCCCTTCACCCGGCCCCGCTTCATGAAGCCCTCGTAGTTGCGCATCACCAGCTGGCTCTCCACCTGCTGGATGAAGTCCATCGCCACGCCGATGACGATCAGCAGCGACGTACCGCCGAAGTAAAACTGGATGCCCATGCCCTTGCTGATCCAGCTCGGGATGTAGGGATCGATCGCCTCGCCGATGAACGGGATGTAGGCGACGTCGAAGCCGGCGAGCAGGAAGTCCGGCAGCACAGCGACGGCCGCCAGGTACAGAGCACCGACCAGCGTGATCCGCGAGAGGATGCGATCGATGTGCTCGGCTGTCCGCTTGCCGGGCCGGATGCCCGGGATGAAGCCGCCGTACTTCCGCATGTTCTCCGCGAGGTCCGACGGGTTGAAGATGATCGAGACGTAGAAGTAGGAAAAGAAGATGATCCCCACGACGTAGATCAAGTAGTGCAGCGGCTTGCCGTAGGAAATGTAGTTGACGATGTCGCGCACCCAGTCGTTGTTGATCATCTGGGCGAGAGTCGCCGGCAGCATCAGCACCGAGCTGGCGAAGATGACCGGGATCACGCCGCCGGTGTTGACCCGCAACGGCAGATAGGTCGACTGCCCGCCGTACATGCGGCGACCGACGACGCGCTTGGCGTATTGCACCGGGATGCGCCTCTGCGCTCGTTCCATGTAGACGATCCCGGCCGTCACCACCAGCATGAAGGCGACGAGGATCGCCACGGCGGCGCCATGCAGCTGGCCGGAGAGCACCTGCCGGATGGTGTTGTCGACGGCCGGGATGAGCCCGACGACGATGCCGGCGAAGATGATCAGCGAGATGCCGTTGCCGATACCGCGTTCGGAGATCTGCTCGCCCAGCCACATCACGAAGGCACAGCCGGTCGTCAGGGTGAGCACCGTCATCAGCACGAAGCCGATGCCCGGGTGCGGCACCAACGAAGCCCCGCCCGGAGCCTTTTGGCTCTGCAGGTAGAAGGCGAAGGCGGCTGACTGGATGGCCGAGATGAACACTGTGCCGTAGCGGGTGTACTGGGTGATCTTCCGCCGCCCCATCTCGCCTTCCTTCGACAGCTTCTCCAGGTACGGCCAGACCACCGTCAGCAGCTGGAGGATGATCGAGGAGGTCACGTAGGGCATGATCCCCAACCCGAAGATCGCCACCCGCTTGAGGCCGCCACCGGTGAAGGTGTTGACGAAGCCGAGGACGCTGCCCGCCGCCTGGTTCATGAACTGAAGCAGGGCCTGAGGGTCGATCCCGGGGTTCGGGACGTGGCACCCCAGCCGGTACACCGCCAGAAGGGCAAACGTGAAGAGCAGCCGCTTGCGCAGGTCCGGGATGGCGAAGACGTTGCGGAAGCTATCGATCACGAGTCCAACTCCTCGCAGCTGCCGCCGGCCGCCTCGACCTTGCTGCGGGCCGACTGGCTGAACTTGTGGGCCGACACCTTGATCGCCTTGGTGAGCTCGCCCTGGCCGAGGATCTTCACCGGCAGGCCGGCGCGCACCAGGCCTACCTCGAGCAGCAGCTCGGGCGTGATCTCCGTCTCGTCGAGCTTGGCCAACCGAGCGAGGTTCACCACCGCGAACTCGATGCGGAAGATGTTGGTGAAGCCACGCTTCGGGATGCGCCGGATGAGCGTCATCTGGCCGCCTTCGAAACCAGCCTGGCGGCGATACCCGGCGCGCGACTTCTGCCCCTTATGACCACGGCCGGAAGTCTTGCCGAGGCCGGAGCCAGGGCCGCGTCCGACGCGCTTTCTCGACTGCTTGCTCCCCACTGCCGGGGACAGATCGCTGAGCTTCATAGCGAGTCCTCTACGATTTCAACCAGATAGGAGACCTTGGCGACCGCACCACGAACGGCGGGCGAGTCCGCGCGCTCGACGGTGTGCCGGATGCGCCGCAAGCCGAGCGTCCGCAGCACCTCGCGGTGCGAGCTGATGCACCCGGCGGTGCTGCGCACCTGGCGGATCTTGATCGTCTTCTTCTCGGAGCTTGCCTTCTTCGCCATCGCTCGCTCTCCCGTCAAGGGCTCGGCCTACGCCTCAGCCCGCCGCGACCTGCTTGGGCTGCTCGCTCAAGCCCCGCGCCCGCCGCGCGGTGGCCTCGTCGCGCAGCTGGAGCAGCGCGGCGAAGGTCGCCTTGACGACGTTGTGCGGGTTGGTCGTGCCCAGCGACTTGGTCAGAATGTCCTGGATGCCGGCGCTCTCCACCACGGCGCGCACGGGGCCGCCGGCGATCACGCCCGTACCGGGCGAAGCGGGCTTGATCAACACCCGACCGGAGCCGAACTCTCCCACCGCCTCGTGGGGGATCGTGGAGCCCTTGATCGGCACCTGGATCATCTTGCGCTTCGCAGCGTCGATCCCCTTACGGATCGCCACTGGTACTTCTTTGGCCTTCCCGGAGCCATAGCCCACGGAGCCATTGCCGTCCCCGATCACCACCAGGGCCGAGAACGAGAAGTTCTTGCCGCCCTTGACGACCTTGGTCACTCGGTTGATGTGGACGACCTGCTCGAGAAACTCGGACTCGCGGTTGTCGCGCTCGAACTTGGCACTCACGCCTGCTCTCCCTTCAGAAGTCTAGGCCCTGCTTGCGGGCCCCCTCGGCGAGCTCTTTGACCTTGCCGTGGTAGATGTAGCCGCCACGGTCGAACACGACCTTGCCGAGACCGAGGGACTTGGCCCGGCCCGCCACCACCTCGCCAACCAGACGCGCGGCTTCCTTGGTGTCACCACCGCCGGAGAGCTTGGCGCGGACCTCCGGGTCCAGGGTGCTCGCCTGGGCGAGAGTGCGGCCCTGATCGTCGTCGATGATCTGGGCGTAGAGGTGCTTGAGGCTCTTGAAAACGGCGAGGCGCGGCCGCAGAGCGGTGCCGTGCACCCGCTGGCGCAGGCGCTGGTGGGCGCGCTGGCGCCGCGAGCGGCGCTCCATCACCCGATTCTTATGAACGTTGGACTCACTCATCTCTTCACCTATTGGCGACTAGCGGCTAGCGGCCGCCGGCCTTGCCCGCCTTGCGACGCAGGACCTCGTTCGTGTAGCGAATGCCCTTGCCCTTGTAGGGGTCCGGCTTCCGCAGGCTGCGCATCTCCGCCGCCACCTGGCCGACGAGCTGACGGTCCGCACCGCTGATGGTGAGCCGACCGGCCTTGGCGTCGAGGTCGACCTTGATGCCCTTGGGGATCGAGAAGACGATCGGGTGCGAGTAGCCGAGGGCGAACTGGATCTCTTCGCCCTTGAGCTCCGCCTTGTAGCCGACGCCCACGATATCGAGCTGCTTGACCCAACCCTTGCTGGCGCCCTCGACGGCGTTGGCGAGCAACGACCGCAGCAGTCCATGCTTGGCGCGGTCCGGGCCGGCGTCGCTCGGGCGGCTCACCTCGATGGCGCCGTCCTTGACCTCGACCGGGAAACCCGGCAGCAGCGCAGTCGTCGCCTTGCCCTTGGGGCCCTCGGCGCTGAACTGCCCGTCCTTGATCTCGACCTTCGTCCCGCTCGGAATCGGGATTGGCTTTCTTCCTACCCGCGACATGACGTTGCCCTTTCTTCTTCTTCCCGCTTCCCGTTCGTCGCCCGACCGTCCCGCTCGGCTACCACAGCTCGCAAATCAGCTCGCCGCCGAGGCGCTGCTCGCGGGCCTGACGATCCGTCAACATGCCCTTCGAGGTCGACACGATGCCGAGGCCCAGGCCATTGCGCACGGGCCGGATGTCGTCGGCGCCACGGTAGACGCGCCGGCCGGCCTTGCTGATCCTGGCCACGTGGCTGATCGCCGGCTCGCCCTCGTGGGTATAGCGCAGGAGGATCCGCAAGGTCGCCGCGGGCTGGGTCTCCAGGACGCGGAAGTTGCGGATGAAACCCTCCTCTTTGAGGATCCGGCAGATCTCCACCTTCACCTTCGACGACGGCACGTCGAGACGATCGTGCTTGGCCAGGTGGGCGTTGCGGACCCGCGTCAGCAGATCCGAGATGGGGTCGGTCATGCTCATGCTCGTTGCTCCTCGAGAGCCGGCCGGGCAGCGGGCGAGGCCCACCGCACGCGGCGGCGGCTCCTACCAGCTCGCCTTGATCACACCCGGCAGATAACCCTGCAGGGCCAGTTTGCGAAAGCAGATGCGGCACAGCGCGAACTTGCGCAGGTAGCCACGCGGCCGGCCGCAGTTCTGGCAACGATTGCGGTACCGGACCTTGAACTTCAGCTTCGACTTCTCGCGCGCGATCTTCGCTTCGGTGGCCATCCCGTTCTCCTCTAGGCCCGCTCGCCGCCGCGCCCGGCGAATGGCAGGCCGAGCTCGCGCAGGAGGTAATAGGCACGCTCGTCGTTGCCCGCCGTGGTCACGATCGTGATGTTCATCCCCTTCGCCTTGTCCACCTTGTTGTAGTCGATCTCAGGGAAGATCAGGTGGTCCTTGACGCCCAGGGTGTAGTTGCCGCGACCGTCGAAGCTCTTCGAGGGCACGCCGCGGAAGTCGCGGACGCGCGGCAGGGCGACCGACACCAGACGATCGAGGAACTCCCACATCCGGTCGCCGCGCAGCGTCACCCGGCAACCGATCGGCTGCCCTTCGCGGACCTTGAAGGCGGCGATCGACTTGTGGGCGCGGGTCACCGTCGGCCGCTGCCCGGCCAGCGAAGCCAGCTCGTCGACGGCGCCGTCCAGGATCTTGATGTTCTGCGTCGCCTCGCCGAGCCCCATGTTGACGCTGATCTTCTCGAGGCGCGGCACTGCCATGATGTTCTCGATCCCGAACTCCTTGCGGAGGCGAGGGACGATCTCGTCGAGGTAGCGCTTCTTTAGGCGCGGCACGTAGTCGCCCTTCGGCGCGGCCTTGGCGGCAGGAGCCGCCGCCTTGGCGCCAGCGGCGTCCTTCGCCGTGCCCTTCTTCTTCGCTGCGTCCTTGCCTTGCTCTTTCTTCGCCATCGTTCGCCTCAGCTGATCACCGCGTTGCACTTCTTGCAGACACGGGCGCTCTTGCCGTCGGCCGTCCGCGTGCGCCCCATGCGCGACGTCTTGCCGCACTCGGGGCAGATCACCGCCAGATTGGAGAGCTGGATCGGCGCCTCGCGCTCGAGGATGCCGCCCTGGATCTGGCGCTGCGGGTTGGCCTTGGTATGCCGTTTGATGAAATTCACCCGCTCGACGATCGCCTTGTCGTCGGCGCTGATCACCCGCAGCACCTTGCCGGTGGCGCCGCGGTTCTTGCCCGCGAGCACCAGCACCTGGTCGTTCTTCTTGATTCGGGCCTGGCTCATCTAGATGACCTCCGGCGCGAGCGAGATGATGCGCATGAAGCGGCGCTCACGCAGCTCGCGCGCCACCGGGCCGAAGACGCGGGTCCCGACCGGCTCACCGCTATCGTTGACGATCACCGCCGAGTTGGTGTCGAAGCGGATGTAGCTACCGTCCTTGCGGCGCTCGGCGCGGACCGTGCGGACGATCACCGCCTTGACCACCTGCCCCTTCTTCACCGTGCCATCCGGCGTGGCTTCCTTCACCGAAGCCGTGATCGTGTCACCGAGGTGACCGTATTGCCCCGAGGAACCGCCGCGGATGTGGATGCAGGCGATCTTCTTGGCCCCCGAGTTGTCTGCGACGTCGAGGATCGAACCCATCTGAATCATGGCGCTCTAGCTCCCTACTCCGCCCGGCGGAGGATTTCCCGCACTCTCCAGCGCTTGAGCTTGGAGAGGGGGCGAGTCGAGACGATCTCGACCTGATCGCCCGCCGCACAACGGTTCTCCTCGTCGTGGGCATAGAACTTCGAGGTCCGCTTGACATAGCGCCGATACAGCGGATGCATCACCGTGTTGGCGACCGCGACGACCACGGTCTTGTCCATCTTGCTGCTCACCACGGTGCCGACCTTCGTCTGGCGTCGACCACGTCCGTCGGCTGCGTTCGCGGCAGCGGGCGCCGGAGTCGGCTGTTCTTGTTCCGTCATCGTTATCTCCCGCCGCCTCAGGCCTGCCGAGCCTTCTCGCCAAGCACGGTCAACACGCGCGCCAACTCGCGGCGTGCGACTTTCACCTTGGCAGGGTTCTCGAGCTGTCCGGTGACCTTCTGGAGCCGCAAGGCGAAGAGCTGCTCTGCCAGCTCCTGCTCCTTCGCGCGCAGCTCCGCGACCGACTGCTGCCTCATGTCCGCTGCCTTCATGGCCTACCTCAGCTCCTGCTCACGGCTGACAATCCTGGTCTTGATCGGAAGCTTGTGAGAAGCCAGCCGCATCGCTTCCTCTGCCACTTCCCGCGTCACGCCTTCGATCTCGTACATCACGCGCCCGGGGCGCACCACGCAAACCCACTCCTCCGGGTTGCCCTTGCCCTTACCCATACGAGTCTCGAGCGGCTTCTTGGTGATCGGTTTGTCCGGGAAGACCCGGATCCAGATCTTGCCGCCGCGCTTGATCGAGCGGCTGATGGCGATTCGGGCGGCCTCGATCTGCCGCGCCGTCACCCAGCCGCGGTCGAGCGCCTGCAGGCCGAAATCGCCGAACGCCACGTAGGCGCCGCCCTTGGCGTTGCCTGCCCTGCGGCCGCGGTGGGCCTTTCTGAACTTGACTTTCTTCGGCATCAACATGGCGACAATCTCCCGTGCCTAGGCGCTGGCCCGCCGGCTCTTCTCCTTCAGCAGGTCACCCTTGTAAACCCACACCTTGACGCCGATCACCCCGTAGGTCGTGCGCGCCTCGGCAAGGCCGAAGTCGATGTCGGCCTTGAGCGTATGGAGCGGCAGGCGGCCGTCCTGGTACCACTCGGTGCGGGCGATCTCGTGCCCACCGAGGCGGCCAGCGACCATCACTTTGAAGCCCTTGGCGCCGAAGCGGAAGGCCGACTCCATCGACTTCTTCATCGCCCGGCGGAAGGAGACGCGTCGCTCCAGCTGACCGGCGATCGACTCGGCGACCAGCTGGGCGTCGAGCTCGGGGCGCTGGATCTCCTGGATGTTGATGTGGACCTCGCGCCCCATCTGCTTCTGCAGATCGTCGCGCAGCTTGTCCACCTCGGCACCCTTGCGGCCGATGATGATGCCGGGCCGCGAGGTGTAGATGGTCACCCGCAGGCGGTCCGCCGCTCGCTCGATGTCGATCTCGGAGACCCCGGCGTGGCCAAGGCGCGCCTTCAGCTCCTTGCGCAGCTTGAGGTCTTCGTGCAGGGTCTTCGCGTAGTTCGCTTCGCCGTACCAGCGCGAGTGCCAGGTCTTGTTGTAGACCAGCCGGAACCCGTAAGGATGTGTTTTCTGACCCACCGTGAATCTCCCGGTTGAACCTGACGCTCTACTCGCCCTTGCGGGTATCGAGCTTGATCGTGACGTGGCTGGTGCGCTTGAGCACGCGATAGGCCCGTCCCATGGGCGCCGGCCGCACCCGCTTTTGGCTCGGGCCGCCGTCGACGAAGATTTCCTTGACGTAGAGCCGGTCCACGTCCACCGCGGTCTCACGGCTCTCGGCGTTCGCTACGGCCGACTTGAGCAGCTTGGCGAGCGGCCGCGAAGCCGCCTTCTTGGTAAGCGCCAGGATGTTCGCGGCGTCCTGCACGTTCTTGCCGCGAATGAGGTCCGCCACCAGGCGTACCTTCTGAGCCGAACCGCGCAAATAGCGCAGGCGAGCTAGGGATTCCATGTCCAGTCTCTCCTCTACCGCGCCCGGGCCGACTTCTCGGCCTTCTTGCCCGAGTGCCCGCGGAAGGTGCGGGTCATCGCGAACTCGCCGAGCTTGTGCCCCACCATGTTCTCGCTGACGAACACCGGGATGAACTTGGTTCCGTTGTGCACCGCGATCGTGTGGCCGACCATCTCGGGCGTCACGGTCGACCGCCGCGACCAGGTCTTGATCACCCGGCGGTCCCCACGCTCGTTGCCCTGCTCCACCTTGGCCAGCAGGGACTCGTCGATGAAGTAACCCTTCTTGAGCGAACGTGCCATCGGTCGTCTCCTCGCTTCCTTGGTGCCTACTTCTCGCGGCGACGGACGATCATGGTGTCGGTCCGCTTGTTGTTACGGGTCTTGTAGCCCTTGGTGGGCCAGCCCCACGGCGAGCACGGATGGCGGCCGCCGGACGAGCGTCCCTCGCCGCCACCCATCGGGTGGTCGACCGGGTTCATCGCCACGCCACGGTTGTGGGGCTTGCGACCGAGCCAGCGCTGGCGACCCGCCTTGCCGAACGAGACGTTCTCGTGCTCGAGGTTGCCGACCTGGCCGATCGTCGCATAACACTCGATGTGGATGCGGCGCACCTCGCCCGAGGGCAGCTTCACCTGCGCGTAGTCGCCTTCCTTGGCCATCAGCTGCGCGCCGGCGCCCGCACCACGCACCAGCTGGCCGCCCTTGCCGATCTTCAGCTCGATGTTGTGGATCACCGTGCCGAGGGGGATCCGCCGCAGCGGCAGGGCGTTGCCGACGTTGACCTCGGCCGCCTCGCCCGCCTCGACCTGCGCGCCGATCGCCAAGCCGTTGGCCCACAGGATGTAGCGCTTCTCGCCGTCAGCATAGTGCAGCAACGCGATCCGCGCCGAACGGTTCGGGTCGTACTCGATCGCTGCCACCGTCGCCGGGACGCCACGCTTGTCGCGCTTGAAGTCGATCTTGCGGTAGCGACGCTTGTGACCGCCGCCACGGAACCAGCTGGTGAGCTGGCCCTTGTTGTTGCGCCCACCCGACGACGACTTGCCTTCGGTCAGCGACTTCTCCGGACGCGAGCGTGTGATCTCCTCGAAGCTCGAGTAGCTCTGGAACCGGCTCGCCGGGTTGGTCGGCTTTATCTGTCTCATTGCCATCAGCTCAACCGCTCCTTCCCTTGCTTGGCCTAGGCTCCCTCGAAGAACTCGATCGGCTTCGAGTCAGCGGTCAGCTTGACATAGGCCTTCTTCCAATCCGGACGCTGGCCGACGAAGCGGCCCAGGCGACGAGTCTTGCCATGCATCCGAGCCACACGCACGTCGGCCACCTTCACGCCCTTGAACTGCGTCTCGATGGCGCGCTTGATCTCAATCTTGTTGGCCCGCGGATCCACCTCGAAAGCGATCGCTCCGTTCGTCTCCTTGAGCGTCGCCGTCTTCTCGGTGATCAACGGCCGGCAGATGATCTCCTGGATCCTCATCGGTCCAACACCTCCACGAGTCGACCCAGAGCTCCCTTGGAGACCAGGAGATACGAGCGGTCGACGACGTCGTAGACATTGACGGCCAGGGCGTCGACCGACTTGAGCCGCGGGTTGTTGCGCGCCGCCCGTGCCAGGTTGACGTTGCCCACGCTGTCGACCAGCAAGGCCTTCTCCCCGACGCCGAGGCCGGCGAGCAGCTTGGCGAGCTCGGCCGTCTTGTGGCTGGCAAGCTCCATCTCGTCGATCACCAGCAGGCGTTGGTCCGCCGCCTTGCGCGACAGGGCCGACTTGAGCGCGTTCTTCTTCTCGCGCACCGACAGATCGTTCTCGTAGCTGCGCGGCTGCGGGCCATGAACGGTGCCGCCCTTGCGCCAGAGGGGCGAGCGCAGGCTGCCCATGCGAGCCCGTCCGGTACCCTTCTGCTTCCACAGCTTGCGACCAGCACCGGAAACATCGGCGCGGGTCTTCGTCTTGTGGGTGCCGGCACGGCGACTCGCAAGGTAGGACTGCACCGCCAAGTGGATCAGGTGCTCCTTGTAGGGATACTCGAAGATCGAGGCGGGAAGCTCGACTTCGCCCACCTCGGCGTTCTGAAGGGTCTTCACTGCAATCTTCATCGCCGCCTATCCCCTCTTCGCACGCTTGATCGCGACGTATGCGTTCTTACCACCAGGGACCGCACCGCGCAGGTAGAGGAGGTTGTTCTCCTCGTCCACCTTCACCACCTTGAGGTTCTTCGCCGTGGTGCGCGCCGCGCCCAGGTGCCCCGGCGCCCGGAGGCCCGGAAACACGCGGGACGGGAAGGCCGAGGAGCCGATCGAACCGGGCGCACGGTGGAACATCGATCCGTGGGTCGCGCGGCCGCCGCCGAAGCCGTGGCGCTTGATGACGCCCTGAAAGCCCTTGCCCTTGCTGGTCCCCACCACGTCGACGTACTCGTCGACCTGGAAGATGCCCACCTTGACGTGGTCGCCGGCCTTGACCTCGTCGCTGCCGGCGAGGGCGAACTCCTGCAGGCGGTAGGTTGGCGCCACACCGGCCTTGTCATAGTGGCCCTTGAGCGGCTTCGGCACATGGCGAGGCACCCGGTCCTCCACCAGCCCGAGCTGCACCGCTTCGTAGCCGTCGTTCTCGACGGTCTTGCGCTGCACCACCAGGCAGGGTCCGGCCTGCACGATCGTCACCGGCACGATCCGCCCGTCCGCCTCGAAGATCTGGGTCATCCCCAGTTTTTTTCCTAGCATGCCTTCCATCTTCAGCACCTCTCTCGAGCTCGCCGCCGAGCCGCCCCGCGTCGGGGCTCCCCAGCCGTCGCGACGCTACTTCCCGAAAGCCTTGATCTCCACGTCGACGCCAGCGGGCAGCTCGAGCTTCATCAAGGCGTCCACCGTCTGGCTGGTGGGCTCGAAGATGTCGAGGAGCCGCTTGTGCGTGCGAATCTCGAACTGCTCGCGCGACTTCTTGTCAACATGAGGCGAACGGTTCACGGTGTAGCGCGAGATCTGCGTCGGCAGAGGGATCGGCCCCACCACGCGGGCACCGGTTCGGCGCGCCGTATCGAGAATCTCGTGCGTCGAGGTGTCGAGAACCCGATAGTCGAACGCTTTGAGACGAATCCGGATCTTTTCGTTCAGCATATTGACCTCTACCTTTTGCGATGCCCGCTCTCTCGAGAGCTACTCGACGATCTCGGTCACGGTGCCGGCGCCGACGGTACGGCCGCCCTCGCGGATGGCGAAGCGAACACCCTTCTCCATCGCGATCGGAGCGATCATCTCCACCGACACCGCCGTGTTGTCGCCCGGCATCACCATCTCCGTGCCTTCCGGCAGCGTCACCACGCCCGTTACGTCCGTCGTACGGAAGTAGAACTGCGGACGGTAGCCGTTGAAAAACGGCGTATGACGACCACCCTCTTCCTTCGACAGCACGTACACCTCGGCCTTGAACTTCGTGTGCGGCGTGATCGAGTTCGGCTTCGCCAGCACCTGGCCACGCTCCACCTCGTCCTTCTTCGTGCCGCGCAGCAGAACGCCGATGTTGTCGCCCGCCTGGCCCTGATCGAGCAGCTTGCGGAACATCTCGACGCCCGTCACGATCGTCTTCACGGTCGGACGGATGCCGATGATCGCCACCTCGTCCTGCACCTTGACGATCCCGCGCTCCACGCGACCCGTCACCACCGTGCCACGGCCCTGGATCGAGAAGATGTCCTCGATCGGCATCAGGAACGGCTTGTCGACGTCGCGCTCCGGCACCGGAATGTACGTATCGAGGGCGTTGTACAGACGGATGATCGACTCGTCCGCCATCTCGCCCTTCTCGCCCATCAGCGCCTTGACCGCCGCGCCACGGATCACTGGCACGTCGTCGCCCGGGAAGTCGTAGGCCTTCAGCAGGTCACGCACCTCCAGCTCCACCAGGTCCAGCAGCTCGGGGTCGTCGATCAGGTCGCACTTGTTGAGGAACACCACGATGTACGGCACGCCCACCTGACGAGCCAGAAGGATGTGCTCGCGCGTCTGCGGCATCGGACCGTCCGCCGCCGACACCACCAGGATCGCACCGTCCA
>CAYQRE010000029.1:0-67188 GCA_964420075.1 uncultured Thermoanaerobaculia bacterium | reverse complement strand
GCCTCGACGGCGAACTCCATCGGCAGCTCGCGGAAGACTTCCTTGCAGAAGCCGTTCACAATCATCGACACGGCATCTTCCGTCGAGATGCCGCGGCTGTTGCAGTAGAAGATCTGGTCCTCGCCGATCTTCGAGGTTGTCGCCTCGTGTTCCATGCGCGCCGTGGGGTTCTGCACGTCGATGTACGGGAAGGTGTGAGCGCCGCACTGGTCGCCGATCAGCATCGAGTCGCACTGCGAGAAGTTGCGGGCGTTGTCAGCGCCGCGCAGGATCTTCACCTGGCCGCGGTAGGTGTTCTGGCCACGGCCGGCCGAGATCCCCTTGGAAACGATCGTCGAGCGGGTGTCCTTGCCGATGTGGATCATCTTGGTGCCGGTATCGGCCTGCTGTAGGCCCTTGGTGAGGGCCACCGAGTAGAACTCACCCACCGAATGGTCGCCCTTGAGGATCACGCTGGGATACTTCCAGGTGATCGCCGAGCCGGTCTCCACCTGGGTCCAGCTGATCTTGGCGCGGGCGCCGTCGCACTTGCCGCGTTTGGTGACGAAGTTGTAGATGCCGCCCTTGCCGGTCTCCGGGTCTCCGGGGTACCAGTTCTGCACCGTCGAGTACTTGATCGTGGCCCCTTCGAGGGCCACCAGCTCGACCACGGCGGCGTGCAGCTGGTTCTCGTCGCGCTTGGGAGCGGTGCAGCCTTCAAGGTAGCTGACGTAGGCGCCCTCGGCGGCGACGATCAGCGTGCGCTCGAACTGACCGGTGTTCTGGGCGTTGATGCGGAAGTAGGTCGACAGCTCCATCGGGCAGCGCACACCCTTGGGGACGTAGACGAAGCTGCCGTCGGAGAACACCGCCGAGTTGAGCGTGGCGTAGAAGTTGTCGCTGTAGGGGACCACCGAGCCAAGATACTCGCGGACCAGCTCGGGATGCTCGCGCACCGCCTCCGACATCGAGCAGAAGATGACCCCGGCCTCCTTGAGCTTCTCCTTGAAGGTGGTGGCCACCGACACACTGTCGAACACGGCGTCGACCGCCACGCCGGCCAGGAGCTCTTGCTCGCGCAGGGGGATGCCCAGCTTCTCGTAGGTGCGCAGCAGCTCGGGGTCCACCTCGTCGAGGCTCTTCGGCCGGTCCTCGGCCGACTTCGGGGCCGCCCAGTAGACGATCGACTGGAAGTCGACGGGCGGGTAGTGCACGTTGGCCCAGCGGGGCTCCTGCATCGTCAGCCAATGCCGGTAGGCCTTGAGGCGCCAGTCGAGCATCCACTCCGGCTCCCCCTTCTTGGCCGAGATGAAGCGGATGACCTCCTCGTTAAGGCCGGGCGGCAGCTTCTCCTGCTCGATATCGGTGACGAATCCCCACTCGTAGTCGCGCGCTGCGAGCTGCTCGACGGTGCTGGTGGCGGTTGCCGGCATGACGGGTCCCTCTCTTCTCCGACTGCTTTCTGCTGCCCGCCGGGCGGCGCCGGCGGCAGTCCTTCCTCGAAGCGCTAGCTTGGCGGCGCGGTCTCGCGGCGCTCACCCAGGGCGACCAGGCGGCCACCGCCCTGGGCCGAAGCGCTCATCTCGGCGAGGGTGATCCCCGCCAGGGCGTCGCGGATCGCCAGGCTGATGCGCCGCCAGTTGCGGCTCACCGGGCAAAAGGCCTCGCTGCTACAGACCCCCGGTTCCGTGTCGCTACACTCGGTCATCGCGATCGGCCCCTCGAGAGCGGTGATGATCTCGGCGACGGTGATCTCTGGTGCCGCTCGCGACAGCGCGTAGCCACCGTGGATCCCGCGGTGCGAGGTGAGCAAGCCGGCGCGGGCCAGCTGCTTCAAGATCTTGCTCACCATCGGCGCCGGCAAGCGTGCCTCCGCCGCCAGCTCGGGCGCGGCGAAGACCCGCTCCGGGGCCGCGGCCAGGTGGCTCATCAGCACGATGGCGTAGTCGGTCAGGCGAGTGATGCGGATCATGGTGGCGCCGGCCCTCGCCGATCACAAAAGGGTACCAGCGTGGTCCTCTTTTCGTCAAGGCGCCCCGGCGGGGCTCAGGGTGCCTCGGAAGCCGGGGCCTGCTCGAGGAGGGCGCTCAGCCAGGTGAAGCCGGGCAGGTTCTCGAGCAAAATCTTGATCACCATGGTGAGAGGCACCGCCAGCAGGGCCCCGACGATCCCCCACACCCAACCCCAGAACAGCAGCGACAACAGCACCACCACTGGCGACAGGCCGAGGTGCTTGCCCATCACCGCCGGCTCCAGGAAGTTGCCGATCACGAAGTGGGGCACGGTGTACGCCGCGACGACACCCAGCGCCGGGCCCGGACCGAGCTGGACGAGGGCCAGGAGGACGGCGGGGACGCCCGAGATCACGGCGCCGACGTTCGGGATGTAGTTCAGCGCGAACGCCGTCACTCCCCAGAAGACGGGCAGGTCGAGGCCCATGATCCACAGCCAGACTCCGATCACGAAGCCGGTGAGAGCGCTCACCGCCGTCTTGATGACCAGGTAGCGCTGCACCTCCTCGCTGATCCGGTCGAGGCGCCGCATCACCGCGGCGTCGCCGCCGAAGATCCGGGCCACCTTGCGCCTGAAGGACAGGCCCTCGACGAAGAGAAAAGCCGTGATGAGCAGGACCAGGAAGCCTTCCGAGAGGAGGGCCGCCGCCTTGCCAAGTGCGCCGGCCAAGAACCCGAACAGCTGGTCCACCTTGAGCAGCTTCTCGAGATTGGTCGTCGAGATGTCGACACCCCAGCCCTGCAGGCGCCCGAGCAGAGGCAACGACAGCTCCTGGATGCGTTCCTGGTACTGCGGCGCGAGCGCCGAGACCTTGTCGAGCGAGCCCGCCACGAAGACCGCGAAGGCAGCGACCAGGACCAGCAAGAAGATCAAGGTGAGGAGGATCGCGAGCCAGCCGGGGACCCGCCGGCGCAGCAGGGCGGAGAGCAAGGGGGCGGCGAGGATGGCGAGGAAGAAGCCGAGGAGGACGGGAAGGAAGAAGCCGGCAGCGGCCTTGAGGCCGGCGACCACCACCACCAGCGAAGCAACGCCCACCAACACCCGAAACCCGGAGGGCGCCGCCGTTGTGCTCATGAGTGCGGGGATTCTACCCGAGTCCGCCCGCCACGGAGCGCCCTGCCTCGATTAGCTGACGCCGGCCAAGCTTCGCGCCCGGGCGTACCCGGCCCGGCTCACCGGCAGCCGGGTGCCGTCGCGGAGCACCGCCACCCGGCTGTCCTTGGCGTAGAGCTCGAAATGGGAGAGGCGGGCCAGGTTGAGCAAGTAGGAGCGGTGGACGCGCACGAAGTGTTGCGGGTCGAGCAGCCCTTCGAGCTCGGCGAGCGTCTGCTGCTTCGACCAGCGGCCCTCACCGACCCGGAACTGCAGATAGTCCCCCTGCGCTTCCACGTAGTCGATGCGCTCGACCGGCAGGACGTGCACCTTGCCACCGTCGCGGATCAGGATCCGCGCGAGCGGCTTGCGCTCGTCGCGGGCCGCCGCCAGCGCCCCTCCCAGGCCGCGCCCACCGCGCGCCACGGCCCGCTCGATCGCGGCGGTGAGGCGTTCGGGAGCGAACGGCTTGAGCAGGTAGTCCATCGCCCCCACCTCGAAGGCACGGACGGCGAACTCGTCGTAGGCGGTGACGAAGACGACGGAGACCTCGTGCTCGAGGAGCTCGAGCACCTCGAAGCCGTCGAGGCCCGGCATCTGCACATCGAGGAAGACGAGGTCGGGACGGCAGGCATGAATCGCCGCGATGGCCTCGAAGCCGTTGACGCACTCCGCCACCACCTCGAGGCCCGGACACGCGGCGAGGAGCTCGCGAAGCAGGCTCCGCGCCGGCGCTTCGTCGTCGACGATCACCACCCGCACGCCGTCAGCCCCCTGCCACCGGCGGCGCCGGCAGGCTGATCTCGACCACGAAGCTCTCGCCCTCGGCATGGCTGCTGAGCCGCGCCTGGGCGCCGTAGGTGAGGCGTAACCGCTGCCGGACGTTGGCGAGGCCCAGGCCACCGCCCCGCCGCCGCCCTGCGCCGCTGGCCGCCGGCGGCAGGGGGTTGGAGATCCGCAGCCGGCAGCCGTGCGCCGTGAGCTCACCGCGGAGGCTGATCGCACCACCCTCGACGGCGGGTGCCACGCCGTGGCGGACGGCATTCTCGACCAGCGGCTGGAGGAGGAGAGGTGGCACCGGGTGCTGCAGCAAGGCGGGATCGACCTGCATCTCGACCCGCAGCCGGTCGCCGAAGCGCACCTGCTCGATGGCCAGGTACTGCTCGGCCAGGGCCAGCTCGGCGGCGAGCGGCACCACCTCGGCGGCACCCGCCGCCCGGCTGGCGCGGAAGAAGTCGGCCAGGGACTGGGTCATCCGTCGGGCGCCGGCCGGGTCGCTGCCGCAGAGGGCCGAGACCGAGTTGAGGCTGTTGAAGAGAAAGTGCGGGTCGATCTGGGCACGAAGCGCCACCAGCTCGGCCTCGCGGGCCGCGGCCCGCAACGCGAGGGCCCGGCCCTGCGCCGCCTGCGCCACGCTGGCGAGGAGGATCAGGTAGTAGCAGGCCACCACCAGCAAGTAGAGGACGAAGCCGACCGCGAAGTACAGCGAGCGCTCGCGGGCGAACACCGCGGCGGCAGCAGAGGTGGGCGCGAAGCGCGCCAGAAGGCTCGAGAGAACGCTGCCGGTGAGCAGCCAGAGCCCGCTCGCCACCACCGCGCCGCCGAGATGGGTGAGCCCGAGCCGGAGCCCGCGGCTCGCCGGCAGCGGGTTGGCGCGGCACGGGTACCAGGCTGCCAGGCAAAGCAAGCCGAGGAGGGCGGCCTGCGGCAGCGCCAGGGCGCCGCTCGCGAGCCAGCTCTCGGCGCCCGTCGTCACCAGGGTCAACAACGCGCCGAGGCAGAGCCAGGCAAGGCCATAGACCACCAGGAGCCCCCGCCGGGCGACGATCGGGTGCATGGCGGCGAGGATAGCGAATCCCGCTCCTCGCCCGGCGGCGGGCCGGCGAGCGAGGAGCGGGGCAGGCGAGCTAGGGCACGTCGTCCCCAGGGTCGAGGGGATTGGTGCCGTCGATCAGCACCTCCTTGCCATCGCGGGCGCCGCCGCCGTCGGTGTCGGCCACCAGCGGGTCGGTACCGAGGGCCTGCTCTTCGACGTTCGACAGCCCGTCGCGATCGAAGTCAGGGTTGGCCACGCTCAGCAGCTGGTGATTGCCGTAGGTGTCGATGGCGGTTCCCCAGAGGACGGCGATCGAGGGTGGGCTCGCCACCAACGCGGCAGGTGCGTCGGTATCGACGGGCAGCGGCAGATGGCTGATCGGCTGCGCCGCCACCCGGGTGGTGACGCCGTCCGCGGCCACCCCACGCACCCACAGCTCGCCGAGCTGCGCCGAGCCCGCGCGCAGCTGCTCGAGGTAGCTCAACACCAGCGAGCCGTCGGCACGGAAGCTCGCCCGCGGGCTGCAGGAGAAGCGGCCGTCCGCCGGGGTGAGGGGGGTGGGCGGCAGCACGATGATCTGGCTCGGGTTGGCCGGCGTGCCGTTGCGGTCGTCACGGTCGGCATCGAGCCGCAGGAGCAGGCTCTCCACCGCACCCGCCACCCGGTCCTGGTAGACGATGCCCACCAGCGAGCCAGGGCCGATGCCCACCGAGGGATAGCCCAGGGCGCCGTCACCACCGGTGAGCTTGGTGGCGGCGATCCGCGTGGTCCCCGCCGCGTCGACCATCAGGTAGTAGATGCCGGGGTTGCCCAGCAGGTTGCCGACGAAGACGATGTGGGCGCGCCCGCTCGCATCGGCCGCGACCTGCGGCCGTGCCCCGCCATGCGCCAGGAAGAGGCGGCCGCGGTAGACCTCGCGGGCGGCGAGCGAGACGGCACCGTCCCGCGTCAACCGCAGGTAGCGAAGGACGTCGAGGTTGTGGAAGCCCTCACCGTCGAAGCCGCGGGCCTCGTCCAACCAGACGACGAGCAACCGATTAGCCGCGTCGACGGCCAGACGGGGCCGCGACACCTCGGTCGACAGGTTCGCCACCACGTGCGTCGCGACCACCGTGATCACCGCCGGGTCCGCGGGTGAGCCGTCCTGGTCGTCACGGCTCGGCTCAATCGCCAGGTGGGCCAGCTGGTAGAAGCCGTCCAACTGCTCGAAGAGCACGTGCAGGCGACCGCCGCTGTCGAAAGCGATCGACGGCCGGTAGTGGTCTCGGCAGTCGTCGGTGAGCGGGGTGGGCGCCACCAACGGTTCGAGGTTCGGGGTCCAGGCGGCGTAGGTCACTTCGAGGCAGAAGTCGAAGCGGCCGTCCAGCCACACGGCGTGGAGGTTGCCGGCGGCGTCGACCACCACGTCGGGAGCCCCGATCGACGCCGGGAAGTCCGGCTCGGGGAAGGTGGTGAGGTCGACCGGCAGCCACTCGTCGCCGGCGGCGAGCGGGCTGGTGCCGTCGAAGAGCACCTCCTGGCCATCGCTGCGACCACCACCGTCGCTGTCGAGCACCAAGGGCTCGCTGCCGACCGGCCCCACCTCCTCACCGTCGCTCAGCAAGTCGCCGTCGGTGTCGCTCAGCGTGGGATCGGTGCCGTACGAACCCACCTCGACGCCATCGAGCAGTCCGTCACCGTCGCTGTCCGGGTTCGCCGGGTCCGTCCCGAGGGCCAGCTCGGCCCCCCGCGACAGGCCGTCGCCGTCGGCGTCCGTCAAGCCGTCGTTGGCATCGAGCGGATCGAGGCCCGCCGCCACCTCGTAGCCGTCCGGGAGCTGATCGCCGTCGGTGTCCACGCGGGTGGGGTCGGTGTTGTAGGCCGCCACCTCCTGCTGGTCGCTCAGCCCATCGCCATCGGTGTCGGGCCGCCGCGGGTCTGAGCCGTAGGTGAGCACCTCGAGGCCATCGGGCAGACCGTCGCCGTCGGTGTCGGCCAGCAACGGATGGCTTCCTGCCGCCGCTTCGTCCAGGTTGCTTAGCCCGTCGTCGTCGGGATCGTCGCCGGCGCCGCCGGCGAGCAGCGGGTCGAAGCCATAGCTCACCTCGAAGCCGTCTCCCATGCCGTCGCCGTCGGTGTCCGCCCGGTAGGGATCGGTGCCGCGAGCCCGTTCGTCGCGGTTCGCCAAGCCGTCCCGGTCCTGATCGGGGTTGGCGATCAACAAGAACAGGTGCTCGTCGAAGTCCGGCTCGGTGCGGCCGGTCCAGGCGACGTAGATCGAGGGTGCGCCGAAAGCGATCGCCGCCGTCCGCGGCTCGTTGACGTCGAGGCTCTGGTCGAAGGTCACGGCCTGGCGCGGCACCAGGTTGACGCCGATCGGATCGCTGCCGCGGACGAAGAGGTCACCCTGGCCAAAGAGCGACAGGTTGTCGATGTAGCTCATGAAGATGTTGCCGTCCGCATCGAAGACCGCCCGCGGGTGCGTCGAGGGAGCGCTGTCCGGGAAGGTCAGCAGCCGCGGCGGCGGGATGACGAAGAGGGCGTTGGGGTCGGCCGGGCTGCCGTCCTGGTCATCGCGGGACGGATCGAGGCGCAGGGTGTGGACCTCGAACGCCAGGTCGGCCAGCGGCGTGGCCGCCGCCAGGTCCTCGTAGACCACGGCCACCTCACCATTGGCGGTGAGCCCGAGCGACGGGTAGCCAGCCGCATAGGAGGTGCCGCTCAGCAGGTCGGTGGCGGCGATCCGCACCGCCCCCGTCGTGGCGTCGAGCAGGAGGTAGTAGAGGCTCGGCGAGCCACCGCCACCGGCCGGCTGGCCGACCAGGGCCACGTGCACCCCTTGCAGGTCTGCCGCCATCGCCACGGTGTTGCTCTGCACCTCACCGAAGCCGAAGTTGTCCTGGAAGGTGAGGTCGGTCGACACCACACGGTCGAAGCGCTCGCTGCCACCGGCATCGAGCTGGACGAGGTGGATGCCCGGCGCCGGCGCCACCAGGCCGCGGAGCGCGAGAGTGCCGCCGCCCGGCAGGCCACCTGGCTGGCTCTCCGGGGCCGGCACGGCGAGGATGCTCTCCACGCCATAGACGATGTGCACCCGGCCGGCGCCGTCCACCGCCAACCGGCCGCCGAAGAGCACCGTCGTGGCGTAGGCATCGGGCACGCCCGTGGCGAGCGTCAGGACGTTGCCACGGCGCAGCGCGGCGGGGTCGGCCGCCGAGCCGTCGCGGTCGTCCGCCTGCGGGTCGATCGCCAGGTACTCGAGCCCACCGATGTCGCCGAAGCCGGTGCCGCCGCTGCGCCACAGCAGGTGCACGAGGCCGTCCGGCCCGAGGGCCAGCTGGATCTCGGAGGCCCCCAGGCAACCGTCGGTCAACGGTGTGTCGTCGATCAACGTCTCGCCCGTCGGCGAGAGCATCGAGTAGGTGAGCTCGCTGCAGAAGTCGCCCCGCCAAGCGAGGTGGACGTTGCCCGCGCCGTCGACCACCATCGCGGGGTCGCTCGCCGGCACCGTGTTGGCCACCTCCAGCTGCTGCACGTCGTCGGCCGGATCGGTCGGCTCCGTGCCGTCGAAGAGCACCTCGGCGCCGTCGTTGCGACCGCCGCCGTCGCTGTCCCGCAGGAGCGGGCTGGTGCCGTGATCGAGCACCTCGGCACCGTCACCAAGCCCATCGCCGTCGGTGTCGACCAGCCGCGGGTCCGAGCCGAGCGTGACCTCCTGGCGGTTGGTCAGCCGGTCCTGGTCGAAGTCCTCGTCACCGTCCGCGACGCCGTCGTCGTCGCTGTCGGTGTCGTAGCGGTCGAGGCCGAGGAGCACCTCGATGGCATCGGGCACGCCGTCGCCGTCGCTGTCGAGCTCCGGTGGCACGGCGAAGAAACCGCCGTTGGGGGCGACGTCGAGCCGTTCGGGCGCAAAGTCCCGGTAGACCAGCAGGGCGAAGTTGAAGCTCGGATCGCCGCCCAGGCGAGCCAGCGGGATGGTCAGGGTGAGGGTGTCGCCGCTGATCGCGAGCGGCGTGCCGTCCGTCGCCACGCCGCGGACGATCGGGATCTCCAGCTCCACACCGAGGTAGGTGGCGCCGTAGGGGCTCCGCGCGTCGATCGTCGAGACGGACCCGGTCCGTGGGTCCTGGTCGAGGTCGAGGCTGAGGACGGCCGAGAACGAGCTCGCAGAGATCGTGCCCGCCACGCGCGCCGAGACCACCACGTCGGTGGCCAGCGGCCGCACCGTCACGGCCACCAGGTCGAGACCGCGGTCGAAGGACTCGGCCACGTCGTCGGTGGGGTCGCCGTAGGCGAAGACGTCGCGGACGACGATCACGCCCACGTCGGTGGAGCCGCCGGGCACCGGCGCGAACGGCGCCGAGCTGCCGCTGAACACCACCCCTCCTACCTCCTGGCGGGCGATGGCCTGCAGGTCGCCGGCGACGGTCGGCACCCCGCTGATGCTGAACGCTCCGCCGGCGTCGGTGAGGGCGCTGTAGGTGGCGAGCACCGTGACCTCGGCGCCGACCACCGGCTGCCCGTCACCGTTGACCACGCTGCCGACCACCGTGGTCAGCGGGTCGGGGACCACGTCGTAGGTCGCGCTGGCGCTGCCGGCGATCCCCTGGTCGTCGGTGGCGGTCGCCGTCACCTGCAGGGTCGCCGAGCCCACCGGCACGCTGAGGTCTTGCTCGTAGGGCGGCGCGAAGATGGGTGCTCCTGGCACCCCGTTGACCGTGAAGACCAGCTGCGCGACGGCGGTGTTGTCGCTCGCCGTCGCCACCAAACGCACCGTGGCGCCCTCGGTGAGCACCGTGCCGGCCGCCGGCGCCGTGATCGCGACCACCGGGGCCGGGTTGTTGATCACCGTCACGGCCGCCGTGGCCAGCCCCTGGTTGCCGGCGAGGTCGAAAGCCCGCGCTTCCAGGCTGAGGGTCCCGGCGGCGAGCGGCGCCGCCAGCTTGAACTGATAGGGCGCCGAGGTGTCGGTCCCGTAGAGCCCACCGTCCACCCAGAGCTCGACCCGCGCCACGGCCACGTCGTCGCTCGCCGTCAGGCGCACCCGCAGATCGGCCTCCGCCAGCACCAGAGCGCCGTTCGTCGGGGCGAGGAAGCTCACCACCGGTGCCACACCGCCGGCGTCGGCCAGGCGGGGCCGGTAGGCCGCCACAGGGGGCAGGATGCCGACAGCCTGATCACCCCGATTGGCCGTCGCCAGGTCCACCCAGCCGTCGAGGTCGAGGTCGGCAGCCACCAGGGCCGCCGGGGCGTTGCCGATGGCGTAGCGCTGCGGCGGGCCGAAGGCGCCGGCTCCGAGCCCGGGCAGGAGCGCGATCTCGCCGCAAGCAGCGCTCACCGCCAGCAGATCGAGCGTTCCGTCGCCGTCGACGTCGCTGACCACGAGACCGTTCGGCGCGGCCCCCACGGCTAGCTCGACGGCGCCAGCGAAGCTGCCATCGAGGTTGAGCAGCACGGCGAGCGAACGGGCCGTTTCCAGGGCCACCACCAGATCGAGGTCACCGTCGCCATCGAGGTCGCGAGCGACCAGGTCCTGGGGACCAGCGCCCGCTCCGAGCCGCTGCTCGGCGTCGAAGCTGCCGTCCCCGTGGCCGCGGAAGAGTGAGAGGTCCGCGGAACCGAAGTTCGCCGCCAGGAGGTCGACGGCCCCCTCGCCGTCGACGTCGGCTGCCGCCAGGGCCACCGGGTCGCTGCCGGCGGCGAGGCTCAGCGGCGGCTCGACGAGCCCGCCGGCCGGCGACGCGAGATAGACGGCGATCACCCCCGTCGCCCGGCTGGCAACGGCGACATCGGCGATGCCGTCGGTGTCGAAATCGCCCTCGGCGAGGGCACTCGGTAGCGCCGCCAGGGGGTAGCTCTGCGCGGCCGCGAACGAGCCGTCACCCGTTCCACTCTGCAGGAAGAGCCGGCTGCTCGTACCGGCGGTCGTCGGCCCCGCGGCGGCGACGTCGTCGCGACCGTCGAGATCGGCCGCCAGCACGGCGACCCGCTCCGGCTGGACGGCGGCGGTCGGCGACGGCTGCAGGCCGTAGCTGCCGTCACCGTTCGAGACAACGCTGGTGAAGCCAAAGAACTGCGTCTGCCCCACCACCAGGTCGGGGAAGACGTCAGCGTTGAGCGCCGCCGTAGCGAGGTCGGTGGGGTTGCTGATCGGGCCCACCAGGCGCGGGGCCAGGTACTGTCTTGGGCCCGCCGCGAGATGCAAGGTGAGGGCGTCGCTGGCGCCGCCTGCCAGGCTGAGCAGGTCGCCGATGCCGTCTCGATCGAGGTCGGCGACGGCCAGTCGCTCGGGCGAAGAGCCCGTCGGGAAGCTCTGCGACACCGTGAAGAGGTCGACATCGCCCGTGCCGTGCAACACGCTGAGCGCAAGCCCCGAGCCGGAAGCGACGACGACATCGGCGAGCCCGTCGGCATCGAGGTCGGCAACCGCGAGGCGACGCCCGGTGGCAACGCCGAGAACATTCACCGCACTGGTGAAGGAGCCATCGCCGCGGCCGAAGCGGACCGTCAGCGGGCCACCGCTCACCGCGGCGAGGTCGAGCACACCGTCGCGATCGGCATCGACGAAGGCGGCGTCGAGAGCACCGGTCGGGTCGCCGCCGGCCACGGTCCAGCCCGTGGCCATGCCGAGCAGGGACACGCGCGCGGAGCCAGCGTAGGCCAGCAGGTCCGGCCGGCCATCGGCGTTGAGATCACCACGGAGCAAACGGCTGGGCGCGAAGCTGAGGGTGATCGGCACCCGCGGGCCGAAGCTGCCGGCGCCGTCGCCCCGCCACACCTCCACCTGCAGCGTGCTCGGCTGGGCGAGCGCGAGGTCCGGCAGGCCGTCGAGGTCCAGATCGTCGACGAGCAGGTCCGCCGGCGTGCCGCCGACGGTCGTGCTCACAGCCGGGCCGAGGCCGCCGCCCGGTTGGCCCAAGAGGACGCTCACCATGCCCGCGGCACCGTGGAGCGCCACCAGATCGAGGCGACCGTCGGCATCGACGTCGACCACCGCCAGGCGGCTCGCCGGCGCCGGCAAGGCGACGGCGACAGGGGCGGCAAGGGGGCCGTCTGCCACCCCGCGCCGCCAGAGGGCGCGGCTGGTCGTCGAGCCGGCCGTCACCACGTCGAGCCAGCCGTCGCCGTCGAGGTCGCCCACCGCGAGCGCCGTCGGCTCGTCATCGACGCCGTAGCGGGGCGCCGGGAAGGCGGGGCCGCCGAGCGGCGCGACGAGCAGGTCCGCCACCGCCGAGGTGCCGCCGACCACCGCCGCAACCGTCGCCCGACCGCGCAGTACCGCCAAGCCGCCGCCGCTGCGCCGGGCGGTGAGCTGGAGGGTCGCCGGGCACGCCGTCACCGCCGGCAGCAGGTAGCTGCCGTCGTTCGCCGACAGCGTCGCCGCCGCCTGGCCGACCAGCTGCACCCGCGCCTCGGCGACCGGCACGCCGGCCCCGTCCACTACGCGGCCGCTCAGCGTCGTCCGCTCGGCGGTCGTCGGCGAGCAGCCGAGGAGGACCTCCAGGCCATCCGTGGCGCCGTCACCGTCGCTGTCGGCGACGCTCGGATCGGTCCCGGCGAGCGCCTCCTCGAAGTTCGGCAGGCGGTCGCCGTCGCTGTCCTCGCCGCCGTCCGGCACCCCGTCGAGGTCGCTGTCGGCACGGCTCGGGTCGAGGCCGAGGCGCGCTTCCAGGCCATCGGCGAGCCCGTCGCCGTCGCTGTCGGCGTCGAGCACGTTGATCGTGCCGTCGAGGTCGCTGTCCGAGCCCGGGGCCACCTCGGCGCCGTCGAGCAAACCGTCGCCGTCGCTGTCGGCCAGCAGGGGGCTCGAGCCCAGGCTCACCTCGGCGCCGTCGGTCAGGCCATCGCCGTCGCTGTCCGGCGCGAAGAGGTCGGTGCCGCGCTGGAACTCCTGCAGGTTGGTGAGGCCGTCCTGGTCGAAGTCGAGGCCGGCGTCGGTCGGGTCGTCGGCGTTGAGGCCCACGCCCCCGGCGGCCGACAGCAGCTGCACCTCGCCCAGCGCGAGGTAGGCGCCGACATCCGCCGTCGCGGTGAAGCGCACGCGGCGCACGCCGGCGAGCTGCACGGGCAGGAAGAGATCGTGGTTGGGGCCGGCGGTGCCGACCACGCCCGAGTCATAGAGCTGGAGACCGGCACCGTCCCAGGCCTGGATCCGGCCGGCGAGCGGGAAGTAGGTGCTGGTGATGTCGCGCGCGCCGAAGACGCGGAGCTGCGCCAAGGCCGTCGCTTGGGGCAGCTGCACCTCGACGAACGGCGAGGCACCACGGTTGGCGACATTGCGGTAGGCCGAGAGCCAGGAGGTGCGCAGGTTGCCGTCGATCAGCCGGCCCGGCGGCCGGTTCGCATAGCTGCTGCTAGCGATCACCTGCACGCCCGGTAGGCTGCTGACCACGATGCCGCCGGGATCGACGCTCTGGCGGTCCTCGAAGTCGTCCGGGATGCCATCGCCGTCGCGATCGTCGGTCAGCTCCGCGCGCAGCGCGATGGTGGCGATCAGCCCTTCACGGGTGGCGGTGACGAGGAAGGTGCCGCTCCGCGTCGAGGTCACCAGGCCATCGGCGGTGACCGTGGCGAGGGACGGGTTCGAGCTCAGGTAGGTCGTACCGCTGTTCGCCAGCGTGAGGTCGATGGCGGTGCCGTCCACCAGGTAGCCCGTGGTGACCAGCTGGGCGCCGGGCGCAGCCGGGGTGAAGACGGTCGCCGGCGAGGTGACGACGAGACGCGCCGGGATGGGATCGCGCTGCTCACCGAAGAGGATCTCGCCGACCGGGGTGTCACCGTTCGGCACCCCGACGAGGAAGGCCGAGCTCCCCTGCTCGACGCCCGCCTCGCGCTCGCAGATCACCCGCACCCGGAAGGCGCCCAGGGGCACCGGCACGTTGCCCAGGCCGAATGTGCCGTCGGGGTTGATCCGGGTGTAGCGATTGAGGACCATCGCCGTGCACTCGTCGTTGAGCGGCGGGGACGGTGGGTCCTGCGCGGCGAGCGGCCAGCCGACCGCGAGCAGCGTCAGGGCGGCCACCCGCGCCGCGGCGCGGCCCAGCGACCAGCGGGAAGCCAAACACCCAGGGCGAGCGTTCTCGATCGTTCTCATCGTGCGGTCCCTTCTCGATCCTTCCCAAAGCGATCCAGCTGCCGCTGGATCAACTCGAAGACCTGCCTATGCCGCGGAATCGACTCCAGAGCATCGAAACGGGACTGCGGTCGCCGTCCCATCGTCAGCTCACCGGAGAAAACCTGGACCGTGCCCACGCCGAAGAGGCGCTCGACCGGCCCCGCCACCGCCGCCACGTGCACCACCTTGGCGAGCAGCACCACCTTGATCCGCCGGGCCAGGAAGCCATCCTCGAAGACCAGCCGGCGGTCGGTGAGGGTGAAGCGCGTCCGCCGGTGGGTGATCGCCACGAAGGCGGGCGCCACCAGCATCAAGGCGCCGACCACGAAGAACGGCCCAAAGAAGAGATAGTCGAGGCCGTCGCGCCGGCCGCCGGCCGGGACGGCCCGACCGAACTGGCGCCAGGCCTGGCTGATCGCGATCAACCAGAAGAGCCCCATCGCGGTCGACCACAGCGAGTTGGCGACGAAGGGCCAGAACACGGGCCGGCCCTGCCAGAGGATCGGTTCCTCGGGTGCGAGCAGCTCGCGGGGGAGCGCCGGGGTCCGCATGAGCTCGTCGTGCACGCCGCAGCCTCAGGGTTCGACGTTGCGCCCGATCTTGGGCACTCGAAAGCCGGGTTGGTCCCAGTACGACAACACCGGATCGCCAGCCAGGTCCTGGGTGGCGAGCCACTTCTCACCTTCGCGGACCAAGACGGTGGCGAGCTCGGGGGAGGCCTGGGCCTCGGCGGTCGTCGACGCCGCGGGCACGAGTCGATAGACCACCAGCACATAGGGGCCGGTCTCGATGCGCCGGGTGATCTCCACCCGCTTACCATCGAGGGCCCGTTTCCACACCGCCTGCCAATCGGCGACCGTCCGCTGGAGCTGGCGGTCCCGCTCGTCCATCGTGCGCTGAGCGCTCGCCGTCCACGTCGACCGCCACCACGCGAAGTCGCCCGCCGACATCGCCGAGACGGCAGCGATCGTCGCCGCTTCCGGGCTGTCGTAGCGCGCCGCGTCCTTGCTGACGGGCGCGACCGCGACGAACGGCTGGTAGTTCATGATCCGGTAGAAGTAGGAGACCTCTTCGATCACCTTCTCGACCTTGGCAGTGCCGGTGGGAAAAAGCGGCTGTGGAGCCCGCGCGGGGTCCGCCCCTGCTGGTGCGGCGCCGAGCAGCGCACCCATGGCGGCCACCACGGCGAAGGTCGTGGCCCGGACGACCCTTCGCCGCCAACCTGCTGCACCCTTGCTCTCCATCTTGCCTTCTCCCTAGCCCACGTTCTGGGGCACGACTGCGCTGCCCGAGAAGTTGCCGGGCTCGATGAGGGTGAACGAGGTCGTGGTTTCGACGACGCCGTTGAACAGTTCAAAGGTCACGGCGAAGACCAGTCCCAGGTGGTTGCCATCGAGGGCGCAGTCCCAGCCAGCCTCGGTCTTGTCGCAGATCACCCCACCCGCGGCGCCGGTGGTGAAACCGGCGGCGATCTCGACGATCTGGCCGCTGGCGGGGCCGATCTCGAGCCTGCCGTCACCGGTGCCGGTCAGCGAGATGATGAACTGCGCTTGCCCGTCCTCTTGCATCGTGCAGCTGTTTTTCGTCCACGTGCCGCTGCCGCTGAACGTGAAGTTGGCGGAGAGGAAGAAGCCGACCTTGCCGAAGCCTCGCGGCAAGGTGAACGACCACGGCAGCGGGATCTCGACGACGTCGAAGCCCAGCGCCGCCTGGACCGAACCGGTCTGGTTGACGACGGTCTTCTTCTGCTCCTCGCAGCAGGATTCGACGAGACCGACGTTGACCCCGACGTTGAACTGGAAATCGGGGGCGTCGTCGCCCATCAGGAGCCTCAGGAAGTCCTTCACCGCAGCGAAGGCAGCGTCGAAGTTGATCGAGAGCGTAAGGCTCGGCAGGGTCTTGTCCTTCTTCTTCTCCCCCTTGCACTCGCCCTGATTGCAGCGGGCGGCCTCGGTGCAGAACATCCCGTCGTCGCAGGAGTTGCCGGTCAGCGGGGTGTGCACGCAGTTGCCGCGACAGGTATCGGTGGTGCACTGGTTCTTGTCGTCGCAACCATCGGCACAGGTGTCGGGCGGCGGCGGCTGGCCACAGCCACCCCAGCCGGCGTCGGTGATCCCGAAGCCAGGGTCGGAGACGATCACCGCGGCGTCTTCGGTCGTCGTCCCCTTGCCGACGTTGATGAACTGGTTGAGCCCGTGATCGAACTGGTAGATGTCGATGATCCGCCCCGGCCGCATGCCGTCGTTGGGGATCGAGATGCGGGCCGGCGGGTCGAAGTGCACGCCGTGCGGCTGGATGGTCCACGCCGGCGGCATGAAAAAGGTGCCGTTCGGGGGCGGCATCGGCACCTTGTCGAGCTGCACCTGGCTGATCGTGATCGGCCCGACGTGTGAGCCGTCCGGGAACGTCACCGAGTTGGCGAACACCGTCAGCTCGAGACCGTCGACGCCCGGCATGCGCACGACGACGTCCTCGGCGCCGCCGACGATCGTCTGGCTCTCGGTCTGCAAGAAGGGCAGCGAGATGGGCTGCCCGAGGTCGTTGACCTGCCCGGCCACCATCACCGCCTCGAAGGCGAGGGGCGGCAGGACCTCCGTCCGCGAGCTGGTCGAGGGGTCGATGTGGATGTGCACCGCGCCCGCCGGCACGCCGTCGAGGTGGAACTGCCCGGCGGCGTCCGTGACGGCGCTCAAGGTCGTCCCGCCGATGCTCACCGTGGCACCCGGGATGGGCTCGTGGGCGTTGTCGACCACCACGCCCTTGAACGACGTCGCCGCCGGGTCCCCCGGCGCGAGAGCGGTGGCCACGAACGTCGCGCCCAGGCCATCGATGTCCGGGTAGGTGGCCAGGACGACGTTGTTGTTGAGGCCGGGCGTCGCGCCGAGGGTGAGCACGGCGCGGGCGATGCCGTCGATGCCGCTCGTGCGGGTGATCGATGTCGCGCCGTCGAGATGGCCGCCCCCCTGCTCGACCGTGAAGGTCACCGGCACGCCGGCGATCGGGTTGCCGGCGCGGTCCGCCACCAGGGCCTCGAAGGGCATCGGCAGGGGCCGGCCGGTGGCACCCGTCTGGTGGTCACCGCGCGACATCAGGATGATCTGCGGCCCGGGGTGGGTAGCGGTGGCACAGATCTCCACTTCGCCGGCCACGCCCACCGCCGTCGCCACCACCCGATGCATGCCGACCCCCGTGGTCTCGCCCAGCTGGAAGAGCACCGCGGCGCGACCGTTCCCGTCCGTGGGCACCAGCAGCTGGCGGCTGCCGGCCTCCCCGGCCGTCTGGCGCAGGAGGCCCGAGTTGCGGCGCACCACGAACTGCACCTGCTTGCCCGGCAGCGGCGCACCGAAGGCGTCGCGCACCTCGACCTCGAGCCGCTGCGGCAGCAGGGAATCGACCGGCGCTGACTGTCCGTTGCCGCCGACCACCGTCAACGTGGGCCCGGACGGCGGCGCGTAGACGACGTCGATGGCATGCGAGCCAGCGTTCCCGGCGCCATCGATCGCCACCGCTTCGAGGTGATTGCTGCCCGGCGCCAGGCGCAGACCGGTGAGCAGGAAGCTGCCGTCGCCCACCAGCGCCGGAACGCCGTTGATCCGCACCTCGGCGAAGCTGGTGCCCCGCACGATGTCGTTGACCAGGCCACCGACGTTGATGATGGGCGTCGTGGCGACGAAGCCGTCGCGTGGCGAGTCGATCCGCACAATCGGCGCCACTTCGTCGCGAATCACCTCGAGCGACGCCGTGCCGCTATTGCCGTTGGCCTTACGGGCGAAGGCCACGAGGGAGCTGGTCCCCGGGCGGATGGGCACGGTCGCGCTGAACTGCCCGCCCGCCACCACCGCCGGCACGCCGTTGACCTCGAGCTCGCTCACCGGCGGGCTGACGCTGCCGCTGACCTCGACGCTCGACTCCCGGGTCACCGTGCGATCGAGCGGCTGGTCGATGGAGATCATCACCGGCTCGGGGTCGATCACGAAGCTGGTGGTGGCGCTCACCCGGTTGCCGAAGGCGTCGTCGAGGTGGGCCACCAGCACGTTGGGCCCGCCCGGCAGAGGGGCGCCGAGGTCGCAGACCGCCAGCTGGTACTCGACGGCACAGCTGGCGGCGACGGTGGCCCCGTTGGCGCTGAAGCTGAGCGAGGCCGCGTCGACGCCACTCGGGTCCGCGAAGCTCAAGCGCAGCTGCGGCGCCGGCTCGACCACGAAAGAGCCCGCCGCCGGCGCGATGAAGGCCAACCGCGGCGGGGTCGTGTCGTCGCTGCGGTCGATGCCGAGCTGGGCGAAGGCGATGTTGCCTCCGGTGTCGGCCGCCTGGGCGACGATCCGGTTCTGGCCGAGTACCAGCGGCACCGTCGCCGAGAACGTGGTACCGCTGAGGTCGGCGAGCTGGCCATTGACCCTCACCTCGGTGATCCCCTGGTCGTCCAGCACCGTGCCGCTCACCACCACCATTGCCTGGTTGGTGTCCGCATCCGCGAGCGGTGCCTCGATGACGATCGTCGGAGGGCTCGAGTCGGCGACGATCGCCAGTGGCGCGCTGGCCGAGGCGAGATTGCCGGCGCGGTCGGCGATCGAGGCGGTGATCGGCTGGGGCCCGGGGCCGAGGTCCAGCAGCTGGCAGACGGCGTGGTCCGCGAAACGGCTGCAAGCGGCGGCCTGCTCCACCCCGCCGACGGTGAGCGAGAGGCTCAGCGGATCGACGCCCGAGTCGGCGTCGCCATAGGCCAGCTCCACCACCGGGCTGATCTGGTTGATCAGCACCGCCGCGGTCGGCCGCAGGATGGCGAGCGTCGGCGGTACGGCGTCGTGCAGCAGCTCGAAGGTGCGGCTGTCGCTCACCGTCACGCCGGCGAGATCGCGGAACGAGGCGCTCGCGACGTGAGTACCCGGCGGCGGATCGGGCACCTCGCAGCGCAACGCGTCGGCGCGCAGCTCGCAGGCGGTGAGCGGGATCGCCACACCGTCGAGGCGAACGACGAGGGTCGGCAGGTCGATACCGGCGCCGGGCGCCAGCTCGGCGGCGATGGTGAGGGTGCCCTTGCCGTAGAACGGGCCGGCCTCCGGCTGGTGGAGCTGCAGGGACGGCGGCCCCTGGCTCAGCACCGTGAAGTGGAAAGTGGCGCTGGCGGCATTGCCTGCCAGGTCCGCCGTCGCGATCCGTAGCTCGTGCTCTCCCGGGGTGAGCGGCAGCGCGGGCACCAGGACGATCGCCGCGGCGTCGACGTTAGCCTCGGCGGTGGCGTCCCCGCCGTCGAGGAAGATGTGCGTCGCGGCGACATCGACCCCCGAGAGATCGTCGGCGAGGTGGACCTCGATCGACGGCTGCGGTGTCGGGACCTGGCTGCCGTCAGCGGGCGAGATCAAGCTGATCACCGGCGGGGTGACGTCCACCGGGACAGCCGTCACCCGGGCCTGGTTCTTGAGCCGGAGGCTGCGGTGCGCGATGAGCACCCCCTCGACGACAGATTGGTTCTCGAGCTCGATGTCGCGACCAGCCAGGAAGGTGCCGCGCATCTGGCGGCGGCCGTCGAGGCGGATGTCGGTGAGTGAGATGAAAGAGAGCCGCGTCTCGGGGGCGAGGGGAGGCGTCGAGCCGCCGGGGTTGCGCAGCCGGATCTCCCCCGTCGCCATGATCGTCCCGGTGCCACGCAGATCACCCTCGATCCGCACGTCGCCATCGACGAAGACGATGTCGCTGATCTCGGCATCCCTGAACGTCTGCGATCGTTCAAAGGTCCGGTCGGCCAGCGCCCGCAAGGAGGGCTCGTCGGGCAGGGCGGGCAGGCCGAGGGCGGCAGCGTGGGCCGTTCGCATCCCGGTGACGGTGCCACCGGTGACCGTCCCGACTGCCGAGGCGTTGCCCTCGACGCGGCTGTGGTTGTGCAGGCGAACCTCGGTGTTGGCGTGCACGTCACCGACGGCCACCGCGTCGTTCTCCAGCCTGAGGTCCGCACCGGCGACCGCTGCGTACCGGTAGTAGAGCGTCGAGCCTGGCTCGACGAGGACCAGCTCACCACGGAGCCGAGTGGCTCCAACCAAGGCGAGCGCGAGGGCCAGAGCAAGTCTGAGGGCGGCGACCCAGCTGGGCCGAGGCGGTGTTTCAGGCATGGCTTCTCCCGCACGACGAACAGGAAGGCCCCCTTGCGGGAGCCAACGAAACAAACAGCGATCGGTGTTTCTGCTTACACCGTACAACACATCCGCGACCGAAGACCAGATCTCGCTGCTCCTAGATACCCATTCACCCCTGGTCGGTTAGTCATTGCGCGAAACGGTCGCCGATCTGATCACACGAGCGCGTCCCGACTGCCCTGGTTGCCATGGTTGACCTCGATGCCCCCCATCACGACGGTGCCGCGCAGGCGCAGGCAGGGGGCCGAGGGGTCGCTGGCAGGGCCCGTCTTGTCCTCGAAGCCACCGAGCAGCGGCAGGACGTCGCTCGCCACCCGCCAACCCTCGGGGACGCGGATCTCGATCCCACCCCACCAGGCAAAGAGGTCGAGGACGACCTCGTCCGCGGCCAGCCGGGCCCCGCGCAGGTCGAGCTCGACGGCGCCCATGATGGCGGTGAGATCGCCGCCGACAAAAGCCTGGCTGCTGTTGACGATGCCGTTGCCGGACATCATCGCGAAGGCCTGGACCCGATCGCTGGCACTCGTCCCGCCGCCGAGGGTGGAGCGCGGTCGCGAACCGCCGAGAGCCGCCCAGACCATGCGCCCTCCCACGAAGAGCAGGACCACCGGCCAGAGCTCGCCAATACCAATGTGGAGCCCCAAGCCGGGCACCTGGTTGAGCAAGAGGAGCCCGCCGACCATGACGAAGAGGACGCCCCCGAAGCTGCGACCTTGGTTCTCGACCAGCTTGGTGATCCCGACGAGCACCAACACGAGCGGCCAGAAGCGGACGAAGCGGTCGGCGTCGAGCACCTTGAAGTTGTCGAGGGTGAACAGCACCCCGAGGGCGATCACGAAGAAACCGAGGATCAGCCGCGGGCTCACCGCTCCGAGCTGGTGCTCGGGACCGTGTTGCCTAGCATCCATCGAAGCCTCCTGCGCCGTTCTGCCGGCGTGTCGCGCCTTCCACGAGGGCCCGGGTGACGATTGCGATGCCAACCACGATGAGCAAGATCGGCCACGAGTTGTTCCAGTCCAGGCCGCCCCAGCGCTGGTTGCTGGCGAGGAGCCAGAAGCCGATCCCGAAGGGCCAGATGCCTTTCCAGCGCGGCTCTCCTTCACGCGGCTGGAGCAGGTCGATGGTGCCGGCCAGGATCACCACCAGCGGCCACGAGTTGTGCCAGCTGAGGCCGTAGAGCCCGAAGACGTTCACCAACAGCCAGCTCGCGATGCCGATCAGCCAGAGGCCGGAGTGGCGTTCGTTCGCTCCCCGCGAGCTGAGCAGCTTGACGGCACCGACAGCAGCAATCAGCAGAGGGAACAGGCGCCAGAGACCACCGATCTCGAGCCACGTCCAGCGGTCGAGCAGCAAGAGGCCACCGCTACCGGCGACGGCCGCTCCGAGGGCCAGCTTGCCGTAATCGATGCGCTCCACGGCGCCCCGTTCCGGGCGCCGGTCGTCGAGTCCTTCGTTCATCGTCTCCTCCTTGCCGCCGGCTCTATCCCGGCGGCTTCGAGACGAGGTTACGGCGCGGCGGGAGCTGGGATGCGCCCCGACCGACGAATGGTGGCCTACCGCCGACGACTGGCGGCAAGGGCGGTACTAGGGGTTCGTGGACGGGTTGGCAGGCGCCGGCGGCGGCGATCCCGGCATCTGCAGGACGAGGCTGCACTGCACCTGGCCGAACGGTTCACCAGGGAAGGCTTCGTGCAGGCGTTGCTCGAGGGCTGCGTCGACGCCGATGACGACCAGGAGGAAAGTGCCTTCTTCCAACAAGGCCTTGGCCAGCGACGGCCCGGTGAGCTTGCCACGCTCCTGGAGCTCACTGAGCGCACGGTTGAACAAGGCGGCGAGCAGCAGCTTGGGGTCCGCAATGTTGCGCAGCGGCTTGCCATCGACGACCAACGGGTACCAGCCGGGATGCTGCCGCCGGAACTCGGCACCTCGAACCAGCTGGCTCGCCGCTCCTAGCCAGAGCTCCGCACGCCGCGTCCCGAGGTTCACGGACTGTACGGAGCGAGGGCTGCCAACCGCTGCCGAGAGCGCCTGGCGCAGACCGTCCCTCTCGGCTTCGCTCGGTGCGCTCGCCGCCTGGAGGCACTCGGCCTCGAGCCCTTCGAGCGCCAGACGGTAGGGGTGGAGCGGGAAGCCACGCAGACGGCGGAAGCGCATGAAGAAGCGGACGAAGCCGGCGACCGCCCAACCTGCTCGCAAGAGAGCGTCGAGGAGCTTGCGGGCAAAACCCCAGGTGCCGGCGAGCAGGAGATTGAAGAGGGCAAACATGGCAACGAGGCAACCAGCCACTTGAGCCGGTAGCCTCCACCACGGCGCCGGCTGCAGCTCACCGCAGGCATACTCGAAGCGGCCGCGGCTCTCGTTGTGGTAGCGGTCCCGGACCACGAAGCTCGCCGTCCTCTCGCCGCAGGCGAGCGGTTTGTTGAGCTCGGAGGCGGCGACCGGCTCCGCCGGAGCACTCTTGCCTGCCGGCCCGAAGCTCACCTCCAGCTGGTAGCCGCTCCAGGCCGTCAGCGGCTGGAGCTCCTGCCCCGCCTCGTCGAGGAGCCGCAGGTTCTCGACCTTCAGCAGGTCGGACGGGAAGCGCCACACACCACCGGCCTCGTCGCCCGCGAAGGAGACCTCGATCCGCGCCCCCTTCTCGAGGCGAAAGGCCCCGCCACCTCCCCAGACCCACGGCTTGCCGGCAAAGACCTCGCCACTCAGCAGCCGCAGCCTGCCCGGCCACGCGGGCGGCGGCGCCTGCGACAGCTCCACCTCCCGCAGCCAGCTCAAGCGGCTATCGGTGACGACGTAGCGAGTGCCGTCGGCCTCCTCGAAGAGGCCGTTGACCGGATCGTTCTCCCCGCCGCGAACCGAGCCCGGGAAGCCGTCTACGGGCCGCACGTGGTAGTCGGGAGCTTCATCCGAGCTCTGAGCTGGTCGCTCGACCTGGTAGAGACCGCTGTTGGTCCCCAGATACAGCCACTCGGCCAGCTTGCTGGTCGCCAGGTAGGTGACGTCCCGGTTGTAAGACTTCCCGAGGGGCCGTCGCAGGCTCGCCTTGCCCGTCGCGGCCCGGGGGTCGAAGGCCCAGATCGTGGCCCCGCGGCTCGTCCGAGGGTCCGTGACGGCGAACCAGACGCGGCTGTCCCACTCGGCGATAGCGAGGATCTCGCCGGCGCTGCTGTCTTCACCCTCGGCATCGCCACCAGCCCCCCCAGCATCGCCGCTCACCGCAGCAGCGCCGCCTTCGTTCAGGCGGGCCGCCGTGTTGCCGGTGAGCCGGTAGAGCCCGTCGCGGGTCCCGAGCCAAACCCCGCTCGGCAGTGCCGCAACGCGGGTGAGCTGGCTGCGCAATCCCCTGATCTCCCCGCCCTCGGGCACCGGCCCACCCGCGGTCGGCCCTGGGAAGAGCAGGCCGCCATCCGGCTTCGAGACCACCACGGCACCGCTCGGCACCTCCTCGATGAGGGCGACGGCGCCGGGCGTCGAGATCAGTTCTGGACGGCCGCTGCGCAGCCGAAAGAGCCCCTCGAGGGCACCCACCCAGACCTCGCCGTGGAGCTCCTCGACGGCAAGCACCGGCGGTCTGATGCCCTCGACCTTGGCGAGCTTGGTGCCATCCAGGCGATAGAGACCCTGCTGCGTGGCAAGCAGGATGTGGCCGTCCTTGGTCTCGGCGACATCGTAGACCTCCCAGCTGACATCGGCGCCGGCCGCGGCGGCGGCCGGCGGCGGCGGATAGACGCGCAGCAAGAGGTTCTGCTCCCGGCCACGAGCGACCTCCGTCGCCGCCAGGCTGGCAGCGATGAGGGCGGTGGCAAGAGCGAGACGGGAGGCGGCTGCGGAGGCGAGAGGCATGTACTTCCTAGGCTCGGGGCGAGGCGGCAGGCGCCGCTTTTCGGGGTAGATCAGCCTTCGCACCTCGGCGGCTGCAGCGCGCGCTGCCACGCGACGGGCGGATGGGCGATCGCGTCCGCCGAGAGCAAGAGCAGGCGGGAAGAGCTGAAGGTGGGCGCGCCGTCAGCCGCCCGGCGGCCCACACGCGCCCGCTCCAGGATCGCCCACTGAGCCCCCTCAGGGCCGGGAGGGATCACCGTGAGGTGGGCCGCTGCCGTCGGCAGCACCACGCGGCGCACCTCCTTGCCCGTCGTCGGGCTCAACTCGACGAGGGTCCACAAGGTCTCGCCAGCGGCGTTCATCGTCTGCTTGGTGAGGAGGAAGAGATCGCCCGTCCCGGCGCGCAGCAACCCCGCCACCACCGCAGACCTTTCGAGGAGGTCGAAGTACAAGAACGCTTGCCGCTTGCTGCTGCCGGGCAGCACCATCTTCAGCGCCTGCTCCTCCTGCCAGAGACGGCTGCGGTCGAGACGGGGCCCGCCAGCAAAGGCTGGCGCGGTCGCGGTGAGGCCGACGGCGTTGTTAGCCCCCGCAGCCAGGCGCTTCAAGGAGGGCCCGGCCGCCAAGTCCAGGAAGTAGCCGTCGCCGCCCAGGCCCGCGAGGTTGCCGGCGGTCTGGGCGTACCAGGTCTTGGCGAGATCGCTCGGCGCCAACGGTTCGACCGGGCGCGCCAGCCCGGCTTGATCGATCTCGGTGAGGTAATAGCCGGGCGCGCTGTTGCCATCGAGGTAGGCGACGGTCAGCAGCTTGCCGTTCGACCAGGTCCAGTCCAGGACGTCGGCCAGCTTGCCGCCGCCGGTGACGCGGACTTGGCGCAGGTCGATCGCCACCCGCTGCCGGCTGAGGTCTGGGCTGAGGGCGAGGAGCTTCCCCGCCTTGTCCTCGACGAGGATCTCGTCGTCACCAGGGCGGACGAAGGCAGCGAAGCCGAACTGCCCGCGGTCTGGCAGAGGAGCGAGCGAGACGCTACCGGTGAGGTCGACGGTGAAGAGATGATGTGGGTCCCGCGCGACGTCGGCAATCAGCAGACCGGGACCGCCAGGAGCCTGGTACCAGGCTCCCGAGCTAGGCCAGGCGAGCGGCTCGCTCAGAGGCACGGCGATGCAGTCCTTGGCCGCGCCGCCCTGGGCTGGAGTCGGCAGGGCGGCGAGCAGCGACAGGGATGCCGCGGTGAGGAGCCAAGCGCATCGGGCGCGAGCCCGTCGCTGGCGGATCGGCGATCGAGTCAGGTTGGTCAGCGGGGCCGCTGGTTCGGAGGAGGTCGGACGCGGAAGCAGAGAGTTGCCCATCACGATTGTCTCCCAGTGTGCTGGGTCGCTCTAGCAGAACCCGGGGTCGATGGGTGAGCAGTAGTTGAATCGCCAGACCCCCCGGTCACTGCAGCGGAGGAAGAGCTCCCGCTCGTCGCTCGGCGTGCCTCGATCCACCGCGTAAGCCGGCGCGCATCGCGGCTGCGTCCCCGCCCCGATGGCGGCGGGTGCAACCTGCGAGGCCGGGGCGGCCAGGGCCAGGCTCGAGAGCAGGATCAGCGAGGCTCTACGCATGAGCGGTCTCCTCCCAAAGTGGGCGTCCGGTGCCGAGCCCGGCACCGAGGGGGTACCAGACCAGGCCAGCGGACGAGAGATCGACCAGCACCGCTCTTTCGGAGCTGCCGACAGCCTCCCGCCGCAACGACTCCATAGACCAAGATGGCCCATGGTAACAGAAACGAGGAAATGTTCAAGGACAGTACCGGCCACCCCAAGAAACGCGCTCTCCTCGGACCGACGGGGCCACCCGGCACTCGAATCAACGCCAGGGGCGGCTCGCTGGCCGTCACCGATCACCGCGCCGCGATTCCTCTAGAGAAGGGATGTGCATCCGAGGAGCCCAGCATGGACAAGAAGCAGACCTCGGCGCTCAGCTCCCGCGGTGGGCCTTGACCAGAAGCTCGACCACCCCAGGGTCGGCGAGGGTGGTGATGTCGCCCAGCTCGTCGTACTCGCCGGCGGCGATCTTGCGCAGGATCCGCCGCATGATCTTGCCCGAGCGCGTCTTCGGCAGCCCGGGTGCGATCTGAATGCGGTCAGGGGTGGCGATCGGGCCGATCGCGTGCCGCACCTGCTCTTTGAGGGCACCGATCAGCTCTTCGGGGTCCCAGCTCTCGAAGTCCGGCGTGGTGATTACGTAGGCGAAGATGCCGGTGCCCTTGATCTCGTGCGGGAAGCCGACCACCGCGGCCTCGGCGACGGCGGCGTGCGCCACCAGGGCGCTCTCCACCTCGGCCGTCCCCAGGCGATGACCGGAGACGTTGAGCACGTCATCGACGCGACCGGTGATCCAGTAGTAACCGTCCTCGTCGCGCCGGCAGCCGTCACCCGTGAAATAGAGGCCCGGGAAACGAGTGAAGTACGTCTCCTTGAAGCGCTGGTGATCGCCCCATACGGTGCGCGCCTGGCCGGGCCAGGAGCGCCGCAGACAGAGGTTTCCCGAAACGCTGTTGCCGTGGATCTCCTTGCCCTCCTCGTCGACCAGGATGGGCTCGATGCCGAAAAACGGCAGCGTCGCCGAGCCGGGCTTGGTGGGCGTGGCACCGGGTAGGGGCGTGATCAGGATGCCGCCCGTCTCGGTCTGCCACCAGGTGTCGACCACAGCGCAGCGGCCGTCGCCCACCACGTCGTGGTACCACTGCCAGACCTCCGGGTTGATCGGTTCGCCCACCGTGCCGAGAATCCGTAGGCTCTTGCGGCCGTGGCGGAGGACGGGCTCATTGCCTTCGCGGGCGATGGCGCGCAGCGCCGTGGGTGCGGTGTAGAAGATGGTGACCCCGAGATCGTCGACCAGCCGCCAGTAGCGGCCGGCGTCGGGATAAACCGGCGTCGACTCGAACATCACCGTCGTGGCCCCGTTGGCGAGCGGCCCATAGACGATGTAGCTGTGGCCCGTGATCCAACCGACGTCGGCGGCACAGCAGTAGATGTCGTCGTCTCGGAGGTCGAAGACGGTGCGGTGGGTCAGGGCGGCGTAGACGAGGTAGCCACCGGTGGTGTGGAGAACACCCTTGGGCTTGCCGGTCGAGCCGGAGGTGTAGAGGATGAAGAGCGGCGACTCCGGCGACATCCACTCGATCGGGCAGGTCGAGCGCTGCCGGTTGGCCTCCGCCTCGAGCCAGAGGTCACGGCCGGGCTTCATCGCCACCTCGGTCGGCGTGCGGCGGGCGACCAGCACGGTCTCGACCAGATCGAGGCCGGCCACCGCGTCGTCGACGGTCCTCTTGAGCGGGATCGGGCGACCGCCGCGCAGGCCTTCGTTGGCGGTGACGATCACCCGCGAACCACAGTCGAGGATGCGGTCGCGCAGGCTCTCGGCCGAGAAACCGGCGAAGACCACCGAGTGCACGGCACCGATGCGGGCGCAAGCGAGCATGGTGTAGGCGAGCTCGGGGATCATCGGCAGGTAGATGCACACCCGATCACCCTTGCGGACGCCTTGTGCCAGCAGCACATTGGCGATCCGGCAGACCTCGTGCTTGACCTCGCGGTAGGTGATGTGGCGGTACTCGCCCGCCTCGTCGGCGGCCCAGATGAGGGCGGTCTTGTCGCCACGTTCGGCCAGGTGGCGGTCGACGCAGTTGAAGCAGGCGTTGAGGCGGCCTCCCGAGTACCACGAGAAGTCCACCCGCTCGTAGTCCCAGTCGAGGATGGTCTGCGGCGGATGGAACCAGGTGAGCAGCTCGGCCTGGCGCCGCCAGAACTCTTCCGGCTGGTCGAGGGACTCGCGGTAGAGGCGCTGATACTCGTCGAGCGACGACACCTGCGCGCGCGCTGCGATCTGCGGCTTGGGGGGAATCATCGGGGCCCTCCTCGGGAAAGAGGCCCCGATCTTACCGCGACGCTCTCCGAACGCCGGCGCCTAGGCCAGCTCGTCGAGGGCCTGCCAGAGGCGCACGAGGTCCGCCGCGTCGTTGTAGAAGTGCGGCGAGATCCGCAGCCGCCCCGCCCGCTCGGCGACCACCACGCCTTGCTCGGCCAACCGGCGCACGATCTCGCCAGGGGAGCGATGGGCATGCCGCGCGGCGACGATCCCCGACTCCTCACCACGGCGCCGTGGCAGCACCGCGAAGCCGCGCCGGGCGAGGCCTTCGGCGATCCCGCTCGCATGCGCCAACACGCGCTCCTGGACCTCGCCCATCCCGACACTGGTCAGCAGGTCGAGCGAGGCGCCAAGGCAGGCGATCCCGGCGTAGTTCAGGGTCCCGCACTCATGGCGCTTCGCCCCCTCGTTGAAGGCGAGGTCGAGGTTCTGCCAGTCGAACATCCGCGCCACCGACCGCCAACCCGCCCGGCTGGGCCGCAAGCGGTCGACGACGCGGTCGGACAGGTAGAGCACACCCAGGCCTTCCGGACCGAGGACCCATTTGTGCGTGGCTGCCGCGGCGACATCGATCCACGACGACTCGACATCGAGCTCAAGGGCGCCGAAGCCCTGGATGACATCGACCACGAAGAGGATCCCGCGTTCGCGGCAGAAGGCCCCGAGGCGCGGGAGGTCAGCGCGAAAGCCGCTGCCGTACTGCACCCAGGAGAGCGCGAGCACGCGGGTCCGCTCGTCGACCAGCGCGAGCAGCTCGTCGAGATCGAGCCGCCCGTCGCGCTCCGGGGCGCGCCGATACTCGACACCGAGGTCTGCCAGATGCATCCAAGGGTAGACGTTGGCCGGGAACTCCTTGTCCGCTCCCACGACGTTGTCGCCACTATCCCAAGGAAGGCCCATCGCCACGACCGACAAAGCGTCGGCAGTGTTCTGGAGGAAGGCGATCTCATGGTCCCGCGCGCCCAGGAAGGCTGCGACCTTGCTCCGCACCTCTTCGCAGAGACGGTTGCGGTCGGGCCAGTGCGCGTCGCCCGTCGCCGAGAGTTGCTCGTAGCAGCCGGCGGCAGCGCGCGCCGAACGGCGAGGACAGGGGCCGATCCCGGCATGGTTGAAGTAGGCGCAGCGTTCGGTGATCGGCAGCTCGGAACGCCAGCGCGCCAGCTCGGTGCTCTCCATCCGTGCATCCTACCCGAGCGGCTCGCACACGCGGACGGGCGGCCGGACGGAAGGCGCTCACGTATAATGAAAAGAACTTGGAACACCCGAGCAGTTCAGTCAAACCGCGGAGGCGAACCGCTGCCTCGAAGAGAGTCAGCCCGCTCTCTCGTGGGGCGAGCCCAGGAAGCGCGATGACGGCCGGCGCCACGTCCAGCTCTCTTGCCGTGACGGCAGACCGGTGGCTGCGTGCCATCGCCGATGCCTCCTCGCTCGGCCTGTTCGTCTACCGGCGAGGCTTCGTCTACGCCAACGCGACGTTTGCCGCCTACTGCGGCCTGGAAGCGGAGCAGCTGGTCGCGGCGTCGCGCGACGACCTCACCGCGCTCGCCGGTCGCTGCGAGGTGGTGGCGAACGTCCTGCTGCTGGTCGCCGAGACGGCCAGCTCGCGCCTCATCGAGGTGCCGCTGGCGCAGACCGGCGGTGGCCCCGCCTGGGTCGAGATCGCCCTCAGCCGGCTGCCCGAAGAGGAGGGTGCCGCCTACCTCGGCACGGTCACCGACACCAGCGGCCGCTTGCGGGGCAATCTCGGGCCCGAGCTGGAGGAAGGCTGGTTTCGCGCCCTGGCCGACACCACCTCGACGGCGATCTTTGTCTTCGACGACCGCTTCCTCTACACAAACCATGCGTTCTCCGAGCTCTCCGGCTACTCCGCGCTGCAGCTGGTCGATCTCGACCCGCTGGAGATCGTCCACCCCGACCACCGCCCGTTGGTGGGCCAACGGCGGGCGGCCCGGCGGGCTGGCGAGCCGGCCCCGAACCAGTACGAGATGATGATCCTCACCCGCCAGGGTGAGGAGCGCTGGATCGACTACAGCGCCTCGCGGATCCGCTTCAACGGCCAGCTGGCAACCCTCGGCTCGGCCATCGACATCACCGACCGCAAGGCTGCCGAGCTGGCGCTTCGGCAAAGTGAGGAGCGCCTGCAGCTCGCCCAGCGTGCGGCCGGCGTGGCCACCTGGGACTGGAACCTCCTCACCGACGAGTTCATCTTCCCCAGCTCGGTGATCGAGTCGCTCGGCGTCCCGGTCAAGGACGTGCCCAGGACCTCGGCCGATTTCTTCGCCGCCTTCCTCTTCCCGGAGGACCGCGAGCGGGTACTCATCGCCATCCGGCGAGTGATCCACCACGGCGAGGACTACGCCATCGAGCACCGCTGCCTCACCACCACCGGCGAGACGCGCTGGCTCTCGGCGCGCGGGCGGGCGATCCGCGACGAGTCCGGCTGGGTGGTGCGGATGGTCGGCGTCTCGACCGACATCACCGATCGCAAGCTCGCCGAGCTCGCCCTGCGCGAGTCGAACGCTCGCCTGCGTCTGATGGTCGAGCAGATGCCCGCCGTGCTGTGGACCACCGACTGCAACTTGCAGTTCACCTCCACCCTCGGCGCCGGTCTGGTGGCCCTCGGCCTACGGCCGAGCGACGTCAACGGCCGGCCGGTCGACGACTTCTTCGGTGGCGAGACGACCGGCGGCTCCGTTCAGGAGGCCCACCAGCGCGCCCTCACCGGCGAGTCCGTATCGTTCAAGATGGTCCGCCGCGGCAACGTCTACCAGGCCCACGTCGAGCCCTTGCGCGACAGCGACGGCGAGACCACGGGGACGATCGGCGCTGCCCTCGATATCACCGAACGCCGGCGCGCCGAGGAGGCCCTGCAAAGGGAGCGCGAGCAAGCGCAGGCCACCCTCGCTTCGATCGACGACGGCGTGATCCGCACCAATGCGATCGGGGTGATCGAGTACATGAACCCGGTCGCCGAGCGCCTCCTCGGGGTGCAGGCGGAGGCCGCCCGGGGCACGTTGCTCGACGAAGTCTTCGTGGTCGTCGACGAGGTCAACCGCAAGCCGCTGCTCAACCCGGTCGCCCGCTGCCTCAAGGAAAACCGGCCGGTGATGCTCCCGGGCCAGCGCATCCTGGTGGCCCGCGACGGCAGCGAGCTCGCCATCCGCGACTCGGCAGCCCCCATCCGCGGCCCGGAGGGCGAGATCACCGGTGCCGTGCTCGCCTTCAAAGACGTCACGGCGGTGCGCAACATGGAGCGCGCCATGACCCATCTCGCCAACCACGATGGGTTGACCGGCCTGCTCAACCGCGCCGCCTTCGAGCGGCGGCTCGCCCACGCGCTCGAGAACGCCGCGGCACGCGGCACGCCGCTCTCCGTCGCCCAGCTCGACCTCGCGCAGCTGAAGATCATCAACGACACCTGCGGCCATCTCGCCGGCGACGAGATGATCCGCCAGGCCGCCCGCCGCTTGACCGGTTTCGCCGGCGAGCGTTACGCCCTGGCCCGCCTGGGTGCCGAGGAGTTCGGCCTGCTCTTCGAGAACACGGCGCCGCCGGTGGCGCGCGAGCACATCGAACGGCTGCGTGAGGTGTTCGAGACCTTCCGCTTCGTCTGGCAGGAGAAGAGCTTCGAGGTGCGCTCGAACATCGGCCTGGTGACTGCCGCGCAGGGCGACACCGTCTCCGGCCTGATGATCGCCATCGACATCGCTTGCATGCTGGCCAAGGAGAGCGGTCGCAATCGGGTGCACGAGTACCAGTCCGATGACGAGACGCTCGCCGAGCGCTACAGCGAGATGCACTGGATCCACCGCATCTACAAGGCGCTCAAAGAGGAGAGCTTCCGCCTCTACTGCCAGCCGATCCGGCCGCTCTCCGGCGAGGACGACGAGCAAGGCCTGTTTGGCGAGGTACTGATCCGCATGGTCGGTGACGACGGCGAGCTGGTGCTGCCGCGCACCTTCGTGCCGGCGGCCGAGCGCTATCGACTGATCTCATCGATCGACCGCTGGGTGGTGCGCAAGAGTTTCGAGTTGCTGGCCGGCGAGGCGACGGTCGGCGGGCGGCCCATCCACCGCCTGACCATCAACCTCTCGGGCGAATCGCTCAACGAGGAGTCGTTCCGCGACTACGTCGTCGAGCAGCTCGAGCAGCACCGCATCGCGCCGCGGCGGGTGCTCTTCGAGATCACCGAGACGGCGGCGATCGCCAACCTCGCCGGAGCCATGCGCTTCATCTCCGAGCTGCAGGAGCGCGGCGCCTGCTTCGTGCTCGACGACTTCGGCAGCGGCCTCTCTTCGTTCGCCTACCTGAAGAACCTGCCCGTCGACTATCTGAAGATCGCCAACGAGTTCGTGCGCGGCGCCGCCGACAGCGCCATGCACCGCACGCTCGTCCGCTCGATCAACCAGATCGGCCACGAGCTCGGCCTCAAGACCATCGCCGAAGGCGTCGAGACGCCCGAGATCCTCGGTCTCCTGCAGGAGATCGACCTCGACTACGTCCAGGGCTACTGGATCGCCAAACCCGAGCCCCTGCTGCCGAGGTAGAGGGGGGTCTATACTCGCGACGGAGACCGAGATGGTCGAGTCACTCCGAGAGATCGAAGCCAAGGCCCTGCAGCTACCCGAGCGATCGCGGGCCGAGCTGGCCAAGTCGCTCCTCGCAAGCCTGGAAGGCGCAGCCTCGGAAGCACCGCTCGAGGAGGTCATCCAAGCCTGGCTCGGCGAAGCCGAGCGTCGAGCCGAAGAGCTCGCAGCCGGCCAGGTCGAGGCCATCCCCCACGAGCAGGTGATGAACGAGGCTCGAGCTCGGCTTCGGTGAGCCAGCTCCGCTGGCACCCCCTCGCACGGGTAGAGCTCTTCGAGGCCGTCGACTTCTACGAGGCCAGAGCCGCCGGGTTGGGAGCGGCCCTCCTCGAAGAGGTTGAGCGCTCCCTGGTGGTTGTCCGCGAGTTTCCCGCTGCGGCAGCGCCCGTTCGCAGGCCGGCTCGCTTCGTCCTCGTGGACCGCTTTCCCTACAGCGTGGTGTACCAAGTCAGTAGCTCAACGATTACAATCTTGGCCGTCGCCCACCACAAGCGTCGCCCGCAGTATTGGGCGAGGAGACGCTGAACCCGCCATGCACTCCCCGCAGGCTTCCCCACTCGTCTTCATCAGCCATAGCAGCGCCGACCAAGAGACCGTCGCCGCGCTCGTGGCCCTGCTCCGAGCTGCCCTCAACCTGTCGCCCGACGAGATCCGCGCGACCAGCGTCGACGGCTACAGACTACCCATCGGTGAGGCGACTGACGAGCGTCTGCGCCAGGAGGTGCTCGGCGCCGAGCTCCTCATCGCCTTGTTGTCGCAGCACAGCCTCGCCTCCACCTATGTGCTCTTCGAGCTGGGCGGACGGTGGGGCGCGGGCAGGCCCATCGCCCCGGTGCTGGTGCCAGGGCTCGACGCCTCGAGCCTCAAGGGTCCGCTCGCGGGCCTCAACGCCCTGAGCGCTGGCTCCGAAGCGCAGTTGCATCAGCTGGTGGAGGAGGTCGCGAAGCTCCTCGGCAGGAAGCTGAACTCGCCGGCGGCGTTCCTGGGCGAGTTGCGGAGACTCTCCGAGTCTCATCCCCAGGCGGCTCGAAGCCCAGCAGCGCCGGAGCCTGTCACTGCTGGCGAGCCAGCGCTGCCCGGGTCGTCGAGCCCACCGGCGCTCTCTTCTCCCCACATCGCCCTGCTGGCCCTCTTCGCACAGGCCGACGAGCTGTCCGTCGAGCTCTCTCAGGCGCAGAACCGGCTCAAGTGGAAGCCAGCTAAGTTCGGGCACTACTTCGATCAGCTCTGCGAGATGGGCTTTCTCGAGCAGCACTACGGCAGCCGATACACACTGACCCGTACGGGCCGTGCCCTGGCAGTGAAGCGGGGACTCACCGAAAGCTAGGGTGAGCCACCCCCCCTACTCCACCGTCACGCTCTTCGCCAGGTTGCGCGGCTGGTCGACGTCGCAGCCGCGGCGCACGCCGATCGAGTAGGCGAGCATCTGCAGCGGGATGACGTTGACGATGGGCTGCAGCAGCTCGCTGACCCGCGGCACCTGGATCACCTCGTCCGCCAGCTGGTCCAGCTCCTCGCTCGCACGGTCGGTGATCGCGATCACCACGCCGTCGCGGGCCTTCACCTCCTGGACGTTGCTCACCACCTTGTCGTAGACCCGCTCGCCGGTCACCACCGCCACCACCGGCATGTCCTCGTCGATCAGCGCGATGGGGCCGTGCTTGAGCTCGCCGGCAGTGTAGCCCTCGGCGTGGATGTAGGAGATCTCCTTGAGCTTGAGGGCCCCTTCGAGGGCGATCGGGTAGTTGACGCCGCGGCCGAGGTAGAGGAAGTTCTCGGCCCGGAAGAAGTGGCGGGAGAGCTCGTCGAGCCGCTCCTCGAGCTGCACGGCCTCGTTGACCGCCTGCGGCAGGTGGGCGAGCTCGGCGGCGAGCTCGCGGCTCGGCCCACCACCGCGCTGCTGGCGCAGGTAGAGGGCCAGCAGGTAGAGGGCCACCAGCTGGGTGGTGAACGCCTTGGTCGAGGCGACGCCAATCTCCGGCCCAGCGTGAGTGTAGATCACGCCGTCGCTGATCCGCGTGGCCTGGCTGCCGAGGACGTTCGAGATCGCCACCAGGATGGCACCGCGCTCCTTGGCGGCTTCCATCGCCGACAGCGTGTCCGCCGTCTCGCCGGATTGCGAGATCCCCACCGCCAACACCCGCTCGTCGACGATCGGGCCCCGGTAGCGGTACTCCGAGCCGTAGTCCACCTCGACCGGCAGGCGAGCGATCTCCTCGATCAGGAACTTGCCTACCAGGGCGGCGTGGAGCGAGGTGCCGCAGGCGAGCAGATGCAGGCGCTCGACCTTGGCCAGTTTCACGGGGTCGAGGGCCAGGCTCTCGAAGCTCACCTCACCGGTCTCGAAGTCGATGCGACCGGCAAAAGTGTCCTGAATGGCCTGCGGCTGCTCGTGGATCTCCTTCAGCATGAAGTGCTTGTAGCCGCCCTTCTCGACCTGGATGGGGTCCCAGTTGAGGCGGGTGACGGGGCGCTCAACGGGCTGGCCGGCGGCGTCCCAGAGCTCGATGCCGCTCGGTCGCAGCAGGGCGAGGTCCCGGTTCTCGAGGAAGATCACCTCGCGGGTGTAGGCGAGGATCGCCGAGGGATCGGAGGCCAGGAACTGCTCCTCGTTGCCCAGCCCGACCACCAGCGGCGGCCCCTGGCGGGTCACCACGATGCCATCGTCGGCAGTCGAGATGACGGCGATGGCGTACATCCCCGTGAGCTCGCGCCGAGCGCGCTCGACGGCCGCCCGCAGGTCGTCGTCGAGGTAGGAGGAGATCAGGTTGGCGACCACCTCCGTGTCGGTATCCGAGTTGAAGCTGTAGCCCTCGGCGATCAGCCGCCGCTTCAAGGGCAGGAAGTTCTCGATGATGCCGTTGTGGATGACCGCCACCTTGCCGCGCGAGTCGAGCACCGGATGGGCGTTGCGCTCGCTGGGCGGGCCGTGGGTGGCCCAGCGGGTATGGCCGAGGCCGAAGCGGCCGCTGAGTGGCTGTTTGGCGAGCTTCTCGACCAGGCGGTCGAGCTTGCCTTCAGCCTTGCGGGTGTTGAGATGGCCGTTGTCCCGCACCACCACGCCGGCCGAGTCGTAGCCCCGGTACTCCAGCCGCCGCAGACCTTCGATCAACAGGGGAACGACCTCGCGCTCCCCTACGTAGCCAACGATTCCGCACATGAACGACGATCTCCCGATGGAAGGACAGACGATGGAAAACGGTGCTGGCCGCGTCACCCGGGATGCGCTGCCGGCCTGGCCGATTAGCAAGGCCGGTGCCGGGGCCGTACTGCCATCTTTCCGGGCCCGCGGGCCGGCTCGCTGTGGCGCCCCCGCCACAGCGGACGGTCCGAGCGTGGCCGGCCCGCTACGCCGCTCAGCTGCCGGCTGCCAAGCCGAGCACCGCCAGGCCGAGCTTCTGCGGGTCGTGACGGATCAGCTCCCCGCCAGCCAACAGGTCGGCTTCGACGACCGCCACCCCGCGAGCCGCCGCCCAGGCGCGGTCGAGGCGCACAGGTTGGGCACCGCTCGCCCGGTAGGTCGAGAGGCTGGCCCCGGGCAGCTCGCTGGCGTTGACCAGGACCGCATGCACCAGGCCCGGCCCGGCGTAGCGCTCGACGGCCTCGAGGTGGTCCTGGCCGCTCATCTCGTCGGTCTCGCCGGGCTGGGTCATCAGATTGAGCGCCAGCACCACTCGCGCCTTCGCCTCGCGCACCGCCTCGCGGATCCCGGGGATCAGCAGGTTGGGGAGGATGGAGGTGTAGAGCGAGCCCGGCCCAAGGACGATCAGATCGGCGGCGCAGAGCGCCGCAGCGGCGGCGGGGAAGGCCTGCGGACCCGTGGGCTCGATCTCGAGGGCGGACAGACACTCCGCGGCCTGGCCGATGGCCGACTCCCCCTCGTACCAGCGGCCCGACCTGCCGCGAGCCCGCAGCCGGACGTCGGTGAGCGTCGCCGGGAGGATCTTGCCGCGCACCGAGAGCACCGACTCGGCCGTCAGGATCGCCTGGTAGAAGTCGCCCGTGATCCCCGCCAGAGCGGTCAGGAAGAGGTTGCCGAAGGAGTGCCCGGAAAGGCCGCCACCGTTCTCGAAGCGGTATTGAAACAGGCGGGTGAGGAGGTCCTCGTCGTCCGCCAGCGCCGCCAGGCAGTTGCGGATGTCACCCGGTGGCAGGACGCCGAACTCGCGCCGCAGCCGTCCCGACGAGCCGCCGTCGTCGGTCACTGTCACCACCGCCCGCAGGCGATCGGCCGGCACCCGGCCCTTGAGCCCACGCAAGAGGACGGCGAGACCCGTTCCACCTCCCACCGCTGTGACGAACGGGGCCCGAGCTGGCTCAGGCGAGAGCGAAGAGATGGGCGTGTTCCTCTCGCCGGCGCAGGGCTTGGAAGTCGGCGTCGTGGAAGGCATGGACCCGGTTCACCGGGTTGAGGGCGATCGCCGCCGCGAGGGCCACGGCCGCCTGCTCGTCCTGGCCCGCAGCGGCATGGACGGCGGCACGCACGTAGAGGCCGCGGTCGTCGTCGCGCGCCACCCCGGCGAGCGCAGCCTGCGCCGCGGCGTAGTCGCCGCGGTTCTTGTGGTACACGGCGAGCAGCACCGGGTCCGCGGGTTCGGCGGCGGCCTCGGCCAACCGGCCGCGGCAGACGCCGAGGAGCTGGCGAGCCCGGCCGCTCAAGGCCACCGTCTCGCTCGCCGCGAGGACCGCCGCGAAGCAGCGCTCGGCCTCGGCCCAATCCTGCGCGTAGAGGGCCCGCAGCCCGGCTTCGAAGCCGGCCAGCTCGGGCTGCTCCACGGCCGCCGCCGGCTCGGAGTCGCGCGCCGCCACCCCGAGCCCCGCCAGCTGTGCCCGCACCTCGCTTTCCTCGGTGTCGAAGCGCTGCGCCAGCTCGGCCACCTTCTTGGTGGTGGCAAAGCGGCGCAAGTAGGCGACCTCGGACTTGCTCCAGTGACGGCTCATGGGGATGGCCAGGGTCTAGCGCTTGCGCAGCTCGATGAGGATCTGCTTGGCAACGGCCTTGAGCGTATCGAGCACTCCCACGCCCGTCGTTGCCACCGCCTCGAAGGTCGGCTCGCGCTTGAAGTTCAGCATGCGGTACATCTCGTCAACGGGCACCACGTCCTGCAGGTCCCGTTTGTTGAACTGCAGCGCATAGGGGATCGTCGCTAGGTCGAAGCCGTGCTCGCGGAGGTTCTCCTCGAGGTTGCGGATCGACTCGACGTTGGCCTCCATCCGCACTTCCTGGCTGTCGGCCACGAAGACCACGCCGTCGACGCCCTTCAAGATCAGCTTGCGGCTGGCATCGTAGAAGACCTGGCCGGGCACCGTGTAGAGGTGAAAACGGGTGGTGAAGCCGCGGATGGAGCCGAGGTCGAGGGGCAGGAAGTCGAAGTAGAGGGTGCGATCCGTCTCGGTCGCGAGAGAGATCATCTTGTTGCGGGCGTCAGGCGGCGTCTTCGAGTAGATGTACTGCAGGTTGGTCGTCTTGCCGCAGAGGCCCGGCCCGTAGTAGACGATCTTGCAGTTGATCTCTTTGTTGGCGTAGTTGATGAACGTCATAGATCGCGCTCGAACCGCCGCTGAGTAGGAAACCGGGAAGGGGCACGTGGTCCAGCGAGCAGGCTACTCGCTGAACAGTGCGTCGATGTCCTCGTCGGTGATCTCGGCAAAGGGGCTCGCGGGGCCGTTCGCGGTCCCCACGGCGGCGCTGCGCCCGCTCATCGTCTCGAAGATCTGCTCCAGCTCGCTGTTCGCCCGTTTGACCCGCAGCCGAACCAGGCCAAGAGAAGAGCGGTCGTCGAAGATCACCACCAGGATGGCACGCTGGGAGACGATCGAGATGTGGATGTGGTCCTGCTGCCCCTCATGGAACAGCACCGAGAACTCGCGCTCACCGATCAGCTTGGCGAGCCCGTCGGTTGCCGCCACGTTGCCGGCGGTCAACGAGGCGAGCGACATCGTGTCGAACTTCTCGGTCTCGCCAGCGGCGGCGATCTGCTGACCATTCTTGTCGATCAAGAAGACGGCCCGGCTGTTCGAGTCCAGGCGCAAGCGCCCCAGCACCTGCTCCAGCTGGGAGCATTCCTCCTCGAAGAGCACGAAATCAGCCACGGGTCGCTATCTTCCTTTCCGAGAGCTGCCTTGCCGGGAGCTTCCGTCCCCGGATCCGTCTCGCCGAGCCAGGCACAGAAATGCGAGAGGCGGTCGGTTCACGGAAGCTCGCATTCTATGTCAAGGAGGCGGCAGCGTCGAGCCGCGCACTGGCAGGCGGGCCAGACGGCGCAGCCGGCCACAGTCCTCGGCCCGACCCCTAGTTGAAGTAGCGCCAGCCCTTGAGCACGTCGCTCTCGCTGAGCTGCAGCTCGTCACCCTCGACGCGGTAGGCGAGCGGGATCGGCTTACAGCCCCCGCCGCCGGCGTTGACCTCGGCGAGCCGGAAGGCCTTGTCGCACTTGTTGCAGACCACCCAGTCGCCCTCGTGGCGGTAGCCGCGCTTCGCCTTGGCGCAGATCTCGTTGGCGTCGAAGGCGACCGCGAGAGCGCCCTGCGGGTCCTTACCGACGAAGAAGCGGACCTCTTGGTTGCCGGCATTGAGGAAACGGTAGAAGCGCACCTGCGAGGGCCCAAGACCGGCGAGCGAGACCCGCACGGTGCCGTCACGGCCCGGGGCGACCCGCTCGAAGTTGGCCTGCGAGAACCCGCCCTGGACGAGTTGGTCGGTGAACCACAGGGCGGCACCGATGGCGAGGACGAAGAGGATGGCGGTGACGGGACGGACGCGGCGCATGGGCCGATTGTGGAGGATCTCCCGCAAGCTGGCAAGTGCGCAGGCGTGGCCGCGCAGCACGCTCTTTGCGCTCGGCCGGCCCCACCCGGAAGCGCTCCCGGAGCTCACCATCTCGATCCACCGATGCATCTGGATATACTCCTCGCACCATGCCCAACGTCGTTTTCGTAGCTCCTTTCTTGATGCCCGCGACGGTGCGTTTCGCCGCCGCGGCCGCGAGTGTGCCGGGGGTCCGCCTGGGCCTCATCACCCAGGACCCGGCGGTCAAGGTGCCGCCGGCCCTGGCCGGTCTGGTCGTCGCCCATCACCGCGTCGAGGACGCCTTCGATCCCCACCAGCTGGCGGCGACCGCGGCCGAGCTCGGCAAGACGTTGGGGGGCCTCGACCTGCTGATGGGAGCCCTCGAGCAGCTCCAGGTTCCCCTGGCCCAGGCGCGCGAGATCCTCGGCCTGCCGGGCATGGGGGCCGAGGCCGCCAGGAACTTCCGTGACAAGGCGCGGATGAAGACGGTGTTGCGGGAGGCCGGCCTGCCCTGTGCGCGCCATCACCTGGCGACCTCGCTGGGGGAGGCACGGGCGTTCGTGGGCGAGGTGGGTTTCCCCGTCGTGGTCAAACCACCGGACGGCGCTGGCGCCAAGGCGACCTTCCGGGTCGGCACCGCCGAGGCCCTCGAGGAAGCACTCCGGGCGAGCGCGCCGGCACCGCATCGGCCGCTCCTCATCGAGGAGTTCGTCACCGGCCAGGAGTACTCCTTCGAGACGGTCTCGATCGGCGGAACGCCGGTCTGGCACTCCTCGACCCGCTACCTGCCGACGCCGCTCGAGGCCCTGCACAACCCATGGATCCAGTGGTGCGTGCTCTTGCCCCGCGAGCGCGAAGACCCGCGCCTCGACGACATCAAGGCCGCCAACTTCGCCGCTCTGAAGGCCCTCGGCATGGGCACCGGGCTCACCCACATGGAGTGGTTCCGCCGCCGCGACGGCTCGATCGCCATCTCCGAGGTGGCCGCGCGGCCCCCAGGCGCGCAGATCACCACCCTGGTCTCCGTCGCGCACGACTTCGATCTCCTCGCCGCCTGGGCCCGCCTGATGGTCTACGGCGAGTTCAACCCGCCACCGCGCAAGTGGGCCGCCGGGGCGGCGTTCTTCCGCGGCATGGGGCAAGGGCGCGTCAAGGCGGTGCACGGTCTCGACCAGGCCCAGAAGGAGCTGGGACCGCTCGTCGTCGAGGCCAAGCTGCCGCAGCCGGGCCAGAGCAAGTCCGACAGCTACGAAGGTGAGGGTTACGCCATCTTGCGGCACGAGGACACCGAGACGGTCTACCGCGGCCTGATGCGCCTGGTCAGCCTCGTGCGCGTGGAGTACGCATGAACGTCCTGATGATCGCCCCAGGTTACCCGTGGGAAATGATGTGGTTCACCCGCGGGTTGGCGCGCGTCGGCGCGCAGGTCATCGGCCTCGGAGACACTCCGGCGGGCGCCTTGCCGGAGGTCGCACGGGAGGCCCTGGCGGCCTACATCCACGCGCCCAAGCTGTGGGACGAGGAGGCCGTCGTCGAGCTCGTACGCCGGCACCCGGCCGCCGGGGCGATCGAGCGGGTCGAGTGCTTGTGGGAACCCGGCATGATCCTCGCCGCCCGGATCCGCGAGGCCCTCGAGCTGCCGGGAATGACCGTTGAGGAGACGCTGCCCTTCCGCGACAAGGAACGGATGAAGCAGCGCCTCGACGCCGCCGGTGTCCGCACCCCACGCCACGCCCGGGCCACCTCGGAGCGCGAAGTCCGCGAGGCCGCCGAGGCGATCGGCTACCCGCTGATCCTCAAGCCCATCGCCGGCGCCGGCTCGAAGGACACCCATCGGGTGGACGAGCCGCGGCAGCTCGAGCGGGTGCTGCCCCTCATCCGCCACGTCGCCGAGGTCTCCGTCGAGGAGTTCATCGACGGCGAGGAGTACACCTTCGACACCATCTGCGCCGGTGGCGAGATCCTCTACTGGAACATCGCCTGGTACCGGCCGCGGCCGCTGATCGCCCGCACCGTGGAGTGGATCAGCCCGCAGACGGTGACCCTGCGCGAGGTGCTGCGGCCGGACCTGGCGCCGGGCCGGGAGATGGGTCTCGCCGTGCTGCGGGCCTTGGGCTTCCGCACCGGCTTCACCCACATGGAGTGGTTCCTGCGGCCGAACGGCGAGGCCGTGTTCGGCGAGATCGGGGCGCGGCCCCCAGGCGCCCGCTCGACCGAGCTGATGAACTACGGCAGCGACATCGACGTCTTCACCGGCTGGGCCGAGGCGGTGACGATGCGCCGCCTCTCGCAGCCCATCGAGCGCCGCTACAACAGCGCCGTGGTGTTCAAGCGCGCCCACGGCCAGGGGCGGATCCAGCGCATCGAGGGCCTCGAACGGCTGCTCTCCCGCTTTGGGGAGCACATCGTCTCGGTGGACCTGCTGCCTCTCGGGGCACCCCGCCGCAACTGGATCCAGACGCTCCTCTCGGACGGCCATGTGATCGTGCGGCACCCGCACTTGCCGACCTGCCTCGACCTGGCGGACAGCGTCGGCAACGATCTCCAGCTCTACGCGGGTTAGCTCGCTCGCCACCAACGCCGCACCCCCTTCGTGCGTCAAAGGGGGTGTGAGCAACCTGTTGCCAGCCGGCGAGCTGCCCCTCGAGGGCGCGGGGGCCGAGGTCCCCGTCGTCCGGCTGGCCCGGCTCTTCGATCTCCATCACCAACGCCTCTATCGCCTGGCCCGCAGGCTTTCCCGCGACGCCGAGGCGGCCCAGGACCTCGTCCAGGAGACCTTCCTGCGCGCCGCGGCAAGGCCGAGGGCCCTGCCCGACGAACCGGCCGCCGGCGCTGCCTGGCTCACCCGCGTGCTGGTGAACCTCTGCCGTGACCGCTTCCGGCGCCTGGCCGTGCGGCGAGCCCATGCGGCGACGGCCAAGCCCGCTGCCGACCGGCATGAGACCGAGGCCGCCGCGCTCGCTCGCCTCACCGTTGAAGCGGCTCTCACCACCCTGCCAGTGCGCCGGCGGGCGATCGTGGTGCTCGCCGAGCTCGAAGGCCTCGACACCGCCGAGATCGCGCGGCTGCTGGGGATCAGCCGAGTGACCGTTCGCTGGCACCTCGCCACCGGCCGCAAGCAGCTCGCCCGCCACCTGCTCACCGCTGCCGCGGCCTCTGAGGAGGAACCCCGATGACCTCTCGCGCGCTTCCGCCGGCGGACCGCGATCGTCGCCTCCGCACCCTCTTGCGCGCCGGTGACCCGGCGGCCCACGACGACCAGCTCGACCCGGCAGCGAGCGCCGCCCTGCGCCAGCGCATCCTCGCCGTCGCTCAGGCGGCAGAAGAAGAGCCCGCACAACAACAGTGGCTGGCCTGGAGACGGCTCGCCCTGCCCGCCGGCCTCGCCACGCTGGCGGCGGCTTCCCTCCTCGCGGTGCTCCGCTGGCAGGGCCCGAGCGCGCCACCGGCGCCACCGGCCGCGGCACGCCCGGCACCGCCGGTCGTCGCTGATCGCTTGCCTCCGACCACTGCGCCGCCGGCAGCCAGCCACCGGGAAGGCTCCCCGGCGAAGACGGTCCAGGCAACACCGCCGCGCCCACGCCGGCCGCGCACCACCGGCGGCTCGCAGCACACTGCGCCGGCGACCACCGCCACGCCCGCGCCCGAGCAGCTGGCCCGCCGGCTCGAGATCGAGACCCCGGGAGGGACCCGGCTGATCTGGGTCCTCACCCCGACGACCGCCCCTTGAGGTTCAGTCACAACCCAGTGGAGACCAAGAAAGGACCGACCATGCGACAACTGCCTCGTCCCCATCGCCGCGGCGCCATCCTCCTCGCCCTGCTCGGCGTCGTCCTGGCGCTGCCCGTGCTGGCTCGACCCGCCGAGAGCGACGGCGCGAGCCAACCCTACGAGCGCCGCTATGCCGTCAAGCAGCTCAGCCTCCACGAGGCCGAGGTCCTGGCCTGGCAGCAGTGTGGCGCTGCCGCCAAGGAGGTCTGCCGCGTGCGGGACTCCGGGATCATGGAGAGCGGCATCCAGTACCTCGTCTTCATCGGTGACGACGCCGCCCAGGAACGGCTCGTCCGCGCCCTCGCCGAGCGGGACGGCATGCCACGCAGCCAGGCTTTTCAGGTCATTCTGCTGACGGCGGACCGCGCGGCCAAGGAGAGCCTCGAGGGCCTGCCGGCGAACACCCGCAAGGCGATCGAGGACGTCGCGAGCTTTCTGCCCTTCACCCGCTACCGCCTGGTCGACGCCGGCTGGGTGCGCACCGCCAACCAGGCGGCCCTCACGCTCCACGACGCCGACGGCTTGCCGCTCGAGGTCAGCTTGACCCTGCGCGGCCGGGCCAACGAACAGCTGTTGATCAGCCCATTCGTCGTCGACGCCCAGGCCGTCGACCTCTCCAGCGTCGAGAGCCCGACCGGCAAGGCCGTCCGGCGCGCCGGCCGTCGGCTGCTGGGCACTAGCTTCGGCATCCAGCTCGGTGAGACGCTCGTCGTCGGCACCTCACGCGTCGACGGCAGCGAGAGCGCGCTCGTGGCGGTGGTCAGCGCCGCGCCGTAGGGCAGCTGGCGCAGCTCAGGCTTCCTCTCGCCAGCCGAAGATCTCCCGCAGCCGCTGCCCGAGGCGTTGCCAGAAGGCGGCGGCGCGGCGCGCCTCGCCGAAGCGCTCGGCGTAGTCGCGGGTGGCGACGATCATCCCGACGTCCTCACCGCGCTGGCGCGACAGGAAGTACTTGTGGGTCATGATGTCGACGTAGAGCTCGGCCGCCGTCTTGCCCGGAAAGTAGGTCTCGACGCCCGCTTCCCGCAGCAGCTTGCAGACCGGTTCGAAGACCGTGCGCAACCAGTCGGCGGCAGCCTCCGACAGGGAGACCGCCTCCCCCCGCCGCTCGCCCAGGTACCAGCGATGCTCCTCGATGTGCTTGCGCAGAGTGTTGAGGTAGGCCGGGTGGTCGACCTCGCCGAGCACGGCGGCCGGCTCGAGTCCGGTCTCGGCGGTGAAGCTCGCCGCCTCGACGGTCACGGCGAAGCGACGCTCGTAGGCGGCGAGGAGGTAGTCGCGGTCCGCCGCGGTCGCCAAGGGCTCGCGCACCACGCCCTGGAGCCGCAGGTCCTCGCTCAGCCAACGCATGGCCTCGACGAACACCTCGAGGTCCGCCTGCCGCAGCCCCGGCGAGAGCGCCGGGTGGATCTCCGCGGTCTCGGCATCGGCGAGCAGCGCTCGCAGGCGGGTACGCCGGCCGATCTGCGGGATGCGCACCGCGACGAACTGGATCAGCACGTTGTCGAGGGAACCGTCCCCCCAATAGACACCGTGGCTGTGCAGGTCGACGAAGAGGTCCGCGATGGCATCGGCGATGGCGCGGCGGCGGGCCGGCTCGAGGGCGAGCGCGTAGAGGCGGGACTCCGGCAGCACGCGGCGCGCCAGGCGGGTGATCGTGTGGCCGTAGGCCTGGCGCTCGGCGAGCGGACCGACGGGGCTCTCCACCGCGATGGGTGCTTCCTCGCGCACCACCCAACCCAGCGGACGCAGGGCCCGGATCCCGTGCGCCAGCAGGTGGCGATAGGTCTCGACCTCGCGCCGCGCGCCCTCCTCGCTGAGCTCTTTGATCACCAGCTTGAGGCTCCCGGCGCGGGTGAAGAGCACCGGGTGCCGGCCCTGGCCGCGACGCACCGGCAGCTCCTCGACCCCGTGGTGCGGCCACTCGCCGAGCGGCACCGACCACGGCAGGCGCGCGATCTCTTCGCGGTATGCTTCCTCGAGGAAGAAGCTGAGGCGAGGATAGGTGGCAGAGCTCGACATCTCGACCGCTCCCGGCCCGCAGTCTAGCGCCGGCGGCGCCCCACCATCTCCGCCGAGGCCCCGCCGGGACCGTCGCGCCGGCCTCCTCCTCCACCCGACTTCGCTCCCTGGCCCCTTCGGCATCGGGGACTTGGGGCCCGCGGCCGAGGCCTTCCTGCGCTGGGCTGCCGAGGCCGGGCAGCGGGCCTGGCAGGTGCTGCCGCTCGGCCCCACCGGCTTCGGCAACTCGCCCTACGGCGCCCTCTCTTCGTTCGCCGGCAATCCGCTGCTGATCTCGCCGGAAGGGCTGGCGGCGGACGGCCTCCTCCCCGCGGCCGAGCTCGTCGAGCTGCCCCGTTCGCCCAGCGCCCAGGTGGATTTCCCCACCGTCCAGTTGTGGCGGGAAGCCCTGTTGCGGGCGGCCGCGGCGTGTTTTGCAACGGCGGCGCCGGCGGACCTGCGGCAGGCGAGGGAGGCTTTCTTCGACGATCCGGCCCACCGCAGCTGGCTCGACGATTGGTGCCTCTTCGCGGCCCTCAAGCACCACTTTGGCGGCCGTTCCTGGGGCGACTGGCCCGGCGAGCTTCGCCGCCGTGAGCCGGCCGCCCTCGCCGCCGCCCGTGAACACCTCGGCGAGGAGGTCCGCTACCACCGGCACGTGCAGTTCCTCTTCGCCCTGCAGTGGGGCCGGCTGCGCCGGCTGGCGGACGAGCTGGGGATCGAAGTCCTGGGTGATCTCCCCATCTACGTCGCCCTCGACAGCGCCGACGTCTGGGCGCGGCCCGATCTCTTCGAGCTCGACCCGGAAGGTCGGCCCCTCGCCGTCTCCGGGGTGCCACCGGACGCCTTCAGCGACACCGGGCAGCTCTGGGGCACGCCCCTCTACCGCTGGGAGCGCCACGCCGAGGAGGGCTTCGCCTGGTGGACGGACCGGGTGTCGGCCAGCCTGCGCCTGGCCGACCGCGTGCGGATGGACCACTTCCGCGGCTTCGAGGCCTACTGGCGGGTGCCGGCCGGAGAAGAGACCGCCGTCGGCGGCGCCTGGGTGCCCGGGCCGGGGGCCGCGCTGTTCGCAGCCCTGCGCCGCGCCCACCCCTCCTTGCCCCTCTTCGCCGAAGACCTCGGGGTGATCACACCGGAGGTCGAGGCGCTGCTGGCAGAGGTCGGCCTGCCGCGGATGAAAGTGCTGCAGTTCGCCTTCGGCGCGCTCGACTCCGAGCACCTGCCCCATCATCACGAGCCCGCGATGGTGGTCTACACCGGCACCCACGACAACGACACCGCCCGCGGCTGGTTCCTCGCTGCCGGGCCCGACGAGCGGGCCCAAGCCCTCGACTACCTGGGCCTGGCGAGCGGCTACCAGGTCGAGTGGGCGCTGATCCGCACCGCCTACGCCTCGGTCGCCGATCTCGCCGTCGTTCCCCTCCAGGACGTCCTCGGGCTCGGCCCGGAGGCCCGCATGAACACCCCGGGCAAAGACGGTGGGAACTGGCTCTGGCGAGCCCGCGAAAGTGACATCCGCGCCGGCCTGCCGGACCGTCTGCGCCGCCTGGCGCTGCTGACGGGAAGGCTGGAGCCACCCGTCGGGCCGGCGGCAGCGGCAGCCGAGATGGAAGTGGCAGAGGAGACCCCACCATGAGACGACCGGCCTCCGCGACCTTGCTTGCCTCCCTCCTCTTGCTCGCCGTGTCGGCCGCTGCGACGGCCTCGACCGGCACCGCCACGGCACCGCAATGGGACCTCGACTGGGCCCGCGACGCGGTGTTCTACGAGGTCTTCGTGCGCAGCTTCGCGGACTCGAATGGCGATGGCGTGGGAGACCTGAACGGCCTGACGGCCAAGCTCGACTATCTGAACGACGGCGACCCGGCGACGACGAGCGACCTCGGCGTCACCGGCCTGTGGCTGATGCCGATCTTCGCCTCACCGAGCTACCACGGCTACGACGCCGTCGACTACCGGCGGATCAACCCCGACTACGGTAGTGACGCCGACTTCGACCGCTTCCTCACCGAGGCCCACCGGCGCGGCATCCGGGTGATCCTCGACCTGATGATCAACCACACTAGCTCCCAGCACCCTTGGTTCGTCGAGTCGGCGAGCGACCCGGCATCCCCGAAGCGGGATTGGTACGTCTGGCGAACCGACGATCCAGGCTGGAAGCAACCGTGGGGAGACGGGCCGACCTGGCACGCCAAGAACGGGGCGTTCTACTACGGCATCTTCTGGGGCGGCATGCCGGACCTCAATTTCGACAATCCCGCCGTGCGGGCCGAGATCACCGACATCGCGCGCTACTGGCTCGGCCGCGGCGTCGACGGCTTCCGGCTCGACGCCGCCCGCCACATCAGCGCCGACGGCCCCGGCGAGCAGCAGAACGACACGCCGCGCACCCATGCCTTCTGGCGCGAGTTCGCCGCCGGTATCCGCGCCACCTACCCGCGCGCCCTGCTGCTCGGCGAGAACTGGACGCAGACCGACGTCATCGCCAGCTACTACGGCTCGACGGCGACGGTGAAGGCGGGGGACGAGCTACCGATGAGCTTCGACTTCCCCCTCGGCGAGGCGATCCTCAAGGCCCTCCAGACGGGAGACGCCAGCCCGGTGACGCAGAAGGTCCAGGAAGTGGCGGCGACCTATCCGGCCGGCGCCCTCGACGCCATCTTCCTGACCAACCACGACATGCCCCGCGTCGCCCGCCAGCTCGGCAGCGACCCGGCGCTCGCCGCCGCGGCCACCCTGCTCCTGACCCTGCCAGGTACGCCGTTCGTCTACTACGGCGAGGAGCTCGGGATGAGCGGCGGCGAAGGCGGCGACGACCGCCAGAAGCGCACCCCGATGCCCTGGACCTCCGACCAGAACGCCGGGTTCACCACCGCCACCCCGTGGTTCGCGCCGGCACCGGGTTGGGAAGCGAAGAACGTCGAGCGGGAGTCCAAGGCCGGCGGCTCGCTCCTCAACCTCTACCGGCGCCTGATCCACCTGCGGCGACAGAGCCCGGCCCTCAGCCGCGGCAGCTTCGTCGCGCTTAGCTCTGCAAGCACACCTTCTCCCCTCCTCGCCTTCGTTCGCGAGGCGGCGGGCGAGCGCCTCCTGGTCGTCGTCAACGTTGGCGGGGCCGCTGCCGTGGCCGGCACCTACAGCGTGGGTGCCGACTCCATTCAGCCTTTGCTGGCGAGCGACGGCAGTGGCGGCCCCTGGCTCGTCGAGGGTGGAGGGATCAAGCTCGAGCTCCCGGCCTACGGCGCCGGGATCTGGCGGCTCGGCCGCCAGCGCTGAGCGGGTCAGGCCGCACCGCGGCCCGACCTCAGGGCGCCTTGGCCGGCGGGCTCGGCACCACGCCGGGCAGCTGCACCGGGCGGTTGTCCCGCAGGCTGCGGTCCTGCAGCAGCTTCTCTTGGTTGCTCCCCGCTGGCACGATCACGTCCACCAACGGCGGCTGTAAGGGGTCGTTCTCCAGCCCGCCGCCGAAGCGATCGCTCCACTGGCCGGGTGCGATCGGCAGGATCATCAACCGCTGCTCCCGCTCGGCACCGAGGCCGACGGCAGCCTTCAAGTCGATGCTCTGGTGGAGGTCGGCCCCGGAGACCGCCACCACGTAGGCCCAGTCGGCGCGGGCAGCCCCGCCCAGGAAGCTGTCCGGCACGAAGAAGCTAATGGTGTTGCCACGCACCCGCACGCGGCTCGGGAAGAAGACCCGGGACTCGAGGTCCGCCGGCACCATCTTCTTGAGCTCGGCCCGGGACGCTCCGTCCTGGTCCTCCCCCTCTTCCGGCGGCGCCTGGCTCTGTTGGAGGGCGTTGAGCACAATCCGGTTGAGGAGCTCGCGGGCCTCGTTCGGGCGCGGAGTGAGACAGATGGCGCGGTCCCAGGCGAACTCGGGGGCCACTTCCGCCTTGCGACCCGGCAGCAGGGCCACGCCGCCGGAGCCAGCGACGCGATCGATGTCGATGTAGATGTCGAGGTTGAGGGTGTAGAAGCCGTAGCGCAGCACGCTGTCGGCAGGGGTCCCCAGCTCGTCGAAGGCGCCGCGCCCCGGCTGGCGCACCGGCCGGGCGAAGGTCGCGACGAAGTTGGTGCCGTCCGCCTCGCGCAAGGCCTCGAGGGACAACAGGTCGAGGTCACCCTTGCGGTAGTCGCTCGATCCGGGGTAGGTCAGCCGCCCATCACCGTCGTCATCTCCCCGCGGGTCGGCGAGCTTGAAGAGCGAGGTCTTGGCCGCAGAAAGCGGTAGCGAGAGGAAGACGAGGAGCCCACCGAGGGCGAGCAGCCCCAGGCGGAGAGCACGGTCGCGTCGCATCGAGGAACCTCCAACCAGGCGTCACGGGGCCTCACCGTGAAGCTGGCCCCAACGAGGAACGGGCCCGCCGCGCGGCGAAGCGCGACGGGCCTCCGAGCATAGCCGCTCGCCGCGAGCGAGGGCTAGAAGCGGACCTTCATGTAGACCTTCAGGCGCTGTTGGGTGAAGTCGCGCTTGAGCAGGCTGTTCCAGCCACCGAAACGGCCGCGGAAGCCCGGCGAGCCCACCGGCACGTTGTTCGAGGCGGAGGTCCCGTCGTCGGCGTACTGCACCACGAAGCCGCTCCCGAAGTCCGGCTTGAACTCGCCCGTGTTGTACTCGTAGTTGGCGCCGAACTCGGCACCGCCGAGGTCGTAGCGGGTGTACAGCATCACCTTGTCCTTGGTGTGCTTGCCGGACGCCAGCTCATGCAGCTGGTAGGCCTGGAAGGCCGTGTTGCCGTCCTGGAGGTCGACGTCGTAGTGCTCGACGGTCACCTGGCCGTACAGCCGGTTGGTGAGCTGGTAACCGGCGCCGACCTGGTAGAGGGTGTAGGAGAGGTCGCGGTCGTCGTCTGACAGCGAGTCGAAGGGCTTCCACTGGTAGCCGGTCACACCGTTGACGGTGATCACCGGCGGGTTGCCGTAGATCGACGAGCTGCTGTTGCCGGCCGAGTAGTTGTTGGCGTTGTTGGCGCAAGCCACGCCGCCGCCCGGGCAATCGCCCGGCAGATAGGGCAGGAACCGCGCCTCGTTCATCCGCTTGTCGGTCTCGTCGATCAGCTTGATCTTGCCGAAGAGGTCGAGGCCACGGCCGATGTCGACCAGGTAGCGGGCCTTGAGGACGGCGATCTTGGTGTCCTTGTCCTGGAACGGCGCGTAGGCGGAGCGGAAGTTGTGGCCGACACCACTATCGAGCTCGTGCGTGGGGTAGATGGTGTCGGTGATCGAACGGGAGGGATCGTCGTAGGCCTGCCAGTTGGTGTTGTAGTCGATCCAGGTGTACTCGCCCGAAAGCTCGAGGTCCCCGATCGTCCACGCCGGCGCCACGGTGAAGCCCTTCCAGCCGATCACGGTCTCGGCCATCGGCTCTTCGAAGTCGGTGAACTCGTTGTCGACGTTGATCGTCGCCACCTGCTGGGCGGTGCCCTGCCAGCCACCGTAACCGATGCGGGTGGGGTTGCCGCCGAAGACGCCGAACGCAGCGTTCGAGGGGCCCGGGAAGGCCCAGGTGCTGTCGTGGCCCTCGGTGAGGAGGACGTCCGACTCGCGGCGCGCCGCCATCATCGAGACGTACTGCGCCCCGATGTCGAAGGCCTCGATCTGGAACGACAGTCCGACGCCGAAGGGGTCGTTGAGGTCGACGTCGAGCTTGTAGGCGTCGTCGTCGAGCTTGCCGGCCGGCACTGGCGAGAAGCCGGCCAGGCCGAACGAGCCGGGTGCCCCGAAGGTCGGGTTCGACTCCGCCGTCGAGCTGTAGTAGGCGCCCCGCAGGTCGATCTTCGAGCTCGGGTGGATGCCGAAGCGAGCGCCGATCACGTGGTTCTGGAAGCGGCTACGGATGTCGCGACCGTTGTCGAGGTTGCGGTCGGCGCCGTCGACCTCGATGTCGTCCACCCACTCGTAGACCAGGGTCGCGTCGAACATCGAGCTCGGCGTGAAGCCGAACTGGAAGCCGTACGCGGCATCCTGCGCGTTGTAGTTGCCGGTCTCGAAGTTGGGACCGGCCCACAGCCGCGGCAGCGAGATGCGGGCGATGTCGTAGGTGAACTTGCGGTCGGCCGCCGAGCCCTGGAACAGCAGACCCTGGCCGTTGTCGCGGTCGATGTAGCGGACCTTGCCGATGGTAAAGGCATCGAACATGCCCCAATCGTTCGAGCCCACCGTCACCCGGTCGAGGTACTTGAAGCCGGGGGTGAGGCTGATCGTCAGGCCGCGAAGCTTGACGTACTGCGCCGAGCGCGAGTCGAACTCACCGCAGTCGCCACCGGTGCAAGGGTTGTTGGGGTCGAGGAAGTTGCCACGGCCGCCGAAGCCGCCGAAGTTGGTCCAGAAGTTCTGGTTGAAGCGGCTCTTCAGGCGGCCGCTCACCTCGACGTTCTTGCTCGGCTTGGCCGCGAAGAGCAGCTCGAACTCGTTGCCTTGGCCGTTGTTGCCGTAGCCCTCGTTGGGAATGGTCGTGAAGTTGTAAAGGCTGCCGTCATCGCGGGCGGTCGACCACAGGAACTTGGTGTAGTCGATGCCGGTGAAGGTGAGCTTCTGGGTGTCGTCGGCGAGCGCGGCCGGCGCCAAGGCGAGGGCCAGGGCCACCACGGCGAGCGCGGCCAACCTCCAGAGATCGCGGGCAGTTCGCATGGGAAACTCCTCTCTGCTGGATCGGAACTCTGTCGCTCGCTCGAGCTAGTTCGGGCGAGCGGAAAACAGCTGCATCAAGGTCATCAATGCGGGTAGACCATGGTCAACGTCGCTGCCTTCTTGGCGGTGCCGTCCGGGTTGCACTCATAGGACAGCATCTCGTGCTGGGCCGCGACTTCCGATGAATCGCCCTTGCCTTGCCCGGCCAGGATGTCCATCACGTGGGGATCGCAGTCGAAGTCGGTGCCACCGCCGAAACGGTGCTGACCTTCGAACTCGTTCACCTTGCGGGTGAGCAGGTCATTGTCCGCCGGGAAGCCCTCGTTGGACTGCACGACCACCTGGTAACCCCAAGTCTTGGGGTCACCGGCGCCGAGGTCCTTGAGCGACACCGAGGCCGTGATGTTGCGCCCCTGGCCGCGGACCCGGTTGGGGATCACCACTGCCGGCTTCATCACGGCGGCCTTCGATTCCACCTCCTGGTTGACCCGCGCGAACGGTTGCGGCGACAGGATGATGCAGCGGTCCCAGGCGTCCTTGGGCGCGAACTTGATGTTCAGGCCCGGCAGGCCATCGGTGAAGCCGCTGCCCTCCTGGTGATCGGTGTCGATGAAGATGAAGACCATCTGGATGGCGAAGCCGCCGCCCATCCGCCAGGGATCCTCGAGGTTGGCGTTGAACGAGACCGTCAAGTCCGCCTTGTCCCCCTTGACCTTCATGTCGAACTTCGTGAGGTCGAACGAGCCGGCCTTGTAGACGGCATCGGTCGGGTAGGAGTAGCCACCCGGACCATTGTCGTCCCCAGTCGGGTCGGTGAACGAGATGTCCTGGGCCAGGGCGGGAAGGGCCAGCAGAATGCCGAGAGCCACCGTCCATAGTCCTAGCCGTACGCTTGTGTGCCTCATGACGAATGCCTCCTCTAGACCAACGAAAGAACGTTCTCTACTTAGCCCTTGACGCCTCCGGCCGTGAGGCCAGAGATCAGGAACCGTTGCAGAAAGAGAAAGAGCACGACGATCGGGATGGCAACCACGATCGCGCCGGCGGCGAAATAACCCCACTGCTGCGAGAAGCCGCCGACGAAGAATTTGAGCCCGACCGGCGCGGTGTACATCTTCTCGGAATCCATGAAGGTCGCGGCGAGGATGAACTCGTTCCAACCCGTCATGAACGAGAACAGAGCCGTGACGGCGACGGCCGGCTTGGCGAGCGGTAGGACGATCCGGAAGAAGATCATTGCCGGCGAGGCGCCGTCAATGAGCGCCGATTCCTCGAGCTCCTTCGGAATGGTGTCGAAATACCCCTTGAGCATCCAGACGCAGAACGGGATGGCGGTCGTGGCATAGACCAACACCAGGCCGCTGCGCGTCGAGCCGAGCCCGAGCCACTGGACGAGGATGATGTAGAGCGGGATCAGCGTCAGCACGCCGGGAAACATCTGCGAAACGAGAAACGACATCAAGCCGGCGCGCCGCCCCGGGAAACGGAAGCGCGAAAAGGCGTAGGCCGCCGTACAGGCGAGGAAGACGCCCACCACCGTGGTGGCCGTCGCAACGATCACGCTATTGAGCAGCCAAAGGCCAAACGGTTGATCGGCGAAGACGGCGCGGAAGTTTTCCAGCGAGACCCTGCTGGGCCAGGGGATGACCGTACGCAGGCGGTCGAGGGCCGTCGGGTTGGCCGGCAGGTCGACGAACATCAGGCTCTGCTCGCCCGAGAAGGCGACGGTCAACATCCACAGCAGCGGGTACACCGTGTAGATCACCGCGGCGATCAGCAGCAGGTGCAGGGGCCAGTGCGGGAGCTGGTGTTCGCGGCGGCTCATCCGATCGACTCCGTGGCCTTGGTGACGCGGTTCTGCCAGGTCCCATAGGCGAGCAGGATCAAGAAGATGATCGTGGCGTAGGCCGCTGCGTAACCGTACTGGTACTTCTCGAAGGCGATCTTGTAGGCCCCCGTGACCAGGATCTCGGTGGCGTGGGCCGGCTCACCCGCCGAAGTGAGGTAGGGGATGTTGAACATGTTGAACGTCCACACCACCGACAGGATGACGGCGGGGACCAGGGCCGGGCGCAGCGACGGCAGGGTGATCGAGCGGAACTGCTGCCAACGCGAGGCACCATCCACCCGCGCGGCTTCGTAGAGCTCGGCCGGAATCGACTGCAGGGCACCGAGGGAGATCACCATCATGAAGGGGAAGGACAGCCAACCATTGGTCGACCAGATGGCGAGAAAGGAGGTCAGCGGGCTCTCGAACCACGAGACGGCCTTGCCGCCCACGAGCTGCAAGACCTGATTGATCACCCCCAGCTGCTGGTGAAACATGCCCTTCCAGATCAGGGCCGTGATGTAGTTCGGCACCGCCCAGGGCAAGATGAAGAGCACCCGGTAGATCGGTCGCATCTTGAGCCCGGCGGTGTTGAGGATGAGGGCCAGGATCAGCCCCACGGTGACGCCGAAAGCGACGTTGGTGATCGTCCAGACAACCGTGAAGCCAAGCGTCCAGTAGAAGTTCTCGTAGTTGTAGGCCGTGCCTGCCTCGGTCTTCTTGACCACCGAGACGTCGCGCAGGATCTCGCCGTAGTTGGCGAGCCCGACCCACTTTTCGAGCATGGTCTTATCCGTGTTGTAGAGCGTCGAGTCGGTGAACGACAGGGTGATGCCGTAGGCGAAGGGGAAGAAGACCAACAGCACCATCCCGAGCATCGCCGGCAGAGTGTAAAGATAGGCCTGGCGGTGCCGGGAGAGGGTGGCAAAGAGCCGCGCCGCGGCGCCGAAGGCCACGAAAGCGAAGACGGCCAGGGCGAGCAGGCTCATCGCGACCACCGTCTTGTGGCTTTGCGAGCGGAGGTGCTCGACCTCTGCGGCGACGGCCGCGGGCCGTACCTGGCCCGCGGCGTCCAACACCCCTCGCGGTTGACGGTACAGGTCGCCGTCCCAGGCCGCCGCATCGAGGCCGTCGTGGGCGATGCCCGCCCCCTCCGCCAGGGCGACGGCGCGTTGCCCCAGGTTCGCCACTTCGACGGCGAGGCCCTGCTCGTTGGCCTCGCGCGCGCTCGCCAGGCGGGCGGTCTCGCGCTCGCTGTAGGTGACGCAGGCGACGATCAGCACGAGGCCGGCGGCCACGAGGAGCAGGCGGCGCCTGCCGGCGAGGAAGGCGGCCAGGACGGCCAGCGCCAGCCAGGGCAGGAAGACGGCAAGGAAGGCGGGCAACAGCGTGGTGCGCACCACCACCTTGGCTGCCGGCGCCTCGGCGAGGACGGCGCCTACGACCTCACCCCCGACTTCCACGGGGGCGGCGAGGCGGAGGGCGCCGCCTGCCACTTCCACCTCGACTTCGTCCTTGCGTGCCACCGCCTCCTGGCGGTTGGTCTCGACCGCTGCACGCAGGCGCTGGCCTTGGTCGTAGAGGGGCTTTTCCTCGCGCACCAGCCGGCGCGGCGCCGCGCGCTCATCGCGGTCGGCGGCCACCGTCGAGGCCTCGAGCGAAAGACCGTCGAAGGCAATGACGCGGATGGAGCGCAGGCGGGTGGCGCTGGCCTGGAAGCCGGCCACCAGCGGCGGTACCGCCTCCCCGCGCCCGTCGGCCCGGCTCACCAGCTCCGCCAGGGCACGGGTCTCGATCATCGCCTGGCGGGCCGCCAGCTCGCCGGCGGCCGCCGCCTCCGAACGGACGAAGTAGAGGTGGAGCAGGCCGATGCCTACGAGGAGGGCGGCTCCGAGCCCCCACAACAGCTGCCGCTCAGGGCGGCCAAACCGACTCATCCGCTACCGCCCTTGCGCAGCCGGCTGACGTCGGCCGCAACCTTGCCCTGGGCTTCCTGGAGGGCCGCGGCCGGGCTGCTGGACCCCTTGACGATGGCGTTCATCGCCGTCGTCGCCGGCGACCAGAAGATGCTCATCTCCGGGAAGTTGGGCATCGGGATGGCGTTCTCGAACTGCTTGCGGAAGGCGGCGAGGATGGCGTCCGCCTTGACCGCGGGATCGTCGTAGACGGCCTTGTTGGAGGGCGTCTGGCGACCCTCGAGGGCGAGCACCTTGGCCTGCGGCAGGTCAGTGAGGAACTTGACGAAGTCGTAGGCCTCGTCTTTGTGCTTCGAGGGGGCGGCGATGTACGCCCCTTCGATCGTCGCCCACGGCTTCATGGGCGCTCCCCCAGCCTCGTCGATCTTCGGCAGCAGGGCGAGCCCAAAGTCGACGTCCTTGGAAATCTCGCCGAGGAACCAGGGGCCGTTGAAGACCATCGCCGCCTTGCCGCTGTTGAAGAGGGCGGTGATCAAGGCCGTCGAGGGCTCGGCCGGCAGGATCTTGTCCTGGTTGAGCCACTTCATCACCAGCTCGATCGACTTGCCGTTGGCCGCCGCATCGAGGGTCGGCTGGCGGTCCTTGGTGAAGACGCCGCCGCCGAAGGCGTTCATCAGGCCGGAGTGGACGTAGAAGTCCGAGTACCAGTAGGCGAGACCGAAGCGGCCGGCAGCCGGGTCGGTGAGCTTCTTCGCGATCGCCACCAGCTCCGTCGAAGTCGCCGGCGGCTTGGGCACCAGCTTCTTGTTGTAGATCAGCGTCAGGACCTTGTAGTTGAGGGGCAGACCGTAGGTGGTGCCGCGGTAGGTCATCGCCTCGAAGGTGGTGGGCAGGAAGCGGGCCCGAGTGGCGTCGTCGAGGAAGAAGTCGAGTGGCTCGATGGTGTTGCCGGCTTCGATCCAGCCGCCGAGACGATCCTGGGCGTAGATGAAGACGTCGGGCCCCTTGCCGCGCGGGACCGCTGCGCTGATCTTGTCGGCGTAGGCGTCGTAGGGCACCGCCAAGGTGGTGACCTTGGCCTTGCCGGCTTGCTTGTTGTACGTCTCCACGACCTTCTCGAAGGCTTCTTTCTCGGCGCCACGGTAGGCATGCCAGACCACCAGCTCGGCCTGTGCCAAGAGCGGTACGGCGCCGGTGAGAGCGAGGCTCAGGGTCGCGAGCACGGCCCGCGACCAACGGGAGAGGCTTCGAGTGCACGTCATTGGCAGGTTCCTCCCTACGTCGATAGGGATGTTGTCGTCGGCCCTAGGCAGTGAGACGCTGCTCGCTCTCGGCATCGAAGAGGTGGAGGGCCTCCAGCTGGACGACGAGGTCCAGGCGCTCGCCGAAACGCGGGGTGCGATGCGGCTCGAGCTTGGCCGCGAGGAGCTGCTCACCGAGCTTGCCGAAGGCGATCACCTCGTGCCCGAGGGGTTCGACCACCTCGACGTCGATACTCATGGGGGCTCGCTCACCCTCGCCAGAGCGCGCGGGCTCGACGAGGTTCTCCGGCCGCAGCCCCACCGTCACCGCCTTGCCCGTGCGCGGCGCCGTGACCGCCCGCAAGGCGGCCGGCACCGGTAGCTGGAAGCCCTCGCCCTCGAGGCGGCTGCCGCCCTCCGTGACCTGGGCCTTGAGCAGGTTCATCGGCGGGGTGCCGATGAATTGGGCCACGAAGACGTTCGCCGGCTGCTCGTAGACCTCGCGAGGCGTGCCGACCTGCATCAGCCGGCCGGCGCTCATGATCGCGATGCGGTGGCCCATCGTCATCGCCTCGACCTGGTCGTGGGTGACGTAGACGGTGGTGGTCCCGAGCCGCTGCTGGAGCTTGGTGATCTCGGCGCGCATCTGCACCCGCAGCTTGGCGTCGAGGTTCGACAGCGGCTCGTCGAAGAGGAAGACCGCCGGGTTGCGGACGATGGCGCGCCCGACCGCCACCCGCTGGCGCTGTCCACCCGAGAGGGCCTTCGGCTTGCGGTCGAGGTACGGAGTGAGGCCGAGGATCTCGGCCGCCTGCTGCACCCGGCGCTCCATCTCGGCCGCCGGCGTCTTGCGCAGCTTGAGGCCGAACTCCATGTTCTCCTTGACCGTCATGTGGGGGTAGAGCGCGTAGCTCTGAAAGACCATGGCGATGTCGCGGTCCTTCGGAGGCAGGTCGTTGACCACGCGCCCGCCGATCGAGATGGTGCCCGCCGAGATCTCTTCGAGGCCGGCGATCATCCGCAACGCCGTCGACTTGCCGCAACCGGACGGACCGACCAGGACCATGAACTCGTGGGCCTTGATCTCGAGGTTGAGGCCAGGGATCACGACCACGTCCCCGAACCGCTTCACCACGTCCCTGAACACCACGTCGCTCATCGCGTCCTCAATCTGCACGCGGGCTCGCCACCGTGGTGAGGATCACGGCGCCGCGAGCCGGAACTGACACTTGCAATGATCCTCCCTCAGCGGTGATCACCCTGGCCCCACCCAAAGAGTCCTCGACGTCCCGCCCGTCCCACCTCACCGGACGGGAAAAGTGCGCTTCCAGCTGCTCTTGGCTGCGGTTGACGGCGACGACCACCGTGTCCTCACTCTCGGCATCCTCGCGGGCGAAGACCAGCAGGTCGCCGTCGGCGAGCACGCTCTGGTGCACCCCTCGCCAGAGCGCCGGATGGGCCCGCCGGATCTGGATCAGGCGCTGGTAGTCGGCGCGCAGCGCCTCGTCGCGCGGCAGGCCGGCACCGGGGAGGATCCCCTTCTCCCCCCACGGCATGTCGCTGCGGTTGTCGGGCCAGTCACCGCCCTGGCGACCGACCTCCTCGCCGTAATAGATGACGGGGATCCCGGCGGTCGTCATCTGCAGCACGGCAGCGAGGCGGAACTCTTGGCGGTCGCCCGCCAGCTGGTAGAGCGCTCCCGGCACGTCGTGGGAGGACAGGAAGTGGGCGAGGAGATAGCCCTGGCGGACTCGCTCGCGGCTCTTCAGATAGCGGTCGAAGGCGACCGAGCGCCCCCTGCCGGCAACGAAGGCGATGGTGCTGCCCTGGAAGCCGAAGTCAAAGCCGGCGTCCATCTCGTCAGCGGCGAACCAGGGGTCGAGCACCTGGGCGTCGCCACCCCAGACCTCGCCGAGGAGGAAAAAGCCAGCCCGCAGCTGTTCTCGGGTGCGGCGGCGGTGCTCCTGCCAGAAGGGATGGCCAACGTGCTTGACGGTGTCCAGGCGGAAGCCGTCGAGGCCGGTCCGGGCCGCGAGGCCGAGATGCGCCTTCAACAGGTAGTCGGCCACGTCGGGAAGCTCGGTGCGGAAGTCGGGCAGGCCGGCGACGCAGGTGGTCAGGTCGTCGGCACCACAGGTGCCCAGCTCGGTGGTCCGCAGCCAGCCTCGGGTCCGCGGATCGCGCGTGTAGTGGGAGTTGTAGCCGGCGTGGTTGTAGACCACGTCGAGCAGGACCTTGATGCCGCGCGCGTGCGCCGCTGCCACCAGCTGCCGCAGCTCGTCCTCGGTCCCGAAGCGGGGGTCGACGGAGTAGAAGTCGTCGGCCCAGTAGCCGTGATAGCCCCAGTCGGGGAAGCCAGCGCCGGTCACGAAGCCATCGATGTTCTTGACGATCGGGGTGATCCACAGCGCCGTTACCCCGAGGTCGGCGAGGTCGTCGAGGCGAGCGATCAGGCCAGGCAGGTCGCCGCCGTGGAAGGTGCCCTTCTCGGCCCGTTGGACATTGCGATCGTTCGTCGGATCGCCATCCGCGAAGCGGTCGAGAACGACGAAGTAGAGGATGGCGTCGCGCCAGTCCTGCTGTGGCTGGACCTTGACGAGGGGCGCCGGAGGGGCCGCCGGAGCTGGGGCGGCGGGCGACTCCTGGCGAGCGGTCGCCCTGCTGCTACCGCAGGCGCCGGCGAGCAGAGCGCCGACGCCCGCCAAGAGCCAGGCGACCGTCGCCCGCAGGCACAGGGGTGGCCGCCGTCTCGAAGCTACACTGTCACCGCTCACCTTGGGCGTGAACTGTAACAGATGGGAATGGCCATGCGGTGCCGAAGATGGCACCGCATGGCTTGCTCGCTCGCTCTGGACAATCGGCTAGCGACGGCCGCCGAGCAACCCGCCGAGGACCGACATCCCCGTCGAGGCCAAGTCGTCCATCATGGAACCGTCACCGTCACGATCCAGCATCTGCTCCAGCATCCCCATCATCCCGGGAGAATGCTGAGCGACTCGGCTGCGCTCCCCCTGCAGCAGGTCGCTGAGGCCCCCCGAGTCGAGACCGCGCTGCCGCTGCACCTTGCCGAGGGCCCCCATGACGAGCGGTGCCACCATGGCGAGGATCTGCATCACCTTCTGAGCCGAAAGGCCGCTCGAACCGCTGAGCGCGCTGACCACGTTGCCCTGCCGGCCGCCGAGCACATGACCGAGGATGCCGGCGCCATCGCTTGCCGCCGTGCCGCCAGTCAGGAACCCGGCCAGGTCGTCGAAGATGCTGCCGTCGTGGTCGCGGTTGAGCGCCCCGAAGATGGCGTCGGCACCGCCAGCCTGATTGGCATTGCCCGCGAGCGCGCTCACCAAGAGCGGGATCGCTCCCTCGACCACGCCGCGGGTGGCCTGGGAGTCGGCGCCGACCATGCGGCCGATCTGCTGAATGGTGCCGTCGGAAATCTGATCGCCTAGGAGATCGAAGAGCGATGACATGAACTACCCCTTTCTAACGCTGGAACGGTTTCGCCAAGGCGGGCTGCGACGCCGGCCTTACTTCTGACGTAGTGCGTCACGGATCTCCCGCAGGAGGACGATGTCCTCGGGAGGCGCTGCCGGCGCCGCCGGCGCCGCCTCTTCGGCGCGTTTCATCGAGTTGAGAGCCTTGACCATGAGGAAGATCACCAGGGCGATGATCAGGAAGTTCACCACCACCTGCAGGAAGTTGCCGTAGGCGAGGGTCGGGGCCCCGGCCTGCTTGGCGGCGGCGAGCGTGTCGTAGTGCGTCGAACCCAGGTTGATGAAGAGCTGCGAGAAATCGACGGCGCCGAGGAACTTGCCGACGAGCGGCATGATGATGTCCCCGACCAGCGAGTCAACGATCTTGCCGAAGGCCCCGCCGATGATCACACCGACGGCGAGGTCGATCGCATTGCCCTTGACCGCAAACTCCTTGAACTCCTTGATCAGACCCATGGTGCCTACCTCCTCCAGATGGAGCTGCCTAAGGAAAGGAACCGGCAGCCGTCACACAGGCGACGGACCCCCGGTGGCGACAGCAACGGCGATGCCATCCCGCCCACCGCATCGCTGCTTATTCCGGCACGCCAGTAGGCCCTCTGCGGAACTCTGGCACCGGGTAGTTTTCTCCCGCCAGGGACTTTCTCCACCCCTTGCACCCCGGCCTCTGGCCAACGCGCTCCTGCGAGGATCCTACCTTTTCTCGCCTGGCGGGGCGGGGAAGCTGACGGGTGGCGCGGGCGAGCTGCCGCGGGAGCTCAGAGGTAACCGAGCGCCTTCAGCTCGTCGATGGCGGCGGCATCTAGGCTTCGGCTGGACGAACCGCCGAGGCGGGCAGCGAGCTCCCGCTCGGCAGCCAGCCAACGCGCCAGCTCGGCTTCCAGGGCCCGTGCCTCGCCGCGCCGGAGCGCATACAGATCGCGCTTCTCGAAGGGATCGGCGGCGAGGTCGAACAGCTGGGGCCGGCCGGGCGGCGTGAGCCTGAGCTTGAGGGTCCCCTGCCGCAGCGCGTGATCGACCCCGTTGAACGAGGAGAAGGCCGAGATGGTGGGTAGTGGCGCCTTGGCGTGCAGATAGGGCCACAGGTTCTGGCCCTGCGCCACCTCGGACGGCGGAGCGCCGGCGGCTGCGAGCAGGGTCGGGAGGATGTCGATGCTCCGCACGAGGGCGGTCGCTCGCCGGCCGCCAGCGATCCCGTGCCCCCAGACGATCAGGGGGACACGGAGGACGGCCTCGTCGAGCGGGCCGCCGTGGCCGAGGCTGCCATCCTCGAGCAGCCGCTCGCCGTGGTCTGCGGTCAGGACCAGCAAGGTCTCGTCGAGACGGCCTGCGGCAGCGAGGATCTCTGGCAGCTGCGCCAGGGCGCGGTCGATCTCGGGCAGCTGGGCTTCGTAGAGGTCCACCCAGGTGCGCACCTGGTCCGGAGGCACCTCCTGGCGCTTCCGCACGAGGGCACGGACGGCTCGGTCGGTCTGCCGGCGAAGCTCGTCGAGCTCTCCCTGCGTCGGCGGCCCGCCCGCACCATGCAGCCGACGATAGTCCTCGATCCCCGGTTGATAGGGAGTGTGCGCATCGCGGCTGAACAGATGGAAGAAGAAGGGCTGGCCGCGCGGCACGGCGCGCAGGAAGCCTCCGAGATCAGCCACCATGTCCCGCGTCCGCGCCTGCCGCCGCGTCACCGTGTCCTCACAGCCCTGGGTCAGGCGGAAGAATTCGCCGGCATGGAGGTTGTTGACCCGACAGCCGGTGCGATACCCCGCTGCGAGCAGCGCTTCGGGGAGAGTTACGAACTGGTCACCCAGGACGCGGGGATTGGGTATCGCTCCTTGCTCGAGGGCATCGAGCGGGTAGTAGTCGACGAGCCCATGGACGTTCGGCGTCAGGCCCGTCAGCAGGGAGGTGGTGGACGGCTTGGTCCATGAGGAGGCGCTGACGGCGTGCTCGAAGAAGACGCCCTCCGCTGCCAAGCGGTCGACAAAGGGCATCAGACCGGGAGAATGCCCCGCTGCTGCCAGCCGGTCGACGCGAAAAGAACAGAGGGTGACGAGGACGATGCTCGGCGGTGGCTCGTGGACCGGCGCGCAGCTGCCAAGGGCGACCGCAAGCGTCAAAAGAACCGCCACCCGGCAGGGTTGCAGCACGGCTCGAGCGGGCATCTGCGGCGGTGGGGCTCGGCTCAGGCGCTGGCGTGGGTCCGCGCCCAACGCTCCGCCAAGGGGCTCGCGAAGCCGGCGCAGCCCGCGCGCTCGAGGCGGGTCTCGGTCTCCACGATGCGGCGGCGCTCGACGACCCCGCCTGCCTCGGCTGGTACCCGCTCCAGGTACGTCTGCTTGAGACGCTGGAAGGTATCAAACGAGGAGAAGTGGACCACGAAGCTCTTGCGGGTGAGGCGGCTGTCCGTGGGTGCCGAGCCGCCGTGCAGCAGGGAATGGTGCCATATGAGCACTTCACCACGCCGCGGTGTGAAGGGCTGGACCTGGAGCTGGTGACGGGCCATCTGCTCGCGATCGAAGGCTTCCATGGCGCGGATCTCCGCTTCGCCGTGCCGCTGATGATCGAAGCGGTGCTCGCCAGCCGCGAGCTGAAAATAGGGCAGACGGTGCGACCCCGGCACATAGACCAGCGGCCCCGAGCCGGGATCGATGTCCTCGAGCGCTACCCAGGCAGCAACGAGGTGGCTCGGCGGCTGAGTCTGCACGAAGACCGGGTCGCGGTGGAGGGCCTGCTGGCTGCCGTACTCAAAGTAGAGGGACTGCGTGGCAACTGGCCGCGTGCCGAGCACCAGCTCGACCCAACGGAAGATCTGCGGCTGCAGGTAGAGGGCGAGAGCTCCTGCGGAGACGCCGTGGAGATCGGCGATCCGATAGGAAGGCTGGCGGTCGCGGGACTCGTCGGCGTCGGTGAAAGGCTTGAGCACGCTGTGGTAGGCATACGCGACGTTGCCTGGCCGCTCGTGCCAGAGGCGGGGTATCCAACCTTCGATGTCGTCGTAGACGGCGGCTGGCACCTCGATCTCGCAGATCAGGTAGCCGTTGTCAACGAAGCCAGCCAGACCCTCAGCCTCGGTCGCCGTGATCTGCCCGCGCCGCTCCGCCGCCTCGATCTGGCGTCGAGCGTCCGGCTGATCCAGCCAGAGGTCGCTGACCAGAGTCCCGGCTGGCGTCAGGTTCGCCGGGGCCTTCTCGGGGCTCGACCGGAGGCGGCCCAACAGGGACCGGAAGGCGCTCATCCCGCAGCGCAGAATAGCAGAAGGCTGGGCCGGAGCTGCGAAACTCCCGCCTGGTGGCAGCCGTAGTGAGGCACCAGGAGGCTTGCCATGTTGACGCTCTTCGTCCTTCTGGTCATGGGTCTGGTCGTCGGTAGCCTGTTCGCGGTGCTAGCCCTGGTGGTGGGTGTCGTGCGATTCGCGGCGAAGCTCCTGATCCTGCCCTTCGTACTCGTGGGCGGGGCCATTGCCTTGGCGGTGACGGTGGTGGCAGCTGTGCTCGGCGCCATCGTCGTACCAGTCGTGGTCGTCGTCGGCCTCGCCATCGCCTGCGTCGTCGCCTTGGTGAGTCTGGTTGGCGCCGGTTTCGGCCTCCTGAGCGCCGTCTTCTAGACGACGGCCCCGCCGTCTGTCGGCGGTTCCCAGTCTCGGGGAGCAAGCTCAAAGGACCGGAACTCGAAACCTGGTGCCACGGTGCAACCGACGAGCGTCCAGGCGCCCAGCGCCCGGGCGCTCTGCCAGCATCCTGCTGAGACCACGGCCTGCGGGATCTGGCCTCGTCGGAGGTCCACCCCGAGCACGAGAGTAGCGACTCCTGGTGGCGTAGCGATCCGCAGTTCCAAGGGCGACCCAGCGTAGAAGTGCCAGACCTCGTCGGCGTCGAGCACGCGGTGCCAGGCCGACACATCTCCTGCTCGCAGCAGGTAGAAGATGGCGGTCGAAGCTGCGCGCTGGCCCGGGAGCGTGGAGGCTTCATACGTCTGGCGGTACCAGCCTCCCTCGGGATGTGAGCTGAGCCCCAGGTGAGCGATCACCTCGTCGGCGGTTTGGCCCGTCGGCCCGCTCTTGGCCCCTTCCTGGGAGCCTTGCACGGCTGGTGGTCGCGGCGCGCTCACGAGCGACTGCGCCGCGTCACGCCCCGCCGCCCCTTCGGCTTCGCAGGCCCCGCCGCCCTCTTCGCGGCCAGGAGCTCGCTCGCCTGCTCTGCCGTGACGGCTGCCGGGTCTGCTCCCCTGGGTAGCGTGGCGTTGGTCTTGCCATCCGTCACGTAGGGCCCGTAGCGGCCGTTGAGCACCCGCACCTCGCCCTCGGCACCGGGCAGGCTCCCCAGCTCCTTGAGCACTTCCTTGGCTGCGCTCGCACCGCGCCGGCCGCGAGCTGCTGCCTTCGGAGTTGCGAGGATGGCGGTCGCTTCCTCGGCCGTCAGCTCGCACGCCTTCTGCCAGCTTTGGAGGCTCCTGAACTCATCGCCGTGCTTGAGATACGGGCCGTAGCGGCCGATCCCCGTCGACAGCTCGCTGCCAGTTTCTGGATGTCGCCCAATGATCTTGGGTAGGGCCATGAGCTGCTGGGCGATCTCTGGGGTGACTGCTTCCGGGGCGAGGTCACGTGGTAGAGAGACTCGCTTGGGCTTCTCGGCGGCGGAGCTCGCGCCCTCGGCAGCAGCCAGCTCCAGGTAGGGGCCGAACCTGCCGGTCTGGAGGGAGATCTGGCGGCCCGTCGTCCGATCCGCGGCGAGGGGCGGTGCCGCGGCACCCCTGCCCTCGAGGAGGCTCTGGGCTCGTTCGACGGTCAGCTCGTCTGGAGGCATGTCGGCTGCCAGGCTGACTCGGTTCTCCTTGCCGCCATCGCCGCGGACGAGGTAGGGACCGTAGCGACCAATCTTGACCACGAGACGCTCGTTGGTGAGAGGGTCGGTGCCGATCTCGACGGCAGGAAAGATCTGTTCGAGGTCGGCCAGGCGCTTCACCAGTCCATCTGCGTTCGCTTCGCCTTTGTAGAAAGCGCCGACCAGGTCCACCCACTCCCGCTCGCCCGCCGCCACCTCGTCCAAGGCATCTTCCATCCGGGCTGTGAAGGCGGTGTCCACCAAGTCTGCGAAGTCATGCTCGAGGAGCTCGATGACGCAGAACGCGGTGAAGGTGGGCACGAGTTCGTTGCCGCGCTTGAAGACATAGCCCCGATCCTGCACCGTCGAGATGATGGAGGCGTAGGTGGACGGCCGACCGATCCCTTCCTCCTCGAGGCGCTTGACCAAGCTGGCCTCGGTGTAGCGCATGGGGGGGCGTGTTTCGTGACGCTCCGCCTTCACCGAGATGGGCTCGAGGGACTGGCCTTGGGTCAGCGGCGGCAGCAGGGTCTCCTGGTCTCCAAGCTCGGCCTCGGGGTCGTCCGAGCCCTCGACATAGGCGCGCAGGAACCCGGGAAAGACGATCTGACGACCGCTCGCAGCAAAGACCAAAGCTTCTGCCCTTGCCGCGGTACCGGCGACCTCGACGGTCACCTCCACGGCGGTCTTCTCGAATCGGGCCGGCAACATCTGGCAGGCTACCGTCCGCTTCCAAATCAACTCGTAGAGACGGGCCTGGTCAGGGTCCAGGAAGCGCGCAACGTCCTGTGGGCGTCGCGCCAAGTCCGTAGGACGGATCGCCTCGTGCGCCTCTTGCGCCCGCTTCGCCTTGGTCTGGTAGTGAACCGCCCGCTCGGGAAGGAACTCCTTGCCGTAGGCTGCGGCGATGACCGCCCGGGCCTGGTCCACGGCTCTCGCGGCCAGGGTGGTGGAGTCAGTACGCATGTAGGTGATCAGGCCCACGCGCTCTCCGGCGAGGTCCACACCCTCATAGAGTTGCTGAGCGAGACGCATCGTCCGCTGGGCGCTGAAGCGAAGCTTTCGGTTTGCTTCCTGTTGCAGCGTCGAGGTCGTGAACGGCGGCGCCGGTCGCTGTGTTCCAGGCGAAGTGTCGAGCGCGGTGACCACCCAGGGCCTGGACTGTGGCGCAGTTTGTGCCCACGCCTCCGCCTGCTGAGCCTCAACGAGAAGGCGCGCAGAGTCAGCGAGACGGCCCGTCTTGGGATCGAAGGAACGAGCCTCGGCGAGCCGCCGGCCGGCCGCCCGTACGAGCCTCGCCCGGAAGCTCCCCTTCCCGGCCGAAAGCTCCGCTTCCAGGTCCCAATACTGAGCCTTGCGGAAAGCCATCCTCTCGCGCTCACGCTCGACGGCCAGACGCACCGCGACACTCTGCACTCGCCCTGCCGAGAGCCCCGGCGAAACCCGCTTCCACAGGAGCGGCGAGAGGGTGTAGCCGTAGAGGCGATCGAGGATCCGCCTCGCCTCCTGGGCGCGCACCAACTTCGAGTCGACTTCACGAGGCTGTCGCAGTGCCTCCTCGATCGCCTCCTTAGTGACCTCATGGAAGACGATCCGGCCGATCGGAAGCTGCTTCGGCGGCTTCAAGACCTCGAGCACATGCCAGCTGATGCTCTCACCCTCGCGGTCCTCATCGGTTGCGAGGAGCAGGCCGCTCGCCTCCTTCATCGCATCGCGAAGGCGTTTGACGTGCTTCTTCTTCTCCGCCGGGACCACGTAGAGCGGCTGGTAGTCGTTGCCGACGTCGACACCCAAACGTGCCCACTCTTCGCCGCGATGCTCTGCTGGAATCTCTTTGGCGTTTTGCGGAAGGTCCCGCACGTGGCCGTAGCTCGCTTCGACAACGTAGTCCTTGCCCAGGAAGCGTCCGATGGTTTTCGCCTTGGCTGGCGATTCCACAATGACCAACTGAGTCGCTTTCTTGGACGCCATTGGACGCTCCGCGGTCGGAATAGGAGAGGGAGATTTAGGCTACCGGCCGTCCGAGAATCCTGTCAAGGGCGCGAGCTAGACGCTCCTTGCCAGAGATCTCGCCGCAAGGCGGCCCTCGCAGTGCTCTGCTGAAGTCGCCAAAAAAACAAAGGCCCCTACTCCGTGGAGTAGGGGCCAACTTCAGATAGCTCCCGGCGGCGACCTACTCTCCCACGCTGTTGCCAGCGCAGTACCATCGGCGCTGAGGGGCTTAACTTCCGTGTTCGGAATGGGAACGGGTGTTTCCCCCTCGC